>NZ_CP168527.1:2677500-3037500 GCF_059492195.1 Paenibacillus sp. Paensp111
CCAGCCGTGTATCATAGTCAGATATCGGGCAGAGAACAAGAAATTCACGATTCCCCAAAAGTCTCTGCATCTCGGTAAGCTCCTCGTGTATTTTACCCGGACTTCCGACAAGGCAGTTCTTTGATACAGGTAAAGGTGATGAGTTAAGTAATGATCGGGCCTCAGCGTCCGATCCGGCACATATAACAGAGACGGCAACTATGGTCTCAGCATTCTGTGAAAGCTTACCAGGCTTAAATTGTTCCCGGTAAGCTTTCAAGACACTTTCTCCGCTCTGCTCACTCATAAAATGACCAAAGACAAACCCCGTTCCAAAACCCGCGGCATACCTCCCGCTCTTCTCATTCGTTCCCAACATCCAAATCTCTGGAGGCTTCATTGGAATTGGACGTGCCAGGACAGGGTGATCTTCATACTGGTACTCATTGCTCAAGAACTGAATCAAGCTATCCATAGATTCGGGCATGTCCGCCACGTGCTGAAGAAAATTTCCGCTTAATGCCATGGAAGCATGAGCCGGGCCACCAGGGGCACGCCCAATCCCTAGATCAATTCTCCCCGGGTACAAGCATGATAACAAATGAAAGGACTCAGCAACTTTCATCGGACTGTAATGCGGCAGAAGCAATGCCCCCGAGCCAAGGCGGATCCGCTGTGTTCTTGCACCGATATGAGACATCAATATTTCGGGAGCGGGACAGGCCAGCCCTTCCAAATCATGATGTTCGGCAACCCAGTATCGAGAATAACCCCAATTTTCACTATACATCGCTAAACGGACTGCCTCCTGAAGAGCAGCTTCCGCACGGACACCCTTATACTGGGGGACAAGGTCCAGCACGCTAAGTTTGATCGATTCCATGGTTGTCTCCTCCCGCATTTTGATTCTCTACCAAACGGTATGCTACTATGAATTTGTAAATTAATTACCAAATTGACATCAAGAGGTGAGGCAAATGAAACTGACTTTCCTGGGACATTCCACCGTATATGTTGATACGGGAGACTACAAATTCATTGTTGATCCCTTCCTTACAGGGAATCCACTCGCCACTGCCAGCGCCGAGGACATTGAAGTGAATTATGTACTTCTCACACACGGTCATTCAGATCACATTGGTGACGCCGAGCTGATTGCCAGAAGAAACAATGCCACCATAATAGGTATTGTCGAGCTGGCCAGCTATTTTGAAAACTTAGGCCTGAATACGATAGGATTGAACCTTGGCGGCACACTTCGTCTGCCTTTCGGGTCGATCAAGCTCACTCCAGCACTCCACAGCTCATCTATCACTAAGGACGGTGTGAATCTGTACCTGGGTGTCGCTGCCGGCATAATTATACAACTGGATCAGATTACACTGTACCATGCCGGAGATACTGCCTTATTCAGTGACTTGAAGCTGATCGGGGATCTACATCAAGTGGATGTTGCGATGATTCCGATTGGAGATCATTTTACGATGGGTCCGGATGAAGCTCTGCTGGCAGCTCAGTGGGTTAAGGCCAAGGTTACCATTCCAGTCCACTATAATACCTTCCCTCCTATTGAGCAAAATGGAGAAGAGTTCGTAAGCCGGCTCAAACAAGCAGGCCTAGACGGACAAGCCCTAAAGCCAGGGGAAACCATGGATCTAACCCGGCTGCAATAACCCTGTGCAGCATACTTATCTTTTGGCAACAAACAGCCCCCTATTCCTAATGGAAGGGGGCCTTCGTTATTTATTCAGACTCTATATAGCTAAGACAACCATTCCGATTCCTTCAACTTCCAGCTTATTGGAACCGAGGCTTCTAATCTGTTCTTGGCCATGTAAAATGGTCCACTCGCCGAGTTCAGGAAGCTGCAGAGACACCCTATCCCGCCTAGCATTATACAGGACATATAAGTGCTCTGCCGAATCTCCTCCTGCATGATTGCGAAGAGTATAGGCCACCGACTTACTTGGACTTGCTTCAAAACGAAGATGTCTTCGGATTAATTCAGAAGATTCCAGTCTAAAAGCAGGGTGCTCTTTGCGGAGCTTGATCAGCCCTCTCATAAATTCAACATCGTCCTTATATTCCGCGCACCGCTCCCAATCTAGCCTGTTAACTTCATCCGGAAGATTGTAGCTGTTCTCAAAACCGACCTTGGAACGGCAGAACTCTTGCCCTGCATGGATGAAAGAGATCCCTTGGCTGGTTAACACAATTGAGGATCCAAGACGGTGCATGTGACGGCGAACCTCGTTCTCTTCCCCATCCACAGATACCAGAATTTTGTCCCAAAGTGTATGGTTGTCATGACATTCTGCATAGGTCACCGTCTGTGATGGCTCGGTGGCATAGCCTTTAATCCAGTCATCAAAGTCTATGCAGGCTGTCACCCCTTGCTTGATCGCATGCTCAAGCCCTTCACCACCGCTCACAAAGCCCTTCTCTCTCGCTTCAAAGACATGTCCTCTAATAGCATCCCGAATAACGTCGTTAAAGAATGCGATTCCAGGCATTTGAGCGGCTTGGTACTGATTCGCTCTCTTATAAGCAGGAAGCTCGGTCTCCATAATCCAGCCTTCTCCAATCGTGAGTAGGGAAGGATCTATTTCATCCAGCTTCCGGCGAATCTCCTGCATGGTGTCCACATCCAGCAGACCCATTAGATCGAAACGGAAACCATCCACATGGTATTCCTTCACCCAATGGAGAACAGACTCGACAATGAACTTGGTCATCATCTTCCGTTCGGAGGCGACATCATTCCCACAGCCGGATCCATTCGAGAATTCCTGCTGGCTGTTATAACGAAGATAATAACCGGGTACGAGCTTGGTGAAATTGACAACATATCCATCGTAGACATGGTTGTATACCACATCCATAATAACGCGAAGACCTTGATCGTGCAGGGTCTGAATTAACTGTTTCAGCTCGCGAATCCGGACTTCAGGCTGATAGGGATCCGACGAATAAGAGCCTTCAGGCACATTATAATTCTTAGGATCATACCCCCAATTGTATTGGGGAACATCCAGCCGGGTCTCGTCCACACTTTGAGTGGAGTAATCGTAAATAGGCAGCAGCTGAACATGAGTTACGCCGAGGCTAAGGATATGATCCAGCCCTGTCTTGATTCCTTCCGGTCCACGGGTTCCAGTCTCGGTCATGCCAAGATACTTACCTTTGTGGGAAATCCCGCTCTCTGGATGGATGGAAAAATCCCGAATGTGTGCTTCGTAAATAATCGCATCCGTTACCTTGTTGAATTCAGGCTTATCTTCGGTCCATCGCTCCGGATTCGTTCCAGTCAAATCGATAATGGCAGCCCGGTCTCCATTAACAGCAACAGCAGTTGCATAAGGGTCGGCAGCTTCGTTCCATTGATCTCCAATGCGGACAAGATAGGTGTATAAATATCCCTTCAAATCCTCATCCACCTTCAATGTCCAGGTGCCCTGAACATCTTCGGTCATCGGTAATAACCGATCCGAACGCCCGTCCCATGTACGGTAAAGAACTACGAACGCCTCACTTGCCGTAGGCGCCCACAGACGGAAAGCGGAGCTGTCTTGACTGTAGCGGACTCCCAGGTCATCTCCATCATAAAAAAAGTGATCATCAAACTCAGGTGCAAAAATGGAGATTCCACCGGTTCTGGCGGGATCTCCATACTCTATGTGAACATTTCTGTCGATCTGTACGGACAAGCTGACTCACTCCTTGGAATAAAATCATGGTAGGGTTGGCAACCGTTTGCACTGCAAACTTATTTACCATTATAAAGGAGTTTATCGGCTAATTGAAGACGAAAAATAAGCCTTTTACCATTATTTTGTGCAGCTTCAGCAGCATACAATTCAAGCAAAATTATGCTGACAGACTCCAAATTTGATTCTGCCCATTTGAGCGTCTGCCAGTTGCCCAAGCCTGCTTTTGGGGAGCCTGCTGCTGAACGGAATCACTACGCAGCTTATTAATGAGAATATCCGCCTCAGCGAGGTCGTTATTCAACATTTGAACTATAAGGCCTGCGTCTTCGTGGCGTATAGCCAGCAGGTACAATTGAAGCTTCGCCGCAGCTTGTTCCGATTCGCTGAAGAAAGTGTCTAGCCTGGTCAGCTCTTCTTGGGTCAGTTCAACCGAGACAAGAGCCGTCCTCGCCCTGTAAAGTGCGGACTTCACAGCTCCCTCCGTCATATTCAGCTTATCCGCTACCTCTCGTGATGTGTAGGACAGAACGTCCCTTAGTAGAAAAACACACCGCTGCACAGGTGACAAAAGCTCAATCGTAAGTCTCACAGCAGTGGACACCTCATCTATATCTATCTGGGCGGAACTTTCCAGCATTAATTCCAACTGGAGTTCAGCGATTTTACGGTCAAGCACCTTGTTCCGGCGCACCTGATCAATCCATTGGTTTTTTGCCGCTCTGAACAGATATGCTTTCGTATTCTCATGAGGTTTGACCCCTTGAATAACAGGTAAAGCCTTTAGACAGATATCTTGCACCAAATCCTCCGCCGCCCACTTCGATCCAGTCAGCGTCAGGCAGTAGCCGAGCAATGTGGAGCGGAGCTCAGAGAGATCTGCTGCTCGCATAGAGACAGGGGATTTCGCTATTAAGTTATCACTCATGGCAACCTTCCTTTCCACAGTCTTCGATATTAAACGAAGAACGCCCGGCTAAGGATACGCAGATTCCACCTTTTAAGCAAAATTATCTTTCGAACAAATTGCCAAGTCCGCCGAGAATGCTTCCTTCTTCCTTGCTTCCTCCAACTCGTGCTGCGGACATAACCCGGTCTGCCATGCGGCTGAACGGAAGAGATTGAACCCATACCTTGCCCGGACCGCGCAGTGTCGCGAAGAATAGTCCTTCACCGCCGAACAGCGCACTCTTGATTCCTTTTACAAATTCAATATCATAGTCCACGCCCGCCGTCATGGCTACAAGGCAGCCTGTATCCAGACGAAGGACTTCACCGGGATTCAGATTACGCTCAATTACGAGACCACCGGAATGCACAAAGGCCCAGCCATCTCCCTCGATCTTCTGCATAATAAAGCCCTCACCGCCGAAGAAGCCCGCTCCCAGCTTGCGCTGGAATTCGATTCCGATCGAGTTGCCTTTCGCAGAACAGAGGAACGCATCCTTCTGGCAGATGACCTTACCGCCCAGCATCTGAAGATCCAGCGGAATGATCTTACCAGGGTAAGGAGCAGCAAAAGTAACGTTCTGGCGATAACGGCCTTCATTAGTGAAGACGGTCATAAACAAGCTTTCCCCGGTTAGCAGCCGCTTTCCGGCTCCCATTAACTTGCCCATCATCCCATTTCCACGCGCGCCATCACCAAAAATCGTCTCCATCCGAATATCCGTATCCATCATCATAAAGCTGCCAGCTTCAGCCACAACACTCTCTGACGGATCCAGCTGAATTTCAACACACTGCATCTCTTCGCCCAGTATCCGATAATCAATTTCATGTGCACTCATAGACAATCGCCTCCCATTTAACTTTCTGTACTATTTACGCGGAAGAGTTATCATAGTTGCAGACTTAAATGGTCTGAATGGAATATTTTCTCCGGGTAACCCCTTCCAAACGTCCATACCGTATAGTCGTATGTGTAATATGATGTGTATTATCCCAAGAGAGGAGTTGATGATTGTGGCGTTGCAACCGTCAAATTGCTCAGGTCCGCGTCCCATCTATACAGACAAAAAAGTGATTTATGAAGATGTTTACAAACCGGAACTTGTCCCAGTTGTCCACGAAATTGAAGTCGTTGAGCGCATTCACCACGTCCCCGTCCCAGTTCATCATGTTGTCGTAAAGAGAAGAGTCGTGCACTGCGGCTATCATTGTTAAGCCAAATAAGAGCAGCCGTCCTGAATCGATCGGCTGCTCTGACTTCTCTGACTTCTACTTGTGTATTCCTACTAAAGGCTTCTCATAACATACACTAACCTCTGTCTGCGTATATTCACCGTACGTGTGGATACGTTCATATCCATACTTCTCATAAAGAGCAATGGCCTCTGGCTGATTGATTCCCGTCTGCAAACGGACGATCTGGTACCCGTCTTCTCGAGCCTGTTGCTCAAGCTTCTCAAGCATAGCTGAAGCGATCCCGCGTCCTCTATACTCATCCTTCACATAGAATCGCTTAAGCTCTGTTACTCCCGGCTCAAGAGGTCTAGTCGCCCCGCATCCTACAGGCTCACCATTCCATAGTGCAATCACAAAAGTTATGGATTCCACAGCAGGATCGTTGAAATCAATCCCGAAGATGGGCTCGCCCGGATACCTGAGCCGCAGCTCACAATCCAGTTCTTCGACCAAATTATGAAGGCGGAGATCCGAGCCGCTAACCAACTCAAGAGAAAGCGGACTAATGGCAGTCTCGCCTTGGGCAGGCGGTACTGCGGGGTCAACAACCTTTCCAACAATAACCAGGTCTCTGACTATACCATCCAGCACGGCAACTTCAGGAAGGTATCCCCACTGAACAAAACCGAATTTCTTAAGAAGGGACAAGCTTGGTTCGTTATGGGCAAAGACAAAACCGACCAGACGGGTGAGAGACAGCCGGGGGCATTCTTGGATTGCTTTCTCAACCAGAATTTTGCCAAAGCCTTGACCACGGTAGGACTCAGCGATGTAAATACTGATCTCGGCAGTACCGTTATAGGCGGGTCTTCCATAGAACGATTGAAAGCTCAGCCAGGCAGCGATTTCGTCACCAACCCGCAGCACCCACAGGGGTCTGCGTTCCGGAGTGTGTTCATGGAACCAAGGGATTCGGCTCTCAAGAGAGACTGGTTCTAAATCTGCGGTGACCTGTCTTCCTGCAATAGTGCTATTATATATTTCTACAATATGTTCAAGATCATCAAGATTGGCATCGGTTATAGTATACGGGATCATGTTCTCTAGGTACCTCCGGTGATGTATTTAGTAAGTCACTAACTACATTATACCTGGGTACCGGGAATGTTAAAGAGTAGAGTTAATTAGGTTGTCCGGCGAGACCGCATTGCAGGAACAATTGCAGGCTTCCCTTCCCCTGTTGCTGTGAATTCGCTGTACTCGTCTGTTTCCATACCATATAGGGCAATTCGGCCCTCTTCGTTGTAATGAATACCCCACCCAAATTTCTTGGGAAGCTGAGAGGCCCGTAAGCAAGGGTGCGGCTTCTTAAATAGATCTTGCCAGATCTCTTCAGCATGACTTGAAACATAGGAGGTATCCAAATCTTTGTGCCGGATATGAACCTCATAGATTAATTCTTGTTCGTTATAACGATAAGGGTTGCTCGACAGCAGATCAAATTCAATTTCATATGCAGGCTTCTTGGCCCTTGAGGACACAGGTACCTTGCTGGTTGTTACAGGACAGTCGGCTGACACTATGATAAAAGTGTTGGTGTAACTCATTCCCATCTTTCCTTTCCGCAAAATACTTACACCCATTATATACCATCTTGGAGCAATTCCATTCAAATTAAAAAGAGGGCAGCCTCAGGCTGACCCTCTTTTCTTCTTCCCTAATTTAGTTCATGGACATTTGACGAACCGGATTGATTCTCCAAATCTCGTTCGCGTACTGCTCAATCGTGCAATCACTGGCAAATTTGCCTGAATGCGCAATATTAACAATGGATTTCTTCAGCCAATCTTTCTGATTCCGGTACGACGCTTCAATCTCCAACTGGGTATCCAAATAGGATGCAAAATCTTTGAGCACGAAATACTCATCATTGTGATTAAGAATCGAATCATAGATCGTCTCAAATTCTCTTGCCGACGTGCAGAATGGTCCCTCCTGAATGAGCTGATCCAGAACCTGATGGATACGCGGATCACTTGTATAGATTCCTCTTGCATCGTATCCGCCATATTGATAGTAATCAAACACCTGATCGGACCTCAGACCGAAGATGAACATATTCTCATCGCCCAGCATCTCATGCATCTCGACATTGGCGCCATCCAGTGTCCCGATCGTCAAAGCGCCGTTCATCATAAACTTCATATTTCCGGTTCCGGAGGCTTCTTTGCTTGCGGTTGAGATCTGTTCACTGATATTGGCTGCTGGAATAATCTTCTCGGCCAGCGATACGGAATAGTTCTCCAGGAATACAACTTTCAACTTCCCGCTCACATCCGGATCATGATTAACGGTATCAGCCACCACATTAATTAGCTTAATAATCCGTTTGGCCAAATAATAGCTCGGAGCTGCTTTAGCACCAAAAATAAAAGTACGCGGCACCCTGTCAAGCGAAGGGTTGGCTTTAATTTGATTGTATAAGTGCATAATATGAAGAACATTCAGAAGCTGGCGCTTATATCCGTGCAGACGTTTGACCTGAACGTCAAAGATCGAGTTCGGATCTACACTGACTCCATTCTTCTCTTGAATGTATGCAGCAAGCTTCAGCTTGTTGTGCTGTTTAATGTTGTGAATACGCTCTTGGAACCCGGCATCCCCGCTAAAATTAAGTAGATCAATCAGCTTGCGGGGCTCTGTGATCCAGTCGCTTCCGATGGACTCCTTGATCAGTTCAGCAAGTTCTGGATTGGCATGCATCAACCATCGTCTATGCGTAATCCCGTTCGTCTTGTTGTTGAAGCGATCCGGATACAATTCATAGAACGGCCGCATTTCCTTTTTCTTAAGGATATCCGTATGAAGCGCAGCAACCCCGTTCACGCTGTGGCTTCCCGCGATGGCAAGATGAGCCATTCTGACCTGATCCGAGCCGATAATAGCCAGACGATCAATTCTCTCCTGATCATCCGGATTCTGCTCATGCAGCATGCTGCAGAAGCGTCTGTTGATCTCTTCAATGATCATATAGACCCGTGGAATCAGATCTCTAACCATTCCCGTCGGCCATTTTTCAAGAGCCTCACTAAGGATCGTATGGTTCGTGTAAGAGACGGTCCGGACTGTAATATCCCAGGCCTGTTCCCAGCTGTAGCCTTTGACATCCACAAGTATACGCATGAGTTCGGGGATGATCAGGGTCGGGTGCGTATCATTGATATGCAAAGATACCTTGTCAGGCAAGTGGTCATAGGACAGCCCCAGCTTCTCAAAGGTTCTCAGGATGCTTTGCAGACCTGCCGAGCAGAGGAAATACTGCTGCTTCAATCGGAGCAGCTTTCCTTCATACTGGGAGTCATCCGGGTACAAGAACTCCGAGATGGACTCCACCGAGCGATTATAATTCAGGAAATTATAATAGTCATAATGCCTGGATGCCATTCCTTTGCTGCTGCTCAGCATGGCGGATTCCGCACTCCAGAGCCGAAGCGTGTTGACATGGTGGTGTCCATAACCAATCACGGGTACATCATAGGGAACAGCCAAGACAGATTCATAATCCTTCGTCTCAAAAATCCAACGTCCATTCTCTTCACGTGCCTCGACCTTCCCCCAGAAACGAACCTCCACCTTCTTGTCTGCCCGTCTTACTTCCCACTCATTCCCCTTCTGCAGCCAGTAGTCCGGCAGTTCTACCTGATCGCCATCAATGATCTTTTGTTCAAAAAGACCATATTTATAGCGGATTCCGCAGCCATGACCAGCATATTGAAGCGAAGCGAGCGAATCCATAAAGCAGGCGGCCAGGCGGCCAAGGCCTCCATTTCCAAGTCCGGCATCGGATTCCTGTTCTTCGATGTCCTCAAGATTCCATCCCAGGTCCTGAAGTCCAGCGCGTACGATATCCAGAATACCAAGATTCAGCAGATTATTGCCGAGCAGACGACCAATCAGGAATTCCATGGAGAAATAATACACCTGCTTCTCCCCGCGCTGCTTATATTCCCGATTGGTTGCTGCCCAATCCCGGCCTGCATACTCCCGGATCAGTCCACTAAGTACTTTATATACATCCGCGCTCGTGGCTTCCTCGAGCGGCGTCCCAAGTTCCCCTACCAGACTATCACTGAAGACTTTCTTGAAGCTTTCCTTATCGGTAAACAAAATAAATCCTCCTGTCGGGCACTCTAATCGTAGTTTAAAGTGTACTGCTCTTCGCTATGACAAATGGCCTCTTCACATCCCCGACAAGCATACGATCAGGGGGAAGATTCACATCCTTATCCAGTATCACATTCTCAATAACGGCATTCTCACCGATCACACATTTCTGCATAATGATAGAGTTGGTAATTTTGGCGCCCTTCTGAACCTTTACTCCGCGGAACAGAATGCTGTTCTCCACACTCCCGCCAATGATGCAGCCATTAGCAACCAGCGAATTATTAACTGATGCGCTATCGAGATATTTTGTAGGTGCCTCATATTTTATTTTCGTATTTACAGGCCGTTCTTTGAATAGGCTGGTGTAATTTTTTGGACAAAGCAGCTCAAGACTATTCTTATAATAGCTCTCCACCGAGTTAATAACGGCATGATATCCCTTATATTCATAAGCGGCGATCTTCAGGTTGTGATGATTCTTTTGAATGGCATCCCTGAAAAAATAGCTGTCGCCATGCGCGATGCAGTGTCGTACCTGCTCGAGAAAGAACTTTTTCTCCATAATGAACATCTCCATATAGACGTTCGGATGATCCTTCTCATGGTGGATATTGCTTACAAAGCCATCCTCACCTATCTCCAGCCGCAGGCAGGGATCGTGCTCAGGCTCAAGCTGATCTACCTTGGTGTAGATCAGGGTCACATCAGCCCCGGTCTCCTTGTGATAATTGAAGGCTTCACAGAAATCCACCTTGCATAAATGCTGGCTGCCGGAATGCAGGATATATTTGGCTTTGCCACGATTGAAGAAATCCAGATTATTGCGGATATGCTGCAAATCCCCGTGGGAAGTATCGGAGGTATCATTCCAGTCAGGGGGGAGGACGAAGAGCCCCCCGCGCTTTCGATCAAGATCCCAAGGTCTTCCCTCACCAAGATGATCCATAAGAGAACGATATTTGCGCCGGACGAATACCGCTATATCTTTCATTTCGGCGTTGGCCATATTGGATAGGACAAAGTCAATCAACCGGTATCTCCCAGCAAAAGGAACAGCAGCCCCGCAGCGGAAGTAGGTTAGTTCGTTCAGAAGGTCCAGTTCATGATCCAGATTAATAACACCCATTAGTTCTGACATGGGAACACCGCCTTTATCTCAGTTATTGGTCGATACCGAAACTCCCTGTTCTTTCCGTGAAGAGAGCTCCTCATCAGTAATTAGTAGAATTTCGTCCTCATCTGAACGATTAACGCCGAGAACGGTGTTGTCCTCAATGACAAGATTCTCGCTGACAATCGCTTTATGGATTCGGACATTTTTGCCTATCTTTACCTTGGGCATGATTACAGAATCCGTGATCACACTTCCTTCACCGACCTCAATGCCATAGAAGAGCACCGAATGATCGATGGAGCCGTGAACGATACAGCCTTCATTAATCACACTGTTGATTACGGTTGCATCCGGAGCAATATATTGTGCAGGCTGATTCGGACTGCGGGTATATATCCGCCAAGACGGGTCATTCAAATCAAGTGGGGGATTATCAGACAATAGATCCATATTGCTCTGCCACAAGCTTTGTACAGTACCTACATCTCTCCAATACCCTTCAAAAGGATAAGCGTACAATACTTTTTGATTGCTCAGCATCAAAGGGATAATGTCCTTCCCGAAGTCAAAGGATGAATCCGGATTACGTTCATCCTCAATTAAATGCCGCTTGAGCACATCCCATTTGAATAAGTATATTCCCATGGAAGCAAGCGTGCTCTTCGGATGCTCCGGCTTCTCTTCAAACTCATAAATACTGAGATCTTCGTTCGTATTCAGAATACCGAAACGGCTGGCTTCCTCGAGCGTGACGTTAATGACGGAAATTGTGCAATCTGCGTTCTTTTCCTTGTGGTATTCCAGCATGGCATCATAGTCCATTTTATAAATGTGATCCCCGGAAAGAATCAGAATATGTTCTGGATCATACTGTTCAATAAACTTCATGTTTCGGTAAATGGCATCGGCTGTCCCGCGGTACCAGCTGCTGCCATCCTCTCTTTCGTGAGGAGGAAGCACGAAGACGCCTCCATCTTTACGCTCCATATCCCAGTCACTGCCTACGCCAATATATGAATGCAGTACAAGAGGTTCATATTGAGTCAGAACGCCTACAGTGTCGATCCCCGAATTCGAGCAGTTGCTAAGAGGAAAATCAATGATCCGGTATGTACCCCCGAAATATACAGCAGGTTTAGCCAGGTTCTTGGTGAGGCCTTTAAGTCTTTTTCCTTGCCCGCCGGCAAGCAGCATCGCAACCACTTCTTTTTTCTTCATCACGATATTCCTCCTTCACATAAGAACAATCTTTGAGAGGTCATGTACAAGCTCTCTGGTCTAATATAAAAAAAGATTAATCCGCCTTCTAAACTTTAGAACAGATTAACCTTGTTGGAACCTACTTATCTGGATAATCATAAGCTCCTATTCATCATATATTTAAACAGGAATGAGTCCCTATAATCCCGCGGAAAGCGCCCTTCCATATATTATTTGTATTGAATAATTCGTCCATTAATACCTTTTCGATCCGTTTCAGAGTATTTGCCATTTCCCAATTATTCTATTCATTTAACTTGCACTATTGATTTCCACACTCTTGTCTAGAAGCAATTCTTAAGTTCAACTTATACAATTGCAAAAAAAGCCTTGATATGAACTCATATCAAGACCTTAATCCCTTCTCCATGCTATGGAGACATGTAACGTGCGCCTTTAGCCTCCAGCTCGATCACAGCCTTATCCGTCTGGCTCAGAATAAATGCATTTCTGCCTTCCGCACCTGCCCATTCCATACCCACGAGGAATCCGTTGCTTGTGTGAGCTGCAAATAAGAAGGAGAACATCTCCGGTGTGACTTCACCACCGTCGTCAACCCGCCAAGTGGAACCAGGATCATAATCGGCCACGTAATCTTTGGCCGCCAGCTGTGACCCCTGCTGGAATATAATCGAAGCGGTCACCTTCTTGCCCTTCTTCTTGAACTGGGCCAGATAGATCCGGTTATCCGGTCCAATCTGTCCGATCTCCCAGATTTTCTTGATTTGCAGGGACTTTTTATTCTGAATAGCCTTCTTAACCGAATCCTCTACATTAGCACGAATATGACGGGTAACAGGAATGAATGCTTTGACATTCACCCTGCGATCATCGAGAAGATAATACGTTTCGTCAGGAGAAGCCGGGTCCCCAATAACCTCATAGATCATCCCCTCCAAATGATCAAAATTGTTGGCCCACTGTCTGCCATCATCCTGATCACTCCGGGCCTGGTTTCTGATAAATTTCACATCCAGAATGCGGCCGCCTTCCCCAATGGCTTTGCTCAGCTTCGTATCCTTGCTGCCAGAGAAAGCAATGAGATACTTGCCTGAACGATCAGCAAAGCTATAATGGTCGGATAGTGCTGCAGGGTCAAGCAGCTGTTTCTGTTCAGCTGGCTTTCCCTGCCGGGTATCTTGTGGATTAGGGACAGCCGGCGTCACCGGCTGAACTGTAGATCCTTGATTGTCTTCCTGCTTTGCATCACGGTCTGAGCACCCTGCAATGGCAAGCACAGCACTGATTATAAGTATGAGCTTCTTCACCTTCATTCCCCCTTGCTTCAATTACCTGTAAAAGTAACGTATCAGCGCAGGGAAATGTTTCAATTTTTACCAATCCGGTATTCAGTTATTAATGCTTCTATGAATGAATCTCCTGGGTTTTCTTGAGCTTCATGAGCACTTTATTGATTGAAATTGCAGCCATAGCTCCATCCCCCATGGCAACCGTCACCTGCTCAGCATGCACGCCCAAGTCACCGGCAACCCATAAATTCTCCACATTTGTCATTCTGGACCGCGGATCTGCCTCGACGTGCTTGTTATGGTACAGCTTGGCCCCAAGCTCCTCTGCGAGCTCAGAATGCACGTGATTGCCGCCAAAGGCAATAAAACCTCTCTCCGCCGGAATGACAGTTCCGTCTTCGAGGATGATCCCATGGATCATCGCGTCCTGTTCTTCCAATACCCGGCTGATGCTTGCTTCAATATACCGGATCCCTTGATTCTTCATCTTCCCTACAAGCTGCTCGTCAACAGCCCGTTTCTCATGGTTGATATATATCATCTCAGACGCCCGCTCTGCCAGCAGCAGTGCCATATTGGCACCGGGATTGCCGGAGCCCATCACCACCGTCACTCGATCATGAATTTCAAATCCGTCGCAATCCGGGCATACATACACCGACCTTCCCATCGTTGGCAGGAGGCCTGGAATATCCGGGAAGCGGTCCATTAACCCCGTAGCAAGGAGCACAGTCTTGGCTTCATAGCGTTCACCCTGTTCTCCGGTAAGCTGAAATATCTGATCTTGTCTAGCTGCATGAATCACTTTGTCCTGGACAAATTGGACTCCGGTCAAGGTTGCCTGGGCTTTCCCTCTCTTCCGGAGCTCCACACCGGAGATCCCTTCAGGCCAACCAAGGATGTTATGATAACTCCGGCAGAAAGTAGATCTTCCATGACCGGAATCAATAACCAGAATCTGATGGGTCATATATCGCCCCAGCTGAATAGCTGCCTGAAGGCCAGCTATTCCTCCCCCAACGATGATGCAATCATAGGTCACTATAATTTCTCCTCCTGTCTCTAATCTATAGCTTTGTCGCTCCATTAAGATACAAACATATATTTAAACAGCACTGCTATTTTCAAACCCATGCTTAGCCAGTATCCTCACTCTATAACTACACTTTATCCATAAAATAAACCGGTCATCCCGGGATGCTATTATCCCTTCTTCAGAAGATGATGTATAATAAGAACATTATGTCAACATGTGACAAATTTCATCGAAATATGTATGGAGTCACATTCCTTATTCTCATTATCAATTAACAGGCGGGATATTACATTGAAATTTATGAACAAAAAAGGCTTCACTCTCCGATTCAGCATTAGCTTTCTAGTCATCGTGGCTGTTCTTCTAACCATGCTGATTGGGATGATCTCAGCCATACAGACCAACCGGGATGCCTTGATTTCCAGCTATCTGCAGAGCAATAACCAATATGCCAAGAAGCTGGCTTCCAACACCGGTGACCTGTTGACTACCATGAAACAGAACATTATATCGATCTCCGCGATTGTTAGGCGAGGCACCCACATGAACACTGTTCTGCTTGATGATCTTTTTCAGGAGAACAGGCAGTATTTCAATTCCATCTTCATCGCTAACGAGAACCGGGTTATCCAGTTCATGAGCTCCAACACAACGGGCGTTCATCCAGGAGACAAGTTAACCTCGGAAGCCAGCAAGATTGCAATTACATCCAGGACTCCGTTTATCTCTGACCCCTATCGAGGCAAATCGGGAAGATATATTATCCTGATTTCTTCACCTATTTTCGATAAAAAAGGCGAGTACAAAGGATTTGTTGGCGGAACGATCTATCTGGAGGAGAAGAATGTATTAAACTCTCTTCTTGAGGAGCATTTCTTCGGGAACGGATCGTACGTCTTCGTCGTGGAGAAGACCGGTCATCTCATCTTTCATCCGGATAAGAAGCGGATTGGAGAATCCGTCAGCGGGAATGCCGTTGTCCACCAGGTAATTGCCGGAGCCAATGGGTCTCAGAGAGTAACCAACACGCAGCACCATGAGTTTTTCGCAGGGTACGCCTTTGACCCTATTAGCTCCTGGGGAATCATTGCGCAGACGCCCACCTCAGTCATTGAAGGTCCGTCTCAACGTTTGATCAACAAGATGTTTCTTCAATCTCTGCCCTTTCTCATCCTAATTCTTCTGATGGGTTGGTGGGTTGCGAACCAGATTGCCAGACCGCTTCATACTCTGGCCAAGTTCTCAGATGAAGCTACACTGAATCTGGGGAAAGGAAAAATTCTGCCTGATGTCCGGTCCAATTACTACGAAGTCCGCCTGCTCTATCAGAGCGTCAAGATTGCTTTTGAGAATATCGACCAGGATATCAGTCAGCTTCGCGATGAGGTGAAGATGGACGGGTTGACTGGACTTGGGAACCGAAGATCCTTTGACGCTGTCATGGACAAGCTAACCTCAAGACATAAGCCATTCTCGATGATCTTGTTGGACATTGACCATTTCAAGAAAGTGAATGATACCTACGGTCATCTAACCGGGGATGAAGTTCTGAAATTCCTAGCGGGCATGATGGAGGATCTGGCGGGGGATCGCAGCCTGACCTTCAGATATGGCGGAGAAGAATTCGTAATTCTGACGAAGCATGAGGATACGAATTATGCCCTGCAAATCGCTGAGCGAATAAGAAAGATCCTTTCAGTTACGAAGAGTCCCACAGGAGAACCCATCACGATCTCACTCGGAATCGCCTCCTTCCCGGTTCACGGAACAGAGACACAAGAAATTATTATGAAAGCCGATCAAGCCCTGTACCAATCCAAATTGAACGGCAGGAACCGCACCACCGTTACCGATGCGGAATAACACAAAAAGCCTGAGAAATCAGGCTTTTTGTGTTCGCTGCTATTCTTTTGAATCATAAAAAATATGTCTCGCTTCAATTCCATCCTCATTAAGCTCAAGCAGGCCAATCGAATAGCGGGACTCCCTGCGTTTGTCGGTGGCTGAGCCGGGATTGAACAGAAGAACGCCATTCTCCTGCTTCAGCAAAGGCTGATGCGAGTGTCCGAACAAGATCGCGTCCACTTCGTCTTCCCGGAAGGACAGCTGTGCCTTCTCTTCCGTACTTCGCCCGGCAAATGGCGTATGGCCATGCACAAGGCCGATCCGGTAAGTCCCAAGCGTCAGGATCTTCCTGTGCCCGAACCGGTCAATAATCTCACCAGGATCGTTATTCCCGGCTATACCTTCAACAGGAGCAAGCGCTGCAAGCTGCTCATAGACATCCAAGGTGACCCAGTCTCCAAGATGAAGAATGAGATCTACTCCGCCGAACGCTTCGATCACGGCAGCAGGAAGCCGCTTGGCGGATCTTGGCATATGCGTGTCCGAGATTACTCCAATGATCATAGATAATTCCTCCTATCGCAGTGGGGAAGCGGCCATACGAATATAAGTATGCCTGCGGCCACGGATCGCTATGGATAATGCCTGGATATTCTCGGGAACCGCAATTCCTCCAAATCCGGCGTCCCCAATATGGAAGACATCCGCGCCCGCTCTCTTGGCACTCAGGGCAATCTCACGAATAGTGGAGACATCCGCCCCTTCCTGACTGGTGCCGATGGCAGCCATTGCGAGGGCGCCCTTCTCCTTAACCGCTGTAATGATCGCCGCCAGTTCTCTTTCTCTTAGACCCGGAACCGTCCCCGGAGCAGGTAAAAGAATCACATCGGCACCCGCCTCGGCGAACCGGACAGATGCATCGATATCCGTCACTTTGCCTCTGGTGCCGGCTCCGTGCATTTTGCCTGCCAGGATGAGACCGCCAAAGTGTTCCTTGGCAAGATGAATGGTCTGCAGGATCTGTTCATTCGTTACTCCGGTCTTCGGATTGCCCGTTAAGCAGATGAAATCGAAGCCGAGTGCCTTCGCTTCGGCAAGCGAGGCAGCCGTGGCTCTTCTTCCTTCAGGCAGTGTATGCAGCCCTTCCACGGCATCCGCCTCTTCATCAACTGGCTCGAGATTCACCCCAACCGGAAGTCCGGTCAGCGCTTTGAGCCTGCGGATTACTTCTCTATTTGAACCCACCTCGGACCCCGCGTCCGGCTGGAAGCTACTACCCTCAACAACTCCGCAGACGGAGGGCTTAAATACATCCAAAAGATTCAAGAGGATCATATCCGCACCGAATGCTTTGGACAGTTCCGCATTGGAAACCTCAGGCAGAAGGGACTTCGTGACCACATTTTCCGAAATAATTGTTCTTCCTTCGGCAGCAAGAATGGATTGCTTCAATTCCTCACGGTCCATCTGTCTGAAATCAGAAGCTCTGCAGTCGAGTATTCTCTTCATCCTACGCACCTCGATCTCCTATTTCTTATCGTACTCTAATGTTATTATACCTTGATTAACTTAATAAGTAGACTCTCGCTTCATAAGGCCTCAGCTGAAGCTTCTGAATATCCTCTTCCGCAGCAGGCTTGTAATTCGAGATCAACAGCTTAGCCCCGTCCGGATTCAGATCGGCTGGCCATTCAAATAACGGCTGCTGGTCGAAGAAATTAAGGATAACCAGGAGCTTGTCCTCCTCTAAAGTGCGCGTATAGGCATAAATCTCGGTATCCAGCGGGAGCAGGAGCTTATATTCCCCGTACACCAGAACCTTGTGCTGCTTCCTTAAGGAGATTAGAGTCTTGTAGTAATTGTAGATGGAGTCGGGGTCCTTCTGAGCTGCAGCAACATTAATCTCCATATAGTTGGAGTTCACATTGATCCAGGGCTGCCCTTTGGAGGTGAATCCGGCATGCTCGGTATTATCCCACTGCATAGGGGTCCTTGCATTGTCCCGGCTTTTCTTCCGAATAGCCTTCATAACCTCATCATCCGGGACTCCTCTCTCTCTCATCTCATGATAAAAGTTCAGCGTCTCCACATCTCTGTAATCCTCAATGGAATCGAATGAAGGATTCGTCATTCCAATCTCTTCCCCTTGAAAAATGTAAGGCGTCCCCTCCAGAGTGAGGAGGAACGTAGCCAGCATTTTGGCTGAAGGCACGCGAAAATTCAGATCATTTCCGAACCGGGATACCGGGCGCGGCTGATCATGATTCCCAAGGTAGTTCGCATTCCATCCTTGATTATGAAGCACCACCTGCCACTCGCTCATTACTTTTTTGAGCTCAATGAGGTTCCAGGGCTTGATATCCCACTTTCCGCTCCCCGGTGAAGCGGCATCCAGATACATATGCTCAAATTGGAACACCATATTCAGCTCGCGGCGGGTATCCCCTACATAATCAAGCGCTTGATGGGGCCCGAGCCCTGAGGTCTCACCGACAGTCATAATATCGTAGAAGTAAAGGACCTTATCATGAAGATTCTGAAGCAGGGTATGAACTTTATCCAGATTTGAGAACAGCTGATAGGCACGCACGGTCGGAAGATGATTAGGATTCTCTGCGTCAGGCAGTCCCTGGGCTTTGACAATATGGGCAATGGCGTCGAACCGGAATCCGTCTACCCCTTTCTTAAGCCACCACTGAATCATATTATGAAGCTCGTCCACCACCGCGGGGTTGTCCCAGTTCAGATCGGGCTGCTGCTTGGCATAAAGATGGAGGTAATAGCTGTCGGTAGCAGAATCATGCTCCCATACAGAGCCGCTAAAGTAGGACTCCCAGTTATTTGGAGGGCCGCCATTCTTGCCTTTGCGCCAAATATAGTAGTCACGCTTGGGGTTGTCTTCCGAGGCTCTGGACTCAACGAACCACGGATGCTCATCGGAAGTATGATTAAGCACTAAATCCATCATCAGCTTCATGCCGCGGGCATGGACCTCACGAAGAAGCCGGTCGAAATCCTCCAGTGTCCCGAACTGCTGCTGAATGTCACAATAATCACTAATATCGTACCCATTATCATGGTTCGGAGACTTGTAGATGGGGCACAGCCAGATCATATCGACACCCAGATCCTTCAGATAATCAAGCTTGGAGGTGATTCCTCTTAAATCTCCTATTCCGTCTCCGTTCGAGTCTTTAAAGCTGATTGGGTAGATCTGATAAACTACGCTTTCTTTCCACCACTTGGGGTTCATGCCGCAAGACCTCCTTTTTTCTATGTAAAAATCCTATTTGTATTCTTTTAAACAAGGTCAGCCAATTAGAACAACCTTTAAGCAAATTGGAAGCTGGTTCACTTCGGCGGCAGGCTTCTATTTATCCTTTACATTTAACAGCTAATGTATAATAATCAGGTCTGTTCAATGAGCTCACAGGATGCAATTTATTTCGAATAAGAAAGGAAGTGATGGGAAGAAATGAACAGAATCGAACAAGACAACCTACCCACACTGACATTAACCCGCACACGGCGGTTAGGGATGGCCGTTATATTAGGCTCTTTATCCGCTTTCGGACCCTTATCGATCGATATGTACCTGCCCTCGCTGCCTAAGCTCACGGCAGACCTGCATACTACAGCTTCCCTTACACAGCTTACTTTAACCACATTTCTGCTGGGACTTGCTCTCGGCCAGCTGGTGGTCGGACCTCTAAGCGATGTAAAAGGACGACGGTCTCCTCTTATGATCTCTCTGGCGGTATATGCGTTGTGCTCGCTGTTATGCGTATTCTCTCCTTCCATTGGGGTATTAATCGCGCTCAGATTCATCCAGGGGGTATCCGGCGCCGCAGGGATAGTTCTGTCCAGGGCCATTGTCAGAGACTTATACTCCGGAACAGAACTGACCAAGTTCTTCTCCTTATTAATGCTGATTAACGGGGCTGCGCCGATACTGGCACCCATAATCGGCGGACAGCTCCTACGGATATTTCCCTGGAGAGGTGTGTTTGTTGTTCTGGCGCTAATTGCCCTGGTTATGCTGGCGGCCGTCTTCTTCAGCCTGCCCGAGACCCTTCCCAAGCAGAGAAGAGCTGAAGGAGGGATTCGGCAGACCTTCTCCACCTTCGTCAGGCTGCTGAAGGACCGTGTATTCATGGGTTATACCTTCGCCGGGGGTCTTGTGACCGCTGCTATGTTCGGGTATATATCCGGATCGCCGTTCGTCATGCAGGAGATCTTCGGCGTATCTCCGCAGATGTATAGTCTGATCTTCGCAATCAACGGCATCGGTATTATTGCTGCGAGTCAAGTCACCGGACGATTGGCAGGCCGGTATAGTGAAGAGAAGCTGCTTACAGCGGGTCTTGCCATTGCAGCCTGGGGAGCTGTTGCCTTGCTGCTGAGCATCATCTTCATCCCGCGGCTGGTCACGGTCCTTGTGCCGCTCTTCTTCGTCGTGGCTTCTGTAGGCATTGTAGGAACGACCAGCTTCCCGCTGGCCATGAAGGAACAGGCCCATTCGGCAGGAAGTGCCTCTGCTCTTCTTGGACTACTACCTTACATATTGGGAGCCGTATGCGCACCGCTGGTTGGGATGGGTGGAAGCCATACGGCTGCGCCGATGGGTGTGGTGATCACAGCTGCAGATCTCTTGGCAATCAGCTGTTATTACCTGCTGGTCCGCCAAGCAGCGAACCGGGCGCGAAAGTAAGATGGATTATTTACAAGCAGGGTATCCCATTCACAGGTATGTCCACGGTACAGCCTGCTTCGACATCATCGGATTAAAGTGGGATCCGGGGCATATAGGATAACAAAAAAGAAACCGCCAAGGCGGTTTCTTTTTGTATAGGGTCGCTATAGGGTTGTAACTCCCTTATGAACCAATCTGGTTCTGGGAGTCGGCAAATAAAGGCTTGAAATAAAGCGCAAACGCTTTGGACGCTATGGCTTCAGGCGTATAGCCATGATTACGCCGCAGATAAATATAGGAATCCGGAGCGAACAAGAATAAAAACGCATTGATGACGAAACAGGCATCACCGGGCTTAGTCTCATTGTTCTCAGCCGCTTCTTTCAAGAGTTCACTAAGAGTTCCATAGATAAATACATAAGGAGGAGACTGGGAAAATTCAAAACCCATCTTCTGCATCTTGCAGTTATCCTCCAACGCACCAATCCAGTTCATCATATCCTCGACGAACATCGCCCATTTATGGACAACTTCTTCTATCTTATCTCTGACAGGTCGCATGTCCAGACTGATCCCGCTGCGAATATCCTGCATCACGGCAGCCAGTTTCTCCTCGATCAGATTGAGGCAAATGTCTCCTACGCTTGTGTATCTTCTATATAAGGTTCCCTGCCCGATCCCTGCTGCCTTGGCTATCTGGTGCATGCTGACTTTATCGGCACCCTTCTCCTCGATCAGTAATCTGGCATTCTTTAATATCAAATCATTAATCTCCAGATGGCTTCTACTCTCTTCATGAAGCGGCATAGACCAAGTTCTCCTTCTAAGCAAGTAATGGATAAATACATCAATTCATTGTAACCTTTACTCTCTTATAGGATCAATACCCGCTAAACTTGGCTTTGGGCCGGCTGCTCAAGAGGACTGGTACTCCGTCGCATGAACAAGGACAGGATCAGAGCGCCAACCGTCAAAATGGCCGCAGCCCAGAATGCATGATGCACACCGGAAGTCATGGCTTCTGCAAGCTGCTTCGGATTATGCGGATCTTGGACACCACTTAGATAGCGGCTCTGCTCGGAGGACATGATGCTGATGAATAAAGCTGTCCCCACTGCGCCAGCCACCTGCTGAATGGTATTCATGATGGCAGTACCATGGGGATACAGCTGACGCGGCAGCTGATTGAGTCCTGTCGTCTGTGCAGGCATGATGACCATCGACAGTCCGATCATCAGAACGGAATGAAGGATAATAATCACGAACACTTCGGATGTGGTCGTTACCCGGGTGAACATCCACAGGGTGATTGCCATGAGGACAATACCGGGAATCACCAGAGCTCTAGGCCCGAACCGGTCAAATAAACGGCCGGTGACCGGTGACATAAATCCGTTAATAATTCCGCCAGGGAGCAGGATAAGGCCGGCGGTGAATGCTTTTAGCCCAAGTCCACTAATCATGAACATCGGCAGGAGGGTCAGTGTCGAGAACAAAGTCATCATCAGAATGACCATCAGAATGACGGCCAGCGAGAACATCGGGTACTTGAAGGTCCGCATATCCAGTACGGGTTCGCGTAGCTTGATCTGACGAATAACGAACAAGAACAAGCCGATAGAACCGGCAATCAGACAAGCAATGACCAGCGGACTTGACCAACCGACTTGGGGATCACCTGCACTGCTGAATCCATAGACAATCCCGCCAAAGCCTATGGTAGAGAGCAGGATAGATAAGATATCTACCTTGGGACGTGTTACTTCGGACACATTGCGCAAATAAATGGAAGCAAAAATGATGGAGAATAAGGCCAGCGGCAGAACAGAGAAGAACAGCCAGCGCCAGTTCAAGGAATCCAAAATCAATCCGGCCAGTGTAGGGCCAATGGCTGGAGCGAACATAATGACCAGGCCAATTGTACCCATGGCTGCCCCGCGCTTCTCCGGCGGATAGATCGTCAGGATGGTATTCATCATTACAGGCAGCAGCAGACCTGTTCCAAGTGCCTGCACCAGCCGCGCGATCAATAAGACCCCAAAGCTCGGAGACAATCCGGCAATCAGGGTGCCGGCGAAGAACAGTACCATCGCACTGATGAAGATCTGCCGGGTTGTAAACCACTGAATCAGTAAAGCTGTCACCGGAACCAGAATTCCGATCAACAGCATATAACCTGTAGTCAACCACTGAATCGTGGAGTAGGGTACCTTCAAATCCTGCATCAGGTCAGTGAGAGCCACACCAAGCAAAGTCTCATTAAGCAGAGCGAGAAATGCCCCTATCATGAGAGAAATCACTATGGGAAGCCGTTTAATCTCGCCTATGGGGGCATTGGCTCCCGAAGTTGTACTTGCTGTATTCATAATTAATCCTCCTTATATGTATCTACATCTAACGGCAATCTACAGTATGGAATGGATGGAATGTCTCCGCTCTCCTTTCAAACGATCATGCTATCAATGCGGACAATTGTCCGCACGTTGTATACTATCAGACAATTGTCCGCAGAGTCAATGTAAACAACAAGTATATTTATTTGTTCATAATAACTAGCCATAACAAAAAAACCGCATTCCTATGCGGTTTCTCTTGAATATATATCGTTAAGCGGCTCATTCGCATGAAGGCGAAATGCATTCCCGCCTGTTCGTCTCTGTTCTTACTGGGCCGTTAAAATTAGCGGTCCGTCTGCTGTGATCGCGATCGTATGCTCATACTGCGCCGACAGCTTGCCATCGGCCGTTCTCGCCGTCCACTGATCATCATCAATCGTAATATGGTAAGTCCCCTCGTTGATCATGGGTTCTATCGTAAAGACCATGCCTTCCTTCAAGCGAATGCCTTTGCCGGCTGTTCCGATATGCTCGTAGCTGGGCTCCTCGTGCAGACTACGCCCGATCCCGTGTGCAAGCAGGTCCCGTACAACCGAGAAGCCGTTCGCTTCCGCATGCTGCTGAATTGCTGACGTAATATCGCCTAGTCGCCCTCCCGGGATCGCCTGGGCGATCCCCAGTTCCAAGCATTCCTTGGTCACCCGCATTAACTTGTGAACCTCAGGCCGGACATTCCCCACGGTATAGCTCCAGCACGAATCGCCGAACCATCCGCCGTATTCTGCAACAATATCAAGCTTCAACAGGTCCCCGTCTCTAAGTACCAGATTCGAAGGAATGCCGTGGGCCACCACCTCGTTGACCGAAGTGCAGGTTTCAGCAGGGAAACCGTTATACCCCTTGGTGAACTGCCGGCCTCCCAGCTTGGTAATATGTCTTGCAACAAAGTCATTGATCTCCTGGGTGGTGATTCCAGGTTCAATCAATTTGGTCACCTCACGTAAGCAGTCCGCAACGATTTGACTTGCCGGCATCATCTCTTCGATTTCCTTGGGTGATTTCAGAATGATCATCGTGATCTATTCGCTCCTTCTCGATTATAACTTTAGCAGCCGGGCGATATCCCCGGCCTCTTCGTGCAGCTTTCCGCGGCGGAGCGAGATTGAAGCACAGCCGACCAAGGCGGCCAGCAGCATTTCCGCCCGCTGCAGCTGATCATGCGGCTGCGCCGCATTCCCGCTGGAAGGGCCAGCCACGTCTGCCTCGTGCCCGGACTCAAGCAGCGCGGCCAGCGGCGCTAGCACCTCACGGCTAAAGGCCGCTGAGAGCGGGCCTGAAAGCGCCTCAGGCAGCGGGGCAAAGCCTTCAACGGCCAGCTTATGCAGCAGATATAGGGCGTGGTCCTCCGCCCACAGCTGCAGCAGCCGAATGCAGGCGGCGGCAGCGGGACCAAGCTCTTCTGCTGCCATCGCAGCACAGCTTAGACTAGATGCGGCGGCAGGAGCTGCGCGCCGTTCGCTTAGACTGGCCGCGGCGTGCAAGCTGCCGGTATTCACCGCAGCAGCCCTGACATGTTCCCCGCCTGCCGGCGGCGTCTTCCCAGGAGCCGCAGCAGGCGGGGTGTCCAGCCCTATCCCGGCCCGGTCCAAAGCGTCCCATAGCAGATCATGGAGCAAATCGCCCTTATTGCTGAAATAATGGTAGACCGTGCCATAGCCAAGCCCCGCCTGTCCAGCTACATCGCGGATTTCAAGTAATGGCCCTTTATTCAAAAACACATCGGCAGCGGCCCTCCGGATCTGCGCTAGACGCCGAAGCCGGATCTCTTCGTTTTGTTCCTTCGTGCGCGGAGTCAACTCGTCTGTTCACCTCTTTTTTTGACCTGCTGTAATGTCAATATAAAACATCCCCTTGCTAATTACAAGACATTAGCGTGGGGATGTCCGTCTCAACAAGGAAGTTAGTGCTTGACCAGTGTACTACGTTTAGCTCTGAACCCAGGCGGCAGCACCTCTTGCTTCTAGTTCCTTCAACAGATCTTCGCACAGTTCATGTGTTCTCAGCGCATCTCGGGGTAAAGGGGAAGGTGCTCTCTGCTCTCTAACCGAGGTTAAGAATTCATCAATGACCTGATCAAACCCCCTTCTATACAGATTCGGATCCCAATCACTGAAATGAGAATGCTGTTCTTCCCCGCCGGTATAATGAATTGTTGAATTTAGATTTTTAACCATCCATTTGTTCCCTGGACTCATCACTTCAAGTATTTCTTCATTTACACCGTTGTCCCGGTTCATGATTCCCACACAGCTGAATCCCTCACCATCCAGCTGCAGCATAACTTGATACAGCTTACCCTCTTCTATTCGGGCAGAGATATGGGATCCGGTAATGTCCCCAGGGGCCAGAAACTGAAGTGTATCTACAACGTGAATGAAATCATCCATGACGAACCGGCGGGCAATATCCGGATGATGCAGACGATTCTTCTGCAAAATAACCAGACGGCGCTCTTCCACATCTTTAAGCTTGGCGTACATGGGAGCAAATCTTCGATTGAATCCGACCATCAGATTCCGGCCTGTCTGTTCAGCAAGCTCCACGATCCGGCGCGATTCCGCCAGTGTGTACGCAATGGGCTTGTCCACATAGACATGAATTCCGGCTCGCAGCAGCTGCTCCACGATAGCAGGATGGGATTCGGTAGAGGTATGGACGAACGCTCCCTCTACTCCCATTGCAATCAGCTCTTCCACCGTCTGAACATGCTTATGAATCCGATATTTGGCGCTTAATTGATTTAGTGTCTGTAGATTGCGGGTACACAATACCAACTCAATATCCTCACGGGCCGTAATTACCGGCAGATAAGCCTTTTGGGCAATGCCTCCAAGTCCAATAATACCAATTCTCATAGGTCAGCTCCTCCATTAATGTGCGTAGGCTCTATTAATATAGAATTCACTAGAAATAGATACTTCTACTCTTCGTAAATCATTTTGCGGGTCATTCCACCATCAATAACCAAATTAGCACCTGTAATAAATGTATTGTCCGGATGGGTCAAATAGAGACAAGCTCTGGCAATATCGTCAGGTCTCCCTACTCTTCCCGCCGGATGCTGCTGGTGATCCTCCGGACGCAGCGCCTCGTAGTCTTTAGTCTCAATCCATCCCGGACTAATACTGTTGACTCTAATCCCATCCTTGCCAAGAGAGATCGCCATGGCATGGGTCAATGCATTTATGGCCCCTTTGGAAGCCGCGTAGGCTTCTGAATTCGGCTCTGACATGACAGCCCGTGTTGAGGAGATGTTGACGACAGCTCCTTGAATCGCGAGCTCTGTCATATGCCGGGCAGCTTCCCGGGTTGCCAGGAAGCAGCTGCGGACATTGGTGTTCATCACATCATCCCATTCTTCCAGCTTAAGCTCATAAGGAGATTTCCACCTGGAGATACCCGCATTGTTAATCAGGATATCGATACGCCCATACTCGCTTGCTGTCTCCTGCATCAATCGTATAATGTCTTCTTCTTTCCTCACGTCACAAGAAGCGAACATCGCATGTCTTCCTTCTTGGCGTAATTCTGCCGCAGCAGCAGCTCCCTTGGCTTCCTGGGTATCTGCAATAATGACCGAGGCTCCTAGCGCAGCATAAGCTTCCGCTACAGAGCGCCCGATTCCATCCGCCGCACCGGTAACGATGACAACCTTTCCTTCATAACACAAAGCAATCCCTCCTGTTCAAATTAACCTTATGCTTTTCCGTTCGCAATATCTCTTACAAGCTCAGGGAACCAATCTGATAGTGCAGCAAAGGAATACCCGGCTTGAACCGCTTTATTCGTGTCCATGACCCAGTCTGCCGGCACACCAAATGGCGACCTGTGCTCCGGGTGAGTATCCGCCTGGATAACTGCAGTCTGTCCGGTGACCTCTTCAATGATACTAAGAATCTGACGGACGGAAAGCGTTCCGCTAGAAGCGGCGTTAACAGGCCCTTCAAGCTTGCCCTGACCCAGCCAAGCCAGGAATTTCGCTGTCTCATCCGAGGAGATGAAGCTAAGTCTAGCAGCCGGATTTGGAACCCCGATCGGCAGCTTCTCCTTGATATGATTCACATGGAAATGAAGCCGCTTGGTGTAATCATCCAGACCCAGCACAATAGGAATCCGCATGGCGGCAACAGGGAAGCTCGCTTGTTGGAAGAAGACGGACTCTGCTTGACGCTTGCCTTCCTGATAGGTGAAATCTGCAGCTGAACCTTCACGGATAGGATTTAGATAAGGATCATAGTCCTTCTCAGTCAGAAGATGATCAACTGGATCATATACAGATAGAGTTGAAGTTAGGATATAACGACCGGCATGACCATCGAAGGCCTGAACCGCACTGCTGGCGTCATCCGGGGAATAGCAGATGTTGTCATACACCACGTCCCAGTCTCCTCTAGATGCTGTTCGCAGCAGATCTGCTCTGCTCGTCCTGTCGAGTGTTAAGTGCTTGACCCTCCTGCTAAAGATAACCGGTGTGTTGCCTCGGGTCGCCAAAGTGACATCATGTTCTTCCCGAAGAAGAAGCTCAACCAGTTTTTTGCCAACATAACGAGTTCCCCCGAAAATTAATACTTTTGCCATGGTTCTTTACCTCCAATGATGTGTATTCATTTAGTAGGCGAATATCGCATTTCACTAGGTTACGTCAGACAGTTCAGTCTAAAGGATTCTCTTAAATTGTAAACATTTAAAAGATTCTAAACAACAAGGCAGGTGATCCGCCTCTTTTCCAAATGAAATTGACTTGTGATGCTTAAGTACCTGAACAGGGCAACTCTACCTAATTTACAGGTTTGTAAAAGGGTCCCATTTCCCGACTTTATGAGTCTTCTGTCTTCCATAATTTATGAATATAGTGGGATACCCAAATGAAAACACTTCCATAATAATGGAGAAATAGAAGTTTCCTACTTATCAACCATAACTTTAATACAAATATCCGGGAGGAGTGTCGAAGTTTGTTCCATACTATGATTCGCAAGTCCGCTTATCTGATTACTAGTCTTACAGTTGCTACAGGGGTGTTCGCCAGCACGGGATATGCCGCTCTGGACACCCAGAAACCGGTGATTGAATGGTCACATGAATATGGGAAAGATCAGCTGTCTTCCAATGGACGCGGTGTAACCCCTACCCCCGATGGTGGCTACATCGTTGCAGGGGACATTACCGGAACAGACCCTTCGAGCTATGGAATTACAGGGGCCTACATTCTTAAAGTTAACGCCTCCGGCCAGAAAGAATGGGAACAAAAGGTAGAGCATGGTGACTCGGAATATACTTACGCTTATAAAGCAGTTCCTACCAAGGATGGTGGATATATTGTCAGCGGGTCGACCAAGAATTATGACGGCAGGCCGCACAGTGTCGTCTATTTAATCAGATTGTCTGCCCAGGGCAGTGTTGTATGGGAGAAAGAGTATGGTAGCGGATCCGCCAATCAGTATGGTGAATCTGTTGTAGAAAGTGAAGATGGCGGTTACGTAGTGACCGGCTACAGCGCAACCTCGTGGGGAGAGGCACCGGCGTATGTACTCAAGACGGATGCCCAGGGTAACCAGCTGTGGTATAAGAAGTTCACATTCGATAGCAATCAATATTTCAATGATATCATACCAACCTCTGACGGCGGAACGATTTCAGTGGGTACCATTAACTCGATGTACGGCCCCGGCGAGAATGATGCCGCTATAGCGACCAAGCTGAATGCGAAAGGCGAAGAAGTCTGGACCAAGAAATTTACTCAAGGGGGCTCCAAACGCTCGGCATTCTCGATAACGCCTGCGACCGATGGAGGTTATGTGATTGGAAGCAGAACCAGTGCGGATATTAACATCCTGACCAAGATCGACGCAAATGGCGAGGTCATCTGGGAGAAGACTTATGACCCGACTCCGGATCGTGAGCTTTTCACACAGGTTGTTCGTACTCAAGACGGTTATGCGCTTCTAGGAGAGAATGAGAAAGGTCAATACCCTGACGAACAAAATCAATTTGAGGTGCTCAAGGTAGATAAGAACGGTGAGGTTCTGGACAACGTGCTCTTCGGCGAACCGAATCTGTATGCTGTTGGCAGAGGCGCGGTCTCTCCGGATGGCGGATTCGTGCTTACGGGCCAGGCCAATCAGGGTGAAGAATATGTTCTTCAACTGACCAAGCTTGCCGGCAGCCAGGCGGAAGAACCCAAGGTTACAAGTATTGAGTTCCCCGACGCAACCAAGACTCTGGAAGTAGGCAAGAATGTGGCCGTGCATCCTCAAGCTGTACATTCAGATGGAACCAAGGCTGAGATTACTGATCCTGTTACCTACACGTCAAATGATGAGAATGTGGTGACCGTAGATGGATCAGGACTCATTACCGGTAAGAAACCAGGCAGCACCACAATCACTGCAGAGTACAAAGGTCTGTATGCCCAGCTTCGGGTAAATGTCTCGGCAAATGGAGATCCGGGAACAGCTGACGGTGCCTTCTATCTGGATTCAGATGAATACTCGTTGTCTGCAGGTACTTCGATCGATACAATTGCCATCTTTAAGGACAAGGACGGACAAGTTCATAATGTTACCAAACAGGCTGTATTCAAAAGTGAGAACCCCAAAGTCGCTGAATATGATAAGGACGGCAACATTATCGGCGTTCACGCCGGCATTACCCATGTTATAGCGGAATATAACGGTCAAACCTATAAAGCTTTGGTTCAGGTTGTTCGTGCCTACGTGCCGAGATAATCATGAGAGCCATCCCTCTGGATGGCTCTTTATTTAAAGATTACACCGAATCCTCTTACTCCTCCTGTTAGATTTCCACCAAGCTTTTAACTTACCAAAGTGTATAACTCATCAATAGCTCACTATCACGTACATACCTGCACACAACTGATTAATAAATTTTTGCGAGGAGTGTCGAAGTTTGATCCAATCCATTATCCGTAATACCCGTTATGCTCTGGCTTGCCTCACCCTAGCCTCAGGGATTCTAGCAGGTCACAGTTATGCTTCTGCCGCGACCGGACAACCCGTTATGGAATGGTCCCATCAGTTCGGTAAGGAGTACCTGTCCACAAATGGCAGCAGTGTAACCCCTACCTCGGACGGAGGATATATTGCCGCAGGTGACACCAGAGAGAGTAGTGACGGAGATACCGAGGCTTATGTTCTGAAGCTGAATTCTTCTGGAAACACACAGTGGCAGCAGAAGATTCAGCATGGAGAATATACTTATGCCAAAAAGGCTATTGAGACCAAGGACGGCGGATTTATTGTCAGTGGAACTTTCAGCAGTGATGACGGAAGACCTCATAGTGCTATTTTCCTAACCAAACTTACTGCACAAGGTGCCGTGGAATGGGATCAAGTATTTGATAGAGGTGCTAATACGAATGGAGATTCGGTCGCCGAGACCGAAGATGGCGGATTTGTTGTAACCGGCTATACCCTTTCGGCCTCTGGCGAAGATTCAGCCTATGTGCTCAAGACAGACGCCCGGGGACAGCAGGTGTGGTTCAATTGGTACCGGTTCGGCAGCAATCAACACTACAATGATATTATTGCTGCTCCAGATGGCGGTTCCATCGCCGTGGGCACTCTTGATACCATAATCGGTGATAACGGAAATGACGGCGCCCTCGTCACTAGACTGAACGCCGAAGGCGAGGAACTGTGGACCAAGAAATTCGTCCAGCCAAATTCCGGCCGTAATGCATATTCTATCACGGCATCTGGTGACGGAGCCTATGTGATTGCCAGCTCCGGGGAGAAGGATGGCCATGATATCACTTATCTATCCAAAGTAAATGCAGCCGGGGAAGTAATGTGGGAGAAAAGCTATGATCCCAGCGCAGATCGGGATCTCTTCACCACTGTCGCAAGAACCGGACAGGGATACGCCCTGATCGGGAATGTTCAGAAAGGCTCCTATCCTGATTACGAGAGTTTATTCGAAGTGTTAATGGTAGATGAGAATGGAGAGATCCTGAACTATACGCTTCTTCCTGACTCGAAATTATACGGTCAGGGCCGGGGGACTGCAGGGCCAGACGGCGGAATTGTATTAATGGGAACCATCCCCGTTAGCGATCAGTACATTTTGCAGCTGACCAAGCTGGCTGGTGAAGAACAGTCCCCGTTAGAAGGCAGCTTCTATCTGGACTCGGACGAATATTCCTTAACCGCTGGAACTTCTCTGGATACTGCCGCTTTCTTCAAAGATAAAGATGGGAGCATCCATAATGTGACGAATCAGTGCATTTTCAAAAGCGATAATTCAAAAGTCGTAGAATACGACCCAGATGGTAACATTAACGGCGTACATGCGGGGATCACCTACATCACGGCCGAATATCAGGGTAAATCTTACCGGGCCCAAGTACAGGTCGTTCGGGCCTATGTTCCGAGATAAAGGCAGCAACCCGTTTCATCAATTTAATAAAAATGCAAACAAGAAGCCCTGTCCAACTTGGACAGGGCTTCTTGTTATGCATCTTATTTAAGAATCTTATTTAAGAATCAATTCTACGAATTGCTACTTAGAATACTACCTGTCAGATAACCCTAGAGAACTCGGTTACAGTACAGGCTGTTCTACCGTGTCTTCCGCTTTCTGTTCCTGATCTACATCTGCAGTGACCAGCAAATATACTCTGGATTCATACGGCTTGAGCGCCAGCGTCTGGATGCTCTCCGAAGCATCGGCTTCATAGTTATGAATGAGCAGCTCCGCAGAATCATATACCCATTCGATCGGGCAGTCGAACAGCGCTTCGTTCGCTGAGAGATTCGAGATCACTAGCAGTTTCTCATTGCCAAGTGTCCGGCTGTATGCATAGAGATTCGGATCCTGCTGCGGCACAAGATCATAAGTACCATACACGATAACCGGATTTGCCGCACGAAGTGCGATTAATCTCTTGTAATGGTGGTAGATCGAGTTCGGGTCCTGAATCTGCTGCTCCACGTTGATGTCAGGATAATTCGGGTTAATCTTCAGCCACGGCGTACCTGTTGTAAAGCCTGCGTTGGCCTTGCCGTTCCAGTGCATAGGTGTCCGGGAATTATCCCGGCCGTTCTTCCAGATAATCTGCATGATCTCTTCATGACTCTTCCCTGCTTCGCGCTCCAGCTGGTAGAGGTTCTTAATGGCCACATCATTGTAATCCTCAATCGAATCGAACTGTACATTCGTCATCCCGATCTCCTGCCCTTGATAGATAAAAGGCGTTCCCTGCATAAGGAAGTACATGGCAGCCAAAGATTTGGCCGATGCCTGCCAGTGCTCCTGGTCGTTCCCCCAAGTGGACGTTGAGCGAGGCTGGTCATGGTTCTCAATAAAGAGTGCGTTCCAGCCTCTTCCCTCAAGACCTTTCTGCCAGCGGCTAAGCGTCTCTTGAAGAGCTTTAATATCCAGCCCCCCGGTCACACTCTTGTTCCATAAGGCCAAATGCTCGAATTGGAAAATCATATTAAATTTGCCGTTCTCTTCTCCTACCCACTGATCCGCCTGTTCGGTCGATACGCCGCTGGCTTCGCCAACGGTCATAATGTCGTACTTGTCGAATGTCTCCTGCTTCAATTCCAACAGGAATTCGTGAATGCCTTCACGGTTCATATGACCGTCAAAGGAAGGAACGTATTTAAGCCCCTCCGGGTTCGGCATATTCGGGAATCCGGCTATTTTCTTAATATGTGAGATAGCGTCTACCCGGAAACCGTCAATTCCCTTGTCCAGCCACCAATTCACCATCTCATACAACTCCCGGCGCACGTTCGGGTTCTCCCAGTTCAAATCGGGCTGTCTTGTTGAGAAGACATGCATGAAATACTGCTCAGTATCCGCATCATACTCCCATGCCGAACCCCCGAAGATACTTTCCCAGTTATTCGGCTCAGCAGAATCCTGTCCGTCACTCCATATATAATAATCACGCTTAGGATGATCCTTGGAGGAACGGGATTCAATGAACCATGGGTGCTCGTCTGAAGTATGGTTAATCACCAGGTCCAGAATCAGCTTCATGCCGCGTGCATGCACCTCGTGCAGCAGCTGATCGAAATCCTCCATACTGCCGAACTCTTCCATAATGTCCTGATAGTCGGAGATATCGTATCCGTTATCGTCATTGGGAGACTTAAAGATCGGGCAGATCCAAATGACATTGATTCCGAGGTCGTGCAAATAATCAAGCTTGGAAATGATCCCTTGAAGATCACCTATACCGTCACCGTTGCTGTCCATAAAACTCCGGGGATAAATCTGATACGCCGTTGCTTCTTTCCACCAAATTCTTTTCATAACCGCTCCTTTAAATCTATAAGTTGTCCTGATTATATGATTCGTCGTGTGCAAATTTCGCGTGCCTTAACTTTGTGCATACGATTGCACTAATATTTCTGTGACTATTTTAACGTTTTTCCCTCTGTTTGTCGCTAGATTTCTCAAAAAAATAATTTGGGAATTCTCATTCCTCATTTCATTACAAAAAGAACCACAGCATGGCCCATGAGCCTAGCGGTGGTTCTTATAATTACCTTAATCGTCTATCTTCTCAGTTCAAACAAACTCTTGATGAGCGACAGTCCGCTGATCACACCTAAGTAAAAATGACCGTTACGACCGGTAATATCATCATAATAAGGGATAGCAGGCAGCTTTGTATAACTGGACAGAAGCACATAGATCAGCAGAATAAAGCTTGGAAGGAACACGGCGATGAACATCGGCTTGTTGAAATTGGACCTGCCAGGCAGACCCAATAGAGCACTCAAATAGACTCCCAGAACAAAGGCGTAGGCTGCACTCACCCACACTACTCTTTTAATATTGAAGTCTACTTCCGATTGGCGTGCCACATCAGTCAAATAATGATTACCATAGTAGAGCAATAGAAGCGCGCCAATGATCCAGATAATATAATACATATAACCTTTTCTCTTCATGAACAACTCTCCCGCAAAACAGATTCAGTTAGGCACATCGACTTCAGGCTGCAGGGCAGGCCTTGGATCACTGCGGTCACGCTGGCCTTTAACATGCTTCAACTGGGCGACAATGATCAGGCTGATGACCACGAGCAGGAACCAGGAACTGATTTTGCCAAGATGAACCATCTGCCATGCATGTTCCTGATCCGGATAGCGCCAAGCACCAAGCAGAGTAGATATGTTCTCGGCCACCCAGATGAAGAATCCAACCAGCAGAAAAGAGACAACTAGCGGCAACCTTAAGCTTAGCTCCTCAATCTTGAAATAGATCTGTGTCTTATAGAATATGAGACATAACAGTACAATCAGAACCCATCTATAGTCACCAATATAGTGGTGAGTGAAGAAGTTCAAATAGATCGCCCCGCTGATCAGCCACGGGAGAACAGGACCCGGCCAGCCGGTAATCCGCAAGTCCATTCGCCTCCAGGCCTGACAGATATAACTCGCCACACTCGCATACATGAAGCCGCTGTAGAGGGGCACGCCATATATTTTGCTCCATCCCGGCTCGGGATAAGACCAAGACCCCATATGTACTTTGTACAGCTCGAGAGCCAGTCCAATAATATGGAACAGACAGATCACCTTAAGCTCATCGATCGTCTCCAGACTGAATAACACCATGGCCACCTGGGCCACGATACAGATCATCAGGATCAAATCGTACCTGGGCACGTAAGGGACATGAATGAACTTGGTTATGGCCAGAGAGGCAAATATAATCACCGGAAAAATACAGCAGAGTGCCTCTTTCCAGCCAAACACCCACAATTTACGCCAAAATATCATGATTCACCACCAAATTACAGATTTACAGCTTGATCACCATATGAATATCTTCGGGTTCCAGCCGGTACAGCTCTTCATCCACCTCAGCAGTCAGCCGGCTCCCGCAATGGGTATAGAACTGCACTGCGGACTGAGTTTCGGTAGAGGATACATAGAGGTAGGCAGCCCCGCGGCGGATCGCTTCCCGCTTCAATTCGTCCATCACGGTCCTCCCAATCCCCTGTCTCCGGTAAGCTCTCGATACGTACATCAGATCCACCTGAAGCTGGTTCTGGTCTTGTCCCCGAAGCTTAAATGCCAGAACCCCAAAGCCGGCCAGTCTATCTTCGTCAAATGCGCCATAAGCATACCCGCCGCCGCGCAGTTGATCCCGGTACCGTGCCTTCAGCTCTTCCAAGTGGGGCTGGTCCCATGTCGGACATTCATGCCCGGCCTGGACTTCCTCAATCCGGCCTCCCTCAGCCCTATAAACCTTCTCAATATACTCCGACCGGTCAATATGTGCAATGCATTCCGCATCTTCTATAGTCATTGTTCGATATCTAATCACGTTGTCTTCTTATCCTTTCATTCCGTGTAAGTCCATTTCTAACATAATCATATCTCTGCAAAGGATTCCATTCTCTACTATGGGCTGATCGTAATTCTTGACAAAATAATCCCGCAAGACGTCCACTATACGAAAACCATTCTTCTGGTAAAAGGCCAGCTGGTTCAAGCTGGAGTTCCCAGTTCCCACCTTCAGACGAACATAACCTGCCCGTCGGGCAGCATCTAGGGTGTGCCGAAGCAGCCGTGTTCCAAAGCCTCTGCCCTGAGCTTCTTCAGCTACAGCGATGTTAACGATCTCGGCATTGTCATCCGAACGAGGCACCAGCACGCAGATGCCCATTACCTGCTCTCCTTCCAGCAACTTGAAGACGGAACCACTATGTATATACGTTCGAATCCTATGTTCATCGGGATCGGCCAGGAGCAGCAGGTTCATCGGTAACGGTTCGGTATTCAAATGCTCTCGAATAGATATCGTTGAAATTCAGGTTCCCTCCTTACGATCATTGTGCGGATCAACTTAGATTAATAGAATTTATCCCATTATACCATTTCGTAAGAATTCGCACTTAGGTAGGAAGTAATTCTGAAGAATTAAAGATATAGTACCTGTTATTTATTGGGCTATAATACCATAATTGTAAATATATCAATACATGAAAGGAGTTATATTCATGACTAAATCGACTTCACACGGACTCACATACAAATCTTTTATCTTAGCTGCCGGATTCCTGTTGACCCTGTCTGCATCCGGGGTGAGTTATGCCGCTGAGGAGAACGTCATCAAGTTGGAAAATGAAGTGACCATCAAAACGAGTGTCGTAGTTACCTTTCCTACCCAACCGAACACATCCGGCGGATACACGACGGACCACGGTGAAGGCGGGATGATCAGTCTCCCTAATCCTCCTGGATCAGGAGATACCATTATAGTTGGCGGGTTTAAAGATAATCCGCCTCCTTACACAACTATTCTTGTGTCTACACCTGGAAGCTTCTATTTAGATTCAAATGAGTACTCGATCACTGTCGGAGACACACTTGATACAGTGGCCTTGTTCAAGAACTCTCCGAATTCTGTCCAAACCATTAATTCACAGGTTCAATATTCCAGTAAGAATCCTGATATTGCCCAGATTGATTCACAAGGAAACCTCACAGGAATCCACCCGGGCCTGACCCAAATAACCGCTTGGTATCAAGGACAGCAATTTACAGCATCCGTCCTGGTGGTTAACCCTTATCTCTCACATTAGTTCATATGTAATTGGGTGAACTAGCCGGCTTTCTCTTAGCAACAAGGCTGCACTAAGTGCAACCTTGTTTTTTTGTTGCGTCACAATGCCCCTTCTTCCTGAAATATCTAATTCATGCTCGACCCCAGGCATGGTATAATGGTCAGCGCCGACAGTCCTGCCAGCAAGATCCCAAGGAAAGAAGATGAATTCATACCCATGATCGCAGACATTCTTGTTCAAGTCGTGCTGCCCATATTTATACTAATCAGTATTGGTTCCGTGATGCAGTATATTTTCCAGCTTGATCTCTATACACTAACCAAAATCAACTTTTATTACATAACCCCCGCGGCGGTCTTTATCAGCATGTACAAATCAGAAATGTCGCCTGCGCTCTTCGGCAATGTGGCCCTGTTCTATACCTTATATGTATTGATTCTGTACGGAGTCGCTACGCTCGTATCAAGGCAGCGTAAATTCACCAAAGGCATGAAGGCGGCTTTCTCGAACAGTCTGATTATAGACAATGCCGGGAATTACGGACTGCCGATCAACACTTTGGCCTTCAAGGGGGATCCTCTTGCCGGTTCGATACAGGCCCTCATTATGTCGATGAACAGTCTGGTTACATTCACTTATGGGGTCATCTCCATTCAAGGAGCGAAGACGGAAGGTTTATACCGCCATGCGATCAAAGGGTTCTTGAAAATGCCCGTTCCCTATGCCTTGGTGCTGGGACTCGTGATGCATATTTTCAGTGTTCCGCTTCCGATGTTCATCTACCAGCCTCTACAATATGGATACCAGTCCATGGTAGCCATCGCCCTGCTGACGCTCGGGGCACAGATTATCAAATATCCGCTAAGGCTGGACCGAATCGAGGTCTACTTAAGTGTGGGACTGAGGCTGCTGCTCGCACCTGCTGTTGGCTTCATTCTCATCCTGCTGCTCGGTCTCAAGGGGATTCCAGCCCAAGCGCTGCTCATTGCCTCCGGCATGCCGGTTGGCGTCAACACCTCGATTCTGGCTGAAGAATATCAGAATGAACCGGATTTTGCCGCACAGACGATCCTGATCTCTACTCTTCTTAATGTAATTACCATAACCGGGCTAATCTCCTTGACTAAATTCGTAGCCTGAGATTGTCCTGGGGAGATCTGCATAAGCATGTAGCAAAAAGAGAGAACAGCCCGTTCAGGCCGTTCTCTCTTTATTAGTCTAACCTTCCGTTCTTAATCAGCCGCTTCATTCTCCAATGCCTGTAGATAAAGAACACATACACTCCCAGGTATGTCGGCAGCGTAAGAATTCCATTCCTGACCTCAAGCGTATCCCTAAACAGGACCGCCTGTGAATCCGGATCAGGCCTAACTTCCATAGTGTGCTGCCAGAACTTAAGGAGCAGACCGTGTTCATCCGTTGATATTCGCTTCGCGGAATAATCTATTTTTTTGAATAGGATGGTGTGATGACCCAGCGGTATCCATCCGAGCAGATACATTTGTAAAGGATACGAGCTGCCTTCTACCCACCTATTGGGATAACCCCCGCTATCCCTGCTGTGAAAAGCCATTAACGGAGCACTGACCTTTTGGAAAGTGGCTGGAGACTGCAAATGTTCCCATAATCTGTCCGGCGAAATTCCTTTTATTGTGGACTGCATGATGAACCGCATATTTAGGTCCACTCCGAGGCCAGAATACCATAGACCACATGATCGATATACCGGTCCCCATTCAGCTCCGCCTGCCGGATGACCCCTTCCTCGGTGAAGCCAAGTCTTACCGGGATAGATCTGCTCTTCTGATTGCCTACTCCAGCCCTGATCTCGATCCGGTTGAGTCCAAGCTCCCCAAACGAATGATCAATCAAGGCTTTGCAAGCCCCAGTCATAAGTCCTCTGCCTTGATAAGCGGAACCAAGCCAATAACCAATGGCAGCTTTGCGGTTAGCCTGGCTGATATCCATCAGAGAAATGCAGCCCACCACCTCGCCTTGATACACAATCCCGCAGCTTAGGCTGCTCCCGCGGGCAAACTCCTCAAGCTGGGACTTAATATAATTCTCCGAATCACTCACCGTATGCGTGTGCATAACCCAAGGCAGCCATTCGGCCAGCATCTCCCTGTCCTGCATGGTAAGTTCAAATAACCGGGCAGCGTCCCGGATATCCAGCAGCCTCAACGATAAGCCTTCATCAATGACATACTTGAACATATGCACCCTCCCCAGCCCGGAATTGCGGCCGACTCATTGTGTCTATATAAAGGTAAGCTATGATTTGCACATCTAGCGACTTACACCGCTTCTTGAAGCTCTTTATCTTTAGGCAGGAATACTGTAAGCAGCCCAATCAAAGGCAGGAAGGCACATACCTTCATAACATTGGTGATGCTGGTTGCATCCGCATAATGCCCCAGCACAGCTGAGCCAATCCCTCCGAGTCCGAAGGCAAGGCCGAAGAATAGGCCTGAGACCAGACCCACCTTACCTGGCATAAGCTCTTGGGCATATACAACAATAATCGAGAACGCCGAGGAAAGGATAAAACCTGCACATACAACCAGAACGCCGGACCAGAACAGATTGGCGTAAGGCAGAAGCAGAGAGAACGGCGCGGTGCCAAGAATGGACAACCATATGATGCTTCTTCTCCCGTAACGGTCTGCGAGCGGTCCGCCGAAGAACGTTCCAACAGCTGAAGAGGCCAGGAAAGCGAACAAGAACCACTGCGCGGTCTGTTTGGTAATCCCGAACCCATCAATCAGAAAGAACGAATAGAAGTTTGTAATGCTGACCATGTACACGTTCTTGGAGAAGACAAGGAGCACCAGAATCGTCATCGCCGCAATCACCTTCGCTTTGGACAACGATCTTCTGACAGGAGACTGCCCTGGGGAGACCTTGGTCCTTGGCTTCAGTTCCTGGGCACTGTACCATTTGGCAACCCGGTACTGAATCCCGATTGCAATGAGCGCCGCGATACTGAACCAGATCACACTGAACTGTCCAAGCGGGACGAAGATCAGTGCGGTCATCAGCGGCCCTAGGGAGCTTCCGAAGTTCCCGCCGACCTGAAAGATGGACTGGGCCAACCCCCGCCGGGGACCCGCCGCCAGATAAGCAACACGGGATGATTCCGGATGGAATACAGACGAGCCTATACCGATCAGCGTGACTGCGAGCAGGATGAATAAGTAACTTGGAGCGAAAGCCACAAGGACCACACCCAGCAGCGTGAAGCAGACACCGAAAGGAAGTATGTAGGGTCTCGGCCTAAGATCTGAATAGATGCCAACAACCGGCTGCAGTACAGAGGCTGTAATATTCATGGCAAAGGTGATCCAGCCGATCTGTCCATAGGTCAGAGACAGCGAATCCTTAAGAACCGGAAATAGTGCCGGAATGGCCGACTGCATGGCATCATTCAGCAAATGAACGATACTGACAGCAAATAATATTGGAAATACGGTGGCGCTGTTTACAGCGGATTTCATCACAGCAGCAGCTTTGCTCACCTGTCTCCCTCCCTTTCTTTTCGTATATAGTTTAAATGGAATCATGCCACATTTTGGGAGCTTTGAAAAGAGAAAATGTAAATTTCACGAAAAACTATACATAACTTTCCTGTCTTGCTGTTTGTCTTATTAAAGAGATAACTAAAACTAGAGGTGGAGCCCGGAAATGAAGCCTTATCTAATCTTTGATTTTGACGGAACTCTGGTCGATTCCAAAACATTAACGATTCAGATCTTTAATCAGCTGGGTGCGAAATACGGAGGCAGAAGGATTCTTGACACAGAAATTCCGGCGCTGTCCAATATGTCTATCCCGGAGAGATTGAAAGTGCTGAAGGTCCCTATGTATAAACTCCCGGCCTTATTGCTTGAAGGTAAAAGAGAATACAAGCGGGAAATCAGCAAGTTGGAGCCTGTTTGCGGGGTTAGTGAGATGTTGAAGGAATTGAAAGATCAGGGCTATTCCCTTGGTATCCTATCTTCCAATACGGAGGAGAATATTCATAAGTTTATACAGCTTCACCATATGGATTACTTTGATTGTATTCATTCTGCCACCAACTTATTTGGCAAACACAAAGCGATCACAAGCATGAGAAAAAAACTGGGGTTGTCAACAAATGAACTCCTGTACGTGGGCGATGAACTGCGCGATATTGAGGCCTGCAAGAAAATCAACGTCAAAGTTATTGCGGTGACTTGGGGATTTGATTCGCATGAATTGCTTGCTCAGTCCTCTCCCGACTTTATATGTCATACTCCTGGAGAATTATTACGATTCATTACACAAGAGATAACCAGACCTACCTAAATCAGCAGGAGGCAAAAGTCTCCACGTAGCAGAAAAAGGCTGGAGCAGCGGCTCCAGCCTTTTGTGGATTTGTACTAGATGGTGTAACTTAACTTAAAATATATTTCCGAATAGCCCCGTCTAGAAATTGAAATTGTCCGGATCAGGACCCGTACGCTCATTCAAATTCAATGAATCAATGGCAGCCATATCCTCCGGGCTTAATTCAAAGTCGAAGATATCCGCATTGCCGGTGATCCGCTCTTCATGAACCGATTTCGGGATGGTAATGATGTGGTTCTGAAGGTCCCAGCGAAGGACAACCTGAGCCGCCGTTTTCCCGTACTTGTTACCAATCGCCTGAATGGTCTCATCCTTCACCACCTTGCCTTGAGCAAGTGGAGACCAGGCTTCCACGGCAATTCCTTTCTTCGCACAGAAATCACGAATTTCCTTCTGGCTTAAGTAAGGATGAAGCTCGATCTGATTCAATGCTGGAATGACCTTGGCATCCTCCATCAAATCCTCTAAATGATGCACATGGAAATTGCACACCCCGATGGCCTTGGCTTTGCCATCTTGGTAGATCTTCTCGAGTGCCTTCCAGGTTTCTTTATATTTGCCTTTAACAGGCCAATGAATCAAATATAGATCCACGTAGTCAAGCCCAAGCTTGCTTAAGCTGGCATCGATTGCCGACAAAGTCGATTCGTATCCCTGATCCGCATTCCATACCTTGGTCGTAATGAACAGCTCCTCACGCTTAAGTCCATTCTCCTCAAGTGCCTCGCGGATAGCTTGTCCTACGCCTTCTTCGTTCTTATATGCTGCGGCGGTATCGATACTGCGGTAACCGTGACGAACTGCGGTCTTCACAGAGCTCAAGACTTCATCGCCGTCTTTGACCTGCCATACGCCAAGACCAAACCAAGGCATTTCTACTCCGTTGTTCAACTTCACCGTATCTTGTAAATGGTTAGGCATGGATGTGAATCCTCCTTAGAATGTAATTGCTGAGTTAATTCATGAACATTATAGGAAATCCCACCCGAAAAGAAAAGAAGGCACATATTTGATACTTACCCAAGCGCGGCTTAATATTCCCTTTGAAAGGTAATTTTCATGAATTATACTAAAGAGTGAACTCGATACGGAGTGACGGAAGTTCAGATAGATATAAAATTGTAAATACATAGGAGATTGTAGACCATGGAGAATTCGGAATCTATGCCAGCAGGTAGTGGGAAAAACGAACGGAAGAAGCGCTTTTTTGGACGCGGAGGTGTGAAATATGCTCTACTTGAGCTGCTCACCCAGGGTCCGAAGCATGGCTATCAGATGATCAAGGCGCTTGAGGAAGAGACCGGCGGAATCTATGCACCCAGCCCCGGATCCATCTACCCGACTCTGAATATGCTGGAGACCAGAAAATTAATCTCGTCTGAGGCCATCGAAGGAAAGAAAGTATATAGTCTGACCGAATCGGGGCGGCAGTTCCTTAACGACATGCCGATTCAAGAGCTGTATGGGGCTTCTGCTTACCGTAAGGAGCTGTACCGGATTGAACGAGAAGGACACGGCAAGGAATTTAAGGACGAGCTGTCCGAGCTGCTGCTGCTCATCGGCAAAGCCGAGAAAGCGACGGTAGGTCACCCTTTTCACTGGGAACGATTCCGCAGTGCTCTCGATGAACTCAAGGTGCAGATGAACACGATTTTAGATGACCTGAACCGCTCAGGACCCGTCTCACCCAGAAAGAAAGACACACCCTAGGCCTGCCATAGCGGAGAGATTTGATTTAGCTACTAATATAGCCGGTTGATCGTTATGGCTTCTTGCAGAATATGGATCTCTTCCTTGCTCATCTCATAACCCGCAAGCTCACCAGCCGCTTCCTCTGGAATCACGCCGGCAAGCACCAGACACCACAGCATACGCAAAATATATTTATCCATGGGCGCTACAAATGCAGCTTCAGCAAAACCGTCAATCCTGGCGGACAGGTCCATGAATTGATCATAGTGCCCTTCTCTGAACGCCTGGATCAGATCGGCCTGGATGTTAGGAAAGGCAGCTCCAAGACCGACCAGCGCACTTCTCGCACCGCGCATGAGGGAGTAGCCGAACATCCGGTCCTCACCTGTGAACAGCAGCTGTTCCGGAAAATGAGTCTGGAGCTGGGCGGAAATATCCTGCATCGTCATGACACTATCGAGTGTAGCGACCTTGATTCCGATCACTTGAGGGAGCTCAAGCAATCGCTTAAGTACTTCGGGCGTGTATTTAACGCCGCCTGCCTCTTCATACAGGTAGAACAGGATCAGCGGATAACCCTGATCCGCCAAGCTTTGATGATAGGCAATAATGGCTTCGTCCCGCTCAGCATCAGGAAGGTCACGGAAGATGACCGGTGGGAAGACCAGCAGAGCATCTGCTCCCCAGTTCATGGCATCGGCAGCCATCTCATGGCTGGCCGCGTACCAGCGCATGGTCCTCTCCTCTGCCCCCCAAGCCGGATCGATAAGAGAGCCGGCACCGGCTACGATTGTCCGCTCCGGTCCAAGATGGGCTCTCCAGCTGCGAAGAATATACTCCCTCTCAGGACGGGTTAGCTGCAGGCCTCTCCCGGTATGCACCCATAAGGCCACCCCTAGAATCCTCTGCTCCGCCATATATTTCGCATAATTCTCATGAGCCTCTGTGTGTAAGGTGCCATCTGACGAACGAGGAACAGGAACAGCCGGGATTATGCCTCCAGTCAGCTGTTCCCTGATTTGCTTATAATTCCGCATGTATGTTGTCCTCCTATACCATGTACAGAAAGTATTCCTTGCCCCCGTTCCGATACCAGGAGGCTAGATCCCTGAACCGGATAATGCCATCTTGACTGCTAATCTCCTGATGTTCCTTCAGATGCAGCATCCAGGTGATCAGTCCTTCAGCGGGGTGAAAATACAGCTCATGCAGCGCCCGCTCGGTCTTACTGCCCGTGCGCATGCCAAAGGCCGAGTTCGGCCGCTGGAACATCGTATGCATCTGCACACTTTCCGCCCCCCGAAGGGCGTACTCCACGGCCATTTTGCCGGAATGCACATCTCCCGTCCCGGATAAAGGCGGCACTGGTCTCTTCAGCTTACCCTGAACTTCCAGCTTGCGGAGCCTGGATAGAATCCGGAGATTACGGTTGCTTAAGTCGGGGCCTCCGTAGGCTGCGCCTTCCTTGCCCAGAAATTTGAGCCGCGAATCATACAGCCGGTTCGCATACACCACATAATCCGGCCTGGCCTGGCCTTCTTCCAGAAGACATCGGAAGGATTCAAGCTGGAAGCGGTCATCGAACATCGTGTTCATCAGCTTGATTCCAAGCTGAATGTCGCTTTCGGGAACCGAGGTTTTGATCAGATAAGGGACTTGTCTCAGCCACTCCAGCACCGTGTACTTTTGACCGGCTAGACCGGAACCAGCTACTGTAGGACTGAAATCCTTCTCCATCTGGAGCGGCCCAGATTGTCCGGATTCCTTCCATACTTTATATAACATCTGGGTTGTGTACCGATATTCATCAAGCTGATAACCGGGATCGCTTTGGCTTGGCAGGTGATATTTGCAGGAGGGAACAATGACGGTTCCGCGGGTTCTTCCTTCTGCCAGGGCGGACCTGAAGAAATCTAGATAGGCTTTCAGGCTGCCATACCATCCTCTTCCCCTCCAGGTCACATTCCATCCGAGCTCTCCCGTCTCCTTGCCGGTGATCTGATTCACCACCATTCGTGTCTCCTTCACCGCCCACTCCTTCATCGACCGGCTCCCATACTGATTCTCGGCAATGACGGTCTTCAAGACAACAAATCCAAGTCCGGCTTTCGTATCCGCTCTGACCTGCTCCATATTGACGGATAGCTGTCCAGATGCTTTGCCAAAGGGATTTCTTATGGACGCAGCACCGTACCGTGATGAGACATCTACTCCATAACGTTCCAAAATATAATGTTCAACTTGATCAGGCATGCCTTCCCGAAAACGTTCATAATCAGCCTCTATCCGGGATACCACCTCTTTGCCGATAAGCGGCCTCGCCGGTAAGATAGGCCCATTCATCATCTTCAACCCCCTGTATGTGATCAAGGTCCTTGAAGACTCTATTCCACACTTTGCATGCTGTCTCCTGTCCCCCAGGAGGAATTTTACGTAGAGTTATCAAATGGAATTTTTCACCTGGAATTTTGCGTTAGAATGTAATTCATCCATGATCCTGAGTGTAAAATCTGCCAGAAACGCTGCGCCATGTGTAAGAGCCTTCTCATCAATCGTCATTCGGGGATGATGAAGCGGAAATTCACCTCGCCCGCTGCCTCCGGCACCCACGAGCAGAAAGGCCCCCGGTACTTTGTCCATATAATAAGCCATGTCTTCACTTGTCATTTGCGAATGTTCCAGATGAACCATCGATACCTCTTGAGGAGCTTTCCTCAGTGTCTCTTCTGCCAACTGGATCAGCTGCAGATCGTTCACCGTTGGCGGATAGCCATAGATGTAGCTGACCTCAGCCCGGCCGTTCATTCCCGCTGCTACGCTGCCGGCAAGCTCCTGAATTCGCTTGGCCATGCGCTTGCGCGTATCCTCGCGGACCGCACGGACCGTGCCTTTCATCACTACGCGGTCGGCAATGATGTTCGGCAGGCTTCCGCCTTCTATGGATCCCATGCTGAGCACAACAGGCTCGGCCGGATCACTCTCCCGGCTGATCAGCGACTGCAGCGCGGTCATCACCTGCGCGGCGACCAGAATCGCGTCAACTCCCTGATGCGGAGCCGCGCCATGCCCGGCTGTCCCATGGACCGTGATATTCACGTGGTCCATGCTGGCCATAATCGTGCCGGGCCGCAGACCGAACTGGCCGGTTGCAAGATCCGGCCACAGGTGCAGGCCGACAATCGCATCTACCCGGGGCGATTCCAGCGCCCCCGCTTTAATCATATGCCGGGCACCGCCCAGCATTTCCTCTGCCGGCTGAAAAATAAACTTCACCGCCCCCGCCAGCTCTTCGCGCAGGCCGGTCAAGATACGCGCTGCGCCAAGCAGCATCGCCATATGTCCATCGTGGCCGCAGGCATGCATCCGCCCTTCATGCAGGGAGGCGAAGAGCAGTCCCGTCTGCTCCTGAAGCGGGAGTGCGTCCATGTCGGCGCGAAGCCCGACAACCGGTCCGGGGCGGCTTCCTTCGAGCAGCGCCACGACCCCTGTACCGGCAAGCCCGGTCTGTACAGACAGACCCAGCCTGCCGAGCTCCTCGGCTACATATGCCGAGGTCAGTACTTCTTCAAAGCCGAGCTCCGGGTACTTATGCAGATGTCGGCGAATGGCCGTGAGATCTTCACTTAGTGACAGGGCTTTTGTCCAAATGCTCTCTCTATTCATGGCCGGCTCCTTCTAAAGTAATGTGATAGATTTGACGGGGTCTGCCGCGTCCTGCCGGCTGCTCCTCCCCTACAATTCGGGCAATCTCGAACTTCTCAAGCACGGCCATGATCCGCCGTGCACTTCGCAGGGTTATGCCGAACCCTTCAGCCAGCTGGGAAGCTGTGAACGTCGTCGTCCCCAGTCTGTTACAGAACGACTGCAGCTTGTTGATCGTGCCGACACTGAGACCAACCTTCTTGGCAATGGACAGGAGCTGCGGATCCTCGCTGCGTACCGAATATTCCAGAATCAGCTCCGAGCCCATAGGTCCATACACAAGACCATCCTGCATGATCAGGAAGCAGTTCCCGCCTCCGCTCAGCTTCGCTTTAAGCAGGGCCTCTCTTGCCTTGCCTTCGGCTTCATTGGCGGTCCGGCCAATCCCAATCCCGATGCTGGCTTTCCACTGAAGCTTCTCCATAATCTCGAGCAGGAGCGGAGCCTCCTGGAATTTCCTCGTCGTCTGTTCAATGATTCCTCTAGTGGTGATGAAGGAGACCTCGTCCCCATTGGTCCATTTAATCAACGCCTGTGTCTCTTCTCCGTAATCCAGCAGGATTTGCTGCAGCACAAGTTTTTTGCGCTGAAGCTCGTATTCGGAGGCAACTTCCTTGGAAACCTTCATAAAATTATCAATGTTCATAATCCCTACTGCAATCTGGGTGCTGCTGAACTTGAGGCTCTTGGCTTCGAGCAGAGCCCGGTTCAGCGTATCCCTGATGGAGGAAAGCGTGGGAACCACTCTGTACACAGGAACACCCAGCTGCTTAAGCCGTTCATATACCGAGGTAACCGAGGTAACGGTGACCTTAACCTTGCCTTCTCTCCAGAGCTGATGGTGAAAAGAGACCAGTTCCTCGGTCTCGATGCCAACGGTATAGGTTTTTACATAGAGCTCGTAATCAGTTATGCCGATTTCCGTTAACCGCTCTTCGATCTCCTCCCGGTCGAGGACATCCACACTGATCTTAAGCCCGTTATCTCCAAGGTGAAGAACCTCGTCTCGAATGAAGTCGAAGAGAACTTTATACAGCGCAGTTCCGGAGTATTGTACGTGGACCATCGGCTTATCTTTGATTAATCCCAGGGCAATCTGATAGGGAATGGGACCCGTAAACAGGAGAATATCCGCCGAGGTGCCCACCTCTGCAGCGAGCTGAAGGGTATCCTTCTCATGCTGATACGCTGCCGGAATCATCGTAAGACCCTCATATTTGGACCCAAGCTCCATGACCGCCCGTACCAAATCCTGTGGACCGATTACGGCGACTTTTAAATTCAGGGTCATGCTGATCACCTCCATGCCTATTTACGAAAGAACATGGTGCAGGTAAGTCTGAATTTCTGCGAGAGAACGACGGGCCAGACTAAGGCATGAATCTCCAAAATACTCAAACGAAATGTATCCATCATATTCAGACGCAAGCAGGTGAGCAATCAGGGTTCTGTGGTCACAATCTCCCTGAAGAACCGGAACAGGCTCACTGAGACTCCAGTTCTGGTGGTTCCAGAGGTAATTCTTGAAGTGCACGTGCGAGATCCAAGGATATAGCTCTGTAAGCACAGGCATGGGATCCTGCCGGTCGACATAAAGGTTAAAGGGGTCATAGATCAGCTCCATGCTCGCGGACCCGGCTTCCTCCGTGAGTGCCCTGATCCGTTCCAGGCAGTCTGCATACGTATTGTTATGAATTTCGACTGCCAGCCGGATTCCTGCTTCGGCACAGCGGGCGGATGCCTCCCTTAAGGCGTTCATGGTCTGGTTCCATTCCTCTGCGCTTGCGTGGGCCGAGGGTACATGCCCGGCAAAAGTACGGATTCGCGGGCTTCCTACTTCCTGTGCGAGCCCGGCCACCCGGCTGATCTCTGCCATATCTTCCCCGATATCTTCTGCACACTTCGAGAAATACGTATATGATGCTATGGCGGGAACCTCTAGCTCCCGTTCCTTAAGAAGCGCCCGAACCTCCTCCAAAGTTCCGCCTTGGGTAACGAAATCTTCGATATGCTGCGACCACAGCTCTACCCCATCCAGAGATAGACTCTTCGCCGCATCAAGCACCTCTAGCAAAGACTTGGATTTCAGGCCGGTTGAACAAAGGCTGTACTTCCAACACGGGAATTTAGCATTAGCGTGTCTCAAGGAACTGCTCCCCTCCTTGCGCATCCGAGGCGTATATGGCTTCGATGGCCGCAATTACAGTTCTGGCGTAAGCGCCGGAGCTTTCCGGCTCCTCTCCCGATCTAATCCCCTCAAGCAGGTCCTTGAACTGCAGAACAAAGGGATCCTCCTGAACCTCAAGCTCGCACGGCTCATACTGTCCATTCCGCGAGATCCACAGTCCTTTTCCAGAACTAAGCCTGGCCATTCCCCGGGTGAAGATCAGGTCTGTCGAATCTGCGGATACACCTTTATAACCAGACTGAACGATAGTGGCGGACAGGCCGCCCGCGGTCTGCAGGAAGACCATGCCGCTGCCTTCCACATCGCCTTTGGGGCCGTAATAACTAAGTGCCGCACGGATACGGGCAACCCGGTCCCCGGTAATGAACTGGATTTTGTCGATCGAGTGGGCGCCCAGATTCATCATAATTCCCCCGCCCGACTTGGCCTTCTCAAAGAACCAGTCGGGGCGGTCGTCCTTGTAATAATGAAGATGGCGGGTATCCTGGATAGCGATAAGCTCTCCAAGCTCTCCGCTCTCAATCAGCTTCTTCGCCTGAATATTCGCAGGAAGATAGTGCTGAGTGTGGCCGACAAGGACGGAAGCGCCGGCGCGGCCTGCCGCCTCCATAATGTCATCGCACTCTTTCACAGTCAGAGCCATAGGCTTCTCGAGAAGAAGGTGACACCCCATGGAGCAGCACCAGACCGCAATCTCCCGGTGCAGATAATGCGGGACCGCGATGACAACGATATCCGGCTTCTCCACCCGGACCATCTCGCGGTAATCCGCATAAGGGGTTATACCATACTCCTGAGCGAGTGCAGTTCCCTTCGACAGATCGGGATCCGCCACGGCGACGACCGTCATCTCAGGCAACTGGCGGATGGCATTCAAATGGTTCCTTGAAATAATCCCCCCGCCGATTAGAGCTGCCTTGTAGCTCATGCGGTATTCCTCCCTTCAGTTCTCACTTAATCCCTGCTGAATTGCTGCCCTGGACAAAATATTTCTCCGCGAACAAGAACACCAGCAGGATCGGCGCGAGACTCAGCAGTGCAGCGGCTACCACGTACTGCTCGCTCCCGTTATATTGACCACCCAGAGACAGAATCCCGATTGGGAGAGTAAAGTTCTCTTTGGAGGTCAGGAAGATCGCCGGCGACAGAATCTCATTCCATTTCGTCATGAAGGTGAATACCGCAAGTGTGGCGAAGGTCGGCTTGCACATGGGCATGAAGATTCTCAAGTAAATCTGGAATGGATTGCAGCCGTCCAGCTTAGCGGATTCCTCATAGTCCTTCGGAATCGCAAGGAAGGCCTGCCGCATCAGGAAGATACCAAAGGGCTGTGCCAGCCATTCCAGCAGCCATAGCGGTGTCAGCGTATCAAGCATCGACAGATTCTTGAAGATTACGAACTGGGGAATAATCAGAACGACAGGCGGAATCATCATTGTTCCCAGCACCACCATGAACAGCGAATTCCGGAACGGGAACTCTATTCTCGCAAAAGCATAGGCCACCATGGAGCAGGAGATCAGCGCTCCGATAACAGACAATACGGTGACAATCGCGCTGTTCATCGTATACTGACCGAACGGGCCCAGCTTCCATACCTCGCTGTAGTTGCTCCACTGTACCGGATTCGGGATCCATTTCGGAGGAACAGCCGTGTACTGGGCATAGTTCTTGAGTGAGTTGAAGACTGTCGACAGGAAAGGCACGAACATGATCAGCGAGCTGATCGTAATGATGATATAGCTAACGGATTTGCGGAGTTTATATCGATTCATCTGGGGCAACCTCCTTGCAATTGTTCTCGGCGCTTATTCATAGTGCACCCACTTCTTTTGCAGGGTGACCTGTACGATCGTAAGAATAAACAGCAGCACGAACAGCACCCAGGCGATCGCGGAAGCATAGCCCATCCGCAGGAAAGAGAAGCCTTCGCGGTACAGATAGATCATGAGTACAAGGCTTGAATTGTTAGGACCGCCCGCAGCCGTGGCATCCTGTGCTCCACCCGTCATGACATAGATCTGCTCAAATGCCTGGAAAGTGGAGATGGTACTAAGCACAACAACCAGAAAAGTGGTTCCCGAGATCAGAGGAACTGTAATATTCAGAAATTTCTTGAACGTGCCGGCTCCATCTATCTCTGCGGCCTCGTATACATCTGAGGGCACATTTTGCAGCCCTGCCAGGAAAATCACCATAATGTAGCCGATCCCTTTCCACACCGCAATGAGCACCAGAAGCGGGATCACAAGATGTGGATCCTGGAGCCATGTCTGCGGCTCGAGGCCCATCCGGGTCAGGAACTCATTCGCCAGACCAAACCGCGTATTGAAGAACGCATCCGCTACATACAGAATAACGGTCCAGGAAGAAATAACCGGAAGGAAATGGGCCAGCCTGAACAGCTTAAGTGCCCTAAGCTTCTGATTCAGCGCCGTGGCCAGAATCAGGGCAAAGATGGTCTGAAGCGGAACGAACAGAACAGCGAAGTACAAGGTATTCCCTAGTGCCTTCCAGAAGATCGACTCATTGAACAGTCTCGTATAATTGTCGAGCCCCGTCCATTTCGGCGGGTTAAGAATATCGTATTCCGAGAAGCTGAAGTACAGAGACGCGATCAGCGAGCCGAGAACAAATACAACAAAGTGAACAAGATAAGGGGCAACCATCAATAGGCCCCATTTTCCGTCGGAGTTCAGTCTTTTTCTACGCTTGCGGGCCACATTCTTGACTTCCGAACGGGCGAGTTCTGTATTTCCCATCACGATCCCTCACTTTCTCCAGAGCTCCGGCTTTGCTTACCATACCGGAAATCCGGCGGGGTTATATGGACAGATCCTATAGTGTCTAAATGGGTACGGGCAGCCCTGTCACTAGAAGTGGACAGGACCGCCATATACCCGCTCATGAAGTGCTGTTATTTCTTCTTGTAAAATTCGTCAAGTACCTGCTGCACATCTTTGTCAGCGGTGCTGAGTGCCTGATCTACCGGAATTTCACCTTGGAAGGCACGGTTAATGCTGTCATTGAATTTGCCTACCCACTCACTCCATACCGCATTGACATCCAGAGTACCTGCGAAATCAAAGCTATCGAGGAAAGCTTTCTTGTTGGCTGGCTTACCGTTCAGGAACTGATCGGAGTTAGCCACGGATTTCTTGACCGGCACAGCCTCCCCGAGTGAAGCCCATTCTTTCTGAGCATCGTCCGTAGTAGCCCAGAATTTCACCCATTCCCAAGCGGCATCGCCGATTTTGTTCTCCGCTTTCTTGTTGATCACCCAGCTGTTCGCGATAACCGGGGAGAACCGTTTGCCGTCAGGTCCTTTTGGCAGAAGGGTAACATCATAGTTCAGACCGGCATTGTTGGCATCCATCGTCCGTGCGTAAATACCGATCCGCATAGCGGCTGCCTTGCTCGGGAATGGAGCCATATTGCTCTGAAAGCTCTTCAGATCAGCAGGAGTTGGAAGCAGGTGCCGATTCATTCCATCCACAATCCAGTCCAGCGCCTTCTTGTTCTCTGGAGAGTTAATAATCGATTTGGTCAGGGTAGGGTCAAGCACTCCGCCGCCAAAAGATTTCAGGACAGGCATCCAGCCTTCCGTGATGCTGAAGAAAGTTAAGCCATACTGCTTCACTTTCTTGCCGTCGAATGCAGGATCTGTGGCATATTTGCCATTAGTATCAAGCGTAAGCTTCTCGGCAGCGGCCTTCAGATCATCCCAAGTCCAGTCTGTAGTTGGATAAGCCACCTTGGCTGCATCGAACAAGTCTTTGTTATAATAGAGAACTCCAATCTGAATTCCCTGAGGTACGCCCCAATACTTGCCGTTCACATCTTTATTGAAATCCAGTCCATAGTAGTCGTCATGCTTCAAGTCTTTGCCGATGAGGTCGGTGAGATCTTTGAGTGCTCCGCGTTCAGCATATTTAGGGACGAGAACCCCATCTGACAGCCATACATCCGGTGCGTTACCCGCCGCAATCTGTGTATCCAGCTTTTGGAAGAATTGTCCGTAAGGTGCGGACTCGGTTTTCACCTTGATGTTCGGGTGGGAATCCTGGAACTTCTTGACCAGTTCCTGCATCTTGGCGTCGGTCTGAGCAGAGGAGTAATAGCCGAGTCTTAATTCCACTGGGTCTTGTTTGTCTCCATTTGGTGCACCTTCATTCTTCTTATCACTTCCTGAGCATGCGGACAGAATGATGGAAGATAACATAAGCACAGCAAGTATCAATGCTCCCCGTTTGAATGCCAGATGTTTCATGATAAGCCCCCTTAATCAATTTTATAAACAAAAGTAATCACATGTGATGTCAGCAATTACTTTCTTTTATATTCATAAAGCTAATCCGTTCATTCTTATTGGTCAACGTCCTTAATAAGACCGAAATTGCCGTATAATAATATCTATTTATTCACTCTATTAGATGAAGCGCTTCCAATTATGGGTTAAGAAGTGCGGGAGAAGCTGCAAGCTTCTGTCCGCAAGCGAATGCTAGATTAGATTTTCAAAATCAAACTTTCTACTGTCATACCTGTCTTCTGGCGTGCGGCCAAGACTTCACCTGTCAGGTGGACACCCGCGAACTGGTATCCCTTCGGACCCTGATGGGAGACGAGAAGGGTATCCACCGCATCATCCCGCACAATTTCGACCACAGTCGCCAAATTGGGGTCCACCCGCCGGCCATAGCTGTCTTCGCAGCTTCCGAGTCTCACCTCAAGCTGGGTCTGTTCATCAGGCCTCTCGGGATAGAGCAGCGTGACGAACCTAGTTATCGCCTGACCGGATTGTTGAAGTACGGCTTTCACTGCCGGCGTCTTCTCGTTATAATTCCTCGACACCCACGAGGATTCGAACCTGATCTGTACCGGCGTAACGGGGATGATCCTTAGAGAAGGGCCTGCACAGGAACCATGCTGCTCGGCTGAAGCGATAATCTCGCGCGGCTCCTGGAGCTCGGTCAAGGTCATTCCTTCGGCAAAATGCAGGGGAAGCTCATAATCATGCTCGCCATGAGAACGAAGAGTATCCACTACAACCCAGTAATCCGGCTTCAAGAATATAATCTGCCGCCTGATTTGAACTGGCTGCGCAAGTCTCCAATAGCCATCATGACCTGCTTCCGCATAATCAAATGCGGAGCTGCTCCGCCATAGGCTGCCGAGCGGACTTGCTTCCTCCTTCCACCTCCATGAATCCACATATTCCGAGATCGTCCTGCCATCTACAGAGATGGTGTTGTGCTGCAGGGACTCTTTGAAATACCGCCGATCCTCGTTCTCCATATACGTGCAGCGTCCAGGATCAACCAGAAATTCCTGGCCGTAGGCGGATAAGCTGAAATGAAGCAGATCGTCATGGCCGTGTGCCCGGATGACGTCCATATGCCCCGCATCGAACAGCAGGTACTTGGCATCCGGCGACCAGTCGCTGCGCATGAACACATAACCGCTATCCTCCAACTGAGTGGAGCAGAATTCGGGCTCCGTGGCTTTCAGCTCTTCATAACGGCGGTAACCCTCGCTGCCGAAATACCAGATACCTTCATAATCCAGGTGCTCATAGGCCTGGCTCTTCAATTCTCCGCGCCCATAGAGACAGGCTCCCCGGCTAAGCACATCCCTTACATCCGTTCCATCACTATCCCCAAGCATAGGCTGATGTCCATCAGGCTGAACAAAGGAGAGCGTGGCTGTATACATTCGGTCCAAGGTCTGCCGAAGCGGGTCTGGAGGCTGAATCCCGTTAACCTCACTGAGCCTTACGGATTCGAAGATGCAGTGAAGGACCTCATGATGATACATGGTGCACTGCTCATTATGCATCCCGTCAGCAAATACCTGAATGGGAGCCATTTCAGACAGCCGCGAGACTGCGGTCCCCATCCACTCCGCGGACTCTTCAAACTCGGGGAACAGCAGAGACAATTGGAACAGTCCGTTAGTCTCAAGATATCCCCAGTTGCTTTGTCTGTCATGCGTAGTATATGCGCGGTTCAGGTAAATGCCATGCAGGTGTACCGCTTCCTTGAACAGATTCTCTTCCTCCTCTGTCCACAGCGCAGAGGTACGGACACAGAAGTATCCTTTTAACCAGTGTGTAATCCTTATCCCGCTGTCCAGCTTCCTCCAGGTATCCTTCACGTTGTAAGCACTGGCTGCACTTGCGTCCAGCTCCTGCAAAGTCAGCGGATTCTGACTGATCCAATCCTTCATCAGCCGGATATACGCGGACACATACCGATCCTCATTCGTCAGCCAGTAAGCCTGCCCGAGCTCGCTCATGTATCTGGCCCGGTTCAGCATGACAAGCCACTCCAGATCATCGTGATGACGATAATTCCAGTTGATCTCATCCTGGAAGCTCACGGGTTCCGTACATCGTTCCATGTCCCAGCGATGAGTGAAGATGAACGTATTCTCGCAGGCCAAATTGGACCGGTGCAGCACCTCCTTGACCTCCTCGGGCCAGTGCCTGTGGCAGGCGGAGACGATAAATTCCTTATCTTCCTCTGTCCAGTAGAATCGCGGGGGCTGTGCCAATTTCTGAGTATTCACTTGGTTCAATCACTCCTCTCTGCATGCTGAGGTGGCGGATCACCGAATAATTGATCCTTGATCTTCCTCCCGGTGGGTGTGTCTGCAAGGCCGCCCATCGCGGTCTCTTTCAGGGTATTCGGCATCGCCTGCCCGATCCGGTACATGGCTGTGATCACCTCATCAGCAGGAATGATACTCCGGACCCCGGCCATCGCGAGGTCTGCAGCCACCAGCGCGTTCGCTGCTCCCATCGCATTGCGCATTACACAAGGAACCTCGACCAGACCCGCGACGGGATCACATACAAGTCCTAGCGTGTTCTTCAAGGCGATGGCCACAGCCTGGGCCGACTGTTCCGGCGTGCCTCCAGCAAGCTCAACGACAGCCCCGGCTGCCATCGCAGAAGCAGATCCAACCTCGGCCTGGCATCCGCCTGCCGCACCCGAGATAAAGGACTGGTTCGCTATGACCATTCCAATGGCTCCCGAGGTGAACAGGAAGCGGACCATCGCCTCCCGGCTGACCCCAAGCTCAGGCGCTAACCCGAATAAACATCCGGGTATCACACCGCAAGCTCCGGCCGTAGGAGTTGCTACAATTGTGCCCATGGCGGCGTTCACTTCATTGGTTGCAATAGCCCGGCTGACAGCGTTCAGCATTTTCGTGCCGGAAATTGTATTCCCGCTTGCGGCATAAGCGTGAAGCCGCTTGCCTTCACCGCCGGTCAGACCGCTGTGCGATCTGATATCCTCGGTGAGCCCGCGCTCTACGGCCTGCTCCATGGTCTCCAGATGCTCCTGCATTCGGCTGATCACATATTCACGGGTGTGGTCGGTTGCCGCCATCTCTTCCCGGATCATGACTTCGGATATCGGGATCGCAGCCTGCTCCGCAAGCTGAACCAGCTGTTCAATCGTCTTGAATTCCACGGCAGCTGCACTCCTTTCATAATCTATAGAGGAGCGATAATGCGGACCCCATGTACATGGGCAAAAGCTTCGATCTTGCTTCCCATAGCGTCATCCATAGGCTGATCAGTCTCAATCAGCAGCAGGGCCTCCTGGCCCTTGCCTTTGCGGGACATGTGCATACTGCCAATATTAACCTGGTGGTCAGCAAGAACCTGGGCAACCGAGGCAATCATTCCGAAGTGATCCTCGTGGAAGACCAGCATCGTCCAATAATCTCCCGTCAGATTCACGGCGAATCCTCCCGCTTCCTTGACTTCAATCTTCCCTCCGCCAATGGAAATGCCTTTGATCTCCAAGCTTCCCTGATCGTCCGACAGAATAACCCTAACCGTATTCGGATGTTCCTCCGGATCGTCAGCCTTTGAGATCAGGATATCAATATCCAGATCCTTCGCCATGAGCAGAGCATCCTTGATTCTTGGATCAAAAGTATCAAATTGCAGAATGCCGCCAACCAGGGCTACATCTGTTCCATGGCCTTTATACGTCTCGGCAAAAGAGCCATAGAGCACAAACTCGGCTCTCTTGGGCGGCCTGCCAAGCAGCATCCGGGCCATCCTTCCGATTCGCGCCGCTCCGGCGGTATGGGAGCTGGATGGGCCGATCATAGCCGGGCCGATAATGTCGAATACGGACCTGAATTTCATACTCTTAGCCATTCTTCTAGATGGGCCTTCACAAAGGCGTCATCATTCAAATGAGGATATTGCCGGTATACCCGGTCGATCTCTTCCATCTGTCCTTCGGATAATTCCTCTTCCGGATTCAGACACCATCTTCCTTCCAGAAGCCCCTGCCTGCGCAGAACCTCGTGGATGCCCGGAATACATCCGTGGAATCCGTGAGAAGGATCGAAGAAGGCTGCATTGGCATCGGTAATCTGCGCCCCCCGCTGAAGCAGTTCAGCCGGGATAGCGGCTCCTTGTTCCCGAAGCTCCAGAATTTCATCGAACAGTTCTACTGCCTTTCGTGTCCACACGGCCCAGTGACCGAGAAGACCTCCAGCAATTCCTTTCTCCAAGACTCTTCCCTCTTCTTCGAACCGGTAGGTAGTAAGCAGATCGGCGACGATGCTGTCATCGTTGCCCGTATACAGCACGATTTCATCCTTTCGGCTCGACATGCATACGGCACGAACCACATCGAGGGTCTGATACCTGTTGAACGGAGCCATCTTGATGGCTTTAACGCCCGGGATCTCCGCAAACTCTTTCCAGAAGGAGTAACTGAGCTGCTTGCCTCCTACAGCGGGCTGAAGATAGAATCCGAATACCGGAATAATCTCCGTAATCGCCTCAGCACGCTTTAACAGCTGGGACTCCGTCCAGTCACCCAGACCTCCAGCACTTACCAATCCGAGATCATAGCCGTATTTGACAGCGAGCTCAGCCTCCCGAAGTGCCTGATCGGTTGGCCCGCATATGCCTGCTACCTTGATCAGCGGGCGGTCAAGTCCCGCGGCCTCCACCTCTTCCGCCGCAAGACGCAGGACTGGTTCCAGCAGGCCGATATCCGGGTCACGAATTTCAAACTGCGTGCTGTGCACAGCAGCTGCGATCCCGCCTGCACCGGAAGCGATATAATAGCGTGTCAACGCCCGCTGCCTGCGCTCATCCAGCTTGCGGTCTTGGTTCAGCGCCAAGGGATGCGCGGGAATCACCGTACCTCTCTCCAGCAGGCTTTGGACTGAAGGGCTTAGCTCACGAGATTCCCCCATTTAGAACGCACCTGTCCTTTCTTGGAAATGTGTAGGTTTGCCCAGAGTCTCCCCGCCTCTCGCCACCCACTGCAGTGTCCAGTCGATCATTTCCCGTAGCGATACGCGTGGATAGCCGAACAGCTGGTGCGATTTGGAGGCATTGCTCAGAAGAGCTGTATCCCGCTCTTCGCCTGTAAAGATCGGCTGCTTGCCAAGACCATCCCCGAATCGTTCTGCCAGCCACCGAATGGAAACGGTTTCAGGTCCAGTTACATTAAGCGTCACAGCTGGGGAATCACTGATCAATAGAGAACGGATTGCCATCTCATTGGCATCCCCCTGCCAGATGACGTTCACTTGGCCCATCCCCAGATCAATGGGACGTCCCTCGTTCACGGCGCTGGCTACCTCAAGCAGGATTCCATATCGTAAATCTATGGCATAATTCAGGCGAAAATTCACAACCGGGGTACCATTCTCACGGGAGAAATATTCAAATACACGCTCCCGGCCCAGACATGACTGGGCATATTCGCCGATCGGACCAGCCGGATGCTCCTCTGAAGCTCCTCCAAGGGAAATGGGAGTCAGCGGATAAATATTGCCGGAGGAGAAGGATACGATCCGGGAATTGCGGTACTTCTCGGCAACACGTCCGGGAAGATAGGCATTCATGGCCCAGGTGAAATACTCCCTTCCGGTTGTGCCGAACTTGTGCCCGGCCATATAGATGACATTGGGAACATCCGGCAGTGCACGCAGCGCCTGATCACTCAGCAGATCTGCACTAATAGTCTCAATCCCGAATTCCTCAAGCTCCTTCTGCAGAGTACCTGAAGAGAACCTGGATACTCCGATGATCTTCTTCTTCACCCCGGCAGCCTCGGCTCCCCGCTTTGCCAATTTGGCCAGACTCGGCCCCATCTTTCCGCCGACGCCAAGAATCAGGATATCGCCATCCAGCTGAGCCAGATCAGCGGCCAACGCAGCAGACGGCTCACTTAGACACTGCTCCAATTCGGATACTGTTTTCACTACCCATCACCTCATCTGTTCATTTAATCGCCTGCTCTGGTCTTTCTACCCCCATAGTAGGACCCCCTATATTAAAAGACAACGACTTTAAATAGACCCTTAATTCCCAATAAAAAAAACGCCTCCAAACTGGGAGTTTGGCAGACGTTCATCTTCAATCTAAATGCACAGGGTCAGAAAGAGATCATTGCCCCGCTCTCATCAAATAAGGCGGAAGGGTTCCAGACCACTTCCCAGACATGATTCTCCGGGTCGGCGAAGTATGCAGTGTGACCGCCCCAAAATGCTTCGTGAGGCTCACGGAGAATGGTTCCCCCTGCTGATCTGACCTGCACTATAATGTCATCCACTTCCTCTGGTTCCTCGACATGAATAGCAAGAGTAATTCCTCTAAATGCAGGGTCTACAGGCGGACCAGCCAACTGCTGGAGTCCGGCATCCTTTAGCAGCTCTTCATAGGGAAATAGGGACAACAACACGCCTGCAGTGGTGAACACACTGTATTGATCATTGCTGGCAGGTGTTTCTTCCCAGCCAATTCCCCGGTAAAAGGCTCTCATCTTCGGCATAGAGAATGTTCCAAGCGTTACAAGGGTGACGCGCTGCGGTACCATTTACATCCCTCCATAATATGACTTAAGCCGATTGGTTCTCGATTTGCTCCACCCAAATTTGCTTAACCCAAAGGCTGTAACTTCTATTTTATCTCGCCTATCTTAAAAATAATATAAATCTGGTGTCTAATTTTGACATGCAGACTAGTTATTTATTTACCTCTGGTAAATATTTGAGCAGACGATCCCGGTTCTTCCTATCCTCCTCAAGAGTGCTTATGTACTAAAATACAGGCTGAGCATGAAACCTCACCCCTAGTCCGGTCTATAAGACTATCGAATGACTATTTGTTAAATCTGGAAGTCACCAGTTACTTTTGTATCTAAATTCCATTGATGATTTCATTCATCCTCTCTCTTTCGACTGCATCTGAGCAAAGCCGCAGACCTGCAACCGATTCTACTTCCACAGATAACATAGTTAAACAGTAGGATATGTTTTCTGTCAAAAATATGTAAACTCTTAGTAGCTTCACTCTATCCTATGTAACTAGTAGCCAAGGATCTAAATCGAGAAGGAGGAAACCATTTGAAGTCTATTTCACGTCAGCAATGGTTGGTCGGAGTTCTTAGTGTCTCCCTAGTTCTTGCCGCAGCTTCTCCAGGTATTGCATCCGCTGCTTCTACGGTAGATGCACAGACTGCATCCAAATTAAAGGTCCAATCCAGATTGAGTTCCAATCTGAATATTCCCCGCAGCGGTGAGCTGACTCCAAGTGTAGCACCTCTTCTGAAACCTTCATCTTCACCGGACTCACCTCAGAATTTTGTTCCAGAAAGCGATAGCAGCAATCTGACTACCGTCATCATCCAATTGAAGAATGATCCTATTAAAGTGTTCGAAAAACAGTCGGCTGGTGCCAGTCTTACAGATCATACGAGCAAAGTCCGTATTGAGCATAATACCTTTAAATCCGCTGCACAGGCGCTGCGCGGTCTGACTTTTAAGAGAGAATACTCCAAAGTGTTCAACGGCTTCTCCGCCCAGCTTCCCGCGAACCAGGTTAAAGACCTGCTCAAGCTGCCTGGCGTGAAGGCTGTCTTTCCTAACCTCACCTACCATGCTACCCCGATTGTATCCAAGAGCGAAGTCGGTCCGTCCCAGGATAACAGCATTCCGTACATTGGAGCTCCGAAGTGGTGGAATCAAGGCTATAAAGGTAAAGGTGTTAAAGTCGCTGTAATTGATACCGGAGTCGATTATAACCATCCAAGTCTCAAAGGCGCTTATAAAGGCGGCTACGATTTCGTAGATAATGACAAGGATCCGTTCGAGACGAAGCCGGATCCAACTAAGCCTCCTGTTGACGGCCGACCTTACGATACCGAGCATGGTACACATGTATCCGGAACTATTGTGGGACGTGGTAATCCGGACGATCCACAGGGCAAGGAAGGCTGGGCGCGGGGCGTTGCACCGGAAGCTGATCTGTACGTCTACCGGGTCCTTGGTCCCTACGGTAATGGCTCTACAGAGAATGTCGTGGCCGGCATTGAAGAAGCCGTTGCCGATGGGAATGACGTGATCAATCTGTCACTCGGCTCTGACTTCAACAATCAATACACAGCGGACAGTGTAGCCGTGGATAACGCAGTGAAGGCCGGAGTTGAAGTGGCCGTATCCGCCGGGAATGAAGGTCCTGGAGATGAGACACTTGGCAGCCCGGGCGGCTCCCAGCTCGCGATCTCTGTAGGTGCTTCCACCCCTCCGGGTGAGACCCCTATTTTCAAATCGGCTGAGCTTGGTGACCTGTATGCCTATCTGACCACCTACTCCCCTGAGCTCAAGGATAACAAGGATGGCTGGGAAGTGGCTGCTGCAGGTCTTGGCAAGCCTGGCGACTTTGCGGGGGTCGATGTTAAAGGCAAAATCGCCCTGATCTCACGCGGCGAAATCTCCTTCCATGACAAGGCTATCAATGCCAAAGCGGCCGGCGCGGCCGGCGTCATCATTTACAACAATGTGCCGGGTGAAATTCAAGCGACCCTCGGCAGTGAAGGCGATTACGTGCCAACGTATACCATCACTCAGGAAGATGGGCTCAAGCTGAAAGCTAAAGCTTCAGCATCGAGCTATAAGATTCATATTGGAGCTGTTCAGGAACAGGACCTCCTGGCGGACTTCAGTTCCCGCGGTCCGGCTCTTCCGGACTACTCCATCAAGCCGGATATTACAGCTCCAGGCGTAGCCATTACTTCTTCAATACCTTCCTGGACTGGGGATTACAGCAGCGCTTATGAATCCTTGCAAGGGACAAGCATGGCGGCCCCTCATGTGGCAGGTGCAGCGGCCCTTCTGATTGAGCGTTCCAAGTCTGAACGCAAGGAGAATCACCTGAATCCTGAACAGATCAAGGCTCTGCTTACCAACAATGCAGTCGAGATTCACGATCGTTCCGGAACGCCTTATTCCGTTCAGCTTCAAGGTGCGGGACGGATTGATCTGGGCAATGCTTTGACAGCGGAAGCGGTCGCTTCGGTCAAAGAGAATCTTCCAATTCAGCTTCAGGGCTCTTCGAACAGCGAGTACCAGACAGGAAGCCTGTCCTTTGGGCAGCAGGCTGGCGGTACCACGATTACGAAGGAGATTACTCTGAAGAACATTGCAAATACCAAGCAAACTTATGATGTACAGGTGAACTGGAGCGCAGAAGGCAAGAAGGTTCCTTCACTCATCTCTTCCACTCAGCAGGTCACTTTGGAGCCTGGACAGAAGCAGAACACCTTTACGGTGAAGCTTACTGTCCCTAAAGGAACGCCGGAAGGCAAATTTGAGGGACAGGTTCTCCTGGTCAAACAGGGAGACGGTCATACGCTTCGTCTGCCGGCAAGTGTATATGTTGGGGAAGCATACAAGATCGGCGAGATTAACAATATTGCCTTCTCCAATGATATTTTCTCACCTAACCAGGATTACCTGGCTGACACGACTGACGTATCCTTCAATGTGAATTATCCGGTCAAGGACTTCGATCTGGTCGTTAACAGCGACACTGAAGGGGACCAAGGAATTCTGTACAATGGACTTAGCCATTCCCCGGTTCATAATCCTGACACTTATACGATTCCAGACTGGAATGCCACCGTCTCCGATCATGGCCAAGCCAAGTCGTTAAAGGATGGACTTTACTGGCTGACACCCGTTATCCATGATACCAACTCGCGTCTGGATCAGGAACGGGCACCTTTTGTTGTCGATCGCGAAGCTCCAAAAGCTGAGATCGACCCACCAGGGCTTGTCATTAATGAAGCCGATGGAACTAAAGGAACCATCTCCGGACAGGTACTGGGAGACACACTCCTTAATGTGCTTCCAAATGTAAAATACTCCGATGTTATCGGGGTTGCTGTATTGACCACGGACCCTAGCGGTACTTATACGCAAGCGGATGGTGTGGTCGATGACAAGGGACACTTCAGCGTAAATGTTCCTGTCTATCCGGATATCGACAACAGCTATGAAGTCTATGTATACGATGCTGCCTCCAATGGTCTCCTGACTCCTCTTGCTACCCTGAAGAAGAACCAGGAACAGGCTAAGATCTTCGCGGATCCTGCCACACAGGAAGCCAAGACGAACACGGACTTTCAAGTTGGAATTAAATTTGCTACTACGGCAAAAGCGAGCTCAGCCTCCTTCAGCCTACTTTATCCTAAGAACTTCAAGCTGAATGCCGTGAAGCTGGACCCTACTGTTGTTCCCGACGTTCAGAATGCGGTGGTTACGCAGGATATCGTGGATGCACCTAACGGAGACAAGCAGCTGAACTATTCGGTAAGCTTGAAGAGCGGTACCTTCACAGGTTCAGGTCAGCTTGCCAGTGTAAGCTTCCAATCCGCTGCTGCGGGCGAATATGCCCTTACGCTCACATCCGCTGGTGTGAAAGCTGGCGCAGTTCAGGTACCGGTAACGGGTCTTAACACCGTTCAAGTGGTTGTTAAATCCGGCGGAACAGATCCGGGTACGCCTGAACCGGGCGTGTTCAACCTCGATTCTGATGATTATTCCCTGCTCGTGGGAGAACAATTTGAGACCGTAGCTCTGTTCACGGATCAGAATGGCAAGGTCACGAATGTCTCTTCCGATGCCGTGTATACTTCCAAGAATCCTAAAGTGGTTACAATTGACAAGTACGGCGTCCTTACAGGCGTGAGCAAAGGCGTTACACAAATTACGGCGACTTATAAAGGACATACCGTTACAGCTGGTGTTCTGGTTGTTGTTCCATATGTGAAACCGTCCAGCAATTAATTGACTCTCCCGTAAATGATTGAGGGGGCTGCCCGGCAAAGTCCAATGTGACTTGCCGGGCAGCCCCCTTTTATAGCTAAAGACTATGGATGTACTTACAAGTGCACCACACTAGATTACATCCGAGTACAGTCTGTTCATTGTCTGTTCATCATGCTGCTGACTGCGCAGCTTCTGTCTTGCCCGGTACAGCAGGATCTTGAACCTTGACAGCCCAATCCCCATCCGGTCAGCGGATTCTTGATAGGAGAAGCCCTTGAAATCATACAAAAGTACGGTCTGCCTCTGGACCTCGTTCAACGTATCCAGCATTTCGGAGACTGCCTGCTGCTTCTCCTTAATCATGAAGAGAGACTCCGGCGTATCCGTCTCTGGAAGCTCATTGAAGTAATCGGTATCATAGGTCTGCATCCGGTTTTCTTTGCGCATTTTATCAATGAATACACGATAAGCCACTCTCAGCAGCCATGGTCTCACCCGGTCTAGATGTTCAGGCTTCAGATGAACCAATGCGCGTGAGAAGGTCTCCTGCATCAAGTCCTCTGCCAGATGGTGATTCTTCCCCAGATACAGCAAATATCGATATACATCTTTTTTGTAGTCTCTATATATTTTCTCTAGTTGAGCACAGTCCATTTGACTCTCCCCCTGATTCATTGTTCTTCATATCATCACAGTTACTTCTTCTGCTCGAACCCATATTCCAGCAGCCTGCTTGAATCCGTCCACACACCCTCTGCCGTGGAGTGGAGAACCACGCTAATCAGATTTCTGCCCGACCTGCTTGCGGAAGCAACCAGGCAGTATCCTGCCTCATCGGTGAAACCGGTCTTAATCCCGTCAGCTCCTTGAAAATAATACTGGCTCCCACTCTGGATCAGCTTATTTCGATTGGAGAAGGTAACCTCGGACAGCGCAGCTGTGTGCTTCTGCTCAGCAGCAATCGTTCGAAAATCCTTATTTCTCATGGCAGCCCGCGCGATGATCGCCATATCTTTTGCCGTGGAATAATGATTCGGGTCATGCAGACCGTGTGGATTAACAAAATTAGAAGATTTCGCTCCCAGCTGCTTAGCCCTTATATTCATCAGACTGGCAAAATAGACTTCCGACGCTTCCGGGGACATGCTGTGTCCCGAATCCAGTCTTGCGATATACCTGGCTGCGGTTCGTGCCGCATCATTTCCTGAAGGCAGCAGCATCGCTGCGGCAAGATCCTTAAGCCGTAACTTCTGGCCCTGCTTAAGCCCGGCAGAACTCTCGCCCGGTGTTCGAAGACTTACTTCCTGCCCTACGGTAATCAGGTCATTCGGATCTCCCTTTTCCAGCGTGATCAGTGCGGTCAGAATCTTGGTTGTGCTTGCCGGATACAGCCGCTCAGTATCATTAATGGAGAACAGGATATCGCCTGTATCTTCATCCATAAGCAGGATTCCCTCCCCCTTCAGGCCAGGCAGGGAAGGGTAGTTCAGATGCCTCCACTGCATCTTGATCTCTTGACTCAGGGCAGACGCATGCCTCTTCACATTCCCGGAGCTTACTTCAACGAGCAAGAGTATTATGATAAGGAACCCCGCTATAAATACCATCTTTCGCTTAATCACCTTGCAATTCTCCTCTTCTTCCCTCAATGATTCCATTATCCCGTGCATAACTTTCGCTGCGCCTAAGAAAACATTAAGAATATATTAAGATTTCCTATAAGTTGGTAGATTAGGGAACTAGACTAGAGAATCTTATGAACAAATAGCGACAAAAAAAGCATGTTCCTTCCTGTGTAGGAAGAAACATGCGTAGTCGATCTTAATGGTTCGTTCCCGGTGCATTCTGACTGATCCGCACGGTGAATACCGTCCGTTCCTCATCACTCGTAACCCGAATCGAGCCATGGTGTAGGTCTACAATATGTTTTGCTATGGCAAGTCCGATACCCGAGCCGCCCGTATTCTTATCCCTTGACTTCTCCACTCTATAGAAACGTTCGAACAAGCGCGGAATATCCGAGTCGGGGATCGGTTCGCCATAATTGATCACATCAATTACCGCTTCATTTCCTTCCATCCTTCCCTGGATATCCAGGAACCGTCCCTCATTGCCGTAACGGATCGCGTTGGAAATGAGATTCTCATACACTCTTCTAAGCTTGTCGCCATCCGCAATTACGATCATTTGGTTCTGCTCAAAAAACAGCCTCGACTCCATCCCACTTTCGCCTAGCTGCCACTGGAACTGGGCTGTAATCTGATGGAGCATCTCCACCAGGTTAATTCTCGACTTATTCAGCGTCATTTCGCGGTTCCGAAGCCGAGTGTACTCGAATAAATCCTCCAGGAGCTGCTTCAGTCTAAGCGATTCCTCATAAGCCATATTGTTATAATATCTGAGCTCCACTTCATCCCGGTACCGGTCCTGGTCAATAAGACCAAGATATCCGGTAATCGTGGTTAGCGGTGTCCTAAGGTCATGGGATACATTCGTAATGAGCTCATTCTTGGTCTGCTCTGCCCGCCGCTCTTCCTCCAGCGAGATTCTAAGCCTCTCCATCATCCGGTTAATATCGGCAGCGAGCTGACCCAGCTTGCCTACCGAACGAACCGTAACTTTGCGGTCAAGCTGTCCCTCTTCGAGATTGTGCACCTCTTCAATAAGCAGGGCCAGGTAATTCTGCTCTTGTCTTCGGCTCTCTCTTCGGTACAGATAGATCCCTGTCAACACGATTACCGGAATGGAGGCGACGTAATAAACCTCTGGACGACCTATCCCAAAATAAAAGAATTGGACAACACGGATGATATTCATGTTACCGTAATTGTAATACAGGTAATTAATCAGAATATAGAGCAAGGAGCACAGAATAGCCGAGACCACCACGGTCCAGAAGAACCATTTGAAGAATCTTAAACTAGATCTCAATTTTGTAGCCAACCCCCCATACGGTGCGAATCAGCTTCTCCCCGTGCATTTCCTTCTCCAGCTTGTCTCGCAGGCGGCTGATATGAACCGTAACGGAGTTGTTGTTCTCAAAGTACTTATCCTTCCAGATCAGCTCAAAAATATCCTCCGAGCTGAACACCCGCCCAGGCTGGCTGGCCAGCAGGAAGAGGATGCTGAATTCGATCGGGGTAAGCTTAACCGGACGATCGTCCACTTTGACCGAGTGGGTCTCCTTGTCGATCTGTAGAGAGCCGAGCTCAATCAGATGGTCTCTGGCCGTCAGCGCTGGCTGCGCACTGTAGAAGGCGCGTCTCAATAATGACTTAACCCGGGCTACAAGCTCCAGCGGATTGAATGGCTTGACCATATAGTCGTCCGCCCCGGTCATCAGGCCCGTTATTTTATCCATATCGCCGTCCTTGGCGCTCAGCATCAGAATGGGGGTCATATTCGTCTCCCTGATCTTGAGACATACCGTAATCCCGTCCATGCCCGGCATCATGATATCGAGAACCACCAGATGGATCACTTCATTCTGCATAATCTCCAGTGCTTTGAAGCCGTTCTCGGCTTTGAACACGACATAACCTTCATTGAGAAGATAAATTTCGATCAGCTTCGCAATTTTGTCATCGTCATCCACGATCAGTATGTGTCTTTCCATACTCTTCATCCTTTGTCATTGATTTGTGCTTGAATCATCATATCATGATTCGGAATTTTGTTTTCAAACAAAAGGTTAAGAAAGAGTTAAGAAGTTCTTAATATTTTGAAGAGGTCGGCAATGGGTTAATACGTTACAATGGGAATCAGTCAGGAGGAGTGGAACCTTGATTCTATTTATTCATCGAAAAGATTTGCGCACGCATGACCTTGCTGCGCTTGAGCATATCGCCCGCAGACAGCAGCGGAGCCTGCATCTATTCATTGCCGATCCCGCCCTGCTTACCTCTGTACGTAGAAAAGAGCATAGCGGGGTTCACTTTCTCAGTCAGGTTAGGAGATTACAGGAATTATATATACAGGCAGGACGGAACCTTCATATTCTGTATGGGGACCCCGGAGAGATTGTAGATTCCATCCTTGGTCAGTATCCGGTTAGCGAAATGGTGGTTGGACGTGATTATACGCCCTACTCGCTCGCACGGGATCATAAGCTTGAGGAGACGGCCGAACAGCATGGCGTTCCATTCACCTCGCTTCCGGATCAGACCTTGATCGATCTCGAGGATTTCCATGCTTTTGCCGGGCGTAAGGAGCCTTATAAGGTATTTACGCCCTTCTACCGCAAATGGAAAGAATATGTGGAGCTGTTCTTTCGGCCGCCAGGATCTGTCTCGGTGTCTGACCTGCATACCGCAGAGCTGGAACCGAAGCTCCTGGAACGCTTCCGGCTTCCATTTCTTCTGGAGGACTACCCCATTGCTGAGGAGCCGAGTATTCGGCTCGCTGACTTTATTGAGGACGATCTGTATAATTACGAGCATGGACGCGATCAATACGGATTGGACGGGACAAGCCGAATCAGTGGGGCACTGAATATCGGCGCGCTGTCGATACGAACCGTCTACCAGCAGGTGATGGGTATTCCGGAAGGAGAATCCTGGCGCAGACAGCTCGCCTGGCGGGACTTCTATCTCTATCAATCCGTCTTTGATCCAGACTTCTATCACTATGAGCAGCGCTATGATCTATCCCTGCTGGACGACAAGCTGTTCAGCGCCTGGGCCCAGGCCGAGACCGGAATTCCGGTCATCGACGCCGCCATGACCCAGCTGAACGAGACCGGACAGCTGCCTAACCGGCTGCGGATGGTGACAGCCATGTTCCTGACTAAGAACCTGCTCTGTCCCTTCCCTCTGGGAGAAGCCTACTTCCGGCTGAAGCTGGCTGACTACGATAACGCCCCGAACCGCGGAGGCTGGCTGTGGAGCTCCTCCCTCGGCTTCGATGCAGCCCCTTACTTCCGGATCATGAATCCGGTGAATCAGTCAGAGAAGTTTGAACCTCTGGGCAGCTATATCCGCAGGTGGCTTCCGCAGCTTGCGGATATAGAGGGACGGGAGATCCACCGTCCACGGCCCCATGCCATAGTGGACCTGAAGGCTTCCCGGGAACGAGCGATCGGGGTCTATAAGGAGATACTGAGGAGTCGGACGGCGGGTGGACCGCAAGAGGAGAGCTAACATACGCGATAAAACTTGTGGGTTTTACGAAGATCAACCTAATAAAAAAGAACCGGCCTATGCCGGTTCTAGTCACATATCGGCTTAAAATCAAAATAAGCCATGCTTATAAGCAAGATTAAAAAGCTCAACCCAGGTAATTATTGTACCAAAGGTAAAAATAACTATAAGAAACAAGAAAGTTCTAGTCTTTCTTTTAGTGAAATAAACTAAGATTGTCATAATTAGCGCTACGACAGCTAAAATATTAGAAATGAAAGTTTCTAACAAGACATCAACCCTTACTCTACTGAATTATGATAACAATAATCAGGTATATCAAGTGCATAGACCACAGTTACACCATAGCCATCATTTAACCTCCTATAATTTGTTTAATATATAACTAATTACCATTATAAATTGTTAAAGATCAATAATCTACTCAATGAAAAGGATTCATATAAACCGTACTTCCTTACGAGGCCGAAGAGATTTTGCTTAGTTACTTCTTTCAGAAGTTATAATATCCAATTCCTCAGAATAAGCCTGGCTGTTCATCAGCCAGGCTTCATTTTACTATTTGATTTGCTTGATTCTTGTCCAGTTCATTTCCCAATACTGTGACGCTATTATAAATCGAACCAACATGACCGTATCCTCTCTAATGGAATACAGGTAATAACTGCTTATATCCCAGCAGCAAGTTTCTTGAACATACTGAGATATGGCTTGATTTCTTTGCTTATACTCTGAACGAACTTACCAAACTCTGCCGAATCATATTCGTCTCCTACACCGACCATCCGGTGAACCTTACCTTTCTGGTATTCGAATGAAAAGAAATATCCATCCTTCAATGGTTCAATGTAATCTTTATCTCCAAGTATACGGAGCAAAAACTTACTGTCCTTATACTCAAATGAATAAGGTGGATCGGCGGCATATGCGTGTCTTACCGTGAACCCGGACACTAATACCTCGCCTTTAAACTTACCCTGCTGAATGGAATTCTCAGGAAACCGGGCATCTGCAATGCTCTTCGTCACCAGTTTTCCTTCCCCATACTTTTTATCCATATACCAGTTACCTATGTACTCTTCCTTCCTTGGGTTATCCCCGTCTTGAATCACTGTTGTAAACTTGCCGTAACCGGATCTCAGCCCATTCGCCCAGCTCCCTGCATACACTTTATTCTTGCTCCAAGTCATTGTACCGAACCCGTTCGGCTTGCCGTTCTTCACTTCTCCGTAATAGATAGCGCCATTTTGGTACTTCAGGGTAACCTTCTTAGATGCCGTTGCGGCAATTGCACCTGAGTTCACTAAGGCTAAATTCAGCAGCGTCATTGCTCCGATCAGGAGGATGAGGATAGGTCTCCATCTTCTAGTCATGTCTGGGTACACTCCTTTATTGTTCTATTGTACTTCACTAATATCGGCTATCGGCCAGTTTTATTTCAAAATCAAGAGTGTTAATCTCCTATTGGGATAGTGATCAAAATATCTAATTTGACATCAAACATGTTATCCTTGAACTACGACAGCCTACGAACTAGGAGATTTGACAATTATGATACAGAAGCTAACAAGATGGGCCAAACAGTTGAAAAGAAAAGTTTTTGTACTGTATTTCGCATATAAAGATGAACGGACACCTTGGACTGCAAAACTACTTGCTCTTTGTGTGGTTGCCTATGCGTTTAGTCCGATTGATCTGATTCCAGATTTCATCCCTGTGCTTGGTTATTTGGATGATGTAATTCTGGTTCCTCTCGGTGTTGCAATTACTCTAAAAATGATCCCCAAGCCAGTAATTGAAGACTGCACGGTCCGAGCGGAGCAGCAGATGAAAGAGAAGAAACCCGCAAATTGGATTGCGGGCAGTTTGATCATTTTGGTGTGGATCGCGGCGTTAATATGGATAACTACACTTGCTTTACGTTATTTCGGGTAATTTAATTCTTAACATGGTTAAAAGAAGCCTTGCTCACAACTAGTTGAGCAAGGCTTCTTCAATAGCGAGGTGACTCCTCGTTCACGTTCAAACCGCTATCCTAATACAAAAGCCTGGCTGATCACCAGCCAGGCTCCCGCCCACTCTATTTACTTTGCTTGATTCCATCCCTCACCGGAACTCCGAAATTCGGGGTTCCATCCTCGTTCCAGCCAAATACCTGTGCCCGGGTATGCCGGTTCGGATCATACAGCGGATCTCCGGTGATCTCCTTATAATTGCGGGCATGATAGATAAGGACATCCTGTCCATCCTCAGACACGGTGAAGCTGTTATGCCCGGGACCGTACTGGCCTGTCTCTTCATTCGTCTGGAACACCGGTTCAGGCGATTTGGTCCAGGACTGTGGATCAAGCAGATCGGATGATTCGTCAGCACTTAGCAGCCCCATACAGTAATTATGATCTGTTGCACTTGCCGAGTAACTGATAAAGATCCGGCCATTGCGCCTCAGCACCGCCGCTCCTTCATTGACCTTAAATCCGATCACTTCCCACGGATACTCCGGTGTGGAGATCATGACCTGCTCTCCGCTCAGCGTCCAGGGATTGCTCATGGCCGAGATATACAGGTTGGAATTTCCTTCAATCTCGGGATCCTTCTGTGCCCACACATAATAGAGACTGCCTTGATGTTCAAAGGTCGTCGCGTCCAGCGCGAAGGTCTCCCAAGCTGTCCGCATCTGTCCCTTCTCCACCCATTCCCCTTCCAGCGGATTGGCAGATTCATTCTCCAGCACATACATCCGATGATCGAACAGACCTTCCTTAGTCTCTGTTGTTCTGGCTGCTGCGAAATAGATATACCATTTCCCTTGAATGAAATGAATCTCCGGCGCCCAGATGTTCGCACTGAGCATGCCTGTCTCGTATTTGCGCCATGCCACAATAGGCTGGGCATCACGTAATCCCTCCAATGTGGCCGAACGCCGTATTTCAATCCGGTCGTATTCGGGAACCGAGGCGGTGAAGTAATAGTATCCATCAATATGCTTATACACCCAGGGATCAGCTCGCTGCTCCACTAATGGATTGTTATATTCTCTGGTTGCGTCCATTGTTCTCGTCTCCTTTAAATTAAGCGAATGCCGCTCTATATCTCTATGATTCATTAGCTTCAGCCCACCTGGACTGTCCCGGATAAGGACATTCGGAATCCAGCAGCTTGGCTCTTACCGCCACAAGACAGCCGCAGTGCCTGCATGTGGTTCCATATTGAAGAGACGGACAGCCCAGGCAGCGGTCAAGACGCCGCTCATACTCTTCGCCATCTACCACCGACCGGTTCTGTGTCGCCATTTCAATCAGCCTCGTTAGCTTCTCCGTGGATATCCGGACACTTTCCGAACAGCCCTTGCAGCCTTGGACACCCTGCATAACCCGGCTCATCTCTAGTTAAGGGACAGCACGAGAACAGAAGCCGGCGGCAGTTCAAATTCAAGAACTCCGTCCTTTAGAACCGCTTCCTCAAAAGCAACTGGAGCTACCCGATCCGGCTGCTCGAACGTATTGTGTGCGTTCAGGGAAGTGTGGGTCAGAATGCGGCCTGACACTTGTCTGCTATCCGCGCCTTCCATATGGCAGCTGAACTTGGCACTTTGCTCGTGGTGCAGATTACAAGCCGTCAAGTAGATCGCTCCCTCGGAATCCTGGGATGCCGAGACACTGATCTGAGGAATCGATACATCCCCATAGGTGTATTCCGGGCTGTCGAACTGAAGCTCGAGCAGCTGATTATCCATATGAACCTGATACATATCGAACACATGGTAAGTCGGCGTCAGCAGCATTTTGTCACCTTCGGTAAGAATCAATGCCTGAAGTACATTCACCAGCTGGGCGATGTTGGCCATCTTCACCCGGTCACAGTACTTGTGGAAAATATTCAAGTTGATCCCCGCAACCAGCGCATCCCGCAGCGTGTTCTGCTGGTACAGGAAGCCAGGGTTCGTTCCCGGCTCTACATCGCACCAAGTTCCCCATTCGTCGATGATCAGACCGACTCTCTTCTCGGGATCATACTTATCCATGATTGCGGAATGCTTCACAATCAGCTCTTCCATGTAGAGCGTATTCTTCAATGTGGCGAACCACTCGTCTGTGCCAAATTCTGTAGCCGAACCTTTGCTTCCGAACCAGTTGCCGGAGGGAATCGTGTAATAATGAAGACTGAGTCCGTCCATCAGCCTGGCCGCTTCGCGCATCAACACCTCGGTCCAGTGGAAATCGTCTGTATTTGCGCCGCATGCGATTTTATATACCTTATTCCCGCCGTAGTTCCGAACATAAGTGGAATAATGCCGGTACAGATCCGCATAATATTCCGGCCGCATATTGCCCCCACATCCCCAGTTCTCATTCCCCACGCCAAAAAATTGCAGGGACCATGGCTCATCACGGCCGTTCTCACGGCGCAGATTCCCCATTGGGGATTCCCCGTCAAAGGTCATATATTCCACCCACTGCTGCATTTCGCGAACTGTACCACTGCCTACATTTCCACTGATATAAGGTTCCGTATTCAGAAGCTCGCACAGGCGCAGGAATTCATGGGTGCCAAAATGATTGTTCTCTTCCACCCCGCCCCAGTTGTTGTTGATCATCCGGGCCCGCTCGGAATTGGGTCCAATTCCATCCATCCAATGGTATTCATCAGCGAAGCACCCGCCCGGCCAGCGCAGAACCGGAATATTCAGACGCTTCAGAGCGCCCAGTACATCATTACGGATACCCTCCGTATTGGGAACAGGCGAATCTTCTCCTACCCAAAGCCCTTCATATACACATCTGCCCAGATGCTCCGCGAAATGTCCGTACAAGTGACGGCTAATTTGGCCTTTCTTCTCCCCTGCGTTCAGCTTCATGTTTATCATTATGACTCGTCCTCTCCACTCCAGATTTATTGTCCCGATGCGGCTTGCTTGCCCCAGACCGAGATCCCTTTCTCATCCATTCCGGTAAAAACGAGCGTCTGCCGATTCTGCTCCCAGTCCCAGGAAGGCAGCAGCTGTACTTGGTCCACCTTCCCCTTGCCAGCTTCAGGGTTATCCCACGTCAGAGATAGCGTATATTTACCGTCAAAGGACCATGTTCCTTGAACCGAAGGGCCATTAATGGACCCATCGTTCTTAAGCTGCACACGGTTTGACTCCACTTGACCATCGACAGACGGGTCCATAATCAGGTAATCCCATTCCCCCGCTATTAGAGATTTAGGAATATCCTGCTGGGTCTCTCCCGCATAACGCTCCGGTGACACGACAGGCCAGCCGTCCTTGGTCCAGAGGATCTTGCGGACATGAAGATATGACCAGTTCTTATCCTCTTCACCTCTAGCATGATGGACAATGAAGTAATTTTCTCCATCCTTCAGTACGGAATTATGCCCGGGAGCAATCCATCCCGGATCCTCACCAAGCCGGTAACCGCCCAGAACTTTATTTCCCACCTCATATTGGGGCTCGTAGGACGTATCCGTCATCTCACGGCCGTTATAATCCACATACGGACCCGTAATCGAATCCGAACGGGCAACTCTTACGTTATAATCTTCAAATAAAGAGTCATAAGAGACGAACAAATAATACTTCTTGAATTTCTCGTTATATACAATATAGGGTCCTTCAACCGCCCCGTCCTCGGTGACCCGATCACGTGCGGCAATCAAGGTGCCGAAACCGGATTCTGCAGGCTTGCCCGTCTCGGGACTCAGCTGAATAATATGAATTCCTCCGAAGAAGGAGCCATATACCATCCACATCCTGCCTTCAGCATCCGTAATTACGTTCGGATCAATGGCGTTAAGTGGGTCCTCATTTCTTGTCTTGATGACTGCGCCCTCATCGGTCCAAGGCCCCTCGATAGATTGGGATGTAGCCATTCCGATCATGGATTGTCTGCTTCCAAAGGTCGAAGCTGAATAATACAGACGATAGGAATCTTTGTATTTCACAACATCAGGCGCCCACAATCCGAGCGCTCCAGACCAGGCTTTGGCTTCAGCAGGTACACCCGGCAGGGCGTACTGCACCCATTTCCAATGAATGAGATCGTCCGATCTGCGGACCATGACACCCGGCTTTGGTTCCCCGCCAACCTTAACATCGGTCGAGAACACATAGTATCCCTGATCCGTCTTGATGATGCCCGGGTCATGGGCATTGTTGATAGTCCAGGAAGCCTCATTGTCAATCACAGAAGTATCATACATGGTGAATTCGCCGGGAGAGGATGGAAAGACGGGCTTTGCCGTATTGTCACCTGTACATCCGCCTGCCCCGAATAACAGAAGCATTGGAATAACCATAATCGCCCTCCATTTTGTCCGTGGGATCATCCCTTAACTCCGGAAATGGCCACCGACTCAATAATTTGTTTTTGGAATACCAAGAATGTAATCAGGACCGGCAGCAGGGCAATGATGGAAGCTGCCATGATTAACGGGTAGTCCGTCTGAATCGCATAAGTTGCATTATAGTTGGCAATAACGAGCTGCAGCGTCTGATTCTCCGGGGAGTTCAGGTAGATAATGGGTGCCAGATAGTCGTTCCAGATGCCCATGAACCAGAGGATGAGCTGCGCGGCAACCGCAGGCTTGATGAGCGGGAACGTGATGGTCGAGAACAGCCTGAAGTAAGAGCTCCCGTCAATCTTGGCTGCCTCAATAATCTCGTTCGGCACGCTGACGAGATACTGCCGGATGAAGAAGATCATCACGATATTTCCGAATAGACCCGGCACAATCAAGGGCAGCAGCGTATCAACCCAACCCAGCTCCGAGAACATGATGAACTGCGGGATCATGACTGCCGGATAAGGAATCATAATGGCGGACAGCAGCAGCAGGAAGATCTTGTTCTTATGCGGGAACTTCAGCTTGGCGAACGAGAACGCGGCAAGGCTTGAAGTAAATGTACCGACAATGGTTACACTCACAGCTACAATCAAGCTGTTCATAATCCCCGTAAGCAGCGGACCTTTCTCCCATATTTCCGCGTATTTATCCCAGTGGAATACATCCGGAATCCACTTCGGCGGGAGTGCAAATACATCCTGCTGGTCCTTGACGGATGTGGTAAGCATCCATAACAGTGGAGCAATCATGAAGATCGCGCCTATGGCCAGCAGGATAAAAATAAAGAAGTTGGCCGTACGTCTTTTTTGTGAATGGGACATGTTCATATTCGCTCCTTTCTCCTTGTGCTCAGTCGGCCTCGTAGGATGATTTCTCGTTCATTTTGAATTGGATTAGAGTAATTACAAAGATGAACAGTCCGAGTACGACGGCCATGGCTGAGGCGTATCCCATTTGCAGGTTGCCGAAGGCCTTCTGCCAGATGTAGAACACCACGGATGCGGAGGAGTACTCTGTGCCACCGGTCGAGGTCATGATGTTAATTTCAGTGAAAATTTGTGATCCCCCAATAATGCTGGTCACGACGATGAAGAACGTTACCGGCTTTACCATCGGCCAAGTAATATGTCTGAAGGACTTGAAGCCGGTGGCTCCATCGAGCTCTGCCGCTTCATAGTAAGTTCTTGGGATGCTCTGAAGTGCAGCCAGGTAGAGAAGCATCGTATATCCAAGACCTTTCCATACCGTCATAATAATGATTGCCGGCTTCACGGTATATTTGTTGGCAAGCCAGTTCGGTCCTTTGATGCCTAATAGCTCAAGGAATTGATTGACAAGTCCATAATCCCCGTTGTAAGCCCAGTTCCAGAGAATGGAGATAGCAGCCAGGGACGAGATCACCGGGACGTAATAGATAACTCGGAACGCAGTTGTTCCTGGGATTCTTCGGTTAAGCCCAAGGGCCAGCAGCAGAGCCAGGAACAGCCCGATCGGAATACCAATCATCAAGTAGATCGTGTTAAAAGCAGCCTTATAGAACAAATCATCCGAGAATAGATCCTTAAAGTTGCTTAGGCCGACAAAGCTCATCTGTCCAAGTCCATCCCAGTCTGTCAGAGACCCGTAGAAGGAATAGATGACAGGGAACAATGTGAAAATCAGCAGTCCCAGCACGGGCGGAAGTATGAACAAGTACCCGTAAATTCTCTCTTTTCGATAGAGATTTGATTTGGTTTCCATCGGTTTCACCTCAGCTTCAGATACCGGAATGGCAAATGATGTTAGCCATCAGGCAGCTAACATCATATGTTCCGGTTCGTGGTTACTTCTTGGATTTATTCTCCTGCTCAATAGCCTTGTCGAGAAGCTTCTGCATTTTTGGCTGCTCCTGCTTCACGTAATCTGCCGCAGACATCTTGCCGTCAAGAACCGGCTGGATATCTGTGAAGAACAAGTCGTACCATTCTGAATTGTAAGTGAAGTTAGCTGGAAGCGGTCTTCCATAATCCTGTACGATTTGAATAAATTCTTCTTTGTTAGCAGGCTTTGTGGTAGTATCCGCAGCCCATGTTTTTGCCATATCAACCATGTTCGGAATTTGCACTTTCGCTTTAACCAGCGCGTCCATACCTTCCTTGGAGGAAGTCAAATAGTTCACCAGCTCTACGGCTTCATCCGGATATTTTGTTTTCTTCGATACCCCGATACCAAGGGAGCCCGTCCAGGTTGCTGATTTGCCTGTAGATCCCGCTGGGTAAGGAATCAGATCATAATCGAACGGCAGCTTCTCATAGGTTGACATATCCCATGGCCCGACCGGGAAGAAGGCGAGCTGTCCTTTCATCCAGCGCTGATACGTATCAAGCGTCTGGGAGTCTGCAATGGATGGGGTTACTTTTGCCACATTCTGCAGATCGGCCAGGTATTGAAGGGCTTCAGCGAACTTAGGGTCATCCACAGTGACCTTGGTCTTGGTGGAATCGATGAAATCCGCACCGTTACTCCAGGCGAAGGCCTGAAGTGCCCAAGTAATATTGAACCCTGATCCGAACTGATCGAGCTTTCCGTCCCCATCGGTATCCTTGGTCAGCTTCTTCTGTACATCCAGGAATTCAGCCCATGTCATGGGCTTATCCTTATCCGGCACTGGGATGCCCGCCTTCTCGAACATGGTCTTGTTATATCCAAGAGCGAACGGCCCCACGTCCTTCGGCATACCGTAAATATCACCTTGACCTGCCATATTGCCGTCATAACGATACAGATCCACACCGTATTTCCAGATGTTATTCAAATCTATATTCTTGTTCTTCTCGATATAAGGAGATAGATTCATGAGCACGCCGCCGTTCACATACGCCTTCAGATCACCGGAGCCAAAATAGAACACATCTGGAAGCTTATTCCCGGTAATGGCTGCCTTTAACTTGGTGGCGTATTGATCCCCTGTAGTGATAACCGTCTTCACTTTAATATTCGGATGATCCTTCTCAAATTGCTTGACCACATTCTTGTAAGCCGTCTGCTCATCCGGTCCCCCGCGGAACATGAAGGTAAGCTCCTTGGTTCCTCCTTCCGCACTGCTTGACCCGCTTTTGCCACAGCCTGCCAATACAGCCGAGCATACGAGAATCAAAGATAACAATGTCAACCAACCTTTTTTCTTTGCCACAATAACCCCTCCTATAATCTAATAAAAATATAAGAACTGAGGATGGTTAGCCAGATATGCGGTCGTTCTAGGATGGGCTGGCTGAGAACAATCCAAATCAGCTAATTCAGTTAACTCAAGTTCGCTTTACTTAAGCGGATCACGTTCCATGAGGCTTTAGCCAGTCTGGCTCTTACATAACCGTCACGGTACTCGGCAGTTCCTCCCGAATGTGGTCTTACCTTCTCCTCAGCTGCCGTATTCACGGCTTTCAAATCGTCATGTTCAAGCACGATATGCTCCACTAGGCGATATCCCTCGAACCCTCGCACATCACACTCAAGCTCAAGCGCTTCTTCCAGGTGACGGTTAACTGCAAAGATAGTTACTTCCTCACTTGCTTCATTGAAGACTACAGCACTGTCCAAATAAGGAACATCCGTGTAATCCTGCGCGTCATACTTCGGAGAATTCACAATCGGCATAAGGGAGACGCCCCGGCCATACTGGGAAGCGTGCAGATAAGGATAGAATATCGTCTGCTTCCACACCCTTCCGCCGTTCTCTGTCATAATCGGAGCGATCACATTGACAAGCTGTGCAAGACAAGCCATCTTCACACGGTCCGCATGTCTGAGGAAAGTAATCAGCATGCTTCCGACAAGCAGCGCATCCTCGAAATTATATATATCCTCAAGCTGCGGAGGACCGATACTCCAGGGATCAAGCTTCGTGTCAGAATCATTGGAGTGATACCACACATTCCATTCATCGAAGCTGAGCATCATTGTCTTCTTGCTGCGCTTCTTCGCTTTGATGTAATCACAGGTTGAAGCAACCGTATGAATAAAATGCTCCATATCCATCGTACGGGCCAGGAAATTGGCTGAATCATTATCCCGGTTCCCATAATACTGGTGCAGAGAGACATAGTCCGCTACCTCATAGGTATGATCCAGAGTAACCGCTTCCCATTCCGGAAAGGATGCCATCCCGGTACTCGAGCTGCCGCAGGATACCAGCTCTATCGTGGGATCGATCAGACGCATAGCTTTGGCTGTCTCATAAGCGAGTCTGCCATACTCCTGCGGAGTCTTCTGTCCAATCTGCCACGGCCCATCCATCTCGTTCCCAAGACACCAGGTCTTAATGTTGTGCGGCTGTTCGTAACCGTGCTGGCGACGCAGGTCACTCCAATAACTACCGCCTGGATGATTGCAGTACTCCAGCAGATTCCTTGCAGCGTCCACTCCGCGGGTTCCGAGGTTCACAGCCATCATGACCTCCGAGCCAACTTCCTTGGCCCACTTCATGAACTCGTTCGTTCCAACCTCGTTGGGCTCAACCGTTCTCCATGCCAGCTCCAAGCGCTTTGGACGCTGCTGTACAGGCCCTACTCCGTCTTCCCAGTTGTAACCGGAGACAAAGTTCCCTCCTGGATATCTGATAATAGGTACATTTAATTCTCTTACCAGCTGCTTGACGTCCTCCCGAAACCCTGATGGGTCTGCTGCCGAGTGTGCAGGCTCATAGATACCCCCGTATACGGCTCGCCCTAGATGCTCTATGAAGGAGCCGTAGATACGATTGTCAATTTCAGCGATGCGGAATGCTGGGTCCACGACCATTCTTGCTTTCAGGCTTGATAAAGACATGTGCTCACCATCCATTTTAAAAATAAGTAAAATAGTTTATAATTTCATTAATGAATCCGTTTACATCTATAAATTAACACATATATTTCAGGTTGTAAATGCATTTATTTAAACCTTTTAACACTTTTATAAATTAAATGCACTAAATGGGGCTATTTTGATCGATATCCTTGTTAAATCCATGCTTTTGTTCATGTTTATATAAATACCCTATGTAATTTATTCCAAAAAACAACCGTAGTATTTAACAAAATGACAATAATGGATTCAGATCTTTATTTAATCGAATGATTAGTTTATAATTATTTAAAATAAACTTTTATTAATAATTCACGTGGAAGAAGGTTCATGACCTATGATATACATCAAGGATTTAATGAGCGGGATTGAGATATTCAAAGCTTTAAGTTCAGAAATAAGAATACAAATTCTTGAGCTGCTCGCGAATAACCAGGCTTTGAATTTAAATGAGCTTGCTACGAAGCTGGGTCTGAGCAACGGGGCTATTACCATGCATATTAAAAAGCTGGAAGAGAGCGGACTCATCGAGATCAACTCATCTGTAGGGAAGCACGGAATCCAAAAAATCTGCTATTTGAACAAAGACAAATTAATCGTAGATTTGCGAAGCAAGGACATGGAGAATTTGTATGAAGTAGATATTCAGGTTGGGCATTACAGCGATTATCAGGCCTCTCCCACATGTGGACTTGCCACCAAAGACAGCATTATCGGAGATTTCGACGATCCGAGATATTTTGCCGACCCGCAGCGTATTGATTCCGAGATTATCTGGCTGTCTGAAGGCTACCTGGAATACCGGATACCAAATTACCTCAAGCCTAATCAGACCTTCCGGGAGATCCAATTCTGTATGGAGCTTGGATCAGAAGCACCTGGTTACTGTGACAACTATCCCTCGGACATCTATTTCTACTTAAATGGTGTTGAACTCGGGTTCTGGACAAGTCCAGGCGACTTTGGAGATACCCGCGGAACGTTCAACCCGGAGTGGTGGCCGCCCCACCTCAACCAATATGGAATGCTCAAATTGATTCGGATCAACAATGAGGGCAGCTTTATTGATGGCTGCCGGATTTCGGATGTCACTTTGGATCAAATTCAGCTGAACTATAAGAGCGAGCTGACTTTCCGCATTGCTGTGACAGATAAGCCGGTTAATAAACGCGGCCTGACCATCTATGGCAAACATTTCGGCAACTACGGCCAAGACTTATCCGCACGGGTGCTGTATAACGTGGAAGAACAATAACCATCTGCTGTTATATAATCAACCGTCAGCAGGTAGAAATATTGAAGGATCACGTCTGGCTTAATGGACGTGATCCTTCTATTTGTTATGCTTCGTTCAGGGCACGAAGCAGAGTATGCCGATTACGCAGATGATGAGCCTTGCTGAGGCTTCGTTCAAGCAGCTCGTCATCAATCCCGAGCTCGGTCCTGTCCGTGGGTCCGCCTGCAATCCGCAGGAGATTGCGGATCTCGGATTCTGCTGGAATCTCCGCTATCCATTCCCGTACCACTGCACCATGTGTCCTTAGAGCGTCTGGCTCTGCCCCGGGATATCTCCCCTCATCTACAGCCTCATGATAGACGCGCGAGATCTCCGCGCAGGCTGCCCCAACCTTCGCTCCATGAAGGAGCGCCCTGCGGCCTATACGCAGGTACTCCATCTCCCAATAATGGGAGAGGTGGTGCTCCGCGCCGGAAGCCGGATGCGACTGTCCGAACAGGAGCATGGCCAGGCCTGACTCTATGAGTGCCGTCATCAGGATCCGGATACCTTTCTCCGTGCGGTTCCCAATCGCCTGGGCCTCTTCTACACAGGACAGGAGCGCCCGCTGCGTAATTACAGCAGCCTGTTCGTCGTAAGGCTCCCCTGCAGTAAGATTTGAGAACTTCCAATCGAACAATGAGGTGTATTTGGCGAGCATGTCTCCGAATCCGGCTGCCACTAATGGCTGAGGGGCTTGGGTGAGAATATTAAGATCAGCAAATATGGCAATGGGCGGAACGGCTGCAACCGTCGTCTTCACACCCCGAATAATCAGCGGGGCCCCAGCGGAAGTGAAGCCATCAACAGATGGAGCGGTGGGAACGGAGATAAAGGGCACCTTAGTCTTATGACTCACAAAACGGACGATATCATGAATCGTGCCGGAACCTACGGCAATCAGACAGTCAGTGTGATCGGGATCCATGCTTAGAAGCACCTCAACAATCGATTGTTCATCAGAAACACAATCGCCTTGAGGATTGGGGCTGATCTGCATCTGATTCACCTGGATTCCTTCATGTTCAAGCAGATTCAAGAGCTGCTCCCCTGCAGCCTTATACGTATTCTCGTCAGCAACCAGCAGCACTCTCAGATCATTGCGCTTCTGCAAGAATGAAGCAATCTCCTGAATGGCGCCAGCGCTGAGCACCACTTGCTGGATCGCCTTAATATCATTCATGATACTCATAACAGCAGACAGCCTCCTAACCCGATTTGTCTTTTATTCGGCAGACTTCTTAATGGCCTTCAGACGCTTCATCACGTCATTCTCGCCCCGTCCAAAATAGTCATGGAGCTTACTGTATTCCTGGTACAAGAGTTCATAGATTTCCACATGGGCGGGAATCGGCTTGAAGGTCTCTTCCTTAACTCTGGCCATACGGGCAGCCGCGTCGATTATGGAATCATAACCCCCTGCTTCCGCTCCCGCGGCAACAGCGGCGAACATCGCTGCTCCAAGAGCCGGTGTCTGCTTGGAATCGGCCACATAAATTTCGCGGTTCGTCACATCGGCATAGATCTGCATCAGCAGACGATTCTTCTGCGGCAGGCCGCCACAGGCATACAGTGCGTCCACAGGAACTCCACTGGAATGAAAAGCATCTACAATCTTCCGGGTTCCAAAAGCCGTAGCTTCCAGAAGCGTACGATATACTTCCTGCGGCTTGGTGAGCAGAGTGAGGCCAAGTATCATACCAGTCAGATCGGTATCTACCAGAACAGAGCGATTGCCGTTCCACCAATCGAGCGCGAGTAATCCCGTCTCGCCAGGCTGATATTTGGCTGCTTCTCTCTCCAGCCATTGATGAACCCCCAGGCCTTCTTTGTCGGCCTGATCTTTCACATAGGCTGGGAGCGATTCCTCTACGAACCACTCAAAAATATCACCAACAGCCGACTGCCCCGCTTCATAACCGTATAATCCAGGAATAATTCCATCTTCAACCACACCGCACATTCCTTCTACCTGTTTCTCTTCGTTACCCAGCAGCATATGGCAGATGGAGGTTCCCATAGCCATAACTAGCTTTCCCGGGGTTACCACGCCAACAGCCGGAACCGCAGCATGGGCATCCACATTTCCTACAGCCACCGCAATACCTGGCTTAAGGCCTGTGAGCTCAGCCATCTCGTCAGTTAGAGCGCCAGCAGACGAACCCAGAGCAATAACCTCACCCCGCAGCTTTGTATCCGTAAGGTTCTCGAGTCTAGGGTCAAGTGCCTTGAAGTACTCCCGGCTCGGGAAGCCCTCCTGCTTGTGCCAGATCGCTTTGTATCCGGCTGTACAGCTGTTCCGTACAACCTTTCCCGTCATTTGCGAGATAACCCAGTCCGTAGCTTCCAGAAATAGATCCGCACGGTCATATATCTCCGGAGCTTCATCCAGGATCTGCCAGATCTTTGCGATCATCCATTCTGAGGAGATCTTTCCGCCATAGCGGGGCAGGAAGGCCTCCCCGCGTTCAGCCGCGATCTGGTTAATCTTATCGGCTTCCGGCTGGGCAGCATGGTGCTTCCACAGCTTCACCCAGCTGTGAGGCTCATCTACGTAGTCTTTATGGAAGCATAGAGGCTCTCCGGCTTCATCTACAGGGAGCATCGTACATGCCGTGAAGTCAATGCCGACCCCAATAATATCTTCAGGGTCAACTCCCGATTCCTGGAGGACTGCGGGTATGGATGTTCTAAGCACCTCCAAATAGTCGTCCGGATGCTGCAGAGCCCAGTCATGAGCAAGCTTAATCCCTGAATCTGGCAGATATTCATCTATAACATGATGAGGATACGGCGTTACATGGTCGGCCACCTCATGGCCGCTAGATAAATCTACTAGAACCGCTCGCCCGGACTGGGTACCATAGTCGACCCCAATCGTATACTTTTTTCCCATATTGGCTTCCTCCCGATTCGATTTGAATGATATAAGTGACTATTTCTGTCCGTAATATGCGTTCACACCATGCTTTCGCAGATAATGACGATCAAGCAGAACTTGATCCATAGGTGCGGCTTCTGGATTAAGCGCCAGCATACGCCCTGCGATCTTTGCCACTTCCTCCAGCACGACTGCATTGTGTACGGCATTATGAGCATCCTTGCCCCAGACGAACGGAGCATGGGCGTAGACAAGAACACCTGGAATCTGATTAGGGTCCAGATCCTTGAATCTTTCCACGATGACATTCCCGGTCTCCCATTCATAGTCTCCTTCGATCTCCGCCTTCGTCATTGGCCGGGTTACCGGTATCTCTCCATAGAAATAGTCTGAATGGGTAGTTCCATAAGCCGGAAGCGCACGCCCTGCCTGTGCCCAGCTTGTTCCCCAAGGAGAATGGGTATGCACAATGCCTCCGATATCAGGAAATGAACGATACAAATTGACATGCGTCGGCGTATCCGATGAAGGGCGCAGATCTCCCTCCACTACCCGACCCTCCAGATCAACCACAACCATATGCTCAGCTTTAAGATCCTCATAAGGGACTCCGCTCGGCTTGATGACGATGAGCCCCTTTTCCCGGTCAATCCCGCTGACATTCCCCCATGTGAAGGTGACTAGATTATGTCTGGGCAGATCCAGATTGGCCTCCAGCACCTGTTGTTTGAGTGCTTCAAGCATGTACAGACACTTCCTCTCCAATAGAATGTTGTACGTACAAGTTAGTGCATTAAAGTCCATGAAAGGACTTTATCTATGTTTTATTTCCGTTTAAATACAGATTGACGCTCAATCAATTCCGGCTCGTACACGGTATCCGGGAAAGTGCTTCCTTGTTCAATCATGCTGATTAACTGCCTTGCAGCCATTTCACCCATCGTGGTCTTCGGATGAGTTAATGTAGTTAGACGTGTACCCAGCGACAGACTGGAATCATCGAACCCGATGAAGGAGATATCTTCCGGAATCTGCAGGCCGCAGACCACTGCCGCCTCCATCAGACCCACCGCCAATTCATCGTTATAACATACAAAGGCAGTAGGCCGGTTCTGCTCATTACTTTGCAGCAGCTCCAGCGCCTGTTTGTAAGGAAGATCCTGCTTTTGCTCTGTGGTATAGGTTACTACCCGCTGAGGGGATACTGTGATTCCTCGCTCCCGATGAGCATGCAGGAATCCTTTCAGCCGGTTCACACCCTGCAGGTCATCCCGCTTGAAGAAGCCGGCAATTTGTGTATGGCCTTTCTCCAGCAGATGAGCAGCGGCCTTATATCCGCCCGCTTCGTCGTCCACTCGAAGACTTGGACACTCCAGCTCACGATACTTCTCGTTAATCATAAGATAAGGAATATTCTTCTCTTGCAGTTCCAGGAAATAACCCAGATTAGGGTTGCCTTCCGCACTTTTGGTCGGTTCAATAATGAGGCCGCTGAGGGGCTGGCTCGTCATCAATTGAAGACTCTCCATTTCCTTCTCTTTCTTATTATCCGTGCTGGACAGCAGAAGCCGGTATCCTTGACTGCGTAGCTCAGCTTCTGCTCCCCTGACAATATGCGGAAAGATATAATCGGAAATATAAGTGGTAATAACGCCGATGGTCTTGACCTGCTCCCCTTCTCGTCTACCCGGGTTTCTGGCAAAAGTCCCTTTACCCTGAATCCGCTCCAGCCAGCCTTCCTTCTCCAGCTCGCCAAAAGTCTGGCGTACCGTCTGACGGCTAAGCTTGAACTGCTCGGAAATCTCGTTCTCGGACGGGAACTGCTTCCCGGTCTGCAGTCTGCCTGATTCCAGCCAGGACAGAAGCTCTTCTTTTAACTGTAGATATTTAGGTATTCTTCTATTACTCATACGTCACCTCAGCCACCGCTCTTGTTATATACGGGTTATTGTAACACAGACTGGGTGAATGAAGCAGATCTCATCGCTGCAGGCGGTATGCTGCGTCACTCCATAACAGTTCATTCTTGAATCTTGGGATCGTGGTGTTCTTATCAATAACGACAGCTTCGATTCCGGCCATTTCAGCGAAATCCGTCAAGTTCTCTGCGCTGATCGCGTAGGAGAGAACGGTATGGTGAGCACCACCGGCCAGGATCCAGGCCTCAGCGGATTCACGAAGGGATGGCTGCGGCTTCCAGAGCACACGCGCAACCGGCAGCTTCGGCATCGACTTCTCTACCTGAACACCATCCACTACATTAACAAGCAGACGGAACCGGTGACCCAGGTCGATAAGAGAAGCATTTACCGCCGCTCCGCCCTGTCCGTCGAAGACGATCCGCGCCGGGTCGTCCTTGCCCCCAATGCCAAGCGGGTGAACCTGTATCGACGGCTTGGTAGCTGCGATCGTCGGACATACTTCCAGCATGTGAGCGCCAAGAATCATATGATTACCCGGCTCGAAATGATAGGTGTAATCCTCCATAAAGGAAGTACTCTTGTTATCCGCCAGCACTTTGAGCACACGCGTCAGCGCAGCTGTCTTCCAGTCCCCTTCCCCACCGAACCCGTATCCGGCTTCCATCAGCCGCTGAACAGCAAGCCCCGGTAGCTGCTTAAGACCGTGCAGATCTTCAAAAGTCGTGGTGAAGGCGCCAAATCCGCCATCCTTCATGAAGCGTTTGAGGGCAATCTCCAGCTTAGCCTGATAGGCTATGGAGTCTCTAACCGGGCCAGCACTTAGGCCTTCTTGAGTGATGGTGTATTGCTCCGCATATTCCTCCAGCAGCGTGTTCACTTCGGCATCGCTAACCTCCTGAAGCACAGCAGCGAGGTCCCCAACTCCGTATCCATTCACCGACCAGCCAAGCTTGATCTGCGCTTCCACCTTGTCTCCGTCAGTAACCGCTACTTCGCGCATGTTGTCACCGAAGCGCGCCACCTTTAATCGGCGGCTCTCGGCAAAAGCCGCTGCAGTGCGCATCCAGCCGGCGATTCCATCACGGACTTCGTTATCCTCCCAGTGTCCAACCACAATTTTGCGGGCGATACCAAGCCGTGCGCCGATATGGCCGTATTCGCGGTCACCGTGGGCCGATTGATTCAGATTCATGAAATCCATATCAATCGTCTCCCAAGGAATGTCCCTGTTGAACTGGGTATGGAAATGAAGCAGCGGCTTTTGCAGCTGGGACAGCCCGGCAATCCACATTTTTGCAGGAGAGAAGGTATGCATCCAGGTTACAATCCCGGCACAGGACTCATCGCTGTTGGCCTCAAGTATCAGCTTGTATATTTCATCCGGTGTAGTTACGATCGGCTTGAATATGAGGGGATACGTGAATTTTGGGTCCTTATCCAGCTGCTCTGCAATAATGCGCGAATGCTCTGCCACTTCTTGAAGAGTCTCGGGTCCATACAAGTGCTGACTGCCAGTTACAAAATAAAATGAATGCGGTTTCAAACTCATTTACTAACGCCTCCTAAATGATGGATAAGATGAATTAAGCTTTATAACTGACTGATATTATGGTAACTCTACTCATACGTACAAGTTATGATAATTAGTATAATAAGATATATTGTACGTACAAGTTGATGATGGATTTATTGTAGCTCCTTGCTAAGAAAAAAACAACCCTCTTTTTCATCAACCCATCGTATTGGCTCCATCAAAATAGCGATGTGAATAGATCTCTCCCGTCCTGATTGGTACCATCATGCTGAATACAGCCAACAAAAAAAGCACCTGATCGGTGCTAATGTATACAATCTGCCCTGCTACTTATTAAGGAGTACTCTAAATGTTGTCCCGACACCGGGCTCGCTGACTACCGAGATTTCTCCCTCGTGTATCTCTATAATCTTCTTCACCAAGGAAAGCCCGAGTCCGCTCCCCCCGGCTTCGCGATTTCTCGACTTATCCGCTTTATAGAATCGCTCGAAGATATGCGTGATGTCTCCGGCTGAAATGCCAACCCCGTTGTCCGCTACCTGAACTTCAACCTGACTTCCCAGCTGCCTCATACTGATCTTGATCCAGCCACCTGGATTTGTGAACTTAATACTGTTATGAAGCAGGTTGATCCATACTTGACTCATCAGGTCTTCCTCAGCTTTAATCATCGTTTCTCCAAGCTCAAGTTCAATGTTGAGATCTTTGTCGCTCCACTGGGTTTCTGCCGACAGGATTACCCGCTGTATTTGCTTATCGAGCCTGTAATGCTTCCTCTCGAATAGCGGTATTACGGATTCCAGCGTGGTCAGCTTCAGCAGATTGTCACTCAGCTTGGAAAGCCTCTGGCTTTCTGATTCAATAATGCCGAGATAATGCCTTCTCGTCTCTGAGCTAACCTCATCTTCCTGCAGCAAAGCCCGCGCGAATCCTCCTATAGAGGTGAGCGGAGATTGGATCTCGTGGGACACGTTAGAAATAAAGTCCTGACGCATGGTCTCCATTGTCCCGAGCTCACTGACCATTTCATTGATAGTCGCCACGACTTTCTCGAACCCCTCATCATACTGTTCTACGTCCAGCCGAACTGAGAAATCACCCTTGGATACCCTTCTCATAGCCTCGATAATATTATTAACCTTCCGAATTTCTCTTTTCCTAAGAAGCAAGCTGATTAATACAATGGTTAAGAGAAAGAGGAATATTCCATTACCAAAATAGAGCAGATACTCAGTATACTCCCGAAAGGAGCCTGGCCGATTCTGGTAGAGCGACTTCGTCCAATACGCTCCGGATGCGGAACCAAAAGCCACCAGGATGAGCATGAGAATCCCAAGTATTTGCTTCATAACACTTTTAAACTTCTTCATTCAATCTCAGACCTCCAGCCGGTAGCCCAGTCCCCGGATTGTACGAATTCTGAATTCACATTTCTCTTCCGGGAAGCGCTCCCTCAGCCGGTTGATATGGACATCCAGCGTTCTCTCGTTGCCTTCAAAATCATACCCCCAGATTTCTTCGATCAGCTGATCGCGCGTTAACGTGACACCCGGATAGCTTGCCAGCTTGAAAAGCAGCTCGAATTCCTTCAATGGCAGGGTTAGCGCTTCGGAGTCCAGGCTGATTTCATAGGTTCTGCGGTTCATTTGAACTAGCCCGGCTGTAACCGTCTGTGAAGATGAGATCTGGTACCTGCTCAGCAGCGCCCTCACTCTGGCTACGAGAATCGGCGGATCGAAAGGCTTCACAAGATAATCGTCTGTACCAAGGTCAAAACCTTTGAGTACCTGGCCAGTCTCGCCCTTCGCAGTAAGCATGAGAAGAGGGAAATTATAATGGGCCCGAAGCTGCTTGCAGAGCTGCCAACCGTCCATATTCGGCATCATAATGTCCAAAATAACCATATCTACCCTTTCCCTCTCCAGCAGATCCAGCGCCTGAATTCCATCCGAAGCTTCAAGGGTCGCCATGCCTGCACCCGTCAGGAACACGCTTACCAGTTCACGAATATGTGGATCATCATCCACCACCATAATTTTGGCCATCAATGATCACCCGACTTCTCTGACCAATGTTCTTCTTCCTGGGCGGAATGCTGAAATTGTTGGGCCGCAAATTCTCGATACATGGAATGGGAATCCAGCAGTTCAGCATGAGTGCCCTTTCCCGTAAGCTTCCCTTTATCAATAAAGAGAATCTGATCAGCTCTTACGACCGTAGATAGCCGGTGTGCAATAACAATGGTCGTTCTTCCATCCATCAAGTTCTGCAATGCCTGCTGGACTACCCCCTCAGACTGGCTGTCCAGGCTGGAGGTTGCCTCATCCAGCATAAGAATCTTCGGATCTCTCAGGAGCGCTCTGGCTATGGCCAGACGCTGACGCTGTCCGCCTGACAGCTTAATTCCGCGTTCTCCGACATCCGTGTCAAGTCCGCCAGGCAGCTCCCGAATGAACTGGTCGGCGTACGCCATCTCGGCGGCCTTCCAAATCTCCTGATCCTGAACCTCCCGGTCTACTCCATAGATCAGGTTCTCGCGAATGTTCCCCGCAATCATTGGACTATCCTGAGAGACGTATCCGATCTGCCTGCGCCAAGACTTGAGCGAGAACTGCTCAATAGGCTGGCCGCCCAGCAGGATTCGGCCCTCACTCGGGATATAGAATCTTTCCAGTAAGGAGAAAAGGGTTGTCTTGCCGCTTCCGCTTGGCCCTACAATAGCTGTGACTTTACCGGGCTCCATTTCAAAGGAAATCTGGTGGAGTACCTTCTCGCCATTGTTATAACCGAAGGATACATTCTCGGCCTTTATCATCTGAATTGCCGCTGGCGACTCGATCCCCCCGCTGTAATCTTCCTCTTCCGTATTCAGCGTCTCAATTATCCGCTCAGTGGCTCCTTTGGCCTTCTGGAATTGTGTGAAAAAGGTAGTTAGCTGCGTCATCGGCATGACAATCTGAATAAGGTACAGGATAAAAGCAACCAGTTCCCCGGCTGTAAATACCCCACTGGATACCTGCATTCCCCCATAACCGATGATGACAACCAGGAGCATCATTAAGACAAGCGAGATTACGGGTCCAATCCAGGCGCTAACCTTCCCTTCGCGGACGCCGAACCGGAAGAGATTGGTTATGCCTTCTTTCCCGTTCGTATATTCTCTGCTTTCGGCATTAGAAGCCTTGACCAATCGGACTTCAGAGAGCACCTGATTAATCGTATTGGTGAAAGCTGCCGTCTCATCCTGCATCCCTTTGGAGATCTTATACATCTGCCGGCCCAGCGGGATAAGAATTAAAGCCGCGATAGGAATCACGGTGAACATAATCAGCGTCATCTGCCAATTCAGATACAGCAGAACTGCCACAGAGCCAATTATGGAGATTGTCCCGCTAAAAAAAGACGTGGCATGCTCAGAAATCAGCGTTTTCAGAATTAAAGTATCATTCGTCATCCGGCTGCTGGTCTCCCCGGTCCGGTTCTGATCGTAATAAGATACCGGCAGGACAAGCAGCTTTTTCCACAGACGATCCCGAAGGGAGGCCACCACCTTCTGACCGGCATAATTAAGCAGATAGATGGATACTCCCCCTGCGAGGGTCTGGGCGATGAAAGCCGCAGCTATAAGCACAATCTGAGTTGAGCTTATTGAAGACAGGGAGAAGCCATCAACCAAATTCTTCGTGAACATAGGAATCACAAGGCCCACCAACGTAGATATGATGCTGAGGAGGATCGCGAAGGCTAGTGCAGGAATGGAAGGCCGGGTCTCCCGGATCAGGCTGAACAGCGAGCCATTCTTGGTATTTAACCGTGTATCATTCATAAGCTCTTCCTTTCTAAATGCATCTGCGGTAGTACCGACTAACCGCAAGAGAAGAATAACTTATTAATATGAACTGAACTTAAACCCTGGGCGACTCAGGCGGTCTACAAATGCTCAATCTCTACACTAAGCACATGATCTATCTTTTTGATAAAATAATAAATTTCCGTCGTGTACTCCTTCTCAGGTGCAGCAATTACCATATCAATCCGCTGCTTGCCATTATCGAGGTCTTTGATTCTCAGGCGCCGGATTTTGTGAACAGGCCCGGCAATAGGCTGGCCCGGTACTCTCTTACGTTCAATATGCCGAATCAAGTCGGTCATATAATCGTTGGTCTCCATCACAATTTTCACCGAGACATCACGCTGATTAAGCTTCTCCGGTCCGATTGATTTAATCAGATACGGTACGAAATTAACCGCAATGATTAACAGCACGACAGCCACTACAGCCTCAATGTAAAATCCGGCTCCGATAGCGATCCCAAGTCCGGAAGCCGCCCAGATCATCGCCGCAGAGGTAAGGCCCGATATCGCATCATTACTTCTTCTTAGAATAACACCTGCTCCCAGGAAACCGATGCCGCTGACAATCTGGGCAGCAAGCCTCATAGGGTCCATGTTCGGATGATTCGGTCCTGCAAAGCGGTCAAAGGACTCAATTGAGACAAGTGTAACCAGACAGCTTGCGACGCAGATCACCATACTTGTCTTAATTCCAAGCGGCTTCTGCTTCAACTGCCTGTCGATCCCGATGAACAATCCAAATAACAGAGCGAGACACATTTTAATAACCATTTCAAGTTCCATTGTGCGCATTCCCTTCGTATGTATAGTGTGAGTATAAGTGTAATCCTTCGCTTTTGGCAAATTAACACAACTATCTCAAGCTTGAAACACAAAAAAGAGCCGTAATCGGCTCTTTTGCTAATTCATTATATGAAGCTGGATTTGAATTTATTAGAATTTGGCTGCTAGTTCAGCGGCTCTTTTCACGCCATCTTCAATGATGGAAGCTGCACGATCCGGGAATTGGTTGTGACCTTCAACAACTACTACCTCAGGATCCTGGATTCCCCAGAAAGCAAGAGTGGTCTTCACATAGTTAAGGGACATTTCCATAGCATCCATTGGAGCTACAGAATACACGCCGCCGCGAGCCTGAAGCAGAGCGACTTTCTTATTAGTAACCAGACCCACAGGGCCTTCAGCCGTATATTTGAAAGTCTTGCCTGCTTGGTTCAGATAGAACAGGTAAGTAAGCAGTTGAGCCGGAATTGTGAAGTTCCAGAGCGGGAACGCGAATACGACTTTATCCGCACCGAGGAATTGATCAAGATAAGTATTAGCCAGGTCAGCCAGACGCTGTTCTTCAGGAGTAGTCTCGATGCCGTTACCAAGCTTGTACAAGCCGGTCATCATATCGTTGTCGAAGTAAGGAAGATCTGCTTCGAACAAGTTAAGCTCTGTAACCAGATCGTCCGGGTGAGTTTCTTTATAAGACTTAACAAAACTTTCATACAATTTCACTGTTACGGCTTGCTCAGCCGGTCTGTTGTTTGCTTTCACAAATAATACATGTGCCATTAGGTTAAACCTCCTGAATATGTTTTAAAGTTATTGAAAGAACTTATATAATGTAACTTTCATAAGTATAGTATCTATTACTTTTATTTTTTTGTCAACTTTTATTTAAGCTGCCCGTCCTTATTCGTTGTAAGGGTCTTGCTCATACGTTCTACCGTAATTTACCCTAAACCTCAGCCGTTATTCATCCGGCCCCCGTCAATCGCTCCATCTATATACAAAAGGCACAGCTCTAACAGAGCTGTGCCTTCATATTAACTTCTCACGTTACACATTAACCTTCGCGTGGGCCTCCCGAAATTTCTCTGCCGCGGCAACCATATTCCGAAGGGAATCCACAGTCTCCTGAACACCTCTTGTCTTGAGTCCGCAGTCCGGATTAATCCAGAACAGCTTCGGATCCAGTACCTGAAGTGCCCGCTCAATCATGGATACCATTTCGTCGACCGAAGGGACACGTGGGCTGTGAATATCATATACCCCTAGACCAATCCCAAGCGGGTAGGTATGTTCCTCAAAGCTGTGAACCAATTCTCCGTGGCTGCGGGAGGTCTCAATAGAGATAACATCGGCATCCAGGGCCGTAATGGAATCAATAATATCGTGGAATTCACAGTAGCACATATGGGTATGGATTTGAGTAGTATCGCTGACGGTAGAGGTACTGAGACGGAATGCCAATACCGCCCACGCCAGATAATCATCCCAATCTGCTCTCTTCAGGGGCAGACCTTCACGCAGGGCCGGCTCATCCACTTGAATCATCTCAATCCCCGCACGCTCAAGTGCTTCCACTTCCTGACGCAGGGCAAGCGCAATTTGATAAGAGACGTTCTCACGGCTGAGATCACTGCGGACAAAGGACCAATTGAGGATGGTGATTGGGCCTGTCAGCATACCTTTTACAGGCTTCTTCGTTAGAGATTGAGCATATACTGTCTCTTCAACCGTCATGGGTTCGATAAAGTCAACATCCCCATAAATAATCGGCGGCTTCACGCAGCGGGATCCATAAGATTGAACCCAGCCTCCGCCAGTAAACGCAAATCCGGCAAGCTTCTCGCCAAAGAACTCAACCATGTCTGTTCGTTCGAATTCCCCGTGTACCAGTACGTCAATACCAATCTCTTCTTGCTTGCTGATCCAGTCACGGATCTGCTCTTTAACGAAATCTCCATACTGGCTGCTGGACCATTCCCCTTTACGCCACTTTTGACGCGCCGCCCGAATCTCTGCCGTCTGTGGGAAGCTTCCGATCGTTGTCGTAGGCAGGAAAGGCAGCTTCCACTTCTGCTCTTGTGCCGCTTGTCGAATCGAGAACTTATGTTCACGCTTAGATGGCTGTTCAGCAATATGCTCAACCAGATTTCTTACGTTCTGACGATTCCGGGCCGGAGAATCGGATAACGCCGATAATGCTTCACGGCTCTCCTGGAATTCGCTGGCTACCTGCTCTCCACTCGCCTGCTTGGCCAGGAGAACCAGTTCATTTAATTTCTCCTCCGCAAAAGCAAGTGCGCTCTTCAAGACCGGCTCAAGCTTTGTCTCTGTACGCACCGTGACCGGTACATGTAGAAGACTGCTTGAAGGCTGCACGATCACTTCAGCGCCTTCGGCCAGCTTCACTATGTCACTGAACAGAGCTGACTGGGCATCCAGATCGGCGCGCCATATATTACGCCCGTCAATGATCCCGGCTCCCAAGACTTTATCCAGCGGAAAACCATGCTGCCGCAGAGCTTCCAGATTACGGCCTTCGTCATGAACAAAGTCCAGGCCGATACCCTGAACTGGCAGAGCAGCCACCTCCGGGTAATATTCCACGGAACCAAAGTAAGTTTGAAGCTGAACCGAGAGCGAAGTTAACTCCTGGTGAATAGCATTATAGATGTACTGGATATATTTCAGATCCTGCTCATCCACTGAGGTTACAAGGATAGGTTCATCCATCTGAACCCACTTCACGCCCTCCTGCTCCAGTTCCTTAAGCACACGAATATATAGCGGAAGGAAAGCATCTATCACTTCCTGGAGCTTTGCTGAGTCATAGCCTTTAGATAGCTTGAGGAAGGTATAAAGCCCAACGAGAACAGGACGCCCCTCAATCCCCAGCTTGTCCTTGGCTTCACGATATGCAGCTAGCGGGCGATTCACCGTTAATTGGGGGGTTACACCTGATAATTCCGGAACGATATAATGATAGTTCGTGTTGAACCATTTCGTCATCTCACTGGCTGCTGCTTCATGATTGCCTCGTGCTACTCCATAATAGATGGATAATGGAACTTCCCCGCCCTGATAGCCAAAGCGACTCGGAATGACTCCAAACATAGAAGCCGTATCCAAAATATGATCATAGTAGGTGAAGTCATTTACAGGAATGATCTCAATCCCTTTGTCCTTCTGCAGTTTCAGATTACCAAGGCGAATCACTTCGAGCTGCTGATGAAGCTCATCCTCTTGTATTTTACCTGCCCAGAATGCTTCAATTGCTTTCTTCCATTCCCGGTTCTCTCCAATACGCGGGAAACCCAGGTTACCGCTTCTAATGTTACTCATTTCCTACCCCCATCACTAATTTGTAGTTAAACATAATTAAAAAAGGCCTTCTCTAACCCGGATAGGTTAAAGAAGGCCCTGTAAGTGCACATAAGGGTGGCAATCTCTAACACCTCCCTATCTCCCGTAGGTACATCAGTGCTGTCAGAACAGGCAGGTCTCCTGGCTTCAGAATCAACGTTAACTACGGCCTTCCCAGCTTAATAGCTAAGCCAGTGGCATAGATCGTAATGAACTCCTCTGATACAGTGGCGGGACCGCGCCGGCTTCACACCGGACTTCCCTATTAAGTCTCAGCCCTTCCGGGCTGAGACACCTGTTCCCACGTTATACAATTATGTTTATAGGAATAATTATAAATCAAAAGTTATAAAAATACAATCGAATTTTTATAGAATTACTTCTTTTTCAAAGAGGCAAGCGTCTCTCCTTCTGTAACCCTGAACAATTTCGACTTGGACGCTCCCAGCTGCTGGGATGTATAAATGCCCGTATGGCCCGAGAATAAATACCCGATCACACATGCCATCAGCATATAAATGGCTGCCTGTGATCCGAACAATTCAATCCCCATAATAAAGCAGGCAATCGGCGTATTCGCCGCTCCACTAAATACAGCAATGAAGCCAAGCGCCGCGAAGAAGCCAACCGGCTCATGGAGCCATAGGCCGAGTGAACTGCCCAGTGTGGCACCGATCACGAACAGCGGGGTAACCTCACCGCCCAGGAAACCTGCACCCAGGGTAAGGGCGGTAAATAGTATTTTGCCTAGAAAAGCAAAGTCTGGCACATCCCCCGAGAAGGCTCGCTCGATCAGAGGAATCCCCAGTCCCAAGTAGTCTCTTGTCCCAAAGATGAACACAAGGAGGATGATAACTACTCCACCAAAAAAACTGCGCAAGGCAGGATGAGATATAAGTCTGGTATAGGTACCCTTAAAGTAATGTGTCAATGAACTGAACAGAAGAGCTGTCAGGCCGAAGGCAATCGAAGCAGCCAGCACTTTGAGAGTGATTAGGAATGAGAGTTCTGGAACATCGCCAATAGGAAAATGCACATGATGGATTCCCCACGCTGTTGTGACCACGTTCCCCACCACACTTGCAATAAAACAAGGAAATAGCGCCTCATACCGTAGCATACCAATAACCAGCACTTCCAGTGCAAACACCGTTCCGGCAAGCGGCGTACCAAATACGGAGCCAAATCCGCCACTTATGCCGCACATCAGGATAATTCGAGTGTCTGCTGCATCGAGCCTGAGCAGCTTGCCCAGTCGGGCGGCAAGACTTCCTCCCATCTGAATGGCGGTTCCTTCTCTCCCTGCCGAACCGCCGAATAAGTGGGTAATAATCGTTCCCCCAAGGACCAAGGGAGCCATCCGCAGTGGAATGCTTTCCTTACCTTGGTGAATCGTCTCGAGGATGAGGTTATTGCCTTTGCCGGAGTTCTTCCCAAATTTCAGATAGAGGTAACTCATCAAAGCTCCGCCCACCGGAAGTAAATACAGCAGCCAGGCATGATTCGTTCTGCTGTCTGTGGCCCATTCCAAACCAGCCAGGAAGAGTGCCGAAGCACTTCCCGCCAAAATTCCCACTGCACCCGCGATCCCTATCCATTTCACTAGAAAAATAACCAACGCCGCCTGCAAATAACGGCTTGAAAATCCGTGTATCCGGTCGCGGATACCGATTAGTTTGTTCACGATAAAATCTCCTTAGCTTTAGCCGAAATTGTCATGCTCCGCTTTATGCAGAATGCCCAGGCACCTGTCTAGATCTGTCTTCACCTGTTTGCGATAAAGCTCGGCTTTCTCATGTCCATCATTCGTAAAGTGGTAGAGCACGATTTCCTGAAAATCAACGCTCGGGTCGTTGCCCTTCAGCTTCTTCGTCCGATACAGCACCCCTTCCTGGACTAATTCATGAAGCGCCCGGTAGATCTCGCTTTGCGGGGGCAAATAGCCATGGGGTTTGAATTCAGCTTTAAGATCCTCAAGCATCTGATAACCGTATCCTCTTCGTTCCTCTACCATTTTGATCAAGTATAATTTCAAAAATGCCCGTTGTGCAATCATAAATGCCATATTCTTAACCTCCCAGACTAGGATCAATATTAATATTTGATTCTATTATATGAAATTTTCATAATAGTGGTCAATTCGCCATTTTTAACCTGAGAATATGGGATAGATATATGCGTATGTTGGGGGAGTGATAGGTAGCAAAGTGTGGGGTTGGGGTATCTGTTGTGAATTTTTCATATGTTGAAAATATTATCGTTTGTGTTGTTTACAGTTATTGAGGACGCGGTTTTTGCGGTTTTTGTAGGTTTTAACTTGCTATGTCGCTAAAGTTCTCAACTGCTTAGTTGCTTAACTACTCAACTGCTTGTTTGCTAAGTTTCTCGGTTGCTAAGCTGCTGCGCTCGTTACTGCGTATTTGGGTCGGTTGGTGGATTTAAGGGGGTTGTCCCTCTGGTGAGATGAGGATTTGGTCAAGAAGATAGCTCGAAGAAGAGGTCGCAAGGTTGGAGATGAAAACAAAGAAAAACGTAAACGCGGCATTTCTAAAGAGCAAGTTAGTGTCGTTGTTGCCTACGACCTTAGTGGCAATATCATTTGTCACACGGACGGTAGCGGACGTATCAAAGCCGAAGTGATTGATAAAATCATCGGCGGTTATGTTGAAGCATCGTCTTTGCTTTGGATGCTTGCAAGTTGGCGAACTTTACGACGGTTCAGGAATTTAGAGCAAGCTGAAGATGAAGAAAACCGCCCCATAAGGGACGGTTTCATAAACTCGAATTCGAAAGAATCAGATTACCGATAAAATTTGATTCTTATGGTGAATGTCATGCTCAATAAATTCGTAGATGATATAGAGCAATGAGTAGGGAGTGCCTGTATGTGGGCAATTTTCTACACCGTTTGCCGTCACATTTTTAGTAGCGACATCTGGCTCTGTTAGCATTATCTCAATCAACTGAATACGGATTTGCTTGAATTCGTCGAGCAAACCTTTTTTGGAAATGCCTGAACGAGCATATTCATAAGCTTTTTGATTGAACGAATCGAACTCGGGAAAGACTATTCCTTCGCCCTTTTTAATTGCTGGGATAATGGTATTGATAAGGTAATTATCCCAATTTTTAAGATGCGAAATAATTTCCGCCACTGTTGGTTTTCCCTCAGCTATTGGAGTTAACCATATGTTATCGTCCAAATCACTTAATGTGTCCGTCCATTCTATAAATTCTTTATACCGATGAATCGTTTCCTTGCCTAAACTTATCATATTGGGACCTCCAGGTTATTAAGCCGTTACAGGAACCTATGTTCCCATTTTATTCTACAATTTCCCAGAAATCAAGGGTGATGATAACACTTTTAGTTAAAAGCAACAGTATTTACGAAAACAGCGATACTTTAAGTGAATCAGTGCGTTACGCTGGATATGAAATCGTCTCGGCTGGATATGTCGGTATGGTAGAATACCACGTCACCATCTTGTAAATTATAGACGTGCCCATAAGGATCCATAATGTTATTGTTGAATCCTTCAAGCTTCCACTGATTCATCAAAGGAGCATGGATATACTGCAGGTGTGGCTCTTGTACATTCCCTTGATCAACAGTCTCCAAATTGAAGTTAACAATAAAATACCCCTTTTGCAGAAACACAGCACTCCGGTCCGTTAAACCTTGATGGGTTCTCCCATACTCGGCCAGATCCGTCCCCGCCACTACTCCATAGATATCAGCTGGCAAGCTATACTCTCCGTACCATTTCTGTACCGAGGCATTTGCTCTTTGCACATCTACACCGTAAGGAATGGCTTCCTTGGGTCCAATCAAGGTCCGAACAGCTTCAGGCAGCTGTAACAGCTTTAATCCGCCAACCGGAGTTTTTTTCATGGAAGTCTTACCGATATAGCTCTGTACAAAGGTGTCTCGGCTGACTTCCCCAACTTGGCCAAAATTGTAATAATGATCATATTTGTACAAGGCGGTATCCGATAACTCCTCCTTAGGAACATTTCGAAGTCTGTCGTTCAGAATCACATACCTTTGACTAGTATCTTCATCGGATCCGATCCGAACAAAGCTTATGCCCTCCGTCTTATAGTAGATATCAATCGGGGTCCTCATCTTCCCGTCTTCGCTCATGTAATAGAACTTTGGAGTAATACGAATGGAATCTTGTGCATCAAACATATTACCTTTGGTTTTGAGGTCAAACTTGAAGTGATATCCTGTCTTGACGGCAGCATTCTTGTATCCCGGCTCTGGATGACTTCCCGGGCGAACCGGGAGCGTGTACGGATGAAGGTTCCCCCTCTGCTTCCCATCAATTCCTTGTAATCCAACCCAATAAGAACGGCCGGAAGCTACAGAACTCAGGTGATAAGTCCGAAATACGGTCTCCCATAAGTAATCTGCTATATCAGTCACGTGGAAATCATACATTCGGCCAATGACCTCAACTGGAACTGAATCTACGGCTGCATGGTTATCCAGATTTGTATTTGCTTTAGTCTGTTCTTGAAATGGTACGGGCGCATTCTCAGCTATACTGCGAAACTCCACATCATAGTTCCCCTCGTCTACCCATACGGGCATGTAAAAAGTGGTGTAATCCTGCGTTATGGGAATATCCACCCAAGTACCTTGATCTATGTATTGTGTCCGGTCCTCATTGTACACATCGAACGGAAACCTTACCTGCTTATTCCGTGTGTACTTTGCATAGTCACGATCCCCGTAACCCGGATTGTTCGTGTGCTGACCCGTGGTAGGAATATGAATTACAAAAGGTCTGTCCAAAATTAATGCCGACCGGCTCTGATCTGGCTTAGTTTTCTGATTATGCTCGGTATCATCTGACACAGAGGAGTAATTCACCACAGGCGTATGTACGGTAACGTTATTGATATTGCTTATAGGAAACTCTTTATCGCCGCTTCCGTTCAAATTATCGGGAAGAAGATCATAATAAAGGGTGCCTGTACTTGGGGTATCGGCTTTATTAGCTAAGGAACTGCTGATCAATTGCTGATCTTCATAAAGTATTTTATCCGGGATCCGTGTCGGGGGCGGGATTGTACCGGGAGTAGGACCTGAACTAGTTACCCTGCTGTCATCCATAACCGTTGTTTCATTAAAGCTCAGCCTATCGTTCTTCACATCTGGAGGCATTGTTCGCGCTTCCGCTAGTCCCTTCAATGTCCCTGTATCATCCGGAATGTCCTTCGGAGCGTAGCCAGTTGAAGCCACAACCGGGGGAGTATAGCTAATCGTTCCTGTATCTTTCGGAAATATATGATCATTCACATCACTGCTGTTATCCATCTCTAATTCGGGTGCTATGTAGTTGTGAGGTTCCATAGTGACGCTGCCATCCGGAAGAGCATAATTCTGCATTTCAGCATGGTTGATGCCGTATACTTCTAACTGCTTGATTTCCCAATAGGAATAGTTACGTGGTGCCAAATTAAAGCTATACGTCTTGGTCACCGTATCTGACTTCTCAGTATCCGGCTGCGGAACCGGCTTTCCATCAGGACCCGTGATGTCCGGCTGCTTCTCTTTCCACGTGCGTATATACGTTACGTCTACCGTACAGCGGTAGTCAATCGTGCCTTTCATATTGGCAAAAGTGTGCTGGAACAGATAGTTCATTCCCCACGCCTGACTGTACAAGTCCTCGCTGGTCGGAATCGCCTTCACGGCATCAAAATGCCGGCCATTTGCTGCATCATCTCCTAGAATCTCGCCCGCTCCATTCGGATTCATGAACGTAGTAACCGGGCTTGCTGCAGCATAGGGTGGATTGATCGTTGGAACGCAAGAGCCAGAAGGAGGTGGAGTTGTAGTTTTTATATCAACGGTTACAACCTTCTCTGTATGCAGCCAATACTTGTCTTTCTTCCAATCTACACTGATGATAGAAGTCCCCTTAGCCAACCCAGTAACAACTCCAGCAGAACTCACGGTGGCTACGCCCGGATTGCTGGACTTCCATACCACGTCACTTCGAGTCGTTACATCGGCTGGAGGGCCGTAAGCTTTCTTCGCTTCCGAGGTAGCCACTGCAGCTGAAAAGTTGGTGACTTCCTGGACAGCAATCTTGCTCTTGCCAGTCATGGCGATCTTCTTCTTCTCTACAAAATTGGCTCGCCAGGTTACGTGAACTTGTGTGGTGTATCCTGCGTTCCACTTGTTGCCTGAGAATTTAGCGTGCTTGTTGGTAAAATAGGCATCGGGTGGTCTTTGGCTTTCGATATCTCCACCGATAACTGAGGTAATAATCAGGTTCGCGCTATCTGGGATTCGTAGAGCACGTGTTGTACTGGTATTATCTTCTAGAGGTGTTGAATTATTTGCCCCGATGATTTTAGAATCGGTCATTAATGAAGCATCTTTATTTACTCCATCTAATAATTGATAATCCTCTTTTGGCAAATACTCAGGCTTAGTCATATTGATTTTGTTCTCAAATTCTGGGCCTTTTTCCGGATAGGGGGAATTTGGTGATCCAACAGAGTTATAAATCACCGGGCCCCGATTCGTTTCAGCCACCCACCTTTTATCGTCTCGCTGATAAAGATACACCCCGGGGTTTGCATCAGAATCCACTTGTCCTTCCCGTATCCAGGTTTGTTCAGTCTTCCCACCATCGGTAATGGTTTGAGTCATAGCTCCTATACCAGGAAGTGAAGCACTAATGCTGCCGCCAGCATTAACGATCAGAGAGCCTATCCACAAAAAATTTGAAATTATCAATGCACAACTCAAGCTAATCAAGAGTTTTCTTCTTAAGCGTTCCATCTCTTAGCTCCTTTGGCGAAATACTAATCAAGCTTATAAATATCAAACGATTTACCCTCGCTAACTTTTATGGATGCACCATTACGCGTATCCGCAATAGGTAGATTAGATAGGACAAACCCATTTCCCCAGAACTTAACTTCCATGCCTTTTTTGAAAAAATTCTCTTTGCCGACAAGATCCATTCGAGGCATGGTTCGAATTCCATACCTGTCGATAGTACCACTTTCGAAACCGACCAAATGCAAGAATGGGGAACTCGAAGAATTCAAATAAGTCATAACGTCCATATTGTCAATATTTGAAGTAAATGCATATTCAACAAATACCTCGTAACGGTCTTTTTTCATCTTAAAAGCTAAAACATAATCCTTATCGACAAACATCTTCCCGTAAAGGTTTTTGATATCTGTAGCTTTTGATCCATTTACCAAAATAAAACGATTCACCTTGATTTTCGCAATGTTATTTCTGAGAGTAACAGGAACGTTCCGAATGCTTGTAAAACTAGTTTCCCGTCCATCATCATATTTGCTGTACTTAAACCCCAAACTAATCGCATTCGTCCCCGTCAGCCCCACTTCCCGCATCTCCTTCAAATCCTGGAACGTATCAGCCTTCTTGTCCTGAATAGACTCGAAACGGTGCAGGATCACTGCAGCCTCCGCCCGCGTAGTCGTCTGGGCTGGGCCGAATCGGCCGTCCGGGTATCCACCCATAAGTCCGGTTCCTAGCGCAACCGACACATAAGGATAATCGGCCTTATTCAGACCGCCCTTATAGTACTCTGCGACTGGCACGAGTGTATCTGCCGTATCCGACAGTGCTTTCTTGAAGTCGGCATCCTTGGCCGCCAAGCCTGAAGCCACCCACTTGGCCAGTTCTCTGCGTGTCAGCGGTGTGTTTGGATTGAATCCATTTGGATAGTCGCCCGGCGAGATAAAGCCCTTGCTCACCGCCGCATTCACCTCGTCCTGGCTCCAGCCGGGAATGCTGCTAAACCCTGCCTTGCTTGAACCTGCTTCATTAGTGGATGCTCTCGCAAGGATCGCTGCGAACTCTGCGCGGCTTATCGTGGCATTCGGGTTGAACCTTCCACTTTCATCCCCCTTCATGTACCCTTTCGCTGCTGCATACTCAATATCCGACTTCGCCCAAGCAGGCAGCTTATCTTTGAAGTGAGCTGTTCCCTCTGCTGACACTGAAGACCCTGAAGCTCCGAACAAACAGCCTGCGGCGAGCACGCCTGCCACTCCTGCCATCATGGTGTTCATCATAAACTTACTTTTCATAAACCTTCACTCTCCCAATCTGAATGTATTGCTTTCTTCCCATAACTCGGATGGTAAAATTTAGAATATAGTCCTATATTAACTTCTATGGAATAGGATTACAGTCCTTCTTGCCTTTGTAAAAACACAAAAAAAGCCGCCACCTTATACCTAAGGCAACGACTTGATGCTTTCAAGTCTCTACTAAATTTACTTATCCATGATGAGGACGCTTGGTATCGATCCATCCCTGCTCTATCGCATATCTGGTGAGCTGCACCCGATTCTCCAATTGTAACTTATGTAAAATATTTTTCAAGTGATTTTTGACAGTCTGATCTGAAATCTGCAGTTCTCCTGCAATTTCCCTATTCGTCATTCCTTTAGCTACCCAATTCAGAATCTCCCTCTCACGGCCAGTGAGCGGATGATCTAGCGAGTCCTGTTTCGGGGCCGTAGGGAACTCTTTGAGAATCTCATGCGCGAGTTCACTGGAAAGCGGGGCCTCGTCATTCATGATGGATCTTAGATACTCCACCCAGGTTGAAGGTGACAGGTTCTTCAGCAGAAAACCCTGGGCTCCCTGCTTCAGGGCTTCAAATAAATGGGCAGCGTCGTCGGACACTGTAATCAGAACAATTTTGACATAGGGAAAACGCAGCTTGATTATACGGGTAGCTTCCAATCCATCCATCCCCGGCATATGAATATCCATCAGAATCAAATCCGGCATGAATTTCTCAGTCAAATCGATGGCTTCCGCCCCGCTTGAAGCAACTCCAATAATCTCAAATGACGAATCCTCCGCCAAAATATCACATATTCCCTCTCTTGCATAAGCATGATCGTCAACGACCAATACGCGGGCTTTCAATGCTGAGTCCCTCCTTACTCTCAATCATGACAGTCGTTATTCCGTCTTCAGAGCCGGCCGATAACGTCCAGCCCATCTCATTGGCACGTTCTCTCATAATCTTCAGCCCATATTTATCCCGGACTTCAGATTGCGGTGGTCCACCGAAGCCCGGTCCATTATCGGTAACACGAACCGTCCAACCTTGGCCATTTCCCTCGCCTCGTACAGTAATCTGACTGGCAGGTGCATGCTTCTTGGCATTAACCAAGGCTTCCCGGATACATGCAAGCAGTTCGATCTGCTCTTTCGGTGTAAATTCTACACCGTCTAGGTCCCAGTCCATATGCACGGGGAGCTGAAGCTCGTCCATCAAATGTGTAATCCGATGACGAAAGGCCATCTGCCCATCATGACTTGGCGCAGACTGGTATTTCAGATTGGAGATGGATTGCCTCACATACCGATTAACTTCGTGAACCGTCTTCCGCAGCTCATCCAAATTCAGATCAGCCCCTGACGTGCTCTGTCTGCGCTCGGCTTTATCGATTTTGACAGATAATAGAAATAAGGACTGGGCAATTCCATCATGCAGCTCTCTGGCCAGCTGCTCGCGGGCAACGAGTTCCGACTTCTGAGCCCGCTCCTCATTCAATTCATTCTGCACCCGTTCCAGCATGGCGAACAATCTATACAGCAGTGTAATGCTTACAACAAACAATATCACCGGAGTTATAAAATTCCCTAGCCCCATGGAGATGTAGGAGACGAGAAATTGATGCCTGACAAACTCCCACAGTCCCACTATGATTGAGGGCACGATTAGAATCATCCATTTGATCTGCCGATATGACACTTTATCCTCCGCCTCTTTCTTCCAAGAAGTATATCCTCGTCCGAATATACGCCAAGAGCTGGACCGAAGCAAGGTTTAATTAATGAAACTTGTTAGGCATAACCCTTTTTATAGGCAGGATAGAATTGCGGGCATAAATGCGAACAGGACGGATAAATATCCGCCCTGAGCTTGCAGCTTCAAACGTCTAATTCGATTTACATTAACTTCTTAATGTCATCTTTGATGGCTTCCGATTGAGGACCAAATACGATCTGAACAACCCCCTTACCCAGGCGTATAATTCCTGACGCTCCCAGGTTTTTGAGAGCAGGATCATTCACCGCCTTATCGTCCTTCACAACCAGGCGCAGACGTGTGATACACGCGTCAATGGACTGAACGTTATCCGAACCGCCGATGTTAGCCAGAATCTTGGCAGCCTTACTGTCACCTGTCACAACAGCACTGCTGCCGCTGCCGGCTGATGCATGATCTTCGGTGGACACATCATCTTCACGTCCCGGTGTCTTCAAATTCAGCTTCACAATCAGAATGCGGAAGAGCAGATAGTACACCAAGGCAAACACAAGACCAACAGGAATGAGCAGCAGCGGCTTGGTTGCCAGTTGGTAGTTGATGGCATAGTCGAGGAAACCGGCGGAGAAGCCGAATCCCAGCTTAATCCCTAGCGCATACATGACATAGCCTGCTACCCCTGACAATATGGCATGAATTCCATATAGAACCGGTGCTACGAACATGAACGCGAACTCAAGCGGTTCAGTAATCCCTGTCAGAAAAGAGGCAAGGGCTGCCCCAATGAAGATTGAAGCTACGGCCTTCTTACGCTCAGGCTTGGCGGTGTGAATAATCGCAAAGGCCGCTGCCGGAAGAGCGAACATCATGATCGGGAAGAATCCGGTCATGAACATGCCCGCTGTTTTATCACCGGCGAAGAAGCGGTGAAGGTCACCATGAATAACTTTGCCCGCCGCATCCGTGAAGTCGCCAATCTGAAACCATACAATCGAGTTGATGATGTGATGAAGCCCGAAAGGAACAAGCAGGCGGTTGGCTATCATGTAAATAGCACTGCCGATTCCTCCTAGGCTGACAATCCAGTTGCCGAAGGTATCCAGCGCAGTCTGCACAGGTCCCCAGATAAGACCAAAGACGAGACCTGCAATTACCATGGTGAAGGCAGTCACCATCGGCACGAACCGTTTGCCTCCAAAGAAACCAAGCCAATCCGGCAGTTTGATATTATGGTATTTCTTATAAAGGAAGGCCGCAATGCACCCCACTATAATACCGCCTAGTACCCCCATGTCCAGCTTGGCATCCTTACTCATCAACGTATCGAACACAAGAGGCACTTTCAGCAGCACACGCTGCAGAATCAGATACCCAATCGCGGCGGACAAGGCTGCAACCGCATCTCCTGCAAGACCAATAGCCACCCCTATGGCAAAGATCAGCGGCAGATTATCAAATATGGTCGTTCCCCCTGCATCCAGGAAGGGGGCAATATACTTGTTAATGAACTCACCTGCACTGCCCATGTGGAAATCCTTCACATAGTCAATGTTACCGAACCGCATCAGAATCGCGGCAGCAGGCAGAGTTGCGACAGGGAGCATTAGGGATTTCCCGATTTTTTGAAGAAAAGATAACATCACACTTCACCCTTTCTAATCTATTGGCCTATGCCTTGAATATCGCTTTAAGAATGACATCTCTGCCGGATTGGACCGGACCGAGGTACGTCTCGATGTCCTCTGTCAATTCATCAGCGTTTGTTGCTATCACGGAAGTAATCACCGGGTAACCCGCTCCCTTGATCTTATCGATGTCAAATTCAATCAGAGTCTGCCCTGCCTTCACAGTATCGCCTGTCTGTACGTGGGTTATAAAACCTTCGCCTTTTAGGGATACAGTGTTGATTCCTATATGAAAAAGCATCTGCAATCCGGATGGATGCTCCAGGATAACGGCATGCTTGGATTTAATCACATGTACCGCCGTACCCCCGAACGGAGCTATAAGCTTTCCCTCGCTAGGCTCAATCGCCATTCCCTTGCCCATATATCCACCTGCAAAAGCTTCATCCGGCACAGCCGCAAGGGCTACCGCTTCCCCAGTCACAGGGGCATAAAATTCAGCTTCCTTCAACCCCGTTGAATTCGTCTTCCATTTAGACAACATATTCAATCCCCGCCCTTCATTACTTTTCCCAATCACCCGGGTAATGAATACTAAATTCCAGTCCTCAATGAAAGCGGTTCCAAGTTTCTTGGAATTGATGCTCCGCCTCCCCCCAGAGAACTCCATATTACCCGAAATCAAAAAGAGCCAAGGAAAAGAAAACTTATACAATAAGTTCAACTTTCCTTGGCTCATGCACGTTACAATAACACGCCTACCCTGTTTTTCATTTATGAGCTAATCATAAAACAATCAATTCTCGCCGTCAACGGAAATTCCAGGAATTTCTGTTGCTCTTGTATTACTTCAGAGTGTCCGGTATAGGTACCACTATTAATGTATGATCCGCCTGAATGATTGCCATTCCCTCCTCGAACTCGGTCGGCCCGTAGCTGCGTGCTCCTGTCTTAACGGCCACCACTTCCTTGCCTGAAGCGAGGTCAAAGACACGGAATATCCCATCCGTCTGGCCGATATACACTCCATTGCCATAGACATCAACCTGGGCAGCCGAATTATCATTTCCGTATTCTACCGTGAGCCCATCGGATAAGCGGATAGATTTCAGGGTAGAGTAGGGCCGCTCGGAATGCCCTTCATAGAAAATCCGGTCTTTATAAATTTTCATCAGGGGATTGTCCATCTCTTCTTTCGTATCCTTAATCTCCTGTACAGGCTGATCGGAATTACCCGTATAATGGGTCAAATCAAATTTCACCAATGTATGATTGCTGAATGCATACAGATCGTTCCCTTCGATCAGGGCATTGTTCGTATAACTGTATATAGAACGAGTTGGATTGTCAGGCCATGTGTAGAGATAGTTCACTTGCTCTCTTCCGGTCTTCAGGTCAAGCATCCTAACTGACAATTCAGCCTGCGGCTTTTCAAAAAGGTTCGGTTCATAGACAGAATACACCGTTCCATTCCTGACCTGAATAGGCATGTGCTGTTGATTTTTCTCCCATAGCTTCGTCCCTGTCTTTGCATCGAAGGCCTTGAGGGTCACCATGAAATTAGCGATTCCGGTATAAGTCCGGAATACAACGCCATCCTGTTCAGCAAGCTCTGGAGATCCGGATAACGCAAAAGTATCATGATTCTCCCACTTTAAGGCTCCGCTGCCGGCATCAAATGCAAAAATATCTATCCCTCTCAGGATGTAAAGCGTATTCCCCAGGAGAACCAGCTTCTCTGCCTTAGCAACAGTGCGGATGGAGACCCATTTGAGCTTACCGCTGGAACTTACTGCAAAGATTCTTCCATCTTCATAAGTCCCATACAGTGTGCCTTTATCATATTCAATATTCGGGCTGAGCTTATCCCCAAAATGCCAGGTCTGTCGGCCGTTAGTGACGTCCCATGCAGTCAATTCTCCTTTATTCACCGCAAAGACTTGCCCATCTCCTGAGGCAACAGCAGACTCGGATGGACGGCCCTCATCCGGAGCTGAGGCTGTCAGATCAACCTTCCAAGCTGGACGACTGAACTCGGTGGTAGAAGGTTTTGTCCAATGGGACGATGATAAGAGTGCTTTCTCTGCTGACACGGATGCAGGTGTTATTCCTGCAGTTAAAGTTCCCGCGGCGAGCAAGATTAAGGCGGCTGAGCTTATAAAGCGGGCATATTTGTTCATCAGTTAATCTCCTTTATTCGTGGAATGAGCTGTCCATGGGCCGGCCCCGAATGATCTGCTGCCAAACCTGTCATACTAAGTCAAAATCGGTTAGGCGGTAATTAACCATGAGGAAGCTGGGTTCCATTTATATTCAAGATATTCGAAATATTGCAGCCAACTGGGCGGCAGCCGTGGTAATCCTCGGTCTTATCCTGCTGCCCTCTCTTTATGCCTGGTTCAATATTGAGGCATCGTGGGATCCTTATTCTTCGACCCAGGGCATCCAGATTGCAGTAACGAACCTGGACAAAGGGGCCTTAATCCAACGGAAGCCCATAAATCTCGGTCAGGAAATCAAAAAGACTTTGGAGACAAACTCTAAAATGGGCTGGGTCTTCGTCCCCCATGAAGCCGCTCAAAGCGGACTTAAGCACGGTAAATACTACGCGGCAGTTGAAATCCCGCCCGACTTCTCACAGCATATTGCCAGCGTACTCACCCCGAATCCGGTACAAGCCCAAATTCGCTATACAGTGAACGAGAAGATCAATGCGGTTGCCCCGAAGATCACATCCAAAGGGGCAAGCTCAATTACCCAGGAGGTCAATCGTAATTTTGTCAAAACGGCAAACGGCGCTATTTTCAAAATATTTAATGAAATCGGGGTTGAACTTCAGCAGCAGCTTCCCTTAATCAGCAAATTGAAAGGCCAGCTCTACAAGCTTGAGACGCTCTTCCCGGAGATCAATAAAGCCGCGGATATTGCAGTACAAGACCTCAAGATGAGTCAATCCCTTGTCGGGGAGGTGCAGTCCCGGGTACCTGCAGCTGTGGAGCTTGCCCGCAAAGGTACTCAGTTCAGTACCGATCTGATTCAATTCCTGGATCAAAGCACCTTGGCGATGAACAGTGCAGCTCCACACATCAAACAGACTTTGACTCAGATAAGGGAGTCTCTCGAGACTGCTGAACTTGGTATAGCCGCCGCGGAGCACTTGGATGACCCCATGGCCCCAGGCGCCATGCAGCGACCAGGTATAGACCAGGCCCAGCAGGGTATGGCTCAAGCCTTGGCCGCAGCCCGCTCCTTGGACTCTCTGCTTGAACGAGTTAATGCGGCAGCTCCGTCCAGTTCACTTACCGGGATATCCCATCATATAAAGGAAATTACAGCAAGCATGGAATCTATTCAGGACACGCTGGGGCTGGCATCCAAGCAAGGTAACGAGCCGAATAATGAACTGCTGGACAACTCTAGAAAAATGGTCAGCGCCCTTCATGCCGAACTTGATCGGATGATTGAAAGCTATGATCATGAAATTCTCCCGAGCCTGCAAGGTGCTGTAGCTCAAGCCCGGAATGCTGCCGTTCAGACTCGTAATGCCCTGACTGAGGCCCAGCAAGCACTTCCTAAAGTGCAGCAGATCCTATTGGATGCTTCCAAGGGACTGACCATAGGCTTGGAAGAAGCCGTGAATGTAAGAGATCAGCTGCCTGCTGCAGAAGCCAAAGTTAAGTCCATCGGTGACCGTCTGCGCGCTTTTGAGAAGGAAGGCCGCCTTGAAGATCTGATTAAGCTGCTTCAGCTGAACTATGAGAAGGAGAGTGAGTTCTTCGCCGAGCCCGTTATTCTGGTAGAAAACAAGCTGTTTCCGATTCCTAACTACGGATCCGCGATGTCTCCCTTCTTCACCACTCTATCCCTGTGGGTAGGAGGCCTGCTGCTCGTATCCATGCTGACAATTGAGGTTCACTCCCAAGTTGAATATTCAAGCTTCCAGGTGTATTTGGGAAGATTTCTTACATTTGGCACACTGGCTTTGCTCCAAGCGCTCTTAGTATCCGCAGGGGACCTCTACATCCTTGGAACTTATGCCAAGGAAAAGCTGCTGTTCATCCTGTTCAGCTTGCTGATCAGCCTGATATTTATGCTCATGATCTACACGCTGGTCTCCGTATTCGGCAACGTGGGAAAAGCCATGGCCATCGTGCTGCTGGTGCTGCAATTGGCCGGCTCCGGAGGAACCTTTCCCATCCAGGTCACGCCGCCCTTCTTCCAGATGATCTATCCTTTCCTGCCTTTCACGTATGGAATCGGCCTGCTGCGGGAAGCGGTGGGCGGAGTGGTTCCTGAGCTCGCATTCCGGGATATTCTCGTGCTTATCGGTTATGGAATTCTCGCCCTAATGCTCGGCCTTGCCCTCAAGCCCGGCATCAATCGCCTTGCTGCTCCCTTGGTTCAGAAAGCTCGCAAGAGTGGTCTTATTCATTAACAAGCAAAAAAGAGCCCGCCGAAACTCAGCTGGACTCTTTTTTGCTTGTTATGAGTACCGGTTATTCAACCGGATTATTCGTGTAGTCAGATTAGAGTCGTGGATTCGTATCTGAATAACGGGATGCATTCAAAGAGCGGTTAGTCCGGAAAGTATCGTACACTGTAGAAGTACGGTCATCTTCATCTACCAGGACTAGAATCTTACCCTTATCCACATAATCTCCATATTCATGTGCCTCGTCCTCAGGAATTCCAAGGCCGATCAATCCGCCAACCAGACCGCCTGCGCCAGCGCCTACAGCGGCTCCTGTTAGAGTGGCTGCAATTGGACCTGCTGCCAGAATCGGGCCAACCCCTGGAATGGCAAGCAGTCCTAGTCCTGCAAGCAATCCAGTTACACCACCGACAACACCGCCCGTTGCGGCGCCTGTAGCCACACCCTCCGGTGCTTTGGAACCCGTCTCATCCGAGATAGCAGCCTGATCATCGCGATTCTTGGTAATGACTGAAATTTCATCAGCCCGGAATCCTTGGTTCTGAAGAGACTCAATTGCTGCGGTTGCTTCCCGGTCTGTATCAAATACACCCACTATTTTTTTAGCCATGATAATTGCCTCCTTTGATTTAACTGTTCCCTCCATCATTACCCCGATCAGGAAGCAATTAACCATAGGACCTATTCTTATTTGCGATCTGCGCTAGGACGAACCCTTTTCGTTGCCGTGGCTTCAAGCGGATGATCAGGCCAGTAGTGCTTCGGATAACGGCCTTTCAGATCTTTTTTTACCTCAAAATAAGTAGTCTCCCAAAAGCTCCGCAAATCCGAAGTAACCTGAACCGGACGGGAAGCCGGGGATAAGATGTGCATCGTAACCGCAGCGCGGCCATAGGCTAGACGCGGAGTATCCAGGAGACCGAATAGCTCCTGAAGCCGGACAGAGACATAGGGTGCCCCGGGACCCTCATAGTTCACTGCAATCCTTGAGCCGCTCGGAACGATGATATGCGTCGGCGCCTGCTGCTCCAGCTCCTGCTTCTGACTCCAATTCAGGAGATTCCCCAGGATTTGATTCAGCTGTAGGGATCTGAAGTCGGACTTTCTCTTAAATCCTCCAAGATAAGGGGGCAGCCACTGACCTGCACTCTGCATCAGGGCATCATCCGATACATCTGGCCATTCCTCGCCGCAGTGCTGCCGCATGAACAGGATTCTCGCCTGCAGCTGCCTTGATTTCGTATCCCAGGGAAGCAGGTGAATTCCACCGTCCTGAATGGTCTTCAAGAGAGCCGCTTGGATTTGTTCTGCCGTGGGCTTGATATTGGCAGTCTCTTTTATCACCATGGCTCCCAGCTTGAGCATGCTCCTAACCCGGACCGTGCCTGTACTCTCATCCCATTTAATCTCGGTCTCTTCATTCATTTCGTTCCTGAAATAACGCTCAAGCTGACTCTCCATGAGCGGGGCAGTAAGTATAATTCGTGCCTCTGTCCCTTCATCATCTACTTCCGCGGCGACAATATATTTCTCCTGAGACAGAAGTTCTCCATGGATCATCTCTGCTCCGCGTCCACTGCGAAGCAGGTAACGCCCATCCGGTCTGCGCTGGCCAATCCGGTCTGGAAAAGCGAAGGAGAGCAGTAAGCCGCACAGTTGGCCTGCTGCTTCGAGGGTAGGCTCCTTCTGTTCACATCCGGCATCAGGAAGTCTTGAGATCCACTGTCTGCTCTGTACCAAAAGACGTTCTACATCAGATTCAAGCGCTCCGCGCAGGTCTGTCCGTCCAGTCCCTGCCAAGCAGGCTCGGGTCAAGACCTCCAGCCTTGCCCGCAGGTCATGACTCATGCTGCCCGGGGACCTTCTTGGGAAGATGTCTCTTTCTTCGAGAAGTGCGGCCAGTAAGCAGGCAAGCTTCCCCTGTCCGGTTCTCGAAGCCTCGAGTATCATATGAGAGAGTCTCGGGTGCAGACCCAGTCCAGCCATCTGCTGTCCATGCGGGGTAATACCTCCACTTGGATCTAAGGCATGCAGCTGGATAAGGAGCCGCTGTGCCTGAAGGAAAGAAGATTCCCGCGGCAGATCGAGCCACTGCAGATCAGCAGGGTCCTTCACTCCCCATACAGCCAGCTCCAAGGCAAGCCCCGAGAGATCTGCCTCCAGGATCTCCGGAGCGGTCCTTTCAGACAGCTGGCGATCCTCTTGTTCAGTCCACAGACGGTAACATAGACCCGGAGCGGTTCGTCCTGCCCGGCCTCTACGCTGGTCAGCCGAGTCCCTTGCTGCCCGCAGAGTAACCAGCCTGCCCATACCCGTTCGGGATGAGAACTGCTGCGTGCGTCTAAGTCCACCATCAATAACAACCCGAATTCCCTCAACAGTCAAGCTGGATTCAGCTATTGAGGTAGCCAGCACGACCTTGCGATGCCCCGGTCTCGGCATCCGGATGGCGTTAAGCTGTTCCTGCTGCGGCATACTGCCGTAGAGGGGAACCAATTCGACATTCGGCGGTAGCTCCTTCAACAGGCTCATTTGAACCCGGCGAATCTCCCGGATCCCCGGAAGGAATGCCAATATTCCCCCTTCATGTCTCGACAAGGCTGTACGTATGGCTCCAGCCATAAGCGGCTCAAGCGGCTGACGGCTCGGTTCCGGCAAATAGATCGTCTCCACCGGATACGTCCTTCCCTGGCTTTGCAACACCGGGGCATGATTCATCATGCGGGAGACCGGTTCTGCCGCCAGTGTGGCCGACATGACCAATATACGCAGGTCCTCTCTCAGAACAGCCTGACTTTGCAGAGAGAGGGCCAGCCCCAGATCCGCCTGCAGGCTTCGTTCGTGGTACTCATCGAATATGACCAGACCGGTTCCCTCAAGTGCAGGGTCTGTCTGCAGCATACGTGTAAGGATACCTTCGGTAACCACCGTTATTCGCGTTCGCGGGCTTGTTCTGCTGTCCATCCGAATGACATACCCGACGGTAGCCCCTACCTCTTCACCAAGCTGGGCGGCCATGAAGGCCGCTGCAGATCTGGCTGCCAAGCGGCGGGGTTCCAGCATGATAATACCCTGACCTTTCAGCCAGGGCTCCTCCAATAAGGCCAGAGGCGTGCGGGTGGTCTTCCCCGCTCCAGGCTCAGCCAGCAGTACTGCATTCTGGTTCATCTTCAGTGTTTCTTTTAAATCTGGAATAATCTCATCTATGGGCAAATTCATGCATTACACTTCTCCTTGCGATTGTACTGTTCCAATGTCTTCTACCTGCGACTAATCATAAATGGAGGCCGTTTCCCTGTCAAAAATGGAACAGCAAAGAGGCCGCTAATCGTGCCTAAGCAAGGCATGACTAGTGACCTCTTCGGGTAAGTAACAGGTATTATTTGAACCTGCCGCTTATAGCCGGTTCATATTGTTGAAAAGCTTTATTCTCAGCCATACCCCGCTGAGCAATCATCAGCCGAAGCCGAACGGTCTTCTCATTTAACTGCTTGTACAGGCGCTGCTTCTCGCTTGGATCGTTGCAGGCTTGCAGCAGATCCTCCAGCTGCAGACACTCACCTCTCAGGGTTAACTCTTCAGGGACATAACCTGCATTTTTCATAACTTTATACGCAATACGAAGATCTTCAGGGATGTGGGAGAGGTCCTCCATTTGCAAAGGCTCTCCCTTGCCTGGAAGATCCTCCAGCTCCCCCCTGTCAACTGCTTCTGTTATTCTCTGTTCAGCCAGCCAGGTGAACATGCAGCTCCACAGCTCCTCTCCAAATTTAAGCTACAGTAATGATTCTGCTCCATCAATAACGATTCTTGCTCCTGTGATATGCTTTGATTCCGATGATGCTAGGAATGCAACGAGGTCAGCAACATCCTCCGGTTGACCAGGTCCATCAGCCAGCGGCTGACTGCCTTCAGGATATTCGACAGGAATTACAATTTCCTTCAACTCATCGCTGGGTTCTGTGGTCTGGTCAATATTGGTGGCAATGGCGCCTGGGCAGATCACATTCACCCGGATCTTGAATTTCGCAAGTTCCAGGGCAGCCATCTTCGCAAAACCGACTTGTCCTGCCTTGGTTGTACTATATGCAGACATTCCGAAGCCTGCAAACCGGTCACTTCCGTTAATGGAACTTGTGATAATAATACTGCCTTCCCCTTTTTCTTTCAAATAAGGGAGCGTATACTTCACCGTCAAGAAGGTGCCATTCAGATTAATCCGCAGCGTTCTTTCCCAGTCATCAAAGCCCATCTCTTCAATAGGCGCCAGGACACCGTTAATGCCCGCATTGGCAAAAACAATATCGATCCCCCCAAAGTAGGAAGCTGCCTCCTGTACCGCCTTCTCCATGCGCTCCGGGTCTGAGACATCTACATCAAAAGAACGTGAGATCCCTCTGAATATATTGTTAATTTCATGCTCCGTTGATCTTGTACGGTCATTTTGCAGATCAAATAGAGCCACCTTTGCCCCTTCTTGAGCAAGCCGAATTGCTGCTGCTTTCCCAATTCCAGAACCCGCACCTGTTACTATAGCTGTTTTACCCTGAAAACGTTGTCGATTGGTCTGATTATTGGGCATGTTTTTTCACTCCTTATCTCTATTTATAGGATTAGACTTAGTCAGCAATTTGCTTCTGTCTCAAGATTACCCACAAAGTGATACTATTTAATCAAAAAGTCATTTATTTCTAAATAAAAAAACAACGCCAAGGGATTTGGCGTTGTTCTCTCAGGTATTCCAGGTTAACTCAAGCCAAGACGCATCATCCTCCAGATGCGCTTCTTTGGCTTGATTGGTGAGCATTCGATTCAGTAAAGTAATAATTTCTGACGGCTCCCCGCAGCCGTCAAGCCGCTTGAATCCATCCGTATAGATCATTAAGCGGTGGTTCTCATTCGCCTTCATAAAGTCTTCCGCATATACATGGGGAGAGCCTCCAATAACTCCATGTCGGCCGGACCACCGCTCTCTGGTATCAAAGGAATCCGGCTTCGTGGCCACCTCGGCGTGATCTACCCATCTCCTAACCCGGCAGTCCCCCTGCCAAGCCAGCCAAATGCTGCCCTGTCGTCCACCATCCGGAAGCTCGATTCTCCCGCATAAATACATGCTCTCAGCTCCGCGGGAGCGCTTATCCTTCAGAACCTCTCTTAAGAGATATGGCATACCCGAAGGTAATTCCAGGCTGTCGGCTGCCTCTGAAGCTTCGGGAACCAGGTCTTGAAGGAACTGCTCGAAGCCCTCTTTGGACAAGTCCATGGACTGACCCAGCCAGTTGAATATACGACTGCCAAGGAACCTGGCCGCGAAATCTCCGCGATAGGATAAGGAGACGCCATCACAGATTACGAATCTGCAGGAATGGCCATCTATTCCTACGGCCAGATAATCCTGACTGGCCTCCCCGAGTTCCAGGGTTTCATCCGAAGGGCTGTATGTATATCGGCAGGTGAACCGGCGGGTAGACTTCTCGGCAAGGGGATGGACGTAATTCTGGTGACTGATCCACTCGAAGGAGGAGGGAACCAGGCGTGTAAATTTATTTCTCAACTCGTCTGCCTCATCTAACCGGTGTTGCAGCCGACATCTGGAATCCTATGGATACCAGCTCCATACAGTTCCCTGGCAGCAGCATAAGGGCACCCGGAGCCAGCTGGTAATCCGCTTCAGCCAGCATCTCTCTGTAGCTCTCTGGAAGCACAGAGGACATTTCACGCAGCTTCAGTCCGGCGCCTTCCTTCAGAATGGTTGCCTGGTCAATGCCCTTCCATCTACGCGGCTCATGAATTGGATCGTCAAGCACGTGGTCCGAAATGAAAATATTCTCCACCAGAACGTTCCCATCCTCAACTCCCATGGCCATGATTCGCTTCACGATCGGCTCCGGGTCTTCCCCGGTAGTAACCCCATCTGTCATATGGCAGATCAAGGGAGCCGGGCATCCCTGCATATCCGGCAGCTCGGCCTGTAGAATTCTCTCTGCCTGGGCAAAAGCTTTCGCAGAGTCCGAGAACCTCTTGGGTGTCAGGTCAGGAAGCTTCCCAAGCAGGGCAACCTCATCAATTCCTTTGACGCCGCCAAGCAGGTCATACACCTCATCACTGTAGGCCAGCAGGGCAATCCGGTAGCGGGGGGTCAGCCGGTTTCCTTTAGTCGATCTGAACACCATCTGTCTAACTGCAAGGGATAGGGCATCGTATACAATATCAATCCGTCTTCGCCCTTCCATCAGCAAGTTCATGGAAGCACTAATATCAATTAAATATATAATCAGGGCCGGCGTCCGTTGCGAGGCCTGAACGGTGTACTTCATGCAGCTTTTGTCTCCTTTAATTACGCTAAATCATTCCTGGTCTAAATATCGGGCAGTCCTGCAGAGGGTTTGGCCAAAAACTTTTTGAGACCTGCAGCCCGTTTAGCCAACTTGGCATTTTTGCTGAAATAACCGGAGTCCTGGGTATACGTGTCCAGGAACTGCCAAGCGTAGGATTTGGCAGAGTCGGTGCCGCCAGTTTTGAGCGCATTATATGCCTGGTTATAAGAAGCATTGAGTTTGATCACCTGCTGCTCACGCTTGGCTGCCAGTATTCGCGCTTTTTGCTCACTCTCGCGCTTCTGCTCTTCAAGCTTTGCTTTGCGGGCGGCTTCAGCCTTTTGCTTCTCGGCTGCTTCCTTAGCCAGCCGTTCGTCCCGGTCTTGCTTCCATACCAAATACTTCTCGTACTGCAGCTGCCGGTCATACTTGAGCTGAGCTTCCCTCTGCTTGTCAAGTTCGGCTTGCTTCTTGGCCTCTTCCTGCTTCTTGGCCTCTTCTTCCTGCCGCTTAATCTCTGCCTGCTTTTTACGCTCCTCTTCAAGCTTAGCGGCTTTGGCAGCCGCCTCCGCCTTGGCTTGTTCGGCCAGCTTATCCTGGTTAGCTGCAGGGGCTTTTACCGGACTTTGAACCGGTGCCTTATTCGGCGGAACCGCAGTCGCAGGCTGCTTGATCTGCTCGCCACTATGAACGATGCTGGTATCGCCGGGTTTTGAACTTCCTGGCAGAGCATAGACTAGAAGTACTCCGATGAGCAGGACAAGCAGTGCTGCTCCGGCATACCATACTTTCCGCTGTGGCTCTTTACTCCGGGGTAAGCCCTTAACCACAGGCTCCTCTGGCAGCGGAGCTTGAACGGTTATCAAGCCCTGTACAGCTGCCGAGAGCTCCGTATATAAGTCCCCTCCGGCAGGTGAGTCCGCAAGCGCTCTACGGTATCCTTCCAGTGCGAATTCCTTATTTCCTTCCTCCTCCTGTCTTCTTGACCATTCTACCAACTCATTGACAGTCAGGAATGAAGGAATTTCCAGTGTCTGATGATCACCCTCTGAAGCAGATGGGATGACCGGTGATGACGGCTCAAGGGCTGATCTTGATTCTTCCGCAGGAGTTTGAGGAGCCAGCATCGATATAACGACCAGCCATTCTCCAAAGGTTGGACAGTTCCTTACATCATCACTCTGCCACGCCCGGACAAATAGCTCAGCCGCAGCTTTTCCCCAGTTCTCTTCCAGACTTTGAACCATCAGCTCATATCTGGCGCTCCGGGTCTGCATCTCTTCCGGATCGAAGTAGCTCTCTCCCCAAGCTTCTGCAATAATACGAGGATCAGACCAGCTCAGCATCTCGGACAGAATGACGGCTCCGGCGAATCGATCTGCATAGGCGTGCCATGGCCCGCCTGTACTGCGATGCACGGGCTGACCAGAAGCATACCCCGGAGACCCGGTAAAGTTCACATCCGGTGGATCTAATCGTGGACTATACAGCTGCTCCACATCCACCAGCTCAATCGATGAGCTGTCATCCAGCTTAGAATTCGAGCTGCGCCAAGTGGGCAGCAGAACATTTGGAGAGGATAAGTCGCAGTGGGCCAGTCCCTTTTGCTCCATCGCCGATCCGACAGCTGCAAGCCCTTTGGCCAGTTCCCAGCTCTCGCTTTGGGTCAACTGATCCTGGTGAGCTAGAACATCCATCCAGGTTGAACCATTTACCCATGGCATAAGCACCGCATACAGCATGTCCGGATACCGGGCGATAAGTGCCCCATTCGTCTCCGGTGTGACTACAAGACGCGAGCATACTTTAAGGCCGGGCAGCGAACTGAAGATCTCCATATTCTCAGACTGATACACCAGCGCAGGATTCCGGTATTTGGGGTAAAAGATCTTCAGTGCCTTAGCCCCGTCCTCATCTCCGTGCTCGGGAATCAGCTTATAGACGGTGCCCTGCCTTCCGGCCTGGGCATAAGCCATACCCGGTGCTGCTGGATGCTGTCCGACCAGATATTTCGTTTGGCTAATATAGACCTCATCCCCCGGGTTAGGCTGAAATGACATTAATACTCCCTCTTTCTTCCGCAAGAATGAATAACTTTGAATTAATTATGGCTTTGGTCAATGGACCGAAATTTCTGTGAGAGCGACAATAATTCTTCGCTGATGGAATCCAGAATCTGTACAAAAGAATGCATTTGCTTGTCAGCTTCCTGGAACTCTTTGATGAAACGCTGTTTAGTAACACCTTCCCATTCATTCTCCATTCCTTGGACTGCATTCGTTAAGTTAGACACAATTTGCCTGCTTTCCTCACTGCTTTGCTTAAATTGCTTGGCGATTTGCTCCACATGTTCCGGGCTGATTGTTATACGTCCTGCCATTTGTGTCTTCCTCCCTGCCTATAATGTAGAATCTTCTTAATCTTGGGTAATGTTCCTCTCAGGCGGCTTCTGCTTGTTTAACAGCTTATCTAATGGCCGCACTCCCGATGGTTTCTTGCCTCCTGGAATAACTCTGATCCTGCGCAGCTTAAGCGGACGCTGCACGGCCGCAGAAGGATTGGTGAACTTCCATGCGGGCGGGTTGTTCACAGCTACCTGCAGAAGCTCGCGCTCATCTGCTTCAATACGTCCAGCATCTGTCTGCTGAATTCCGCTTGATCGCAGCCGGTTCGAAGTTTTGAAGCCAAGTACGTTGGATTGAGAGGTATGCACTTCCCACTTCTGCCCAGATCCCTGGTTCTTCTCATTCCTCACAGCCTGAACTGCCGATTCCGGGTTCGAGATCACGCCATGCATTTTATAGCTCCCTGGAAGGATTACTGGATTACGTACAGCCAGCAGGCCAGCGTATAGGGCAGCCGCGGTGCCCACTGCGGCAATCGGTGTTCCTTTCTGGTAGGCTGCCGGTTCATGCTCAAGACCTTGAAATGCATCTGCCTTGTTCTCTACAAATCTGCCAATCCGGTGAAGCTCAGTATGAAGCTGCTCAGACAAACGATGGGCTTGCTGCCACTGTTCGGTAACAGATCCGAGAGGACCGCTCTCCTGAATAAGGGAATGCAGCAGCTGATTAAGGCCTGCCGCCATTTGGCGCAGCTGTTCCGCAGATTGCTGCAAATTTTTGCTCAGTGTCCGCATTTGCTCGGGTTCCATTTTTATACGCATCATTATCACCTTTCCTCTGCTTCCGAAGGTCTTTCCAACCACAGCAGCAGCATTGTGTGAAATTGCTCTCTTGTCGTCGGGGTAGCAATCAACCAGTCTTCATCATCTTTGGTGCTCATACGAATTAACCAATTCATAGATTCATTTACGATAAAAGCCGCACCCTGGGTCTCCCAATCCGATCCACTCCATACAGATAACTGAAGCTCTCCATCGGATATCCTTGTTTTGATGCTTTTGGCCAAGGCCAAAGCGCCTTCGTGATCATCAGTAGATTCAGCGAGCTCCGTACTGATCTCATCCATACTCAGATGCTCGCTGTTCTCATACAGCTCATTAAATTGTTTTCGGGATAAGAGAAGAGCAGGCATATTCTCCGGAGATTTGGGATTCCATTTCATCCGGTTCACCAGAACCTCGCTAGCCTGTCTCACATTGCCGATCTCCAGCAGTTGATACTCTCGTGAAGATTCAGATATCTTTCTTACCTCAACGACCTTCTCATCCGTTACATGAAGATAACCCTCAAATTTCTCTTCCTCATTCGAGTATCTTACCCAGCATGCACGTTCGGCCAGACCAGCTATAGCCACCTGTGAGAATACCTGGGGTGACATTTCAAGCTCCACCCCATTGCTCACTTGGGTCAAATAACCCTTACTAAGCAAAGAATTCTTCGCACTTTCCCATTCCTCGGCGATTTCTTCTGACAAATATCCGCGGAACGGGTCATCAATTCCCAGCAGACGGTCTGAACCGAGAATGCCGGCAAGAAAGAACAGTTCCTTCGTCTCCAGGGTGATTCCCGCTGATTGATGTGAGGCATTTGCCGTCACCATTTATCCCACCTCCTCTCCGACTAACACCTTCCACTTATCGCTAATTCTTCTGATCCATTCTGCTTTTGCTTCCATAGTTGTAAAGGGTAGAGCTGCTTTAATCTTATCGTATTTGCGTCTTATATAATAACCCTGTCCTGGCGGCAGGACGGGCAGCTCTCCATTCCCCGTCTGGGTCTCTGACATAGGAATCCGGAAGAAGCTAAGATCATTCGCATCCCGGCTTCCCAGCAGAAATCCGCTTTGACAGTTGCGAATCTCGCTGAACCAGTCAACTCCAAAGGTTGGAAAGTCTGAAGGTACCCCGGAGATAATTACATGTACACCCAATTCTCTAGATTTTCTGATCAGACTCGTGAGCTTGTCCTTTAGAGTGAAGTCCTGCATTTGACGGGCAAGCAGATCCGCATCGTCAATCATCAGCAGCTTCGCCGGTCTTGGTCGATAGACCATTCCGGCAGACTCGGAAGAATTCGCCTGGGTGTCAAGGAGTTTGTCAACAATTCCGGCAAGCCCGTTGTCACCGAAGCAGCTGCCTTGGATATGCGGGATTCCTTGGAGTAGTGCCAGCTCATTCGCGGAGTGGCGATTATCGACGGTATAGATCTCTAGCTGCTCAGGCCCACAATTCCAGGCAAGTGACAACAGCCAGCTTGTCAGGAACATGGTCTTTCCCGCCTCCATTGGTGCGCCTACCAGAAAGTGAGGTCCTAACTCCAGATCCGCTCCAAAAGACTTAAGATCCTCTACTCTGATTCCAAGCGGAGCCCGAACACCGCTTCGGTCACATTCCTGAATCACTTCGTCCAGGGTCAAGGCGACCGGCAGTTCGCGAATCGGTTCGGGCCGTGGGCCTTTCCAGCCTCGGTCTAATTCAAATATCTGGTACCGAAGCAGCTCTGCTCTCTCAACCTCATTCTCACCCGGCGAAGGAAGCGAGCTTTGGAATTCCAATACACGGGACTCCCATTTGATATACCCGCGCCCAGGCGGCTGATGTATATCTGCTCCGCCGGCAGCACGAAGGCCCATATAATAGTAATCGCCAGGATCGGCAATCTGAAAGGCTATCGATCTTGGAACACTGCTGCGAAGCTTCTCGCTGATATCTCCAACGCGATTGGCACTAATAATTATTCGTATTCCAGCAGCTGCACCCTCTCGCAGGATGAAATCCAGCTTGTCATTTTCCGAAGGGAAGGAGCCTTTGAACAGATAATAATCGTCAAGTACGACCACAATCTCCGGAAGCTGCGGATCTACAGACCTGCGGTATTCGGCCGCAGTCTTCACGCCTGCTTGCACAAATTGTTGTCTTCGTTCATTCGAAGTGAGCAACAGGTAACGGAACAGCCGGGATACCCGGTCATGATCCTCAGGCATAAGGACATTCCCGATATGAGGAAGGCTGGCGAATTCCTTCATTGTTCTCCCCATATCGACCACGTACCCATTCCAGGTCTCTGGCGAATATCTTTTGGCTAATGACATAAGTAAGGATTGAATGAATGTGGTCTTGCCTGAACCAGGCATACCATAGATCAGCAAATGCCCATCGTCCAAGGCAATTTGAAGCGGAAGCTGCTGCTGCTCAGTGATATCATCTGCCAGTCCAGCCACGGCCACCAGGCCTTCACCTTGCTCAATCTCATCAGAAATTTCCAATGGCCCGATCAGCTCAGGCAGCGGAGGAAGCCATGGACCTTTTAGCGGAGTAACCCCCAAATGATCTGCCGTCTTCTGAACTGCATGAATTACAGCTTGCAGCTGCTTACTGGGCGGCTGGGCTGAAGTGATATCCATTGGTTCATTCACATTCAAGGCCATAGGCATTCGCTCTCCGCTTAATCCAAGCTTGTATATGGATGCCGGGGACTTCCCGTCAGCCGTATACGGAGCACTGCTCCAGGCAAATTGCAGCTGCTCGAATATTTCGCCGCTGCCTACCTGGAAATAACCGCGCCCGGATTTGGTAATCCATGCTGCATCCGGCACTTTAAGCATGTCCCTGCTGTCGCTCTCCTCCTGAACCCGCAGACAAATCCTGAATCTCGCGTTACTCCAGATCTTGTCATCGACTACACCCGAAGGCTTCTGGGTCGCCAGAATTAAATGTAACCCCAGCGTTCGGCCAATAGAAGCAATACTAATTAACTCATCCATGAAATCCGGGTGATCCCGTTTGAGCTCCGCGAATTCATCAATCATAACAATTAGATGCGGCAGGGGTTCCTTGGACTGAAGCAGATAATATTCATCAATATGCTGCAGATTTCCAGCCTCCTTGAGAATCTGCTGCCGGCGGACCAGCTCGGCCCGAAGTGACACTTTAGCGCGATGAATCATCCTTTTATCCAAATTGGTCAAGGAACCTACGACATGTGGGAAAGCCTCCAGCACATTCGACATGCCTCCACCTTTGTAGTCGATTAGCAGGAAATTGACGTCATGCGGATGATATTCCGCCGCCATACCTGCAACCAGGGATTGAAGCAGTTCACTTTTACCCGACCCGGTTGTTCCTGCTATAAGGCCATGTGGCCCGTGTCCCTGACGTTCAATCTTGTCATGAAGCTGCAACTGTACGGTTTTCCCGCCTGATTTCACTCCAATAGGTACTGGAAGCAGCTGGGGAAAGCGATTCCGTTCCCAGGATGCGGCCATGTCATGCTCACCCAGCTGCTTAATTCCCAGCAGTTCAAGAAGCGTTAATGCTGAAGGAATTTCTCCAGCTGTAGACTTCTTGAGTTCGATGGCCGCCATGGTCCGGGCTAATGAATCCATCTGCTGAAGAGAGATGCGGTCCACCGTCATCTGCTGAGTAATGGACACTCCGCTTTCTTGTCTTAAGGTATAAGACGCCTTCGTTCCATCACACTCCACGATAAGCCGACAGGGTCTCGGCAGATTCTCTGTGGAGTCAGCCAGGACCAGGACACAGGCATTCAGACCTTCCTCCTGTTCCATCAGCAGCGTATACAGCGCTTCATCTTCGATCAGCCGGTTGTCAGTCAAGATCGTCACATAATAGGGGTGATCCACTTGTCTGTACGGGCTATAAGCTCTCTCCGGTCTCGTAATTCGCGGAATAAGCTGCTGATAAAGCGATTCAGCAAGCTCACGAATTTGAACGGGATTTCCGGCAATGAATCTGCGATCCTTCCCTTCATCCCATATGTGGGGAAAGTATTGCATCCAGTCCCAATGCTCGCGCCCCGACTCCCCAAAAATCGCGGCAAGTTTCACTTCATCCGGTGAATGGTTAAGAGTAACTTGGGCAATTAAAGCGCGGACCAGGCTGCGAACCTCCTCCCCGCTGCCGACAATGCCAATCACTCCGCCTTCGGTAAGCGGAAGGGTTACAGGACAATCTGGCACATATTGATAACTTTCCTGTATCCGGATGGCCTGATCCACAAGCGGATCGTCTATGAATTCATTCTTCTTCGGCGCCTTGATGTCTACATGAAAAGGAACACTTCCTGTACCTGCTCTGACATCCAAAAAGTCCGCGTCGCCTGAGGATCTTTCCCACAGGACTGCCGCTCGCTCTGCAGCAATGTGTACCGCCGTGTCCGGGTGCCGGTGCACAGAGAGAAGCAGTTCTCTTTGCAGTGAACTTTTCGCCTCGAATTCTTCCTTATATTTATCAAGAAGCGTATTATATTTGAGTTCCCTTTCATTCTGCTTCTGTTCATAATCTCTGTTCCTTGCCCAATATACTGCGAAAGGCAGTGTATATGTCATGAGCACTACGATTAGGGCAATTCCTTCGTACAGCGTAAAGTGCGAGCCTGCCTTATCCGTAACAAAGTTCAAATAGATGATCACGCCCGCTGTAACCAATGTCAGCAGGGAAGGCCATACAAACAGCAGAGGCGAGAATACAGGTCTAGAGGGCGCATCTGGCGGCTTCAAAATTTCTGTCTGAGCAGACTCAACTGACTTTGTCATTCTAGGTGATCTTTGATAGAGAATACTCACCCTACTCCTCCTAGCTCCAAATTACTAGTATCATATTCCTTCATCAATTGTACTATAAGTACGCTGTATTCTGACAAAAGCCCCCTCCATTAGTCCGCTATCCCCTACTCCGCTTTGATTCGAAATTGGGAACCATGGACCCTCCGGCAGCCTGCCTTCAAGTATATATCTGACATTCTCTTCATCTACTAACGGTTGATATGCAAGTTCTTGCTGAAGCAGTCTAAGCAGGTCAAAGGCCTTAGTCTCCGGGGAGAAATCAATGTCGAACCAGTCTGCCTGATCTCTGCCTTTACATACGGTTACAATCACGAATGCTACCCAGCCTTTCGATTCAATTTCTATTAAAAGCAACTATGTTCATAATCATATCACTGTTGACCACTAGATGGCTTGCTGCTCTAACTTCATTTGTTACAAAATGCCCATAAAAATGGGTAATTTCTCTTAGTTTCATTTGAGGCTGTTACTTTTAATATCACATATACGTATCTAAATTTAAGAGGATAGAGCGTCAGCGGAAGCATTTCAGGGTAAACAGCAAAAAGAGACAGCAAGTGTCTCTCATTCCTCCATTTATTTAGAAAGTTATAAGGTTCTTTTAAGCTTATTTTAATAATTGTGTTTTAGTATTATATTATGAAACCACTGTATAGAGGTGATTAAAGTGAGAATCCTGATTAAATTCCAAAACAACACGGTTCCTGTGTACTTTGCAGCAGAGAGCAAACAACCCATTCAACGAACAATTAAACTTTTGACAAGCGCACTTGAGAAGAAGTTCACAACCGGCAAGAGAGCACTTAAGAAATGTTTGACGTCATTGATCAGTATTGAAATTGAAGGTTCAGAAGCCATTCTTCACAGCAAGAGTGAATTTGATTCCTTAGCTCTGTCTTTATATTAAATTTCAAGAGAATATAGCATGAAGGAATCAAGCAATCGCTGCAGCTAGAGGTTCATGGAGAGCAGGTTAACCCGCTGTTCTGTGGACCTCTTCCTCATGCCAAGCTTTCTCTACTCGAATGAGAAATAAAGTTAGCAGATTACGACGGACTAATTCATGTTTGCACTTCTCCAGCTTTTTTAGTATAAAACGGTCAATAGCCATTACGCCCACCTCCTAAGAGTTAGTGAAACCGGGTAAAGGAACTTTTTTCCTCTGACCCGGTTACTTGTAATTTAACCCGTTTATTTGATTTTAAACGCTGCGGTAAGATTAGTTGAAAAGCAGCCTATTTCGACATTTTCACTTGTCCTGACCGGCTCCCTCTCAAGGTCATACGGTACACTGTCATGCCAATCAAGCCTATTCCCGTGAGTGCATACATCAGCTTGGCTGCTGCAGTTCCCGTGTCACTGCCTGTGAATAACCCGTGGAACAGGGCCATGAAGAATATAGGATAAGACAGCAGATGCACCGCATACCAGAGCGGTTTTTTTATTTTACTTCTTAGATCGCTGGTCAGCAGCAGAATTAACATGCCGTATACCGCCAGTGTTCCAATACCGTACGCGACCGGGTGAGTGGGAGCCTTGAACGGAACCCAGATTTCCTTCCAGGTGAAAGGACTGTACTGGTCAACATAGATGATCATTCCGTGTGCCAATCCTATGAGGAAGCCTGCCCAGGTTGAGCGGGTGTGCCATTTAAAGAGTGCTGCTTTGGTCCTGCCAGCAAAGGAAGGCATTCCATGCAGAATACCAAGCATCATCCCGGCGAACAAAAGCAGATACGATACAATCCCCGATACCCTTATACCTTCCCATATGGGCAGACTCATTAACCAATCCGACATCTTGATTCCTCCTTATACCCTGCTTCTATTAAATTTGAATCTCATGTATGCAATCCGGTTCTAGCTTAGTTGTGATCAGATCAAGCTGCTCTTTACGTCCCCGGAAATGTATTTGCTGTTCCTTGTCCACCCAAATCATGGTATGGGTGAGACTACAGCGTCTAAGCCAGTTCATTCCTTCTATGCTGCCAAGGATACACATGCTCTTCGCTATAACTTCACATTCAGATACACGGTTTCCGATTACGGTGCACTGTACTATATCCCCCACTGCAGACTTACCCGTTCGCGGATCGATCAAATGATGAACCAGCTTGCCATCCGGTCTGGTCCACCTTCTCTTGGTACAGCTTGACGTGGCTGCTGTTCCGCTGTGCAGCTCCAAGCTAGCTATATTATTGTCCTGATGGAAGGGGTCCTCAATCTGAATGGTCCAGGACTTTCCCGCAGCATGGCGATTCCAGACAGCCAAGTCCCCGCCTGCATTCACGCAGAACGCTTCTACTTCAGACTGTGTACGAAGCCAATTGCTGATCTCCTGCACACACCAGCTTTTGACTATCCCTCCAAGATCGAGGGTTGTACCCGGATCTCTTCGGAACATGCGGGTCACGGGATCAAATAACCATTTTCTAGAGTGGACGGGTTCCCCTAAAGATTGGCCATTCTTATGACCTTCCAGGGACGTCTTAACCTCTTCAAAAGTTCGATCATATCCCTGTCTTTGCAGCTCTGGGAGAACGGCGGGTTCAAAAACACCTTCGGTGAGTCTTATGAACTGCCGTGATAGATTCAGTACCTCGGACATGGCAGCCGATACGCCCACCCATCCGCTGGAGGCATTCAAGGTACAAAGCTCGCTGGCGGGAATAAACCGGCTAAAGCGTCTCTCCTGAACCTCGAACCAATTCTGCACCTTTAAGGCAAGGGATCTGAATTGACTCAGCTCCGGTACCGCTAAATGAACTTCAATCCTGGTATTCATGGCCCGAAACTCGGCGGTCCAGGCTGGCGAAGCAGTCTCTAGCGCACTCATGACCCACCTGACCGGGTCTGAAAGGATGACGAAGGCGCCTGGTCGGTGAACCCGCCATTCGAGCTGCCTGCAGAGCTGTCATTTGGGATTTCGACATAGCTACCCCCGGAGCTGTCATCTGAGCTATCCATGGCGCCGCTGCCAGAACTGCTGCTTGAGTCCCCGGAAGAGCCATTCCCCTCTTCCCAGGATTGAAATTCTCTATGATGACCCCGGTGTCCATCCTGAGGCTGGAATTGATGCTCATCCATATTATTTTGCCAATCATTGATCGCACTATCTGAATCGGTATTGTCCGACTGATCCATAGCTGTCCCTGCACTGTCCAGAGCAGCAACCTGCTGGTGTGCGGTTTCAAAAGCAGGCGTCATCTTGAGCCACTGTAATGCCAGGCCTGCTGCGAGAACACCGGCCGCGCTCGCTTTCCATTTACGCCATTTATCTTTTTTTGCCATAGTATAAGTCTCCTCTCTGTATGAAGCTTTGTGACTAAAGATAGTGTACTAACCTTAGCTTAATAATCGCTGAATGCACGCTGAAGAATTGCCCAAAATGACTATCCCTAACAAAAAAACCGCCCTTAGCAGGCAGCCTGAATTTCGGCTTTCCTATCTAAAGACGGTTCTTAATCACATCATTTGTTCATCAAAGTAACTTGTTAGGACTTGGAAGCAGCCTGCTTCCTTAGCATCCTTCTTCTTAATGGATTCAGCTTCAATACCCAGGCGGTAATCAACAGCAGCAGACCGTTAAGAACAAATACGAACGAGATGGGTATAAATCCAGCCGCCGCACCTCCTGCTATCGGACCAGCCATGCCTCCAAGCTGATTGGCAGACTGATTCAAGCTGAACGCCCGGCCTCTAAACTCCGGCGCGGTTGTTTTGACAATCAACGCGTTCAAGGAAGGATACACCGCTGCGAAGAACAGACCATACATAAATCTCAGAATTCCGAACCCGTATAAATTGTGGAACACGAGCTGAAGCAGGTTACCCACACCTCCGCCGACCAGCCCAATAATCAATGTATTCTGGTAACCGATCCGCTGGCCTATCTTGCCCCATATGGGGGCCGCAATAACGGTGGCGATACCAACAGCCGAGAAGATAATTCCTGAGCTCAGGGAAGCGTCCCCCATCGAAGCACCCAAATCTACAACATAAAGCGTCAATAGCGGTTCGAGCACCATAACCGAGGTGGTCACAATAAGCACAACCGTCAAATGGCGGATCAGTGGACGGTTCGCAATAGCCTCCTTGAAATCATCCAGCACATGGGACCTGGCTTGATCGCGGTGGAAGTTCTCCTCTTTGACAAAGAACAAGGCGATCAGCGCAGAGATCAATACGACGCCTCCTGCAGCCAGAAAGCATTCCCGGTAACCGATATACTTGCTCAGAACTCCGCCGATCATCGGTCCCACGATGCTCCCTGCCGCCCCCGCCGTGGACATAATCCCAAGAGAGTAACCGACATTTCTCTCCGGCGTATTGGTTGCCACAAGCGCAATGGCAGAAGGCACATAACCGGCCAACAGGCCGGAAAGAATACGTACGCCCAGAAGCTGATAGGGATCCTGCACGAGTGAAGTCAGAATATATACCCCGCATAGACAGAACCCCGAACGCAGCAGCATCGGCTTGCGTCCATATTTATCTGAAAGTGAACCCCAATAAGGAGCAATTAAAGCGCCTGCGAGAAAAGTAATTCCGAAGGTCAGTCCGGACCATAGGGTTACATTCGTGCTTACCCCTAAATCGTGGCTAATGAACAAGGATAGAAATGGAATCACCATTGAATATGCCATACTGCAAAAGAATACACCGCTCCAGAGAACATAAAGATTTTTTCTCCAGGAAAATTCCATTTTGTTCACCTCTGTCTCTCTTCCCTGACGTGCCCGGGAGACTTAATCTTAGCCAGCTGCCAGCATAGCATTTTGTTCAGCCGCACAATATAATAAAATTGGACTATTCTTTATATACTAAAACTTTTTTATATTTTTTCACAGAGTTTCATACATTTTTCACAAAATTATTTCAAGGGGATGCTATCACATGGCACTGATTCAATGCAGATTCTACTCGGAAGTTCTTGGACTCCACACCTCAATGACCGTCATTTTGCCTGATCCCGCTTCAGATTCCGATAAACGTTCGGAAGTCTACCCTACTTTATATCTGCTTCATGGTCTATCGGACGATGACACCGCATGGACAAGACAAACTTCGATTGAACGATATGTATCCAAATACAGAATAGCCGTGGTTATGCCCCAGGTGCACCACAGCTTCTATACGAATATGGTTAGCGGCGGGGCTTACTGGACCTTCATCAGCGAGGAGCTGCCGCGGATCGCTCGCTCCTTCTTCCCGCTATCGAGTGCTAGGGAGGATAACTTTACCGCAGGCTTATCTATGGGCGGCTACGGGGCCTTCAAGCTTGCTCTCAGTCATCCTGAGCTTTTTGCAGCCGCAGCAAGCTTGTCAGGAGCTGTTGTTGTAGAGTCGATGAAGGGGCGGGCTCCCGAGCTGTATGCCCAAATCTTCGGAGACAAGGATATCCGCGGTACTAAGGATGACTTGTTCTATTTGCTCGAGCGCACCAGTTCGCAAGCTGGGGCCAAGCCACAGCTGTACCAGTGCTGCGGAACCGAAGATTTCCTCTATGAAGACAACCTAGCCTTTAGAGATGCACTCAGCAAATCAGGTATGGATTATATCTACGAGGAAGGCCCTGGAGACCATGACTGGGATTACTGGGATGCTCGCATCCAAGACGTGCTGGCCTGGCTGCCTATTAAGCATCGATAAACCGGCGTTCACCTGCAATAACTACAGAACAGGGCGCCCGCAAGCAGATCATTCTGCTTGCGGGCGCCCTGTTCATTAAGCAGCCAACATCCATTCCAAAAGATCACATTTCGAGAATCATCACTGAGGAATCCTGCTGAACCCCATTCATACCTGCTCTTTCAGGGCGGTGGGTCAGCATCAGCTCCTGCTCGGTAACATACAGCGGAATTGTTGGAAGCTCATTCAAATAGTGCTCATTCATCAGCACTTTGAAGTCTACCTCGAACTCCGGAGAACCCTGAATTACCGGCAAATTTCCTGTCTCGGTCACATAGTCGTCCACGGCATTTTGTACCAAATCCAGAAAGTAGGGGATATGCCGTTCCTCTTCGGGAAAAATCTCGTAGGTCTCCCGGGAGAGATAGAATTTCTGATCGGATACACCGCCTAGATACCGGCTAAGCCTGGATAGATCTATCGTACCATCACTTTGCAAGAGTGACATCCGGTTGATGGGTGTCGGCATCTCATCTTCATACTTGAGCACGGCTCTTCTTACGTCTTCGATTGTTACATGTATGGCGGTACGATTCGTGCGGTTGCGTTTATTTTTCCAGAACAACATAATGGATACCTCCCTGTTATTCATCATTGTCAGGAAGCGCTTACATTATTATTGTATCCTGAAAATTATTTTTTGCATATGGTTAATCGCTAACTTTATGCATTTTTCGCAAAAATATTTTCGTATTACTTAAGCGATCTCCAATCAGTCCACATTTCCCGCGGATTAAGCTCATACTCCTCATTCTCCCTGTACATGAACTGGTGCATGATCAGCTCCCGTCTAAGGGTGGCGTAATCCTCATGCATGGGTCTGATGAATTCGTTAATTTCTCGCTCGCTATATTTGTGACCAGGGGCAAGCTTCGATACCATATACTCGAGTACAATCAGCTTCTTCTTAAGCTGTGCGGGAATCTGCTTCAGCTGGCCTTCCTTGGTAAAAAAATTGCGGAGCACCGACTCCTTAAGCGAGTCATTCTTATCCTCCATTCCTTCCACTATCTCCTTCTTCTTAAATATGAATTGCTGCGTAGCGAGAGCGTGATTCTCGATAAAATAACGGTTGAGCGAGAAGTATACCGTGTTCTTCTCCCTTCGCTCATTCAGCAATGAGACTTGCCGAAGCTTGGCCGCATGATGGGTAATGGTTGGCTGCGACAAGTTCAGATGATCGGCCAGCTCCTGGCCGCTGGCCTCCCCCTCAGAGAGAAGCATTAACATGCGAAGCCGCGTCGGATCACCCAGCGCTTTGTGATAGGCAACAAGCTTATCCAGCTGCAATAGATTCACCCTTTCGTTTAGATAAATATCTAATTAGATAATAATCAAATTACTTACTCTTTGTCAACTCTGGAAATTAAGTTTCAATTGCTGTAGGATTAGAGTGTTTCAATCCAAAGGGTACCCGGTACCTATCGTGCCAAGAAAGCAGATTATTAGAGAATTATGAAGGAGGACTTCCATTGGAAGACGTAGTTATCATTGGTGCTGGACCTTGCGGGCTGTCCGCCGCCATCGAATGCCAGCTTCAAGGCTTGTCCGTACGAGTGATCGAGAAGTACAACATCGTTCATTCTATATATTTATATCCTACGCACATGCAATTCTTCAGTACTTCAGAGCTGCTTGAGATTGGGGGCATACCTTTCGTAACCCCGCTTGACAAGCCCTATCGTCATGAAGCTCTCGCATATTACCGCAGAGTAGCCTCTCACTATAATCTTCGCGTGAATTGTTATGAGGAGGCTCTCAGCATAGATCGTCAGCCGGATGGAACCTTTATGGTCAGAACCAGGACCTCATCGGGGGACCAAATGGAGTACCCGGCTCGTAATGTCATCCTGTCCTCCGGTTACTTCGACCACCCTAATATTCTGGGTATACCTGGAGAAGACACCGAGAAGGTGACTCACTATTTCCGGGAAGCCCACCCTTATACGGGGATGAAGGTAGCGATTATCGGGGGCAGTAATTCCGCTGTGGATGCAGCGATGGAGCTGCTTCGTGTCGGTGCAGAGGTTACGATTATCTATAGGGGTGAGGGGATTTCCTCACACATCAAGCCTTGGGTCAAACCTATCTTTGAAGCCATGCTTGAAAAAGAACGGATTCACATGCGCACTTCATCCCGTGTCGTCTCTATTCTCCCGGATCGTATCGTTATTGAATCTCTATCAGATGGAACAACGGATGAGCTCGAGAACGACTTCGTTCTTGCGCTGACAGGCTTTCGGCCTGACCGTAAGCTGCTGGCCTCGGCTGGAGTGCAAATGTCCGAAGACATGGACAAGCCGGTCTTCAATCCCGAGACGATGGAGAGCAACATCCCGGGCCTGTATATCGCCGGGGTCGTAGCATCCGGACGGAATGCGAATGAAGTCTTTATTGAGTCGGGCCGCGGACACGGCAAGCTTATTGCCAGACATATTGCGCAAGCTCCTCTGGCGGAGTCATAAACATGATGGCCCAGATTGATATTACGGCACTTCTTCTGTTATTTATGGCGGCACTGGGAATCATCAGCGGTAACATGCCCATAACGGTAGCCATGATTGTACTGCTGCTTCTAAGAGTGACCAAGTTGAATCAGGCCTTTCCCTGGCTGGACAAATACGGGCTAACTGCAGGAATCATTGTGCTTACGATCGGTGTGATGTCTCCTGTAGCCAGCGGTAAGTTGTCCCCACAGATGCTGTGGGCCTCGTTCTTTCACTGGAAATCACTGTGTGCCATTGCCGTCGGCATACTTGTAGCCTATCTTGGCGGCCGGGGTGCCTCCTTGATGACCAGTCAGCCAACCGTCGTAGCCGGCCTGCTGATCGGTACCGTCATTGGTGTCGCCTTCTTCAAAGGAGTGCCGGTTGGCCCTCTTATTGCAGCAGGACTGTTGTCCTTATTAATTGAGAGAAGCTAGTCATGCACTGCAAAAAAGCCTTCACTGCCCCTTTCGAGCGGCAATGAAGGCTTTTCACATTTATATGAGCTAACTGCAATATGTCTTACTGAAGATTCTGTATACTATATAGACCGGCGTAGACGCCTTCCTCGGCCATCAGCTGATCATGCGTTCCCGACTCGACTACTTCCCCGTCCTTCATGACATAGATCCGGTCGGCATGCGTGATCGTAGACAGCCTATGTGCCACAACAAGTGTAGTTCGATTCGTTGATAGCTCCCTCAGAGATTGCTGGATCAGATGCTCAGACTCAAGATCAAGGGCAGAAGTTGCTTCGTCCAAGATAAGAATTGGTGGGTCTTTCAAGAATACCCGGGCTATCGCAATCCGCTGCTTTTGTCCTCCAGACAGCTTCACACCCCGCTCACCTACTTCCGTATCATAGCCTTGGGGAAGCTTCATGATAAAGTCATGGGCATTCGCTGCCTTGGCGGCTTCAATAACCGCGTCCTCCTCTGCATCCGGATTACCCAGAATAATATTGTCTCTTACCGATCCGCTGAAGAGAAAATTATCCTGTAGCACCATACCTACATGGCTTCGCAGACTCTGCATCGTATAGTGCCGGACATCCTGTCCATTCACCATGATAGATCCCTGCTGGATATCATAAAATCTGGGGATTAGACCTACCAGAGAGGATTTGCCCCCGCCGCTCATTCCGACAAAAGCAATCGTCTCCCCAGGCTGAACACTCAGAGAAATATCACGCAGCACCCAGCCACCTTCGTCATGATACTTGAACCAGACGTTCTCAAGGGATACACTGCAGGAATCGGCCTGCAGAATCTCGGAATCGGGCTCGTCCTTCATATCATAAGGTTCCTTTAACAGCTCATGTACACGTTCCCAGGAAGCCGTGGCCTGAGTCAGAGTGGTTGATGAATTGATCAGGCGCTTCAAAGGCGCGTACAGCCGGTCAAGATAACCGAAGAAGGCGACAAAGGTCCCCAAAGTCAAATGTCCCTGAATCACTTGATAGCCCCCATAGCCAATAACCAGCAGCGGCGCAATGTCAGTCAGTGTATTGATAATGGCAAAAGTCCAGGCGTTCCAGCGGCTCTGGGCAAGCCCCTTTTGCAGAAAGGCTCCGTTCGTCTTTCCGAACAGCTTGCGGTCATACCCTTCCAGGGCAAAGCTTCGAATGACCGAAATCCCTTGAATTCGCTCGTGCAGATAGGCCTGAATCCCCGCCAAGGCAGCCGAGCGGTCTTTGGTAAGCTTCTTGAGACGTTTGTACAATATTTTTACAGCAAGGGCATAAAGAGGCATAATAGCAACAGACACCACGGTCAGCACCGGGTCCAGATAAAGCATAAAGCCAAGCACAAAGATTAGGGTGAACAGATCCAGCCAGACGTTCATCATGCCGACCTCAACGATATTCTTGGTCTGCTCCGCATCGTTAATGAACCGGGATATAATCTCTCCTACCTTGGTATTCTGATAATACCGCAGCGACAGCCGCTGCAGATGCTCGTACAGCCGGCTTCGCAGATCGAACAGGATCTTGGCCGTAATATACTGGGCGAAGTACTGCCGCGCATACTCTACAGGTCCGCGAACAATCACGAACAAGAAGAAGGTTCCCCCCAGTACCAGCATAAGCTGCTGAATCTGCTGCTGTACGGTCATGCTGTGATTCAGCATAAGATCATCCACTACATACTTAAGGATTAAGGGGAGCAAGGAAGGAATTCCGAACTTCAGAATCCCGATCAGCACGGTTACAATAATCCATTTCGTATAAGGTTTTACAAACACAAAATAAGCTTTCCATTGACTCAATAGATGCGCACTTCCCTTTGTTGTCATATTTGCGATTCCTGGATGAATTACGTACCCACGCTGTTTTTTTAGCCCTACAGTTATGATATACTCTACTGCATATATTGAAGAATGCGAGGAAATTCATGCCACATCGATTTGTTATTGAAGCGGTGATGTTAGCCATTTATGGGGAGATCACAGCCCCGGAGACACCCGTTGAATATATTGTACCGTATCCTACAATCATGGAGCTATATGAGTTTCAAAGCAGCACGGAGCACCTGATGAGCGACCCCAATGACGATCTGCACGTGAAGAGCAAAATTAACGAGCTGATTGCTTATTTAGAGGAGCCCCTTAACCGCAAGAAGCTGGAGCGTGCACTAAGTGTTCCTTGGTCTAAAAGCCCCTCTATCCTGTTAAGCAAGTCCGTCTCACTAACCGTAGTTCATGCTCTTGATAATGAACAGTATGGTGAATTCCTGGATCCTATCGAGACCGTTATTGTACTGTCTTCTCTTAAGGAGTCCACTCCCATTCTAACCGATCAGCCGGAAATGATCAGCCGGATTATTGAGGCGGAAATACCTGTACAGGTATTTGACATTCAAGACTTTCATTTCGCCCTGGAACCCATTGTTCCGGATTCACAGCAGACATAGTAACAGGCCCGCAGTGAGCGGGCCTGTTAGAGCTGCTTGATATGGCAAAGTTAAGCTGTCTTAGGTTTGGCCTTCACATATTTATAAGCGATATCGTCGGACGATTCTTCGTAAGTTACCTTCAAATCATAGCCTTCCAAATACCACAAATCCTGTTCTTCCATGTAGAACGTAATCCCTTCCGCCTCCGTTACACATCCCGGCGAACTTGGATTCTCGGTGCCAATACCGAGGGAAAATCCGGGATGAATATGGCCGCCGGCACTGTAGCGTACGAAGAAACGGATCGCCTGCCCTTCCTGAAGCTCCAATTCCTTTTTGTACCACTTTGCTGCTGAATCAGTAACGTGGATCATCAGTTTCATCTCCTTCGTTTTCTCTCTAAAGTGGAGCACCATGGGGTGTTCCTTAATGCTCTTCATACTCCATTGTAGACCAAGAGCCCCGGAATGCCAAACGTCCTTTTTTGGATACAAAACAAAATTAAGTTTGACATCTTTCCGAACCGGGTGATAAAATCGTCAGCGTACGAACAATTTTTTGTACAAATTTCCAAATGAAAGGGTGAATACGGTGTTTAAAGATCATCTCATGACTGCACTTGAATATGCAGCCAAATCTCAACAACTGAATACCGGAAGTAACCCTGCAATGATCGGAATTGGCTTTTAGCTGAACTGGAATCTTGCTCCTGGAGCATCTTACTTTGTTCTGCGGCGGTTACTTGTGCTCAAGTAACGTACGCGTGCTATGTGACCCTGAAATAGGAAGGCATATCGTTTACGGACGATATGCCTTTTTTGTTTTTCCGCGAAATTGCAGTGTTAATTCTAGAGCAAATTAACTTTACCAAAACCAAAGGAGGGAACCCTATGTTCTCAGTTCTCAAAAACTTGGGCTGGTTTTTCCGAAGAGAAAAACGACGTTACACTGTCGGTCTGGTCCTGCTGATCGTAGCGGGAATTGCCGAGCTGGCACCGCCCCGTCTGCTGGGCAATGCGATTGACGAGATTGTCAACGGATCGATTTCCTGGACTTCGCTTACCCAATATATTTTGATGATTCTCGGCATGCTTGTCTTTATTTATTTCATTACGTACATATGGATGCGGGAGCTGTTCGGCGGATCCAACCTGGTCGAGCGGCTGCTGCGATCCAGATTCATGGCCCATCTGCTTCGGATGACTCCGCCATTCTTTGAACGCAATCGGACCGGGGACCTGATGGCCCGGGCTACGAACGATCTTCGATCGGTGGCGCAGACGGCCGGATTCGGCATGTTGACCCTAACAGACTCGACGATCTTCCTGGCGGTTATCTTCATCGCGATGAGTACCATCATCAGTCTGAAGCTGACCCTAGCTGCCATCATTCCGCTCCCCTTCATCGCACTTGCCATGAGCATTTACGGGAAAGTCATCCACCAGCGGTACACCGTAGCGCAGGATGCTTTCGGGGACATGAATGACCAGGTGCTTGAATCGGTTGCCGGAATCCGTGTAATCCGGGCCTATGTTCAAGAACGTAATGATGAGCAAAGATTTGAATCCATCACAAATGATGTCTACGAGAAGAACCTGGCTGTAGCCCGGGTTGATGCATTTTTTGAGCCTACGATTCGCCTATGTGTCGGTATCAGCTACGCCATCGGCCTCGCCTACGGGATATATCTTGTTTTTCATAATGAACTTACTCTAGGAGAACTCGTCTCCTTTAATATGTACCTCGGGATGATGATCTGGCCGATGTTCGCCATTGGTGAACTGATCAACGTCATGCAGCGGGGCGGAGCTTCGCTAGACCGTGTCAATGAAATTCTGTATACCCAACCGGATGTGGAGGATAAATCCACACCTGCTCAGGTCGATGAGCCAGAACGTATCGAGTTCAAGGATGTGACCTTCCGCTACCCTACATCCGCTGCAGATAATTTGAAGCAGATCAACCTTAGTCTACACCCTGGCGAAACGCTTGGTGTTGTTGGAAGAACCGGCAGCGGGAAGTCTACCCTGCTTAAGCAGCTTCTTCATGAATATCCGCTCGGGACGGGCGAAATTCTGATCTCGGGTGTGCCGCTTGAGCATATCCCTGCCGAGAAGCTGCATTCCTGGATTGGTTATGTGCCACAGGAACAAATTCTCTTCTCGAAGACCGTCCGCCAGAACATCCAGTTCGGCTTGCAGGATGCTTCCGACGAGACCATCCTGGAGGCGATCCACACGGCAGCCTTCGATCAGGATCTCAAGACTTTATCCGATGGGCTGGATACGCTTGTAGGTGAGAAAGGCGTCGCCCTGTCCGGCGGACAAAAGCAGCGGGTATCGCTGTCCAGAGCCTTCATTGCCGATCCAGAAATTCTAATTCTAGACGATGCATTGTCTGCGGTCGATGCGCGCACGGAGGCCCGAATTATTGAGAATATCCGGAGCAAGCGTTCCGGCAAGACAACACTTATATCCACTCACAGGCTCTCTGCTATCGAACACGCAGATCACATTATTGTCCTGGAGAAAGGGCAAATCATTGAACAAGGAACTCACGAGGAGCTGCTATCCCAAGGCGGTTGGTACCGTGAACAGTACGATAGACAGCAGGTGGAATCCAATCTTACAGACGGGGAGGTGTCCTAATTGCATACAAGCACGGGAAAATCTCTATTTAAATACGCTTTGACCGCCAAGAAAACATTTATTCTGGCATTAATCATGCTCGCCATTGGGGTAGCCGCAGATCTTGCCGGCCCCTTCATCGCCAGAACGATGATTGACGACCATGTACTGGCCATTGAGAAGTCCTACTTCCAGACTCAGACCAAAGATGATTACACCGTCTCCTACAATAACGAACTCTACAAGCGAGAAGACCGCTTTGGCCCTGGAGAGCCAAAAGGACAGGAAGTCCGCATTCTTCAGGTTGGAAAAGGTTATGTTATAGCTCTTGGAGCGATAACAGCCAAGGACGGTGATAGATCTTTCCAAGATGGGAAGCTATCCATAACCCATGGATCACAGACCGACACTTATCCAGCGAGACAGCTCAGCAATGCCGAAATCTATTCGTTCTACAAACCTGAGTTCCCTGGTATCGTTCAGCTGCTGGGCTGGTATCTTGGCTTTCTGGCAATTGCGATTATTATGGAATTCGGCAAGACCTACTGGCTGCAATCTTCAGCCAACCGCGTAATTCAGAAGCTTCGACTTGATGTCTATGCTCACATCCAGCGGCTGCCTGTGAACTTCTTCGACAATCTGCCTGCAGGCAAGGTGGTCTCCCGGGTTACGAATGACACAGAAGCCGTGAAGGACCTGTTCATTGCGGTCCTATCTAATTTTTTCACCGGAATTATCAATATTATCGGGGTCTATATCGCTTTGTTCCTGCTGGATGCCCGGCTCGGGCTTACCTGTCTGTTCATCGTGCCGATCCTGATTCTGTGGGTGGTGCTGTATCGTAAATTTGCCACCCGCTACAATACGATTATCCGCTCCAGATTGAGCGAGATTAATGCAATCATTAACGAGTCCATCCAAGGGATGTCCATTATTCGAGTATTCCGGAGACAGAAACAGACCACGGAAGAATTCGAATCCCTTAACGATGATTACATGAAGCATCAGAACAAGATGCTGAATCTGAATGCATTTACCTCCCACAACCTCGTTAATGTACTACGAAGCGGCACGTTTGCAATTATCTTATGGTATTTCGGTTCCTCTGCACTCGGCGGAGCTAGTGTGGTGTCTCTGGGTGTTCTATATGCCTTTGTGGATATTCTGGGACGCCTGTTCCAACCGATCACCGGGATGGTCAATCAACTGGCCGCGCTCGATTCTTCCATGGTCTCTGCAGGCAGGGTCTTTACATTGATGAACGAACCTGGAGAGCAGGTCACGGACGGCGCTATGCCGCGGTATAAGGGGAATGTTGAATTTAAAGATGTTTCTTTTGCCTACAAACGTGATTATGTACTCAAAAATATCAGCTTTACGGCTAAGCAGGGTCAGACGGTAGCTCTGGTAGGTCACACCGGTTCAGGCAAGAGTTCCATTATTAACCTGCTGTTCCGGTTCTACGATCCTCAGAAGGGTGTTATCACAATTGACGGTACCCCGGTTACCGAATTACCAAAACAGTGGATTCGTCAGCACATGGGTATCGTGCTTCAGGATCCCTACCTGTTCACGGGAACCATTGCTTCCAACGTAAGCCTTGGGGATAAGCGAATCTCCAGGGAGACAGTAGAGAAGGCTTTGAGAGATGTCGGAGCGGAGCGCATCTTGTCCCATCTTCCAGGCGGCCTCGATGAACCTGTTATTGAGAAAGGCAGCACCTTATCTGCGGGCGAACGCCAGCTCATCTCCTTCGCAAGAGCACTAGCCTTCGATCCAGCTATTCTTATTCTGGATGAAGCCACTGCGAATATCGACACCGAGACCGAAGCGCTGATCCAGTCTGCGCTGGAAGTGCTGAAGAAAGGCCGCACCACCTTCATTATTGCGCACCGCCTCTCCACTATCCGCAGTGCAGATCAAATTCTGGTGCTGCACCGGGGTGAAATTGTGGAACAGGGTACGCATGACGAGCTTCTCGCCATGGGAGGCAAGTATCACCAAATGTATCAGCTTCAGCTTGGATCTTCTGCCGAAGTTCCCGCTGCTCAGGGAACGCAGGATCCCTTAGCCTTAAACTCTGCACCAAGGACTTAAACCATCAGCAAATAGGGGCCGACCCTCAAGATCAATGATCTTGAAGGTCGGCCCCTTTATTGCTGTTACCACTCTAGATTTACTCAGACAAAGCAATCTCAACTTGATACTTGCTGCTGAGATAAGTCTCAGTCTTCGTATCTGTAATCACTTGGGTGTACATTTTGTCAGGATCCGGGGAGCCAAGCTTGTAATAGATAATGGCCTTCCCTTCTGCAGTGAAATCAACTTTCTCAATCGAGATGCTGTATCCGGGATTCGGTTGCTGTGCCCGGGTCAGCACTACCTTGTTCACTTGATCGTTAACCTTCTCAACCGAGAAAGTAACCTGCTGGTTCTCATTCTGCGCAGCCTTGTGATTGTTCACGAACTCAGCAGCCTTATAGACCATCAGAGCAGCTTCCATACGAGTGATCTTATCCTTGGGATGGAACTTCTGGCTGCTGTCCAGTGAAGCAATCTTCATCAGCAGCAGGTTCTGAATGCTGCCCTGGTAATCCGGTGTAGTATCGCTGTCATCAGCCACCTGGATATACATCTTGATCAGCGGGTATTCCCCAGTCGCCCGAATTCCCTTGTACAAAATATGGGCAAATTGTTCCTTCGTCAGTTCTGTTGATGGATTCGCTGCCAGGTCTACCGGAATTCCATTCGCTTTCGCTATCTTCAGCGATTCTGCATACCATGCTGCGCCTTTCTCCGGCTGTGCCGCAGAATCCGACTTCAGCTGGAGCGCTTTCACTACCAGATGAATTCCTTGAGCAGCGGTCAGCTTGCCTTGCGGTGCGAACTTATCCTTGGTTATCCCCTGTATAATTTTCTTGCTTTGAAGCGAATTGATCACTTCGGAATCCTGTCCCTTAACGTCCGAGAAAGCGGATGCCGAGGAGACAGCCATTAACGAACAGCTCAACACCAGTGCCGATATGGCTTTACTTTTATTCCTCATGTCTCTGAACACCTCCACCCTCTTAACGGTTCCCCACAGGAAAATGTTGCATTAATCTTCCACCTTCACCTGATCATAGAGAAGGCTTGAATAATGCTGAAGCTTTATTTCCAGAGCCTGAGCCTCATCTCGGAAGGCTTTTAGCTCCTTAATCATGGCTGCTCTTCCAACTTGGGTAAAAGTTTCGTGAATCCGTTCCTTAAAATAATCATGAACTATGTAATTTCTCTGCTTCCATAACCGGTTTAACTGCTCCATCTCTTCTTCGGAAAAAGAGAAATTATGCTCAATCTCCCTCACCAGCTGACCGAGTGAACTGCTGAGCTTAAGCTGGAACAGCTCCGAGAAATCTTCCTCAGACGGAACCTTCCCGTCAGCCACCTTCATCAGCATGATCAAGTTCGCAAGCTGCTGTTCGAGAGCCTGCGAGTAATATACGGCCAAGCCGAAGTAGGAAAAGAGCTCCTTGGCTTGTCCACTGTCCATTCCGTTCATATCCTTCATGCCGAACCATCCTTCGAATCTTAGTAGTTCATTCCATATATCATAACAGGATGCATTACGCATTTAAACCAGTCAAGGCAGAATACAAAAATAGGGTGCCGCAAGCCGGAAATAGCACATGCAACACCCCACAACTTCAATTATGGATCAGGACTTTGGCAACTCAACGACCCAGCCCTTAGGACCTTCAATTCGGCCAAGCTGAATCGAGGTAAGCGTCTCATACAGCTTGCCTGCCAGCTCACCTGTATGTCCTTGATTAATGGTTAACTGCTCATCTCTCCAATGCAGCTCTCCAATCGGGGAGATCACTGCAGCTGTTCCCGTTCCAAATGCTTCCTCCAACGTTCCATCCTGATAAGCCGTGTAGACTTCCTCCATGGAGATCTGACGTTCTTCAACAGAGATATCCATCTGCTGCAGAAGCTCAATAATGGAACTGCGTGTGATCCCGTCGAGGATACTACCATTCAAAGCCGGAGTGATCACTTTGCCGTTAATCTTGAAGAACACATTCATGCTGCCGACTTCTTCAATATATTTCTTATGAACCCCATCCAGCCACAGAACCTGCGAATAGCCTTTCTCCGAAGCTTCCTCTTGGGCTTTGAGACCCGCGGCATAGTTACCGGCCGTCTTGGCATTGCCCACGCCCCCGGTAACGGCACGAACATAACCGGATTCTACATAAATCTTGACCGGATGAATGCCCTCTTCGTAGTAAGATCCCACCGGAGAGAGGATGATCATGAATTTATATTGAGTGGAAGGCGCTACTCCCAGTGCCGCCTCCGTTGCAATTATAAAAGGCCGGATATAGAGCGAGGTTCCTTCAGACGAAGGAATCCAGTCTTGATCGACGGTGAGCAGCTTCAAAAGGGCTTCCAAAGCCAGCTCCTCATCCAGCTCAGGAATGCTGAGTCTGGCATTGGACAGATTCAGACGCTTGAAGTTCCGGTCCGGACGGAATAGCAAGATACGCTCATCTTCCGTACGGTAGGCCTTCAGTCCTTCAAAGACACTTTGTCCGTAGTGAAAAATTTTGGCTGCAGGATCAAGCGTAATGGGCTGATAGGGAATAATCCGCGCGGAATGCCATCCCTTACCTTGGTCATAATCGAGAATGAACATATGATCCGTGTAGTATTTACCGAATCCCAGTTCATGGTCGGCTGGCTTCTGTTTCTTGCTGCTGCTTTGTTCAATCGTGATTGTATAGGTCATTTCATAACGCTCCTTCACTGCTGCACATTAATTAATTAAATGGTATCATTACTTCATACATATTGAAAAGGATCAATTTTATCGGATTTCCATACTTTTTGAGTATAGGTGGAGGGCAGACCTATGGATTTAAGACAAATGCGTTATTTTCTCGCTATTGCAAGAGAAGGTCAGATTACTAAGGCGGCCAAGGTGCTTAATATGGAGCAGCCTCCATTAAGCAGACAGCTCAAGCTGATTGAGCAGGAGCTTGGCGTTACTCTTTTTGACCGCAGCGGAAAGTCGCTTCGTCTAACCCCTTCGGGCGAACTGTTAAGGGAACGGGCAGAATCACTTCTGCTTCATTTCAACGAGACAATCAAGGAAGTGAAGGAACATAATGAAGGGATTCAGGGCTCCCTTTCAATCGGATCAGTCGTGTCATGTATATCCCTGCTTCCCCGCCCCATTGAACTATTCCGTGAGCAATATCCCAAGGTGACGTTCAAGATTACGGAGGGGGATCACTTTCTGCTCGGCGACCAGCTCGCTAAAGGCATGATTGAACTCATTGTTGCCCGGCTTCCTTTTGAAGCGGATCTGAATGAACAGTTCGAGGTTCTGCCTCTTCCGTCGGATCCTTATGTTGCTGTCGTTCCAAGCGATTCACTTCGGGTAGGCGGCCTTCAAAGCATGAATATGCTTGAGTTAGCGAATCTGCCCTTTCTTACTCTGAAGACCGACCAGACTACACGAATGCACGAGCAAGTTCTGCAGGAATGCAGACGGCATGGATTTGAGCCTAATATCATATGTGAATGCTCCAGTGTGGCCATTATTATAGCGCTTGTTGCTGCCGGAATAGGGGCCACGGTACTGCCCGGGTCTGTTATGAGTGCATTTCCCATTCCCCAGATCAGGACTGTACAATTATCGGATGCTCATTTTCAATCAGACGTAGGCTTAGTGTGGCTAAAGGATCGTTATTTAACCAAGAGTGCACGCCGGTTCATTGAGCGCTTTGCCCAAGATGTACTCTGTTAAGTCAGTATACTCATTTCCATCTACAAAAAAATCCAGGCCGGCAAATCGTAGGAACACGATCTGCTGGCCTGCCTAATTAACTCAGGGTTTTACCATTCATTTCAAACTCGGTTTGGTGCCATTCCCGAATCATACGCTGTAGAAAATGACCCTCTTGATTTCCTAATCCATATTGGTTCTCCTTGACGATCATCTCGCCAATCCGTCGTTTCAACATTTCACTTCGGCGTTCCAACACTTCATCATAAGCCAAGTATGCCATCTCCTCTTTTATTCTTTGCGAGCAATTAACCCACATCTTTTAGTATAAAGACAATTCTTTTACTGGTAAAACCACCTCTCCCTGCTTAAAAGCAGCTGAGATCGGCTCAGTTACAATAAAAGAAGCATGCCAATCCATATTTATAGAAATCCTTACATATCCTCCCGAATCATCCTGAATCCTTCCACTCTGTGGAAGTTAGGTGTACAGAGGATACGATAGCAATATCCCGGGCAGCCGGGCCGTGTCCGCTGAATGTCAGTGAGTTCAATCAGGCACTATGTACACAGCTAAGCTCAATCATCCGCTTGCAGGCTTCCGCACACTTTTGGCAGTGATCATGCTCATGATGGGAGCACTCCTCCGCACAGGCTTCGCATGCTTTGGCACACAGCTCCATAATTTCTTTGGCAAACAGGGTACCCCGTGACAAGGCATCTGCTGCGAACATACAGATGTCAGCACATTCCCGGACAATTCGGATACAGTCTCTTAGTGAGGCTAACTCATACTCCTTCAAGCTCGAGACATAACAGTAATTACATGCATTCATGCACTCCAGGCTGGCTTCTATATATTCGCGATAGGGTTGATCTTGAGTCATCATATACATTCCTCCTGAATATTTATTCTCGAACATGCTCGATTTCTTACTATGTAATTACCGTACTCTGTCCCGGTTGAAACGAAGCTGTGCCAAATTCCTAGATACTGCCAGGGGCCTTTCCGCTTTCCTCCAGCTCAAGCAGGCGGCGTGCAAGCAGCTGCTTATCAAAATGCTCCCCGATAAATACCGCGACGTCCGGGATATTTCCTTGGGGGGTAATTTTCATATAGTCCGATTCCCGGTAAGCATACTGAAATAAGAACCGGCTTGATGTATCCGAGAAGGTCAGCACGCCTTTACCCCGGTATATATCTCTTGGCAGCTCCTTGATAAATTGCTCGAACAATTCGCTATTCACATCAGTTTGGAAGTAATGCGTATACACGGTGACATGTTCATGTGAAGCATGAAGGTGCGCATGCTCTCCCTCACTGCCGGATTCCTGATGAGTGCCTGAGCTTGATCCCAGACGGCCGTCTGCTCCTGTTTCTTGTTCGGGCCTTACGTGAGTATGGGGTTCTTGTCCGTGTAAATGCTTACCTTCTACTACAGGAGTTCCTTGTTGATGACTCCCTTCGAACTGGAGCAGCTCGGACAGATCAACCTTGCACTTAACAGCCGGAATAATCTTGGCAAAAGAGTTCCAACTCGCCAGCTGCCTCTGAAGCTCGTCAGCCTCTGCATGATCCACTCTGTCGATCTTGTTCAAGATCAGCACCGATCCGCAGCGAATCTGTTCCTGCATCAGCCTGTAAGTCTTCCCCTTCTGAGTTCTGGCCAGCTCAAGTAAATGCGGAGCATCCACGACGGTAATCATCGGCTTGATCTCCAGCTTCTGATAAAGTGCAACCTCGGCTACGGCATCCAGAACCTCCATCGGGTTGGCAGCACCCGTGGCTTCGATCACGACCACATCCGGCTGCTCCCGTGCGATCAGCTCGGACATCTCACTACTTAAGTCCGCACGGATAGAGCAGCAGATACACCCGCTCAGCATCTCAGCCATAGGCACCTCCTCCTCAACAAGGAGCCCATCCAGGTTCACATCCCCTATCTCATTCATCACTACAGCTGGTCGAAGACCTTGATTCTTCCAGTAAGTAATCAGCTGTTGAAGCAGTGTCGTCTTCCCGCTGCCGAGAAATCCTGACAAAATATATACAGGTAATACTTGCTGATGTTCTAAATTCATACTATCTCCTCCGACCTTTGCTTGGTAACCTTGAAAGGCAGTTTACTATATGCGCATCTTCGATGCAAGCTGGAGGAGGACCAGGAATTGGAGCCTTAATATCTGGGACAGGACTTAATTTGTGATAAAATATAATAAACCCATCTAGTATTCTCTTAAATTCCTCAATAAGAAAGTGAGAAGGTTACTATGCTCAGATCTGTAGACGAACATCGCAGTGAAGCTCCAAGATCAGTCCAATGTATGGTCATTACGGTATCGGATACCCGCACTCCCGAGACAGACAGCAGCGGCGCTCTCATGAAAAGCCTGCTAGAAGAGAATGGATACGGAATTGAGGGATACAGGATTGTCCAGGATGACTATGATGATATTCGCCAGCTTCTCCGGGAGGCAGCCGCGAACCCCTCCATCGAAGCGGTACTCCTAACCGGAGGGACCGGAATCGCCCCACGGGATACGACCTATGAAGCAGTCCGAAGCCTTCTGAGCAAGGAACTGCCCGGATTCGGGGAAATATTCAGATATTTAAGCTTCACTGAGGATATTGGTTCAGCTGCGATCTTAAGCCGGGCGATTGCCGGTACGATCGGAACTACAGCCGTATTCTCTATGCCAGGCTCCAAAGGGGCAGTAAAGCTGGCGATGGAGCGGATCATTCTTCCTGAGCTGCGTCATGTCATGCGTGAAATATACAAGAAATAAGCGCGGCATAACAAAAAAACACTTCTGTCCACCAGGGACTGAAGTGTTTTTGCTGTGTTAGTGTATGAGGCTTATTCTAGCCAAGCCTTACCACTTGTCTGCCTACCGCTTCTCCAGCGAGAACGACCTTGAGCGCCTTAGGCAGCTCTTCTAGACTGAACTCACTAATCGCCTGCTGTAGGACCCGCTGCGGCTTCCAATCCCGGGCGAGCTGATCCCACAGCTTCTGGCGCAGTGGCATCGGACACTGGACAGAATCAACCCCCAGCAGCTGAATCCCGCGCAGAATAAAAGGATACACGGTGGCATCGAACTTGCCGCCGCCCGTCATGCCGGATAGGGCGATTGCCCCGCCATACCGGATCACCTTGAGCAGCTCACCGGTGCCCGGGCCGCCGACAGGATCCACCACGGCGGCCCATTGCTCGCGGCCAAGCGCGCCCTTGGCCGCGCTTGCTGCAAGCTCGGCGCGCGAGATTACGCCCGCCGCGCCAAGACTCCGCAGCATCGCCTCCTGCGGGGCTTTGCCTGTGCTGGCCGTCACCTCGAAGCCCAGCTTCGAGAGGATGTCGACGGTCATGCTGCCCACACCGCCGGTGGCCCCGGTAACTAGAACGGGGCCTTTCTCCGGCGTGAGCCCGCTGCGCAGCAGCAGCTCCGCCGAGAGCGCCGCCGTGAAGCCGGCCGTGCCAATGGCCATGGCTTCCTTGGCCGATAGGCCGTCCGGCCGGCGGACCAGCCAATCGGCGGGGATCCGGGCGTATTCGGCGTACCCGCCCTCATGGGACACGCCAAGCCCGTAACCCGTGCAGAGCACCTCATCCCCTGGACGGAACTCGCAGCTCCCGGATTCGATCACTTCCCCGGCCAGGTCAATCCCCGGGATGAAGGGGTATCTTTGTACAATCTTGCCTTCAGGAATACTGGCCAAACCATCTTTATAGTTCACACTTGAATAGTGGACCTTGACGAGCACATCTCCCTGCGGCAGATCCTGCTGCCCGATCTCCTCCACAAGGGCACGGAACCCCTCCTCATCCTGGTGAACCCGAAAAGCTCGAAAAGAAGCATTCATCTGATTTCCTCCTGAACAACTCGTTAGATTTGATAACAAAATCTCCTGCTATTCCCCGCTCGATGCCTGATCCATGTCGAGTTAAGCCGGATTTCCGGATTTCCTGCGCTTTCCCGAGAAATAATACAGGATTCCTCTATTCCTCGGTATCAGGCTCCAAGTACGCCTCAAGCAGTCTTTGCTTCATATCCAGGGTCTCCTGGCTCAAGCTGACCCGGTAGATTTCCGGATTCAGCTTACGGAGATATTCCGGCCAGAACAGCTGCATCTGCTCCTTATGGTAATCGCGGATCTGTTCCAGCCCTGGAAGCTCATAGACAAGCTCTCCATCAATAAAGATGGGCTCGAGTAACTTAATGGCATAGAAATGCTTAACCGTCTTCTGAAGGTAAGGATGCAGTGGATTTATCAATTTCAGCTTGCCACCTAATTTCGGGTTCTCTTCATGAGGAAGATTGATGTAATCCGCAATTGCCTTGTTGCTACCGCTGCTGATAATACGATAGACTTCTTTTTTGCCTGGCGTCGTGACCTTCTCGGGGTTGCCGGAGATCTTGATCGTCGGCTCCATCTTGCCGTCCTTCTCACGCTCAACAAGCTTATAGACACCACCCAGAGCAGGCTGATCGGCTGCGGTGATCAACTGGGTTCCCACGCCCCAAATATCAATCCTGGCACCCTGTGCTTTGAGGTTGAAGATCGTATTCTCATCCAGATCATTGGAAGCCACAATTTTCACATAGTCCAGACCTGCCTCATCCAGCATCTTGCGGGCTTGAATGGACAAGTAGGCCAAATCGCCGCTGTCCAGTCTAATTCCCACCATTTTTTTGCCTATAGACTCCAGATGCTTCGCTGTCTGAATGGCATGCGGTACTCCGCTCTTCAGAGTGTCAAAGGTATCCACCAGCAGCGTAACCTGATCCGGCATAGCTTTGGCGTACATCTCAAAGGCTTCCTGTTCATTATCGAACAGCTGAACCCAGGAATGGGCATGAGTTCCCTTGGTCGGGATTCCGAACAATTCACCTGCGAGCATATTGGACGTTGCATCGAATCCGGATATGTATGAAGCCCGCGCTCCCCAGACTGCAGCATCAGCTTCCTGGGCTCTCCGGGTGCCGAACTCAAGCAGCACATCCTGCTCGGCTACCTGCTTGATTCGGGAAGCTTTGGTCGCAATCAGGGTCTGATAGTTCATGAAATTAAGTATCGCCGTCTCTACAAGCTGAGTCTCCATAATATTGCCTTCCACACGGATTAACGGCTCATTGGGAAAGACCAAAGCTCCTTCAAGCATCGAGAAGATACTTCCGCGAAACTTGAAACTGCGAAGGAGTTCCAGAAATTCAGGCTTGTAATTCTCTTCCTGTTTGGCTAAGTAGCTCAGATCCTGCTCGGTAAAATGCAGTTGGTTAATATAGCTGACAATCCGTTCCAGACCGGCAAAAACAGCATATCCGTTCCCGAACGGGAGCTTGCGGAAATAAGCCTCGAACACGGCTTTTCTTAAATGTGTTCCATTCATCCAGTGAGCATAGATCATATTGATCTGATATTTATCCGTATGCAGCGCTAAGCTATTGGTTTGCATGTCTCTCTTCCTCTCGCCTCCTGCAGCTTGTACAGGGAATTAATTAAGCTTGTTCACTGGGCTTGACTTCTGCACCCAGACTGCCTTTGAAATGCCCAAGAGCCCATAAATGTCCTGCTTCATTAAAGCTGGCAACGGCATCCTCGAACACCGTAATTTTAAATCCTTTATTATAAGCATCTACAGCCGTATGCAGCACACAAATGTCCGTACATACTCCGATCAGGTGAACCTCATCAATCCCCCGCTCACGAAGCCTCAGTTCAAGGTCTGTTCCGCAAAAAGCGCTGTATCTGGTTTTGTCCATCCAGTAAATCTGCTGCTTATGATTCTCATATACCTGCCCCAAGGAACCGAACAGCTCCCGTCCCTCTGTCCCCTGAATATTATGAGGCGGGAAAAGTCGGGTCTCCGGATGGTAAGCATCGTTTGCTTCATGCAAATCGACAGCCATAACCACATAATCACCTCGGCGAACATAGGCTTCGGTAAGCCTTGATACCACAGGCTCAATCTTGACAGCCGGCTCTCCTACCGGAAGACTGCCATTCACAAAATCTTTAGTGAAATCAATCACGATTAAGGCTTTCATAAAATCATCTCCTTTATTAGTCTATCCCCAAAAATCAGGTGTATATGGACAACTGCGGAGTGAAATCTGTAAATCGGTACAGCTGGGCTGGCCGCTGGGAATATTGGTTGGACAGCAAGGGCTGACCGTTCTCGTCCCGCACTTCCTCCAAAATCCCCTGCCTGCTGCGGGTTGAAGTGATTTTTCGAATAAAATTAAGCTCTGCGAAATCGGGCACAACCGTCTGAATCACCTGATAAAGCTCACTTAGTGTGAAGTGCTCGGGAAGAAACTGCTTCGCAATCGTGGTTTGAAGCATCTGCTGCTGAATTCTTTTGTAAGCGTCCTTTAATATTTCACGGTGGTCAAAGGCAAGCTCAAGCTCTTCAAGCGCCTCCTTCATCGTGAACAGACCTACCTTCTGGGCATCGTCAGCCGCCTGTCTCTTCTCAAGCACCCACTCCTCCACGAAGGCAAAAAAGGCATGGGAGATAATCCATCCCCTTGGATCTCTTCCTGGCTTGCTGTATACGCCCAAATACTCCAAATGCCGGCCTTCCACCCCTGTCTCTTCCATCAACTCTCTGCTGGCTGTCTCGTACAAGGATTCGTCTTCTTGCGAGAAACCACCGGGAAGAGCCCAGGCACCTGCGAACGGCCAACTCTTACGCCGGATCAGCATGACCTTGAGATCGAATATGGGCAGTGATTTGGTCGCGGCCCGCCGCTCCTGCTTCGTTAAGGTGAACATCACGATATCTGCAGGAATTCCATCGGGCGTCCTGTACTTCTTCGCATCATAGGGCGGCCTATTGTGCTCCTGTTCATTTGTCATCCTACATCACCATATTAATTTATTTGTCTGAAGATGAATCATCAAGCTCAGTGTTTCTCACTGGGTAATCGAAATGTAGCCGTGGCTATACAGCCCAGGACCTGTTCCTCATTGCGAATTTCGGCATGAAGGGTGAGCGTCCGGTAGGTTTCGTGCACAGGATACGCCGTCACAAAGACTTCTCCGAGGCCCATCGGGGCCAGGAAGATCACATTCAGGTGAGTGGTTACACCCTGACGTCCATCCTTTGCTGCAATCACCGCAAAACCCATGACCTGATCCATGAGTGACGAGAGCACTCCGCCGTGAACAATCCCGACCGAATTTAGATGTTTCGGTTCAATTGTCAAGGTAGCCTCTACCTTATTCTTACTGACACTCATCACGCGACCTCCAAGATGGCCCCAAAAAGAGTTGTTGCTTCGTTCCATGATTTCTGCCCATTCCATCCTGTAAATCCTCCATTCTCTGTCTCTCTGAGCATTTCAAGCCTGTTGAATAAAAAATGTGCGGAAGAACTCCCCCGCACATCATTCCATTAATCGCAGCTGCTAGGCGCTGCTTCGGTTCCAGCTTCTACATTCACTTTCTCAGATACCGTGTCACGGATTACAGACACGACAAGCTGAAGCAGATAATTAATATCACTTTGACTTTGCTGGAATTCAGTCACAAGCGGTATACTGTCAATTTCATCCTGAAGCTCTTCAATTTCCTTTTCAATTTTGGCAACCATGGCTTTGTTCTCGAAGGACTCGAAGGCCACAATCTCCTTCTGCTTCTTCTTAATGGTCTGTATAAGACCTTGGACACGCTCATGATTCTGAATCTTTTGTTCCGCCTTCTTGAAGTGTTCTACTTCCTCGCTGGTACCGATCAGTTCGGCAAGCTCCTTGGCTTTCGCCATAATATCTTCACGGATGACCAAATTTTTGGTATCAAAAGTAGGCATTCCGCAATCATTATACTGCACGTTATCAAGCTGTCCCATGGTCCAATTCCCCCAATTTATAGTTTAGCCATATCTGCCTGACTTATGATCCCGCCGTTACCGGCTCGGGAACGATATTCCCCTTGATGTACCAAGTCATTGGATCCGTAATCTCGACATGAACAAAAGTGCCGATCAGGTCCGCAGATCCTTCGAAATGCACCAGCTTGTTACTCCGTGTTCTCCCGGCAAGGACATGCTCATTATTCTTGCTCTCGCCTTCAACCAATACCTCGACTACAGAACCGACAACCTTATCGTTGCTCATGCGGCTGTTCTCGTTGATGGCATCATTAAGACGTTGCAGACGTATCTTCTTCACTTCCATGGGAACATTGTCCTCCATGACCGCAGCAGGCGTTCCTTCCCTTGGCGAATAGATAAAGGTATATGCCGAGTCGTAACCCACCTCTTTGACCAAAGACAGGGTGTCCTCAAATTGTTCATCCGTCTCACCCGGGAAGCCTACGATAATATCCGTAGTGAGTACCACATTCGGTATTTCTGTCTTAATCTTGCGGGCAAGCTCAAGATAGTGCTCCCTGGAGTATTTACGGCTCATTCTCTTCAATATTTCCGTACTTCCGGATTGAACCGGAAGGTGGATATGTTCAACCAGATTCCCGCCTTTAGCCAGCACCTCAATGAGATCATCATCGAAATCACGCGGGTGTGAGGTCATAAAGCGGACACGAGGGATATCGATCTGTCTAAGGTCGTCCATCAGATTCGCGAAGGAGTAGGTGAGATCGGTAAAATCTTTGCCGTACGCGTTGACATTTTGCCCAAGGAGCGTGATTTCCTTAAAACCTTGACGCGCCAGCTCCCGCACTTCAGCTATGACATCTTCAGGTCTGCGGCTGCGTTCTTTGCCTCTTGTAAAAGGCACGATGCAGTAGGTGCAGAACTTGTCACAGCCGTACATAATGTTCACCCAAGCCCGCATACCTTCACGCTTCTTCGGCAGATTCTCAATGATATCGCCTTCCTTGGACCATACCTCAACCACCATCTCTTTGCTGAAAAGCGCCTCTTGAATCAAATGTGGCAGACGGTGAATATTGTGGGTACCGAAGATCATGTCCACAAAGCTGTGCTTCTGCATAATCCGGTTCACCACCGTCTCCTCCTGAGACATACACCCGCATACGCCGAGCAGAAGACCTGGCTTCTCAAGCTTCAGCGTCTTCAGATGCCCAAGCTCGCCGAACACCTTGTCCTCAGCGTTCTCCCTGATCGCACAAGTATTCAGCAGAATCAGATCGGCCTCTTTGCGATCCTCTGTTGACTCATAACCCATTTGCTCGAGCAGACCCTTGATGGTCTCCGTGTCATGCTCATTCATCTGACATCCGTAAGTATACACAATGTAGCGCTTGCCCCGGCCCAAGTCCTGAAGGCCTTCGGGAACCGTGTTCTCGTACAGCACTTTCACATCTTCCTTACCGCGCTGCTTCTCCTGCCTGTGGTTCGGTTCAGACATGATATGAATTTCCCGACCGCGGATTCGGATTTTTTTGCCGGTTTCGTCCTCGGAAAGGATCTTGGCATCTGAGAAATCGAAATATTTGGAGTAATCCTTTTTATTCTCCGCCACGCTCCGGTTCACTCCTTCAAATCATCTATCGACTCCCTGGAATGGGAGGTTACAATAAAAAAAGCATTACATCAAATTATACCATACCTAAATCGCCTTATCTATTAGGTTTGACCGCAAACCAAAAAACCGTTCCCACCCAGGGAACGGTTTTTTAGGATCAAGGCATGTTACTTTCGTAACAGGATCAATTAGAAGCCTTTATATTGCGGCTCTTCATTTTCAAGCTGCTGAACACGGCCTTCCACCTGATTCACAATTTGCTGAGTTTGTGCAGCTGCGTCTGTGAATAGGGTTTTAGCCTCTTGGTTTTGTGTGCTCAAAGCAAACGCCTCTAGGCTTGCCTGCGCACTTTTCAAAGAAGCAACAGTTGTCTTTACCTGCGATGCAACGGTCATCCAAAATCACCTCCTTATCCTTCTAGGCTCATAATTTAACCTGTAGCCGAGAATTTCATCACTGGTAAAAAAATGGTGATTTTCCAAACGATAATTTATTAAAACTTGAAGCTTATACAGATAATTGTAAGGATGAATTCTCAGCTGAGTATACAGGAAGGGGATAATCTGTAATGCCTGAATGGTTAGAAGTTGTTATAAGGACACTTGCCGCCGTAGTTTTCCTGTTCATCCTTACCCGGCTGCTCGGCAAGCGGCAAATTTCCCAGCTATCTTTCTTTGAATACATTACGGGTATAACCATCGGCGACTTGGCTGCAGTCGTATCCCTAGAACTGGACGGCCATTGGTACCTTGGCGTTATTTCTCTGGCCGTATGGGTTGCTGTCTCGTTGCTCATTGAATTTTTACAATTAAAGAGCAAGAAAGCACGCGGAATTATAGACAGCAGCGGTACTGTCTTGATCAAAGACGGTAAGGTACTCGAAGATAATTTGAAGAAAGAAAAGCTGACCAATGAGGAGCTGCTTGAGCAGCTGCGGAAGAAAAGTGTATTTAAGGCCGCAGAAGTTGAGTTTGCCGTTATGGAGCCCAATGGGGAGATCAATGTCCTGCTAAAAAAGGAAAATCTCCCTTTAACTCCAGCTATGCTGGGCATCAAGGTAGCCCCAGAGGTCGAACCTCAGACTGTTATCCTTGATGGGGTTGCTATGCTTGAGCCACTGGCTACTATAGGCAAAAATATGGCTTGGCTGAATACCGAGCTGAATAAGCTCGGCGTGTCCCTGGACAATGTATATTTGGGACAAGTGGATGCCTATGGCGGTCTGTACGTCGATTTATACGATGATCAGATTAAAGTTCCCGAGCCTCAGGAACGAGCCGTTCTGCTGTCCAATTTGAAGAAATGCGAAGCTGACCTCGAAATGTATTCGTTGTCCACCAAGGATAAGCAGGGCAAGATGATGTATGAACAATGCTCCAAGCAGCTGGACCATGTTATCAATAGCATCAAACCCCTGCTAAAAAGATAGGAGGCAGATCTCTTGGCTAATACGAAGAAGAATAAACAAAAAAATCAAAATAAAAAGCTGACTCCGGTCCAACAGGACTATAAGGAGCTGTCTCAAAAGCATGAGCCGAAGCGCCCTGTGTTCCTCAATTGTATCAGGGCCTTTGTCAGCGGAGGACTGATCTGTCTGATCGGTGAATGTATCAGGCAATGGTTCATCCACTACGGGGGATTTGATGAGAAAAGGGCTGGTGATCCTACCGTAGCCGTTCTGATCCTGATCTCCGTCATCATCACCAGTCTTGGCTACTATGACAAGCTGGCCCAGTGGGCGGGAGCGGGGACCGCAGTTCCCGTTACCGGATTCGCCAACTCCATGGCCTCGGCAGCGATCGAACATCGCAGAGAAGGAATTGTACTGGGTATTGGATCCAATATGTTCAAGTTAGCCGGGGCCGTTATTGTTTTTGGTACGGTTGCCGCTTTTCTAATTGCTTTGTTCCACTTTTTATTTATACCTGGATCATCGGGAGGTTCTTGATATGTTAAAGGGTCATCAAAGCTGGGTGTTCGAGAATAAGCCCCGTATTATATCCACAGCCACCATTGTCGGTCCTTTTGAAGGGCAGGGGCCATTGGCTGCAGATTTCGACATTATTCACGGGGATCTATATCTAGGGCAGGACAGCTGGGAGAAGGCTGAGAAAACTTTGATCGAGGAATCATGCAAGCTGGCGATTGAGCATGCTGGTCTGACTAAAGAGGACATACAGTTTCATTTTGGCGGCGACCTCATGAATCAGATTATTAGCAACAGCTTTGCTGCACGTACACTTGGGATTCCCTACATGGGACTATTCGGCGCCTGCTCTACCTCAATGGAAGGACTTGCCCTTGCCGCCCTTGTGGCAAATAGCGGAAGTGCGAATTATGTCCTTGCCGGCACCTGCAGCCACAACGCCAGCGCTGAGAAGCAGTTCCGATACCCTACAGAGTATGGCTCTCAAAAGCCCCCTACCGCACAGCATACCGTTACCGGTGCTGGTGCAGCGGTGGTGTCTCCTTCAGGGAATGGCCCTGTCATTACCTCAGCAACCATTGGCCGTGTTATTGATATGGGGATCAGCGATCCCTTCAATATGGGGGCCGCTATGGCTCCTGCCGCGGTGGATACCATTGAGGCTCACTTTCGCGACCTTCAAATCGAACCCAGCTATTATGATCTCATTGTAACGGGAGACTTATCCAAGGTTGGGTATGCCATTGCCAATGACCTGTTCAAGGAGCATAACTTTCCAATTGAGCAGACTACCTATAAGGACTGCGGTATGATGATCTACGACTATGACAAGCAAAATGTTCAGTCTGGCGCAAGCGGCTGTGCCTGCTCTGCCGTGGTCACTTACGGCCATCTCTTGCGGCGTATTCGTAAAGGTGAACTGCGCCGCATTTTGGTTGTAGCTACCGGCGCCCTGTTGTCCCCCATCTCCTTTCAGCAAAAGGAGACGATTCCATGTATCGCCCATGCCGTATCGATTGAACGGCAGGAGTTCCAAGGTTAGCAGCTATTTACGACTCAGTTAACATGTTCTGGGATCGCGGTGACCTCACCAGATTCTTTGATCTATACCACAAACAGCAAAATCCGGTGACCTATATCGATTAAGAAGCCTCTTATTCAGGAGGCTTCTACCTACATATCAGGCACCAAAAAGACGGGACATACCTGGTCATACCCTGCGTAATTGGCAGGGGTATGACCAGTGCCTCCCGTCTTTTTTAGTTGCAATCTGCTGACCCAGTCATGGAGAGGAGTTTTTAGGACTGGAGAAGCGTAAGCGTTCGCCTACAAGCTTTCTGAAAGAAAGCTACATCGGAAGCATTCGCTTGATCCTCCGATTTCATCCACCTGGGGATAATCCAGGAACTCGGAGGGCAACAGCGATTGCAGGCCCAAACAACTACTCGTAATAACGGCGCGAAATCACCAGACAGCTCGCCGCAAAATAAAAAAGACGAGACCCAAGGTCCCGTCTTTCCTCACATATTTCTATTCGATAATTTCTGCCGTATCACCGGTTTTGGCCCCAGCAGCATTCGCTTCATCGGTATCGATGTGCATGTCCAAAGCATAAGAATCGGATACCCGCGCAATTACATTCTCAAGGATCAAGCCGCGCTCGCCGCCAAGACGAACTTTAAGCAGCTGCTGGTCCTTAATACCCCAATTAGCCGCATCAGAAGTATGGAAGTGGATATGACGGGCTGCCACAATGACACCCTGCTCCAATTCAACTTCGCCTGCTGGGCCTTTTACAGTAATACCCGGAGTCCCATCAATCTTGCCCGATTCACGCACTGGAGCTTTGACTCCGATAGCGAAGGAATCCGTACGGGAAATTTCAAGCTGCGATGCCGGACGCGCAGGTCCCAAAATACGCACCTTGTCGAATTGCCCTTTTGAACCAATTACAGCCACCGTTTCATTGGCGGCAAATTGTCCAGGCTGAGACAATGGTTTAAATTCAGTCAATTGATAACCTTGTCCAAACAAAGTTTCAATATGTTCTTGGGTTAAATGGATATGACGTGCCGATACACCTACAGGTACAGTTTTACTCATGATAGAGTGTCAACTCCTCTTTTTCTCTATAGTCTTTCAAATTCGATAACCATTATACTCCTTTCCGAATCAAAAGGAAAAGGCAGCGGGAAATTCCCCACTGCCTTCGCTTGTATTTATCTAAATTCTGCTACAAGTTTGTCAAATTCACTTTCAGTCAAAGAAAGGTTCTGATGAACGAGCGGCTCCTCACGGAAACCGGATACCAAGTTCTCATAGCTCTTCTTCGTCTTGTTCTGGTAAATAAGACCCGTAATCATACTGCCCGTCTCCATCAGCTTCGTCATCGCCATAACACGGTTACTTGGATCATAATCAGGTACGGTCTCCAAATTCACGATGTTCTCTTTGAACCAGTCATAAGTGTTCACTTTGTTGAATGTTACACAAGGACTGAATACGTTGATCAAGGAGAAGCCTTCATGCTGGATTCCCTGCTCGATGAGTGAAGTTAACTGCTTAAGATCACTGGAGAAGGATTGAGCTACGAAGGTAGCTCCAGCAGAGAGAGCAATCTCCAACGGAGAAAGCGTGGTCTCAATGGAACCCTCAGGCGTACTCTTGGTCTTGAAGCCTTCACTACTACGAGGTGAGGTTTGACCTTTAGTCAATCCATAAATTTGGTTATCCATAACAATATAGGTCATATTGATATTCCGGCGAATGGCATGAACCGTATGGCCCATTCCGATTGCAAAACCATCCCCGTCCCCACCGGAAGCAACAACGGTCAGATCGCGGTTAGCAAGCTTGACACCTTGAGCTATAGGAAGAGCACGACCGTGGATCCCGTGAAGGCCGTAGGCATTGATGTAACCGGAAATCCGTCCGGAGCAGCCGATACCCGAAATAACGGCCAGCTGTTCAGGCTCCAAACCAACATTGGCTGCAGCACGTTGAATAGCCGCTTGTACGGAGAAGTCACCACATCCAGGGCACCAGTTCGGTTTGACGTTGTTGCGGAATTCTTTAAAAGTTGCCATCTTACACCAGCTCCTCACTTAGTTTCTGAGCAGATGGTCCATCGCTCAGCACTTTCTTGCTCTCCGAGTAGACTTCTGAAGGTAGGAACGGGTTACCGTCGTACTTCAGAACACTGTTGATTTTCTCATGCAGACCAACATTCAGCTTAATCAAGCTGGCAAGTTGTCCAGTTGCATTATTTTCAAGAACGACCACGTTCTTAGCTTTTTGCAGGTGCGGAAGCACTTGTTGTACCGGGAAAGGATGCAGTAGGCGAACCGTCATGTGGCTCGTCTTGATGCCTTCTGCTTCAAGATGTACACGGGCCTGGTCGATTGTTCCACCTGTTGAACCCATGCCGATAATCAAGAGATCCGGCTCTTCGTGGGAGCCTTGCATATGAATTGGGTTCTCGACTTCAATGTTATCCATCTTGCCGAGACGCTTATCCATCATATGGATCCGGTTAACCGGGCTTTCAGAAGGGCGCCCAGTCTCGTCATGCTCAACGCCTGTTACGTGATGAATCCCGTTCTTGGTGCCAGGAAGAGCACGGCTGGAAACTCCACTTTCCGTAAGCTCATAACGTTTGAAGAGCGAGCCATCTTCACGATCAGGGATCTCCGTAGCAATGTTACCGCGGTCGATGACAATTTTGCTATAATCGAGCTCTTCGCAAGATTGTTTACCCAGGGACAACTGAAGGTCTGTCGCCAGAATGACAGGCACCTGATATTTCTCAGCCAGGTTAAATGCCTGAACCGTATCATAGAAACATTCTTCAATTGAACTAGGAGAGAGAACAATCTTCGGAATCTCACCGTGTGTACCGTAGATCAGGGCGTGAATATCACTTTGCTCCTGCTTGGTAGGAAGACCTGTACTCGGTCCCCCACGCTGGGTATCTACGATAACGACAGGCGTCTCTGTCATCCCGGCTAGGCCAATAGCCTCCATCATCAGGGATAGACCCGGACCTGCAGAAGCAGTCATCGTTCTTACACCGGCATAGTTGGAACCAATTGCCATGGTAATGGCTGCGATTTCATCCTCGGTCTGAACTACAGTTCCGCCGAACTTCGGCAGCTTCTTGATCAGGTATTCCATAATTTCAGAAGCAGGGGTAATCGGATATGCACTCATAATCCGGCAGCCGGCTGCAAGGGCACCCAGTGCGATAGCATCATTACCGATCATGAACAGCTTTTGCTTGCCGTCAGCAGGTTCCAGCTTGAACCCTTCAAGCGGTCCACCTGCAAGCTCCAGCACATACTCCGCTCCGCGGCGTACAGCTTCAATATTCTTCTCAACGATAGCCGGACCTTTACGTCCGAATTCTTCTTCCACTGCTTTATTAAAAACTTCCAGAGGGAGTCCGAGCAGCGCCCATGAAGCTCCAGAAGCAACCATATTCTTCATAAGGGAAGTTCCAAGCTCCTCCGCGATCGCTGTAATAGGTACAGCAAACAAGGTAGCTTTTGTTCCTTCCGGGATTGTAGGATTAAATTTAGCATCTGCGACAACGACTCCGCCTTCGCGAAGCTCATGTGCATTGAAATCAATACTCTCCTGGTCAAAAGCAACCAGAATATCCAGATCATCGGAAATTGCCCGAATTGGCTTAGTGCTGATGCGAATTTTATTGTTTGTGTGTCCGCCTTTAATCCGTGAGGAGAAATGACGGTATCCATACAAATAGTAACCTAGTCTGTTCAATGCAGTAGAGAAAATCCGGTCTGTACTTTCTACACCTTCACCTTGCTGTCCACCGATCTTCCAAGATAATTGATTAATCAAGATCGCCCACCCCTTCAATCGTATCTCATTAGGAGATATCCGCTTGCATGAATTTAGAGAATAAAAGAGACATTGGTATATCTAAAGACCTATGCCAGTTATGAATATTCTGTAGCATAACCATGTCAATTTTATGTCTATATAGACTAAAAAGCAAGCGTTTTCTCGCGATTTTCATATAGTTGTTTGCGATTGAAACGATCTCTACACAAGATTGATTAAAGCGTTTTCTTTCTTTTTGGGAGATGGATTCTCAAGAAGGATTCCGCATTTCCAAAAAGCCATCTTTTTACCAGTGCCTCGGGATAGTGCTTAAGCAGCTCAGATATCAGATTAGGATAGCGGGAGGCATTCTCAAGCCCTGTTATATACTTGTCAATCCCGTCAAAATCTGAACCGAACATGAGATGATCCTCGCCTCCCAATGAGCAGATGTGTTCAATATGTCTCAGCAGATCGGATATCAGAACCGGCCCATTGGTCTTCACGAAATTAGGAAAAAAAGTTAAGCCGATTCTCCCTCCAAGGCTGATGATGGTCTGTATCTGTTCATCGCGGAGATTGCGGGGATTCGGACAAATGCGGTAGGCATTGGAATGCGAGGCTATGAACGGCTTATCTGCCTGCTTGGCCAGTACAGCAAGCTCCCAGAAGCCTTTTACCGACAAATGGGACACATCAAGAATGATCCCCAGATCATGACAAGCTTGAACAAGCGCAATCCCCTTCTTAGTAAAGCCCCCGTTCCGCGGCTCCAAAATCCCGTCTGCAGCCCAGTTCGCATAGTTCCATGTGATTCCCAAGAACCGAATTCCCTGCTCATAGCCGATCCTCAGGTATTCCAGATTTGCTTCCAGACCGTCCGCCCCCTCCAAGGAGAGCAGTCCCCATAACTGACTTGTAAACGAGGGATCCTCCATATCCTCCCGCCAACAAAGGGGTTTAATGCCGCTTCTCACTAGCTTGTCACGGAAAATCTGAATCTGATCCAGCACATGACTGAACCGGGCGCTGCCCAGCCTTTCGGAGATATAGATGGCAAAGACCTGCAAATTTACATTTCCCTGCTTCAGCTTCTCCATATCTACATCGAGCCGGCTGTCCTTCAAAAAATGAATATGCTCATTGAACTGCATTTTGCTTAGTGCATCACAGTGAAAGTCTATCACCTCATATTGCATTGCCCACTCACCTTTCTACAATCCATAGATAATCCGCTTTAGTACGCGCAAAATCACATGCAAAAAAGCCCGTCTACAATAGTAAACAGGCAAATCCATTATCCAAGGTTATCTAGGCTCTACGATTAACTTAATTGCCGTCCGGTCCTCTCCATCAATCACGATATCCGTGAAAGCAGGAATACAAATTAAATCCACTCCGCTAGGAGCTACGAATCCCCTGGCGATCGCGACTGCTTTGATGGCTTGATTAAGGGCACCCGCCCCAATAGCCTGTAGTTCAGCAGCCCCGCGTTCTCTGAGTACACCTGCTAATGCACCGGCAACGGAGTTTGGGTTGGACTTTGCTGAAACTTTTAATACCTCCATGGTAAGTACCTCCTGGGAATGATGGTTGGATTCCACTAGTTAATTCTATTCGTGAGGAGTGAAATAATTCCTTCTTTTACCATCCTTATATTACCAGTAGTTTACTTACCCGGCTAGCGTTCATTCTAATCCATAATCCATTCATCTTCTAGAAGTCTAATTTTCTTGATGCTCTTGGCACGCCCGGTTCCGTCCTCAATATCCACCAGAACCGCATGGAACTGCCACTTTCCTGCATCTACCTGGAACCTTACTGGAAGCTGAGTTTTAAATTTCCGCAGCACTTCATCCTTCTCCATGCCCAAAATACCTTCCCTGGATCCAACCATACCTACATCGGTAATATAAGCTGTTCCGCCAGGGAGCACGATATCATCATTACTTTGCACATGGGTATGCGTTCCGACCACCATGGAGGCTCTGCCTTCCAAATGCCAGCCCATCGCAATCTTCTCAGACGTGGCCTCCGCATGGAAATCTACCAGGATGTTCTTATGCTTTTGCCGAAGACGATCGACAATTTCATCAGCAGCCCTGAAAGGACAATCAATCGCCGGCAGGAACGTTCTCCCTTGCAAATTAACAATAGCCAATTCCTTGCCATTTGCCTTAATCAGAGTGCTTCCAAGCCCCGGAGTACCTGGAGGGAAATTGGCAGGTCGAATCATTCTAGGTTCATCATCGATAAAATCAAAGATTTCCTTGTTATCCCACGTGTGATTTCCCATCGTAAGACCGTGGATTCCCATATCGAAGAAGTCTTTCGCAATCGCTTCGGTAATCCCTCGGCCCGCTGCTGCATTCTCCCCATTAGCGATAATGATGTGAGGGTTATGCTTGGTTTTCAGCTGTGGAAGCGTTTCTTTCAATGCCTTCCGTCCTGTATTTCCTACGATGTCACCAATAAATAAGACTTTCATGTACGTTCAATCCCTTCTATTCTGCGGAACCTCTTACATTAAGTCACAATCCCACTCAATGAAAAAGCGGCCCCCGAAGGGACCACTTCTCAGCATTTCCTTTACTTTGCGTATTCAACCGCGCGAGTCTCACGAATAACCGTAACTTTGATATGACCTGGATAATCCAGTTCACTCTCGATCATCTTCGTGATATCTCTTGCCAGGCGGAAGCTTTCAGCATCATCAATTTTCTCAGGTTGCACCATAACGCGAACTTCACGTCCAGCTTGAATTGCGTATGATTTCTCAACGCCTTCGAAAGATTCGGAGATCTCCTCTAATTTCTCAAGACGACGGATATACGTTTCAAGTGTTTCACGGCGGGCTCCCGGTCTTGCTGCGGATAGGGCATCAGCTGCACCTACCAGCATCGCGATAACGGAAGTAGCTTCAACATCACCATGGTGAGAAGCTATACTGTTAATTACCACCGGATGCTCTTTGTATTTCTTCGCCAGCTCTACGCCAATTTCAACATGAGAGCCTTCCACTTCATGATCAAGCGCTTTACCAATATCATGCAAAAGTCCGGCACGTTTCGCGAGTACGATATCTTCTCCAAGCTCACCAGCCATAAGGCCAGTAAGATAAGCCACTTCCATCGAATGCTTCAGAACATTCTGACCGTAGCTTGTCCGGAACTTCAGTCGGCCGAGAATCTTGATCAGATCCGGATGGAGAGCGTGTACACCTACCTCGAATGTAGCTTGTTCTCCATATTCACGAATACGTTCATCCACTTCTCGACGGGATTTCTCAACCATTTCTTCAATTCTGGCTGGATGAATCCGGCCATCTGCCACCAATTTCTCGAGTGCAGTTCTTGCAATCTCACGGCGAATAGGATCAAACCCTGACAGAATAACCGCTTCCGGTGTATCGTCGATAATCAGATCTATACCTGTAAGCGTCTCAAGAGCACGGATATTACGTCCCTCACGTCCGATAATCCGTCCCTTCATTTCCTCGTTCGGCAGCGTTACCACAGATACCGTAGTCTCAGCCACATGATCCGCAGCACAGCGCTGAATCGCCAAGGTAATGATTTCTCTGGATTTCTTATCCGCTTCCTCTTTAGCCTGCTGTTCGATATCTTTGATCAGTTGAGCTGATTCGTGTCGTACTTCCTGTTCGACGTTCGTCAGAATAATGCTGCGCGCATCTTCCATTGTCAGGTTAGAAATACGTTCCAGCTCGGAGACCTGGTTTTTGTAAATTAAATCGATTTGCTGCTGAGTTTCCTCAATTCGCTTCTCTTTGTTGGCCACTTGCTCTTCTTTGCGTTCCAGTGATTCTAATTTTTTATCCAGCGACTCTTCTTTTTGCAACAGTCGTCTTTCCTGCCGTTGGGTTTCATTCCGACGTTCACGAATGTCTTTGTCAGCTTCGGCTCTTAGCTTATGAATCTCATCCTTAGCTTCGAGAACCGTTTCTTTCTTCAGTGCCTCTGCATCTTTCTTCGCATTGTCCAGGATTTGACTGGCTGCATGCTCAGCACTGGAAATTTTAGCTTCTGCAAGAGATTTGCGAATAAAATATCCGATCACGAACCCAAAGAATAGGGCGGCTACAACGAGAATAATCGAAATCCAAGGTTCCATTTCTGTTCACCTCCTCGTTGATTAGTCCAAGGCATTCCCTGGGATGTGTGCAGTTGTCAATAATGTTACATTCATCATCATACAAATAAACGATGTACACATGCCAATTCAGTAAGCTGCTCAGGAGAATTCTGTTCATGTACAGAATGTTGAGGCAGTATACTCTTATAATTGGTGATAAGAATCCTAATATAGAAGTCACATTCTTTGGAAGGAAAAAGGGACTCTATCGATAAAGATTCAAATTCATTTTATTATTTGATGAAAGAAATTGTCAAGCATATGACAGCGTTCCTCATCAAAGCGGTTCATTCAAATTCCTCATATTCGGTTTCGCTATCTCCTTGATCGCCCTGTTCCTGTATTAATGAACGAAGTACTCGCGTTACAAGTGAGCCGGAGAAGCCGCGTCTCATCAAGTAGGCTCCGGTTTTTCGCTTCCTGTCCAACACTTCACCAATCGTCTGCCGCCATTTCTTCGCACCCATTGCCAAAGCACTGTGGTACTCTTCTTCCTCCGATACGCTGCCCAGAGCTTCCTCAATGAGAGGCTTGGAAACGCCCTTCTGGCGCAGTTCTTGTCTGACCCACATCTTCCCCTTGCCCCGGTTCTTAACACGCTGGCCGGCCCATTCCTGTGCGTAGAGCGCGTCGTTAACAAGTCCTTCACCTTCAAGTCGTGTCACGATCTCGGTTATTACCTGCTCTTCGCGTCCCTTCTCCTTCAATCGCTGAGAAATTTCACGAGTAGTCCGAGGCTTGCGGCTCAAGTAATTCAGAGCATCCACGTATGCCTGCTGCTTCTCATCAGCAGCAATAATCTCCAGAAGATCCGACTTGGTGAAGGAGCTTCCCTTAATCATCCTGTACTTAATCATTACATCTTCATGAACCTGAACACGATGGGGACCAAAATGAATAAGATATCGAAATTTCGGACGCTTCAAACTTTCAACGGCCGTAATACTTAAAGCTTCATCTTCCGGAAAATCGGCCATGCCGTCATACTCTTCATCAGCCTGATCGCTCTCTTCAGAGATATCATAAATTCCCCGTTCTTCAAGCTGCTTGTCCGATCTCGAACCTGCATACTTTCCTCGTCCGTACGGAGTATTCTTATACTTGCCCTCATCCATAGTAATATTCTCCCGCTACTTAATAAGAAAACGCCCTGTCTCCGGTAAATACCTTCGATCAGAGCGCCAACTCAATTATTTATTCATCTGCAAAAAGAGCTAGCTCTTCTTTGCTTTCTTCTTCAGCTTCACTTGCAGAAGCCGCAGGGACAACTGTAGTCAAATTGCTGGCTTCGCGAATCTTGTTCTCAATAACATCCGCTATTTCAGGGTGCTCTTTAAGGAACTGCTTGGCATTCTCGCGTCCTTGTCCAAGACGTTCCCCAGAGAAGGAATACCAGGCGCCACTCTTATCAACGATATCCTGCTCAACTCCGATATCGATCAGGCTTCCTTCTTTGGAAATCCCCTCACCGTACATAATATCGATCTCAGCTTGCTTGAATGGAGGAGCCACTTTGTTCTTAACCACCTTGATTCTTGTACGGTTACCTACCATATCGTTACCCATCTTGATAGTTTCGATACGACGTACATCTAATCGAACGGTTGAATAGAACTTCAATGCCCGTCCACCAGGTGTAGTCTCTGGATTACCGAACATAACCCCAACCTTCTCACGCAGCTGGTTAATGAAAATTGCGATTGTCTTGGATTTGCTGATTGCTCCAGACAGCTTCCGTAGAGCTTGGGACATCAATCTAGCTTGAAGACCTACGTGAGAGTCTCCCATCTCACCTTCAATTTCCGCTTTAGGAACAAGGGCCGCTACGGAGTCGATGACGATAATGTCTACCGCTCCACTACGAACCAAGGCTTCAGCTATCTCTAGAGCCTGTTCACCAGTATCCGGCTGGGACAAAAGTAATTCATCGATGTTAACACCTAGCTTACCCGCATAAGAAGGATCAAGCGCATGCTCTGCATCAATAAAAGCAGCTTGTCCACCCGCCTTCTGAACCTCAGCTATAGCATGGAGAGCTACAGTTGTCTTACCTGAAGATTCCGGTCCATATACTTCAATAATCCGGCCGCGCGGTAACCCGCCTGTGCCAAGAGCTATATCTAATGCTATAGAACCACTGGGAACAATTTCCACCTGCATATGAGTGGATTCTCCCAGCTTCATAATGGATCCTTTACCGAATTGCTTTTCTATTTGACGAAGCGCCATATCCAGCGCTGCACGACGATCTGACATTAGCTCACATCCTTCAAAATGATAAATACAGGAAAGCTTTACATATATAATTGTACCTTGTTTAGAAGCGTTTGCCAAGCATTTTTTAGAACATACATTCGTTTTTTTCTGATCCGGACACCTCTCTTCTAGAGTGCCGCGATTCCAGAGATTAACATAAAAGAACCGCAGCAACACTTTAGTTTGCTACGGTTCTTCCGTCTCTTAATTATACCTTAGTCTAGCTCCTGCTGCAAGATTAGCATGCAGCACATGGCGCACAAGTACTAAGATTCCTATTTTGCTGATTGTAATTCTTTAAGGCGAAGCCAAAGCCGGTAAAGAACGGATTTAGCGGATCTGAGACGAATCGTCTCTCGATTGCCTTTAAGATTGAGTTCATATGTTGAAGTTGTTCCATCTCTTTCGGAGATCCCAATATACACGAGACCTACCGGCTTTCTTTCGGAGAACGCGGGTCCGGCTACCCCTGTAATAGAAAGTCCGAAGTCTGTATCCGTGACTGTGCGGACTTGTTCAGCCAACACAGCTGCCGTCTCCTTGCTGACGGCACCGGGAGCCTCTTCTCCTTCGAGGAAATGAGCTGGCACATTCAGGAGCTTCTTCTTCATTTCATTGGAGTAACATACGATTCCGCCAAGGAATACAGTAGCACTTCCCGGGATCGATGTGATTCCCTGCATTAAAAGTCCGCCTGTACAGCTCTCGGCTGCACTAACCGTTAAGTTCATCTCGGTCATCATTTCTACAATAATCTGTTCAATAGGTACATCACGATTAGCGTATAAATAATCGGATAAGCGCTCCTCAATAACCTTCTCCATCGCGTTAAGCTTATCAAACGCTTCACTTTCAAGAGCAGCTTTGGTAGAGAGCCGGATTGTTACTTCACTTTCCTTGGCATACGGGGCAATAGTCAGGTCGCTTTGCGATTCAATTAGATCCAGCAGCTTTGTCTCCAAAGCTGATTCCCCGATCCCGGCAAACTTTAACATTTTAGAGTAGAGCGGTGTTTCTTCGGTGAGCACATGACTCATAATCCATGGCTTGGCCTGATTCTCGAACATCGGTATCAGCTCTTTAGGAGGGCCTGGCAGCACAATGTAATGTTTACCGTCCTGGGAGATTGCATTGCCGACCGCAAGCCCCGTCTCATTAGGCAGTGGAGTCCCGCCATCAATGGCCAAGGCTTGACGCCGATTGTTCTCCGTCATGGGCTGATCGCGATCTTTAAAGAAGCGGTCAACGTTATCCATGGCCTGACGGTCGATATGAAGCTCCCGGCCAAGACTTGCGGCCAAGGCGTCTTTCGTAAGATCGTCCTGAGTCGGCCCGATTCCCCCTGAGAATATAATCAGATCAGCGCGTTCCTCCGCTATCTTAATCGCCTGCTGGAGACGTGACTGATTATCTCCAACCACCGTTTGGAAATATACGTCGATGCCGAGCGCTGCTAGTTCTACAGACAAATAGCGGGCATTCGTATTTACGATTTGGCCAAGCAGCAGTTCAGTACCGACGGCAATAATTTCAGCTTTCATTTGCTATCACATCTCCTTCGTTAAGAAGGGCAAAATGGCATCCTCTTCTAGTTAAGTTTAAACTTTCGAAAAAGAAAGTATGTTCTTGTTCTTAATGAAATAATCAATTCCGGAATAAATCGTAATCAGAGCGGCAACCCAAATCGCAACCTCGTCAAAGGGGAAATGGACCCAGGCAAAGGGAAAATTATTGAGCAGCAGGGCCGAGATGGCAACAATTTGAGTGATTGTTTTAATCTTACCCCATTTGCTCGCCGCAATAACAGAACCCTCCAGCAGGGCAACTTCACGTAGTCCGGTTACAGCAAACTCACGGCTAATAATTACAACGGCAATCCAGGCGTCACACTTGCCAAGTGCAACTAAAGAGACCAGGACAGCAGCCACCAGCAGCTTGTCTGCGAGTGGATCCAGCAATTTCCCCAAATTGGTCACCATGTTATTCTTGCGCGCTAAATAGCCATCAATACCGTCCGTGCTGGCCGCAATAATAAACAATAGGGCTCCGATCAAATGATTGAGCGGAAGCGTATAGGTCCCCCAAGTCAAAGGATAGGACCACCAGTCCATGTTCAGGTTCACTAGCAGGAATACCAGCATTACCGGAATCATAAATATGCGGGCTAATGTAATTCGGTTGGGCAAATTCATAGAACACCCTCCCCTGACAGGTCAAGAATAGAATATGTAAAAAAATGAACAAAGTTGTGCTGCTTATGAACTATGACGTAATCGTTAGCTGTCATCTTGTACCCCCAGTAATCTGCTGCCGTTCCCCATTTATCCCTACAAGTATAATATACGGGTTATACCGTGTCAAAATGAAGCAAGGTCTCGATAAATATGCATTCTTCAGGCATATCAAGAGACCCTACAGGTTTTATTTTAGATTAGTAAATTGAAGGTCAACCGACAAGTCTGCTTTGCGGAGAAGCTGGATCACGCTTTGCAGATCATCACGGCTTTTGCCGGTTACACGGACTTGATCACCCTGAATCTGGCTTTTCACCTTAAGCTTGGAATCACGAATAAGAATATTGATTTTCTTGGCATTATCCTGATCAATGCCTGACTTCAACGTAATACGTTGGCGAACACTGCCAAGAGAGGCCGGCTCCACTTTACCATACTCCAGGTTCTTGATGGGCAAGCCCCGTTTGATCATTTTGGACTGCAAAATATCAATAACTGAGGTCAGCTTGTACTCATCATCCGAGGTTACAACCAGAACCTCCTTCTCGACTTTGATCGAGCTCTTGCTGTTCTTAAAGTCATAACGGGTCTCCAGCTCGCGCTCGGTCTGCTGTATTGCATTGGTTAATTCCTGCATGTCTACTTTCGACACAATATCAAAAGAACTTTCACTGCTCATTTGGTCACAATCCCTTCGTTCGTCTTATGTTTTATTATTATATGAAAAACTTTCTTGTAACACAAACAGAACAGGCATCAAACCGGATCTAACCGGTATAACGCCTGTCCTGTATGCGTGAATTAGTCTGTTAACTAGACTTTTGAACAAATTCAAAATCCCTAAGGATGCATATTGAGCTTTCCTTACAGACTAGTTGGTGCTAGTGCCAGAGGTATCCGATCCCTCTGTACCTGAATCTGTCCCACCGGTTGAATTATCAGTGGATGTCGCTGCATCGCCACCACCGGACTCACTTGTACTCTGAGCTGAGGTGCCGTCATCCAAATTCAGTTGGATTTTGGTCGTATTCTTCCCATCAGTCACAACCTGGCCGCCAACCGTAATTACGGTGTTATTGGAATTTCCGGATTTAATATACAATCCTTCAGGCCCTAAATCATAACTTTGGGTTTCTCCATCCTCAATATTCTGATAGAACAATTTCTCGCCCCGGGAAGTACCTTTCCGTACTTCTACCCAGCTCTTACCGGAAGCTTTAATTTCTACTTTGACCGGAGCCGTGCCACTGCTGGTTACTTTGAACTTAGTAGTACTGCCTTTCTTACCATCTGGGGTTACCGTAGCAGCACCAGTACCTGCCTCTGTTCCTGTCCCCGTCGTATCCGTACCTGTACCAGACTGAGTTCCGTTGGTTCCTGCGGTACCGGCATTTGGATCTGTTGTAGTTCCTGTACCAGGCGTCGTACTCTGTCCTTGGCTATCCGTACCGGACTGCCCACCCCCGGTATTCTGATCCCCGCCTTGCGCAGGAGGAGTAACAGCCTCCGTCTTAGTCGGGGTTGTTGTTGTGGCTGGTGTCTTGGTATCTGTAACAGGAGTCGGGTCAGGCGTCTTCGCGCTGTCAGAGCTATAATTACTCGAGACAACAATGTAAATAACGATGACAATCAAGGCAGCAAATGACCACATCAGTGTGGTCGACAGCCATTTCGAATTCCGCTCGGTAGCGGCATGACTGCTTCTTCTCTTCTGTATTACAGGCTCCATGGTAGGTTCCGGCTCTGATACCGGAACATCCTTACGATGCTCCTCAAGCAGGCCATCCGCGTTCACACCTACAGCCTCAGCATAAGTTTTGATAAAAGCCCGCACATAAAAGCTTCCTGGGAGCACCTTATAGTCTCCCGCCTCGATGGCTTCCAAATATCTTTTTCGAATTTTAGTCATTTCCTGTACATCGTCCAGCGACAAACCTCTTTGAAGTCTGGCCTCCTTCAGTTGCTGGCCCAGATCCGACATACCATCACCTCCTGTCCATATTCAGCGCACAATTTATACATCTTCTGTGTAAAGCGTAGTGAACGTATCATAAACGATTTCCTCGTCCGGATTGTTACGTAGTTCGATAATAATATCAAAGTCGCTATATTCGTACTTGGACTCTTTTATAAAGATATCAGGATGCTCAATGACCTTGGTTGAAGGCATAGTCATAATATCTTCAAGAAGCTGGTAATGCTTCTCATTGGAACGAATGGTGCTTATAATTCCATCAATAATAAAAACGTTGTTCGGGTTGTACTCCTCTTCGGATAACTGACTGCGGACCGTCTGTCTTAATAACGTCGAGGACACAAAAGTCCATCTTTTCATGGAACAGACACTGCCAGCAATAATGGACTCGGTCTTGCCAACCCGTGGCATGCCTCGAAGTCCAATAACCTGATGGCCCTCTCTCTTAAATAATTCACCCAAAAAGTCAACAAGCAACCCAAGCTCATCGCGTGTAAACCGAAATGTTTTGCGGTCATCCGAATCTCTATTTATATAACGGCCGTGTCTGACAGCCAAAATATCCACGAGCCGCGGACTGCGCAGCGCGAGAACCGTAATATTGTCGACTTTGCTGAGCATCTGCCCAAGTAGAGCAATCTTCTCATCATCATCACATCCCAGCAGCATACCGCGAGTCTGACCTTCAACCCCATTAATGGTTAAAATGTTAACTCCCAGCATACCGAACATGGATGCGATATCCCCTAAAAGCCCCGGCCGATTTCTATGTATTTTGTACTCCATGTACCACTGTGTTTCTTTCAACCGGTTCCACCTCTTCCATCCAGCATTTTATTCAAAAAATTCGACAGAAATCGCCATTAACCTGCATATAACTTTATAATCTGTGGAATTCACACAAATTCGTGTTATTTTTATTCAAATCAACATCACCTGTTAATGATATATAAAATAATTTTGAAAGGCAAGCCCACCTCAGAATATGGCAGAAAAGCCCCCAATTAAGGGAGCTTTTCCAGATTGCTGATCTAGGCGTACTTCTTAGCCAGCTTCACCATCAGCTTAGCAATGGTTCTGCGTTCTTCCTCATTGCCGACATCCCAGATCTCTTTTAGAGCCCGGTTTGAAGCGTTCTGAGGATCAACCTTGTCGTCTAGAAAACCGCCGATTTCGTAGGCTAAATTGGAAATGCTCTCTTCACTCATACCCGCATTTTCCGCATGTTTCACCCGGTCTCCAAGGAACTTCTTCCAAGAATCGAAATTATTCAGCACTGTTGACATGATAAATCCTCCTTCGCGTGGCGTTAAGATTTAAGATCAACAGTTGTAATATGTGATTATCACAATCAGATTATACAGCGGAATAATTTGGGTGCCTACGTAATCCAGCCGCCGTTCGGACTAATTATCTGACCTGTGATGTAGCCTGATTCGGGCAATGCCAAGAAATAGACGAGTGAAGCAATTTCCTCAGGAGCAGCCAGTCTCCCAGCAGGAATTTCTTCTTCCAGCCGCCGGAGTTCCGCCTCCTCAAAGCTGGCCATCATATCCGTGTGTACCGCCCCGGGAGCCACCGCGTTGACTGTAACCAGGGAAGGAGCCAGCTCTTTGGCTAGCGCCTTGGTGAAAGCGTTGACTCCCCCTTTAGCCGCAGAATAGGCAACTTCACAAGAAGCCCCTGACATTCCCCAAATCGAGGATACATTAATAATTCTTCCGAACCGCATACGGACCATATGAGGCATAAACGCCTGTGTACAAAGGAAAACACCCTTTAAATTCACATTCATCATATCGTCCCACTGCTCTTCAGTTAGATCCTCCAGCATACCGTACGTCGCAATTCCAGCATTATTAACCAAAATGTCCGGATACAATCCGTGTAAATCCAGCTTCTCTTTCATACGGATGATCTCTTCTTTGGATCTTAGATCCGCACTAATAGTAAGCACCTTCGCACCGTACGCCATACATCTGCGGGCCGCCTCATTAGCCTTTTCATGAGAGTTTCCATAATGAATAATGACATTCAGTCCTTCCATTGCGAACCGTTCAGCAATAGAAGCACCTATTCCCCTGCTTGCTCCCGTAATCAATACGGTCATATTCTTGATGTTCTTCTCTCTCCCACTTTCAAAACTCATTCAGGGCTCACCACAAGTGACACAGCCATCTGATCCCAGTTAATATGCTCTTTGAGACGCTGGTTAACATCATCTAGCGTGATGGACTCGTAGACCTGGAGAACCTCGAACAGATCCCCACCCCTGAAGTTGTACCTGGTGAACTCATGTGCAATGTTCTCTGGAGAATTCATCATGCGCAGATATCCGCCAATCTTCTTCTTCCGTGCCCGTTCGAAATTTTCAGGCTTAAAGCCTGTTTGAATAAGGGCATTCACTTCTTCGGTAATCACCCTTAGAAGCTCTTCCGGATCACGGGTATCCCCGCCTATAGCCGAGAATGCATAATTAGGATCACTATTATACTCATGACCGAAGCCATCCGAGATCAGATCCTGGTCATAGAGCTTCTGGTACAGATCGGTACTTGAACCGAACAGCAGGTCAAGCGCAAGCTTGGTCGTCAGATCTAACTTGATCCGCTCGCCACCCGTAATCCCAAGTTTGGTCTCTTTGAAACCAAATAAGCATTTTGGAAGAGACACAGGTAATCTGGAGGTACGTCTGCGTTCATTCACACTGGCCGGTTCATCAGCGAACAAACGCTCGATGGTTCCCTGCGTCTTATAATCTTTGCGCGCCTGATTCTCTCTTACCAGATTAAATACCTCTTCAGGGTTAACCCCGCCCACCACGAACAAAAGCATATTGCTCGGATGATAGAAGGCATTATAACAGGTATACAGGGTCTCTTTGGTAATTGTACCAATTGATTCAACAGTGCCCGCGATATCAATATGGACCGGATGAACCTTATATAACGCTTCAATCAAGCCGAAATATACCCGCCAGTCCGGATTATCTGCATACATGCCGATCTCTTGACCAATAATCCCTTTTTCCTTGTCAACATTCTGATCTGTAAAATAAGGGTTCTGCACGAAATTGATCAACGTCTCCAAATTGGCTGTAATATTCTCAGTGGACGAGAATAGATAGGTGGTCTGATCAAAGCTCGTAAATGCATTCGCCGAAGCGCCTTGAGAAGCGAATGTCGCGAAAATATCGCCTTCAGGCTCCTCAAACATTTTATGCTCGAGAAAGTGAGCAATTCCATCAGGCACAGAGACTTCTTCCTGGCCTTCAACACGGAAATGGTTATCAATCGAACCGTATTTGGTAGTAAACGTAGCATAGGTTTTTTGGAAGCCCGGCTTGGGAAGAACGTATACTTGAAGTCCGTTATCCATTACTTCATGATACAGGGTTTCCTGAAGTTTCTCGTACTCAAATTTCTCCACCGGTTATTCCCCCTTCTCGCCTTTCAAAAAGTAAACGGTATCTAGATGGAACGTCTGAGCAGCATCCGTTACCTCCTTGGAAGTAATCTGTTCTACCTGCTCAAGAAGCTCTTCCGCTGTTCGTTCCTTACCTGAAATAACCCGGTTGAAATCGTAGGCGATCATCTCAAATGCGGAGTCCTGCATCTCAACTACGTGGTTGCGGATCATAGCCTTCGTCTGACTTAGCTCCAGGTCACTGATCTCACCTTGGCGCATAGCCTCAAGCTGATTCTTGATGATCTCAAGCGCCTTCTCATAGTTGGCGATCTCAATTCCAGACTGAATGGTTGCCATCCCTTTGTGGCCGTCATACCTTGAAGATGCGTAGTAAGCCAGGCTTTCTTTCTCCCGTACATTAATAAACAGCTTGGAATGCGGGTAACTCCCCAGAATTCCGTTATATACCAATGCGGAAGCATACTCATCACTGCCATAAGTAATTGATGTACGTAGCCCCAAGTTGAGCTTGCCTTGATTCACATTGAGACTTTCCTCAACCGTACGTACATCCCCGGTGTTAAAGTTAACATTGGTTCCTGCATACTGCTTCGCCTGCGGACGTTCGATCTTGAAGCTCTTCTCCACCAGACGGATAACCTCATCTAGAGTGGTGTCTCCCACCACATACAAATCCAGACTCACTTCACGCAGCCAGCTTGTGTAAGCCTCATATAGACCCTCAGGTGTGATCCCGCTGAGTTCAGCACGGCTGCCAAGCGGATGAAGACGGTAAGGATCATTCCGGAACATCTCCTCAAGGCATCGTTCAGCTGCATAGCGGATTTTATCATTGATTATGGATTCCAGCTTTTTGCGGACTGTTTCTTTTTCTGCTGCGACATAGGAAGCCCGGAAGCTCCCATTCTCGGTTACAGGCTGGGTAAGCACCTCTCCCAGAAAAGAAAAGGATTGCTCCAATAGTGATTCTTCGCTGTTCACGAAAGAGTCATTAATGGTATCCATCCGCAGCTGGACGATTTGATAATCGCCTCTTTTATAAATATCAAAGCCAAACCCCGCACCATACAAATGCTCAAGCTGTTCTCTGAACTTGGTGGTTTCCGGATAGGAAACGGTACCTCTGCGCAGTACGAACGGGATTAATCCCGTTGTGGCAACCGTCTCTTCTTGCAGAGGAAGTCCGGCATATACAGAAATCGCGAAAGTCTTAAACCTCTTGGTCGGCATTACGTGAATTCGGATATTGTTTACGCTTCCGCGTTCAAACAAAGACTTGTTCAAGGACAAAACCCCTTTACGAGAGACTAGTGTGAGCATGTTCAATCTAATCTTTTGCCTAATTCAGCCAAATTTAAGTCCATTCTATACCATTCCAAAGTAAAGAAGCAACCGGGGGACCCCTGAGTTGCTTCTTCTATCAAGCTTCACTTTTACATACAGAAGATGTGCTTCCCAATGGTCTTAACCTGCGGTCTTGTCCAGATCCATTTCGATGTCGCCGTCTCTGGATTGAAGTAGTAGAGGCAGCCCCCTGACGGATCCATGCCGTTCAATGCCTCTCTGACAGCCTTTTTGGAGGACTCATTCGGCTCCAGCCAGATCTGGCCGTCGGCTACAGCAGTGAATGCTCCGGGCTGAAAGATAACACCCGAGACCGTTTTGGGGAAGCTTGGTGATTTAACACGGTTCAAAATGACTGCGGCCACTGCGACCTGTCCCTCGAACGGCTCTCCTCTTGACTCCCCGTTCACCGCATTGGCCATAATCTTGAGGTCGTTCTCGGAAAGCCCAAGCGGATTTGATGCTGCTAGTTCTCCCGAGTTGTTGTCAGTCTTGGTATTCTCGGCTGTAGGAGTCTTGCCCGTAGTTTTCCCCGGCTCAGCAGCAGCACCCGCTCCTGAATTCTGGTCAGGGTTCGGGTTATAAGAAGAAGCCTTCGGCTGCCAGTCCTTGGTGGCATTGTACAGTCTTAACTTCGTCTGAGCACCCGCCAGACCGTCTGGTGTCATCCCGAACTCAGACTGGAACCATTTCAAAGACTTCTTGGTGCTCTCTCCGAAATGACTGTCAAGCTTTCCGTGATAGTATCCAAGATAAGCCAGTCTTCCTTGAAGCTCGTATACATCCTGTCCGAATGATCCAAGCTTAATGACCTGAGAACTAAATACGGGTATCGCATTATCGTGACTCTCTTGTGTGGCTGGCGTGATAGTTGTCTTACGCAGCTGGAATGTGCCAAGCAGTGTACAGACCAATAATAAGACCAATCCGGCAGCCAACCAGATTTTCTTGTTGTTCATACGTCAAGCCCTGCCTTTCTCTTGTGTGGTAAGATGGTAACTTTAGTATGACAACCCCTGCCTCTTCCTATGCACCTTATAAAAAGACAAATCAAAAAGAACCCCGCATTCAAACTGCGGGGTTCCTTCGTATAAGCTTCCTATTATGAGCTTACTCTATTCTGTCTATACTGCTCCACCGAGGTAAGCACCTCTCTTGGCTTACTCCCTTCATAAGGGCCCACTATTCCTCGGGCTTCCATAGAGTCAATCAGACGGGCTGCCCGGGTGTAACCCACTCTCATGCGGCGCTGAAGCAGGGATACTGAGGCCTGCTTGGCTTCGAGGACAATCTGGACAGCCTGATCGTACAGCTCGTCCAGCTGTTCCTCGGGCTCCCCCACCGTATCATCGATTTCAGGGATTAGGGTTTCATCATATTCGGCCTGGGCCTGTCCGCGTACATAATCCACGATGGATTCCACTTCCTGGTCACTCATGAATGCTCCCTGCACCCGCACAGGCTTGGAAGCGCCCATTGGCATGAAGAGCATATCCCCCCGGCCAAGAAGCTTCTCGGCTCCAGCCATATCCAGAATCGTGCGGGAGTCGACTTGCGAAGACACGCCAAAAGCGATGCGTGATGGGATGTTAGCCTTGATAACCCCAGTTATGACATCCACCGACGGACGCTGAGTCGCAATAATAAGATGGATTCCTGCTGCCCGTGCCATTTGGGCAAGACGAGCAATCGCATCCTCCACATCATTGGCCGCAACCATCATCAAATCCGCAAGCTCATCCACAATGACTACGATGTAAGGTAGAATGGCCGCTGGATTCTCTTTCATCATGTTATTATAGCCTTCCACATTACGCGCACCGGATTTGGAGAACATCTCATAACGCTTCTCCATCTCAACGACAATTTTCTTCAGAGCGAGCGATGCCCTTCTAGGGTCTGTCACAACGGGAGCAAGCAAATGCGGAATACCATTATACATATTAAGCTCAACCATCTTAGGATCGACCATCAGAAACTTAACTTCGTCCGGCTTCGCCTTATAAAGGATGCTTGTAATAATCCCGTTAATACAGACGGATTTACCTGAACCTGTCGCTCCGGCTACCAGCAAATGGGGCATCTTCGCCAAGTTACCCACAATAGTCTGACCGGAAATATCTCTGCCGAAGGCAATAGACAGCTTGGATTCGGCTTCCTGAAAGGTCGGAGTCTCCATGACTTCACGCATCGTGACAACAGAAACTTCACTATTCGGCACCTCGATCCCGATGGCTGACTTACCTGGGATAGGGGCCTCCATCCGGATATCCTTGGCTGCGAGCGCAAGGGCGATATCATCCGTAAGGTTCACGATCCGGCTAACCTTAACGCCTATATCAGGCTGAATCTCATACCTGGTAACGGCTGGTCCACGCACAACCTCCAGCACTTTAGCACGGACCCCAAAGCTCTCGAGTGTTGCCTCCAGCTTTCGGGCGGTCTGCATGTAATCCGCCTGATCGCCTGCTTTAGCTCCACTGCTTCCCTTCGATAATAATTTAAACGATGGGAGCCTATAAGGTTTGGGCGCAGGCTTAGGAGGAAGTACCGGCAGACTGCCCGTTAGCTCATCTGAACCAAATTCAGATTCTCCTGTAGCCGGGGTCCCTTTGCTTGGGTCATCTGCTGGAACATCAACCGAATCGAGTGAACTCGGTGAGACATAGGAGACAGATGACTCTTCCTCCGGATGCAGTCCAGACTCATCCTTCTCATCATAGGTTCGGTCCTCCCGCTGAATCTGGTCAAAGAAATCACGAATGATCAGACTAGGTTCATTCTTTTGCGGCTCTACATCGGTATCCGTATGTAATTCAACATCATTCCAATTCACATCTGAGGATTCATACTCATGTTCCTCTTCGGAAGGTACAGCTGGCGCAGCCTGCTCGTTCTTGTCTTTGAATCCAAGCAGCTGGAAGAAGACAGGCTTCGTGCGGGCTTTATCCGGAGCTGGCAGAGCCTCTTCGACATCCTCATCCTCATAGTCATCAGCTTCTGGAATAGATTTAATCTTAATACCTTTAGTCTTAGCGCCGCTCTTTCCCTCTGCAGCTGCTGGAGAAGGGCGAAGCAGTCGATACTTTCGGCTTAACTGAACAGCCAATTTTCCTGTACGGTTCTTAAGAATGCTAAATAGTTCCACGTAAGATAGATTGGTTATTAGCATGAAGCTGATGGCGAACATCACCAGCATCATAAGCTTGGCACCCGTAATACCGAACAAAACATAAAAAAGAATGAATTCGAGCGCACCTACATAGCCGCCACTGATATCCAAATTGAACATGGAAGCTACACCGGTTGTACCCACCTTAGTCAGTGCGAACTGCAAATCATGATGAATCTGCAGCAATACATTTCTTGGGGTAAGCGGCAGCACAGGAGCAAGCTTATACTGCATGGCGGATATGGTGCTCATGAGTGCAAAAGCACATACGACCATGACGATACCGGTTCTTCTGGAGCTCCACTTGGATGGCCATTTACGATGAATCATAACGGTTAATCCAACATATATTCCCGTAAGGGGAATAACAAAGTAAAACTTGCCGAGAATCATGGCGGACATCTTGAATAAAGCGTGTCCAACAGCGGCTTCTCCCGCAAGAGCAATTATCGATAATGTGATCAGGATGATCCCATAAATTTCGTACTTAAGCACATTGCCTAATGTGGCTTTTTTCTTCTTTCGCTTTCCGGCCAATAGGACCACCCCCAGAAGAATATTATAACATATTCCAAGGGGGCAACCTATAGGATAACCGGTCGCTTAACGTCGATTTTGAAGAGATGGCAGATAAATAATCTCCTGACCGGGTGCATAGCTTGGATTCAAATAGTCCTCGAGCTCTCCCCTCAGCATCCGGACTATGGTTGCCCTATTATCCTGCCCGAGCCGAATTTGAAGGAGTACTCCATCTACTTCCACCTCACCGTAGACCTCCTCCGTATCCGAACCGGCCCAGATTAACTCCCAGGGAAGGATGGTATAGTGGGTCATTGAGTCAGGCCTCCTGTCTGAATCCCTTTTCTCTCGCTAATCAGTCGATTCAAATAAGTTAGTGCCTCTCCAATCCCACCCAGACCATCTATGAGGCCGTAATTCACCGCATCTGCTCCGCCAACAGCCGTTCCTATATCCCTGTTCAGATCTCCCGTCTTGAACATCAGCTCTTTAAATAACTCGGATGAGATTCTGGAATGGGAAGTAACAAAGCGGACTACCCTCTCCTGCATCTTCTCAATATATTCGAAAGTCTGGGGAACACCGATGACGAGGCCCGTCATACGGATAGGATGTATGGTCATCGTGGCACTCTCGGCAATAAAAGAATAATCGGAGGATACCGCAATAGGCACACCAATGCTATGACCTCCGCCGATTACCACAGTTACAGTCGGCTTAGTAAGAGAAGCGATCATTTCGGCTATAGCCAGACCCGCTTCAACATCTCCGCCGACTGTATTCAGAATAATTAGAATTCCCTCAATTTGCTTATTCTGCTCCGCAGCGACCAGTTGGGGAATTAAATGTTCATACTTCGTAGTTTTGTTCTGAGGCGGAAGAACCATGTGCCCTTCGATCTGTCCTATGATGGTCAGGCAGTAAAGGTTAGATACTTCTGCCGCCGGAACGGAAGTTTGACCTAGCTGCTGAATATACTCTACTACCGGAGGCTTTTTCTCAGCGGGGGCTTCAGGTGGCGGCAATTCTGAATGGAAATTTGTACATCCAGGCGAATACTGCGATTTATTCATCATGTTCATCCTTCCACTATACGCTTATTCTGCAAATTGCGCGGGTACCTGGTTAGTATGCCGTGAACCTTTACCGCGCTATGCATAATCTATATAGTGCCTCAGGATATAGAAATGCCCCCTCTCCTGCCAAGAACCGTCCAATTCCGGCAGGAGAGGGGGCGACTGTGTGCCCAAATTATATAAGCTGTTGTTAGACTTCCATAATAATTGGAAGGATCATTGGTCTGCGGCGAGTCTGCTCATATAAGAAGCGTCCAAGCGCATCCTTAACGTTAGTCTTCAAGGAAGCCCATTCATTTACATTCTCGCTCATTAACCGAACCAGAGTGCTCGTAACAATGCGGTTAGCTTCTTCAAGAAGCCCTTCCGATTCCCTTACGTATACAAATCCGCGGGAAATAATGTCCGGACCCGATACAATTGTACCATCCTGCTTGCTGAGGGTTACCACAACTACCAGAATACCATCCTGGGAAAGCAGCTTGCGGTCGCGCAGTACGATATTACCTACGTCCCCTACACCAAGTCCATCAATGAGGACATTACCGGCAGGAACCTTACCCGCCTTGCGTGCCACGCCATTCTGGATCTCAATGGTATCTCCGATCTCAATCAGGAAGATATCTTCTGGCTGAATGCCTACGGATTCACCCAACAAGGCATGCTTGCGAAGCATACGGTACTCACCATGAATCGGAATGAAGTATTTCGGCTTCATCAAGTTCAGCATCAGCTTCAATTCTTCCTGGCTTCCGTGACCGGATACGTGTACACCAGAGTTAGAACCACTATATATGACTTCCGCACCAAGACGGAACAATTCGTCAATCGTACGTCCCACATATTTCTCATTACCCGGTACTGGCGTAGCTGCAATAATTACAGTATCGCCCGGTAAAATATCCACCTTGCGGTGTGTAGAACGCGCCATACGCGTAAGCGCAGACATGGGCTCGCCTTGGCTGCCTGTAGATAGAATAACTACACGGTCGCTGGCCATTTTGTTCACTTCTTCCGGCTCGATCAGTATACCATCCGGTACATCCAAATAGCCGAGCTCTGAGGCAATAGACACCACATTGACCATACTGCGGCCAATTACTGTGACTTTGCGACCTGTTGCGAAGGCAGCATCGAATACCTGCTGGATCCGATGTACGTTAGAAGCAAATGTAGCAACTACTACACGCTGCTGGGCTTTACGGAATATATCTCCAAGCACTACACCGACATTTTTCTCAGATGGAGTGAACCCTGGCTTCTCAGCGTTCGTACTATCCGACAGCAGGGCAAGAACGCCTCTCTGTCCAATTTCAGCCATACGCTGCAGATCTGCAAATTGACCATTGACTGGAGTATGATCAAACTTGAAGTCACCCGTATGCACTACGTTGCCTTCCGGGGTTTCGATGCAGACGCCGACAGAATCAGGAATACTGTGGTTCGTCTTGAAGAATGTCGCTTTCAATGATGTTCCAAGCTGGATTTCGGAATCCGCATTAATCAGAATGCGCTTCGTATCACCAAGCAAATTGGCTTCCTTCAGCTTGTTCTCCACCAGACCCAGAGTCAATTTAGTTCCATAGACAGGGACATTAAGATGTCTCAAAACATACGGCAGTCCGCCAATATGGTCTTCGTGCCCGTGAGTCAGGACAATGCCTCTTACTTTATCACGGTTCTCCGTTAAGTAAGTAATATCAGGGATAACAATGTCGATACCCAGCATGTCCTCTTCCGGGAATTTAAGACCGGAGTCAATGACAACGATGTCATTGCCATACTGAATTACGTACATGTTCTTCCCGATTTCTGCGACGCCGCCCAGTGCAAAGATCGTTAGTTTATCAATGTTATTTTTTTTGGACAAGTGAATCTAACCCTCCTAAATGTATTGGACGTCGTTATCATTTCGATTATACGGAGTGAACTAACACACACCATAAGGTCATTCTTTAGCCAACCCGTATATAGTAAAATTTCAAAAATATACCGCACCCAGTCACTTGACCTCATTATACATGATCAATTTGGCAAAAAACAAGTCAATCACTGATCACCCGATGTAGTTACCTTGCACCACAATGAAAAAACCAATGCCTAAAGTAGCACATCGGTTTTTAGCAGATCAGCCTATATTTAACTTTTACCCTAATGAAACGGCATTTAATTGAACAATCTCCGAATCGAAGCGGCTTCTTCCTCAGAAGGCGGAACAAGCGGAAGACGAACAGATCCAACCTGAACTCCACGCTCATTAAGCGCAAATTTGACCGCTACCGGATTCGGGCACTGGAACAGTCCTTTGAAGATAGGCAGCAGCTGCTGGTGAAGCTTGGCTGCCTCAGCCACACGGCCTTCCAGATGAGCCTGAATCATTTGTTTCATTGATTCACCGACAAAATGACTCGCTACACTTACGATGCCATGAGCACCTACTGCAAGTGCAGGCAGTGCTGCTGAATCATCCCCGGAGTAGACCGTGAAGCCTTCCGGTGCCTGACTTGCAACCTCTGCAATTTGATCAAGCGCTGCGCATTCCTTGATTGAGGTGATATTTGGAATCTGGGCAAGACGTAGAATCGTATCCGTATTCATACTGATCACGGTGCGTCCGGGAACGTTATACAGCATCACGGGAAGCTTGGTTGAATTCGCAATTGCTTCGAAATGACGGTACAAACCTTCCTGGCTCGGCTTATTGTAATAAGGAACAACAACAAGTACGCCATCAACACCGAGCTTCTCTGCTTCTGCAGTCAGATGGATGGAATGAGCTGTATTGTTGCTGCCGGTCCCGGCGATAATTTTGCAGCGGCCTGAAGCATGCTTGACGGCAAAATCGAACAATTGAAGCTTCTCCTCATCACTAAGAGTAGGAGATTCTCCTGTAGTTCCGCATACTGCCAAAGCATCTGATTTTTGTTCATCAATAAGGTAATCGATAAGCTTACCTGTCAGGTCCCAATCGATATTTCCCTGCTCGTCGAACGGGGTAACCATGGCTGTTATTAATCTTCCGAATTCCACCTTGACTCCTCCTTAAAGTATGATTAGGCCGATCTGATTCTATAACCAAAGGTACATGTTCACCGATGCAGTTCAAATTTGGTATGCAGGGCCCGAAGCGCCTGAACCATATCCTCTTTGTTCACAAGCACCCATATCGTTGTATTTGAATCTGCGGATTGCAGAATTTGGATATTATGTTCACTGAGTGCTTCCACAATTCTGGCCATGATACCCGGTACTCCATTAATCCCTCCGCCAATTACAGATACTTTGGCGCATCCATTCAGGATCTGCGGTTCGAAACCGAGTTCATCAAGCACAGCTGCTGCCTTGACACTGTCGCTGTCGAAGACCGTATAAACGACTCCAGCAGGGGTTACATTAATAAAATCCACACTGATTGCATTCTCAGCCATAGCTTTAAAGACTTCAAGCTGCAGCTGATGACCCTTGCCGGCCGAATGCACCGTAATCTGGGTAACATTGCTCACATAGGCAATCCCGGTTACAAAACGATCCACAATGCCTGTCTGAACGTCTTGGAACCCTTCCGGATTAGCCACCAGCGTCCCTACATTATCCGAGAAGGTGGAACGGACCCGAACCGGAACACTTGACTGCATAGCAATCTCAACCGCTCTTGGGTGGATCACCTTGGCTCCTTGATGAGCCATATTGCAAATCTCTGCATAACTAACATAGGATAACGGTCTTGCATCCTCTACAATGCGCGGATCCGCGGTTAGTATGCCATTTACGTCCGTGTAGATATCTACAATTTCAGCATGTAAAGCTGCTCCCAGCGCTGTTGCTGAAGTATCGCTTCCGCCCCTGCCTAAAGTTGTAAAATCACCGTTCAGACTTTGCCCTTGAAATCCGGTCACAATCACAACGTCTTTCGTATCAAGCTCGTCAAGCACCCTTGCCGGCACAACGTCGAGAATTCGGGCATTCCCGAACTGCTCATCCGTTCTGAACCCAGCCTGAGCTCCGGTTAAGACAACGGACGATATCGACTCCTGCTCAAGCAGACCGCACAGCGTTGTAGCCGAAATGATTTCGCCGCAGATCATCAGCATATCCTTCTCACGTGCGGGAAGCACTCCGCCTTGAATGGCAGCCCAATCTAGCAGCGTGTCCGTTGCATATGGATCACCTTTTCTTCCCATTGCTGATACTACTACAACCAGCCGGTACCCTGCCGCAAGCTCTCTGCGGATATGACGAACGACATGTTCCCTTGCTTCAGGCGTAGCAAGAGATGTGCCGCCAAATTTCTGCACCATGATGCGCATTGCAATTCCTCCAGTATGTTGTCAAAAGAAGACATACGCCACCTTCCTGGTTAGAAAGGAGCGTATGACTAGGAGTTACTTCGATTTGTTAGCAGCGATAATCTCGGCAATTTGTACCGCATTCCATGCGGCACCTTTGAGGAGGTTATCCGATACAATCCATAAATTCAAGCCGCGTTCATTCGTTAAGTCACGACGAAGACGTCCAACAAACACATCATTCTTGCCAGCCGCATCTGTTGCGAGCGGGTACTGTTGATTAGCTGGATCGTCTACAAGAGTAATTCCGGGCGCATCAGACAGCAAGCTGCGGATATCATCCAAGTTGTAATCTTCTTTCAATTCGACGTACACAGATTCCGAATGACCATAGACAACCGGAATACGGACACAGGTTGCAGTAACCAGAACCGATTCATCATCCAGAATTTTCTTCGTTTCACGAATCATTTTCATTTCTTCAAGGGTATAACCATTGTCTTGGAATTTATCGATTTGCGGAATCGCATTAAAGGCAATTTGGTGTTTGACCGGCAATGAGCCTACAGGAAGAATATCAGGATTTGAATCGTTGCCTTCCAATACTTCCTTCGTCTGGCGTTTCATTTCATCAATTGCGCGGGCACCTGCACCAGATACGGCCTGATAGGTCGATACAATAATTCGGGAAATTCCATAGCGGTCATACAGAGGCTTTAGAGCTGCAACCATCTGAATGGTAGAGCAATTCGGGTTGGCGATAACGCCTTGATGCTCATTAATCTTGGATTCATTGACTTCAGGAACCACAAGTGGTGTATTCGGATCCATACGGAACGCGTTGGTATTATCAATACATACAGCTCCATGACGTACAGCATGAGGAGCAAGCTCCTTACTTACATCTCCACCTGCACTGAACAAAGCGATATCAATACCTTCAAAACTGTCCGGGCCAGCTTCTTCAACGGTAATTTCCTGTCCCTTAAAAGTAACGCGGGTTCCTGCAGAACGGGCCGAAGATAAGAGCTTCAGCTTATCGATCGGGAAATCTCTCTTCTCCAATAATCCGATAATTTGTTCTCCTACAGCTCCCGTCGCTCCTACTACCGCGACATTCAATTTCGTTTTACTCATCTGGCTCGTCTCCCCTTCTCTAATCGGTACTATATATAATAAGTTATTATTACTATGGTTAGTTAAGCTTGCTGAGCATGTTCAATAATCACGGGCTGAATCTGCTGTCCTTGCAATGCCGCGTAGCAAGTCTCCGGTATAAGATCCATACGGGAAACTAATGAATTTGGCTTGCCAGTAGGATTATCCTGCCCGAATGGAACGAAATAAATATTCTTCGCCACTACCAGCTTGGCGATGTTGGCCAGATTGAAGCCAAGTCCATCGTTGGTAGAGATGGCAATGACGACCGGTCTCCCCGTACGAAGCTGGGCTTTAGCTGCCATAAGCACAGGACTGTCTGTCATCGCATTTGCGAGCTTGCTTGTGGTATTTCCCGTACAAGGTGCAATGGCCAGCACGTTCAACCGCTTGGAAGGACCGAGCGGCTCAGCTTCAACAATTGTAGAAATGATATCATTACCTGTAATATCTTTCAACTGTTTCTGCCAATCCTCAGATTTGCCAAAACGAGTGTCTGTCGTTAATACCGTCTGTGAAATAATCGGTACAACTTCTGCTCCTCCATCCACAAACCGCTGGATTTGGGGCATCACTTCAGCAAATGTACAATGCGAACCTGTTATCGCATACCCCACAGTAATTCCTTTCCAGTTCACTGAACATCCCCCCGTATCTTCTGTTCCAATATCGACTGACAAATACAATTTGCCATAATAATTCCAGCCGTTTTGGGAGCGACGATACCGGGTAAGCCAGGTGCTAATAGCGCCTTAACGCCTCTCTTCTCCGCATAACGGAAATCTGTTCCGCCTGGAGCAGAGGCAAGGTCGATAATAACGGCCTGACGGGGCATTTTTGCGATGATTTGCGCTGTGACTATCATAGTCGGAATTGTATTAAAAATCAAGTCAATATCGGCGGCCTGATCGGCCAAATCCGTTGTCATAAAAGGCTTCCAGCCCATTTCAGCAGCACGGGCGAAGTGGTCTTTACGCCTAACTCCCGCCTTCACCGCAGCTCCAAGTGCCTGTAGATTTCTGGCCAATGTGAATCCGGTCCGGCCAAGACCAAGTACTACACAAGTTGAACCGTGAATGGTGATATCCGTATTCTGAATGGCCATCATCAAAGCACCTTCAGCTGTAGGAATTGAATTGTAAATGGCGACATCATCACGTTCCAGAAGCTCCAAGAGTTCAAGCTTATATTTTGCAGTCATTCTCCTTACGAAGTCTTTGGCCATTCCTGTGTAAATGAGGACATCCTTGGGTAACGATGCAAAATGCTCTTCCAGTAGGATAATCGGCTCTGAGGAGAACTGTACCGGCACTGACCCTTTCTCATCACTGGCCACTACCGGCAGCACTAGCACATCAGCAGAAGCCAGAAGCTCTGTCGTCAGCTTTTCCGATGACACTCCAGCGGCAGGAGGCTCCTCAAGTTGATCGAAGCCGACAATCCTTACGTTCGCATCAAGCTCAGCACATTTGCGAATGACCTCAACCTGGCGTGCGTCTCCGCCAAGGAAGACAATCGTTATTCCCGTAAGCATTGCAGGAGATCACTCCTTTCCTAACAGCACATATAGGGCATCTTATGCGTCTGCCCCTGAAGAGGTGAAAGCCTCCAAGGCGAAAAAATAAAAAAAGCCTGCACGCTTCGTCAATACGAAGAATGCAGGCTTAATTAATTTATCTGCCAGTATGACCAAACCCGCCTGAACCGCGGACGGTATCGCTAAGCTTATCGACCTGCTCCAGCTGTACTTCAGGAACCTCCTGAAATACCATCTGGGCAATCCGTTCGTTACGTGTGATGGTGAACGGCTCATTTCCTAGATTGATTAAGAGGACCTTGATCTCTCCGCGGTAATCCGCATCAATCGTACCTGGGGTATTCAAGCAGGTTATCCCATGCTTGAAGGCCAGTCCGCTTCGCGGCCTGATCTGCGCCTCGAGCGCGGCTGGCATTGCAATGGCAAAGCCTGTAGGGACGAGTACACGTGCGCCCGGCTCCATAATCAATTCATTCTCGACCGCTGCATACAAATCAAACCCGGATGCCAGCTCCGACATTTTCCTAGGAAGCTCGATATCCTCATTTCCCGGAAGTCTGTTAATTTGAACCAGATACGACAAGTTCATCTCTCCTTAATCCATTGATCACTTTGTCCGATGAACCCACCATGGCCAGAGAGAATGGGCGCTCAAACATAGTATTAAGCACGTACCGGATATCTTCCATTTGTACGGCTTCAATTCGTTCAATCATCTGATCAAGCGTATAATGCTTACCCAGCATAAGCTCATTCTTACCAAGCCGGTTCATGCGGCTTCCTGTACTTTCAAGACTGAGAATGAGACTGCCCTTAAGCTGTTCCTTCCCTTTCCTGAGCTCACTTTCGCTAAGCCCCTTAACGGCTGTCTCATGAAGAATTTCCTGAGTCAGCTCCAGCACGTCCTTGGTCTGCTTGGGAGCTGTCCCCGCATATACCGTAAATAGTCCGCTGTCCGCATGTGAGCTATGGTAGGAATAGACCGAATAGGCAAGTCCTCTCTTTTCACGGATTTCCTGAAACAGTCTGGAGCTCATCCCTCCGCCTAACGCATTGTTGAGCAGTACCATGGCGTACTGGCGTTCATCGTCAATAGGCAGTCCTTGAAAGGACAGGCAAATATGATTTTGTTCCGTCTTCTTGCGGCGGTATCTCAGTCCTCCTAGAAAATCAGGCACCTCTAAGAGACTTTCGCTGCCTTCGTTACCGAATTCCCCAAAATACCGCTCCAGCAGCTCCAGTATACTGTCATCAATATTGCCGGCAACACTGATCACAGTATTCTGAATCGTATATTTCTCATTCATATACTTTCTGAGATGATCCGGGCCCATTCCCTGCAGCTTCTCTTCCGTTCCCAAAATCGGGTAAGCCAAGGGATGGCCGCCGTATGCCGCTTCAGTGACCAGGTCATGCACCATGTCATCGGGCGTATCCTCGTACATGGAGATTTCCTCAAAGATCACATTCTTTTCTTTAGCTAATTCATTCTCATCCATTAAAGAACGGAAGAACATATCGGCAAGAACATCTACCGCAATGGGGAGATGCTCATCAAGCACCTTCGCATAATAACAGGTATATTCCTTGGATGTAAAAGCATTTACATTCCCGCCAATGGCATCGAACTGTTCTGCAATATCCTTGGCGTTATAGCGCTCCGTTCCCTTAAACAGCATATGTTCAATGAAATGAGAGATCCCGTTGATCCCCAGACTCTCATTGCGGGAGCCTGTCTTAACCCAAATGCCAAATGAGACGGATCGGCAAGTAGGTATCTTCTCTAAAACCACCCGAAGGCCGTTTTTCAGCTGCGTTCTCCTCACTAAAGGCCCTCCTAAGCTTCCATGCCAATTATCTACACGGTGAATGATCAAGATCAATAAATGCACCATTATCCTATCAAAAAGAGCCAATTTCCTCAACTCTATGACTTCGGAATCCGGCTTGGGGAGAGCGTCTCTTCCACTGTACCGAGCCTTAGGCCCTTCCGCTGTACTGCATCAATCATCCCTTTGAGTGCCTCCTTGGAGGCCTTTGTAGGGTGCATCAGGATGAGAGATCCGGCTTCCACACGCTTGCTGATCTTGGCCACAACGCTCGCTGGAGAGGGATTCATCCAGTCTACGGTATCCAGTGTCCATAGGACCGTGCGGAGACCCTGCCCAGCGGCAATCTCCACAGTCTTCTGATTGAAGTCGCCTGAAGGAGGCGCGAACCACTTATTCTCGACTCCCAGCGATTCTTTGAGCAGGTCTTTCGTCTTGCTAATTTCAAGAATGGCTCTGCTGTCACTCAATTGACTCATATTGGGATGAGAGTATGCATGGTTCTCGATCTGGTGGCCTCTCTTCTGAATTTCCTTGGCAAGCTCCGGATTCTTCTTAAGCCAGCTTCCATCCAGGAAAAAGGTTGCCTTTACTTTTGCCGCATCCAGTGTATCCAGCATGGGAATGATGTACTCATTGCCCCACGCAACATTGATCATGAAAGAAACCATCTTTTTATTCGGATTCCCCCGGTAAATCGGTAAGGCTCCCAACTGGTCAAGATCTACTTTGGCAGGCAGTTCACGGTAGACAAAAGGGATCTCATCGGCTTTCCAATTCGCGGATTCCGTCCCCTTCTTCAAAGCCAGCGCACGCTGATAAGTCTGATCTACATCCACTTCAAGCCCATTATAGCCAGGAATCGCCTTCCATACCCGATCATTAATCGCGTTAATAGGCTCCACTTTTCGCTTAACTGCCTCTTCTTTGATCATCTGAAGCAGTGCATTCTCTTCCGCACTGCTGCCGAACAGCTCAAAGGCATACTGATCCACAGCAGCCTGTCCACGAGACTCGACAAATGCCCTTACTCCGCTCAGCTGACCAACCAAAAGCATTGCACTGATAGTAACCACAATTATTGTTAGCTTTCTCCGATTCATCTCCAGGACTCATCCTTCCAAAGCCGTTTTGTCCTCATCATATGTCTATATGTACAGGTTTATGCACTTGGGGAGATGATCTATGGACAGCATAAAAAAAGAGCCAGAATAAATCACTCTGCCTCTTTTTTTCATTCCCAATGTAACGGGTATGCTGCTCAGATATTACTTGGCTGTCTCTGCTGTTAACACAGCTTTACGGGACAGGTTCACACGACCCTGCTGATCAATTTCTGTGACCTTCACAGTAATCACATCGCCGATTGCGAGAACGTCCTCCACTTTGGCTACGCGCTCTGTGGAGACTTGTGAAATATGAACAAGGCCGTCTTTGCCCGGAAGAATTTCAACAAAAGCACCGAACTTCTCAATCCGTTTCACGGTACCTGTATAAATCTCGCCTACAACCACTTCTTTAACGATACCTTCAATAATGGAACGAGCTTTGTCGTTCATCTCCTGGTTCGAAGAAGCGATAAATACGCGTCCATCCTGCTCGATATCGATCTTCACACCGGTCTCTTCAATGATCTTGTTGATGATCTTGCCGCCGGCCCCAATCACATCACGGATCTTGTCCGGATTAATGTTCATAGTCAGGATCTTAGGCGCATACTGGGATAAAGTTTCTTTAGGCTTCTGGATGACTTCCATCATCTTGGAGAGGATGAACATCCGGCCTTCTTTGGCTTGTCCAAGCGCATCCTGAAGAATGGCACGATCAATACCATCAATCTTGATATCCATCTGAATGGCGGTTACCCCTTCAGCTGTACCTGCAACCTTAAAGTCCATATCACCGAGGTGATCTTCCATACCTTGAATATCGGTCAAGATGGATACGTGCTCTCCGTCTTTGATCAGACCCATAGCCACACCTGCAACAGGCGCTTTGATTGGGACACCGGCATCCATCATTGCAAGCGTACTAGCGCAAATACTTGCCTGTGATGTTGAACCGTTTGATTCCAAAACTTCGGATACAAGGCGAATTGTATACGGGAAATCCACTTCAGACGGAATTACTTTCATTAGAGCTCTCTCGCCTAGGGCTCCGTGACCAATCTCACGGCGGCCAGGTGCACGAAGCGGACGGGCTTCACCCACACTGAACGGAGGGAAGTTGTAATGATGCATGAATCGCTTGGACTCTTCGAGGTCAATGCCATCCAGAATCTGTACATCGCCAAGAGCACCCAGTGTACAAATACTAAGCGCTTGAGTCTGACCACGTGTGAACAGACCGGAGCCGTGCGTACGCGGCAGCAGGTTAATGTCACATTCAATTGGACGGATCTCATCGAGCTTACGACCGTCAGGACGCACTTTGTCATGCGTAATCAGACGACGCACTTCTTCTTTGACGATATCATGCAGCACTTCTTTAACATCCTTTAAGAGCTCCAGCGATTCTATGTACTTTTGCTCAAAAAAGGCCACAGTCTCATCATTAATCGCATCAATGGCATCTTGACGAGCGTGCTTCTCAACAATTTTAACAGCTTCAACAAGACGTTCGGCTGCATATTCACGAACTTCCTTGTTCACCGTGGCATCAACCGCATGGAGCTTCACTTCCATCTTCGGCTTGCCGGCAATTTGAACAAGCTCTTCGATTGTATCTACAATCTTCTTGATCTCGTCATGTCCGAACATAATAGCTTCAAGCATAACTTCTTCCGGCACTTCATTGGCTTCTGCTTCTACCATCATGATTGCATCTCTTGTACCTGCCACCACGAGATAGAGGTCGCTTGCTTCCTGCTGAGCGATATCCGGATTAATGACGAATTCCCCGTTCACACGTCCAACGGCTACACCACCGATAGGACCGCTAAATGGAACATCCGAAATACTAAGCGCTGCAGATGTACCAATCATAGCTGCAATTTCAGGCTCACAATCCTGATCCACGCTCATCACATAATTAACAATTTGAACATCGTTACGGAAGCCTTCCGGGAACAATGGACGAATCGGGCGGTCAGTCAGACGACTTGCAAGAATAGCCTTCTCACTAGGACGACCTTCACGTTTGATAAATCCGCCTGGAATTTTTCCTACCGCATACAGCTTCTCCTCATAGTTAACGGTCAATGGGAAAAAGTCCAAATCTTTAGGTTGTGTAGATGCGGTTACCGTACAGAGAACCACCGTATCACCATAACGAACAGTAACTGCAGCGTTTGCCTGCTTCGCAAGTCTTCCTGTTTCGAGGATCAGGGTCCTTCCTCCGAGCTGCATTTTTACATGGTTTTCCATGAAATCCCTCCTTGTCTTCATCTAAAAAATAATGTTCGGTATCTATCTCATTATCTCCTGCTTGTCCCATATTCATAATAATACAGTGACAAATGCTCCGCCTTGTACCTAACAGCCTTACACTCAGGAGCTGATTTGGCAAAAAAAGCCCTATCGTAAAAAGCAACCCGGCAGCCACCGTTCGCTTTGATCAAGCGCATCCGGCGGCAACCAGGCTGCTTTGGGTGTTGAACAAGATTAAATTAACGACGCAGGCCGAGTTTTTCAATCAGCGCGCTGTAACGTTGAACGTCTTTGTTCTTCAAGTAAGCAAGAAGCTTACGACGTTGTCCTACCATCTTCAAAAGACCACGACGTGAATGGTGATCTTTCTTGTGGGAACGGAAATGGTTCGTCAAATTGACGATGTTCTCCGTAAGGATAGCAATTTGCACCTCAGGTGATCCAGTATCGGATTCATGAGTTTTGTGCTCGTCGATCAATTGTTGCTTACGTTCTTGAGTCAATGCCATCCTGATTCACCTCCTTCATTATAATCGCCATCAGCCTCGTTGCCGCCGGTGAGAACGAACAACCAAGCTAAGGTTGTAGCTACACGCGTGAACAGGTTCTCGCGAATAACGTTAATTAGTATAGCATATCTGATCTACAAAAGTAAACTTTTTACTTCATGAATCCAAACTTATCAGCAGACTCCGAGCCGTATCCGCATCTTTGGAGATCTGGGTAATTAACTCGTCAATGGATTGAAACTTCCGTTCTTCCCGGATATAGCTTATAAGTTCCACTCGCAGACCTTGGCCATAGAGGTCACCGTCGAAATCAAAAACGTGCACCTCGAACCACGGCTTGCTTACTCCACTATGAAAAGTTGGCTTTACACCGATATTCATTACACCGTGCAGTTCATTTCCGCTGTGCTTCACTTTGACTGCGTAGACTCCATTCTTCGGCAGTACATATGGCTCTGTAAGCTCAACATTTGCTGTAGGGTAGCCAATGGTTCGGCCCCGTTTCTCTCCATGGATCACCGTACCAGATAACGTATAAGGCCGGCCAAGCCACTCATTTGCAAGAACAATTTCGCCTTGCTGGAGGAACTTGCGGATGCCGGAGCTGCTAACCTTCTCTTCCTGAATGACAAAGGGAGGTACAGTATACGTCTCAAAGTAACCATGACCAAGAGACTTCAACAAGTGTGCATCGCCTTCTCCCCTATGGCCGAACCTGAAGTCAAATCCCACAATCGCAGTGTGAATTTGAAGTGGAAGCAGCATTTCGGATACAAATTGCTCTGGACTGATGCGTGAAAAGTCCTCATTAAACTCAACGACATATAAGAAATCAACACCCGCCGAGCGCAGAAGCTCCTCTTTCTCCAGGGTTGGTGTTAAGTACCCTTCATAATCACCCTTCTTCATGACTTCCTTCGGATGAGGATAAAAGGTCATGACGGAAGTAGGGACTTTATGAGCAGCTCCTTCCAGCATCGCAGCCTGAATCACACTCATATGTCCCAGATGCAGACCGTCAAATTGACCAAGAGCCAGGATCTGCGGTTTGGCGAAACGTTCGATAATTTCTTTGCTTAAAGGATAGGATATGTGTACGGTTTCCAAATCTCTCACCTGCAATTTCCGCTAAAATACTATTACGGCAGCTTATTCTTCCGGCAAGAACACTTTGATGGCAGCAATGGCTCCTGACTCCGGTTCCCGGTGAAAAATACCAAGAAATTTCTCATCCGGGCCATACAAACGAATAGGAGCATCACTCTCAACCTGAGGCTGCACAGCCATTCCCGAAAGCCGCTGCCCTTGAAGAGCAGCCTTTACTTTCTCGGGAATCACCTGATGTGCAGCAAGATGAGAGATGGCTTGATCAACCGGAATCAAATATTGATTCAAGGTCCCATTCTGGACACAAGCTTCGACCTCTTCAAAAGTCAGGCAGCGAGCCAAAGGAATTCCTGCAGACATCGTCCGCTTGAGTTCCGACATACAAGCCGGGACACCGAGCGCCCTGCCTATATCCACACACAGTGTACGAATATAGGTGCCTTTGGAGCAAAGAGCCCGAAATGAAATAGTCGGGTTAGGCCCCTCTGGATCGAATGACGTTAGTTCCAACTGATGGATGGTAACCTCACGAGCTTTACGTTCTACGGTCTTCCCCTCACGGGCTAATTCATATAGGCGTTTGCCGTCCTGCTTCAAAGCAGAGAACATGGGAGGAACCTGTGAGATCTTACCCACGAACTGTTCAAGAACTTGAAGAACCTGTTCTTTATTAACTTCAATATGATCGACACGCTCAGTAATAGAACCGGTCATATCTTCCGTATCTGTAGCAATTCCAAGAACGATAGTAGCTTCGTACTCCTTGGGCATTTCCTGCATATACTCGACCACCCGGGTTGCCCGCCCAAGACAAAGCGGAAGCACACCTGTCACTTGCGGATCAAGTGTACCTGTGTGTCCGATCCGTTTCATTCTCAGCATACCACGGGCTTTAGCCACCACATCATGGGAAGTAAAACCCGCCGGCTTGTGAATCGGAAGAATTCCTTCATAACCACTCATAGCTGCTCTTTCACCCGTTCTACAACCTGCTTAATAATCTGCTCCAAATCCCCTTCAATTCGCGCTCCGGCAGCCCGAACGTGTCCGCCGCCCCCAAAGCTTTGGGCAACTGCGGCAACGTCCACTTTACCAGCAGAACGCAAGCTGACTTTCACTGCATTGTCATTAATGACTTTGAACAGCATACCAACCTCAACACCCTGAATATTACGTGGGTAGTTGACAATTCCCTCCAGATCCTCGTTAGCAGCTCCGGTCTCGCTCATATCCTCCGGAGTGATACTAACCCAGCCAATGGTACCATCCTCACTTAGCTGTAGCTTATTCAGCGCTTTGGTCAGGACCCGAAGCTGTGGATAGGTCATTTGTTCAAGCAGGAGTTCAGACAAGCCCGGACCATCCACGCCGTACTGCAGAAGCTTGGAAGCGGCTGCCATCACTTTAGGAGTTGTGTTGGAATAACGAAATCCTCCGGTATCCGTCAGCAGTCCTGTATACAAGGCCGTGGCAACATCTTCTGTCAGTTCAATATCCATAAATTCGATCAAATCAAACAGAATTTCTGCAGTTGCCGCAGCTGTAGGATGTATAAGATTAACGCTTCCATAGGCATCGTTCGTAGGATGATGATCAATATTCAAGATAAGTGCATTCTCCGCAAAAATCTTCTGAGTCTGTCCAACCCGCTGGAAATCAGCGCAATCCACACAAATCACATGCTTGTATGTAGTACTAAGGGGCTGCTCCGACAAGTCGACAATTTGGTCTGCATGCCATAAATAAGACATTCTGCGCGGAATTGGCCCTTCATTCACCATTGTGTAATTCTTACCCAGACATGAGAGAAGCCAGCCCACCGCTAGGGTGGAACTGACTGCGTCTCCGTCCGGCTGTACATGCGATACTACCAAGAAGTCATTATGCTCCGTAAGAAATGCCTGAGCATCCCGAAGCTCCCGTTCATTGGTCTGCATTGCCGTCTCCTTCTTATTTGTCTTCGTGAGAAATCTCTCCTAGCAGCTTCTCGATATGGCTACCATAAGCAATCGATTCATCAATTTTGAAGATAAGTTCAGGGGTGTGCCGAAGCATAACCCGCTTGCCGAGCTCTGACCGGAGGAAGCCTTTGGCTTTCTCCAGGCCTTTGAGTGAATTCTCCTTCTGTTCGGCATCTCCCAGAACACTGAGATATACTTTAGCTTGGGACAAATCACTTGTTACATCAACGCCTGTCACGGTTATGAATCCAATTCGCGGATCTTTCATTTCCGTTTGGATCAGAACGCTGAGTTCCTTTTTTATCTGTTCGCCTACGCGACCTGTACGGTTCTTAGCCATGCCCTACACCTCACAATTACTTGCGTTCTACAGTCTCCATAATAAAGGCTTCAATAACGTCGCCTTCCTTGAGGTCATTGTATCCTTCAACGGTAATCCCGCATTCATAGCCTTGCGCTACTTCCTTGGCATCGTCCTTGAAACGTTTCAAGGAATCGATCTTGCCTTCAAATACGACAATACCTTCACGGATCAAGCGGATCTCAGCGGAGCGCGTAATCTTCCCGTCTGTAACCATACATCCGGCAATGGTTCCGACTTTACTGATTTTGAACGTATTACGAACTTCAGCATGACCGATAACACTTTCTTTGTAGATCGGATCAAGCATCCCTTTCATAGCCTGTTCAATCTCTTCAATCGCATTATAAATGATACGGTGAAGACGAATATCCACTTTCTCTTCATCAGCTACCGCCTTCGCACGCGGCTCTGGGCGGACGTTAAAGCCGATCACGATCGCATTCGAGGCTGCTGCAAGGATAATATCCGACTCAGTGATGGCACCAGCGCTGCTGTGAAGGATCTTAACACGCACACCTTCAACTTCAATCTTCTGGAGAGAGCCTTTAAGTGCTTCCACAGAACCTTGAACGTCACCTTTGATGATCACATTGAGGTCTTTAATTTCTCCATCCTTGATATGCTTGAACAGATCATCCAGCGTAACACGGGTGTTGGAGCCCATCTCGGATTGACGCTGAGTAATCGAACGCTTGTCAGCAATGGAACGAGCTTTGCGTTCATCTTCAAATACCATAAGCGGATCGCCGGCTTGAGGCACTTCGGTCAAACCTGTAATTTCAACCGGGGTTGACGGTCCTGCTTCTTTCAGACGGCGTCCCTTATCATTAACCATGGCACGGACACGGCCGAAGCAGTTACCCGCTACAAAAGCATCACCGACTTTGAGGGTACCATGCTGCACGAGTACACGAGCCACGGGTCCGCGTCCTTTATCCAGCTCAGCTTCAATAACGGTTCCGCGAGCACGTTTGTCCGGGTTAGCCTTATATTCATTAACCTCGGCGACCAGAAGAATCATTTCAAGCAATCCTTCAAGACCAATTCTCTGTTTGGCGGACACATTGACAAAGATGGTGTCTCCGCCCCACTCTTCAGGAACAAGCTCATAATTTGTCAATTCTTGTTTTACTCTATCCGGATCTGCGTCAGGCTTATCAATCTTGTTCACTGCAACGATAATCGGAACACCTGCTGCTTTGGCATGGCTGATCGCCTCAACCGTCTGCGGCATAACTCCGTCATCTGCGGCAACCACAATAATGGTAATATCCGTTACCTGTGCACCGCGGGCACGCATGGTTGTAAACGCTTCGTGGCCCGGAGTATCGAGGAACGTGATTTTCTTGTGGTTAATCTCAACCTGATATGCACCGATATGCTGGGTAATCCCGCCAGCCTCGCCACCAGTGACATTTGTCGAACGGATGGCATCCAGCAGCGTAGTTTTACCGTGGTCAACGTGACCCATAATTGTGACGACAGGAGGACGTTCCTTCAGATCTGCCTCATCGTCCGTTTCCTCCAGTGTTTCGAAGCGGTCGTCTTCAACATGGATCTTAATTTCAACTTCAACGCCATAATCTCCAGCCAGGAGTTGAATCGTATCCAGATCAAGCTCTTGGTTAATCGTTGCCATAACACCCAGGGTGATCAGCTTCTTAATAACTTCTGAAGCATCCTTATGAAGCAGCTTCGCTGTCTCGCCTACCGTCATTTCACCGCGAACGATGATTTTCTTAGGTGTATTGTCGATTTTCTCACGACGTTCTTGAGGCTGAGCATTTCTGCCCCGATTATTCTTCCCTCCACGGTTATTCTTATAACCGCCTGGCTTGTTATCATCAAACCGCTTCTGTCCCGGTCTGCCATTGTTGTTGTTATTGCCATTTCTCTTCTGACCTTGCCCTTGTCCTTGACCGCCGCGATTGGAAGAGTAATTGTCGCTTCCTGAAGAAGCGGTTCTAGCCTGCGGCTGTGAACTGCGGTTCTGTTGATTCTGGGGACGCGGCGTGCTGGAAGCATGCTGTCCTCCGCCTTGGGGACGTCCATTGCTAGTAGAAGTATTGCTGCGGCTTCCATTATTTTGACCGGAACGGCCTTGACTTTGCTGGCTTCCGCCAGCGGACTGGTTACTGCGAGTCTGTGTCGCCTGACTACTATTCGATTGATTTTGGGGTTTATTATTATTCATGCGTACCTGCTTTTCCAGTTGATTTTTGTTTGAATCCTGATTAGATTGCGGTGCAGCTTGCTCGGATCTTGTGTGATCCGCACGCTGTCCATTCTGTTCTTGAACTTGGCTCTTCGGTTTGTGGTCTCCTCCTGCGGAGACCGGTGCCGGCGATTTAGCATGTGCATCCTTGGAATCGGGAACATCCCTTTTGGCTGCGGCATTACTCTTGATATCTTTGAAGAATTTCTCCACACGAGATACTGCATCGTTCTCCATTACGCTCATGTGGTTATTAACAGGGATATCTAGACGTTTAAGAATGGTAATGATTTCTTTGCTGCTCATATTAAGCGATTTTGCATATTCGTATACTCTGAGCTTATCCTTGTTATCTTGTTTACTCAATATACTCCACCTCCGACAAATTACTCACTGTTCTTCGAATCATCGCTGCGAAACCCTGATCCGTCAAAGCCAGCACAATCCTTTCCGGTTTGCCTATGCTTGTACCCAGCTGCTCCCGTTTAAATCCGATTATCAAAGGGACTTTATACGTCCCGCATTTGTCGCGGAATTTCTTCTGTGTGTTCGGGGAAGCATCCCCTGCAAGAATGACTAGTTTAGCTTCGGATGAACGAATGGCCTTTAATACAATCTCGTCTCCGGTGACAATTTTCCCGGCCCGCATGGCCAATCCGAGCTGGGAGTACGCCTTATTCATCGTCATCACTTTCCTGATTAGCCATTGCAGTAAATTCATCTTCGACCGCAATGAAATCTCGGGCAAGCTGTTCATAAATTTCAGGCTTAACTGTCGTCTTTAATGCCCGGTCAAGCGCCCGGTTCTTATGTGCCAGCTTGAAGCAGGACACTTGCCCGCACAGATAAGCGCCCCGTCCTGATTTTTTTCCGGATAAATCAATCAGAACTTCGTCTTCGGGTGTTCTTACTACACGGATCAACTGCTTCTTCGGCATCATCTGCTGGCAGGCGACGCATTTACGAAGCGGTATTTTTCTCGGCTTCATTGGTATGTCCCCGCCTTTGCATTAATCTATAGAAATCGAATCCTGCGGAAGTTCTTCCGCCGAAGTTCTTGGTCTTCCATATTCTTGTTCCGCTTGGCTCTCGCTCTTGATATCAATCTTCCAACCAGTCAGCTTGGCAGCAAGACGAGCATTCTGCCCCTTAATCCCGATAGCCAGGGAAAGCTGGTAATCCGGAACAATAACACGTGCCATTTTCTCACTCTCAAATACTTCCACTTCAAGTACCTTAGAAGGACTCAGTGCATTAGCGACGTATTCCTGTACCTCATCCGAGTAACGGACAATGTCGATCTTCTCGCCGCGAAGCTCGTTCACAATGGTCTGTACGCGCAGCCCCTTTGGACCCACACAGGAACCAACCGGATCTACTTCCGGATTGCGGGAATAGACAGCGATCTTGGAACGGAAGCCGGCTTCACGAGCCACCGAACGAATCTCTACTACCCCGTCAAATATCTCAGGTACCTCAAGCTCGAACAACCGCTTTAGCAGTCCAGGATGTGTGCGAGAGAGAAGAATTTGCGGCCCTTTGGTCGTATTCTCCACTTTAGTGATGAAAGCTTTGATGCGATCACCGTGCTTGAATTTCTCATTTGGCATGAGCTCATTAAGCGGAAGATGGGCTTCTACTTTGCCAAGGTCCACATAAATATTGCGGGCATCCTGACGCTGTACAATCCCGGTCACGATATCTTCTTCTTTGTCGACAAAAGCATTATAGATCAAGCCCCGCTCCGCCTCGCGGATACGCTGGGTCACAACCTGCTTCGCTGTTTGGGCTGCAATACGTCCGAAATCACGCGGAGTGACTTCAATCTCAGCTATATCGTCCAGCTGGAAGTGAGGGTTAATCTCACGTGCAGCAGGTAGCGAGATTTCGGTGCGCAGATCCAGTACTTCTTCCACAATAAGCTTGCGGGCGAATACTTTGATGGCCCCGGTGTGACGGTTCATGTCCACACGCACATTTTGCGCAGTATTAAAGTTGCGTTTGTAACTGGAGATTAAAGCAGCTTCAATCGCTTCAAACAAAATATCTTTACTGATTCCTTTTTCTCTTTCCAATTCATTCATAGCTTCGATAAAATCCATACTCATTTGCTTCAAGCTCCCCCTTTCATAATTCACCGTTCTTGTTTCTGTTAGAAAATAATAGCCAGTCTGGCACTGGCAACTTTCGAATACGGGATGGTATGCTGCTTCTTTCCCGAAACCACGAGCAGTTCGTCGTTCTCGAACGAAAGAAGCCGGCCTTCAAACTCCTTAAGGCCATCAATCTGCTCGTATGTAGTCACAAATACATCTTTGCCAACAGCCTTAAGTACATCTTCAGGCTTCTTAAGCGGCCGCTCGGCTCCAGGAGAGGATACCTCCAGGAAATACGCAGTCGAAATCGGGTCATTGGCATCAAGCTGTTCACTTAAGTATTCACTGATTCGTCCGCAGTCATCGATATCAATGCCGCCATCTTTATCAACGAATACGCGAAGGAACCAGTTATTGCCTTCTTTTACATACTCAATGTCTACTAATTCAAAGCCGTTATCCGCTAAAAAAGGCTGGGCCAATTGTTCAACATGTGCTTTGATTTTAGGTGTGCTCAAGCGTTCATACCTCCAAAAGAAACTTCATTCCTATATACCAAAGAGTAAAGAGTGGGTTTCCCCACTCTTTAAACAACGGTTCTATCTCCATGATTACCAAAAAAATTATAACATAGTCCGGTAACACTGACAAGTAAGAGACCCTGACTGCACTGGGCCTGAGGCCTTATCCCATGAGGACTTGAGCAGCTAGAACCATGCTTGGAGACTGCTCGAATGATGCTGTCTTTTACTTAAAACAAGGAAAGCTGGTTGCTCTCAGGCAGCCCTCTGAATACTCCCATTTGACTCAAAAGCTCAATAACCGTCTTACTCGCCTTGGACTTCTGCTGGAAGTCTTCGATCGAGAGAAACTCACCTTGATCCTTCGCTGCGGCAATATTACGTGCGGCATTATCGCCAATCCCGGCAAGCGCTGAGAATGGAGGAATCAACGAATCCCCATCTACAGTAAATTTCAGTGCATCTGAACGATACAAGTCAATATTCTGAAACCGGAGTCCTCTGGCCGTCATTTCCAGGGCCATCTCCAGCATCGGGAGCATATTCTTCTCCTTGGGCAGCGCCTGGAACCCCTTTTGCTCGATCTCTTCAATTCTCCGGTAGATCGCCTCGTAACCTTGGCAGCACAGCTCGATATCGAAATCCTCTACACGAACAGAGAAGTAGGTGGCATAAAACTCAATCGGATGATACAGCTTGAAGTAAGCCGTACGCACAGCCGAGATAACATAGGCCGCCGCGTGGGCTTTCGGGAACATGTACTGGATTTTGAGACAGGAATCAATGTACCACTGAGGCACTTTGCATTTCTTCATCTCATCAATCCACTCGGGCGGCAGCCCCTTACCCTTACGTACGCTTTCCGTTATCTTAAAGGCAAGACCCGCGTCCATACCGGCTTTATAGATCAGGAAGAGCATGATGTCATCCCGGCACCCGATTACGGTCTTAATGTTACAAGTGTTATTCTTGATCAGCTCTTGTGCATTGCCGAGCCACACGCCGGTTCCATGGGACAGTCCCGAGATCTGCAATAAGTCTGCAAAAGAGGAAGGTTGTGACTCCACCAGCATTTGCCGTACGAACTTGGTTCCCATCTCGGGTACTCCGTAGGTGGCTACCGGAGTGCGAATTTGCTGCGGCGATACACCAAGCGCCTCCGTAGAGTTGAACATACTCATTACCTTCGGGTCGTTCATGGGAATGGACGTTGGATCCACTCCCGTCAAATCCTGCAGCATTCTCATCATGGTCGGATCATCATGACCCAAAATATCAAGCTTAAGCAGATTCGCATCAAAGGCGTGATAGTCAAAGTGAGTGGTCTTCCATTCTGAGGATGTATCATCAGCCGGATACTGGACCGGCGTAATATCATCTACCTCCATGTAATCGGGAACGACTACGATACCGCCCGGGTGCTGACCCGTGCTTCGCTTAACGCCTGTACAGCCTGAAGCGAGACGGTTCAGCTCGGCTGCGCGCCACTTTTTGCCATGGTCCTCTTCATATTTCTTCGCAAATCCAAAAGCCGTCTTCTCGGCAACCGTACCGATGGTACCAGCACGGAATACACTCTTCTCTCCGAACAACTCTTTGGTATAGTTGTGGGCATGAGGCTGGTATTCGCCCGAGAAGTTAAGATCGATATCGGGAACCTTATCCCCTTTAAATCCAAGGAACGTCTCGAACGGAATATCTTGGCCTTCTCCCTTCAATTTCCCGCCGCAATTAGGACAGGTCTTGTCTGGAAGGTCAAAACCACTGGGAATGCTTCCGTCAAGGAACCACTCGCTATATTTACACTCTTTATTGAGACACAGATAGTGGGCAGGAAGCGGATTAACCTCGGAGATCCCAAGGAATGTAGCTACCACAGACGAGCCGACCGATCCCCGGGAACCAACCAGGTAGCCGTCCTGATTGGATTTCTTCACCAGACGCTCGGAGATCAGATAGTTGGCAGAGAATCCGTATTTAATAATAGGTTCAAGCTCTTTCTCAAGTCTCGCGACCACCACTTCCGGCAGTTCTTCTCCATAAAAAGATTTCGCCGTATCGTAACAGGTCTGCCTAATTTCTTCGTCTGCGCCCTCGATAATAGGTGTAAACAGCTTGTCCGGGAAGAGCTCCAATTCCTCGAAGGAATCAGCCAGCTCTGCCGTATTCTTCACTACAACCTCCTGAGCCTTCTCCGCACCAAGGAATTCAAATTCCTTAAGCATCTCTTCGGTTGTACGGAAATGGGCATCCGGCTTGCGAATATCTTTGAGCGGACTGAAGCCGGTAATCCCGTGTATTGCAATATCCCTGTACAGCTTATCGCGAGGCTCCAGATAATGCACATTACCTGTAGCAATTACCGGTTTGCTAAGCTTAAGTCCAATCTCGCATACTTTACGCACAGCCGTCTCGAGTTCGGCAGGGCTGCCTACAAGACCCTTCTCTACAAGATGCATGTACATGGTTAGCGGCTGAATCTCAAGCACATCGTAGAACTGAGCGACCTCCTCGGCTTCTTCCACCGACTTATTAAGCACGGCTTCGAAGAACTCGCCTTTTTCACAACCGGATATAATCAGCAGACCCTCGCGCATTTCCACAAGCTTCGACTTCGGAATGCAGGGCACACGCTTGAAATACTGAGTATGGGACAAGGAAATAAGCTTGAACAAGTTCTTCTTGCCCGTAGCATTCAGCGCATAAATACTGCAGTGAAACGGACGTACATTGGACAGATCTTTACCGACATGATCGTTCAGACGATCCAGCATCGTAATTCCCTGAATCTTGGCCGCATCTTCAAGCAGGCCGTTCAGAATCTCACCGAGGGCAACCGTATCGTCAATAGCCCGGTGATGATTCTCAAGGGAGACTTTATATTTGGCCGCCAGGGTATTGAGGCGGTGATTTTTCAAAGTTGGATACAGCAGCCTTGCAAGTTCAAGCGTATCAAGAACAGAGTTGCTCAAAGGCGGCATATTCAAATCTTTAAGCTTGGCATTCACAAAACCAACGTCAAATCTGGCATTATGAGCCACAAGAACGCCGTCTCCGGCAAACTCGAGAAATTCCCGCAGCACGGGCTCAACATCTGGAGCATCCTTAACCATGTCATCATTGATGTTAGTCAGCTGCTGAATGTTATACGGAATACGTTCATGCGGATTGACGAACGTCGCATAGCGGTCAATTTCCTTACCTTCTACCATCTTGATCGCGGCGATTTCGATGATATTGTTCTGAGTAACCGACAACCCTGTTGTCTCTATGTCAAACACAATATAGGTTGCTGTCTTGAGCTCTATCGGCCTTGGATCAAGTACAACAGCCACGTTATCATTAACTACATTTGCTTCAACACCGTAGATCATCTTGATCCCGTTCTTTTTCGCTGCCTTTGCGGCATCAGGATAACACTGGACTCCACCGTGGTCTGTAACAGCTATAGCTTTGTGGCCCCATTTTGCAGCCATCTTGACATATTGATCAATCGGAGTTACAGCATCCATCGTACTCATCGTGGTATGCAGATGGAATTCTACCCGTTTCTCTGATGCGTTATCCTTACGTCCTGCAGGCGCCCCAACCTCTGTCAAATCCGAAGGAATCATAACAAGCTCTGGAATCTGCATAAAGCGGTCATATTCGATACGCCCGCGCGCCTTCACCCATTTGCCATTAGCCAGCTGGCTCATAATCTTAAGATCTTCCTTGTTCTTGGCGAACATCTTCATCTGCAGAGAATCACTGAAATCCGTCAGATAGTAAGTGAAGAGGGTACTCCCGTTGCGAAGCTCCTTGCTCTCCAGACCAAAGATCGTTCCCTGAATCGTAATCTTCTTCTCTTCATCCTGAATGTCCTTGAGCGGTGTAGGCTGTTCCTTGATATCATAGCCAACCTGAAGCTTAACCACTTCCCCGCCCTCATCATCCGGCTCCGGCTCAGGCTCCATGCTGGTCATCATCTGCTGGATAACTTCACGTTCTTCCTCGACAATCCGCTGCTGGAATTCTTCAAACGCCTCGTTACGGCCTTCACCCGTCTGAAGCTTTACTCTTAATGGGAGTGCAAAGTACGTCTCATAAAAAGTAACTACAGCCCGGTCAATGCCCTTCTTCTTGGCAAGCTCAAGCGACGTCGCATCACTCATGGATATAACAACCAGATCCTGCTCCACTTCAAATGTAGCCCGTGTCATCCATCCGTTAACTGAGGGAACCTCACGCTGCACCCATTCCAGAAAAAGCTTCCAGTATTCCGAAACGATCTGCGTACTCGTGATCATACTGGCATATTTAAACTCAAAGCTAATTTTTGAGATATGCTGCATTCTCTCCTGAACCTGCAGACAAAATGTCCGATATATCTGGCCAGGCACCAGGGTTTCTTTATGAATTACAATCTTCCATTCCTTATTGCTTCGACTTACTTCTACTTTCTCAATCCAGCCATCCAGGAAATGGGCATCAATTAAAGCGCCCGGAATTTCCGTCTGCTTCATCAAGAGCTCAAACCGTGTTCTTTTGTCCCCCGCTTGGCTCATGTTCCCCTCCCCTTCTTAACACAAATACTCTTCTTCCTAAAGGCTATGACTACTTAAAATTAATACGTGATATATAGACTGAACAATTGAGTTACATTAGAGGCAGCCGTGTGAAATGTTCCTACGATCGCTGTTGTTCTCAGACTTCTTGATTGAAATTGTTATGGGTAGAAGTCTAATCACAAAGGCGAACGCTCCGCTTCTCCGGAATCATTTCACACTCTTGCCTATTTGTAATACTTAAATTCAGTCCATATAGTTACATCAGCCGCTTAATCTATTCGAATAAAAAGGCCTCCTGACCGAGAGTTGCGGGCAAGATTGCCCAATCAACATACTGCCGGAAGCCCCCTTTGTAATATGAGTCATGCAGATTACCTGCCAACTTTGCAAGCCCCTATGGATTAGGGTGCTATTCTAGTAGGCTCTGGCAAATAATACGGTATGCTTGGCCTGCTCGCCGCATACGAGACACGTATGCTTCTGTACCTCTGTCTTGAATGGAATGTTGCGGCTCGTTGCGCCGGTCTCACTCTTCACGGTGTCCTCACAAGCTTCTGACCCACACCAACCCGCAAGGGTAAAGCCGCGTTGTTCTTCGACTTTGGCTTTCATCTCATCCAGGGAGTCTACAGAGTAGAAGTTCTCTTCGCGGAACGACAAGGCGCGATCATACATCTCTTGATGAACCTGCTCAAGCATAGCTTGAACTTCTTGAACCAGATTAACTTGCTCAACGACCTTCTTCTCGCCGCTGATTCTGGATACTAGAACACATACTCCGTTCTCCATATCGCGAGGTCCAATTTCAAGACGGATCGGAACTCCGCGCATTTCATATTCGTTGAATTTCCAACCCGGACGCACATCGGCACGATCATCAATACCTACACGGATACCGGCTTTCTTCAGCTCGCTGAACAACTCATCCGCTCTGCCTACAACCGAATCACGCGTTTTAGGAGGACCGATTGGAATGATCATGACCTGCTTAGGAGCCACTTTAGGTGGAAGAGCCAGACCTCGATCATCGCCGTGGACCATAATTAGGGATCCAATTAGACGTGTGCTGACACCCCAAGAAGTCGTGTGAACATACTCCTGTACATTTTCACGATTCAGATATTTAATTTCAAAAGCTTTGGCAAAATTAGTTCCGAGATAATGTGAGGTCCCCGCCTGAACGGCCCGCCCATCTTTCATCATAGCTTCAATAGAGAAGGTATCTACAGCACCCGCAAACTTCTCAGACGGAGTCTTCTGGCCAACAATAACCGGAATCGCAAGATAATTCTCCACAAAATCACGATAGATCTCTAGAATTTTCATTGTTTCCTCGCGTGCTTCCTCTTCATTCTCATGGGCTGTATGCCCTTCTTGCCAGAGGAATTCACTTGTGCGAAGGAATGGAAGGGTGCGTTTCTCCCAGCGAACCACATTCGCCCATTGATTAATGAGAACCGGAAGATCACGATAAGATTGAATCCATCTTTCGTACATGTGCCCGATCATCGTCTCCGAAGTCGGACGGATGGCAAGACGCTCTTCCAGCTTCTCGCCCGCAGCCTCGGTTACCCATGGCAGCTCAGGGTTGAACCCTTCCACATGCTCTTTCTCTTTCTGGAAAAAGCTCTCCGGGATAAACAAGGGGAAATACGCATTCCGGTGCCCGGTTTCTTTGAAACGGCGGTCCAGCTCCTGCTGTATATGTTCCCAGATCTCGTAACCGTCGGGCTTAAATACAATACAGCCGCGGACAGGTGAATAGTCCATCAAATCCGCTTTCTTGATTACATCAATATACCAGCGTGAGAAATCTTCCTGCTGGGGCGTGATTTCAGTTACAAACTGTTTATCTTCGTTCGCCATAAGAAACGTAGTCCTCCCATTAAATAAGCCAAAATTTCTATATCTCTATCCATTAATCAAACGCAAAATATCATTATATGTCACGGCAATCATTAACAGGAACAGCATAGCGAAGCCTATGAAGTGCACCATGCCTTCCCGGCTCGGATCAACCGGCTTGCCGCGGAGCGCCTCCACTCCCAGGAATACCAGACGGCTTCCGTCGAGTGCGGGGATGGGCAGAAGGTTAAATATCCCTAAGTACAAGCTTAGAATAGCCGCCCAATAGGTCAACTGCACAATCCCTTGCTTGGCGATTTGACCTGTAACTTCGAATGTACGAACAGGTCCGCCAAGATCATTCATGTTGAATTTGTTAATCAGCTGCTTGAAGCCGAGAAAGATCGCATCTGTCGTATTGACCATATCCTGTCCAGCCGTCTTGAAAGTTTCACCAAACGAGGCACTTCGGGTCGGGAATACAGGAGTAACCCCCACTTTCCCGCCTTCTTGTCCTGCCATTTCCCTAGGGGTGAGAGTCACCTTTAAGGGATCGCCGTTTCGGATTACAGTCCAATCCATCGGTTTGTCTTTGGAAGCAGAGATAAGCTTGATCATGTTCTCGCGATCTGCTCCAACCTTAACTCCATTGATCGTGTCTATTATATCGCCCTTTTGCAAATGAGCTTCATCTGCCGGCATTCCTTTTGAAACCTCACCGATTTCCAGATAAGTCGGATTCTCAATCTGAATCCCCGCCATCTGGGTATGCAGAGCGAACAAAATAAAAGCTAATATGAAATTCATCAAGGGTCCAGCAAATATGGATAGCGCGCGCTGTCCAACGGTTTTGCTTCCGTACTGACGGTCCTTCGGAGCAATCTGTGTGTCTTTGCCTTTAGCAATCAGCACAGCTTTGGGATCAACCGCAAAGGTCTGATTCTCCCCATCCACATCAAGAATAATCTGAAGCTTATTCTCCAGATCAGCAGACTGAACTTCACCGCGAATTACATTCTTCCGGTTATCCAGCCGATCCAGATAAATCTTGGTCACTGTAGAGCCTGAGAGCCGAAGTGCTACGGTCTGGCCAGGCTGTACACCCACAAGCTCCGGATCCTCGCCTGCCATACGGGCATAACCCCCAAAGGGCAGGAGTCTAAGTGTGAACTGAGTCTCATCCCGCTTATAAGAAAAAAGCTTTGGCCCAAAGCCAATGGCAAATTCACGAACCAATATACCGGCGCGTTTCGCAAAGTAATAGTGTCCCCACTCATGAACAGTTACGATGAGAAAAAACATCAGCACCGTCAGAAATATAATCTGCAGCATTTCCAATCGAGAGCATCCTCCTTTGTTATCAGGTCGCTGTGTATGATTACCCTGCTAATTCTTCACCATTCATACTATTTCCGGACCGGAGTATCCAAGGCTCCATACTACCAGACCCGTCCTACAAAAGGGATGCTGTCTCCCTGGCCCAGCGATCACTTTCATGGATCGCCTCGAGATCAGGGCTTGCCACTACCTTATGACGTGACAAGGTTTCTTCGATGATAGATTCAATCTTTAGAAACGAAATCTCCCGCTTCAAAAAGCGGGCAACTGCAACCTCATTTGCTGCATTAAATACAGATGGAGCCGTACCACCTATTTTACCACATTCAAAGGCCAGTCTTAAACATGGGAATCGGATGAAATCCATCTCCCGAAAGTTCAGGTTGCCAATTTGGGCCAGCGACAAACGAGGGGTCTTGGACGCCCAGCGATCAGGATAGGTAAGTGCATACTGTATGGGTACACGCATGTCCGGATTCCCCAGCTGGGCAATGATGCTGCTATCTTGAAATTCTACATAGGAATGAATAATGCTTTCCGGATGAAGCAAAACGCCGATCTGCTCATAAGGGAGATCAAATAACCAATGCGCCTCAATCACTTCAAGCCCCTTATTGACCATAGTTGCTGAATCAATTGTGATCTTGGCACCCATAGACCAATTCGGATGCTTAAGCGCATCTTCAACAGTAACATTAGAGAGCTGTTCCCTTGTCATATCACGGAACGAGCCTCCGGAAGCCGTTAATGTAATCTGTGCGATATCGGACTTATTCTCCCCATTAAGACATTGAAAAATTGCCGAGTGCTCGCTGTCGATCGGAAGCAGAGAGACCCCTTTGTCCCTTGCTAACGAGGTGACCAAGTGACCGGCTGTGACAAGAGTCTCTTTGTTGGCTAGACCAATGGTCTTGCCCTCTTGGATAGCGGCCATGGTAGCCGGAAGACCTGCACTGCCTACAACTGCAGTAACAACCATATCCGCGTCTGTTCCTGCCGCGACCTCAACAAGTCCCTCGGGTCCATGGAACAGCTGCACACCCTGAGGCAGGTAAGGCCTAATCTCATCTGCAAGCGCTTTGCTTCCAACAGAAGCTTTCTTCGGATTGAACTGCTTCACCTGGTCCAGAAATAGCTCCAGATTACTGCCGGCAGCTAGCCCCTCGATTTGGAAATAATCCGGGTATGCGGAAACGACGTCCAGTGTTTGTGTACCAATAGAGCCGGTTGAACCGATAACTGCCAGTTTCTTCATAACATACCTCTCATCTTATATCTTAGCCAAAGCAGCTTTTAGTTAAAAGGAAGCAGCATTAGAATATGTACAAAGGGAAATACGGTGATCCAGCTGTCACACCTGTCCAGAATCCCGCCATGACCAGGCAGCAATGTGCCTGAATCCTTTATCCCGTATACTCTCTTATAGGCGGATTGCACCAAATCTCCCAATTGACCAACCACAGCTGCGGAGGCACCAATGACAACAGCAAGCCCTATGGATAACAGTCCGCCGGAGAATATAGCGAACAAGGAAGCCGTCACAATTGCGATCAACACACCACCTAGTGCCCCTTCCACCGTTTTGTTAGGGCTGATGGCCGGCCACAATTTATTCTTCCCCCATTTACGTCCAGTAAAATAAGCACCCGCATCACTTGCCCAAATGGAGAACAGCAGAAGGAAGGTCCAGAACAATCCATGTCCATCCGGTGTATTACGGGATTCCGCAATATAAGAGAATCCAATACCTACGTAGACTGCCCCCAAGAAGTGCATGGCTACGTGATTAATATTGGTTGAATTCTTTGTAAACACAGTAACAAACAAAAACAAAAGCATTAATAGCCATATAATTTGAAGCGGCTCAGGCAGGAAAGGACTACCCAGCAGCTTCCACGGAAATACAAGCATAATAACACCGATGAAGCCAAGTAATGCTGATCCGCTCCAAGGCAGCGTTTTGGTCATACGAATAAATTCATAATAACCGATAAGTGACATGATCAGTATCAAACCATGATACCATAGTCCACCGGCTAGGCAGGGTCCCAGGAAGATCACACCCGCTATTAAGCCTGTAATGATTCGCTGCTTCAAAGATGTCCACCTCCGTCCTGCTTAAGATAATCCGCCATACCGCCGCGTTCTTCTCTGGAATTCAGCGACCGCTTGAAATAAATGATCTTTGGAGAATTCCGGCCAGTAGATGTCAGTGAACCAAAGCTCACTGTAGGCCAGCTGCCATAACATGAAATTACTGAGTCTGAGTTCACCGCTTGTACGAATAAGCAGGTCTGGATCAGGAAGCTCTGAGGAATGAAGATGGGCACCAATCCACTCTTCTGTGAGTTCATCAGGTGAAAGTGTTCCTGCGGCAATTTGCCGTCCTGCTTCCTTGAATACTTCTTTAATTTCTCGCCGGCTGCCGTAATTCAAGGCGAAGTTCAGTACCAGTCCTGTATTATTCTTCGTACGTCTGATGGCTTCTTCCATAGCTGCAATCGTATGCTGGGGAAGCTCTTCCGGATGTCCCATCATTTGAATTCGTACATTCTTCTCAATTAATTCTTCCAGCTCTATTGCCAGGAATTCTTCCGGGAGACGCATTAGAAAATCGACTTCATCCTTGGGTCTCTTCCAATTCTCTGTAGAAAAAGCATAAAGCGTCAAATATTTAATTCCTATCTCGTCCGCAGCGATCGCAGTACGTTTGACAGCTTTCATTCCGTTCTGGTGTCCAACTATCCGCGGCAAGCCGCGGCGATTAGCCCAACGTCCATTGCCATCCATGATGATAGCCACATGACTTGGAACATTGTCCTTTGACAAGCTCGGAAGAGTCTGCTTTTGTTCTTCTTTTTTCCACCAGGATTGAAATACTTTAATCATTCCTTTTCCTCCAAGCGGTGATGAAAAAGAGACAAACCCCACCATATAGGAGGGGCCGCTCACGTCTCTTAAACTTCCATAATCTCTTTTTCTTTCGCAGCGAGCACTTTGTCAACTTCCGCGATAAATTTGTCAGTCGTTTTCTGAATATCATCTTGATGACGACGGGACTCGTCCTCAGAAATATCCGTCTTCTCAAGCTTCTTAATATCGTCATTGGCATCACGGCGGATATTCCGAATAGCCACCTTAGCCTCTTCACCGTACTTCTTCGTTGTCTTTACAAGCTCAATCCGGCGCTCTTCCGTAAGAGGAGGGATCGATAGACGAATAGTCGCTCCATCGTTAGCCGGTGTTAAACCGAGATCAGACTTCTGAATAGCGCGCTCAATATCAGCCAGAGAGGATTTATCCCAAGGCTGGATAAGCAGTGTGCGGGAATCCGGTGTATTAATGTTAGCCAATTGGTTCAGCGGAGTAGAAGCACCGTAATATTCCACATGCACCCGATCAAGCAGTGCTGGTGTAGCACGTCCGGCACGAAGAGTCAGCAAATCTCTCTTCAAGGATTGAATGGCTTTATCCATGCGTTCTTCGGCATTTTTCTTAACCGATTGTGGCATTAGTCTACACTCCCTTTAACAATAGTGCCAATTCTTTCACCAAGAACGACACGTTTAATGTTGCCTTGCTCCGTTATCGCGAATACGATAAGCGGGATGTTGTTGTCCATACACAGCGAGGATGCTGTCGAATCCATTACACCCAGGTTCTTGCTGAGTACTTCCATATAAGTCAGCTGCTCGAATTTCTCAGCAGTCGGATCTACAAAAGGATCAGCAGAGTAGACACCGTCTACTTTATTCTTAGCCATCAGGATAACTTCGGCTTCAATCTCTGCTGCACGAAGAGCTGCAGTCGTATCAGTTGAGAAGAACGGATTACCGGTTCCAGCTGCAAAAATAACGACGCGTCCCTTCTCAAGATGACGGATCGCTCTCCGCCGAATATAAGGTTCAGCAATCTGCTGCATAGCGATCGACGTCTGAACCCGTGTGGGTACGTCAATCTGTTCCAATGCGTCCTGCAGGGCAAGCGAGTTCATCAGAGTAGCCAGCATCCCCATGTAGTCCGCAGTTGCGCGGTCAATCCCTTTAGCGCTGCCTGCAATACCTCTCCAGATGTTACCGCCTCCGCAGACAATTGCAACTTCCACACCAAGCTCAACAACCTCTTTGACCTGCTCTGCAATGGAGGTAATCGTTTCGGCATCTATACCGTAACCGTTCTGTCCGGATAAAGACTCTCCGCTGACCTTTAAGACAACACGTTTAAATACAGGCTGTTCCAATTGCAAACCCTCCACTTTAAATCACCGATTTCTAAAGGCCTTTTAGTTAAAAAAGAAGGAACACGGCGTGTTCCAGTCTTTTTTAGATTCCATTTAGTTATATTATACGCTTTTGCATTAAGATCTAAAATATAAATATTTCAGATCTTAACGCAAACCTAGATTAGTTTTTAACTTGGGACAATACTTCTTCTACGAAGTTGTCAACTTTCTTCTCGAGACCTTCACCCAGTTCGTAGCGAACAAAACGGCGAATGGAGATGTTCTCTCCGATTGTGCTGATCTTCTCATTAAGCAAAGTGCTGATGGTTTTGTCCGGATCTTTTACGAAAGTTTGCTCAAGCAAGCAGTACTCTTCGTAGTATTTGCCGATACGGCCTTCTACCATTTTTTCAACGATTTTCTCTGGCTTACCTTCGTTCAAAGCTTGAGCTTTCAAGATTTCTTTTTCTTTCTCGATCTCTTCAGCTGGCACTTCTTCACGACGAACGAATTTAGGGCTAGCCGCTGCGATTTGCATAGCGATATCACGAGCGAATTCCTTAAATTGATCTGTCTTCGCTACAAAGTCAGTTTCGCAGTTGATTTCAACAATAACGCCGATACGTCCGCCAGCGTGGATGTAAGATTCAACCACACCTTCTGTCGCAATACGGCCTGCTTTGTTCGCTGCTGCTGCAAGACCTTTCTCACGAAGAAGTTCAGCTGCTTTTGTCAGATCACCGTTTGCTTCTTCCAAAGCTTTCTTGCAATCAAGCATACCTGCGCCTGTTTTTTCGCGTAGTTCTTTTACCGCTTTTGCATCTACTGCCATGAGTATAACCTCCATCAATTTTAGTGGGAGTGAACCTTAAATTTATCCTTTAAAAAAAGGGTAGTGAGAGGTTTTAGCACCTACCAACCACCCTTTTCATTTAATTCATCATGTAATGAAGCTAATTAAGCTGTAGTTTGCTCGCCTTGGTTCGCTTCGATCACAGCATCAGCCATTTTACCTGTCAGCAATTTAACAGCGCGGATCGCGTCATCATTACCTGGGATAACATAGTCGATCTCGTCTGGATCACAGTTCGTATCAACGATACCCACGATTGGGATACCCAGTTTGCGGGCTTCAGCAACCGCGATACGCTCTTTGCGTGGATCAATGATAAAGAGTGCGCTAGGCAGACCCTTCATGTTCTTGATTCCGCCGAGGAACTTCTCAAGACGATCTTTCTCCTTGCGAAGAATGATAACTTCTTTCTTAGGAAGAACTGCGAAAGTGCCGTCCTCTTCCCATCTTTCCAAAGTCTTCAAGCGATCAATACGCTTTTGGATTGTTTGGAAGTTAGTCAGAGTACCCCCGAGCCAACGTTGGTTAATGTAGAATTGACCAGCGCGCTCAGCTTCTTCTTTAACAGAATCTTGAGCTTGCTTCTTAGTGCCGACGAAAAGAATTGTTCCATTCTCTTCAGCCACACTTTTCACAAAGTTGTACGCTTCCTCTACCTTTTTGACTGTTTTTTGCAAGTCAATAATGTAAATACCGTTTCTTTCAGTGAAGATATAACGATCCATTTTTGGGTTCCAGCGACGTGTCTGGTGACCGAAATGAACGCCTGCCTCAAGCAGTTGTTTCATGGAGATAACTCCCATCTTCACACACCTCCTAATTGGTTTTTTGTATGATGCCCTCCGCCGATGTCATCTCTCGTTAAAACTCCCATAATGGTAAGCACCCTTAACGAAATCAGTCAGCGTGTGTTTTAACACCGTCATTTAATATAACATAATTGAATTCGCCTTGCAATATAATCTCGCTAATCAACAAAAGCCGCCCCAGGATGATTACTTCCCGGACGGCTTTGATGTGATTTTGGAAATAATGGATGGCAAACTTTCTCCGGGCTTAAAGGTATAACTCCCGGTTTGCAAGCTATAATTCGCTTTACTGTCAACCGCAGTCTGAATGAAAGCACTCTTGTCAGAGATAATTCCAGCGCTCTTCAGTCCTTCTGCCACTTTGGTCAGATTATCTCCAGTTGAGATCTTAAACGGTATCTGTTCCGGCTTATTAGGCTGAGCCGTTTTACTTGTCTTAGGAGTATTTACTACGGGAGTGCTAGGCGTGTTCGTAGAAGCAGACTTATCCGGGGCTGTCGGTGTCTTCGGTGACGAAGTGGAATTTGGAGCTGCCGGAGTCTTAGTCGAAGAAGGAGGATTAGGATCTATAGGAGTCTGGGTCTCTGCCCCCTCCTTCTTCTGCTTCTCTTCTTTGGCCTTGGCTTCCCATTCCTGTGCAGTTAGTACCTGCTCCGCTCCATCGTACACCTTTAATCCAAGCCGCTCAGCTGCCTCCTGAACCTGCTGCCTGGTCAGAAGATTCCCTTTGCCAATTAACATAATTTGCAGCAAGAGGGCACCAAGAATTAATCCTACACCCAAACCCACCATAAACGTGCGGTTCTTCATGCTGGAGATTCCTCCTTGCTTGCAAGCTGCAGAATAAGCTGAACTTCGCCCCGCTGCAATTTCAGTGCCTTAGCAATACCATCAATAGATTTACCTTGATCATATAATTCGAACAGGTCAGGGTAGCGATCTCGCACCGTATTACGCGGAACCGTGACTTCCTCCTCGGCTGGCTGTTCTACTACCGGGTTAGCAGGAGCTTCCTTACCGGCAGCTGCTTCCGTATGAGTCCCGTGGCTTGGAGGGCTGGATTCAAGTCTTCCCATTCTGGATTCCTGCAATGAGGTGAGTCTCTCCACTTCTAGCAATCTGGAACGAAGTTCAGCAACCTGTTCTTGAAGTGAAAGCTGCTTCGCGGTCGTGTCCTGCTTGATCTCGGCCATGAGCTCAATAACTTCTGTATTTTCTTTTTCAATCTCAGTCATATAATGTTCTAATGTAGCCTCTACATCCGCTGCTCCAGTGGATCCTTGCTCGCCGCCTGGCTTTCGTGACGGGAGGAACAAAGCGTAGCCAATGACGGCCGCTCCCAATAGAACAATATAAAACCAAGGACTTCCCATCGGCATATTTCTCACCCAATTTACTGTTTGTAGTTATAAGAAAAGCACCAATAGGTGCTTTCATCGTTCGAGTAGCTATACTGACTGCTGAGCTGCACTCCGCACATTATAAAGACAGATCCAGATGGTGTCCTTTGAAAGGATGCTCTGCTGCTCTATCCTTCTCCTGCTCAGAGGTATCTTCTTCCTTGTGCCGATTCCTCTCTTCATGGGAAGAGTTCTGATGCTCGTCTCTTATGGAAGCATGAGAGGATTCATCCACTTGCGCACTGCGTTTACGATCCCGGTCCGTGCTCTTAATATTCTTATCCTCAAGTAAGTGCTGATGATGCATAGGTCGATGCATGGCATCCTGCTGGATCCGGCCGGCTTCACTCGTCCGTGGTACTGCAATTTGCAATTCAACCGATTTGAAATCCATGAGATCCCTCCCACGCGCTGATAAGGAATGTTAGACGTAAGCAGACATTGATATATCGCCTTCATTATAATAAAAGGTCATCCGGGATATCGGATCTTTTATAAATTTGGTGTAACGTCCGATCACAATTTTGGAGCCGCCATAAATCATTTTAAGTACATGGACCTTGGCTTTGCTGGTATCCTCGAGTGATTTCTCGATTTCTAGCATTCGTTCTTTGATTTCAGTCTGCTCCCTTAGATGCGACTTCCTGGTTAGACCGAGCTTCGCCCTCATTTGCATCTTTTCCATATTCAGCTTACCCGCTGAAGCAAGCTGATCAAGCAGGGTTAGAGCCTTATCGGTCTTATCCAGGCTCGCCAGATTCTCCTTAAAGTGATTTCTAAGTTCAGCCAGCTCGTTGCGCAGCTCAGGCAGGACACCTACTTCTACTGTCGTGATCGTAGACATGGGATTACCGATAATACGGGCAATTACCTTCTCACCGGCCTGAATATTACCGCCAACAATAAGTCCCTTGGTTCCGCTGCATATCACATCCCGACCTGCGCGGATATTGGAGTGCATAATACTTTGAGTTACCAGTACATCTTCCCCGGCATAAACATTGCCGTCTTGAATGAAACCGCTCTTCACATTATGTCCAGCCTTGATATGTCCTTTGTTATAACCGATTATGCCGCTCGTAATCTCGATGGATCCCCCGGCTTCCAGTTCAGCTCCCTCGACACCGCCAATTACACGAATGTCACCTGCAGCCGTAATCCGGAACCCAGTTAACACATTCCCACGGACAATGACGGTTCCTACAAAATTAATGTTACCTATGTTATAGTCGACGTCACCGTTAATCTCATAGATGGGAAATACGTTGATTTTGCCTTTATCCGTCCGGGTTACGAGCCCGTCGATCGCCGCATATAAAGCCGTCTGCTCCGGATTAAGCACCACGTTCTTGCCAATCTTGAATCTAGCCTCTTTGCCAGGCTTAAATGGAATCTCTTCCCCGGTCACAGCTACCCCTGCTTTACCGGGGACAGGCGGAACTAGCTCTGCAATGATCTGTCCCCGCTGCAAGTTATTCAGCCGGACTACATCCTTGTAGTCCACACTTCCGTCTTCATTCTCATTCGGGCCATGCTGCTCCTGGTCAAGAGGCACCGCGTACCGGATGAATCCATCCTCTCCATTGACAGGAGCCACGCCTTCAGCAATCTGTATAGGATCGAATGCATAGACACTAGGGTTCGCTATAAAGCGATGTATGGCATCCAGCTGAATTCCGTAAGTAATTCCGTTACCCGCTAAGAAATTCTGCAGGTGTTCGACACTGCAAGCGAAGCCTTCTTCGTCTTTGATCAACTTGAGGTAGGCCGCACTTTTATCGTCTGAAAGCGCTATGCTTAAATATTGCTTTAAATCCAAATCTACATGCTCACCCATCCCAAACTCCCTCATTCCTTAATTTCATCTAAAACTCTAGTCATCTTGCATTAACAGATCCCGCTGTTTATCCAAGCTGCCACGAAGCCTTAGGATCGCTTTGGAATGTAACTGAGAAATTCTTGAAGGTGATAGTGACATGACCTCCGCAATTTCGCTTAATGATAAATCTTCATAATAAAGTAAAGAAACGACCGTACGTTCTTTTTCAGTCAATTTCTCGATTCCCTTAGTCAGTGATTCTTTTAAATGAAACTCACGGACTTTATAGTCCGGATTCTTGGCTTTGTCATCAACGAGAACAGAGAGTCTAGTCTCTGAATCTTCTTCCCGTATCGGGTCCTCCAAGGAACAGAGGGTCATAACTGCAACTTCCTGAAGCATATGCTGGAACTCTTTTATCGAAACGTCTAGATGTTTGCTCATTTCCTCATCGGATACTGTACGAAGATACTGCTGCTCTAGCTGCTGGTAACCTTCTTCAATCTTCTTGGCTTTCTCTCTTACAGAACGGGGAACCCAGTCACCCTGACGAAGCCCGTCCAATATAGCACCGCGGACCCTCCAAGACGCATAAGTCTCAAATTGCAGCCCGCGTTTGTAATCAAATTTCTCTACTGCGTCAATAAGCCCCATAACACCATTGCTGGCTAAATCATCTTTGGATACATTCTTGGGAAGTCCTACAGCCAGCCTGCCTGACACGTAATCCACGATCGGAAGATGCTTCTCAATCAGTGTCTTTTTTGCCTCGATATCACCGTGTTCCTTCCATCTTTCCCAAACCTCGGCGTAATTAAGAGGCATTGATTTACGCTCGTTCAATAACCTCACCCTCCTTATTTTTCTGTCAGGTGACGAAGGGCTTTAACCATCTCTTCAGGATCCTGCTCGGATGTCTTGACCAGTTTCGGCGGATTGAGCGGTGAGAATCCACTTGGCTCGCTAGGTACCTCAGGTTTTTGCTTCAGGAGATCGTTCAATTCTTCACTCTCATCCGGCGTTGTCAAATCCAGCATGGTTCCAAGGTCCTCATCATCATCCGCAGCAGCTCCCATCTCGGGAATCTTAGGTTCCGAAGGTAAGGTGCGCAAGATGCCGAGCAACCATCTGAGGGCAAAAGCCAAAATAAACCAAACTGCAAATGCGATACAGCTTCTTATCAAACTTGTCGTTAATATATTATTGCTGAAAGAGACTATAAAAGTAATTATAAATCCTATCGCTCCAAACAACCAGTTAAACCCTATTTTTCCAGCCATGGCTACAATTCCTTTTTACCCATTTGTACACTTCGTATGAATAATATACCCGTTTCACAATCCATTTCTATCGTCCGGCCGTAATTCCCTCCCGTATCTTCCCCAATCAGAGGAACTCCGAGCTCTTCAAGCTTCACTTTGCAGGACTCGACATTTCTGGGTCCGATACGGAGAGCGTCCCCTTTTCCCGCGAAGCTGAACATCTGGGAACCGCCGGCCATCTTGGCCACCAGGCGCTTGGGAGAGGCCCCAAGAGCAATTACTTTCTGATAGATCGTAGGAACAGCGGTATCCGCATATTTGGCTATATTAAGAGCCCCCTCACGGGCTATATCAGAGGAAGGAAGCATAACATGGGCAAGCGCCCCTACCTTAACGTAAGGATCATAGAGAGTCACCCCTACGCAGGAGCCAAGCCCTGTTGTACGTATTAGCCCTTCTTTCTCAATAACATCAAGCTCGGCCATCCCTACTTTAATAATGCGCTGTTGATCAATCATGATTCTTTGGCACTCCCAGGGCGGTGAATATTTGGTCAAACGATTCAGGATCCGGGATAAGGAAGAATTGTCCCTCGACTTCCTGCTGTCCTTCAATGAAGGTTGTATCAATTAATAGAGCATCATCACCCATTTCACCGAACTGCAGAAGTCCATAGCTCAGAATCGCTCCAGCCATGTCTATCGCAAGTGCAGGCACTGTAGGTGACATAGATAGACGGGTAAAATCAGCAAGAGAGGATAGATAGGAACCCGCCAGAATATTCCCGATCTCAGATAAAGCTGACCATTCCATTTCGCTGAACTCTTCTTCGTCCTCTACTGTAAGATAGGCAAATCTTCTAAGCAGCTTCTTCGCTGCTTCGGGACTCAGGATGAAGAACAGGTTGCCGGGCGCATCTCCTTCCACCCGGAAGAAGATGGCGAGCACGATCTTCTCGGGACCGCCGACCTTGTCTGCAATGGCTTCGAAAGGAAGCATCTGAACCTTGGGCACCGCCATATCAATCGGCTTGTCCAGCAAACAGGACAATGCGGTAGCGGCGTTACCAGCTCCGATATTGCCGATTTCCTTCAAAATATCCATTTTAAATTCCGCATAGTCCTTAAACAAGTCCACGGCTTAGCCCTCTAAACTTTCCAATTGAATAATTTCGTTCTTGTTCAGCACTTCAGAAAGGTTGAGCATAATCAGCAGTCTCTCTTCAGAGATGCGTGCAACCCCATCCAGGTACTTCGCTTTAATTCCCCCAACCACTTCCGGCGGAGAGTCAATAATATCCGTATTCAGATCGATAACATCGTTAGCGGAATCCACAATGAAACCTACTTCCAGCTCCTCAGCTGCCACGATGATAATCCGGCTTTGCTCCGTAAATTCGGCTTCTGGAAGTCCAAAGCGTCCACGCAGATCGATAACCGGAATGACTACACCACGCAGATTAATAACCCCTTTTACGAAAGCAAAGGTCTTAGGAACCCGTGTAATCGGCAAAATCCGTTCGATGGTCTGCACTTTATCTACTTCAATTCCGTACTCTTCTTCCCCCAGCTTGAAAACAATAACCTTGATGTCTTGTCCCATTGTAACTCCTCCTTAATGGTTGTCCGCTGTAATTCGAGCTTTACTGCCTATTACTTAATGAACGTATTAGGATCTATGATAAGAGCAACCTGTCCATCACCCAGTATCGTTGCACCCGCAACACCAGGAATGGAGGGAAGATACTTCCCAAGGTTCTTGATTACGATTTCGTTCTGGCCGATAAATTCCTCTACAGTTAACGCAGCCAGGCGATCACCCTTGCGGATCACGACAATTTCGGTCTCTTCTTCGGCAGCCTCGTCAAAGTCAGGCACATCGAATATGTTCGCAAGTGACAGCAGCGGGATGTGAGCGTCACGGTAAGGAACCATAGTGTATCCATGCAGAGAACGAATCTGATCACGCTTGATAATTCCAGTCTCCACAATTGAGGATAACGGAATCGCATATTTCTCACTGCCAAGCTTAATCAGCATCGCTGAAATAATCGAGAGGGTAAGCGGCAGCTGTACCGAGAACTTTGTGCCCTGCCCAAACTTGGAAGTAATGAGAACCGTACCGCCAAGCGACTCAATTTTGGTCTTAACTACATCCAAGCCTACGCCGCGGCCCGAAATGTCTGAAATGACCTCTGCTGTACTGAAGCCTGGAGCGAATAGCAGCTGAGCCACTTCATCATCGGTAAGTGACTTAGCCTCCTCAGCTGTGACAACCCCATTCTTTACAGCTTTGGCAGCAACCTTCTCCCGGTTAACCCCGTACCCGTCATCTTCGATTTCAATGAATACATGGTTACCACTGTGGAAAGCGCGGAGCTGAACAGTACCGGTCTCTGATTTGCCAGCAGCAGCGCGGTCCGCAATTGTCTCAACACCATGGTCAACGGCATTGCGCAAAAGGTGAACCAGCGGGTCGCCGATCTCATCGATTACCGTACGATCCAGTTCCGTCTCCGCACCCAGAACGATAAGATCGATCTTCTTGTTGAGGGACTTGGCCAAGTCTCTTACCATACGTGGGAAACGGTTGAATACCGTATCGACAGGAACCATCCGCAGTTTAAGGACAATATTCTGCAAATCCGTACTGACCCGGCTCATATGCTCTACCGTCTCGGTCAGTTCCGTTCTCTTAATTTCACCTGCAAGCTGCTCTAATCTAACCCGGTCAATCAGCAGTTCGCTGAACAGGTTCATAAGAACATCGAGTCGGTCAATATCTACCCGAATCGTTCTTGAAGGAGCTGCGGCTTTACGGGCCGGAGCATCTCCGGCAGGTGCTGTTTTGGCAGCTGGTGCAGCTGGTGCGGCGGGTGCAGGTGCTGAAGCTTGTGCCGGAGCTGCCTCAGCCGGAGCGGATGGCGTCTCTACAGCGGCTGCAGCTTGTGAAGCACCGCTTTGGGACATTTGCCGAAGAGATTCCGCATCAAGTGCAATCACCTTGGCACTACCAATTTCGGAGACATTCATAATCATACTTTCCAGCTCAGATGCATCTTTTTGTGTTATGTAATAGAGCGAGAAACTACGATCAAACTTCTCTTGTTCGATATCCTGTACGGTTGGATGCGATTTCACCACTTCACCAAATCGTTCAAGAAGGTCAAAGACCATATAAGCTCTTACCGCTTTCAGCTGGCAATCCTCACGGATACCTACCTCAATATAGAGAACATGGTGGCCTTCTGCTATCGACTGCTCCAATACGGAATACTGGAACTCATCCAGCTGAAGCGAATTGTCTTCTCCGCTTGTCTTAGCTGACGCAGCAGCGGGTGCAGAGGAGGCCAAAGGGTTCTCCCCTCTAACTATGGCTTGAAGGTTAGCGACAATCGAGGTCACGTCCTCTTTGCCTTCCCCGCCCTGAGTAATATCCTGAACCATGGATTGCAGCGCGTCCAAGCCTTTGAACAAGGTGTCAAAGATGAAATCCTGCATCTTCAGCTTGTTATTACGCACGAGGTCAAGCACATTCTCCATTTGGTGTGTAAGGGATGCAAGATCCTCGAACCCCATGGTTGCAGCCATCCCTTTCAGGGTATGGGCAGATCTAAAGATCACCTGGACGATTGATATATCCTCCGGATTCTCTTCCAGTTCCATCATTTTCTCATTTAGCGATTGCAGATGATCATTTGACTCATCAATAAACATGGATAAATATTGATTCATGTCCATGGTGAGACACCTCCTCAAGGATAACTTCCCGTTATTTCACTACTTGTACAAGCTTTGGAGCTATTTCATAAAGCGGCAATACATGGCTTACACATTTCAATTCCACCGCGGATCGCGGCATTCCATACACCACACAGGTTTCTTCACTTTCTGCAAAGGTAGAAGTCACTCCCGCATCATACAGCCGCTTCATGACTCTCGCCCCATCGCTTCCCATACCCGTCAGCAGAACAACATGCCGCTTGAGGGACTCCAGTGGCTGGAGTGACTCGTACAAGACATCAGCAGAAGGTCTGTGACCATTGCGTAACTCCTCTTTGTTCAGAGCTATCCGGTAACCGCTCCCACTTGACGGCTTAACCGTGATGTGAAAACCGCCGGGTGCAATATAGGCCCACCCTTTTTGGAGCTCCATCCCTTCCTCAGCCTCTACTACATGAAGCGGGCTAAGGCTGTTCAGCCGCTGTGCCAGTGAATGTGTGAAATTGGGCGGCATATGCTGAACAATCACGATCGGTGCCGGGAAGTCCGCTGGCATCATTTCCAGCAGTGTTTTTAGTGCCTTGGGTCCTCCAGTTGAACATCCGATAGCTACGATATCGGTATAACCGCTGGAACCAGGGTGAGCGGGTCTGCTCTCTACTCTTGCGGCGGCTTCCCGCTCCGCCGTCTTGCCGTTATGGGAGTCCGTATTCCCTCTAACGTTTGCCCCATCGCCTACAGCTGGTGGCCTGCTAAATGGTGGTACCCGATCCTGTAATTCTTTAGGCGGCACGACCTTCGGCGTTGCAGCAGGCTTGGAAGCTGGTGAGGTGCCGGATGACCCGGTATTGTCATTAACCGGATGCCTTTGGGCAAGATCCGGCAAGCCTCCCGGCTTGGTTACCCGCTGCGGCTTATCTTGGGATTTACCCAGCGGTGAAGCCTTGGCCTGTACCCGATTGTCTTTAACCGGCCTCTCTAGGGCGCTTTCATTCTTAAGGATAGACTTGCCGGTTGCTGATGCCGGTAACTTTGAGGGCTCCTGGGTCGTCGTTTGCTTCGACAAAAAGGATAAATCCGCCGCTATTCTGGCTTCTCTTCGTTCTTGAGCCTGCATGGCGGTAATAATCTGTTCCCGAAGCACCTTCCCGACATCATCAACACCTTGTGAGCTTGTCGTCATGGAAGGCTTGCGAATGAAATCGAACGCACCCAGCTCAAGTGCCATGATGGTCTCCCGCATACCTTCTTCATTTATGCCTGACAGCATAATAACCGGCAGCGGCTTGTCTTCCATGACCTTCCGAAGGGCCTCAAGCCCATTCATTTCCGGCATTTCCACATCCATGGTGACAAGATCCGGCTGTATTTCCGCAATGCGCTTAATTGCCTCTTTCCCGTTTTGGGCTGTCCCCTCTACTTTGAGGAGAGGATCCTGCTCTATCAAATCCGAGATAATCTTTCGCATAAACGCCGAATCGTCAACTACTAAAATGCGATAAGGCCTCATGTCTAGTTCCTCCTGTTCCCATCATGAAGAATCATTTTGTCCGTTTTAGCCATTTGTGTAAAAATCCTTTGATTCCCGTCAAGGTACCTGCATCTTGCGTGGAGCCGTTCGCAATATAATTGGCAGCTAGCCTTTGTATATCACGTGAGGCGTTACAGTTAGGGTATGCTACAGAAAAAGGAACTTGTTTTTTTACGGCTTGTACTACATGGTTATCATCACTCATATATCCGAGCATCGGTATCTCAATATCCAGAAACTTACGGGCGACCAGCGAGATTTTATCCGCGACCTGCCGAGCTTCTCTCTCATTCTCAACCCGGTTAATCATTAATTGAAATGGAACAACATCCTCCATTCCGCCCACCACTTTAATCAATGCATAGGCATCGGTAATTGAAGTGGGTTCTGGGGTAGTAACTACCAGACATTCATCGGCTGCGGTAATAAACTTAAGCGTTTCCTTTGACAATCCCGCACCTGTATCGAAGACAATGTAATCCATTTCATCCGAAATCTCTTCAATCTGTTCGGTAAAATAGTTCAGATCTGAATCTGATAATGTGAACAGATCTGCCAAGCCCGATCCTCCCGGAATAAACGGAAGAGAATCAATGCCATGCTCCATAATCTCCCGGATGTTCTTCTCGCCCTTTAACAAATGGTAGAGATTATATTTCGGCCTTACCCCCATCAACACATCAATATTCGCCATTCCGATGTCTGCGTCAAATAGTAGAACCTTCTTGTTAAGAGCCTTTAAAGCTAGGCAGAAGTTCAATGTGAAATTGGACTTGCCAACTCCCCCTTTTCCACTGCTGACTGTAATAATACGCGCACTCCTTGGGGTCTTCTGTTGTTCCTGCTGCTCCATGGACGATACTAATTGTCTCAGTGATTCGGCCTGATCATTCATTGTCATCGCTCTCCCAAGAGCTCTTGAATCAATAAGTCAGGTGTTGCGGCAAGTAGATCATCCGGAACATTCTGCCCATTGGTCAGATAGGTAAGCTCTAGCGGATACTCGCGAATCAGGTTAAACAAAGGACCGCAGGTATCCGTTTCATCCAACTTAGTAAATATAACTTTATCTAATCCATAACGGCTGAAGTTATCTGTGATTTTCTTCATATCCCGGCTCTTGGAAGTCAGGCTTAGCACCAAATAGGTCTCACTTTGTTCATCCCGATTCAGCAAGCTGTGCAGCTCAGCTACGAACAGCTCATTTAAGTAATTGCGCCCCGCTGTATCCATGAAGATAAGATCGCAGTGCTGAAAACGCTGAACTGCGCGATGTACATCTCCTGGGGATTGAACGACCTCGATGGGCACATTCAAAATCGAAGCATAGGTCCTAAGCTGCTCGATCGCGGAGATCCGGTAGGTATCTGCTGTAATAAATCCAACTTTCTTTTGTTTGCGAAAAATTTGATCCGCAGCAAGCTTTGCAATCGTGGTCGTCTTGCCCACCCCAGTTGGTCCCGCAATGTACACGATTCGGCTGCTGTCTGAAATGCCGTTGCCAATTCTTCCATCTAGAAAAGCTAGAATCTGCTCCCGAACTAATCGGTGCGCATTTTCTTCATCGATGGGACTTTCATCTGTCCACTGTAAAAATGCATTGGAGATCCACTCTTCTATGAGTTCAGAAGAGACCCCCTGCTCAGCAAGACGATGCTGAATGTTGATCAAGGATTCCGGCAACTCCGGTTCTCCATGATCGCGAGAAGCCAGCTTACTCATCATTGCTTTCATCTGCTGTATTTCATCAAACAGTCGATCATCCTTGTATCCTACTGCCGTGGACTCTTTGGCCGGCTGAGGTACACTCTTCGTCTCCAACACAGCCTCAGGCTCAGGCGATTCGTTCTGCTTATTATCCAGCAGCTCTGCTGAGGCGGCAGCTTCCTGTCTGTCGGCCTGTGTCATTCCTGGAACGGAACCTGCCGTCCGGGCAGGTGAGGAGCCATGGGGCTGCTGTTCTTGCCGCTCATCCGCTAGAATCTGTGCGGATTTCCGGTACGCAGCCGGCACGCTCGCCCTTGCTACAGGAGCCGGATAAGCGGCTTGCCGTGGCTTGCTTTCTGGCTGCTGGGCTGCTTCACCCGATTCAGTAGCTGCAATAACCTCGATCCTTTTCTTTTGAAACATGCCAAGGAACCCGCCTATCTTCATCTCCTTGGTACTAAGAATTACAGCATCCTTGCCAAGCTCGCTTCTAATCTTCTGCATTGCATCGGGCATTGTCTCAACGATATATCTCTTTACTCTCATAGATTCACCACTCCGACACTTTGAATTTCAACATTCGGCTCCAGTTCGCTATAGGACAGAACAGGTATGTCCTGCATCGTCCGCTCAATCACCTGGCGCAAATACATTCGAATCGTTGGAGATGTAAGAACAATCGGCTGCTGACCTGACTGAATCAGTCTATTAATCTGCTCAGTCAGCTTCTGGTATATCGTCTGAGTAGACACTGGATCCAGGGCCAGGTAACTGCCTTGATCCGACTGCTGAACACTTTCAGCAATCTTCTTCTCAAGGGTTGGTCCTACCGTGATCACCCGCATGGTCTCCCCATTCTGGGTGAACTGCTGTGTGATCTGTCTGGAGAGTGCCTGCCTTACGTATTCTGTGAGCACATCAGGATCCTTCGTGTAGGTACCATAGTCTGCTAGAGTCTCAAATATCGTCACCATATCACGAATAGAGATCTTCTCGCGAAGCAGCTTCGCCAGAACCTTCTGAACATCTCCCACAGAGAGAACGGATGGGATAAGATCATCCACAAGAATAGGATAATTATCCTTAAGATTGTCGATAAGAGTCTTCGTCTCCTGACGACCAAGCAGCTCATGAGCGTGTCTCTTGATCATTTCGGTTAAGTGGGTCGCGACTACCGAAGGCGGGTCAACGACAGTATAGCCGGATAACTCGGCACGTTCTTTGGTAGGTTCATCGATCCAGAGAGCGGGCAGTCCAAATGCCGGCTCCTGTGTCTCTATCCCGGTGATGGTATCATCATCATACCCTGGGCTCATCGCCAGGTAATGGTTAAGCAGCAGCTCGCCGCCGCCCACGGTGTTCCCTTTTATCTTAATCACATATTCGTTCGGTCTAAGCTGTATATTGTCCCGGATCCGAATAACGGGTACTACGAGACCCATTTCCAGTGCACATTGTCTGCGAATCATAATAATCCGGTCAAGCAAATCCCCGCCCTGCTGCGTGTCCGCAAGGGGTATAAGGCCATATCCGAATTCGAATTCAATAGGATCTACCTGAAGAAGGTTGATTACACTTTCTGGACTGCGCACCTCTTCGATCTGTTGTTCCTCCTCCTGCTGTTCTTGAGCAACCTGGCGCTGGTTCATGTTGTTCTGCATCCGCCACGCGGCATAAGCCAGAAGGCCTGCAAGAGGCAGAGTGGAGAAGATTCCAATTGGTGTGAATATTCCAAGTGCGGTAATAGTACCTGCAACAATGTAGATTAATTTCGGATATATAAAGAGCTGTCCGGTAATATCGTCTGCCAAGTTCCCTTCTGAAGAAGCACGGGTTACGATAAGACCCGCTGAAGTGGAAATAAGCAGAGCCGGGATTTGACTGACAAGACCATCCCCTATGGTAAGCAGTGAATAGGTTGAGAGTGCATCCATAAAAGTCATGCCGTGCATCGCAACTCCAATAATGAAGCCGCCGATCAGGTTAATGACGAGAATGATGATGCCTGCAATGGCATCTCCCTTTACGAACTTACTCGCCCCGTCCATAGCCCCGTAAAAGTCAGCTTCACGTTCGATTTTGCGGCGGCGTTCTCTCGCCTGCTGTTCATTGATAAGACCCGCATTCAAATCGGCGTCAATACTCATCTGCTTACCTGGCATCGCGTCCAAGGTGAAGCGTGCTCCTACCTCAGCGACACGTTCAGAACCCTTCGTAATTACAATGAACTGAACGACAACGAGGATCAGGAACACGATAAAGCCAACTACGGGCTGGCCTTGAGATACCCAACTGCCGAAAGTGGCAACCACGTGGCCCGCCTCAGCCTGTCCGAGAATCAACTTGGTTGTCGAAACGTTAAGCGCCAAGCGGAACAAGGTGGTAATCAGCAGCATGGCCGGGAAGATCGAGAACTGCAAAGCCTCTTTGGTATTCATGGCTACAAGAAGTATCATCATAGCCAGTGAAATGTTGATGACCAAGAGAATGTCCAGCAGCCAGGTCGGGATCGGGAGGATCATCATAAGTACGATACCGATAATACCTAGCAGTACCGATATATCTTTTATTTTCATGCGCTCCCTGCCTCCCATCCCGGATTATTTGACTTTCCCTTTAAGCTTATATACATAGGCCAATACTTCAGCAACGGCTTGGAACAAATCTGCGGGAATACTGTCCCCGATCTCAGATCGTGCGAACAATGCGCGTGCCAGCGGCTTGTTTTCCATAATAGTAACCCCATTATCCTTCGCGATCTCCCTGATGCGGAGTGCGACAAAATCCTGTCCTTTAGCAACAACTTGAGGCGCCTCCATCTGAGTACCGTCATACTTCAACGCTACCGCGAAGTGAGTCGGGTTCGTAATAATAACGTCCGCTTTGGGTACTTCCTGCATCATACGCTGCATAGCCATATGGCGCTGTCTCTCCCGGATCTTCCCTTTAATCTGCGGATCGCCTTCCATTTTCTTATATTCATCCTTGATATCCTGTTTGGACATCTTCAAGCTTTTCTCATGCTCGTATTTCTGATAAATAAAATCTAGGATTGCTAGAACAAACAACCCTACTGCGGTCTTGATTCCTAGTTGAAGCGTTAATTTGACTGCAAAAGAGAACGTATCCTCCACAGGAAGCTGGCCAAGCTTGGCAATATCGCCTCTTGCTCCCCATATGGTCGTGTAGACCAGATAACAGATTACGGTAAGTTTTAGTATCGATTTGAGGAACTCTACGAAAGATTTCATAGAGAAAATATTTTTGAAGCCTTTAATGGGATCCAGCTTGCTGAACTTCATCTTCAGGCCTTCGCCATTAAGCATGAAGCCAATTTGGGCGTAGTTCGCAACCAAGCCAACGATAATGACAACCACAAACACAGGTGCAAGCATGAGCAGAATCTGTACCCCATAATCACCCAGCAGCGTCATTACATTCTCTTTCGTCACGTCCATGGTCAAACGGTTAATGAATACATCGGTATACAACATGATGATTCTAGTTTTAAGAAATCCTCCAAAGGCCATTAAACATAGAAAGGAAGTAAGCAGGATCATCGCTCCCGAGATATCCATGCTTTTGGCTACCTGACCTTTTTTGCGGGCATCCTGCCGTTTCTTCGGCGTTGCCTTCTCTGTTTTATCGTCAGCGAATAGCTGCAGGTCGAGCGCATACCTGAACTGCAAGTAACTCCCTCCTTGCTTAACCCGGTCTTTGGCCCATGGCTGCCATCAGGTTCTCAAGTGACTTGAACATCACCTGGAACAAATACTCAAATGCATAGATCAGACTAGGCATTAAGAGTAACAGGAGCAGCAAGCCCACAATAATCTTTAGGGGTACGCCAATAACAAATACGTTAAACTGCGGCGCTGTTCTTGCAAGAAAGCCTAATGCTACATCTGTGAGGAACAACGCGACTACAAGCGGTGCCGACATCTGAAAAGCCAAGATGAATGATTCACTAAATGTCCTGAGTAAGAATTCAGACAAGCTGCCGTTGTATATTCTGCTGAAAAAATCATTGTTAAGCGGTATCCAATCATAGCTGCGCATGATGGCTTGAAGCAGATAATGATGTCCGTTAATGCTCAGGAAAAGCAGTGTGGCCACCATGTATTTAAAATTACTGATCATCGGGGCAGAAGCCCCCGTCATCGGATCAATTACATTGGCAATACTGAACCCGATTTGCAGGTCAATAAAAGCCCCTGCCATTTGGATGACCGAAAACATCAAAGCAGCAACATACCCCATCAACAAACCGATCAGTATTTCCCGGACAATAAACAGAAAATACGTTAAGTCCACAGGAACCGTTTGGTTAATTCCGCTAACCAGATATACAATTAGCGCTATCATTGCGGATAAGCCAATTTTGAACGTCCCAGGTACTGTTCGCGAAGCGAAAATAGGAGCTACCACAAAAAACGATGCAATTCGACAAAACATAAGCAAAAAAACAGAAAACCCCTGCAGCAACATATCCATGTTCATGTTGGTTAACCGATATAACTGGATAAGTTGCTTAGTATTCCAGAGGTAAAGTCAACCAGAGTCGTTAAGATCCAAGGACCAAATAATAGTAGAGCTAACAAAACAGCAACAATTTTCGGAACAAATGCAAGCGTCTGCTCCTGAATTTGTGTGGTTGCCTGAAATATACTGATAATCAAACCTACCACCAAGCCTAAAATCAGCATAGGTGCACTGACTTCCAAAACGGTATAAACGGCTTGTCCGGCCAATCCTATAATAAACTCCGAACTCATAACCGTCCCCCTTGTTCACTTAGTATGCTTCAAGCCGATAGACTGCCGCGTTCGTCATGTGCCAAAGCTCATGAGCAGAGACTTGACGACCAAATACCAGCCGTCAACCAGTACAAACAACAGGATCTTAAATGGCAGGGAAATCATGACCGGAGGGAGCATCATCATGCCCATTGCCATAAGCGTACTTGAAACTACCATATCTATAATTAGAAAAGGTATAAATATCATGAATCCCATTTGAAAAGCAGTCTTCAGCTCACTGATCGCGTAAGCCGGAACAAGAACTGTTATCGGGATATCTTCGTAGCTTTTAGGCTTCTCCGTCTTGGTATAACTCATGAACAGCTGTAAATCTTTGTTCCGGGTATGAGAATACATGAACTTCTTCATCGGTACAGCCGCTTTCTCAAGAGCTGCGGTCTGGGTAATCTCACCCTTCAGATACGGTTGAAGCGCTACATCATTAATCTGAGAAAGCGTTGGGCTCATGACGAACAGCGTCAGGAACAATGCAAGACCTACAAGTACCTGATTGGGCGGCATCTGCTGAGTACCTAACGCACTTCTCACAAAACCCAGAACAATAACGATCCGGGTAAAGCTTGTCATTAATACCAGTATGGCCGGAGCCACACTGAGTATAGTAATGAGCAATAAGATGGATAGAGAGCTTGTGCTAGGTTTGCCCCCGTCTGAATTCCCGACTTGGACACTGATATTAGGTATAGGATCAGCTGCTGATGCTATCGTAGTGGAAAAGACACTTAAGAACATCATAAGTAAAGCGACAATAATGACCTTTTTCTTCATTGAACCCTCTACCGATCTTTAGTTTGTTCGTCCTGCAGCAATTCTTCCATTTGCTGCTTCCGATTGGGCAGTTTGCGAAGCTTGGATTCGAACACCTCATGGAAAGGTGTCTCTACAAGTTCCTCCCCCTCGGATGGAGGCTCCTTACGGAACCGTGATACTAAGCCGGACAGGGCGGATGTGAGGTTTCCGAATTCCGGCGTCTCCTCTTCAAAGGAGCTAAGCAGAACTTCAACCTCATCAGGATCAGAAATCTTATCAAGCAGAGAAATATCCTCGCCCACGCCAATAAGATAAACGGTGTTTCCGATCTCAATTACCTGAAGAGATTTATTAGGTCCAAGTCCCACGGCCCCCACCGTCCTTATGGAGCGGGTCTTGGAGAAAAAGCGGTTGCGTCTTCCTAGAAACCGGATTAATAGAACGATCAGAACAATTATGATAGCAAGAACGACAATAACCGTAATTAGGCTTGAATAGAAGTTGCTGCTGTCGAACCCTGTCTGATTCGAAATGGCCAGGTTCATAGGCCTGTCCTACACACCCAGCGTTTTGTTGATAGCTTCAACAACACGATCCGATTGGAATGGCTTAACGATAAAGTCCTTCGCACCCGCTTGGATGGCGTCAATAACCATAGCCTGCTGGCCCATCGCAGAACACATAATAACTTTTGCTCCTGCGTCCATTTTCTTGATTTCTTTAAGAGCAGCAATACCATCCATTTCAGGCATGGTGATGTCCATAGTAATCAGATCAGGACGAAGCTCTTTATATTTTTCAATCGCTTGGGCTCCATCTTGTGCTTCACCTACTACCTCAAAACCATTTTTAGTCAGAATGTCTCTGATCATCATACGCATAAATGCAGCATCGTCCACGATAAGAATTCGATTTGCCATTGATTTAAATCCTCCCTAACCTTCTCTATTGTAATTTTTGAATGCGGTCCCACTGGCTTACGATATCTGTGACGCGTACGCCGAAATTTTCATCAATTACGACTACTTCACCTTTGGCAATAAGTTTGTTGTTTACCAGGATGTCGACAGGTTCACCAGCTAGTTTGTCTAGTTCGATAATGGATCCTTGAGAGAGTTCTAAGATATCCTTTATTTGTTTTTGGGTCCTACCTAATTCTACGGTGACTTTAAGGGGAATGTCCATCAGTAAGTTCAAATTATTTTCGTCCACATGCGCCATGGAAGGAGCTTGCAGATTTGAAAATTGAACAGGCTGCACATTGTAATTCCGGTTCGGTACACCTCCATAATGCTGAGGCTCAGCATAAGGCCTTTCCTGCGGGTAATGCGGTCCTGGATAGTAATCCTGCTGTGGCGGCATTCCTTGTGGATATGGAGCCTGGTAAGGCGGCTGAACCGGCGGCTGCACTGCAGGTGGTTGCTGCTGTACAGGCGGCTGCTGCTGTGCAGGCGGCTGGTAACTAGCTGGCGCTTCCTGAACAGGTGCAGGAGCAGGTACTGCTTCTGCGGCCGGCGCGCTTTCCTTTTGAGCAGGCGCTGGTTCTGGTGCTCCGCCGCCAATAAGGCTGTTAACCATATCTTTAGCGAATTGTACCGGAAGAAGCTGCATGATCGTCGAATCAATCAAATCTCCGATGGTTAGTCTAAATGATATTTTAATAAGTGTTTCATCGGACGGAAGGTTGCTTACCCCATCTCCACTTTCCATGTTCAATATGTCGATGCCCGGCGGCGAAATATTAACAAACCGGTTGAAAATCGTCGACATGGAAGTCGCTGAAGAGCCCATCATTTGATTCATCGCTTCTTGCACGGCACTGACATGAATCTCGTTAAGCTCCTCGTCGGCAGGATTTCCGCTGCCTCCAAGCATGAGATCGGCAATGACCTGAGCATCTCTCGTCTTGATAACCAAAGAGTTGATTCCTTCAAATCCAGCCACATAAGTGACATGAATCGCTACATGAGGCTTAGGAAACTCGGCTTCAAAACGCTCTCTGGTAATAATCGAGACTTTCGGAGTTGTGATATCTACTTTCATACTGAGGAGCGTGGACAATGCGGTTGCAGCACTGCCGAAAGTGATATTTCCGATCTCACCCAAAGCGTCCTGTTCCAGTGCGGACAGGTAATCATCAACCGTCTTCTCTTCAGATCCACTCTGACCAGCCTGTTTCAGCAAGGCATCGATTTCTTCCTGGGACAAATAGTCTTTACTCGTCAAATCCTTCAACTCCTTCATTGACAATTTCATCAATTTGAATGGCGACACGGTCTTTCATCGTACCCGGACTGCCGATATACTTCAATTTCTCACCAACCCGGATGGAAAGTCCCTCCTGCACCGGCTTGTTCAGTGCGATAACGTCACCCACCGTAAGTCCCAGGAACTCGCGAATAGACAATTGAGACTCCCCAAGTTCTGCAATGATTGGCAGTTTGGCCTTGTTCACGCGATGCTTCAGTGCTTCCACTTCTTCAGGTACCCGTGATTTCTTCTGGGAGACGAACCAGTGATGAACAGAAAGCTTTGGCATAATAGGCTCAATAACTACATGAGGAATACAAAGGTTAATCATTCCCGAGGTATCCCCGATTTTGGTACTCAGCGAAATAAGCGCGATGGTCTCGTTGGGTGACACAATCTGCATAAACTGCGGGTTAGTCTCCAGAGCCTCCATTCGCGGAGAAATATCTATGACCGTCTTCCAGGCTTCCTGCAGACTTTCAAAAGCTCTGCTGAAAATCCGCTCCATTATGATCGTCTCAATCTCTGTTAAGTTAGCAATCTTGGAAGGAGCGGTCCCAATTCCACCAAGCAGCCTGTCCAGCATGGCATATGCCACGTTAGGATGAACCTCCAGTACCATTCTGCCTTCAAGCGGCTCTGCCTCAAAAATGTTAAGAATCGTCATTTTCGGTATGGAACGAATGAACTCGTCATAGGGCAGCTGCTCGACCTGTACGACATTGATCTGGACAAAGGTTCTAAGCTGAGCGGAGAAATAGGTGGTAAGGTACCTGGCAAAGTTCTCATGAATCCTTGTCAAACTCCGAATATGATCTTTGGAGAACCTGACGGCTCTTTTGAAATCATAGGCTCTTATCTTCTTCTGTGTATCTTCTTTTTTAAGTTCTTCAGCATCCATCTCACCGGAAGAGAGTGCCGCAAGAAGGGCATCAATCTCATTCTGCGATAGTACATCTACCAACTATCTCACCCCCTTAAAAGGATCTATATTCTTTCACGATATGCTAAATAGTAGACATGATAAAGTTAGTTATATCGATCTGAACAATATTCCCTTCCGGGAGTGTCTGATTAATCAGGTTCTTCAGCTTATTGGCCAGTTGGTCCTTGCCTTTAGCCCCAGTTAAATCGTTAGGCTTTGTATCTGCCAAGGTTTTGATAATAATCGATTTGGCGTTAAAATTCATGATCTTATCGAACGCCTCTTTGGATGAGGAATCGTTCAGTTGAAAGGCAAAATCCATAATCACGACATAATTCGGATCCGACAGGTTTGTCTTTACCTGTTCCATGGTGCTTGTCACTTTCACGAGTTCATCCGCACTCAGCTTCTTCTCTTCTACCTTTGGAGTGGCATTCGTTGTCGCACTACTCTTGTTATTCATTGTCATTACCAGGTAGGCGGCCATCACGACCAGGATTAGTGCCAGCAAAATCGTGATTATCCATGGCGCCATTTTCTTCATAATAATTCCTCCGTTTGTTGCACTTTAATAGTTGCCGCATGAATGCCGATTTCAGTGTAATATTGCTTCACCCGCATCATGATCTCGGCAGACTTTTCCAATACGATGAACCGTTTCCCTGTAACCAGCGTTACATAAGTATCCGGGGTTTCCTCAACGGTCTCGATCAGCAGTGCATTAAGCCACATCGGTGAACCGTTCAAACGCGTGACAGCAATCATGGCGACCCTCCAGTGAAAGTTCCGGAGGAGGGCTTACCTCCCCCGGATCTCAAAATTAACGTTTCAAGTTCACAACTTCCTGCAGAACTTCGTCAGAAGTTGTAATAATCCGTGAGTTAGCTTGGAAACCACGCTGAGCCACGATCATCTCCGTAAATTCTCCTGTCAAATCGACATTCGACATTTCAAGCTGTCCAGAGACCATTGCGCCTGTACCATCAGTCACATTGTTCGCTGTTGTATATACCAGATCATCCAAGTTGGCATTTGGCGTTGAGCGGTACAAGCTGCCTCCTACTTTCTCAAGGCCTTCAGGATTCGTCACTTTCACTACCCCGATTTTGATATCAGAGTTGGTAGTTCCATCCCCCAGCTTTTGAATGATCGTGCCATCTTGCGAAATCGTGAATGCCGTAGTCGCAGGATCAAGCGTAATTGGTGCCCCTTCGGAACTCAACACGAGCATACCATCGGAAGTAACCAGATTGCGTGCTGCGTCCATATGGAAGTCACCCGCGCGCGTAAGGAAAGGAGACTCTTGATCTGGGGATAGCTTGACAGCAAAGAACCCGTCTCCGTCGATACGCAGATCAAGCGGATTGTTCGTTGTCATTGCGCTTCCGCCTGTGTGCAAGGTATCTACAGAGCCAATCGAAGTACCCAAACCGATTTGTTTGGAGTTAACTCCGCCATTGGTTCCTTCAACAGGGGTAGTAACCCCGGACACCGTCTGGCTCATAATATCTTTAAACATAACGCGACCAGACTTGAAACCTACAGTATTAACGTTAGCAATGTTGTTACCAATGACATCCAGCTTGGTTTGGAAACCGCGCATACCTGACACACCCGAATACATGGATCTTAACATGAATAAATTCCTCCTTAAGTGTTGAACCTCGTAAGCTGCTTCAGTCGATCCACAGCTATGCTTGGCTTCCGAATCCGGGCCAGCCAAGATTGAATAATCGAATTATTGAATGACTACGGCACTATCAATTTGAGTGAAAACATTGTTCTTGATACTGCTGCCATCCATTGCGGTGACTACAGTTCTGTTATTTACGTTCACAATGAGCGCCATGTCTTTCATTAGGATTAATGAATCCTTTGAGCCTTTGGCTGCTGCACTGTCTATAGCCGAACCGATTTGCTTCAGCTGATCTGGCTTTAGCTGAATGCCTCTTTGTTCGAGTCTTTTCACCGCGTGGTTACTGAATTTCACCATTTGGTCATTCAGAATATTCTGAAAGGATGCTCCCTGCTGTCCGCCTTGGTGGGCAGGTGTACTTCGCTGCGCTGCAGCCGGTGGTATTTTGCCAGGATATAAGCGGCCTACGGAGATGGGATCATTCATGGTGTTCCAGCCCCATTGGCATCTGCTGCTGCCTTGGTATCTTGTACATTGTTAATCTGGGTAATCTTATCAATTGCAACTTCCCTGCTGCCCACTTTGGCGTATTGAACACCTCCGCGGATGACGATGGAATCCACGATTCCATTAGCTGTTGTAGTTGTGGTTACAGGCTTTCCGGTATTAAAATCAAATCCGCTGGTCTCTGTGGTGTCAATCCAGGATACCTGCTTTCCGATCAGGCCCGATAGGTTACCGAGATTCTGATTCATCGTGCTGAGTTGACCCGAAATATTCATTAATTGCTCTACAGAAGTGAACTGCGCCATCTGGGCGATAAATTCCTTATCTTCAAGCGGCTGCATCGGGTCCTGATTACCGAGTTGAGTGACAAGAATTTTGAGAAACTGATCTTTCCCCATCGTCTGGTTATCTTTCGATGCTGCTTTGGCCACATTCTGAGTGGAGTAATTCGGCCACGCTACATTCGTTGGTGTAATATCCGCCATGTTTATGCCTCCTTCCTTGTATAATAGGTTGGTTGAACTCTACTAAGCTTTGGCTACAAAAGAACTTCCGTAGTCCTCCTCTTTCGAGCGAACTTCGCGTATCCAGTCGTTCCATTCCTCAGTCATGTCCGCTGCGGCAACCGCATCTTCACCACTGAGTTCACGCTGTCTGCCATTTTTCTTTTGCTCGCCTTGGCCGGCTCCGCTACCTGGTTGGCGTCCATCATGATACATATGTGAGGACAACGAGGTATTCTGCGTCACTTCGAGTCTCTCAACCTGAATGCCCTGAGATTGAAGTGCTGAACGAAGCTGATTCATCTGCTGTTCAAGCGAATCCTTTGCAAAAGCATGCTCTGTAGCAAACTGTGCGATCAAATGTCCATTTTGCATCGTAATTTTGACATCAACCTGTCCCAAATGTTCCGGGAAAAGCGTGATTGTCGCTTCGGTCATACCGTGAAGCTTAACAATATCCAGCTTACTTACTACGAACCCGCTCATTTCCTTCGCGAACTGTTCTACAGGAACAGCTGTCTGCAGAGGCTTGACAGGAACCAGACCAGAATCTCTAATTTGAAGCTGTCCAGCGGTCACGATCAAGGATGAATCTGCGGGTTTAAGAGCAGGATCCAGATCTGTAACTTCATTTGATGTATCGCCTGTCTGCAAGAGACTGCTGATCGACTTTACACCTTGTGTTGAAGTCAGCTGTTCTTTGGCTGTTTTGGACATTAGAATCGGAGCTGTCTTAGCGTTACCTTCATGTTGTGTCTGAGTTGATGCTGGAGTGGCTGCCAATTTCAGAAGGTCTTTAAGAAGTCCTGATCGCATACTGGATTCCGTAGAGACTGGAATTACAGCGTTGTCCTCAGTTACTTCCCCAGCCTGCTTGTTGCCTTGGTCAGTCGTCGGCTCGATGGCGGCCTGTAAAGACTGAAGAAGCTGTGCAATCTGCGGAAGGCGGTTAGCAGCCTGAGATGGTTGAGCTTGTAACTGGCTAAGCAGCTGCTGCACTCCATCCTGAACCGCAAATCTAAGTGTATCTGCATTCTGTGCAATAAGCGGAAGTTCCTGTGTCATACCTTCAGTATTCTGTCCGGCTTCATTATCAGCAGAACCTTGAATCTGACTCAGAAAAGCCTGCACCTGCTGAATCCAACCCTGCAACACTGCAATGAGAGATGGGTCAGCTGCGATCGCGTTATCCAGTGAGTTCACTCCCTGCACTAGATCCTCCAGTACAGTAGCTGTTTGTGGGTCCGTCGTGTCAGCTGCAGTTTCATCTATTGCTAGCCCAGTCGCATTTCCGGCTAATGTAGTCGTCTGACTGGCTGTAGATCCTGCCTGAGCTGGATTAGCTTGTCCACCTAGCGTGCTTAACAGCATTTGAACCAAAGTCTGATTGAAAGCAGGCGTTGTTCCTTGAACGGCTTGGGAATTAGCGGCTTGTGCTGCTTTCGTTCCCCCTGGGTTCGCAGATATAGCTGAAGTTCCATTTCCTGCTGATGAGTTTACAATTAAGCTCATGTTTATTTTTCACCTCCTTTCAATAGAGTCCATATCTTGTTTCTATTTGCTAAGCATTTTATTAAGAATTTTGGCCGCTGCTGCGGAGTCCGCATCGTTCATCGCTGATAAAATTTTTGACCTCGAGGTATCATCTACTGATTTCAATATTTTTAGCGTTTTGTCCGGACTCGTCTTGTTAGTCTCCAACAGCAGCTTTGCAGCATTCTCAGGAGTCATAGCCGCGAAGGTCTGACCGATTTCCTTGTCGCTTAGCCCGGTTGAGGAGCTCGTCGTTGCTGGCGTTGTTGCAGTGCCTTTGTTAAGTCTGGATTGCAGGGCTGCAATGGCCATATCCTCTGAAGGCTTCGCATCTTTAAGCAGGATGGAGACATCCGCTGCTTTCTTCGGGTCCATTTTCTCCAGGATAGCCGCCTTGCTCTCGTTGCTCATCGCATTCAGCATCTGTACCGTTTCTTCGGTTGTTAAGTTACCCAAGATTGCCGCAGCTTTGCCCGGGTTCATGGAACCGTACAGGTTAGCCAGTTTCTTCACTTCTTTTTGGTAATCACTTTCCTGGTTCACTGCATCTTGGGATTTCTGATCACTAACCGCTTTGTTCGCTTCATCCAGCTTGGTCTGAAGCTCCTTAACCTTGTCAGCCTGAGCTTTGGTGGCTTCGTTCGCCTTCTTGAGATTTGTATCCTGCTCAGAGACCTGCTCCTTCAAGCTCTTGATCGTCGCTTCCGAGCTTTCAGCCTGTTTGGTTGAAGCCGCCGGATCAGGAAGCCAATCCTTTACAATCGGAATGTTATTGCCTATCTTCAGGAACTCATTCTTGAAGTTGACATTAAACAGAGTAAGCAGTACGCCCACAAGCACTACCGTGAACAGGATAGGTGTAACTATAAACAAGAACCGTGCAAATCCTTTGCCTCCGGATTCTTTCTCCTCTTCCTCGGTGATTATTTTTGCCAATTTCAATCCTCCTTTACCTCACAACAGCCTGCCCCTTATGCTCTCTGGGCCTTCATGGCAAACCGGATTGTAGCCATCTCATCCAGTTCATTTTGTTCGCGGAGAAGTATTTGTTGTTCAAAGCCTGCTTTTGCTTTTTCCTTCGCTTTCAACCAGACCTTCTCATCCAGCATTCGGGTACTTAGCTGAGATTGCTTGTGCTCCACGTTCATCTCAGCACTTTCGATGTCACTAAGCTTACTCTTGATGCAGCGATCGAGATGTTCAATATAGCGCTGGAGCTCCTGGAGTCTAAGCATGGAGGAGGCACCCTCCGAGAGCATAGCCTCACTGGCTCTGGCTTTATCTTCAATCAGGTTCTCGAGCGTGCGCTGCTCCGCTTGCAGTTCACCGATTGCGGCTGAAAGCATCCATTCCGCTTGAGTCTTCTCATTCGATTTCAAATCGACCACTTTTTGATATATATACTTGAATCTCATTCTCTAAGGTCAGCTCCCCATAAATTCTGAAATCAAATACTCTATAGATTCCTCAAGCGTTGCTTTCTCATGAACCTTCTGTTTGGTAAAGTTCCATATCCGCTGGATTGCCTCGATGGACTCATCAATTTCCGGGTTCGATCCTCGTTGGTAAGCTCCAATGTTGATCAAATCCTCAGAGTCTTTATATACGGACATCAGTCGTTTTAAGTTATCTGCGGCTTCAATCTGATCTTCTGGAGCAATATCCTTCATAACCCGGCTGATACTCGCCAGAATATCAATTGCTGGAAAATGCCCCTTATTCGCAATATTCCGGTTAAGGACAATATGACCATCCAGGATCCCTCTGACCGCATCCGCAATCGGCTCATTCATATCGTCACCGTCGACAAGAACCGTATAAAAAGCGGTAATCGAGCCTACCGGGCCTGTTCCCGCTCGTTCGAGCAGCTTAGGCAGTGCAGCAAATACGGATGGGGTGTACCCTCTCATCGCAGGCGGCTCGCCAACCGCAAGTCCAACCTCGCGCAGGGCCATCGCGTACCGGGTCACAGAATCCATCATCAGCATGACATTCATGCCTCTGTCCCGGAAATACTCTGCGATCGTTGTGGCAATTAGCGCACCTTTCATCCGAATCAGTGCCGGCTGGTCCGATGTAGCAACAATGACAACGGATCTTTCCAGTCCTTCCGGTCCCAGATCTCTTTCGATAAAGTCCAGCACTTCGCGCCCGCGCTCTCCGATCAAGGCAATCACGTTCACATCCGCAGAGGTGTTTCTTGCGATCATTCCCATCAGGGTACTCTTCCCTACGCCCGATCCGGCAAAAATACCAACACGCTGGCCCTTTCCTATGGTCAAGAGTCCATCTATCGCCCTAACGCCGATGCTGATTGGGTCTTTGACCCTCGGTTTGCTCAGCGGGTTCATCGGCTTATTGTAGGTCGAGTAATGCCCCATACGGGAAGGAAGCAGGGACCCATCCAATGGCTGACCAAGCCCATCGAGTACTTTTCCAAGAAGCTCTGAGCCTACCTGTACGCTAAGCGGCTTGCCGGTCCCCACAACATCGCAGCCTGGTCCAATGGACTGAAGCTCTCCTAAAGGCATCAGCAGAACTTTGTTGTCTCTGAACCCGACGACCTCAGCTTGCAAAGGAACCGATGACTTTGTTGGATAGATGTAACAAACGTCCCCTATGCTGGCATCCGGCCCCTCCGATTCCACCATCAGGCCAATGACTTGCGTAACCTTTCCATTGACCCTGACAGGATCGAGTTGCCTCAAATGCTCCAGATATCGTTCAGATTCAAGCTTCTTCATGTTGTTGTCCCCGCTCTTCACTTTGCAGTGAAATCCGCATTAATTCCTTCTTAATCTCAGTGAGCTGAGTATCAATTCTTGCATCGATGCTGCCGAAGGAAGAACGAATGACACACCCGCGATCCTTCACAGTAGAATCCGGGAGAATCTGAAGCTCTGCCTGCGAATCAATCACCAGGCTCAGTTCTTCTCTCGCTCCCTGTACAAAGCTGAACTCTGAAGGCGCCACACAAAGCGTGAGTATGCTTTGATCTCTCTTTCTCGCCAAGTTCCGTTTAATTAAATCAAGCGTGTACTCAGGCTCCAGGCTAAGCTGATGTTCTATTACCTTCTCAGCTATAGAAGTGCTTAAATCTACTAGAAACGGCTCCGCTTCCTGTATAATCTGGTCTTTAGCTTGATAGGCTTGTTCAAGAACAACTCTTGCTTCTTGCATCATCTCATTAATCTCAATCTCCAGTGTACGAAGGGCTTCTTCCTTGCCCTCCTCGTAACCCTGATTGAACCCTTCCGATTTCACAGCCTCGATCAGATGTTCATCCTGCTCTCTTCGCTCCTGCCACCACAGCTCAATTTGCTCTCTGGCCTCAGCAAGAATTCGCTCAGCTTCCTCTGAAGCATCTCTTACCTGCTTCTCCGCAAAATCTTTCGCATCGCTAAGCATCTGACGTCTGGTCTCTTCAGCTTCTTCATTCTTCAAGCGATTTTGTTCAGCAGCATAAGAATAACGCTGTTGTTCTCCAGAGTCATGATCCACGTTAGAAGGATAGTGCTTGGACAAGTCGAGTTGCTTCAACAATTCGACAGGAACGTATTGAGTAGATTTGATCAGATTAGACAATGATGTCATCTCCTCCGCCACGGGCAATTATAATTTCACCGGATTCTTCCAGTCTGCGGATAGTTGCAACAATTCGGGTCTGAGCTTCCTCTACATCACGAAGCCTTACAGGACCCATGTATTCCATTTCTTCCTTGAAGGTATCGGACATCCGTTTGGACATGTTGCGGAAAACAGCTTCTCGAACTTCTTCGCTTGCCACTTTAAGCGCAAGCTGAAGGTCTGCATTCTCGATATCCCGGATAATACGTTGAATCGAACGATTGTCCACATTGACAATGTCCTCGAATACGAACATCCGCTTCTTGATCTCTTCCGCAAGCTCCGGATCCTGAATTTCGAGTGAATCGAGAATGGTACGCTCTGTTCCCCGGTCTACACCGTTCAAGATTTGAACGATCGACTCAATACCACCAGCGCTTGTATAGTCCTGAGTCACAGTTGCGGACAGCTTCTGCTCTAGCACTCTCTCTACCTGAGATATAACCTCAGGTGATGTGCTGTCCATTACGGCAATTCTTCTTGCAACTTCCGCCTGCTTCTCTTGAGGTAGGGAAGATAGAATCACAGCCGCTTGTTCGAATTGAAGGTAGGACAACACTAAGGCTATGGTCTGTGCGTTCTCATTTTGGATAAAGTTTAGAATCTGGTTCGGATCAGCCTTGCGGGCAAAATCAAATGGTCTCACCTGCAGCGTCGCCGTCAGTCGATTGATAATATCGTAAGCTTTCTGTGTGCCCAGTGCTTTCTCCAGTATTTCTTTGGCGTAATTGATACCGCCCTGTGAAATATATTCCTGCGCCATACAGATTTGGTGAAACTCGGCCAGAATCATTTCTTTCTCAGAACTATTCACGTTACGAACGTTGGCAATTTCTAATGTTAGCTGTTCGATCTCGTCATCGCGCAGATGCTTGAATATTTGAGCTGAAACCTCTGGTCCGAGTGAGATTAGCAGGAGCGCTGCCTTTTGCCTGCCGCTCAATCCTTGATTAAGTCCTTTTGACACTACGTTCACCTCTATTCATCAGCCAGCCAAGTCCGAAGCAGGTTAACGAACTCATCCGGTTTTTTCTTAGCCAACGTTTCCAGTTGTTTGCGTACTTGATTTTCATTGGTAATCGAATCCAGATTAATCGATGGAAACTCTGTTGGCATGGCCAGAGGAACATCTTCTTCGATCTCTTCATCTTGATTGCGGCGGCGCCGATAAATTAAGTATCCGATACCCGCTCCGGCCAGCAGCAGTGCTGCCCCAATTCCCCAAACCAATGGACTAGCCAAGCTCAGACCGCTTTGCGAAGCATTGTCTGTCTGGAAGGCTTGGGAGAAGACCGAAACTTTCTTACCCAGGTCGGCGTCTGTATAAGTAGTTCCAGAATCAGCCAAATAGGAAGCAACAATGTTCTTCAGAACATTCTGAATTGCATCTTGTGTAACCTGATCCAAAGAATTTTTTCCTGCAGGTGGTTCAACCATGACGTTTATGGTTAAATCTTTTACTGTATAGGGACTTTGCACAATTTCCTTGCTAATTCGGTTAACCTCGTAGTTGATAGTTGAAGTACTTTCATCCGAAGTTGTATCCGATGAAGAAGTGGAACCCGGATAACCAGGTACATCGGTCTGACCCGTACCCGTGACTCCCCCACTAGCTGGAGTACCTTTCCCTGTGTAGCTTTTTTGAATCTTTTGGGCGCTGATCTCAATCCCTTTCATGTTCTCGGTATCAACCGGGGTTACCAGATTTTCTTTCTGGCTCACCTGATCGAAGTTAAGCTTGGAAGCGACCAGAACATTCACCTTATCCGGACCTGTCAGCTTTAAGAGAAATTGTTGAACACTCTGACGCACATCATTCTCGAACTTCTTCTGAAGTGCCATATTCTCCGATACAGCTCCGGTCAGACTTCCCGCCTTTCCTCCGTTCTTCCCTGTCGCAAGCAACTCGTTATCATCACTGCTGGAGATTGTTATATTCTCCACTGGAAGATTGGGTACAGCAGTCTTAATCAGGTTATAGTAACCATCAATTGCGCCTTGATCGGGACGAAATCCCGGTTTGAAGCTCAGAACTACGGAAGCCGAAGCCTTCTCCTGTTCATCTGGACTTGCGAACACATTCTCTGCAGGCAGATTAATGAGCACCTTCGCTCCACTAACACCCTGCATATTCGTAAGCAGCTGTTCGACTTCACCGTTAAGTGCGGTCTTATATTTCACATTAAATTCGTTATCTGTCATTCCGATTGGAGAAGACGTCGTACCGAACGTTCCTGCGAAACCTATGGAGCCATTCTTGACAATCCCCTGTGAACCCACATCCACTTTCGCTCTGGCAGCCTGTGTACTTGGTACCGAAATGCTTTTTCCATCCGCACTTAATTGATATGGAATATTTCCCGTCTCCAGATAGTTAATAATTCCGGCAGCATCTGTTGAATCTAGGTTAGTAAAAGCTACTTCGTATTGTGTCTTGGAGAACTGCATCGTTAAGAGAATGATGGCAAGTAGAATGATGGATACGGTGGATATTAATAGTGTTTTTTGCTTTTTCGTAAAGTGGTTCCAGTACTGGCTTATTTTATCTCTGTACTGGGCAATTCTCTCATTCACATCGTCACCTCATCCGAAACTTTTGCTAAATTGAATTACATTTGCGTTCGCATAATCTCCTGGTAAGCTTCAATTACCTTGTTACGGACTTGCGAAGTGAGCTGCAAACTCAATAAAGCTTGTTCAGAAGCGACCATAACCTGATCCATATCAACCTGACCGGTAAGAAATTTATCACCCATCTTTTGGGCGTTCTGTTCTTGGTTAGCGACGCCGTCAATGGCGTCTTTGAGGAAGGACCCAAAATCTTTAATCGTATCCGAAGGACTGGCCGGTGTTGATTTGACTTGGGGCTGAACCAATTCAAGGGGCTTTATTGCACTTGCGACTGTACTTTGAATCATAAGACGACACTCTCCTTACCTGCTCTATTTAGTCTATTTCCCTATTTGTAGTGCTTTAGATTCCATGGATTTGGATGCATTCAGTGCTGTAACGTTAGCTTCGTAAGAACGGGTCGCTGAGATCATGTCTACCATTTCTTTTAATACATCTACATTTGGCATATATACATAACCATCTTTATCAGCATCAGGACTCGTTGGATTATACACAGGCTTGAAGGCTGTCTGATCTTCTTGAATCGCGCTAACCTTCACACCCTGTCCGGTCGAGGGTTGTCCGCTTACTGCTGAATTCAACATCTTACCGAACTCGGTTTCGTTAGGACTCATTACTACCATCTTCCGTCTATAAGGAACGGCTTGCCCGTTCTCCACTTTAGCCCGTGTTGTCTCTGCATTAGCAATGTTAGAAGAAATAACATCCATCCGGAGTCTTTGAGCAGTTAGTGCTGAAGAACTAATTTCGAAGCTGCTGTTAAGTCTCAAATTTATGCTCTCCCTTCTACTGCTGTTCGCATCATTTTAATTCGGCTGTTCATCTGCTCAATATAAGCGTTATATCTTAGCTGATTCTCTGCCATGGACGACATCTCGGAGTCTATATCAACATTGTTCATATTGTTATTCATCGAAGTAGATTGATCTGTGGTTATCAAGGTATCCGGAACATTGTTAACGGGTCCAATCGCAAAATGCTTGGGGTCTGTTTGTTTCCCCCGGAGTACTATTGTACCGTTATCCATCTGACTTTGCAGCAAGCTCTCGAAAGAAACTTCTGATCTTTTGAAATATGGAGTGTCCACATTCGCGATATTGTTGGCAATGACGCTTTGTCTTGTATTTGCAGCCTTCAATGCGCCTTCCAATCTATCAAACCCTACCCCATTTAATAACTGCACATCCAAGCCCCCCAAAAAGATGAAATATGACCTAATAATTCTGCAATACATCTTTCCATATCTTACGCTAAAAATCCTCTAATTTCGACATTTTTTTCTACTTTGCTTCTCTTTCTATTGTCCTACAAGAGCAAATTCACTATTAATGTCATATATCCTAAGTTTCGTAGAGAATGGCCTATAATACAATGAGAAAAAAGCCCTATTTTTTTAAAAAATTTGGTAATTTATTATAATTATAGCTAAAATCTAATTTCTTTCTTTTAAAACTGCTAAAAATCGACAATCACATTCCTTGGAATTTCGCCAAAATAAAAACCGACCCTTAAGTCCCGGAAAGCAGGACCTTGGTCGGTAACTAACTTCATATATTCTATTCTACAAGATATATTGGCTTAAGTCCCGGTCTTTGGCAATATCGCCCAGCTTTTCGATTACATATTGGGGAGTGATCACCATTTTATCCAGGGTAAGCTCTGGTGCTTCAAAGGATAAGTCCTCCAGCAGCTTTTCGAGTATGGTATGCAGTCTTCTTGCACCAATGTTCTCGGTATTGGCATTCACCGCAGCGGCAATATTGGCAATTTCGCGAATAGCCTCGTTCGAGAATTCAATTTCAATATCTTCTGTACGCAGGAGATCAATATACTGTTTGGTCAAAGCGTTCTGCGGCTCGGTCAATATGGACACAAAATCATCAAGCGTCAGGCTGCTGAGTTCAACCCGGATCGGAAACCGGCCCTGCAGCTCGGGGATCAAATCCGAAGGCTTAGACACGTGGAAAGCCCCGGCAGCAATGAACAGCACATAGTCGGTCTTGACGGGACCATATTTGGTCATAATCGTCGAACCCTCTACGATTGGCAGGATATCACGCTGTACCCCTTCTCTGGATACGTCAGGCCCCGCTCCCTGTCCCCGGCTTGCAACTTTATCAATCTCATCGATAAATATAATCCCCGACTGCTCGGCTCTGCTGATCGACTCCTGTACAACATCATCATGATCAATCAGCTTGTTGGCCTCTTCCTGAGTCAGCACCTTACGCGCTTCCTTTACGGTAAGCTTCCGTCTCTTCGTCCGCTTCGGCATAAGATTTCCGAACATCTCCTGCATATTCATTCCGAGCTGATCATTGCCCTGCCCGGCGAACATGTCGAGCATATTCGGAGCGTTGTCCTCCACATCGATTTCCACGGTCTCATTCTCAAGCTGCCCGGCAAGCAGATTAAACCTAACCTTCCGGCGCTTCTCTGTAACTTCACTATCTTGTTCCGGTTGATCTTCATTCACCTGCGGTGTCCCCTGGTTCTGATTCCCGAATAGCATCTCAAAAGGATTACGCTGGCTCTTGTTCCTGGTAGGAGAAGGAACGAGAATCTGGACAAGACGTTCATTAGCAAGCTCCTCCGCCTTATCCTTGACTTTCTCTGTGCGCTCCTGCTTAACCATACGGATGGCTGTCTCGACCAAATCTCGGACCATAGATTCTACGTCCCGTCCCACATAACCTACTTCTGTGAACTTTGTAGCCTCGACTTTGACAAATGGGGCATTAACCAGCTTGGCTAATCTCCGGGCAATTTCCGTCTTCCCCACACCTGTTGGGCCAATCATCAAAATGTTTTTAGGCACAATCTCATCACGGACCTCGTCGCCAAGAAGATTACGACGGTATCGGTTACGGAGCGCAACGGCTACCGATTTCTTTGCCTGCTTCTGTCCTACAATGTATTTGTCCAGTTCAGCAACAATCTGTCTGGGGGTTAGTGCCTGATTCGTCATATAAATCCCTCCTTGGCTCTCTGAATCTACTTACAGCTCTTCTACAATAATATTCCCGTTCGTGTATACACAGATCTCTGAGGCTACCTTGAGCGATTCTCTGGCCATGTCCTTCGCATCCAGATTAGAAGCGTGGCGCTTGAGCGCTCTAGCAGCCGATAAGGCAAAGTTACCGCCTGAGCCGATAGCCAGGACATCGTCGTCCGGTTCTATAATCTCCCCGCCGCCTGAAATCAGAAGCATTCCTGTCTTATCCATAACAATCATCAAGGCCTCTAACTTGCGCAGCACCCTGTCTTGACGCCAATCCTTAGCTAATTCAACTGCTGCACGCTGAAGGTTCCCGTGATGCTCCTCAAGCTTGCCTTCAAACTTCTCAAATAAAGTAATCGCGTCTGCTACAGATCCGGCAAATCCGGCAACAACCTGACCTCTGTAAAGCCTTCTTACCTTTTTCGCCGTCTGCTTCATAATGACACTCTCACCGAAGGTTACCTGGCCATCGCCGGCGATGGCTCCTTTACCATTATGGCGAACCGCACAAATCGTTGTTGCATGAAAAGACATTTCCATCGATATCACCTCATCTTACTTTATGATTGAACCTATATTTTCAAGACCGAAAACAGATTCACCGCCCTAAGGATTAGGACGGCAACTGGTTGTTTTTATATGGACTCACGGGTTACAAACTGCTCAAGGCTGTCCAGCGCCCTTCGGGCCAGTGCCTCGTTCTTCTCACTTTTCTTCCTGTATCTCTCTTCAAGCTTAGGGAAAAGACCAAAGTTCGCATTCATCGGTTGAAAATGCTTGAAGTCAGCCGTTGTTATATAACGGGCCATACTTCCTAACGTGGTGTCTTCCGGGAACACAATACCTTCCTGCTCCCTTGCCGCTCTCGCTGCATTTATACCGGCAATCAGCCCCGAAGCCGCGGACTCCACATAACCTTCCACCCCAGTCATTTGACCGGCAAAAAACAGCTTGGGACGCTTCTTGGTCTGATAGGTAGGCTCGAGCAGAGTAGGAGAATTAATGAACGTATTGCGGTGCATTACTCCATAACGAACAAATTCTGCGTTCTCAAGGCCCGGAATCATGGAGAAGACCCGCTTCTGCTCTCCCCATTTCAAATGGGTCTGGAAACCGACCAGGTTATACAAGGTCCCGGCAGCGTTATCCTGACGCAGCTGAACTACTGCATGCGGTAATGTGCCGGTATGAGGATTCAATAGACCAACGGGCTTCATTGGCCCGAAAAGAGCGGTCTGCTTGCCGCGCCGCATCATAATTTCGATCGGCATGCAGCCTTCAAAATAGATTTCCTTCTCAAATTCCTTAACCTGGGCGACTTCCGCAGTGATCAGAGCTTCATAGAACGCATCAAATTCCTGCTCTGTCATCGGACAGTTGAGGTAAGCTGCCTCGCCCTTGTCATACCGGGAAGCCAGATAGACCTTCTCCATATCTATGGAGTCTTTCTCTACAATGGGAGCAGCCGCATCATAGAAGTAGAAGTATTCTTCACCCGTAAGTCCTTTAATTTGTTCGGAGAGGGCCGGCGAGGTCAGCGGGCCGGTAGCAATAACGACAATCCCTTCTGAAGGGATTTCTTTCAATTCTTCATTAACTACCGTAACCAGTGGATGCTCGTGAAGCGTTCTTGTAATATCCCCTGAGAACCCGTCTCGGTCTACCGCTAGAGCTCCCCCAGCAGGCACTGCGTTCTTGTCTGCAGAACTGAGCACCAAAGAGTTCAGCCTGCGCATTTCTTCCTTCAGTACACCAACTGCATTGGTAAGACCGTTCGCCCGTAGTGAGTTGCTGCACACCAATTCAGCGAATTTGTCCGTATGATGGGCAGGCGTCTTCACGACCGGCCGCATCTCATATAAAGTCACCGGGATACCGCGGCTTGCAATCTGCCAGGCAGCCTCACTGCCTGCCAGACCTGCTCCGATTACGGTAACCCTTGCCTGATCTGTCAATTTCATAACCTCCTACAATATTGCCAAGCCATTCGGGAATGAATGTTCACTCGGATGCATCGTCATCATTTTCTTCTACTGCTTCTGTATAATCGCACCCCGTGCACTGGAGCTTCGTTCCTTGCTTGTTACGTTTCTCAACCAGCAGTGAACCACACTGCGGACACGGCTTGGGTGATGGCTTATCCCAGGATACGAAATCGCATTCCGGATAACGGTCACATCCATAGAAGACACGGCCTTTTTTGCTGCGGCGTTCCACAACATGCCCTTCTTTACATTTCGGGCAGGTCACACCAATATCCTTAATAATCGGTTTCGTATTCCGGCAATCCGGAAAGCCGGAACAAGCCAGGAATTTACCAAATCTTCCGAGCTTGTAGACCAGCGGCTTGCCGCATTTCTCACAGATCTCATCAGATACTTCGTCCTCAATCTCAATTTCCTTCATCTCTTCTTCGGCAACCTCAAGGCGCTTCTCAAAGGACTCGTAGAATTCACTCAGTACTTTGACCCAATCTTCCTCGCCCTCTTCCACATGGTCGAGGTCACCTTCCATATGAGCGGTAAATTCCACATCAAGAATTTCAGGGAAGAACTGTTCCATTTGCTCAATTACGAGTTCCCCAAGCTCTGTGGGCATGAATTTCTTCTCTTCGATAGCTACGTAACCACGCTTCTGAATAGTCTCAAGAGTAGGTGCATACGTACTCGGACGACCTATGCCCAGCTCTTCAAGCGTCTTCACTAAGCGGGCCTCGGTATATCTTGGAGGCGGCTGGGTGAAATGCTGCTTGGGATCCACGTGCTGAGTCTCCAGCACATCTCCCGACTTCAGCGGAGGAAGGAATTTATCGTCATCGGTGGTTCCATCGTCATTTCCTTCCACGTAGACCTTCATGAAACCATGGAATCTTACCTTGGAGCCCACTGCCCGGAAGGTCGCTTCACCAGCGGCAATATCCACAGAAAGCGTATCCAGAACGGCAGAAGCCATTTGGCTTGCCATGAATCGTTCCCATACCAGCTTGTAGAGTCTATATTGATCCCTGCTCAGGAAAGATTTGATAGAGTCCGGATCACGCATTGCTGAAGTTGGACGAATGGCCTCGTGAGCCTCCTGCGCATTGGCCGCCTTTTTGGAATATTGGCGGGGAGATTCAGGTACAAATTTATCGCCATATTTATCAAGAATATAGTCTTTGGCCTCTTCCTGTGCAGATACCGCAATCCGGGTAGAGTCCGTACGCATATAAGTGATCAGACCCACGGTGCCTTCCTTGCCAAGCTCAACGCCCTCGTACAGCTGCTGAGCGACTGACATGGTCTTGGCTGCACGGAAATTCAATTTTCTCGCAGCTTCCTGCTGCATTGAACTCGTTGTGAACGGAGCAGATGGATGACGGAGACGTTCCTTCTCCTTCACCTCGCTTACCTGGAATGAAGCTCCTTCTATCGCTTGAAGCACCTGCTTGACATCAGCTTCATTTGACAGCTCGATCTTCTCGCCTTTCAGCCTGTGGAATTTGGCCTCAAATGAGGTATCTCCAGTCTTCAAGGCAGCTGTAATACTCCAGTACTCTTCAGGGACAAACTCAGAGATTTCATTCTCCCTGTCGAGAATAATCTTGACCGCCACAGATTGTACACGTCCAGCGGACAAGCCCTTTTTTACCTTTTTCCACAAAAGAGGGCTGATCTTGTATCCTACTAAACGGTCTAATATGCGCCGCGCCTGCTGGGCATTCACCAGATCCATATTGATTTTACGTGGAGTCTTGAATGCATCCTTAACTGCATCCTTAGTAATTTCGTTAAACACAACCCGGCAGCTCTTACTGGCATCCACATCAAGCAGATGCGCCAAATGCCAGGCAATGGCTTCACCTTCACGATCGGGGTCAGCCGCCAGATAAATATTCTTAACTTTCTTGCTCGCACTTTTCAGTTCCTTCAATATAGAACCCTTGCCGCGGATGGTTATATATTTGGGATTAAAGTCATTCTCGACTTCAACGCCAATCTGACTCTTTGGCAGATCGCGAATGTGACCCATAGACGCTTTCACGATATATTTGCTGCCCAGATATTTGCCGATCGTCTTCGCTTTCGCAGGAGACTCGACAATTACTAGTGAATCCGCCATAGGCTCATCCTCCTCTCACAACACTTCACAGTATACTTTACCAAGTAATTTATAGTCTGGTTTATCACTCATCTAACCCGAGTCTGAACTATATTATTTTGTAAATAGAACCAGGTAATTGCACGACCTGCTTTTTTATGATTAAAGATAACAGAACTGAATGCAAAAGTCCAAAATCCCATTTCGTTCTTGAGAGCAATCCATCAAAGCTTAAGGTGCTCTGCTCCAACATATGGTATATGTGCTGCTCCTGTTCTGTCAACTTGTTTCCTTCGGAAGATATTTCATTTTTTGTCGCATGCTGCATCCTTTCAATCCCGTACTCTTCCAAAATATCTGCTGCTGAGGTTACCAGCTTGGCTCCCTGCTTGATAAGTCCCAGAGCACCGCTGCTCTTCGGAGAGGTTATGGGTCCCGGGACGGCAAACACATCCCGGTTCGCTTCCATGGCCGAATCAGCTGTAATCAGCGATCCGCTTCGGACATCCGCTTCAACTACCAGAGTTCCCCGGGTTAGTCCGGCAATTATCCGGTTACGCTGCGGAAATAACCCTGGATGCGGAGGTGTACCTATAGGATATTCTGACACTACAAGCCCATCCGCAGCAATTCGGCGGTATAAAGACGTATGTTCAGATGGATAAGCTGTATCGATGGCAGTTCCGAGAACGGCGATCGTCGCCCCGCCACAGCGAAGGGCAGCTTCATGACAGACCCCGTCTATCCCTCTGGCCATCCCGCTTACGATGGTGACCTCATGCCTGCACAGTTCAGCGGCTAGCATTTCCGCAACTTTCCGTCCATAAGCGGTAGGTACTCTTGTTCCAACCATGGCTATTGAAAATGTACTCAGCAGCCTTCTGTGCCCCATCAGGTACATTGCCCAGGGAGGCCGAACCGTTTCCTTCATTAATATAGGATAATCCTTATCCAGCCGTGTCACTGCTTCTATCCCTTTTTTATGTATTAATTCTTCCCTTTGCTCCAGCCATTCTTCTGTAAATTGACTTGCCATTCTGGCTGCTTGAACCTCGGTTAATCCGCAGTCCACCCAGTCTGAAGCTGTAAATTCGGTTGCCTTCTCCCAGTATTCCATTTCAAGAATCCGCTCTATACTCTTCCATCCGATCCCTGGGGTCTCTTGAAGGCCAATCAGTACTCTCTTCTTCTTCATATCCAAGCTTGCTCCTCCTTTTTAATTAACACACCAGCTGACTATTAATTCGACTATGTACTATAACTTCTATACGCTACTGGCTTCCCTGAATAAGAACAAAAAAAGACAACCTTCTTCCCGTCATCGGAAAAGAAGGTTGCCTACCTTTAGACAAAGTATAGCATATATTGGAAGCTCAGTTCTAATTCAATTTATACTTTGCCCATGAATGCTTCTTAATGAGTTGTGCACTGGCTAAGCATGCCGCGCTCTTCGAGTACAGTCACAAGTGTTGAGCCCATTTCCGCCGGAGTTGGAGCCACTTTAATACCGCAGGACTCAAGCTTGGCGATTTTTTCTTTAGCCGTACCTTTACCTCCGGAAATAATCGCACCCGCGTGACCCATACGTTTGCCTGGAGGAGCAGTTACACCGCCAATGAAGCCAACGACCGGCTTCTTCATATTATCGCGCACCCACTCGGCCGCTTCTTCTTCAGCAGTACCGCCGATTTCGCCGATCATAATTACCGCATGAGTATCCGGATCTTCGTTAAATCTGGACAGAATGTCGATGAATTCGGAACCTTTCACCGGGTCACCGCCGATACCCACAGCAGAAGACTGACCAATACCGCGAGTCGTCAATTGATGAACCGCTTCATAGGTGAGCGTACCACTACGGGAGACAACACCTACATGACCTGGAGTATGAATGTAACCCGGCATAATACCAATCTTACATTCGCCTGGAGTAATTACGCCAGGACAGTTCGGTCCGATAAGCACGGTATTCTTGCCTTCCATGTAGCGTTTCACTTTCACCATATCGAGTACAGGAATACCTTCAGTAATACAGATCACGAGTTCCATTCCTGCATCTACCGCTTCCATAATCGAGTCCGCAGCATATGCTGGTGGAACGTAGATTACGTGCGCTGTCGCGCCTGTTGCTTCCTTGGCTTCACGAATCGAGTTGAAGATCGGCAGAGTTACGGTCTCGCCGTTCTCTAGGGTAATGTCCAGACTTGTACCGCCTTTGCCCGGAGTCACACCGCCGACCATTTGCGTGCCGTATTCAAGGCCGCCTCTTGTATGATACAGTCCGGTTGCTCCCGTAATACCTGAGGTGGTGACTTTCGTATTTTTATCGACCAAAATACTCATATCCAAAGCCTCCTTCTAAATTCCGTATTATGATACGAGCTCTACGATCTTGCGGGCACCATCAGCCATGGAATCCGCAGAGACAATAGCAAGTCCCGATTCTGCCAAGATATTCTTGCCTAATTCGACATTGGTTCCTTCGAGTCGAACTACGAGCGGACGGTCAAGCGAAACCTGCTTGGCTGCTTCAACAATCCCTTCGGCGATAACATCACAACGCATGATGCCACCGAATATATTTACGAAGATACCCTTTACCTTGCTGTCGGACAGGATAATCTTGAACGCTTCAGTTACTTTCTCTGCTGTTGCGCCGCCCCCTACGTCGAGGAAGTTGGCAGGGTCGCCTCCATAGTATTTGATAATATCCATGGTAGCCATGGCGAGGCCAGCTCCGTTAACCATACAGCCGATATTCCCATCAAGAGCAATATAGCTGAGATCAAATTTGGACGCTTCAATCTCCTTCGCATCCTCTTCTTCCAGATCGCGAAGCTCAAGAATATCCTTATGACGGAAAAGGGCGTTGGAGTCAAAGTTAAGCTTGGCATCGAGCGCCATAACTTCGCCATCTCCTGTAACTACAAGCGGATTAATCTCTGCAATAGAGCAGTCTTTCTCAATAAATGCGGTATATAGGGCCAGCATGAACTTTACAGCTTTATTCACAAGTTCATTCGGAATGTTGATCGCGTATGCTAATCTGCGGGCTTGGAATACCTGTAGCCCTACAGCCGGATCCACAACTTCTTTGAAAATTTTCTCTGGCGTTGCTGCCGCAACCTCTTCAATCTCCGTGCCGCCTTCCTCGGAAGCCATAAGCACGACACGCCCGGTTGCACGGTCAACTACCACACCGACGTAGTATTCCTTACGAATGTCACAGCCCTGCTCGATCAACAGGCGCTTCACTTCTTTGCCTTCTGGCCCTGTCTGGTGCGTTACCAGTACTTTGCCAAGGATTTCATTTGCATAGTTACGAACTTCATCCAGATTCTTCGCTACTTTGACGCCGCCAGCTTTACCGCGGCCACCTGCATGTATTTGAGCCTTCACCACGACCACTGGGCTGCCCAGTGCTTCGGCTGCTTCCACGGCTTCATCCACCGTAAATGCCACCCGTCCTTGCGGAACGGTCACTCCATATTGCTTCAGGACTTCTTTTCCTTGATATTCATGGATATTCACTCTAGAATCCTCCTATCAACGGGCGGTTATTAAGGGTATGAGAAATTCCATATAATTTCAAACCCACAATATTGTATCATGTTTTTAAAACGCTTTCCTTAAAAAGTTCGGTAATTCTACATTTTTTTGATATCGTTTTCATCGCGGGTTGAGAATGATCAGCTTCTCCTCACTAGGATATGGGGAATTTTTCTATCCCAACTCTTAAATACATAGTAAAATAGACTTAGTTCATAGTTTGTATTTTCCTACTAGGCTCCAACCTCAGAAACGTACGAGTATGCTAGTTGTAAATAAACCACGTGTCCACCTTGACTTATTAAAAGATTCATCCAATAATTAATCATATTACCTAGAATATGAAGGAATGTATAAGGAAGCACCTTTTTCCTCACGGTACCTGGCTCTAGTATGCCAATACTCCAAGATGAAAGGGTGTTTTTTTGTTATGTATGGAAAATTGTTCAGTTCGTGTTTGTATGGGATAGACGGTGTAATGATCGAGGTAGAAGTGGATCTGTCCAGCGGAATTCCGCAGACCTCTATTATTGGCTTGCCCGACTCAGCGGTCAGGGAATCCATAGAGCGAGTACGTTCAGCCATCAAAAACTGCGGTTATACCTTTCCCCTTCAGAGAGTCACGATTAATTTGGCTCCGGCAGACTTAAGGAAGGAAGGCTCTGCCTTTGACCTCGCTATTGCCCTGGGTCTTCTGACCGCGAGCGGGCAGATCACTCTGCCTGAAGACGAGAAAATGCTGATCATCGGTGAGCTGTCGCTCGAAGGCGGGCTGCGCCCCGTGTCTGGCGTACTGTCCATGGTAGATTTAGCGAAGAGACAAGGCTTCACCTCCGTTCTGCTTCCAAAGTGCAGTGCGGAAGAAGCTTTACTCCTTGAAGGAATAAAGGTATATGGACTCACTCATCTGAAAGAGCTTGCACCTGAAGCCGAACAGTCACAAGGCACTCAAGGAGGTCCTCTTCACATCGGTTCATTCCACCACTTGAAAGAGCAGCCCACTGCCAGGGAGGTACCCACGAATCACTCCTCTGCCGCTCAAGAGGATTACAGCGATGTGCTCGGCCAGCTGCACGTTAAGCGTGCCCTTACGATCGCTGCTGCCGGCATGCACAATATCCTTCTAATTGGCCCTCCGGGAACCGGCAAAACGATGCTTATTCGCCGTCTTCCCACCATCCTCCCGCCTCTGTCCCAGGATGAATCTCTTGAAGTGACGAAGATCTTCAGCGCAGCAGGTAAGCTCAAGGAACCGGAGGCCGGCCTTATTCGTACAAGACCCTTTCGGTCTCCCCACCATACAATCTCAGCAGCAGGCATCGTTGGAGGAGGAACCATTCCCAAACCCGGTGAAGTCAGCCTCGCCCATAAGGGAATCCTGTTCCTGGACGAGCTGCCTGAATTCTCACGCGGGGCCCTAGAGGTACTGAGGCAGCCGCTCGAAGACCGGGCCGTTACTATAAGCCGAACGAAGGCGGCATTTACCTTCCCGGCTCATTTCATTCTGGCGGCATCGATGAATCCTTGTCCGTGCGGTTACTTAGGGACCGAACCGCCACTTCCTCCGTGCACATGCGGTCCAGGACGCATTCTTCGCTACCGTGACAAGATATCCGGCCCCCTGCTGGACCGAATTGATCTACAGGTCGAGGTGCCCCGTCCCGGAGACTGGCCCCATGATCCGGCGCCCCTCTCTTCGGCTTCAATGAGGAAGAAAGTTCAGGCGGCGCAGGCGCGTCAGCAGGAACGCTATCATAAACATAAGATTTCCTGGAACAGTGAATTGTCAGGAAGCACCCTGCGCCGATTCACTCAGCTGAGCGGTGAAGCCGAGGCGTTGATGAGGACCACTTTCGAGGCTCTTGGACTGAGCATGCGGGCTTATGACCGTATTTTGAAATTGGCGCGTACTATTGCGGATATTGATGATTCCGATGCCATTACCCCATCCCACGTAGCTGAAGCGATTCAATACCGACAGCTGGACCGCCGCAGCCGGGATTTGCTGGGGTAGCAGGCCGGCATTTGGCGGAAGAAAGGTGATGTAAAAGTAGAGAGGACTACAAGCACCCAAACTCGCTCATTCGGTCACCTAGAAAAGGTTAATCCCTCACCTTCAAACGCCTTTTGATTCTATCATTATGGCATGCTAATTTACTATCATGTACCATTAAATGATAAATATTGATATAATTGGATGAATGATAGCTTGCATGAGTGGATAAATCCTGCGAATGAAATTTCGATTAATGTTAAAATTTAAGGTTTATGGCTTTACAATAGAACACAAATAGGAGATGAGTTACATGAAGAAAATGTTCATCTTAACACTTATCGCATCTTTAGTCATCATTGCAACCACCTCTTCAATTATGTACTCCCGTTCAAAAGATGCATGGGTACCTAAGGAAAATATCACAAAGGGATTTGATGATATAAAAAAGAGCCTTGATGAGACACAGGACTCTAAGAAATTATCTAAATTAGTTATAGCTAAGAACATCGAAGTCAGTAAGAAACAATTTATCTTTTATAAAAAAAACTATGAATTAACAAGTAAATTAACAAGCAATCAGCAAGGAATTGCCTCCCAGTTAAAGTTAAGTGATACTGATCTTATTGACAATCTAGTTAAAGAAGAGCTTGCGGTCAATTACGCTAAAAAACTAGGTATAACGGTTTCAGAAAAAGAGATCAGTGAGGAAGTTTCTCGAAATCAAGAGGCTATAGACAATCCAGACACAGACATAGACAAAGGAAATGAACTGGTCAAAGAACTAATGAAAAACCGAATAAGAATAACGGATTTGACAAAAGAACAATTTTGGAAAAGCAAAGAAACAAGATATGAATATGAAAAAGCAATCTTTCTCGGTAAGCTCGGTACAAAGTTAGTTGAGGAAAAGAAAATTAATGATCTGTCTGAAATGAATGCATTTGAAGACTCTCTTTTAGCTGAGTATAAGAAACAAAATACTATTAACTATGATGTTCTTATTAAATAAACGATGCCTTTCATAACACCTCTCTTAGAATTCCGGGATAGCAAGCAGGCTTAAGCATTAAAAGAAAGATATAACAAAAAAAGAGACCCTAAAGATAAGCTACTTTAGAGTCTCTTTGATATCTCGTTATGTAATCTGCTTAATGAAAGATCACACCTCAGGCGGCTGCATCCCTATGGCCGTCCATTCCTCCATTGAAGGACCATAAACGCCTGGAACCGGAAGACCCGCCTGACGCATCAGTACAGTCATCTGTCCGCGGTGATGAATCTGATGGCGGATCAGCACCGTAAGCGTGAGCCCTTTAGGCCATATGTCACCATACATCTCGTTCGTCTCTGCCAGGGTGCTGTCGGTCCACTGCTGCCTGATGGCTTCGCTCAAGGCCTTGCTGGCCTCACGGTAGCTTTCGGCAATAGCGCTCGCTGAGGCAGGAACCGGCGCATCTTCATGCGGGGCTTCGAACACAAGACCTGTCCGCGATAACATCTCGTGCAAGGTGGTAACGATGTGCCATGCAATCCGCCCTAAAGTCCGATGATTCGGGACGATGGCCTGGGACAAGGATTCATCTGTTAGTACATCCAGAATGCTCTCAGTCATTGCACTTTCATGTTTCCAACTATCCTCAAACGATTTAATCGTTGTGAACATAAGCAGCCATCTCCCTATTCGTAATTTATTCTTTAAAAAGCATTTTCCACATGCTCCAGTGACTCAAATCTTCCATCATGCCCCAATTGAACCGCTATAACGTCGAATCTAACAGCCGAATCAGAAGTGTTCTTGCTATGCAGATACACGGCAGCTGTCGACCTGACCTGAGTTATTTTACGGGCAGTGATAGATTCCAATGCAGTTCCATAAGCTAGTGATCTACTGCTGCGGCTGCGAACCTCTACAAAGACGATTACCCGGCTTAGCTCGGCGATGATATCAATCTCGCCGCTTCGGCAGCGCCAATTCCGTTGAATAATCCGGTAACCCTTATCCACTAAATAGGAAGCCGCCTCATGCTCGGCAAAGCTTCCCCTTTCCTTCCGCAAATCCTTATACTTGCCTTTGCTCCTCAGATCATTCTCCACGGCTGAGTCCCTTCTCAGCAGCCCGGTCCGACCGGTAGATGAAGCTGAGTATTTCAGCTACCAAAGCATACAGCTCCGGCGGAATCTGCTGATCCAGATCCAGCTTGGACAGCACCTCCACCAGGGCAGCATCCTCCTGAACCGGGATACCGTGCTCTTTGGCCTTCTCCAAAATTCGTTCCGCCAGGTGGCCCGTTCCTTTGGCCGCAATGACCGGCGCTTCATGCTCCGATGGCTCATATTTCAGAGCCACTGCCCGTTTCATAGAGAGATTCCGTTCTCCAGACTTCTCCTTCATATCCGGAAATCCACTCCTTTATAAGCTGGGGGAACATAAAGCGGCGGTACACTGTCCGCCCCCGGCTTCTTAGATGAGGTATCCATCGCTTCCGCTTTCAAGGACAACAACCGGTACCCTGCCGATTCGATGGCATCCTTAATCTCATCCTGCCTGCTCTCGATAAAAGTACCTACAGCTTCCTGCTCACTGTGTATCTTCAGGATGACCTTCTTGTCAGCAACCTGAACATCCACCATGACCTGGCCGAGATGCTTCATTTGCAGGTCGAACCAGAGCCGGCAGTTCGAGGCGTCCAGCTCCCCACGCTTGCCGCGTCTGGACTGAATATGAACGGAAGCCGTCTGATCTCCATCCGGGCCGGTGAACGGCAGGAACATCGTCATCTGGGCAAAAGGAGCCGTGCGATCTGTGTTCATCAGCAGCTGCTGTCCGGTAAGCTGGTTCACAAGCTGCTTCGCGGTATCCTGCAGCTGCGGCGGCAGGTCACTTGAATCAAGCACCTGCATGAGCAGGCTCTTGAGCGTCTCCTTGATCGCGGCGGCGGGCTCTGCAGCCGCTGCTGGCACATCCGGCAGCGCCGCAGGGCCTGCGGCCGCCGGGCTTCCTGCCGCTGCGGGGCCGCCAGCCGCGGCGTGCCGCTCGTGCTGCCCGGCAGGCACAGCCGCCCCGGGCACTGCCTGAGCCGCACCGCTGCGCGCGGGTGCGGCTTCCCCGCCCGGCGCGGCCTGCGGCACGCTGCCGGAAGGCCCTTCGCCGCCGGGCGCTGCTGCGCCGCCCGCCGCGGCGGAAGCCGCGCGCGCCGCGCCTTCGGCAGGCGGCGCCTCCGGCGTCGGTGACGCGCCAAGCGTCACCGTGCGCGCCGTCTGCTGCTCGTGCTCTGCACCGAGCAGCTTCAGTACCCGCGCCACCCACGGCTCTGCCCCGTGGGTGCGCGCCGGCGAAGAGGCCGCAGGCTCTTCGCCCGTGCCCCCTGGAGCTGCAGCCGCAGGCGCAGCTCCGGGTTCTTCAGGCGCGGGAGCTGCCGCGCCTGAGAGGGTTCCAGCTGCCCCTTGAGTAGCGGAGCCTGATGAAGGGGCGGCGGAAGCAGCACTGCTTGCTGCTGGTCTTGCAGAATTAACTCCATTCCCGTCTGTCCCAGCATGAACTCCACTTCCGTCTTCCGCTTCCATATTGCTCAGCTCACTCGCGGCTCCAACTGTCATTTGACCTGCGTTTTCAACAGAGGTCCTGGACACACCTGATCCCGCATTTAAGATTGTACCATAATTATCCAGAACAGCGCCATTTCCACCGCCAGCAATCCCAGTCCCCACTGACCCTGTTCCTTGTCTGCTACCTGCCTCCTGCCTTCCTTCAGCTAACAAAGTATTAGCCGCAGCAGATGGAGAAGCTGCGCTCTGCGACCCCAGGTTACGCAGCTCTTCAAGCAGCCCCTGGACTTTAAGCAGAAGTTCACTGCCTTTAGAAGGTCCAGCTGCCGTAATATGTCCGGTCTGTCCGGCCCTTTCTGAACCTGACCCGCTCGCCCCCTTCAGTTCATGGGGCTGCAAAGCCTCAGCATCCGGTACCTTCTGCCCCGCTGCAGATCCTGCCTGACCGCCTGAATTAAGGCGAGTAGAACTCTCCTGATCTGTAATCTCTGATAGCAAAGCTGACACCTGCTCTCCAAGTGTAGAGAGCAGATCCTGTACCGAGGTTCCGAACACGGCTTGATTCAGACCGGCCACACTTGCGGCCGTTATGGGGAGACCCCGGTGAAAGGCGATTGCGGCAGACTCCACCCACTGTTCCAGTGGAAGCCCCTGCGGCTTACTGGCAAGGGACTGCTGAAGCGCTGAAGCCTGATCTTTCGTCAAGGGAATTCCCTGGGTCTGCATCAGTTTTAGCATTTCTCGATTCTCTGTAGTATTCTCCATTCCGAAGCTGTCCAGCATTTCAGCCAGTGACCGATCCGTTAGTGAAGCCGATGAAGTGAAGTTAAGGGGCTTTAAAACCGCCATACCATCCTTCCCTGGAGGCTGAACCTGAAGAAGGGTCGTCTGTCCTTTTTGCAGCGGGGTCTCCAGAACAGCCCTTAACTGAACGCCCTGGACCTGAACCACGGCCTCCTGGCCATTCTCGGATACACTTAGCACAACCCCGCGAATAACCTGGCCCATCTTTAATTCCAGCTCCTTCGGCTGGCCAGCCCTGTTCTCACCAAGTAGCCCCCGTACGATGGGTCCGATGTTCATCTTCCTTTGCCCCCTTTATTTGCAGTCTTCCCTCGAATGAACATAAAGAAAGCACCTATTGGTGCCTTTTCAATTAAACCCATATCTATTTTATCGGAAGCTCATCTTAAATAGTTGAACCTCCTTATAAGAAAAACCCGCCTTCTAAGCGGCGGGTAAGTTAGAACAATTCCTGCTGACGTATGAACAAATTACGCATAAAGCTTTTACGATGCATAGGTGTTGCGCCCAGGGACAGAATTTGTTCCCTATGCAGCTTGGTGGCATATCCTTTATGTACAGCAATTCCATATTCGGGGAACATCGCTTCCCATTCTCCTTGGCAGAGCCGATCTCGGGTAACTTTAGCCACAATGGAAGCAGCCGCAATAGATTGACTGAGGGCATCCCCTTTAATTACAGCCATCTGCGGGATGTCTGAATCCACTTTCTCCGCATCTATCAGCAGGTAGTCCGGCGTAACAGACAGCTGCTCCAAAGCTTCTTTCATGGCTAACCGGGTTGCCTGCTTGATATTAATTCTATCAATGGTGTCTGCATCGGCAAATCCGACCCCTACAGCGACAGCCTTCTCCATTATGGTCTCGTAGAGCATTTCCCGCTTCTTCTCACTAAGCTTCTTGGAATCAGTTACTCCTTCAATCAGAATATCCTGAGGAAGAATAACGGCGGCCGCAACCACATCTCCGAACAGACATCCGCGGCCCACCTCATCAATTCCAGCAATATGGCGGAAGTTCTCCCGCCAATATTGCTTCTCATAAGTTAACATATCCGTCACGCTGCTTCTCCACTCCCCACCACATTTACGGACGGAGCCTGGGACTTAGTATTCTTAACTACTGACTTGCGTTGCCTCTCAGGCTCTGGAATAACCTGCTCCAGAGTCTTCAATGGACCCTGATTCAGCAAATCAAATGGACTGCTAAGCTTCTTCGCCTTCTGCTCCGCGCCGTTCTTCATTAATTTGATAAGTTCGTCGGGATTATTCTTGATCCCGCCGGCGTTGACTCGGTACCCGTTCAACTGCCCTTTTTTGTTAATCCCCGGTTTAACGGTGAATGTGATCTTAATGCCAAGCTCGCGGCATACTTCCAGTGTTGACTTCGTATAGGCTCCATAAGGAAAGGCAAGGATATCCATGTCGTTATTCAGCTTTTCCTTCAGCATAGCTTGAGCCATAGAAAGATCTGTCTTTACCCGTGACTTAAATTCTTCATTGGTCTCTTTGCGCTTCAATTTCTCGAGATACATAGGACCCGCAAGAACGGCTCTTGTTGCTTTATGTGAAGCATTTGTAGGCGCCTGGATATGGGAGTCATACGTGTGATTGTAGAAATCAATCCCATTCTGGTGCATAGTATCAATTTGATCCCACGTTAATTTGGGTATCCCGGGATGCTTTGGATTATCAATTGTATTGAGGATAATGAACATCGTTGCAGGAACTTTATTTTCCTTTAGCACCGGATAAGCATACTGGTAAAAAGATTCGTACCCATCGTCAAAAGTCATTAATACGGCATTGTCGGGAACCGGCGTACCTTTCAAAATGAAGTCATTATATTGCTTCATGGTAATCCATTTGAACCCGTTCGCCTTCATCAATTCAATCTGGCGCTTGAATTTGGAGACCAGTACTGTGCCCGCATCAATCTGTTCAGGGGTTACTTCATGATACATCAGTACAATGACCTTATTACGATAATATACTTTATTGGGCGTTACGGGGGAAGTTAATTTCTGGTCGTTATGTTTATTAACCGGGCCTCCGCTGGTTTTAGCAGTACCCAGACTTGCTCCAAGCTGACCCATGGTGCTTAAAGGAGTTAAGTTGTTAATTTTAGTATTGCGGCTTCCTTTCTCCCAAAGAAATGCTGCGGCTACTATAATGATAAGACCAACCAATGCTGCAGACATCCATTTTTGATTTTTCATTTTCCTCCAATTTCCTCTCTATCCAATTCAACTTAATTCTTTAACAGATTAACATACCCTACTAAGGGGTTCGTTTCGTTTTTGTAACATTTTTATCGGTTAAAGCATTTCAATTGTAAAGTGGTATCTGGATAATTTTTCATTTAATCTGAATCAGCTGCTTAAGAATCCTCCTCCCCTATGTTCTATAACTAAGACGCATAAGAAGGAAAAATGTTTCAATATTTTGGATTTACTTCCAAATGGGTTATGTATATTACAACAAAAAAAAGCGCCGGCTCAGCCGACGCTTGGTTAAATCAATAAGGGGATTCCATGCTGAATCGGCCCAGCTTGCCAGCCCTCAGCTCTCTGAGCATAATTCCAGATGCCTTCTCGAGATCCACCCGGCCTCCGCTTATAATGCAGCCGCGTTTTCTTCCAATGGCCTCCATTACAGCAACAATCTCATCTGGATTCTCAAGATCCTGTGGCCGTTCTCCCAGATCGAATCTTTCCTGAAGCTGAGTCCAGTAATATTGACATAGATATTTTATTGCGAAAAAGGCGATGTCTTCCACGTTCAGAATTTCTTCCTTTATCGCCCCCGTTGCAGCCAAGCGGTAACCGACATTCTGGTCTTCGAATTTGGGCCATAGGATACCAGGGGTATCCAGCAGCTCCATTTCTGTCCCGACCTTGATCCACTGCTGACCTTTCGTCACTCCCGGCCGATCTCCGGTTGCGGCTATGCTACGGCCTGCTAGACGGTTGATCAGCGTAGATTTCCCGACATTCGGAATTCCGACGATCAACGCCCGTACCGCCCTTGGTCTAATTCCCTTAGCAATCTGGCGGTCAATTTTCTCCTTGAGCAGTTCCTTTGCCTTAAGCGGGATTTCCTTAACCCCTTGTCCGGTGGAGGCATCTGCTGTAACTGCCGTATGTCCTTCCCGCTTGAAGTATTCCACCCATTCCCGGGTAACCGCCGGGTCAGCCAGATCGGATTTGTTAAGCAGAATCAGCCTCGGCTTGTTCAGCAGGATCTCGTCGATCATGGGATTGCGGCTGGATAGAGGAAGGCGGGCGTCCAGCAGCTCAATGACCACATCAATCAGACTCAGCTTCTCCTGAATCTGTCTCCGTGCTCTCGTCATATGTCCGGGGAACCATTGTATTGTCATCGTCTTGTGCACCTCTATTTTCCCTATACTTATGGATATGTATCCATATATAGAGAACGAACTAAAGACTGTTTCCAGCTTTAGTTCGCTCCTATGTAAAATGGATGAACAAGTGTATGCTTCGTCCATCCATTTTTAAGTATTAGTGTTTGATAAAATGAATATCCTTCATCGGCCAGAATACCAGATCGGCACGGCCAACAATCTCCTTCTGGGAGATAAAACCTAACCGGCGGCTGTCTGTACTGTTCGAACGATTGTCGCCCATGACAAACACATACCCTTCCGGTACTTTCCCGTCCTTGAATTGCTCATTGGGGAAGTCGGCTTCATCATTGTACAGCTGATTGTTCTTATGCTTCTCATCTATGGCTTCTTGAATGTAAGTCTCATTGACTTTGACTCCATTCACCGTAACCGTGTCGCCTTCGACCTTCACCGTATCGCCCGGTACGCCGATTACACGCTTAATAAAGTCCCGTCCTTCGGTAGGTACATGGAACACCACGACTTCTCCATGACGAGGCTGTCTGAAATCATAAAGAATTTTATTTACGATAATCCGTTCACCCGTGTGAAAATTAGGCTGCATTGAAGGCCCATCTACAATAAACGGGGCAAAGAAAAGCCAACGAATCAGGACAACCAGTACAACCGCAATCACAATGGCTTTAAGCCATTCAAGCGCCTCATTTTTCTTCTTCCTGGACGGTTCCGGTGTTACTTGTGTTCTATCCGGCTGCTCCGATTGAAATTGCTGTTCCATAGCTCGCTGCCCTCTCTTTATCTACAGGATGGTATTCGTATACCTATTTTATTAAAAACGAAAGGGGCTTGAAGATCAAGCCCCCGGATCGTTATCCATAGATTAACGACGTACTTCTTTAATTCTAGCTGCTTTACCGCGAAGTTCGCGAAGATAGTACAGCTTAGCACGACGCACTTTACCACGGCGAGCCACTTCGATTTTATCGAGTTTTGGGGAATGAAGCGGGAAAGTTCTTTCCACACCTACACCATTGGAAATTTTACGAACTGTAAAAGTTTCACTGATTCCACCGCCACGACGCTTGATAACAACACCTTCAAACAACTGGACACGCTCACGAGATCCCTCGATAACCTTTACGTGCACTTTCAAAGTGTCACCAGGGCGGAAACTCGGAATATCCTGACGAAGTTGTTCCTGCGTAATCGCTTGTACGATATTCATATATGACTCCCTCCTTCCACTCAGGTGTTCTTACATCTTCCGAAGAAATCCTATGTTCTTCATCATTATCCGCAGAGGACCACCGAATTCACAACAAATGCAATTGTATCATACTAAAGCATGTATAGCAAGAACTTTAGCGCCCCGAAAAAATCACGTCATTATTTATGCTTCATCCATTGTTTCACTATATTGATATACTTTTCTCTATCCGACAGATTGGCATAAATCCGCTCCGTGAGTGTCCCAGGGCTCCCGAAGAAGAAACGTTCATATTGGCTCTGCCTTCCGCCGAAAGCACTGAGGCTCAGCTCCCAAGCCAGTCTGAATAAATGCACCTTCGTGTACGCGTCCACATCTACACCTTGCAGATACTTATCCAGATAAGGGGAGATGGGAGAGTTAAAGTCCTGCTCGGATGGAATCATAATCAGATCACTGGAACCCAGAAGCTGGATCGCCTCCACAATTCGCGGATAGACTTTGGGATACCAGGCATTTGCCGCATACAGCGGCTTCGGACTCGGCAGCATGATTCCCCACTCATCCATGGAGGACTGCTCTTCGGAAGCAATAACAAAGGCTTTCAGGGTCTCGAGTGCAATCAGAATTTCAGAGACCTTTTCGATGAACAATCGGTCTATGCTCTTATCCTGACATTCCGCCAAATATTCAAGTACACCAATGAGGAATTCTGTTTTGGCAATATATCGGCACAGAATCTGATGCGACACGTGCGTATGGAAATGACTTTGTACGAAAAAATTCTCAGATAGCTCCTCATCTCCATATAAAAACATTCTGTCATGCGGAACTAATACATGATCCAGAATGACCAGCGTATCCATCTCCTCGTAACGCGAGCTTAGCGGGTAATCGTACTTGGAAGAGCCCATTACCGTGTTCTCCCGGCAAATGAACTTAATCCCCTTCAGGTTGCTCGGAACAGCAAAGAAGAACGCATACGGATTCACAGGATCCAGTGTTGTTGGAGGCTGGGGATAGATCAGCAGCTCTTCCGCCGTAGCTCCCTGTGTGTTTAACAGAAAGGCTCCGCTCACCAAATACCCATCTGGAGTAATCTCGTGAACCCGCGCGGCTGACGATTCGCTTCCGTTATCCAGCATGGCTGACAGCCTGCTTACTTTGGACTGGATAAAGCCATGGGACAAGGTGATATCATTCTCACGGCAGTAGACATAATAATTTTTGAGATTCTCAGCAAATTGAGGGTTGCTGCCAGCAAGTAAATCGGCGGCACCCGAGAAAGCCATGAGGGCGGTGTTCATATAGTCGGGAGAACGCCCCAGGAAGCCGTGATGCCTCTCAGCCCATAGTGACATCATATCTCTGCGTCTGCTTAAGTCTGTTTTGCTCGTGGGATGCAGAAAAGATAACCCGACCCGATCTCCTGTATCAGGAGAAATATAGGTCATCTTATCCCTATAGGATTCCTCAAATTGCATATCATACAGCGATGCCTGGGACTGAATCAAACCACGAAAAGCCATATGGTCCGAAAGCTTCCCTTGAATAGGTGCCCCATGCAGCCAAACCTCTGGGCTCAGCCTATTCAAATTCTCCACGTACTGCTTACCGGTTTTGATCGACATGAGAACGCCTCCTAAGCCTGCACCATCTGACAATCCGTCCTAAAAGCGGTATATTAATAGGGATAACGATTAGAAACTTATTTGGAAAGAAGGAATTCAACATGACTGAAAAGCAGCTTTCCCCGCTGGTCGAAGCTTTGCAATTATCCCCTCACGTGGAGGGCGGATGGTATAAGGAATTATGGAAGGCTTCCTTTGAAATTCCTCAACAGCTTCTTGGAGATGAATACTCAGGCCCCCGCTATGCTGCCTCTTCTATTTATTTTCTGCTGCACGCGGATGAAGCCTCGGATTGGCACACGGTCCTCTCCGATGAAGTCTGGCTGTGGCACTCGGGAAGCCCGCTTCTGCTAACCTTGGGCGGAGATGGCGACCAGCCTGACAAAACTCAAGAAATTATTCTAGGTCCCGACATTCTGAATGGCCAGACGCCTCAGGCCTTGGTGCCTGCCAAGGTATGGCAGTCAGCCAAGCCGCTCGGTGATGAACCTGTCTTGGTATCTTGTGTTGTAGCTCCAGGATTTCATTATGATGACTTCCGATTGATTGACAAAAGCAGCAAATAACATGATTCAACTGGTTTGTTAGCATGGCTTCATTAGTAATATACGAAGCTTAAGTATACTAAATGTATGTCTACGTAATTAAAAAGATCATTTTCCTGGCGGACCTTGATCCGTCAAGAAAATGATCTTTTATTATCTGAATTAAACCGTTCCATACTCCACCGTTTACTCATTTGGCAAAGTCTCTATAATACGGTCTGTCTCCGCCTGAATTGTGTCGGTAAGCTCATACATACTGACTCCTCCTTTACTCATTTACGATTCGCATAGTAGGCAAGCACATCATCTACTGTTTTGAAAGGCTCTGTGAACTTTTGTTCCGACTCTTTCTCAGGTTCCATAAATACTTCTATTGTAGGCAGCTCCCGCTGCGTTTCCGGTATCATGTCTTAATCCCTCGCTTGTAATTTGCTGTTTGTATTATCTTATTACCCTATTTCCCTCCTTCTTTAACAAAATACTTCTTTATTTTATGCAGAAGGACCAATAAGGGACCTCGTTCCATTAAAAAACCTCCAAAAAGGCAGATGTCTGCTTTCATGGAGGTTCCCTAGTTATTGCTGTTCAAGTTTGATTTCAGCCAGCCATTTAAGATCTTTGGCATTCAGGTCGGCATGCTCAAGCAGATCCGGACGGCGCTGCCAGGTGCGCCTGAGCGCTTCCCGGCGTCTCCAATCGGCAACATTCGCATGATGTCCGCTTAAGAGGATATCAGGCACCTTGTAATCTCTGAACTGAGCAGGTCTCGTGTAATGCGGATATTCCAGCAGCCCCGTACTGAAGGAGTCCGTTATGGCACTAGTCTCATTTCCAAGCACCCCGGGCAGCAGCCTGGCTACACTGTCGATAACCACCATGGCAGGCAGTTCACCGCCCGTCAGCACATAGTCTCCAATCGAAAGTTCATCCGTAACCAGGTGCTCCCGAATCCGTTCGTCATATCCTTCATAGTGTCCGCAAATAAAGATAAGGCGATCCTCGCGGGAGAGCTCTTCTGCTTTCTTCTGTGTGAAAGGCTCCCCTTGAGGGCACATCAGGATGATTCTCGGCGGACGAAGAGATTCGGATTGCTCCCCGGAAGAATCGGCTTCAAGCAAGCTTTCTACGGCATTGAATATGGGCTCAGGCTTCAGCACCATCCCCCCACCCCCGCCATAAGGAGTATCATCAACCATGTTATGCTTATTGCCCGAGTATTCCCTGAAGTTCACCGCGTTCAACCGAATAATCCCCTTATCTTGAGCCTTACCCAAAATACTGGAGCCAAAGACCCCGGCGAACATTTCCGGAAATAAAGTCAGTACATCAACGCGCATTTACAACAGTCCTTCCATTAAATGCACCTTAACCAGCTTGTCTTTGACGTTCACATCCAGAACTACATCATCAATTACAGGAATGAGGATTTGCTTACGAGCCGGTGTCTTCACGACCCATACGTCATTGGCCCCCGGACGGAGGATCTCATCAATCACTCCCAGTTCCTCCCCCTCTTCCGTTACTACCGTGCAGCCGATAATTTCGTGGAAGTAATACTCATTCTCTGGTAGTTCAATGGTTTGGTCTTTGGTAACTTTCAAATCCCATCCCTTATATCTCTCAACCTCATTGATATTTCCATACTCTTTGAACTTAACGAGATATGTCTGTTTGGAGGGACGAGACTGCTCAATAGTAGCTTTAATCTGCTGTTTCGTCTCCGGGTGTACCATAATCAGCTGATTCCCCTGAGCGAAGCGCACCTCCGGAAAATCTGTACTGAGCAGCACTTTGAGCTCTCCGCGAATCCCGTGTGTATTCACGATTTTACCAACCGTTAGCAATGAATCGGACATAATTCCCTCCTGAGCATATAACTTTAAAAAGTTGAAGTGTATCTATAGAACTGCGAACACGTATAATCTTCAGCATGTACGAAAAAGGGCTAGGAAATGCATCCTAACCCTCTTTCGTATATTTTTAAGACATAATGTCCACGGTGACCCGTTTGTCTAGCTTCACTGCTGCAGAGGTGACAACCGTGCGAAGCGCCTTGGCGATTCGCCCCTGCTTGCCAATGACTTTCCCTACATCGTCTGGATGTACGGAAAGTTCAAAGATAACAAGCTGCTCTTTCTCCACAACGTTCACACGCACATCTTCCGGATGATCAACTAAAGCCTTCGCAATTACGCAGACTAATTGTTCCATAAGAGGACCCTCCGAATCAGCAATTATTTCTGGTTCTTAAGTTCATGGAACTTTTTGAGGACACCAGCTTTGCTAAGCAAGTTACGGACAGTGTCAGATGCTTGTGCACCATCTTGAAGCCATTTCAATGCTTTTTCTTCATTGATATTTACAACAGCCGGCTCAGCGACTGGATTGTAGTAACCAATTTCCTCGATAAAGCGACCGTCACGCGGGGAACGGGAATTCGAAACCACGATACGGTAGAAAGGAGCTTTATGAGCACCAATACGTTTCAAACGAATACGAGTTGCCAACGAAATTCACCTCCTTAAATAGGATAAAATATATATCTAAGACTTAACGGAATGGAAACTTCATCCCGCCGCCTTTCAGACCTTTCATACCCTTCATAGCTTTGGCCATCTTGCCGCCTTTAGGGCCGCCCATCATATCTGAGAACTGCTTCATCATCCGGCGCATTTCGTCAAACTGCTTAATCAACCGGTTGACATCAGCCAGCGAGGTACCGCTGCCAAGCGCGATCCGCTTACGCCGGTTATGATTAATCATGTCCGGATTCTGCTTCTCCTGCTTAGTCATCGAATGCACAATGGCTTCAACGCGTCCCATCTGCTTCTCATCGACCTTGACGTCCTTAAGCTGCTTGACCTTGCCCATCCCTGGAATCATATCCATGATCTGATCGATAGGTCCGAGCTTCTTCACCTGATCCATCTGCTCGAGGAAATCGTCGAAGGTGAATTCGGCGTTGCGCATCTTGCGCTCCATTTCCTTGGCTTTCTCGGCATCAATATTGGACTGAGCCTTCTCAATGAGCGAGAGCATATCACCCATACCAAGAATCCGGGAAGCCATCCGCTCAGGATGGAAAGGCTCAAGCGCATCAATCTTCTCGCCAAGCGCTGCGAATTTAATCGGACAGCCGGTTACAGCTTTGACTGACAAGGCCGCACCACCACGGGTGTCCCCGTCCAGCTTGGTAAGAACTACCCCTGTCAGCTCAAGCTGGCTGTGGAAGCTCTCCGCTACATTGACAGCATCCTGTCCTGTCATTGCATCCACAACGAGCAACACTTCATCCGGCGTGGTGATTTCATGGATCTGACGAAGCTCTTCCATCAGCTGCTCGTCCACATGCAGACGGCCTGCCGTATCAATAATCAGATAATCGTTGCTGTTATCCTTGGCATGCTGAAGTGCCTGACGGGCAATCTCAACCGGATTAACACCATCACCAAGTGCAAACACCGGAACCCCAATTTGCTCACCGAGCACCTGAAGCTGCTTGATCGCGGCCGGTCTGTAAATGTCCCCTGCTACAAGCAGCGGCCGGTGATTCTGCTTCAGAAGAAGCTTGGCCAGCTTGGCCGAGGTGGTGGTCTTACCCGCACCCTGGAGACCCGCCATCATAATTACGGTTGGAGGCTTATTACTCTTAGCCAGCTTCGCTTGGCTGCCGCCCATTAGATCCGTTAATTCCTTGTTAACAATGTCGATGATGACCATTCCTGGTGTGAAACTATCCATCACATCACTGCCGATGGCCTTCTCCTTCACCTTGGCGATAAATTCTTTGACCACTTTAAAGTTAACGTCCGCTTCAAGCAGGGCAAGGCGAACCTCGCGCATGGCTTCATTCACATCATCTTCCGATACCTTGCCTTTACCGCGCAGCTTGCTGAATACGCTTTGCAACCGGCTGGTCAATCCTTCAAATGCCATAATTAGTCACCTCCGTATCAATTCTGATTCTGCTGATCACCACTCCTGCATACTGCGAACCATGCCAAGAGCCGTCTCTTTATGTACATCCGTAAGGTTGCTATCTTCCAGCAGCCGGCGCAGATTCTCAAGCTCTCCGTGACGCTGCTGCTGCTTCTGAAGCAGTCCAAGTTTGTCTTCATATACTTCCAGCATCTGTTCAGCCCGCTTAATATGCTCATACACGGCCTGACGGCTGATCTCAAATTCCGATGCAATCTCACCCAGCGAGAAGTCATCATGGAAATAATATTTCAGGAAAGTCTGCTGCTTCTCAGTAAGCAGCGGTTCATAGAAGTCGAATAACAGATTTACTCGATTCGTCTTCTCTAGCCTATTCTCTTGACTCACAGCGGGCACTCCCTCCGTCAAGGAAAAACACTTTACAGTGCATCAACGTTCCTTATCATAACGAAAACAAAAGAAGATGTCAAGCTTTTTCCCTTAACATCTTCTTGTCTTCTTTGTACTCTAATTCCGGTTAATTCCCGGGCAATAAATACAGCAAAATCGTGAAGAAATGCAGCACACTTCCCGCCAGTACAAACAAATGCCAGATCGCATGGTGATAAGGAAACGCCCTCCATACATAGAATACGGTGCCGAGCGTATACAATAAACCGCCGATGACAAGCAAGTTGATTCCCATTCCCGGGATGGCTGCGGTTAATGGCCCCCAGGCAATAACGATTAACCAACCCATCAGGAGATAGAATACTGTCGAGAGGAACAGAAATCTTTTCACAAAATAAGCTTTAAACAAAACACCCAGCAGGGCAATCGCCCATACTATGCTAAACAAGGTCCACCCGAGCGAACCACGAATGGCTACCAGCATAAAGGGAGTATATGTTCCAGCGATGTACACATAAATGGATGAATGGTCAAAGAACTCGAACAGATCCTTCAGCTTGCCTTCTTTAAAGCTGTGTACCAGCGTTGAGCTTGTGTATAGAAGCAGCATACTCACACCATAGATCGTGAAGCTGACCACATGCCAAGCCGTTCCTTTCATACTTGAAAATACAATGAGAAGCACAAGTGCCGCCACGCTTAACAAAGCCCCGATGCCATGAGTAATCGCATTCGCAATTTCTTCCCTGCGCGGGTAGGTATGAGTGTTGGCCATTGTTATTCCTCCTTTTTTAGGACTGGACTTCAGACTCCTCTGTCTCTTCCTTCAGTATGCCGGAGAATAGTCCATGAACGAACTGTTCAGAATCAAATTTCTGTAGATCTTCCATTTTCTCACCCAGGCCGACCAGCTTCACAGGCAGACTCAGTTCTTGGCGGATAGCCACCACGATCCCGCCTTTGGCCGTTCCGTCAAGCTTCGTGAGAACAAGGCCGGTTACCCCGCTCTTCTCCCCGAACAGCTTAGCTTGGCTCAGCGCGTTCTGACCGGTTGTGGCATCGAGCACCATTAGCACCTCATGCGGCGCATCCGGGATTTCGCGCTGAATGACGCGGTAAATTTTGTTGAGCTCTTCCATGAGGTTGGACTTGTTCTGCAGACGGCCTGCCGTATCGCACAACAGAATATCTGCACCGCGCTGTTTGGCCGCTTGAACTGCGTCGAACATAACAGCCGCCGGGTCTGAACCTGCCTGCTGCTTGATCACCTCTACGCCCACACGCTGACCCCATACTTCGAGTTGTTCTATAGCACCGGCACGGAATGTATCCCCAGCAGCCATAAGAACCTTCTTGCCTTCCTGCTTGTAGTGATGGGCAAGCTTGCCAATTGTAGTTGTCTTTCCTACACCATTTACACCGACGAACAAGATGACCGTAATTCCATCCGGATTCATACGGATGCTGTTATCCTCATCGCCGCGAAGCAGCTCCTGAATCTTCTCGGACAGAATAGGCTGAAGTTCAGCCGCGTCTTCAATTTTGCGTTTCTTCACTTCACTGCGCAGATCGTCAATCAGCTGCAGGACCGTATTTACGCCCACATCGGCCCCAATTAGAATCTCTTCCAATTCTTCAAAGAACTCTTCATCAATCTTCTTCCGGCGGGTTACAAGTTCAGCGACCTTCTCAACAAAGCCCTTCCGGCTCTTCTCCAGTCCTTCCTTGAACTGTTTGGTAACCGATTCTGTTTTTGCTGCAATGCTCTCTTTTAATTTTTTGAAAAAACTCACAGATGGAATTCTCCTTTACACTTGTTTTACCCTCCCAAACCCTCCCTAATAGGGAGGGCCCCAGAGGGACTTCCCTCTGGACACCCGAAAGGTTTGGAGTGTGTGGTTGTTTTGTTGGCACCCGTGTGACTTATAGAGGGGGGAGTCGCTTGCCGTCCCTTTGGGACCCGCTTTACTACGGCGCTCCTGCCCGGACTTAGCTCACTATGTGCACTGAGCCGCTTGCCGTCCCTACGGGACCCGCTCAACTGCCTGCGTTTTGGGAGCGTTCATGTGACTGTCGTACGTTTGCCCGCTCTCCCTACGGGATTCGCTTTACTGCTGCTCTTTCATGAGCACTTGTGTAACTAAGTGCGTATGCTGTTGCCTTGTAGATAAGAGCGGTTACCCGAAGGAACCGCTCTTTCATTATTATCCCACCCTTGATTAATGGATGGGAAATTGTAAGCAGGTAGAGAAAGTTTGGAGCTGTAGAAGCGTCAGCGCTCGCCTTTATCTTCGGATTTCAACCCCGTGGTTGTATACAATCAGGAAATCCGAAGATAACAGCGATCGGAAGCCCAAAGTTTCTCGGACTGTGCTTTTTAATTCCAAAAGTTCAAAATTTCTCGGACTGTGCTTTTTATCGGCAGACTTTAATCGTCTTCCTCTATTATGGCACGCCAGTCACCTCTAAGCAATTTCCGCCTCGTCATCTTCAAGTCTTACGGATACGAGCTTCGAAACGCCGCCCTCTTCCATAGTGACACCGTATAGGACATCGGCTTCCTCCATCGTACCTTTGCGGTGGGTCACCACGATGAACTGGGTCTGCTCCGAGAATTCGCGCAGGTACTGGGCGAACCTGATGACGTTCGCTTCATCCAGCGCGGCTTCCACCTCGTCCAGAACACAGAAGGGAACGGGTTTGACTTGAAGAATGGCGAATAAGAGTGCCATTGCAGTAAGGGCACGCTCACCACCCGACAGCAGCTGCAGATTCTGCAGCTTCTTACCCGGCGGCTGGGCCACGATATCAATTCCTGTCTCCAGCAGGTTCGTGGGATCGAGCAGAACCAGATCTGCACTTCCGCCTCCGAACAATTTGGTAAAGACAGTGCCAAATTCTCGGCGGATTGCATCAAAGGTAAGCTTGAAACGCTTGGACATTTCATCATCCATCTCGCGGATTACTTGATAGAGTGTTGTCTTCGCTTCAACGAGATCATTCTTCTGAATGCTCAGGAATTCATAACGCTCGGATACCCGCTGGAATTCCTCAATAGCTCCCAGATTGACTTCCCCAAGGGCAGCAATACTTCGCTTAAGCTCTTTAACCTCAGACTGGGTAAGGGTTATATCTTCTGGAATGGTGTAGCGCTGCTTGGCTCTTTCATAAGAGAGCTCATAGTCTTCGCTCAGCTTCTTCAGAATATTATCGAGCTCGACATCAAGACGGTTAGCCTGAATCTCGGTCTGGAGCAACTGCTCATCCACCGACTTCAGCGCTGCCCGTTGATCCTTGGTCTCGCTCTCTCCTTCTTCAAGCTTCTTCATCAGTGCGCTTCGGGAAGCCCGCTGCAAGTCCAGCCGTTCACTGGTACGGCTTTTCTTTAATTTATAATCGTTCAGATCCTCAATCTGGCGAACACTTTGTGCTTCATTCTCTTTGAGATCATTTTCAATGGAGCTTAGAATTCGGCGGTTTTGCTCCAGCTCTTTCTCCTGGGCATTGAACTCTGCCTGCTGTCTGCTGAGCTGCTCCCGAAGGGAAAGGCACTCCTGATCCAGCTTGCCTTCCTTTACTTTGAGCTCGGTAAGCTGAGTCTGAAGCTCTTCCTTGGCAGATTCGTTCGCTTTCCGGGCGAATTCAGCCGCCTGGATAGAATCATGCTTGGACTGCTGGTCGGCAGCCAGCTCTTTAAGCTTCTGCTCCGCCTCCGCCTTGCTTTTATCCAGTTCTTCCATCTCTTTAACATAATGACCCTTCTCTTGACCATACAGCTCGAACTGCTCAGACACATGGCGATACTCATGCTCCACCTGTTTGAGATCGCCAGCCACCGTCTGTTCCTCTGCACGCATGCGATCTCCGGATTCTCTTAATTTCTCCAAGTCTGTCTCCAGCTGAGCGATTTGTCCTCTAACTTCTTCCATACTGCTCCGCAGTTTCGTAATCATCGTCTCACTTTGGCGGATGTCGCTATCCAGCTGTTCAAGCTGACGGCTGCGGCCAAGCAGATTGCTGTTCTTGCGGTGCTGACTGCCCCCAGTCATCGAACCACCTGCGTTAACCACATCGCCTTCCAGAGTAACTACTCTGAACCGATACTGGCTTTTGGCTGCCATCCGGTTGGCATGCTCAAGCGTATCCGCAAATACCACATTCCCCAGCAGGCTGCCGACAATGTCGGCGTACCGCGGCTCAAATCCAACCAGCTCCGCTCCAATCCCTACGAATCCTTCTGCATCTTCCATCGTCCGCTTATCTGAAGCGGAGATTTGACGCGGGCGGATGACATCCAGCGGCAGGAAGGTCGCACGTCCCAATTGACGCTGTTTTAGAAAAGCAATCGCCTGGCGTGATACCGCTTCATTCTCCATGACCACATGCTGCATGGCGGCGCCCAGCGCTGTCTCCACCGCAATTTCCAGCTTCTCGGGCACCCGGATCAGCTCAGCTACCGCACCATGTACGCCAGCCAGCGTTCCTTTGCGCGAGGCTTTAAGCACTTCCTTAACCCCTAGCGCGAAGCCGTCAAAATCATCCTGCATCTCCTTCATCGTATCCCGGCGGGATACCAAGGCTTCGCGCTTTTGCTCCCATTTCCGGAGACCGTCCCGGCTCTCTTCCGTCAGCTTTTGCAGAGAATGGAGCCGTTCGCTTTCCGATATGTAGCTTTTACGAACCTCGGCGATCTCTTTGGCCATCTTCTCCAGCTTGCCGCTAAGCTCCGCTTTCCTCTCAGCCAGCTTCTGCTGCTCGTCCCGCCACTTCGTGCCTTCCGTCTCTGCCCGCTCCATCCGGCGGACAACGCCTTCTTTCTGCTGGTCTGCATAGCGGATCTCATTGCGCGCCTGCGCAATTTGATTCATGATCTCCAGCAGGTCTCCCTTAAGGGCTTCCTCCTGCGCCTGACTGATTCCGCCAGTCACTCCAAGCAGCTTCGCTTCCTCAGCAGACAATAATGCACGAAGCTCTGTCAGCATTCGGTCCGATTCCGAGTATTTATCCGACATGGCTTTTAGTTCGAGCGCACGCTGATTATATCGTTCCTCACTGGCCGCGATAGAATCAATCAGCTGCTGCCGATTCTGCATTAAGTTCTTGGCGCGCTCCTTCAGCAGCCCACCATAACCTTCATTTTTCTCATAGCTCTGACTATATTCCAGAAGCTGCCCCTGCAAAGCTTCAATCTCTTCCTCAATTACACGCAGCTCGGACCGTTCCTTCTCCAGCGTAGCGTCATGAGCAGACACAATCGTGGACAAGGCAAGCTGCTCTTCACGCAGCTTAGCTAGCTTAGTATTCGCTTCGCTCCAAGAAGTGTGGATCTGATCGATTTGATAAATATACATGGAAATCTCTTTATGCTTAAGCTGCTCACGCAGTTCCTTATAATGAATGGCTTTCTCGGACTGTTCCTTCAGCGGCCCGATCTGATCTTCAAGTTCGCTGACCAAATCATGAATACGAAGCAGATTCGTCTCGGTCTCCTCTAACTTCTTCCTCGCATCCTTCTTACGGGACTTATATTTCACAATACCGGAAGCTTCCTCAAATATTCCTCTCCGGTCTTCGGATCGAGTACTTAATATTTCTTCAATTCGGCCTTGTCCAATAATGGAGTAAGCCTCTTTACCAATCCCTGTGTCCATGAACAGCTCAGTGATATCCTTAAGCCGGCAGGATTGCTTGTTAATCAAATATTCACTATCTCCGCTACGATGAACTCTCCGGGTCACCGTAACTTCGTTGAAATCCAAAGGAAGCGCCTGGTCCGTATTATCCAGCGTAAGCGATACTTCTCCGTATCCGACTGCCTTTCTGGCATCACTACCGGCGAAAATAATGTCTTCCATCTTGCCCCCGCGCAGCGACTTGGCACTCTGTTCACCGAGCACCCAGCGAATACCATCAGATATGTTGCTCTTACCGCTCCCGTTCGGGCCAACAACCGCAGTTATTCCCCGCACAAATTCCATTTCCGTGCGATCCGCGAACGACTTGAAACCCGCTAGTTCAATTCTCTTCAAAAACATACGTGCACTATCACCTCTACCGCCTATTGTAACATAATTAAGGTTCGGCTGTGACCTATCAAATCACCCAGTAAACCCGCTTGTATCAACATTTTTCCACTGATATCCGTATACGGATAACTAAAAATGGCAGACCCGGTATCGCTACCTTGGTCTGCCATTTAATAAAAAGAATCTTTTAAGTCCATCTATATGGAATGAACTAAAGAAATGAATGTTTAGATTCTGGCAACCGCTTATTGCGGTAGGAAATCGATCACACAGTCTTTAGTTCAATCCATCTAACTACTCTTGTACTCTTAAACGCTCCAGCGCAACAGCCGCGGCTTGCTGCTCAGCCTCTTTCTTGGAGCGCCCGCTCCCTTGGCCGAGACTCTTTCCGTCCATGAATACCTCCGAGACGAATTCCCGCTCATGCGCAGGGCCCCGCTCCTCAATAATCCGGTATTCAAGCGCGCCCAGATTATGATGCTGGGTCAGCTCCTGAAGTTCTGTCTTATAATCTGTTACCTGAAGCTTTCCGTTTAAGACCACCTGAGTGAACACATGCTTGTCCAGGAAGGCAGTAACTGCCTCAAGCCCCTGATCCAAATAAAGCGCACCGACAAAAGACTCAAATACGTCCGCAAGAAGTGCCGGACGCGTACGCCCACCGGTTAGTTCTTCTCCTTTACCAAGCAGAACATAATTCCCGAACTCGAGAGCTTCGGCAAATTTAACCAGAGAAGGCTCACAGACAATCGCTGCGCGCTGCTTCGTTAACTCGCCTTCAGGCCGATTCGGAAATAGATTGTAAAGATATTCCGAGACGGTCAGCTCAAGCACCGCGTCGCCCAAAAATTCGAGTCGCTCGTTGTCCTCATGCTGGCTGAACCGGTGTTCGTTTACATAGGAAGCGTGAGTAAATGCCTGTTTCAACAATTGTCGGTTCTGGAATTGAATTTGAAGTTTTTGTTGTAACTGCTTCAGATCTCCACTCAACAGACTGACTCCTTATGCATCGAATTTCTTCAGGATAATCGTGGCATTATGGCCACCAAACCCAAAGGAGTTGGACATTGCAATCTTTAAATCGGCTTGTCTTGGTTCATTAGGTACATAATCCAAATCGCACTCCGGATCTTGATCTTCAAGATTGATCGTAGGTGCAATAACCCCGTTCTGCAAGGACAGACCACAAATCACGGCTTCAACGCCTCCGGCAGCTCCAAGCAGATGCCCGGTCATAGACTTGGTCGAGCTGATAGCTACTTTATAAGCATGGTCGCCAAGCGCTTTCTTCACAGCGAGCGTCTCGGAACGGTCACCCACCGGAGTTGAAGTACCATGCGCATTAATATAATCGATATCCTCCGGATTCAGCCCGGCATCCCGAATGGCCATACGCATACAGCGCGCAGCACCGTCCGGATCCGGCTCCGTCATATGATGAGCATCCGCGCTAAGTCCGTAACCGATGACTTCGGCATAGATCTTAGCTCCGCGCTTCTGTGCATGCTCCAGGGATTCAAGAATAAGAATTCCGGCCCCCTCGCCCATGACGAAGCCATCACGGCCTGTATCAAATGGGCGGCTTGCCTTCTCAGGCTCGTCATTACGTGTAGACATGGCACGCATCGCACAGAATCCGGCCATTCCCGTAGGGCGAATGGTCGCTTCAGCTCCACCGCAGATCATGACGTCGGCGTCGCCGCGCTGAATAATGCGGAATGAATCTCCTATGGAATGGGTTCCTGTCGCACAAGCGGTTACCTGAGTGGTATTCGGTCCTTTAGCTCCGAACATGATCGACATTTGGCCTGAGCCCATATTGGCGATCATCATCGGAATAAAGAAAGGGCTTACGCGTTTAGGTCCTTTTTCCAGCAAAACATTATGTTGATCTTCCCAGGTTCCAAGACCGCCAATCCCTGAGCCGATGGATACACCGATACGTTCTGCATCTGTGTTCGATCCAATCTCGATTCCGCTGTCCTTCATGGCTTCGGAACCTGCTGCAATGGCGAACTGGACAAACCTGTCCATTTTTCTAGCTTCTTTACGGTCGAAATATTCTTCAGGATTGAAATCTTTCACCGAAGCCGCAATTTGGGTTGTATAATCGCTGACATCAAAAGACTCGATGCGCGATACGCCGGATTTCCCGCTAACCAGGCTGTTCCAGAACGTGTCCAAATCTTTGCCAAGGGAAGTCATGACTCCCATGCCTGTTATAACTACTCTATGCTTCAAACACATTCACCTCGTATAGACTTCATGTGTAATATAAAATATCAATGAATACAATCATTGAGAGTTTCTGCCAAGATGAGGAGAAGTCCCGCCTGAATAAACAAGGTACGGGACTTAAATGACTTAGGTATGAGATTGTATGTAATTTACAACTTCACCTACGGTCGTTATCTTCTCTGCATCTTCATCTGAAATTTCAAGATCGAATTCATCTTCCAATTCCATAACCAATTCAACGACATCGAGCGAATCAGCACCAAGGTCCTCTTTGAAAGAAGCTTCAAGTGTTACTTCGGCTTCATCAGCACCCAAGCGATCAACTACGATGCGTTTTACACGCTCCAATACATCGGACATCCGGTTCACCTCCTCTTTGGTATTATACGAGAATTAAACTTAAAATGCCATAGAGGCCGTTTTAAAAACCCGCTTTAACGATATATCGCTCTTGCGAAGCAGCCTACATGTACATTCCGCCATCTACATGAAGGGTCTGTCCTGTCATGTAAGAAGCGGCTTCTGATGCCAGGAACAGAACCACATTAGCGATTTCCTCCGGCTTGCCAAGACGTGCCAGCGGAATTTCTCCAAGCATTTTGGTACGAATCTCTTCCGGCAATTCCCCAGTCATATCCGTATCAATAAATCCTGGTGCCACACAGTTCACCGTAATATTACGGGATGCCAGCTCACGCGCGGAAGATTTCGTCAGTCCGATTACCCCCGCTTTAGCGGCTACGTAATTGGCTTGACCCGCATTTCCAAGAACGCCGACAACAGAAGAAATGTTAATAATCCGGCCTGAGCGCTGCTTCATCATCGGACGGGTAACGGATTTGATTCCATTAAATACGCCCTTCAGATTCGTCTCAATTACCTGATCGAACTCTTCTTCCTTCATACGCATAATAAGATTATCTCTGGTAATTCCTGCGTTATTCACGAGAATATCAATTCGGCCCCAAGCTTCAATCACTTGTTTGACCATGGTCTCGAACTGGCTGCTGTCACCTACATGAGCTTTGATGGCAAGGGCACTGACGCCCATGGCTTCGATCTCACGAACAACTTCTGCAGCGGCTGCTTCATTACCGGCAAAGTTAACAGCTACATTCGCTCCTGCTTTCGCAAGCGAAAGCGCAATGCTTCTGCCAATCCCGCGGGAAGCTCCGGTCACGAGTGCCGTCTGACCGGCAAGTGGTTGTGTCATCCCAATGTGCCTCCTTTCTCAAGCTTATTCTGCCCAGCTGCAGCTGACTGCAAAAGGGCACGGCGCTTTCAAGGGCTCTCCGGTATTTCACGAAGCAGCGCTAAAGCGCAGCTGCAGCGAAGCTACTCACGGCCGGGTGTCCCCCGGTATGCTTAGCTTAAGCTTACGCAGGCTTGACTAAATCACGGATGGGCAGCTTAAAGCTCCTCTTTCAGAGCCGCAGCCGCCTGCTCGAGACTTTCAAGGCTATTCACATTCAATCCTCTTACGTTCTTGTCGATTTTCTTAAGCATGCCTGTAAGAACATTTCCTGGGCCTATCTCGACAAAAGTATCAACGCCTTGTTCAATCAACCAGCGAACACTATCTTCCCAGAGAACAGGAGAATAGACCTGCTGAGTCAGGAGAGCAGGAACCTCGGCTCCTTTATGTACAGGCTGAGCTGTAACGTTCACCACAACTGGAACAGAAGCATCCGTGTAGTGGACACCCGCCAGTGCTTCTTCAAGGCGTTCAGCTGCTGAACGCATGAGCGAAGAATGGAACGGACCGCTAACTTCGAGCGGAATGGCACGTTTGCCTCCCGCTTCTTTGACACGTTCTACCAGGGCGCCCACTCCAGCGCGACTTCCAGATACAACAATCTGTCCGGGGCAGTTGATATTGGCCAGTTCAACTAGATTCCCTTCGGAAGTAATGGCTGCACACAGATCAGCTAGCGCACCCCGCTCAGCTCCCAGTACCGCAGCCATGGCCCCCTGTCCGCCCGGTACGGCCTGTTCCATGAACTGACCCCGCGCGCGAACCGTAGCCACAGCGTCTTCGAACGAGAGAACGCCCGCCGCCGTCAAGGCTGTATATTCACCCAGACTGTGTCCTGCAAAATAATCCGGCGTAATTCCTTTGGAGGCAAAAATTCTGTAAAGTGCGTAACTTGTTGTCAGCAGAGCCGGCTGTGTATTCGCCGTCATCTTAAGTTCTGCCTCCGGGCCATTAAATATAAGGTCGCTTAGGCCAAAGCCAAGCTTCTCATCTGCTGTGCGGAACAGTTCCCCCGCCTCTGGCACTTCATCATAAATATCTTTGCCCATTCCTACGGCTTGGGAACCTTGTCCCGGAAATACAAATGCTAACTTTCCCATAAATCAGATAGCTCTCCTTCGTTGACTGATTACCACACAAGAACCGATGCGCCCCAAGTAAGGCCGCCGCCAAAGCCGACAAGCAGGATCGTGTCTCCCTCTTTCATACGTCCCTCTTCAGCTGCTTCTACCAGAGCCAGCGGGATGGATGCAGCCGAGGTATTCGCATACTTATCGACATTGATTACGCATTTCTCCTCCGGAAGGTTCAAGCGTTCCATGGCTGAATGAATAATCCGGATATTCGCTTGATGAGGAACGAACAGATCCACTTCTTCTTTCGCTACTCCAGCTTTGCGGAGAACTTCCTCTGTGGCTGTACCCATCACGCGAACCGCAAATTTAAATACTTCCCGGCCATTCATATAGATAAAGTGCTTGCCGCCGGCTACGGTATCTGCTGAAGCTGGCAGTCTGGAACCGCCTGCTTCGAGCTTCAGCTGGCTTCCGCCAGCACCCTCCGCACCAAGGTCAAAGGACAGGAACCCTCTGCCCTCAGGCACTTCGCCAAGGACTACCGCACCCGCCCCGTCACCGAACAGCACGCAAGTATTACGGTCCGTATAATCTGTAATGCGGGACAAGGTATCTGCGCCAATAACCAGCGCGTTGTTATACATCCCTGTCTTAATAAAGTTGGTTGCCGTTGCCAAGCTGTATACAAATCCCGAGCAGGCCGCAGACAAATCAAACGCCGCAGCCTGCTTCGCCCCCAGCTTCTCCTGAAGCAGACAGGCTGTAGATGGGAACGTCATATCCGGGGTAACCGTAGCTACGATAATAAGGTCCAATTCATGCGGAGCAATTCCTGCCGACGCAAGCGCCTTTAAGGAAGCTTCATAAGCCAGATCCGAGGTTGCTTGTTCAGGTGCAGCGATATGGCGCTCACGAATCCCTGTTCGAGAAACGATCCACTCGTCGTTCGTTTCCACGATTTTCTCCAGGTCCGCATTGGTTAATACTTTCTCGGGCACATACTTGCCTGTACCAATAATTCCTACCGATCGCAAATTATTCACTTCAATACTCTCTCCCCACTGCTGAATTCTTTGGATATGTTCTGAATCAACTGACTGCGAAGGGCAATCCTCGCCTGCCGGAAGGCATTCTTGATCGCATCCGCGTCCGAAGAGCCATGTCCTTTGACCACAAGCCCGCTAAGCCCAAGCAGCGGGGCCCCGCCGTGCTCCTTGTAGTCCATCATGCTTTTGAGTCCACGCAGCTCCGGCATCAGCACAGCAGCCGCCAGCTTGTTCTTAAGTGAACTCGTGAATTTCTCTTTCAGGATCGAGAATAAGGCCCCCGCTGTTCCCTCCAAAGATTTGAGGAGAATATTTCCGGCAAAACCATCACAGACCAGAACATCACAAGCCCCGGCCAGCACACCGTGCGCTTCCACATTCCCCACAAAATGAATAGGCAGCTCCTGTAGAAGCGGGTATGCCGCTTTGGTAAGCTCATTCCCTTTGATGGCCTCGGTTCCCACGTTAAGCAGGCCTACTCTAGGCTTATCAATGCCATGCACCTGCTGGCGGTATACACTGCCCATCAGAGCATACTGTGCCAAATGCTCAGGCTTCGCATCCATATTGGCACCGAGGTCCAGAGCCAGAACACCCCGGCCGTCAACGGTCGGTATGATCGGAGCAAGTGCCGGACGCTCAATGCCTTCCATTCTCCCTACAACCAGGAGACCTGTTGTCATCAGAGCACCCGTATTCCCGGCAGAAATCATCGCGTCGGCCTCTCCCTCGCGAACCATTCTCCCCGCGACTACCATGGAAGAATCCTTCTTGCGGCGGACCGCCTTAACGGGTTCGTCTTCCCCGCCGATCACTTCAGTTGTATGACGTATAGTTAGATTGGACGGACGTTCCTGAAGCAGCGCTTCGATCTGAGCCTGATCTCCGACCAGGACGATCTCGATATCCTTCCATTCCTTGGCGGCTGCAAGCGCGCCTTCCACATTGGAGCGCGGCGCGTGGTCTCCTCCCATGGCATCAATGGCTATCAACATGTGTAGTTCCCCCTTCACTGTGTTCCTCTTTCCCGGAACGATAGATGACGAAGTTCCCTTGGAAGACCATCTCCTCACCTACATAGGTGAAGACCTCGACCTTTGCCTTCCCTTTGTTGCCAGCCTCCGAACGGACATAGGCCTTGGCAATACATTTCTCCCCCAAATGCACCGATCTCACAAACCGGATATCTGCAGAAGAAGTAAGTGCGATTTCATCATTGATTACGGCGACCGCAAGGGAGTTCGCTTGTGCGAATACATGATGCCCCCGGGCGATTCCGGTGCGCGAGAAAACATGCTCGTCTCGTATTTCAAAAATGGAAATCCCGCTCTTGTCCAGCTGAAGGTCAACGATATCCCCAATCACTTCATGCAGCGGCAGAGACTTCACTTGATCATAAGAAAGCTCGGCCATCAGCTTCATCCGTTCACGGAGTTCAGGTATGCCAAGTTCCAGACGATCCAGACGAATGGTCTGAATACTTACTTTAAGCTGACGCGTCAGTTCCTGATCGGTAATGAACGGATTCTCTTCAATCATTCTTACGAGCTGCTGCTGTCTCGCCCGTTTGGGCAAACGTTCGATAAGGATCGCCCCCTGCGTGATCTATAAATTATTAATATAGTAAATATATCGTCTTAGAACCAGGTACTAAGCTCCAGTATAAATCATCCTGTTTTAAAAAGAAAGACAATCCCAGCAGGAGAGTCTCTTCTTCCGATATTCAAAAAAAAATAGCACCCCATCCAAGATGTAGGTACTACTTTGATTTCGTTCATTATTGCTTGATAATTTCTCTTGCTTTGTATGTGCCGCATACTTTGCATACGTGGTGAGCAAGCTTTAATTCTCCGCATTGTTCACATTTTACCATGCCCGGCACAGCCAATTTGAAATGAGTGCGACGTTTGTCACGACGCGTTTTGGACGTTCTCCGTTGAGGTACTGCCATGGTTCCCACCTCCTTATTCAAGTCAACCTGGTTCCATTGCTTAGTTTAGACAACCGTTATATGGATTGAACTTACTTCTCTTCATTCCATATCGATGTCAGACTTTTATTATTGTTGTTTAAAAAAGTCCTTCAGCGCCGCAAGACGCGGGTCGATGACTTCTTTATCACAGCCGCAATTCTGTTCGTTCAAATCGGTTCCACAAGTAGGGCACAGACCTTTGCAGTCGTCCTTGCAGACGGCAGCAAACGGGAGATTCAGAAGCAAGGCTTCTTCTATGAAAGGAATCAGATTCACGTTATCCTCTGCAACGTAGCGGATCTCGTCTTCTTCGTCCTGTACATTCTCTGTATTCTCACTGTACTTAAACCGTTCCTCGAAATGAATACCGACTTGTTTCTTCAAAGGCTTCAGGCATCGGGAGCACGTCATGTCCAGTTCCGCAGATAATCTCCCCTTTACTTCTACTTCTCCCTCACCCAAAGGAATTACCTTCAGATCAGCTTGAAGCGGACTCACATGGGTTATATCCTTGCGGCCTTTGGCAACATGATGAACATCCAGCGCCTCGTGGAACTCCACAGGGCCTTCGGCTGACGCCAATTTACGAAATTGAAAGTGCATGATCATCACTCCAAACAAACAAAAATTATTATACCGATTTTTAGAGAGTCTTGTCAATAACTTATACGAGATACTCCCTTTATTATACGGCATTTGCCGGTTTCCTACCCACAATAATTTGCAGCACTCCTTGTGCAGCCAAAGGGACAGGTTCGTAAATTATAGCATGTTTATTCTGTAAATGATGCAGTTCATGATATTATTTCTTTTAAAATCATCCACAGATGCAAGGAGGCCAAGATTTTGAGCATTGTCGGCGTAATTGTTGAATATAATCCGCTCCACCACGGACATGTCTATCACTTCACCCAGGCCAAGCAGCAGACTGGCGCCGAAGCGGCCATCGCCGTAATGAGCGGCAGCTTCCTTCAGCGGGGCGAGCCGGCCCTCGTCTCGAAATGGGCCCGGGCGGAAATGGCGCTGTCCATGGGAGCTGATGTCGTGTTCGAGCTGCCCGTGTCCTATGCCGTGCAGCCAGCGGAGTGGTTCGCGTACGGGGCCGTGTCGCTGCTGAATGCGACCGGTCTTGTGACGCACCTGGTCTTCGGCAGCGAGGAAGGAAGCACGGACAAGCTGCACGAGCTGGCCTCGCTGCTCGCCGAGGAGAGCAGCGACCTGAAGGACGCCGTGGCGGAGGAACTCGCCGCTGGCGTAAGCTACCCCGCCGCCTATGCTGCGGCGGCGGAGCGGACCCTTGCGCGCGGCGCAGCCGAAGGCGCGCGCGAGCTCTTGATGCAGCCCAACAATTCGCTTGGGCTGCACTACATGATCGCGCTGCGCCGGCTCGGCAGCACGATCACGCCCTTGACCATCCGGCGCGAAGCGGCCGGATACCACGATGCGCAGCCGGGCGAGGGGCCCATCGCCAGCGCCACCGCGATCCGGCGGCTGATATTGGCCGAGGGACTGCCGCAGGCGAGTCCCTACATGCCTGACTATGCCGCCGGCATCCTGGCCCGCGAGCTGCACGCGGGCCGCGGGCCTGTGACCTGGGAGTCGCTCCGTCCGCAGCTGCTGCACCAGCTGCTGATCAGCCCTGCGGAGCAGCTCTCCCAGATCTACGAGATGACTGAGGGACTGGAGTACCGGATCAAGAAGCTGCTGCCTCATCTGGCGGAGCCCACCGTAGCAAGCCTGCTTCAGGCCCTGAAGACCAAACGCTACACCCACACCAAGCTTCAGCGCCTGCTGGTGCATGTGCTTCTTGGGCACACTAAGCAGTCATTCACGCGGGAGATTCTATCGACAGGGCCTGGCTATTTGCGTGTGCTTGGCTTCACAGATAAGGGCCGAGAGCTGCTCCGTCGCATGAAAAAGACGGCCTCGCTTCCCATCCTGACGAGGCCGTCCGACTTGTCACATCCTCAGCTTGAGCTCGATCTTAGAGCCTCGGCTGTCCATGCGAGTTCTTACTCTTCCCTTGATACGAACCAGCTCTTCCGTGATTATCGCCAGCCACCTATCCAGCTTTAGCTGTAATCGAGCTTAGATAACGTAGGGCATCATCCACCGTCTTGACCGGTACAAGCTTCATAGAAGTCCCGATATCCTCAGCTTTCTTCTTCGCATCTTTGAAATTATCCTCAGGCACGAAGAAAATCTCAGCCTTCTGCCGGTCAGCCGCCACAATTTTGAACTGTACGCCGCCGATCGGCCCCACAGTTCCATCTGCCGACATGGTACCCGTTCCAGCAATCCGGTAACCTTTACTGAGGTCACCGGATGTGAGCCGGTTGTATATTTCCAGTGTGAACATCAGACCGGCTGAAGGCCCGCCGACCTCCGTCTTGGCGAATTCCACCTGCTTTTGCGGATCGGTAGATTTCACTTTTCTGAGTTCGCCTATGTTCAGCCCAAGACCTGCCCGGGTCTCCCCTGTTGCAGAGTCCTCCAAGCTCACGAGTCCTACCTTCTCGGTGATTTCTCTCCCGTCCCGATTTAGCTCAACCCGGACAACTTCACCCGGTTGTCTTCCTTTAAGCACCTCGGTCATATCTTCATGCCGGGTAACCGGCTTGTCCTCAACCTTTTGAATAATATCCCCAGGAACAAAATCCCCTTTAGGCGCAGGGGAAGTGGATAGGGATATGACAAATAGATATTCCGGCTCGATCCGGTAGGGCAGCTTGGCCTTGGCGTATGCCGCAGCCATCGCACTGGACTGGGAATCACTCATATAATACACCTGCTGAGTCTCATACTCTTTCCCGCCCTGCTCCGGCCTTTTTCGGACAATCTCCGCCTCGGAGTTGAACTGGGAAGTAATCAGCATCGCCAGATTCGCATAGGTCACTGATACGGTGGTCATCATGAAGGTCCCCTTCTCTTCGGGGTCTCCTCCCTTCACAATAATCATCGGCTTGATCTCCTCAGCCGTACCCGGCTGATTCACCATGTAAGGCGTAGGCATGTACACCACTACATACACAATTATAGTCATCATGATGATGTACATCGCCAGTTTAAAGATTTTTGAATTTCTCAGCTGCACCGGTGTCTCCTCTCCCTTGCCCGCAGCATGGACGAAGCTGGTCTGATCTCTGCCCGCCATGCATAAAATTTGTACTAGCCGTAAGAACAAGATGATGTGTCTTTGTAATTGAATAGTTCAATCCATCTTTATTCCATAATGAGGTGAGACATTCATGAAGGGAACGCACCAGCAAGGGGGATCCTTATGGGTAACTATTGCTTTGGCCAGCTGCGCCGTACTGCTTGCAGCCAGTATTGTGAATTCACCGGGTGCCGCGTTTGAAGCATCACTTCAGGGCTTGACTCTATGGTGGAGAATTGTATTCCCTGGACTATTGCCCTTCCTGGTCCTCTCCCAAATGCTGGTTGCTTACGGGTTGGTCCATGCCCTGGGCACCCTGCTTACCCCCCTGCTTCGAAAAGGATTGGGGGCTCCAGGGATTGCAGGCTGGGTCATCCCGCTCGGCTTAATCGCCGGTTTCCCAGCCGCTGCAGAAGCATCAGCCCAGTTGTATACAAGAGGAAGGATTACAGCCAGGCAGGCGGAAAAATTAGCCGCGGCCGGACACTTCTGTAATCCGATGCTGATTATTGTCGTTGTCGGTACCGGCTTTCTCCATAATCCGGGACTTGGCCTTCTTCTGGCAGCCGTGCATGGTATAGCAGGCATCCTTGCTGGAATCACTCTGCACAAGGTCATACTCCAGAGCCGCCGGGATCTATACCAGGCCGGCCCCGAACCTGTACGCACGGGGTCGCCACTACAGCAAGTAGTTCACAGCATGGAAGAAGCCCGCCGAATAGACGGGCGCAGCTTTGGTAAATTGCTTGGAGATTCAGTAGCTTCCGCAGTTCAGACATTAATGATGATCGGCGGGTATATGCTGATTTTCGCGGTGATCATACGTATGATCCAGTTCCATGTTCCGGGGATCGCCCCTTCCTTCATCCTTCCAGGCCTCCTAGAAGTACACTTGGGAGCGAACGCTGCCTCGACTTCCCTCTTCTCTTCCCCGGCACTGCAAGCCGCCTTAATCGGCGCGATTCTGGGCTTCAGCGGACTGTGTGCCTATCTGCAGGTTCGCGCCGTACTGCGGCCTTCCGGAATTGGAACGGGCGGGTTCCTGCTCACCCGGATTTTGCATGGAATCTATGCTTATGTACTAACACTTCTGCTTTGGAAGCCGCTGCTAAAGCTGTTCCCAGACGCTACCCCCGTCTATGGGGATTTCACTACTGACGGGAGGCTGAGATACCCCATACTTGAACTTCCGAGCTGGGACCAGGCCTTTTCACTAATGAAGCTGCAGTTCCTCAGCCTATTATTCATCACTGCCTGTCTGGTAGTGTTCGCCATACTGTGGCGCTTCCGTCACAGAGTATCCCGTTAAGGCTTAATCTGTGCCAATGCAGCGAACTTCTGCCTAAGAGCCTCCTCAACTTCCGGAAGCACCAAATCTACAACTTCACCCTGAAAACGGGCAATTTCCTTCACTACACTAGAGCTTAAGTAGCTGTATTTGGGATTCGTCATCATAAATATGGTCTCCACTTCACTATTCAGCTTGTGATTGATGGAGGCCATTTGCATTTCATATTCGAAGTCTGTAACAGAACGTACACCCTTAACAATGACGTGCGCCTTCTTCTGCACCATATAGTTCACCAGAAGATCACTGAAGCTGTCTACCTCAACATTGGGCAAATCCTTTGTTGCCTGCTGCAGCAGCTGCTTTCTCTCTTCCATGGTGAAAAGCGGGTTTTTACTCGAATTGTTAAGAACAGCTACAATTAAAATATCGAACTGTCTCGCGGCCCGCTGGATAATATCCATATGCCCCATCGTGACGGGATCAAAGCTGCCCGGATACACGGCAATTCTCAAGCTTTTGTTGTTATCATTCATACGACTTACTCCTCCTGTCCAGCCTCTTCCAAGTTCGCGCCCCGCTCATAGCTGTACACCGAGACTGCCGTCTCGCCGTATTCGGCTTTGCGTACACGTGTGAAATTACCAAATCGCTCCGGATATTCATAGGAAGATTCATATTCCAGAACAATCGTGGCGTTGTCCTCGAGAAGAGCCAGCTCATCCATCTTATTCATCAGCTTGTCCCCATGCTTGAGGCGGTATGGAGGATCCAGAAACACAAGGTCAAAGGAGGTCTCGCGCTTCGCCAGCGCCTTCAAAGCCCGCTCCGCATCATTCTTGTACACTTCGGCTTTATCCTCCATGCCTGTCGCTTTGAGATTGGCCTTCACAACCTCAAGACTCTTATATTCAAGATCTATAAATACCGCTCGATCCATGCCCCGGCTTAACGATTCGATCCCGAGTCCCCCGGTTCCAGCGAATAGGTCCAAGGCTCTCCCGCCGTCAAAATATGGACCAATCATACTGAATATGGCCTCCTTCACTTTATCCGTGGTCGGCCTTGTCCCAGTACCAGGCACAGCTTTAAGCGGTCTGCCTTTGGCAGTTCCTGAAATTACGCGCAATTTATGTCACCCTATCCTTCGTCACATCCGTGTCGCTTTTTTATGACGATATCGTACCATACTCCTCCCTGAAATGAAAAACGGATTCCCTATGTTTTCCCTTTTTTGTGACACCCAGGTATAAAAGTGACAAGAGCGGACACAATAAAGATATCGACATCACCAAATGTCGTAGACAACCGCGGAGAAGACTTACGTTTCCCCATAAGCTCTTCGTCCGGTTTCTCCTCTCCCATGATGGGGATCTCGCAAGAGATCCCCGGACAAAAGCCCTTGTATCGTGCATTTGTACGAGGGTTTTTGTCCTTTTTTTATTGGAGACAGGCTGGAAATACGTACAAAATCCCCGCCAGGCTTTCTCTGCCCGGCGGGGATAATGTTACATCACCTGGATTCCATTATAAAAGAATAGAACGGGAGATGATAACCAGCAGAATGAACAGAACCAGGATTGCGCCAGTCGATGTAAACATTCCGCCACCGTAGCCGCCTCTTACTTCGCTCATTTGTGAAAACCTCCTCTTTATTTAAGATACAATGGTAAGGTATTCAGGAGACAACCTGAAGGTTTGTACACTCACCCACCGATTTAATATTTCGTCCAATACTCTGTATTGCCATCCTCGCCGCTTTCCCGGGGAACTCCAGATTGTGCACGATCCCAGCCTTCCAGAATCCGTATGGTTCCCATATCACTCCGGTTCTCCCAAATAATATACTTCTCCTCCTCAAGCCGATGAAGTCCGGCCTCGATCTCCTCAGGACGGTGTCTGCCTGTGAGACGCTGAATATCCCGAATATCCGGCATACGCCGGTACTTCAAAGAAAAATTATACAGAATCCGCAGCAGCTTACGCTCGTAATCAGGGAGCATACGGAGTCCTCCTTTTCTATGTACATATGGCAGTTACAATTTCCCGAATGAGCCCATTTAAATTATATACGAACATATGTTCCGTTATCAAGCCTGAAGAAAGCCCATGTGAACCATGGGCTTCCACAGTTATATTAAATTGCTTCTCTGGTGGGTCTGAGCTGTTTTACAGCGAATTACTTAGACTTAATTTCTTTTAGTTCTTTAGGTAGCGACTTAGCTCCAATAAAACTTTTTGTGGAGAAGGAGGATTTCTTTGCACTTCTATACAACAACAACGAGATACTGCGGGCTAATTGCTGCTTCACCTTGGTTCACCTCCCTTCCAGAAAGGCAGAATAAGAAAAGCTTGTACAGCACAGGCAAGCGCTATCGCTGTAGAAAGAAATATTAAGTTAGAGAGCACAAGGGTAAATGAGGTGATTTTCATGTAAGGTGTCAAAGGCGAAGGGTTTAATTCCTCTAGAATATTAGGAGAGTACATCAAAAATACTGCTGCAGATAAAAGTGTGAGTAACCGTATTTGATCATGCTCCAATGATATGAACGAAATACTAACAAAAATGGTAGCGGATACAACAGCACAAAGGGTAAGCGACTTCATATGAACGCCGCCCGAGAACCTTCTTACCACCAGGAAGGAGGCCATGGCAAGGCAAGCCTTGCCCAAGTCCCCGGTGATCCATCCTGCCAGCATGGTGATCAGTATAGTGGCGATGAAATTCAGTCGTATTCCCAGCTCATACTCCAAAACTTCGAGGCTGACCGGTCCCTCTGGATCACTGGCCTTTATCCTGCTGGAGAGATGCTTCGACAATGCTTCTAACCCCTTCATAATCGCTCCTTTGCGAGAGGAAATAAGAAATGCTGAAGGTTGAGAAAGCCATGATGATAATACCCAGAGTATCTACGTTGTACAGAAAAAAGCTGATTAAGAAAATGGTTATCGTTGAAAGAATAGAGGCAATTAGCAAGGATGTCTGGTTGTTACGGGGAGTAGGGTGCCCGTCCTCTGGAATCTGGATAAACGAGAAGCCCAGTCTAAATGACTTAAGGAAGATAGCGATCCCATAGGCCGTGAGAATGGAGCTGATCTGGATCAGATACACAGCACCTTCAGTCTTCAACAGATCACTCTGATAGATCATACCCACCAGATGATACACGTAGTAGATCGTAAGCTGCAAAACTGCGTAAGCCGTAACTCCCGCCCCAGCAACAAATGAGGAATGACTGAACCTGAGCCTGTACACATATTTGATAAAGATCAGGAAGAATACATACTGAATGGGAAGATCCAGTTGCGGGATTTCAAGCACCAGTCTCATTACGAAGGAAAAAAGGGCTATGAATACAACAAGAGCAGCCACTTTGTAACGCTGGGACCAGAGGGGAAGCCTGTAAAGGGAGATCATGAGAGCAAACATGGCGAGGGCGTCAAAAACCCCAAGACCAATATAAACATAAGAAGACAACAAAATCCTGCACCACCCTTTACTTATTACCTAAATTATAGGGAAGTGCAGAGGAAAGTTCTAGTACTTTATGAATGCAAAATATGAAATTTAACAAGTATTTTTAGTAGTATCTTCACGAATCGATGGATATTATTGTATAATTAGTTAACATTTAAACGAGGAGTGATTATCTGTGAAAAGATTGGACTCGTTTGAGAGAATCCTCATTCTCTTTGCTGCTATCATCGTCCTCTTTATTATCGGTTCATGTACGGCCTTTCTCTACTTCTCCTCCCTTGTATCCCCTTGATACCAAGGATTGATATGCACCATAACCTCTTCTACGTAATTCACTTCACTCTTAATTGAATTCCGAATCGCTTTGCTTACATCATGACCTTGCTGTACCGTCATCTCACTTGGAATACTTACCCTGACATCAACAATAATGTAATTCCCGAGCTCCCGCGCCCGAATTCGGTCAATCCGCTTCACATGCTCGGCCCGCTTCACAATCTCATTGATCTGATCCAGCTGATCTTGGGAAATATTTTTCTCCATCAGGACGTCAACGGATTCCTTTCCCATCTTATACGCCAGCTTAAGCACGAAATAAGAGACTACCAGCCCGGCAATGGGATCACCGTATTTCGTAAAAGGAATATCATAATAATCTCCGATCAGTGCAAGACCTATCCCCGCACATGCGGCAGCAGAGGCATAGACATCTGCAAGATGATCATAGGCGGTTGCCATCAGACTTTTGCTGTTCTCCACCCTGCCGACCCGGATACAATACACATACAGCACCTGCTTCCAGATCAGTGATATCACTGCGGCGGATAAAGCGATTAAGCTTGCTTCCTCAGCAGGCGAGAAGAATGCTTCTATAGATTTGACTATCATAAGAACTGCGGCAAGCGCCAGGATTAAAGCCACTACGGCTGAGGCCAGAACCTCCGCTTTACCATGCCCGTAAGGGTGGTCCTCGTCCGCGGGTTTCTTCGAGATCCGGGTAGAGGTAAGCGCGGCAAAAGAAGCCACCACATCCCCCGCATTATGTATACCGTCTGCAACGAGAACTTGGCTCTTGAACAGAAAGCCGACAAAAATTTTAAGTCCTGTCAGAAACAAATTGCTGATCAGACTAATCCACACTGCCATAAAGGTTTTGTTTGCTTCTTGCATTCTTAGACATACCGCCTTGTTCGTAATTTGTGAATTCCTCCGGTCGATGGCCGGTCAATCTATCTTAACCAAAGGTGTGCGAGTGGGTCTAGAGAAACAGTGTTGTTGCCAGCCTTAAACAAGGGACATTCACAAAACTATTGACAAACCACAAAATTGTTTCTGTAGAGCAAAACAAGCTGAACTTGAACACGAATTAGACATGAAAAAAGCCAGCACCGATGGACATCCCCCTTTTCACTTGACACAGGGGGGTATGACCACGCTTTAACCACGGGTGCATGGCTATTCTAAGGACAGCTTTCCACTTAGATTAAGATTTCATGTTTCTTGAAGTGAACTTGGCAAGGATCGCCCCAAGCGTTCCAATATCAACCGGGTCTTCCGCTTTCCAATCCGTACTGATTCCGGCATTGTCGATCAGCCATTGTCTGCCGGATTCCTTCCAGGCTGGAACGCCTTTGTTGGTGCCAGAGGATTCCTGGTCGTCCTTGCCCTTCTTGTAGGCAGCCATCAGTTCAGCCTCACTCCCCTTATATTCATTAAGATCGACATTTCCACCGATTCCCGGAACCTTCCCTTCGCTCGTATACTGGAGGAATACCCAGGATTTCCATCCGGACTTATTTACCGGAGCTGTATTACTGTAATAGGCATACCACAGCGGCACATCAGCAAGACTGGCGTCCAGATATCCCTCTACAAAGCTGGGGTACGTGTATAACAAGGGGACCGTACCGGTCTGCCGCTTGAACTCATCAACCCAGGAACGCACTGTGGCGGTTATATTGGCCCGGGTTCCCGCCTCCTTGGTCTCTGCATCCAGCACAAAAGGCAGATCAAAAGTACTCATCCCCCCAGCTTGATGAATGACCTCCAGGAAATGATCTACTTCTGCTTTCACATCAGCAGGCTTGGCTGCTCTGGTGAAGTGATAGGCTCCTACCAGAAGTCCTGCTGACTTGGCTCCCTTAAGATAACTGAAAAACTGATTATCCGTGTATCGGCTGCTCTCCGTAGCTTTAATAAATACAAAGGATTTGCCTGCCGCTCTCACCTTCTGCCAATCGATAGATCCCTGCCAGTGGGAGACATCAATACCTTGTGCATGGTTCACGCTTCTGGTCTGCATACGATCCCTCCTTTTAGCTTAAGATAGCATATGCCAAAAAGGATAATCCCGTATCGGCCTGTACCCTTACTCCATAATCTTTCCGGGATCAGCCACCTTCTCGATCTTCTTCTCGGTCCGTCTCTCACTGCCCAGATAATACTTCTCTATAGGCCTGAAGTTCTTATCAAGAGTATATACGAGAGGTGTACCTGTAGGAATGTTGAGATCAATAACCTCCTCATCACTCATCTGGTCCAAATATTTAACCAGGGCTCTCAGGCTGTTGCCATGCGCGGAAATAATAACCCTTTTGCCTGCGGTGATCTGAGGAATAATCATCTTGTTCCAGTAGTCCTCCACCCGGACAATCGTCTCCTTCAAGCTCTCGGTCAGAGGTATATATTGATCCGGTACATCCCGGTATTTCACATCATTGCGCGGGTACCGATCATCCTCTTTGGTAAGGGCAGGAGGCAGCACATCGTATCCCCTGCGCCACAGATGAACCTGGTCCGCTCCATACTTCACAGCTGTAGCCTCTTTGCTTAGTCCCTGAAGGGCCCCATAATGCCGCTCATTGAGCTGCCAAGTCTTATGGACCGGAATCCACAGCAGGTCCATTTCTTCCAATATGTAATGTAAAGTCTTGATCGCCCGCTTCAGATAGGAAGTGAACGCTACATCAAACACGAACTCATCCTGCTTCAGCAGCTTACCAGCTTCCTTTGCCTCCGTTATTCCTTTCTCGGACAAATCCACGTCCGTCCAGCCGGTGAACCGATTCTCCAAGTTAAAAATACTTTCTCCGTGTCTCACAAGAACTAATCTGTACATGCGGCTATTCCTCTCCTCTCTAATTCATATAATATTTACCCATTATCTGCTGCGCATGGAACTAGTCCCGCCAGAGTCCTTCCTGCTTGTGATATAATCGGAAATAATTACAAATCTTCTGGAGGTTCCGATGTCTAAATTTATCCTTTTCTCAGCATTGTGGTGGCTTGTAGGAAACCCTTTTCTGGCATTAATCATTCTGCTGGCCATTATTTATGTGCTTGACCGGCAATTCGTCGGTGTGTTCCCCAGTGTGACCAAGCCGTTCAGACGATTGAGGGGCATATCCTTGCTTCGGCAGCAGCTTGCACTTAATCATCATGACATCTCAGCCAAACGTGATCTCGCAAGACTTCTGCTGGAGAGAAAGAAATACAGCGAAGCTTATAAGTTGTTACAAGAGATGGAATCGTCCTCGGAGGAATCTGCGGAATATTGGGACGATCTTGGAAATGCCGCTTTAGGACTCGGTCAAGTAGAGGAAGCCGAGGTACATATCCTTCATGCCCTGCAGCTTAATGAACGTGTTCGTTATGGACAACCCTATCTAAGACTTGCAGCTGTCTATCAAAATAAAGATCCCGAGAAATCTATAACCTATGCCGGGAAATTCAGCCTGATCCACTCTTCCTCCAGCGAAGCCTATTATTTGCTGGGCAACGTATACCAGTCGCTGAACCGAAAAGACGAGGCACGCAAGGCCTATACGGAATCAATCAGTATTTACCGTTCACTGCCCAAGTACAAGAAGCGTCACGAACGCAAATGGGCTTTGAGAAGCTGGTTCAAACGTCTAAGATTATAATCTGCCAATATTATACATCATAACCAGGGTATATAGAAAACCAGCCACCAGCAGACGATGATTTCGCATGCTGATGGCTGGTTATTTATTTAACATTTTAAACTTCTTAACTGTCAGAAATGCTTAAATCCTATTCCCCTTGATGACTCACACCCGTCACGGCAAGAGGCTCAAAGTTCTTACGCAGGCTCGGGTCATGGATAATTTCCTTCCATGGGTCACGGGTCTGCTCAAGAGCTATCCCAAGACGGTCCAGCAGCGCCTGCCGATCCTGCGGCTTCTCCAGCGCTTCCTTGATTGAAGCAAGCCCTACTCTCTCTACCCAATGGGCGGTTCGTTCATTCCACGAAGCATCCTCCCTGTAATACTGGAGAAAAGCTCCCGACCATTCCATGACCTCTTCTTCGGTCCGTACCGTACAGAGCAGGTCGGTTGCCCGCACCTTCACTCCTCCATTGCCTCCAACATGCAGCTCCCAGCCCCCGTCTATCGCCACAACGCCGAAATCCTTGATTGTGGCTTCAGCGCAGTTCCTCGGACAGCCGGATACCGCCATCTTGAATTTGGAAGGCGTACTTATTCTCTCATAGGCCTTCTCCAGCCGAACTCCCATGGCCATCGCATCCTGTGTACCGAACCGGCAAAAGGTATTACCCACACAGGTCTTGACCGTCCGAAGCGTCTTCCCGTACGCGTACCCGGAAGCCATATCCAGGTCCTCCCACATCCCTGGAAGATCCTCTTTCTTCACGCCAAGCAGATCCAGGCGCTGTCCGCCCGTAAATTTAACCAAAGGCACCTCATAGCGCTCGGCCACCTCAGCGATTCTCTTCAATTCAGACGGTGAAGTTACTCCGCCATAAATGCGGGGAACAACGGAATAGGTGCCGTCTTTCTGAATATTGGCGTGATAGCGTTCGTTCGTAATTCGGGATTCCCGCTCATCCTCATAAGAATCCGGCCACAGCATACCCAGATAGTAGTTAAGGGCGGGCCTGCACTTGGAGCAGCCTTCCGGCTCGCCCCAGCCCAGAACATTCATCGTCTCCTTCACACTCTTAAGCCCCATGGACTTCATCGACTGAATGATCTCGTCACGTCCAAGCGTAGTGCATCCGCAGATGCCCTCCTTGAGATCAACGGAAGCCGCTTCACCTGCATACAGATTCAGGAGTCCTTCTACAACAGGCTTACAGCCTCCACATGAGCCGGTTGCTTTTGTACAGGCTTTAATCGATCCAATCGATGTACATCCTTTATTCGTAATCGCATCTGCGATGGCTGCTTTGGACACTCCGTTGCACCCACATACAATCTCATCGTCCGGCATGGCTGCCAGCCGCTCAGAGGGATCGGCCTGAGTCTTACCAGGAGTGTAGCCAAGAAGCAGTTCCTTCTCCCGTCCTGCAACGGATTCTCCGCTCTTCATCAGAGAGAAAAGCATCGGGCCATCCCCCGTATCCCCGAACAATACGGAGCCAACCAGCTTATCGCCCCTTAGCACGATTTTTTTGTAGATTCCTTCCACTTCATCCTGATAACACATGGATCTTGTATCCTCTGAGCCTTTGAATTCCCCTGCAGAGAATACATTAACTCCGGATACTTTCAACTTGGTTGATGTCACAGATCCGTGATAGCCTTCGGTTGGCACCCCTGCCAGATGTTTGGCAAGTACGGCCCCTTGTTCATACAAGGGAGCTACAAGACCATAAGAGATCCCCCGGTGCTCTGCACATTCCCCCACCGCGTAGATCCCTTCTACGCCGGTGGACATATAGTCATTGACAAGAATCCCGCGCCCTACTGGAATCCCCGCATCCTTAGCAAGACTCATATTCGGTCTAATTCCCACGGCCATTACTACAAGATCCGTCTCAAGCAGGGTATCGTCTGTGAACGTAATATGGGTAACTCGCTTCCGTCCCCCGATATACTCGGTCTGCTTGTTCATCAGGAACTTCATTCCCTGATTCTCGAGTTCCCTTCTCAGCATCCGTGAAGCAGGAGAATCCAGCTGACGGTCCATAAGCTCTCCATGGAGATGAATAACGGTCACATCCATCCCAAGGTTCAACAGGCCCCTTGCTGCTTCCAGACCTAGCAGACCTCCGCCAATAACAGCCGCTTTCTTATACTTGCGAGAGACGTCAAGCATGGCCCTGCAATCCTTAATGTCCCGAAATCCGATAACCCCGTCCTTGGCAGCACCCGGAATAGGAAGCATATACGGGGAAGAGCCAGTCGCCATGACCAGAACATCGTAATCCGCAACTATCCCTTGATCCGAGACCACTCTTCGAGATTTGATATCCACATGCCCGACCCGGTGTCCCGCATAAAGCCTGATTCCGTTGTCTTCGTACCAGTTCCAGTCATTCAGCACAATCTCACTAATATCGGTTCCGCCTGCCAGGACAGTGGATAACATAATCCGGTTGTAGTTAGGATGCGGCTCAGCACCAAATATGGTGATCTCATAAGCATCCGGTGATAGTTTCAATAAATGTTCCAAGAATCTGATACCGGCCATTCCGTTGCCGATCATGACTAATTTCTTCCGCGCTGAGGTATGCATGAGCAGAACTCCTTTCAAATAGAGGAAGCAAACCGATTCAGGCACCTGCTGACCTTAATTTGTATCCATGTAAGATTTGTTACAGAAAATATACAATAGCATTTACATGTATGTCAATATATATGACATAAGTTTCTTTGAATTAGCTCTTTTTGACCAATAAACTTATGTATTGTGTTACGTTATATAACATAAACATACCATATTTATTTTTCAAACACTCATTAAAGTACTTAAGTCCCACAATATATAACATCTGCCACCGTGGATAAATAATAAAAAGAGCATCCCCCCAGCCAGTAAATGGCTGTTGGGACACTCTTTATAAGCAAAGCTTTTTATTCAACCGATATTCTGAGCCTTGGATGCTTTGACGCTCCCTGCTTCTTCCTTGCGGGAGAAAGGCCACCAGTTGGCATTTCCGAACATCTTGACCATAACCGGAATAAAGAACGGAAGAATAACCAGGGAATACAAGGCCAGACCCGTCAGCACCACGGTAGCAATTTGCATCATAGACATGACACCTGACGGATACATGGAAGCAAAGGTCCCGCCCAGAATAACAGCAGCAGATAGAATGACAGTACCCATATTTTTCATCGCATGCAGAATGGAATCTCCAACATTCCACTCTTTGTTCTCATTGAAACGATCCATCAGGAAGATACTATAATCGATCCCCAATGCCACAAGAATTACAAAACCGAAGAATGGAGTGGCCCAGCTGATGCCAGACATGCCCAGTATCTTCACGAAGATAAGCTCCGTAACTCCCAGGGAAGTGTAGAACGTGAGTACCAGTGAAGCAATGAGATAGATCGGCATAATAATAGAGCGAAGCAGGAGTACAAGAATGATGAATATACCCACCAGCATTAAAATAACTGTACGCAAGTAATCTTCGTTAGAGATGGCTCTCAGATCATTAAATGTGCTCGACACCCCGCCATATCCAATCTCGGCATCCGCTAGCTTGGTGCCTTGAATCGCACGGTCCACAGCTGCCTTGACCTGATCAACCTGGTTGATCGCTGTTGTTCCGTATGGGTTCTCAGAGAAGACGACATCCAGAGTCATAATCTTGCGATCCGGAGACAGGTAAGTATCGAACAATTGCGTGATATCCTTGTTGTTCAAAGCCTCAGCCGGAACGTAGAAGCCGCTCAGCCCGTTGTCTGCACCCCCGACCTCATTCAGATAGTCCTTCGCTGTATCAATTCCGCCGGACACTTTGGCAATTCCGTTCGCACTTTGGCTTAGCCCGTCAGTAAGCTTCGAAATTTGGCCTGAGAACTGGGTGAAGCCGTTCTGTACCTGCTTCTGACCGTTCTCAATTTGAGAGAGTCCGCTCACGACAGAAGGGATCTTGCCAATAATCTGGCCTTGACCTGAAGCCGCTTGATTCAGACCTGATTCTAGCTGGGAGATGCCGTTAATCAGCTGATCAAATCCGCCTGCAAGGGCAGCCTGGCCTCCTGCGACTTTAGCAAAGCCCTCATTCGCCTGCTTCAAGCCGCCAGCAGCCTGATTCAGAGCCGTCTGCAGCTGCTTAAGCCCTGCGGCCATCTGCGTCATACCCTTACCTGTCTCGGTAACCGTACCGCGAATGGTCAGATAGTCCGGGTCTTTCGCAAGCTCTGGATACTTGCTTTCCAGGCTGCTGAATTTACCACTGAGGCCATTAAGTCCTTGTGCAGCACCACTTAGCTGTTCATTAACATTGGACAGTCCGCCATCAATCGAGCCAAGTCCCTGGCCAATTTGCTGGTAAGACTTCAGAAGCTGCTGCTGGGCAGCGGCCAGCTGCTGGGCACTCTTCTTGGCCTGCTGCAGGCCCTGCTTAAGCTGCCCCGCTCCAGAGGAGCCGCTTCGGATTCCCTTCTCGATAGCAGATAATCCGTTACTTAGCTGGGAGATTCCGTCCTTGAGCTTCGCCGTACCTTCAGCCAGCTTCCCTGTGCTGTCGGCAGCCTGTTTAAGCTTCGGCTCATTCTCGCTTAACGAATTACTCGCCTTAGTAAGGCCCTCCTGAATGGTATTCAGCCCTTCATTTCCTTTGCCTAGTCCCTCGCCAACGGTCTTCACCTGCTCCGTCAGTTTGAAGTCCTTGACCTCATCACCGGTTGGACGGCTTAATCCGCGCACACTCGCCACGCCGTCAACCGATTTCACCTCCTGGCTGATCTTCTCCGCCAGAGCCATATACTCAGCCGAATCCATGCGTTCCTTATTCTTGATCACGATCGAAGTAGGCAGGGATTCACCAGGTTCAAAGCTGTCCGAAATGATGTTAAAAGCCTTGACGGACTCATAATTGCTGCCAATCTCCTCCATGCTGTTGAAGGATACCTTGCCGCTGTAAGTGAGCAGAAAAGGTACTGTGAATATGGCTACAAGCAGAATCGCCGCCCAAGGGCGCTTAAGAGAGAAAGAACCAAAGGCTCCCCAGAATTTGTTCTCCTTGTGCTCAAGCGAGCCTTTTGCAGGCCAAAAAATCTTGGTACCCAGCACAGCCATAAAGAACGGCACCACCGTAAGCAGGGCAAGCAGCATGACAGCAACCCCTACCGCTACGGCTACGGCTGATTTGTATAGAATAAATTTGGACAAACCAATTGCCGCAAAACCAACAAGTACAGCAAGACCTGAGAAAAACACCGTTTTTCCCGCAGTACGGTAGGTAGCAATAATAGCTTCCCATTTATCATCCGTATGCTGAAGCTCTTCCTTAAACCGGCTGATAAGCAGAATACAATAATCCGTCCCGATCCCGAACATAATAGCGACCATGAATATCTGGGTAAATGTCGATAACGGGAAATCATAAGAATCCACCAGGAAGGCAACCACCGACTGGGATACCACATAGCTGATTCCGACTGTAAGCAGCGGGATAAACGGCGCTACAAACGAACGGAAGCTAATGAATAGAATCAGTAGAATGAAGACGACAGTAATGTACTCAGATTTCTTGAGGCCGCTCTCCGAGCTGGCAATCGTATCTTCACTAATCTGCTCTTGACCCGTCAGATAGTGCTTAACCTTTACGGAATCCAGCGTACTGCGGATATCGTTCTCGATATCCTTGAGGGAGCGTTTGTCCTTATCAACCGAGAGGGCTGTCAAAATGGTCTTTCCATCCTTGGAGATCATTTTATCCGCCGCATCTGGAGTGGAGAAAGGATCCGTGATGGACACAATTCCAATTTTAGCTTTGGCCGCATCCAGTTTCTCAATGCCATCCTTGACCGCATCCTTGTCGGCCTGACTTAACGAAGTATCTTCATGAAAGACGAGCGCAATCTGTGTTTCTTTGCCTCCTCCCTTCATTGCTGTAATTTCCTTCATAATGGCGGACGCCTCGGATGAGGAATACCCGTCAGGGACCGATAAGTTCCCTTTCTGACGGACCAGATCCGCCATGGAAGGAGCCGTCATGACCAAGAGAACTGCAGCCGCAATCCACAGAAGGATAATCCACCATCTGGCTTTTAGAATCAACCTCATTATTCCTTACTCCCCTCTTCAAACATACTCGCGAGCTTCTCAAAATTAGTGATGAAAGACTCAATCTCTTCCGGAGTAAAATGGGTGAGATACCTGGACACCACTTCCTGCACTTTCTCATCAGCCTTGTCAGAAATCTCTCGGCCAAGTTCCGTAAGTGACAGATACACAAGTCTGCGGTCTCCCTCATCCCGGGTCCGCTCAATCAATCCCCGGTCCACAAGCCGGGTAATGATTGCTGTTATTGAGCTCTTGCCCACGCAAAAAACATCAGCAAGCTCTGTAGAGGTGCACTCCTGCTGTGTCTTGATATAGTACATAATCTGATACTGATCAATGGTCATCTCATCTTGAACCACCTTGGCAATCTCGCTGCTCAGCCGCTTGGTTACAATAGAAGAAGCCGTTACATACCGATCAATCAGCATCTTAGACTGCTGCTCCATTTCTCCCTCCTCCTTTTCTCTCTAAATGATTCACCTATGAAATAGTTCGACAATAGAACTTTAACGGTTTCCAATCCAGAAGTCAACCAGAGCTCTATAAGAATTATTAATCATGCCCTTAATCACAAAAAACCAACGTGAGTGTATGCATTACACCTGCGTTGGTTATCTAGCCCGCATATCCGGATGCTTGATTAGTCTTCCTGTAGTTCCGTTTCGTACATACAGCGAAACCGTTCGATTCCGTTCGGAAGCCGGCCGATACTTAATACGACAAAACCGATATTCCGATAAAAGTCAACCGCGTCTTCATCCGTCTCTGCGATGATGCGGTCCGGCTTCGCTTCATACAGAGCCTCAAGAACGATAGCTCTTCCGTAGCCCTGATTCCTGTGTTCGGGAGCAATCGCCAGATGGGTAATGTTCAGAGTATTGTGGTCATCCATCACATAACCGATAAGACCAATCAGCTCCCCTTCATGCTTAAGAGCATATAACTCAGCTCCTGCTTCTGCACGATAGCGGTTGATCGCGCCGGCGAGCGCATCTTCATCTGTATACACTGCATATTCCAACAGCTGACTTATTTCCGGACTTTCCACTTGATCCTTAACATTCACTAACATTTGCATATCCCCCTCTATGTAAAAACATCCAGATTATCGTCTGTATAGTTTACTCTATATAACAGAAACAACACAATCTATGCCGTCCAGCAAAGATCAATACCTTGGATTGCCAAATTTTCACCCGTTATCTTCTTATCAAAAAAAAGACCACACCCGCGCTAATGCCGGGCTGGTCTCTGGGTCCGATGCTCTCTAGCACCGGAGCTATTTCACTTCAATGATTTCAGTATGTCCATCCTCATAACCGACAACCGCCTTGGCTGCAATCCCAATGAACAGACCATGGTCAACAACCCCTGTTATGCGCTTCAATTCCTCGGCCAGCTGCTGAGGGGACTCAATCCGTCCGAATGACGCATCAATAATATAATTCCCATTATCCGTTACCACGATGTCCTGGTCTTTCATTCGAAGCTCAAAAGGAACTGGATAGCTCTCCCGAAGCGTATGCAGAGTCCATTCATAACAGAACGGCACAACTTCAATCGGCAGCTTGAACGCTCCCAGCTGATCTACAACCTTGCTGCCATCCGCCACAACGATAAATTGATCACTATGAAGTGCAACAAGCTTCTCACGAAGAAGCGCCGCGCCGCCGCCTTTGATCAGATTCAGCTGCGAATCAAGCTCATCAGCGCCATCAATCGCGATATCAAGCTTATCTACTTCGGACGCCTTCAATAATGGAATGTTATATTTCTGGGCAAGCTCCTCAGAGGCCTTCGAGGTGGCAATCGCGGTAATCTTAAGGCCCTCTGCTACCCTCTGCCCTAACTTCTCAATTGTGTAATAAGCGGTTGACCCGGTACCAAGCCCCACAGTCATGCCGTCTTTAACCCATTCGGCAGCCAGATAACCCGCCGCTTGTTTTCCATTCATTTGCTGTTCCTCCCGGTATGTATTGGCATGCCTCTATCATACCAAATGTGCACAGGGCTTGGCACCCCTTTCATAAATCAAAAGAAGCCCGCATACCGCAGGCTTTGGATAAAAATCTACACAGGTGTCCCTAACTAAGGCTGATGAATAGCATGTCTCCTTAAAGGAGGCTCCCCTTCCGGCTCCGCGGAGGGCCTAATCGCGAGGAGAATAAGGATCACCGCAGCAAGGGATACCACGGCAATGACGATGAACATGGTCATATGCGTCGTATGGATGAGCAAAGATACAACAGGCGGTCCCAAGGAGACGCCAATGAACCTCATGCTGCTGTACAGGGAGGTAATCGTCCCGCGCTGCTCCTTCTCGATGCCTTCTGTGATCAAGGTGTCTGTACAGGGCAGAACAATCCCTACCCCGGCACCGCAGACGATCAGGCAGGAGATCACGAAATAGATGTTATTGAACATGCTAATGCCGAATAGGGATCCCGTGGACAGTACCATTCCGATAACACTGGCCCATTTCATCAGCACTTTGTTTTTGCCGATTTTTTTGCCGGTAATATAGGAGGCCAGACACAGAGCCGCGAGCGGGATAGCCAGCACCAGTCCCTTCATAATACCCTTCAGGTGATGCTTGGTCTCAAGCTGCTCGGACAGATAGAACAGCACCCCGAACAACAGGAACATGCAGATCCCCCCGATAGCAAAGATCGCGTAGAGCCAGCGCCCTTTCTCCTTAAGGACGTCTTTCACATCCCGAAGGAACGATCGAAGTGAAGGAGCCTTCTCTTTTCGCTTGGGTGATTTGACCAAGAAGATTACAAGCAGCAGAGAGATCAGACAGAGGGCCGGAATGGTCAGGAAGGGAAGATACCATAACCAGGCTCCGAGGGCGGCGCCCAGAATTGGGCTTAACACTTTACCAAAAGTGTTGGAGGTCTCAATCAGCCCCAGGCTCTTGCTGACATCCTCCTCATTTTCAAACATGTCCCCCACGAGAGGAATCACAATAGGAAATGCTCCAGCAGCACCAATTCCCTGCAGGAACCGTCCCGCCAGAATGATCCAGTATACAGAAATCCCTTGCCCGAACCAAGGGGCAATTCCACATAACGCACCTCCGAGCCCCGTTATAATCAGACTGGGGATGATCACCATCTTCCGTCCAAATTTGTCCGATAAATAGCCGGCAATCGGAATAAGAATAATGGCTACGATAGCGTATACCGTAATTAGCATACTAACTTGGAAAGAATTAACCTTTAATTTCCGGGCAATTTCCGGAAGGATCGGAATGAGCATTGAATTACCCAAGGTCATGATTAACGGAATGGAAGCAAGCGCAAGAAGATCCCCTTTTTTGCTGTCCATGCTTTACTTACCACCTTTCAGATAACGAGCTGGCCCGAATACCTATTATTGTGGTTGAAAAGCAATGAGAATATTCTGCCTGCCCCATGAATCATGACAGGGTTAGATAGGTATCCGGCTTGGCCCCGGTAATGAAAGGACTAATGTCTCCGACCGAATAAATATGAAGCAGATGCATGGCCCGCGTGCATGCCGTATAGAACAGCTTCCGCTCTGTCTCACGAGCATAAGAGGCCGCAGATCCGTCATAGATCAGAACCGCATCAAACTCCACGCCTTTGGCTAGATATGCCGGAATCACGTGAATCCCACGTTCAAAATTCAGGGTCGTCTTCTTGATCAGCTTCACAGAGGGAACTTCATGCAGAACTTGATACGCGGCAAGGCTTTCCGCTGCTGTCTTGCAAATGACCGCAATCGTCTCGTACCCTTCGTCACGAAGAGTTTCGATATCCTTAAGCAGATTCCGGTGCAGCTCATCCTTGTCAGCCACTTTATGAACTTCCGGCAGCTCCCCGCTCCGGTTAAAGGCCTGAATCCGTTCTCCGCCTGGAATCATTCCCTTGGTGAATTCAACAATTTGCTTGGTTGATCGGTAGCTCCGTGTAAGAACAATCTGCTCGCTTTCCTCTTCACCATAGAGATCCGCAAGCACAGAAGACTGCTGCAGAACCGAGGCGTGGGCATAGATAGCCTGGTTAAGATCTCCGAGCGCAGTCATTCTGGCTCTGGGGAATAGCCGTTTAAGGAAGAACAGCTGGAACGGCGAGTAGTCCTGAGCTTCATCTATAAAGACATGCCGGATTGAGGTGTTGGAATGGAATCCCAGGATAAGCTCCTTGAGATACAGCATCGGGGTCGCATCCTCGTAAGCGAGCTCGGTCATCTTCAGTTTATTCAAAGTGAAGCTTGCGATCTCGGACCAGTGTTCCGGCAGGGCTCCACCGTTCAGCTCCTGCATCAGCTGCGGCTTCTCAAACAGCTGGGCATACAGCTTCTTGTTATCGATGAAGCGCAGACCCTTCACCCATTTCCGAAGCGGCTTGAGTCTGGTGCTGACCACCATCTTGGCCAGTATGGTCTTCTCGTCCTCATAGTCGTTGAAGGACTCACCCTTACGTCGATTCTTACGGCGCATCCGCTGAAAAGCCCTTTGATATTCTTCGCTGTCCAGCAGCTGAATCTGTTCTTCGACCCATGGTTTGTCAAGTTCACTCTTGGCGAAGGCCGCCAGCTCCTTGAGCAGCCACTCTTTCAACAATTCACACCGGTTAGCCAGTCTCACGGAACGGTCAAAGGCATAGAAACGGTCGTGAATAGCCGAGGCACCCACAATCTCCTGCCCCTGAAATCGTAAAGGCTTGAAGCGCATAAATTCCTGTTCCAGCTTATCCTTGTATTTGTTAATGACTTGGTAATATTGATGGGAGGATTTGTACTGAATGCCTTCTATCCGAGCCTCATAACCGTCTTCATTGTACTTTGAGAGCACGTATTCCAGCTGTTCAAAAGGATCCTCCAGTTGAAACTCCCGGCCGATCCGGTGTTCGAGATACTCCTGAAACGTAGTCTGGCGCATGTTCTCTTCCCCAAGCTCGGGAAGAACGGTCGATACATAGCTGTTAAACATGGGATTCGGAGAGAACAGAATCACCTGCTCTGCACTGAGATGCTCCCTGTATTTATAGAGCAGATAGGCTACACGCTGCAGAGCGGCTGAGGTCTTCCCGCTGCCCGCGGCCCCTTGAACGATCAGCATCCGGCTCCGGTCATTGCGGATAATCCGGTTCTGTTCCTTCTGGATTGTAGCGACAATACTCTTCATTTGTGCATCGGAAGATCGGCTGAGCACCTGCTGCAGCAGCTCATCTCCGATGGTTACGCCGGTATCGAACATGAATTTGATCTCGCCGTCACGAATGACATACTGCCGCTTAAGCTCAATAGTCCCGTCGATCTCGCCGGAAGGGGTCAGATAGGATGCCGGCCCCGGGGTACTGTCATAATACAGGTTCGAAATTGGCGCCCGCCAGTCATAGACCAGGAATTGTTCATCCTTCTCATCCAGAAGGGAGGCAATTCCAAGATAGATCGCTTCGGACTGTTCACCATTTTCTGCAAAATCAATCCGTCCGAAGTAAGGGGACTGAAATAAACGTTTCATCTTACCCAGAGCCGCATAGGCATGAAGATGACTGCGCTCCCGGTCGGACAGAATTTCAGACTGCTGGCGCAGGCTCGTGGACGTCTCGCCTACGTCATCCGATTCGCTGAAGTTAATCGTAACCTCATCCCAGAAGTCCTTTCTCATTTCAACAACGTCCCCGCGTACGCTGCCTACTTCCTGCTCCAGGCGTTTGATGCGTCGGCCAATGAGATGAGTCACTTCACTTACCCGTGTCTGCTCCTCCTGCCAGTCCTGATCATTTATAGTCAATGTTCATTCGCCCCTTTTCCTGTGTCTCTCATACCTGTTGACAATGTTGATGAGATGTGATAAAATTGACACAGGATTAATTTAATGTTCGTATTTACTTTTAGAGTCTAAGCTTTATTTTAACAGTATTGTTACGGCAAATCAATGGTGCTTGCTTGTTCAGTGCCGTATAATAAAGTCCCGCCAAGCCGGCGGGACTTTTTGTTATGCTTATGAATCCTTCAGCTCTCATCAGGCTTGATGGTGGTATGATCGGAGAGACGGTTCAGCCGCTCCAGCTGATGGCCATAATCATACATCTCTGCCGAGACAATGGACAGCCTGAGCACCCCCACTCTTTTCTCCGCATAGTGATCCAGCATCCTTCTAAGAAAATCATCATTATCCTGTTCGAGCAGCTCCGCTTCCAGGAAATTCGGCTTGAGCTTGTCATCGAACTTGAGAAGTATGTGCTCATGGAACCGGATTAGCCTCTCCAGATGGGCATCGAATTCCTGATTGATCGACTCCGGCCGTACAGCCTGAAAGTAATGCTGTTCCACCGCATCCAGAACCTCATATCCCTTACGCAGGGTGTTCAGCATCTGCTTGTAGACAACAAGCTTTCGGCTATCGCTGAATTTAGGAGTCTTGAGCTTCTTCAAGTCTTCTTCCATCAGCTTGAATTTATCCGTTAGGGAATTGATAGAGTCTTCCAGCTCCCGCTTCTCCTTACGGAACACGGACTCCTTGATCTCATCCGAGATAACGGTTCTTAGCAGCAGAGACAGCTGACCAAAGGTCTGTCTAATTTGACTGACGAACTGAACACGAGGCTTGGGCGGAAATACAGCCATATTGATCACGAACGCAGAGACTATCCCGATTAGACTGAGCAAGAACCGGTTAAGCGCGAACTGCCATTGCCCTGAGGCTTCCATAACGGCAACTACGGTGACCAGAGTAATTCCGATTGTATCGCCCATGTTTAATTTAAGACAGATCATAATAACGAGAATACATACCAGTCCCACCGCAATCGGCTCTTTAGAGAATACACTTCCGGCCAGAAGCGCCAGGATAGCTCCTAGGGTATTCGTCTGTATCTGATCAATCAAGTATCTCCAGGACCGGTAAATGGAGGGCTGCATTGCAAAGATAGCGGCCACCGCAGCAATAACGGGTGAAGCCAAATTCAGCCACACACTTAAATATAAAGCCAAAGTTACCGCGATTCCGGTCTTCAGCATTCTTGCTCCAAACGTCAAGGCTATCCCTCCTGTTCTATATACGCCTTAACTATCCATTACCCGAAAATTTTATCTGATATTAAGCTTGTCTGGTTTATGAACTATGTATTTTGGTCCACACTTAGTAATGTCCCACTTGTAACAGCTCCCCATACTCAACATGAAAAGGTGGAAGATCTATGCAGCAACGAAGCTTATTCCGGCTTGTCCGTGCCCTTGCAGCTGTGTTCCTCACGGCAGGAGCCGCATTTGGTGCCTTTTCAGGCAAGGTATCCGCTCTTAGTGAGCCGTATGCAGTCCGTCCGCCAGGTAATGAGATCAGTCACGCGGAAGGCAGGAGCGGGAAGCATCAGGGCCATTTCTACGGTCACCTGGTTCGCGAAACTGCAAGTCAGCTGGGAATCCGATATGAAGATGTGATCGCAGAACTAAAACAAGGGAAGTCCCTGCTCCAGATCGTCAAAGAAAAGAAGGGCTGGAGTGAAGCTGAGTACACCGATAAGCTGAAATCCTCGATCTCGGCCCGAATAGATCAGAGTGTAGCATCAGGAGAATTGACCAAGGATAAAGCAGACAAATTCAAGGCCCTGCTCCCGGACAAAATCCAGAAAGCAGTCAACCGGTCGTGCAAGGGAAGAATGAACCGGCCCCACACGGATACGGGTCTAAATCCAGGCCAGAATCAGATTAACAGCCCTATCAGTCCATGATCCCATGATCAGTCCATAATCAGTCCATAAACAGTCCATGAAATGAAGCTGCCCTTAAGGGCAGCTTTTATTGTATATCATTTATCCGAATGTGTCAGGGGGATCGATCCTAGTCCAGTGTAGTCCCGAAGCCTCCGCTGCGCTGGAACTCGGCCATGATGTCGAACTCATCCTTTAGCTTCTCATACAGCCGCTCATACATATAATAAAGCTGCAAATAAACCTCGCTGTTCTTAAGATCCGGCTTATGTCTGTGGGTGATACGTACCCATGACCTTATCTCCGCAAGAGAATCGATATCCCCTATGGCATACAGCGCCAAGACAGCGGCTCCCATGGCGGACGCATCGGCCACTTCCGGTACCAGCAGTTCCTTACCCATCACATCAGACAGGATCTGGCGCCACACGGCAGAGCGCGCGAATCCACCGGAAGCAATGATCTCCTTGGCTGGACCTGTTAATTCACGAAGGGCGACGCCAACGGAGAAGATGCCCAGCACGACGCCTTCCAGAACGGCGCGGATGAAGTGTTCCCGCTGATGGCGGAGGCTGATGCCGAAGAAGGTTCCACGGGCATTGGCATTCCAGTATGGCGCCCTCTCCCCGGTAAGGAAAGGAAGGAACAACAGCCCCTCCGATCCTGCCGGGACCTTCTCCGCATACTGAATCATCAGATCATAGGGATCAATGCCTAGCTTCTTCGCAACCTCGATTTCGGGGGAGGCGAACTGGTCCCTGAGCCACCTGAGCATAATTCCGCCGTTATTCGTCGGGCCACCAACCACCCATTTTTGGTCAACAAAAGCATAACAGAACGTTCGGCCCTTCTCATCGGTTACCGGCCTATCTGTTACGGTCCGGATTGCTCCACTGGTTCCGATGGTTACTGCAACCTCACCCGGCCCTGTAGCCGCCACGCCCAGGTTCGCCAGAACCCCGTCACTCGCGCCCACAACAAAAGGAGTCCCCGCAGGTATCCCCATCTCCAGAGCATAGGCGGGAACCATTCCGGTGAGTACATGAGTAGTTGGCACAAGCTCGGGAAGCTGTTCCCTGGAGATACCAAGAAGATCAAGCACCTCCTGATCCCAATCCATGGTCTCAAGCCGCAGCAGCCCTGTGGCGGAAGCAATCGAATAGTCACTGACATAGGTGCCAAAAAGTCTGTGCAGGATGAACTCCTTAATGCCAGCGAACATCTTGGTCTTCGCAAATAGACCCGGTGCCTCTTCCTTCATCCATAATATTTTGGAAAGCGGCGACATCGGATGAATCGGCGTCCCTGTTCTTAGATAAATCTCATGCCCACCCAGCTCATTCTTAAGCTTATCCGCCTGTCTCAGGCTTCTATTATCAGTCCAGACAATCGCCTTGGTGAGCGGATTGTCACTGGCGTCCATAGCAATCAAAGAATGCATCGCGGTACTAAACCCAATGGCTTTGACTGCGCAACCTTTGGACTTCTCTTGTGATCGCACTAGGCGAATGGACTCCACTACGGCTTGAAGAATTTGTTCAGGGTCCTGCTCGGCATAATCCGGCTTGGAATGACTTAGCGGATATTCAATTGTACTTGAGGCCAGAACAACCCCCCGCTGCCCGAACAGAACTGCCTTCAGACTGGTGGTTCCAATATCAAGCCCCAGCACAGCTTCATTATGCTGTAATGTCATAGTAACGACTCCTCACCATATCAATCAGTTTCAATGAATCTTAGATCAATTACCCGAAAAGCAGCCAATTGATCTATTCACTCTGTCGTTATACAGAAAATCAATATAGCTAAGACCCGATCATAACGGCTGTACCGCTTCACGATCGGGTCTTTAACTCCGCTGCAGGACTACTCGAGCGGAGGATTCTGGGATCTTGACTTATCATCCTCGATTACAGGAACCGCAGCCTGCAGCGCCGGCTGTACACCAACTCCCACGGGCACCTCAAGAATGTCCAGGAAGAACATGAACACAGGCACACCGACGATGAGCCCCCATACCCCGAAGAAGTGCTCTGATACGAGCAGAATCGTAAAGGTATAGAATATCGGCAGATGGGTCTTAGAAGACATGAATTTAGGATTAAGAATATAAGATTCGATGGCATGCAGTACTACAATCATAATGAGAACGTAGATGATCTTGGTCAGTCCGCCGATCTTGAATGCAATCGCACACAGCGGAATCAGGGACACGAATACGCCCAGTACGGGCACCAGACCTAGCAGGAAGATCATTAGCCCTAATGCAATTAGATTCGGGAACCCGAGAATCCATAGAAATACAGTCGAGAGCATCGCATTGGTTAACGAGATCAGGAACTGCACTTCGATGATTTTGCCAAAAGAATGAACAAACTTCTTGCCAAAATACTGCAGTTCACTGAAGAAATAAGAAGCCTTGCTTTCTTTGAACTTGGAGGTGAAGCGAACCACCTTTTCTTTCTCAAGTAGAAAGAACAAGCTGAGAATCAGAGCGATGAACAGGTTGAAGCCCCATTTCCCGATGTCCGTAACCGTCTTGAGAATGAAGTCCAGACCTTTGTCTACATAACTTGCAAGGTCAATTTTCTTGAGAGACTCCATCAGATAATCCACAATAACATTGCTTGGAAGATCAACCGGAGGCTTGTTGTAGAAGGAGATCACCTGGTTCACCAGCTCATTGACTTCCTTAACAAGAACGGGTGAATATTTGTAAATGACGTAGCCGACCAGCAACAGAATAACCACATAAATGGAAGCCACCGTAAAGGTCTTGTTCAGCCTGACCGTCTTCTCCGTACTCTTGATAATAAATTTATGAAGCCGATTGATCAGATAAGTAAAAATAAAGGTTATCAAAATTAGATTCAGCATACTTCGGAACAAATACAGTACTGCAATTAAAAACACAAGTGCGAAGAATCTCCGGATTCCCGGAACTTGAAACAGCTCCTTAAAAAAAGTCATTCAGCTATAGCTCCTTTTCCCCCATCTTTTTGTATAAATCCCCTATCCAGCATAGGCCGCAAATATTTCATTTAATCAAGCAAGCAGCCTCTTTCTAATAACAATACGAACAAAGTCTGCAATAGTAACACTATTTTATATAAAAAAGTAATTTTTTATGAAGCCTTTTGAAATGATTATAATCGAGATGGCAGGTTTATACGTATCAATAAGGAGTGATAAGCATGGATCTGAAAAATTTTTTAATCAAACCCAAAGACGATTTCTCATTAAGCAGTGCCGATCCGGCCGATACAGGCAGCTTTAAGAGCAAAGAAGAGGCCGAATCCGAGACAGAAGGCCTTCGCAAACGGCTGAGTGAGCTGCAGGATATCCTATACGCCGAGAAAAAGCACTCGGTCCTCATTATTCTGCAGGGAATGGATACCAGCGGCAAGGATGGTACGATCAAGCACGTCTTCTCGGGTGTCAATCCGCAGGGATTTAGTGTGACCAGCTTCAAAAAACCTACCGTGGAGGAAGCCTCCCACGATTTCCTGTGGAGGGTTCATCAGCATACGCCGGCCAAAGGTTATATTGCCGCCTTCAATCGGTCCCATTACGAGGATGTGCTCGTTCCATGGGTTCATAAGACAGGCACAGAAGAAGCTTTGAAGCAGCGATTAAAGCATATTCAACATTTCGAGGACATGCTTACGAATGAGGGAACCAAGATTATCAAGCTTTTCCTTCATATCTCCAAGGACAAGCAGCTGCAGAAAATTCATGAGCGCATGGAAGAGCCGCGCAAGTTCTGGAAGTTCGATCCGACGGATCTGCTGGAACGTGAGTACTGGGATGAGTACCAGAATGCTTATGAAGAGGTCTTCGCGTCGACTAGCACGAACCAGGTCCCTTGGTATTGGATACCTGGCAATCAGAAATGGTTCCGGAACTATATGGTTCTGCGCATTCTCGTCCAGACCCTGGAAAGCCTTAATCTTGAATATCCACTGCTTCAGGCTACCAAGTCTGAGATTGCCCGCTATATGAACGAGAAGTAAATGCTTGCACGTATAACCGTATAACTTTATGCACAAACGCCCCCGTTTCGTCTTGAAGCGAGGGCGTTTGTCTGTATTCTAGGACAGTTCTTGATGACAGCTTGTCTTGTTCTCGAACTGTTAAATAGATTTAGAATTGCACGGGCTTCACACAGACCGGCTTGGCTACCTCAGCTGTCTGACCTGTGAACGACAGACGTCCAGTCTCCTTGTCCACACTGAACACAGCCAGGTTGTTGGAATCCCGATTAGCCGCAATAAGAAGGCTGCCATCAGGGGTCAAGGCGAAGTGTCTTGGATGACCGCCTTCGGTAGACACATGCTCCACATAAGTAAGCTTGCCGCTGTCTTGATCAATCGAGTAGACCACGATGCTGTCATGTCCCCGGTTGGACCCGTACAGATACCTGCCATCCTTAGATACTGCAATTTCAGCCGTCGTATTCTCGCCCTTGAAATCTTCCGGTAGTGTAGGAACGACTTCCAGTGCCGCAAGCTTGCCTGCTTCCTCCTCATAGGTAAAAGCTGCGATCGTGGAGTTCACTTCATTGATTACATAGACATACTTGCCGCTGGGATGGAAGGCCAAGTGACGGGGACCAGATCCTGGCGGTAAATGGGTGTCTGCATGGAATTCAAGCGAACGGCTAGCGTCGTTAATCGTGTAGGCCCTTACAATATCAGTACCGAGATCGGACACGAACAAGAAGCGGCCATCCGGACTGAAGAAGGCGGAATGCACGTGCGGCTTGTCCTGACGTTCAGGGTCTGCTCCATGACCGGTATGCTGCTTCGTATCGAGCAGCTCGCCAATGGTTCCGTCTGCATTTAAGGCAACAAGCCCAACCGTACCTCCATGATAGCTGGATACAACCAGGTATTTATCTTCCGCATCCCGGTTAATATGACACGTCGTGCTCTCCAGATTGACCTCCCGGTTCAATTCACGAAGCTTACCGGAGCTAGGATCAATCTCGAAGGAAGCAGCGGCGCCCCCTTTGCCCCCATTTACAGCCGCTTCTGTAATCGAGTACAGCTTGTGATTCTGCTTATCCACATTCAAGAAAGTAGGATTCTTCAGACCGGACACCTGGTCCAGCTGTTTGAGCTCTGCTGTATCCGCCTGCAGCTCATATACGTAGACACCAGGACCTTCAGCCTCAGCGTACGATCCTACAAATAACATCAGTCGATTGGGTGATGTAGACAATCTGTATTCCTCCTTATGTAAACGTCATTTCATATTGTTTCTCAATTTTGCACAAAAGTCCAGTTCAGCCGGATAGATTCTTTTTATAATGTTTGTATGCCAAGGGAGTCATCTGCAGCTCTGCATCATGATCTCAGCACTACTCTTCTGCGCTCTCCGGCCGAGAGACGACAGGCATCCAGCAGCTTCATGTTGAGATAAGCGTCCTCCGGTACGAACAGCTGCGGCATATGGCCAAAGACAGCTCGTCCGAAATCCTCAATCTGACGTACGTACGCATTAATCGCTGTTTCTCGGTATTCCTGCAGTTCTCCGCTAGAGAACAGGTAATAGCCGGACTGCTCCTTGCCCGAAAAGGCATGAGGAATCTCGATCCGGCCTTCAGAGCCGACAATTTCAAGGCAGCGCCGTTCCTCGGCCCACATGCCGCAGTCGAAAGTCATGGTTAGTCCGTCCGCGAATTCCACAAGTCCGGTAGACATCATGTCTACCCCATCATGATCGCTTGAGAAGAAGGAATTGACCGTTACCGCCTCCGGTTCCTTTCCGGTGAAGAATCTTGCTGCGCTGAGCGGATAACCGCCAACATCATAGAGGGAGCCCCCGCCCCATGCCGATTTGAAGCGGATATTACTGGCTTGACCCGGATTGTTATAAGTAAAAGAAGCTCGGATCACTCTCAGGTCTCCGATCCCGCCGCCTGCAACCAGCTGCTGCGCCCGCCGCAGAACAGGATGATGCCTATACATCATCGCTTCTGCAAGCAGCACTCCAGCGTCCGAGCAAGCTTTGATCATCAGCTCCGCTTCCCATGCATTAAGCGCAATGGGCTTCTCGCAGAGAACATGCTTGCCCGCCTGGGCTGCCTTGATCGTCCATTCCTTATGAAGGTGATTCGGAAGGGGAATATAGACCGCGTCTATCTCCCGATCCTCAAGAAGCTCCTCGTAGCTGCCATAAGCCTTTTCCACCCCAAATTGTTCCGCAAGAATCCGGCTCTTCTCTACCCCGCGACTTGCTACTGCTTCTATCCTTCCATTTGAGGATTCCAATATCGCCGGCATGATACAGTCACGGGCAATCCCTGCGCAGCCCATGATTCCCCATCGAAGCTGATCATCCATTAGGTTCGCCTCCAATTCTACAGAATCACCATGCACGCTCGGTGGTTAAATATATGTATTAGCATAAACCCACATCAGAGGGATGAAACACACACTAAGGTTATGATAAGGTATCCTTATGCCAAGAACATGATATCCGAAATTACGAACAATAATTTGTATCCTATTACATATTTAAGGAAGTGACAGAGATGAGAAACATTAAAGTCGGAATAATTGGCGGCGGCGGGATAGCAGGGGCACATGCCAAAGCCTACCGCAAGCTGCCTTTTGTTGAAATCATTGCCGTCGCGGATATAACGCCGGGCCGGGCTGAACAGTTCGCCGAGAAGTACAATCTAAAAGAAACGCAGTCTTTTACCGATTACCGCGATATGCTCAAAATCAGTGAATTGGATGCTGTGAGCATCTGCACTCCCAATGTATCTCATCATCAGATTTCCATTGATGCTCTGAGGGCAGGCAAGCAGGTGCTTCTGGAGAAACCGATGTCCGTTACACTGGCCGAGGCCATTGATATGGTGAATGTGTCCAAGCAGACCGGGGGGATGCTGTCCATCGGCTTCCAGCCGCGTTATGACCCCAACATGAAGCTGCTCAAGGATATCGTAAGCTCTGGCGAGCTCGGACAAATCTATTATGTCGAGACAGGCGGCGGTAGACGCCGGGGAATGCCGGGCGGCACCTTTATCAATAAGAAGCTGGCCGGAGCAGGCGCCATGGCCGATGTAGGCTGTTATTCTCTTGACTTGGTTCTGAATACGCTGAACCACCCTAGGCCTCTGACGGTATCCGCCTTCACTACGAATCACTTCGGAACCAACAAGCGATATCATCCGGAAGCCGAGAAGTTCGAGGTGGAGGATTTCGGTGTTGCCATGATCCGGTTCGAGAATGATATGGTGCTGCAGTTCAAGATATCGTGGGCCATGCATATGGACACGCTGGGTCCGACCATGTTCCTCGGAACTGATGGGGGACTGAAAGTAACACCTCAAGGGATTGGCCCATGGTCAGGCGTATGGCAGGGCAAGGTAGGCTCTATGCAGCTGTTCCAGGATGATAACATGGGACACTTGTCGAGAGATGTGCTCCTCAAGGACGATGATATCAATCTCTTCGACGAGAAGGTGCGGGACTTTGCTGAAGCCGTTCGCGATGGCCGCCCAGCGCCGATTCCGGGTGAGGAAATTTTGATTCAACAGGCCATTATTGACGGTGTGCTTCGTTCCTCCCAGGAACGCAAGGAAGTCAGCATTGAGCTTCCGCATCATATTTCGCTTCCTTCCAAGCAAGGGTAATCTGCACCCTTTAATAAGAGTGTCTCCAAGCCTTCTATGGAGATGCTCTTATTTGTTTTGTAGAATCGTTTGCACAAAGCGAGTATACAAATTGCCCAAAAAAAATTGTGAAAAATGTGAAAAAACAGTTTCCGGGGAGATGGTTTTATGTTACGATGATAACGCTTCCATCGATCTTTTAAAGGGGGGACTTGGATGTTACAAGTGAGCAGTGCAGCACCGTCGCGAAATGTGTATGAGGAATTCAATCCCAAGCTGGACGCGTACTATTTCAAAATAGGGGACTATGGTCTGATCAGCTTTCACGGAAGGAACTATACCATAAAGAAGAGAATGTCTTCCGCTGACAAAGCTAAGCTCCTATCCGATTCTTCTTTCTATCGTCTAGCCTCTAACTTCTATGTCAACCTGGACAAAATCACTCATATTGAGAACCAGGCTCTCTACTTCAAAGATAAAATTTCGGGTGATAAGTGTATTCCGGTATCGCGTAGAACTCAGGAACAAGTAAGACGCATACTCATCAAGCAGAATCATATCGCCATCTAAGTTGGCAAATGAAGACAGCCGTCCTCGTATAAGGAGAGACGGCTTTCCGTTTGTTCGGTACCCGAAACACAAAAAAACGTAGAGCAAGCGATGCAACCGCCTGCCCTACGTTTATTTTATTTTTTGATATAGATTCGGGCGGATTCTTCCCAAATTTCACCCTTTGCCAAGCCGATCAAGCCGATCTCTTCAGCTGGAAGAGTAGATTTAGGCGCGTTCACCAGGTTCATCTGAGGCTCCGGACAGAAGAAGCCTTCGGTTGCCCCATTGTTCCAGACCATCCACTGCTTGTACGAAGTTCCCACATCATACACCAAAGTTACTCCATGCTTCGTGTCGGTCAGTTCCATCCGGTTCCGGCCATTGCGCGGCACAGCTGTATAATGGTTGTCCATGGAGGCGAAGAAAGGATTCACGCCGCCCTCCTTGAGCTTCTCCTCTTCCGGAGTCAGCGGCTGATGCTCCCCTGTTGGCAGCATCCGTTCATTCAGCTTCCAGCGCTGACCGATCGTAATCTCTGCCAGGTAATCCTTGGCGCTTCCGCCGGCTACGAATGGAGCATTGACTGCCGTATGGAATGCGATCAGGCATGGCAGCGGTTCTGCTCCGTCATTCTTCACGCTAACCTGCTGGGACAAGCCATCTTGTCCAAGGGTATAGCGCATTTTTACCGTGAATTCAAATGGGAAAACCTTGTACACGGGATGATCCGGGTTGATGCTTACTTTTACCGTTACAAAGCTTTCAAGCGCAGTCTGCCCGTACTGCTCAACTTCCCACGGAATCGTATGCAGGAATCCATGTAAATGATTGCCGGTAGCCGGCTCATTGATTGGCAGCTGATACGTCTTGCCATTCCACGGAAATTGTCCATCCTCGAACCGGTTCGGTGGGAAAAGAATAGGGATGCCGTATGTACCCGGGCCTTGTCTAAAGACCTCCATCTCCTCCTCACCTGGTTCCCGAAGGAACCGGTAACCGTTCTCATGATCGCGGAATGCAATCAGGTTCCCTCCGACTCCTGGCACCAGCGCAGCCTCATAGGGTCCGGCTTTGAGCCATACCGCCGGCTCGCCTTGGTAATCCCCTTCATATGCTCTAACTTCAGCCATCTGAATGAACTCTCCCTTCCTGTGTCACCTCAGCATTGAATTATACATCTCTTGTCATTTTAACAGATTCTTTGGATGTTAGCGCTATAACTCCTGAGTTTGAACCTTTTAAGTGAGGATTTAAAAACATGCATAACACAATTAAAAATCCTAGCAGCCCCATGATACCAAAAATCATAAGTATAGGTATGTAATCGCTAATAATTCCAGCCAAAAACGTAGAAACAGGCACCGCACAAAGTACGATTACACTAATAAGACTTGATGCACGACCCAATACATCATGAGATACTGACAAAGTTATCATTGTACTCATTTTAATATTCACATAAGCTGAACCAATCCCATTGATAAAGACACAAAGAACTTGAATAACAAATGGGATATTAAAAGCAAATAATCCGATACCGAAACTAAACAGGCTTATCCCCAAACAAATGTAGACGATGGGAGGGTGTTTTTTCAAATAATTAACACTAATGGACCCAAGAAGGATTCCCAAGCAGTAACCAATCTCAAGACCCGCTAGTTCAGTTACGTGCGACACGATTAAAGGGAGTAACACGGTTTCAGGGGCAGTTACAAAATTGATTAAAGTAAAATACAGCATACTATTCCTTAAAAAAGGATGTCTTGTTATCGCTTGTACACCTTCTCTCAAATCAAACCATACTTTTTTAAAAGTTAATTCATCTATTTGAGAATTTTCAAGTTGGGAATGATGTATGAAAATAATGAAAGCACATCCAGTTAAGTAAGCAGCCACATTGAACAAGAAAGCGATTTGCAGCCCAAATACAATCAAAAGAGCGGCCAGAGCAGGTGCAGCCAGATTTACAATAGTCTGTATAATTTGAGAGAGACTTTGAGCTCCAGTCATTAGATTATCTGGTACCAAGGTACGAATGGTCACAGTTATGGCCGGCTTATGAAAAGCAGTAAGACTGGTCAAAAGAACTGCGATAATTACAAGCATGTAAGGCTTTAATAACCCCATACCCAAGAGAAGTATTAATACACCTAGTAGCAATGCCCTTATCAGATGAGTAATCATCATAATTCTTTTCTTGTTTCCCTTATCCACCAGAACACCCGCAAACAATCCAAACAATATCAAGGGCAATGTCTCTGCAGCTAATAATACCGAAATCATGAATGCATCACCGGTAAGAACTTTCATAAGCCAGATCAAGGCTATCCGGTATACTCCATCTCCTAAGTTTGAGACAAATTGTGTCAAGATTAAGTTCCTGAAATTCCTGATCTCCAGGAGCTTCCTCAAGTTTCCCTCCACTTTACCATTTATCAGCTCATTCATAGATCCTCCTACATCTTAGCCTTAAGTGACTTTTGTAACATGGTTATTGCAAAAGTACACGTTTGGTTAGATCCATTAATAGGGCAAGGCGTTCAGAGTTGACCTGATAATAAATTCGATTATCAGAAGGTATTATGCGTATAAGATTCAGTTCAATAAGTAGATTGGTATGATAATTAATCGCTGCAGGGGTCAACTTCATCAACTGAGCCAGTTCACTGGCATACCGATCACATTCCTTAAGCAGATTGATTAAATCAAGCCGCCGTTTGTCTGAGATAACTTTCAAAAATTTCTGAACCGTTTCCTTTTCATCCTGCTCCCCAAACAAAGCATCGTTACGAACCCCAAGAACAAGCCAATCTGGTTGGTTGCCTTTACTTGAGCGTCTAAAATCCATTTGGATCTGTGCAATATAACTGACATGTACTCGTGTACACTTTCTTATAATATTGGGTTCACTGCGAACTAGCTCGCTAAACGCCCTTTCTGGCTCATTTACAAAGTAATCCTTGTATCGGACTCCCCCCTCTTCACCCAACTGCCTTAATAGGTCACGAACTGGTATAAAACTATGCTCATGAAATGAGTGAATTACCGTCAGTACTCTACTCTTAAATTCGCGTGGAAAACGGATGTGTTCCAGCAAATCAGCGTGAAGTATCTCATCTTTCAGTGGAGAGACAGCTGCAAGAGAGTATAGAAGCTTCATATCCATACTTACATTATGAAAACTATGGTCTCCAAGCCAATCTACACCTGCATCTTCGAAAATTGATTTAGCCAGCAATGCAATTAGCTTTCCTTCTGACTGTTCTGTATAGCAGGTTATCCATTCTTCAACAGTCTGGGGCTCAATGTCTGCTTCATAAAACACCTCTTGCAGAACCCTATCAAGTCTGTTGTAAGTGGAACTTTGGCTAAAAAAATGATTAAGCTCCTCCTTAATAAAGCGGGATAGGCTTGATGCCATGCCTTCCGCGAGTTGTAAAGCTTGATCGTCTGGTTGGAATCGGAACTCCCGAGAAAGCCAAGCATATTCCTTCTTTGCAATAAGAGTCATAGCAATCAAAAATTCTAAAGGTTCACTATAACTAAATTGCATAAGTGACTTTAACTGGTTTGAAGTTGACAGCATAATCACCCCTGAACTTATTAAGTTTTCATTTAACAGTTATTAAAAGTTGTTAAATAAAAACTTAAATAAAAGATACACCCGTTTCCCTCTTTTTGTCAATAACTGGGTATACAAGTCCAACTTGTCCCCCTCTTCCTATCCATGTATAATAAGATAGCAAACATATGTTTGTATATCGAATCTACTTATGTCAGGCAGGAGGAAGAAATGAAAGGAACCAGTCATTTGGCTATTGGTACCGCCATTGGGGCTGCAGCCGCAGCTCATTATCCGTTCTCTCCGGGAAATGCTGCGCTTTATCTCGCGGTCTCTGCTTTCTCAGCACTAAGTGCCGACCTGGATGGTCCCAGCATGCTTAGCTCCCGAATCGGCAAGGTATCGCACACAATACGGAGTCTTTTACTGTGGTCAGGGTTCATTGCCACTTCCATACTCATCTATCAGTACTTCGCCCTGGGAGTATTCTACCCGGAGTATACAGCTGCCTCTATCGCTCTCTTTATGCTTGGGCTGTTAACTAGGGAAGGATTAATCCGCAATACACTTATTAGTGTGATCGGCGGCGGATTCATCTACGCAGCCTTGGTGTGGCAGATGTACTGGCTTGGAGGGCTTGGCCTCTTCATTGCTATCGCCCCCTGGCTCAAGCACCGGGGAATGACGCATACGGTATGGGCTGTGATCCTCTGGGGATTGATTGGGCGGGGCCTTGAGCACCAGCTTCAGCTCCCAGGAATTATGACAGCTGCCACGCTTGGTTATCTGTCCCATCTCATTGCAGATACACTTACCCCCGCTGGGGTAAAATGGCTGTATCCGATCTACAAGAAACCTTTCAAACTTCGTTAATATGTTATTACGAATCATGGTCTTACTAACTCTTACAGCCAGAGCAGGTCTCCGTCCACGGGAATATTAGCTTTGGCTGTTTTACTTTGTCAGGATCATAACTTTCATACCGTACACCTTCTCCTCTCTCTTCATGTAAACGCTGTCCGTATCTCCTACAAGATGATATAATTTCTAGTAACCAAACGATTTGGAGGGATTAATAACAATGGATTACCGTATTGAGAGAGACACGATGGGAGAAATCAAGGTTCCTGCAGACAAGCTCTGGGGAGCACAGACCCAGCGAAGCAAAGAGAACTTCCCGATCGGGATTGAGCATATGCCAATTGAGGTTATTAAAGCTTTTGCCATCCTCAAAAGAAGTGCCGCACTCAGCAACCAGAAGCTTGGGAAGCTGTCTGAAGTGAAGGCAGCTGCCATCGCCAAGGCCGCAGACGAAATCGAAGCTGGCCGCTGGGATGAGGAGTTCCCTCTAGTCGTTTGGCAGACGGGAAGCGGAACCCAGTCCAATATGAACGTGAATGAAGTCATTGCTCACCGCGGTAATCAGCTGCTCGAAGAGCAGGGTGCGTCAGAGCGCCTGCATCCCAATGATGATGTGAACATGTCCCAGAGCTCCAATGACACCTTCCCTACCGCCTTACATATTGCTGGAGTTATCGCGGTTGAAGACCTTCTGCTCCCTGCAATTCTTAAGCTGGAAGACACCTTCAAACAGAAATCCGAACAATTCAAAGATATTATCAAAATCGGCCGTACCCACCTTCAGGACGCTACACCACTTACTCTGGGACAAGAGATCAGCGGTTGGCAGCATATGCTGGAGAAGAGCCGCCGGATGATCTCCGAAAGCGTACAGTATATGAAAGAACTTGCCATTGGCGGTACGGCGGTGGGTACAGGAATCAATGCCCATCCTGAATTTGGCGACAGATCGGCTCAGGAGATCAGCGCTTCCACCGGCAAGACTTTTACATCAGCTGCGAACAAGTTCCATGCCCTTACCAGCCATGATCAAGTAGCTTATACCCATGGAGCAATTAAGGCACTTGCAGCCGATGTGATGAAGATCGCCAACGACATACGCTGGCTGGCCAGCGGTCCCCGCAGCGGTATCGGTGAGATTACAATTCCCGAGAATGAACCGGGCAGCTCGATCATGCCGGGCAAAGTCAATCCAACGCAGTGCGAAGCGATTACCATGGTCGCAGCCCAGGTATTCGGCAACGATGTAACAATCGGCTTTGCAGCCAGTCAGGGGAACTTTGAGCTTAATGTATTTAAGCCTGTTATTATCTATAATTTCCTCCAGTCCACAAGACTTCTTGCTGACTCTCTCATAGCATTCAACGATAACTGCGCAGTCGGGATTGAACCGAACTATGAGAAGCTGGAGCACAACCTGAAGAATTCTCTGATGCTGGTAACTGCCCTTAATCCCTACATTGGATATGAGAACGCAGCCAAAATCGCCAAGCTTGCCCACAAACAGAATCTTACGCTGAAAGAGGCTGCCCTTCAGACAGGTCTATTGACCGAAGAGCAGTTCGATCAATATGTTCGACCAGAGAATATGATCACTCCTAAGTGATTCTGTGCGAACTCCTGCATGAATTATTAATACAGCACAATTCAATTTCAAGTTAAACAGCGATTCCTGAAGCAGGGGTCGCTGTTTCTTGTATCTCCCCCACAAATCTCTTCTGTTGCGAAATATATCTCTCAGCCTCCCACTGCGTTCGCCCTGCCTCGCCGAATACTTATGCATATACATAAAAGCAGATGCTCAACTATAAATAGTCCATCCAGGTCCGTCTCGTCATCTAAGAAGATACAAACCTTAAATTTAAAAGAATTGGATGTGAATTCAATGTCGGCTAAGGTTTTGATTACGGGGGTGAATGGATTCACAGGAAGGCATGCTGGTGAATTGCTTCAGCAATTGGGGTTTACCGTAATCGGTATGGTAAGAGGAGAAATGAGCTCTGACTCTACATTTCCTACTATAGAGACTTATTCATGCGATCTCATGGATGCCGTACAAACAGAACAGGTCATCCGATCTGTCCGTCCGGACTATGTACTGCACCTGGCAGGCCGAAATTCTGTAACTGAATCTTGGGCTGAACCGCTCAACTATTATCAAGCTAACGTAATGTCCACGATGAACTTATTGAATGCGCTGAGAGACTTCCCTGCATGCCGGATTCTTATTGTAAGTTCCATCGCAAGCATTGCCAATCTGGAGGAATTGAAGCGGCCTTCCCATCCTTACGGCTCTTCCAAGGCGATCCAGCGGCTGTTGTCCTTGGCGTGGGGACATCTGTATCACATGCAGATTGTCACGGCCGAGCCGTCGAACTTGGTTGGCCCCGGCCCCTCCAACGGCGTCTGCGGACTGATGGCCAGGTATGTCGCCCGGGCGGAGCGGGGAACTGACCAGCCTCCTTTCTATTTGTCCTCCCCCTACGAGGTTCGTAATTATCTGGACGTTAGGGATGCGGTAAGAGCTTATGCGGTCCTGCTGCAGTCTGGCGAGGTCGGTACTTCGTATACTATCGGCTCCAAGACTGTGCGAAGCCTGGCTGAGATTAAGCAGGTATTTCAGAGCATGGCCCGGGTTCCGATATCTGTGGAATACAAGCAGGATCACCAAATCGATGCTCCGCAGGTCGTAGATTCTTCCAGGATAGAAGCCCTCGGCTGGAAGCCAACGATTCCGTTCGAGCAGTCTGCTGCCGAGGCGCTGGATTACTTTAGAGCAAAGGGGGACAACTGAATCCATGTTACACAGCAGAACTGAGCAGCCGCCCTGGATATCCATCATCATCCCCTGCTATAACTATGGTGCCTTTCTGCTCGAAGCCATAGATTCCTGTCTTGCTTCTACGATTCAGGACTTTGAAATCATCATAGTCAATGACGGCTCTACAGACCCCCATACCCTTGACCTGCTCGCCCGGCTTGATCGACCTAAGACAAGAGTGATACACCAGCACAATCAAGGCATTTCCATGTCCCTCAACAACGGTATTCGAGAAGCGAAGGGGAAATATATATTCCGGCTTGATGCCGATGACCGGATTCATCCCACCCTCCTTGAGAAAGGGGCTTGGGTACTAGAGACACGTCCTGATGTCGGCTTTGTAACCTGTCATTTGAAGACATTTGGAGATGAGGAGTGGACATGGACACCCCCTCCCTTTTCCTTAAATATCCTCCTGAATGAGAACATCGTTATAGGAAATTCCATGTTTCGAAAAGCCGCTTGGGAACAGGCTGGAGGTTTCGACGAAACGCTGAATGGTTACGAGGATTGGGAATTTTGGATCCGGCTTGCTGCATTGGGCTGGCAGGGATACCAAATTCCGGAGCTTCTGTTCCATTACAGAAGGCATGGTTACACAACCTCAGCCGAATTCGGCAGCAGGGACCAGCAGCTTAGAGCAGAGATCCGCAAGCGCCATCCGCTCATATACCAGGCACTCGATCATGGCTTGCTATCCGGAGAACCTGGCTTCGTAAAGCCGGGAATTACAGAGTGGATCCACGAGGCAGATGCATATGCCGTGAGACCTCCCGTGATTCATAAAACCCGGATTATGCTAATCATGCCCTGGATGATCGTTGGAGGAGCAGAGAAGTTTTTTCTCGATTTAGTGGAAGGCCTCTCCAGAGACCAATACTATATCACCCTGGTTACGACCTATCCTTCAGAAAGTCCTTGGCTGGAGCGATTTGACAGCTTCTGTGATGAAGTGTTCCAAATGCCCCTGTTCGCGGATACTTCGGCTCAGATGGAGGCATTGATTCTTCACCTGATTGCAACCCGGAATATCCAGATTGTGCATATTAACAATAGTCAGGTAGCCTATGACATGCTCCCCCGCCTGAAGAACAAATTTCCTTACATCAAGACCGCCGCCCTTCTTCATGCTTATGTGCCCGAGCTGGCTTGGGACCACGTTAGACATTCACGTCAGTTCGATAACTGGATCGATTGTTATACCGTATGCAAACCTTCCTTGAAGCAAATTCTGCAGGACCAATTCCAGATTGATCCCGCCAAAATCATCATTGTGCCAAACGGTGTAGACACAGATCGCTTCTCTCCAGGAAGTGACGAAGAGACCGCAGTCCTGAAGCAGCAATTTCATATCCCTCCTGGCAATAAGGTCATCAGCTACATTGCAAGGCTTGATGCGGACAAAGACCCCTTGAAATTCATATCTATCGCTCGAACCATGATCGCGGCGGATTCAGCCGATCGATTCTGCTTCCTCATGGTTGGTGACGGACAGCTGCGAAGTGCCGTAGAGCAGGAAGCAGTATCGTTGTATCCGAAGCTTAGGGTGCTGGGATCGCGAGAGGACATTCATCAAATTCTGAAAATCAGCGATGTGATGGCCTCCACGTCTCCAAGTGAAGGCTTACCGGTCAGCGGGCTGGAGGCCATGGCTGCGGGAGTGCCCGTTGTGGCCTTCTCCGTTAGAGGCTGGGACGATCTTGTAGACCCGAATGAGAACGGCCTGCTTATTCCGCGATCTGAACATGAAGAAGCGGACTATATTTTGCAGCTGACCTATTTGCTGGAGCATGAGGAATGGCTGCAGCGTCTTCGCCATGATGCCAGACAAAAGATACTGTCTACCTATACACGGAGTCACTTTATTCAGCGCTATCAGGCTTTTTATAACCGATTACTGGCTGGAACGACAGCGACAGAAATGACAATCAGAATGGAGGAGGACGATATGGGACGGGTACGCGATTTCTCTTATAACGAAGCTAATGCGCTGGGGAATCCTTTCCGGCTGCCGCTTGCACTTCAGGCTGGGGTGGAAGAACAGCTAACCATGGTGATTCTGCACCATATTGATCCCGGTAACCGGATCCACCTGACTGGAACCGTTGGCTATAACAGCATGGGCAGTACGGCAGATACGGTAATTACACTGAGATTATACCGGGGAGCTTCATCCCCTGGCGTTCTTGTAACTGAGGTCAGCCAGTTCATACAGAGCGGGGCTTCTCCGGGAGTGATTACCTTTCAGCATGCCGAGCTAGGAACAGCCTCCCCGGTAGAGACGTATTATTTAACCGTCCTGGCTCATGGGGCAGACGTACAGATTTTAAGTATCGTTCACCTGAGCGGGGTTGTGTACGAGTAACCAATATTGTTATAAGGGCTAAGATGGATTTGAGTAACAAGGAGTGAACCAAGTGCCCCAGTATCGGATCATCGTAGATTTGTCGGAAAGGCAGCTGTACCTGCTGGATGGGAATACGGTATATCGGGCGTTCCCCGTAGGTGTAGGCCGCATGTTAACCCAGACCCCCACAGGCGAATACACCATTATTAATAAACAGGCCAATCCGGGTGGACCTTTTGGTGTCCTCTGGATGGGACTATCCAAGCCTCATTACGGAATTCACGGTACGAATGATCCCGCGTCGATCGGGCATTATGTATCCCACGGATGCATCCGAATGTACAATGAGGACGTGGTCGCATTATCGAATCTCGTACCGGTAGGAACGAGAGTAACCATACGTCAATAAGGCAGCAGGAGTTCTGCCTGTCCGCTTAGAGAAGGATGAGAACCTGATTTCAGGTCTCATTCTTTTTTTCACGTGCGCTGATTCCAAGTACCCGTACCCTGCTCATCACCTCTGTATATTTTTACCTTTCATGCTGTTGACTTAGAGCGCGCTCTAAGTTGTAGAATGAGTTTATGGAACAACAACTATTGAGTATAAAAAGTATATCCGAGTTAACCGGCATCAGCACATACACCCTGCGTTATTATGAGAAAAATGGGCTCATTCATCCGATTACACGAGCTGCAGGTGGACGCCGGCAGTATTCCGCAGGCGATTTGGAATGGATCCGGTTCCTTCTCCGTCTTCGGACAACCGGAATGTCCATTCGACAAATGCAGCAGGCTGCACACCTAAGAAGACAGGGTCCATCCACTGCCAAAGAAAGGAGACAGCTTCTCGAATCCCACCTGGAATCTATTAAGAAGCAGATCGAAGCTTTACAGGAACATCAAGATGCGATTGAGGACAAAATCAAGGTCTATACACAATGGGAAACAGACTTTTCCCTAAAGGAGGAATTCAAATGAATCATGCCTATCACAAAGGCGAACAGCTGTTGATGGATACATACCCGGAAGGCATCAAAGCCGTCCTGGATAGTTTAAGTGAGCTCTCTCCGCATATCGGTAGATATATAGTTGAGTTCTTCGGACAAGTGTTCACGAATCCCCTTCTATCCTACAGCCAGCGTGAAATGATTACGATCGCCGCGCTTACATCACTAGGAGATTGTCCGAGCCAGCTGAAATGGCACATTCAGTTCGGGATGAAGGCCGGTCTTGCTCCGGAAGAAATCGTCGAGTTAATCACCCATACGATTCCGTTTAGCGGCTTCCCTCGCGCGCTGAATGCAATCTCAGCTGTCAAGCTGGTGTTCGAGGAGCTAGGTATCCGGATAACCGTTCAGGATGAGCTCCTGAATGCCGGGAGTATTCGCGCTGCGGGACTTGAGAAGCTCCAAGAAATTGACGGAGAGCATGGCGTGCAGGTACTGGAGTCACTTGCCGGAATCGCCCCCGTGCTGGCTGACCAGATCGTCGATTTCACTTTCGGTGAAATTTACGGCAGAACCACGCTCAGCGCCAAGCAAAGACAGCTGGTTACACTGGCTTCCTTAACGGCTCAAGGGGGATGTGAACCGCAGCTGCGCGTACATATCCATGCGGCACTTCGTGTAGGGCTAACCCGGCAGGAAGTGATCGAGGCCTTGCTGCAGTGCTACCCTTATACTGGATTCCCTAAAGTGCTTAATGCGGTTAGCACGGCGCGCCAAATTTTCGACTCCCAGAAGTGAGATGCTGATGGATATTTTCATTTCATTCCCCCACCCCTTATAATTGGAATTACAGAACTTGTGATAACAAAAAAGGGGAATTTAGATGGATATGGACAACGATTCTGATTTGAAGCACTCCTACGAAGTGCTTGATTTACCGGACCATGCCTCCCGGGAGGATGTAGAGAAGCGGTTCGATATCCTTGTCAGGCAGTACCGCTCCAAGCCTTCCGAGGAGTTCGAGCCTATCGCTAAGGCATACCGGAATATTACGGGAACACAGGACAGACAGAAGTTCGAGGAACTTTCCAGAAAGAAGTACGCCAAGTACAAGGGCTTCGCGGGACCCGCTGAGAAAATTGATGATTTCTTTCGCCTGTACAAAGCCAGATTCTTCGCCGGTCTAATTGCTCTAATTGTGGTTATTGTTGGTATCAATGCTTACCTGAATCATAGAGCGGAACAGGAGCGGCTCGCCAAGCTGCCCCCGGTTGATTTGTCGGTTATGATTCTAGGAGACTTCTCTCCACTGGGCACTCAGGAAGGAACAGCGGCGATTGAGGAATCTCTGAAGGCTCCTTTTCCCGAATGGAAAAGAGTAACCGCCGTGCTCTCCTATCTACCCAAGGAGGGCTTAGGACAGACCAGCATGGCATTACAGCAGAAGGCCCTGCTGCAGCTTAGCACCGAAACCCCGGATCTCTTCATTATGGATAAAGAATCCTATGCCTGGATCGCGAAGAGCAGCGCCCTTATGAACCTGGATGCCGTAGCGAAGAATAGATTTGGGCCGCTGCTACAGGAATCCCAGATCCTTAAGGGTAAGCAGGAGGAGAATCCGGCCGAGCATATTTACGGCATCGATGTCTCGAACACCCCTCTTGCAGCTAAGCTTCAGCTTACCCACACGGATGTCATTCTTGGCATTCGAGATGGTGCAGCCCATCAGGAGCAGGCGATTCATTTTATTGAACAATATCTCAAGAGTAAGTGAACTGAGCGGTTCTACATGTGAAATAGGTATACCGGCCCCCTATCTTTATATAGACCATTTATCCTGCACGATGTTATAATATGGAAACGGGTCTTATAAAAGGGGGACGATTTTCCTATGTCATGGTTAAACAAGCTACCAATGTCAACGAGAATTACAGCATCGTGCTATTTGATTGCCGCATTGTTCGGAATTCCTGTTCTGGTAACCTTCCTTCTGCTAGGAAATGTACTGGTAGGCATTGCATTGATCGTGGTACTCGCGGTCCTGACCTATCCACTTTCACGCGTAATTGAGAAAGCGCTCACATCTTCCTTTGATGAGATCACGAGCGTAACTAACCGCATTTCCAAGGGTGATTTCACGCAAAGAGCAGATGAGACGGGAACTGCCAGCAGCTTAAGCCGCTCTTTCAACAGCATGGTGGACAAGCTGACTCAGATTCTAAGAGATGCTTCAGGAATCACCAGTCAGGTCATGAATGCAAGTCGGGGAATTTCAGATAAGAATCAGGAGCTTTCCACGGTCATGCATCAGGTTGCAATTTCTGCACATGAACTCGCAGTCGGAGCTAACGTGATTTCCCAGGACGTTGCCGGTATGACAACCGCCATACAAGCGATCGAGCAGAAGGTCGGCAGCTACGCCGACTCAACCAAGGAAATGAATGTGCGATCAGCCCATACTCTCAGCCTCGTAGAACAAGGAAGTCAAGCTGTGGAGAAGCAAGCGGAAGGCATGCAGCGAAACATCGAGGCAACCAACAAAGTAAGCGCAACTATAGATACTCTCTCCAGAAATGCTAAGGGAATTACCAAAATCACCAAGACGATCTCCGAAATTGCGGAACAGACGAATCTTCTCTCGCTCAATGCTTCGATTGAAGCTGCACGTGCGGGTGAACACGGAAAGGGATTTGCTGTTGTGGCTGAAGAAGTCCGCAAGTTAGCCGAAGAATCAACACAATCCACCAAGGAAGTATTCGAGCTCGTAAGGAATATTGAGATGGATATAATGCACGCGATTAGCCATATATCTATTAATGAAGAGGTTGTCCGTACTCAGAACGAAATGATTAAAGAGTCCAAAGAGATCTTCCAGCAGATCGTTCAAAGTGTTCAGTTCATTACCGAACAAATTGAAGCTTTCTCCAAAGAGAGTGATGGTATGCTTGAAAGTGCCCACCAGATTTCCGGCGCGATCCAGAATATATCCGCCATCACGCAGCAATCGGCAGCCGGTACCGAGCAGGTATCCGCGTATATGAACGAGCAGATCTCTTCCATCAAGCTCGTTGCCGACGAAGCAGAAGCCATGAATCAGGCGGTGTTCAAGCTTCAGAAGACGATACACATTTTCAAATTCTAATCCAGCTTTACGTCGAGATCCCCCCTAACCTACGGCTTATAAGCCATAGGTTAGGGGGGATCTTTTATTTTACGAATTCCTATCTGCGTTCTTGTCTTCTACTACATTCGTATCTGCATTATCCTGGGCCTCACCAATTGTACCCTCTCTCAATTCATTCCGTGTAGCCGCCCTCCGCTGAGCTCTAACTTTACGCACTCTCCAGATCACTGTTACCAGAACAGCCCCTATTATAAGAATAGGAAAAGCACCTGCCAATACAATAACAGTCCACTGCAGAAGCAGGGAAAGGACGTGAAGCGTGCCAGATAATGCTTCCTTAGCCTGCTCCATTAGCGGGGTGTCCTCTTTCCCGGAATCTACCGTATTGTCCGCCCCATCCCGCTGAAAGAGTTGGATTGTCACAGTAGAATAAGCAACATTATTATCTATAAACCTCATTCTTCCCTTTGCCTGTTCAATCTCTTCCTGGATGCGCCCCAGCTCATTTGCAAATTTAACAAGCTCGTCGGTCTTGGTGGCTTTCTTCATGAATGACGTGTACCGCTCTTCCATGATCAGCTTGGCTTTCAATCTGGACTCGAGATCAATGTATTCCTCGGTTACATCCTGGCCCTCAATATTCTGCTCCAAGGTTTCATGCTTAATCTTGCCGATACGGTCAATGAAAGAAGTGAATCCTGCTGCGGGAATCTTGATGATGAAGCTGCCTCCCAATTGCTGATCGCTCTGATTTTCCGAGAATTGAACGATATACCCACCAGCCTGACCGACTTGGTTCTTAATTTCCGCCTGGACCTTCATATAGTCCTTGACGCTCATCGATAATTCAGCCTTGTAGATGAGCTTCTTATCCGCGCCCACCTTGTTCTCGCTGTCTGTAAATCCCGATGCAGCCTGCTTCGAATCGTTCGCAGCAGTTGTATCAGCTGTAGCTTCTTTAGCTTGACTGTTGGTATCCGAACCGGATACAGACGAGGAATGCGCCGAACTCTGAACGTCAGATGCAGCCCCGCCGCTTAGCTCCTTACTCGAGGAGCTGCTGCCAGACGAAGAACACGCTCCAAGCATAAGAGCAAGACCTAACACCAAGATACTCATGAACCCCCGTTTTAACATTTCAGATCCCCCTGTTTTATTCTAATAGTCTCTCTCCACTCCAACGCTTACAAATGCTGGAAAGTTGCACCTCGTCTTGATCCATGACAAAAAAGCAGCCCTCATGGGCTGCCTATGTGCTTAATTCATTAAAACGACTGCTTTACATATTCTTAAGCTTGTAGAACTCACCTTTCTTCTCGATCAGCTCGTCATAGGTCCCGCTCTCTACGATCCTGCCCTTCTTCATGACGACAATTCGGTCCACATTCCTTACGGTGGACAGCCGGTGAGCAACGATAAAGGTCGTTCTTCCTTCCATCAGCTGTTCCATAGCCTGCTGCACATGCCGTTCAGACACGTTATCCAGCGCCGACGTCGCTTCGTCAAGAATAATAATCTTGGGATCACGCACAAGGGCTCTTGCGATCGCAATACGCTGACGCTGACCGCCCGACAATCTTCCCCCGTGTTCCCCGACAGAAGTGTCAATCCCTTGCGGAAGACTATCGATAACATCCTTCAGATTCGCCATCCAGATCGCTTTCTGTAGATGCTCTTCCGAGATTTCGGGGAGCCCATAGGTTATGTTCTCACGAATCGTGCCCGAGAAAAGAATGTTGTTCTGCAGTACAATCGCCAGGGATTGTCTGTAACGCTTCATGCTCAGCTCATCCATGGGAATCCCGTCAATCCAGATACGTCCGGCCTGAGGCTTGTAGAAGCCGATAATTAAGTTCAGGATCGTTGATTTGCCTGATCCGGATTCGCCTACAAAGGCGATTTTCTCGCCAGGCTTTACGTCTAGCGTGAAATCACTCAGCACATGACGGTCGGACTCCTTATACTTGAATCCCATATTCTCGAACTTGTAACCACCGTGAATGACCTCAGGATTGACTCGCCCTTTATATTCTTCCGTCTCCTTAGATAGCAGAACCTCGGATACAGAATGAAGCGATTCAAAGCCCTTCACCAGGTTCGGATATACGTTCAAGATGGAGCTTACCGATCCGATAATCATATTGAAAAAGCCTTGATACATCACGATGTCACCGATCTCCATCATACCAATACGGGCCAAATAGGCTGTGAAGAAGAGACAGCCGACCTGGAACAGCTGGAAGACCACCCAGCTTGTTGAGCCGAAGTAGGCCTCAAGCACATCCAGCTTGTATCCCCGCTCACGGATATGCTGAAGGGCCTTATCCACCTTGCGTATCTCCACATCTTCCAGTCCGTGTGCACGGGTTACCGGAATCATCTCCACTGTCTCGGAGACAGTACCCGACATCTTCTCAATATTGCGCCGAACCTCCCTGTTGCTGTTCGACATCTTCGTCCGGAAGAACCGAACGAGGTAGATTGAGGTAGGCGCCATAAGGATGAAGAATAACGCAACGATCCAGCTGTGGTACAAAGTAAGTCCGATAATGATAATTAAGCTGATTACCGAGGGAATAATGGTCATCATCATTTGTCTGGACAAGAAATCGATAGCCTCCACGTCCCGAAGCACCTTCGACTGGAGTCTTCCTGCATTCATGTCCCCGTGGTAGCCCAGCGAAAGCTGCTGCAGCTTGCGAACCAGCGTACTGCGCAGTCCGGCTTCCACATGACGGACGGCCATGCTGATATTGCTGATATGAAGCGTGTGTGTGGGAATGTTCTGCAGAATAATGACAACAATGACCGCAAAATTAATCCAGAACTCGGATAGGGAATGCCGCTCCGGATAGCTAACGAGGTTGATAATATTCGCTGTAACCACGGGAAGTACCCATACAGGCAGTGCCTTCAGTGTAAAGTAAAAAGCCGATAGCGCTACTTTGCTTCCGTGATCTTTAAAAAGTCTGGCCAGCAGGCTTAGCGGTTTCATTTTGGCTACCTGCTCACTTTCGAACCACTTCGTATAATCCAATGTTTCTAACCTTGCCATTTCCTTCACCTGCTTTTTTACTTATGATATGAATAGAGACTTCCTATTTAGAGCTGGCTGAACAGCACAGAAATAAGTATAATTCTACAGGCCCAGATCATCTATAACATAATCGGCCCCGATTCTAACACAAGTTTAACCAAATCGGACATTCAGGGGAGTTGTTATTCATCATGAGAAATTTACCGCCGGAACGATGGTTCCCTCATATACGTTCAGAAATCTGTATCTATTCTCCCCATACCCGCACTGTAACCAGCGGTTGGACCTGCGGTCGTCATGTCCATCACATGCTCTTCGAGATTAACCTCGTGCTGGCAGGTACTCAGACAGCTATAGTCGGTTCCACTGAGTACGAGCAGCAGGCCGGAGATCTGATGCTCATATCTCCCATGCAGATGCATGATTATCAGATAAGAGGACAGGATGATGCAACTTTCTTCGTCATGCATTTCCAGGTGGATGATCCGATATTTCTTAAGCTCTTCGAGATGAATAATAAGGGACTTTATCCGAAGGGACATCCCCTTAATACTCTGCTCGTTCCGCTGGTAGAGAGTCTGATGGAAGCACTTTACGACAACTCTAAGTCGACCTCAAGATTGTTCCTTCATCTATTCACCCTGATAACTGAGCTCCAGTCCTATTTCGATCATGAGAATCAGGGCAAGGAGCCGAATCTGCGCTCAGAGCTTTCTTATCTGATTGCTAAGCAGGTGGAGACGCTGGTCTTGTCCTCAGATACGAACACCCCGGATATCACGGGTGACTGGCTCGAGAATATCTCACATCAGCTCGGCGTCAGCCGCCGCCACTGTCACCGGGTATTCAAGCAGTTCTACGGGATGTCTCCGCGCGAATATTTGATGATCCTCAAGCGGCAGGAAGCGATGCAGATGCTGGTTAGCAGCAGTGAGTCTATTGAGAGCATAGCCCACCGAATTGGATATGAGAATGTACAGAGCTTCAGCCGCCAGTTTGTGGCCTGGACCGGATATACACCAGGAACCTTCCGAAGGAACCATCAGGACGAAGTGCTGCATTTAACACCGCTTGATCTATAAAACGGTCATAAAATATTTGAGACTGTCATATTGACAGTAAGCGTTTCCATATAGTTAGATGAGAATAACTAATCGAATATGGATCTTCGGGGGCAGGTGAAATTCCTGACCGGCGGTGAGGGTTCGTACGTGAACCTCAAGCCCGCGACTCGTCATGATTGCTCAAGCAAAGTGGCGACTGACTTGGTGTGATTCCAAGGCCGACGGTAAAGTCCGGATGGGAGAAGATCATACAGCAAGCCGAGTTACGGTTCTATTTCCGTTCACAGTGGCTTGTTTGATGAGCCCCCGTGTGTACTTGCTCAAGTATACATGGGGGTTTTCTACATCGAGGTCCAATATTCAAAACTATTCAGTTAGGAGTTTTTGAATATGGAAAATGTCAACACTGCACTAAATTACAGCCGTAGACGTGTAGGTACCGGATTCTGGTTCGTCGTCCTTGGGGCAGCGCTTTGGGGTGCTGATCCACTGTTCCGGATTCAGCTGCTGAAGCACCTGACCTCGGCTCAAATTGTTCTTCTGGAGCATGTCCTGTTATTCCTGTTCGCGGCGCCGGTATTATGGTCCCACCGTAGTGAACTTAAGTCCATTCGCCTTAAGCAGGCCGCTGCCCTTCTGTTTATTTCCTGGGGAGGCTCCGCGATTGCCTCCATTCTATTCACCCAGGCCCTGTCTTCCGGTAGCGGCAATCTCAATGCCGTCCTACTGCTTCAGAAGATGCAGCCTTTGTTCGCGATTGTCATGGCAAGACTTATTTTGAGAGAAGCCCTTCCTAAATACTTCTCAGGGCTCATTATCCTGGCTATTGCCGGAACTTATTTATTAACCTTTGGATGGACACTCCCGATTGGCAATTTTAGCGAATTCATTCAAGTTGGAAGTCTGCTCTCCCTTGGCGCTGCTGCACTTTGGGGAGGCTCCACAGTTATGGGACGCTATATGCTTCGGAGTATGAAATATGAGACGGTAACTTCCCTGCGCTTCATGCTTGCCTTACCCCTGCTGTTCCTGATCACCACTTCAGAGAGCGCCCCTTGGACGCTTCCTTCCGGCGCGGGTGAACTTACAGCCACCACGGTGAACATGTTCCTGCAAGCGTTGGTTCCGGGTCTGCTTAGTCTCCTTCTCTACTATAGAGGGCTATCCACGACCAAAGCTTCCTTCGCTACCCTTGCTGAGCTAAGCTTCCCGATGGTTGCCGTACTGGTCAACTGGATTGTCTTCAAGCAAGTCATAACCATGCCTCAGTTCGTTGGGTTTATTTTCATCTGGCTGGCTTTGTATGTAATATCCAGACAACAGCAGGACGAGGATACAATACACTAGATGCCTAATAAATAACCAGTCTCCGTGAATGATCCGGGGCTGGTTATTTAGTCTCAAGTACACTTTTATAGGGGGGGAATCTCAGGTTGATATCCCCCTAACTTAAAGGGGAGAAATTAATGACGATCGAGGACAGACTGGAGCTATTAACCCATCAGGTCAATCTTTTGAAAAAAATGATTCCTTCAGATGCTTATCCTTTCTTTATGTTTGCACTCAATCATAATTTCGACGAGAAACAAATGGTCGCAATCTTAACGATTGTTCGCATATTAAATTGGCGTTTCAAACAAGACTATGCTTCACCGCCCATGCTTGATAGACAAGAGCTGCAAGACAAGCTTAGCCCATATTCAATTAGTGTAGATCACTTGACGAGGAAGGAACTTCCCACATTTGAAGAATTCTCGGGCTTGTCCAATTCAATACTCGGAACGAACTATAAGGTCAATCACCTATTACTAAGTTTGAAAAGCCAGCATATCTTCCCTGCATTAGTTGACTACCTGCTAAACCAACAACAGAATTCCTGATTCAACCGGTCAACTGACCGCATGAATTTTAGATCTCAGCCTACCAAAAAAAGCCGCCTTGATTCATTCAAGGCGGCTTTTTGTTATACACTTTTAGATACTCTTCACAATCTCGATCACTTCGTCCACCGATTTAGCATTCAGCAGCTGCTGTCTGAACTCCTCGTGGATCAATTTACGGGACAGGGCAACCAGGATCTTCAAGTGCTCATTACCCACATTCTCTTCCGGTACAGCAATCATGAATACCATCGACACAGGCTCGTCGTCAAGGGATTCCCAATCTGCCGGTGCCGAGAGTCTGGCGAATGAGAGGCTTGCTTTCGCTACCCCTGCAGATTTACCGTGAGGAATGGCCACACCGAACCCGATCCCTGTTGAGCTTTGTTGTTCGCGGGCAAGCACAGCCTGCACGTACTGCTCCAGGTCAGTTACTGACCCTGATGCCTGAAGGCCACCTGCCATCTTGCGGATAATCTCTTCCCTGCTGCCGGACTCCAGTGGCAGGAAGATGGAATCTTTATTTAGCAAATCATGAATATTCATAGCTGACAACTCCTTTTTTAATACATATACCCCAACTGTTAAGCAGCGGCTTTATTTCTTTTGAACAAGTTCACGCAGAGCGCAGTAACAATCGTTCCAACCGCAATGGCAAGCACATACCACAGAATATTATCGATCGCATTAGGAATAGCAAGAACGAAGATCCCGCCGTGCGGAGCATGAAGGCCAACTCCGAAAGCCATGGACAAGGCTCCGGCAACCCCTGAGCCGATCATAAATGCAGGAATTATGCGCAGTGGATCTGCCGCTCCAAAAGGGATAGCTCCTTCGGTAATGAATGACAGTCCGAGGACAGAAGCGACTTTACCCGCCTCGCGTTCTTCCTTGGTGAATTTCTTAGGTGCAAGTACTGTAGCCAGCCAAATTCCAAGCGGTGGTGTCATTCCAGCCGCCATGACGGCTGCCATCGGACCGAACAAGCTGCTTGCAAGCAAACCTGTGGCGAAGGTGTAGGCCGTTTTGTTAAAAGGCCCGCCCATATCGATTGCCATCATCGCACCAAGTACGGCTCCAAGAATTATAGCATTCGCTGAACCCATGGTCAGGAGCCAAGATGTCAATCCGTCCATCAGCCATTTTAGAGGATCTCCAATTACATAGATCATTAGCAGTCCAACAACTAATACAGATAACAAAGGAATCAGCAGTACAGGCTTGAGCCCTTCCATAATTTTAGGCAGTTTAAGGTATTTGATTAAGCCTTTAGCAACATAACCGGCAAGGAAACCGGCGATAATGCCTCCCAGGAAGCCTCCGCCAATTTGGGTAGAGAGCATTCCGCCGACCAGGCCTGGAGCTAATCCAAGCTTACCGGCAATGGAGAAGGAAATGAATCCGGCAAGAATTGGGACCATAAGTCCCATCGCCGCTTTACCGATTGTCAGCAGCTGGAATCCGAATGTTCCTTCTGCAGGCTTGAGACCGAATATAAAGGATAGGGCAATAATGAGACCTCCGGCTACAACCAACGGAAGCATATTGGATACACCATTCATCAGGTTCTTATAAATGGAATTGCCTGAGCCCGTTTCTTTCTCTTCGGTTTTTGCTCTCGCCGCTGGTGTTGTTGATGGGGCAGAAGGCTGTTTGGAGAGTGCCTGCTCGATCAGTTCTCCTGGTCTCTTAATGCCATGAGCAACCGGTACTTTAACAACCGGCTTGCCTGCGAAGCGTTCTTCCAATACATCGGTATCCGCTGCGATAATAATCGCATGGGCTTCCGCAATTTCCTCAGGAGTTAATTCGTTCTCTACTCCCATCGCCCCGCGCGTTTCAACTTTAATAGGTACATTTCTCTCTGCTGCTGACTTCTGCAAAGACTCTGCTGCCATATAGGTGTGTGCAATTCCTGTTGGACAAGCTGTAACAGCTAATAATTTCTTCATGTTATCTTCCCCTTTAGAAGCTGATAAAATCAATGTTTTCGATACCTACTAAATTCAAGCTTTGAGCAACCTCATCTATACTGCACACTTCTGTTCCATTCTTAGATGCTGTAATGGATCCCGCAGCTGTGGCCCAGCGGGCTAGCTCCTCCAGATTGTGTCCGGCAAGGATGCTGGAAGATATGGAGGCTACCATGGAATCCCCGGCTCCCACCGTACTTTTCGGCTCAATAGGGAAGGGGCTGGCTTTAAGCACTTGGTCAGCGCTTACAAAGATCGCACCTTCAGCTCCCATAGAGACGATGACAAGTTGAATGCCTTCACGAAGCAGAGTTCGGCAGGCCTGAACAACAGCTTCTGTGGACTCCAGCTTCTGGTCCATAAGCTGCTCCAGCTCATGAATGTTGGGCTTGATCGCATAAGGCTTTCCTTTAATTCCTTCAGCAAGAGCCTCACCATCCGCGTCCAGTATGGTCTTCACGTTCTTGCGGCCTGCCATGTCTGTCAGTGTCCGGTAGATATCCACGGGTATACCCGGAGGAATGCTTCCACCAAGAACCAGAACCTCGGCCCCTTCGAGAAGGGTCTCCATCTGCCTCATAAATACCTGAACATCACGCTCATGGATCAACGCGCCTCGTTCATTGATCTCCGTTGTAATGGATGTAGATGCATCCACGATTTTGAGGTTCGTTCTCGTATCCCCTTCTACCTGGATAAAAGCCTGCTCAACTCCGAGCTGGTCCAGATCTCCAAGTAGCTGACGTCCGCTAAAGCCTCCCGCGAAACCCGCTGCTGTTACAGAGACTTGAAAATTTCTAAGTACCTTCGCTACGTTAATTCCTTTGCCGCCCGGATCTATTCTGATCTCTTGTACCCGGTTAAGCCCACCGACCTGGAATTCTCCAAGTGTCACTGTCTTATCCAGCGCAGGATTTAAGGTCACCGTGATTACTGATGGTTTCATCTCAATTTCTCCTATTCTGAAGCGAGTGTAACATCTATTTCCAGCTTATTAAGTTCATGGATGAAGTCTGTCCGTACTCCCTGATCAAAGATGCAATGATCGATATCAGAGAGATCAGCAAACTTGGCATATGCAACTTTACCAATCTTGCTGTGATCCGATAGCAGGATGACTTCTCCCGCAATTTGAATCATTTTGCGCTTCGTTGCTGCTTCTACCAGATTTGGAGTTGTAATTCCCTGCTTTAAGTCGATCCCGTTCGTTGCGATGAACGCTTTATCTACCCGAATCATGTCCAGCGATAGCTCGGTCATGGGACCGACAAAGGCCTGAGTTTCGGGCCTGAGAATACCGCCTAGCAGGGTAACTTCTATATTTCTGCTGTCCTTCAGTTCATTAAGTACCAGCATGGAATTGGTAATGACACGAATGGAAGTGAACTGCTTGATCTCCTTGGCCAAATGAAGGGTGGTTGTTCCAGAGTCCAACAGAAGGGTATCCCCTTCCCGGATTCGGCGTGCCGCTTCACGGGCAATGCGTTCTTTCTCGGGCTTAAGCACATCTTCCTTATCCAGAATGCTCGGTTCAAATCCCGCACTTTGAATCGCCACGGCTCCACCATGTGTCCGCTTTAGAAGTTTGGCCTCCTCAAGCTCTTTCAAATCCCGGCGGATTGTAGATTCAGACACTTCGAAGTTCTCGCTCAGTTCCTGAACCGATGCTCTTTGATTGCGCTCGAGATATTGAACCAGCTGTGATTTTCTTTCCTCTTCAAACAACAATTTGGAATCACCCTTTCTCAAATGAGCAATTCTGTGAGCGTTCAAGATCATTTGCGATCACTTATGCTCATTTATGATTATAATAGCGTTTTCAAACTTTGTAAATAGATTATTTTTGCTCATTTATGATTGGTTGTACGATAAAGTACGCACGCACGCAAAAATCCGCCATTTCAGAAATGGCGGATGCTTTAGATCGTTTATTTTACTGTCATGACCTGACCTGATGAATGCTGAATCACATGCCTAGTTATCATTCTACACTGTCCAGAACCCTTAATGTCCGCCATTTCTATTGATATGATCCAGATGTCTGCGGCGGATAATCAGAACCATTACACCCAGCATAACCATAAATGCCCCGAACCAGAAAGGCGACTGCGCGGTTGACCACTCAGACAGCTTACCCGCCAGCCAAGGGGACAATGCACCCCCAAGAAAACGTACAAAGCTGTAGGAAGCTGATGCCGTAGCACGTTCTACGGGTGCCGCCTGCATAACCGCCGTCGTAATCAGCGTGTTATTGATCCCCAGGAAAATCCCTGCAACAATGACCGCAATGATAACTGTTGCCGGAGAATGATTAATGGTGCCCACAGCCATAACAGCCAAATCCGCTGCGAATAAAGTCAGCATCCAGCTGATCGATTTGACAAGACTAAACCGTTTTTGAATCTTTGGTGCTACCAGAACAGAGGTAATCGCCAGCATAATTCCCCAGCCGAAGAAGACATAACCGAGTCCATGCTCATCCAGCTTCATCACATAAGGAGAATAAGCCATTAGTGTAAAGAACCCGAAGTTATATAGAAAGGCAACAATAGCTAGAGTGAGCAGAGCCGGATAACCTAGTGCCCGAAACGGGTCTGCGATCGAGCTCGTCTGTTTTGGCTTTGGTGTCTTAGGCAGTACAAATAGGATAAAGATAAAACCGATGACCATGAGTGTGCTGACCCCGTAGAAAGGTCCCCGCCAAGAGATGGAGCCCAGTTCCCCGCCTAGAAGGGGCCCAACCGAGATCCCGAGGCCTAGTGCCGCTTCATAAAGAATAATGGCTTTAGCCGTTCCCGATTTGGAGAATCCCACGATCGCCGACAGGGCGGTCGCAATGAACAGGGCGTTACCTAGTCCCCATCCTGCACGGAAGCCGACAATCTGGCCGATCGTATGCGAAGCACCGCCAAGACCTGCGAAGATAATCGTCAGAACCATCCCGGACAGAAGCGTCCATTTTACACCCAGTCTGCTGGATACTACCCCGGTAATTAGCATGGCTATGCCTGTAACCAGATTATAACTTGTGAAAAGAAGAGATACCTGGCTCTTGCTCGCATGCAGCTGCTCAGCGATGGCTGGCAGGATCGGGTCGACAAGACCCAGACCCATAAAAGAAATAACACAAGCGAAAGCTACAGCCCATACGGCTTTCGGCTGAGATAATAATCCCGAAGATTTCTGAAGATCTCCGGCCAGTTTAGACTCTGATTGCATACTAGAATAACCTCCACTTAGATAAAATACGTGCGTTAGATGCAGACTAGATTCGTCTCATGTAGCTGGCGCAGTCGAATCTGAATTTGAATTAGGAACGCGACCCGGCTCCATGCCAAGCGCCCTAAGCTTGATATGAACTTTATCCCGGAGACCCGTCAGCTCACTTTGGAACTTAACAATATTATCCATTTTGCGAGCGAGCAGCTCTAGCTGTTCAGATAGTACTTCTTCGATTTCCAGAAGCTTATCCTTCCGCTGCTCATTCGTAAGCTGATCTTTCTCTCCTTGATACTTTTGATTCTTACCCTTCAGCAGCTCCTCAATCGTCACGTACTTATGAAGCTCCTGAAGCGAGAAGCCCAGCACTTCCTTGGCACTGACAATCTTGTTCAGGAGAGCAATATCCTCCTGGGTATACAGCCGAATCCCCCCTTCACTCCGCTTGGGTGAGGGAAGGAGACCGAGCTCTTCATAGTACCGGATCGTGCGTTTAGTCAGGCCCGTTTGACACGCTACCTCTTCAATTTTGAGCACATCCAAGACCTCTTTTCTGGGCGTTTGATATGTAAATATTATAATATACACTTAACGTTAACGTCAATAATTATATATGTAACTTTTTATATATTAAATTCTAGGTGATTTGACACCCTTTTATAAAGTAACTATGATTATCCCAGCAAGAAGATTACATTCTAGGCAGTACTGGAGGTAAATGATGAAGGTAGAAATTTGGTCTGATTATGCATGTCCTTTTTGCTATATGGGAAAACGTCGATTTGAGCAAGCCCTGCAGCAATTGGCAGATACAAGTGACGTTGAAGTGATCTACAGAAGCTTTGAGCTTGATCCGCATGCCAAACGGGATGTGGATTATGATGTTCATGACATGCTGGCAGGCAAGTACGGAATGACCCGCGAACGAGCCATAGCCATGAACCAGGATGTCACCGAACAGGCAAAGTCGGTTGGACTTCAATATCGGCTGGATACAACGATTCTGACGAATACGCTAGACGCCCATCGTCTAACTCATTTCGCAGCCAAGCACGGGAAAGCTTCCGAGATGAATGAGCTACTGTTCCAAGCTTATTTCACGGATTCCAAGCATATCGGTGATCATGCAGTGTTGTCTGCTCTTGCTGGCCAGGTTGGTCTTGACGAACAAGCTGTAGCAAATATGCTCAGTCGTGACGATTATGCGGGAGAAGTTCGGGCTGATGAACAAGAAGCGTCGGAGCTTGAGATCCGCGCTGTTCCCTTCTTCCTGATTGACCGTAAGTACGCGATTACAGGCGCACAGCCTGTTGAAGTGTTTCTTGAGGCGCTTCAACAGGCTAGCGAGGCTTCCCAAAGCGAAGCACAATGATCTAAATAAAGAGGCGACCCCTTAGGTCGCCTCTTTATTTTTGCCTACATCATATGAAATATGCTTCTTCATCAGCTTGCCCTTCGCAAGCTTCCTGACCAGCTTGCGACCCGCTCCAGATGTCATTTCCTTGTACCATACTCCCGCAGGATAGATCACTGCATTGCAGGCATCCGAACACCTCTTCAGGCACTCCGTTCTGGTCACTAGAATCGAAGTCGTCGCCTGGCTCTTGATTTCATCCCGAATTGAAGCGGTGATTTCTTCGGCTTTGTTCTTTTTGCAGCTTGAACCATGGCAGATCAGGATATGATGCTGCAGCTTATCCAGATTGTAGTTTCCCACAGACGGCACCACCTTATGAAGTGACTCCTAAGTTATTATTTAACCAAATCCTGCGGGCTTATAGGCACAGTAGTGTAAATACTCATGAATTTCGATCCAATCTTAACGTGTCTCTCTATGGATCGTGTACTTTTTAAGCCTAGGACAATACTTGCGTAGTTCCAACCGCTCCGGATGATTCCTCTTGTTCTTGGTTGTTGTATAGTTACGGTCTCCACATTCTGTACATGCTAAAGTAACAACTACTCTCATTTATTCATCATTCCTTTCTCATGTTAGATCATCGGTTGAATCTGCTTACCAGCTGGCCTTCTTAACCCCGGGGATCTGTCCCTTATGAGCAAGCTGCCTAAATACAATCCGGGACACCTTGTACCTCGATAGGTAACCTCTGGGCCTGCCCGTAATTTCACAGCGGTTCTTCAATCTTGTAGGCGAAGCATCCCGAGGAAGCTTCTGCAGCGAGGCATAATCTCCTTGTAGCTTCAGTTCCTGCCTGCGCTCTGCATACTTTGCAACCATTTCTCTGCGCCGCCTCTCTTTCACAACTTTAGACTTTTTCGCCATGGCTCTCTCCTTTGTTAATTGTAATTATTACGATTAATAAAATATAGTCTACATTCTGTTCCTTTGTCAACTGTGTAATCACAAAAAAAACGTACCAGGAGAGCGAAGTCCCGGTACGCCTCTATTCTTGTTGTCTCATCCTGCTAAATCCAATGATTATAAAGTAGCTGAACAGAAGGATGATCATGATCATGCCTGTAAAAGGAATCATACGCCTTAACTCTTCCGTATCGGTGAACATCATTAACACTTGTTGAACCATTTGCTGCGGACTCCCGATAACATCCCAGCTGTTCCAGCGAATGAAGCGGCCGAGATAGATCCCCATGCTTGTCAGCCCCAGCATAACGATTGCAAATATCCAGGATTGCGCTCTGCCGAAGGACCTCCTTACTAATTCCTGTACAGACAACAGCGAATATACCCCTAGGAGCAGACCAATCACCGCTGCAGAAAAGAACAGCAGCATATGATACCAGAATTCGATTCCCTGCCAGAAGGGCTCACCATACTCTCTCTGGAACATCACAAAAGGATGGAACTGGTCTGTTATTAAATAAGCAGAATTTGGATAGAAGAGCAGCCAAAGCGTTCCCGCCGCAATAAATAAAAGAAGCCTAAGTACCCGATTTTTCTGTATATATACATAGATCCAATCAAGCAGTAAAGCAAACCCTGCCGGCATCCAGGCCAGGAACATATTCCAGTATAAGAACCTGTAGATCTCCCGATTCGTGTACGCTCTTATGTAACTGCCCAGCATAAGGCATAGAACCGAGGCTGCGAACAGAAGCAGGAGGATACCCAGCTTATTTTTGATATTCACTTCATTAAGTCTCAGCATGACTCCCCCATTAAATATGGAAAATATAGTCTCTCCTTCACTGTATCACAGTTCAATACCTGTCTGCATATTTTCCGTCCCTGTTCCTTATCAACAAAAAAAATGACCGTTTGGCCCGTAATGTTAACGGACCAAACGGTCAATCATGCAAATGTATTACACCAGAATACCTTTGTGGATAGCTCTAACCGGCTCGCTGTTACCAAATACCGGCTTTAAGGTATGAACCGGATTGGCCCAGTTCACGCCATTAGCAATAACACGCAGGATTTCCTTGTTGTAGTAAGTTGGGTAAGTCTCATGACCTGGGCGGAAATAAAAGATCTTCCCTTCCCCCCGGCGGAAGGTGCAGCCGCTGCGGAAGACTTCCCCGCCTTCAAAATTACTGATGAAGACCAGTTCATCCGGTTCTGGAATATCGAAGAACTCACCATACATTTCCTCATGCTCAAGGATAATACTTGCGTTAACGCCATGAGCAATAGGGTGTGTAGGATTGACATTCCACAGAATTTCCTGTTCGCCCACTTCACGCCATTTCAGATCGCAGCTCGTGCCCATTAACGCCTTAAATGGTTTGGAGAAATGTCCGGAGTGCAGGACAACCATTCCCATCCCCTGCTGAACACGCTGAGCTACCTTGCGTGTAATTTCGTCACTTACACGGTCATGTGCCATATGTCCCCACCAGATCAGCACATCGGTAGAATTCAATACCTCTTCAGTCAGACCATGCTCAGGCTCATCTAAAGTTGCAGTACGAATGGAAAAACCTTCTCCGGATAATCCTTCTGCTAATGCAGTATGAATACCTTCAGGATAGACAGCTCTAACTTCGTCGTGAATTTTCTCATGAACAAACTCATTCCATATCGTCACGTTAATCATCGTCAATTGTTCCCCCTGTTAATGATCCTTGATTACAGTTATATATTCTATTCCGAATCGCAGCGAAATCATATGAACAAAATGGCTGAAACATGCACAATCTGGTCAAAGTTCATTCGTAATCACGCAGTATATTCCATAATTAGGCTGGACCATACTGTTCATGAAGCAGGACCTAGCTGCGGTCATCTAGCCTATGCTCCTGATCGTAGTCGGTCGATTTGGTTAGCTGCTGAATTTGCTCATATTTATTGGGCGACAGGCTGGAGTCCTGGCCTTCCTGGACATTTCTTACAATTTGCTGTGCAGAGCTTGCACCCGGTATGATAGCTGCCACAGCTGGATGATAGAGAGGATACCGAAGTGCGGTTTGATGCAGCGAACCTCGATTATTCGATATTTTCCTCAAGTCCTCTCGCAGCAGAGCAAGCTGCTTCGGCGTGTAGTCCAAATATCCTTTATCTGATTTATGCTTGCCATCCTCCGTCAGTATTCCTTTGGCCAGCGGCCCTCTCGCAATCAGGCTGATGCCATGTTTGGCAAGCAGGGGCAGAATTTGTTCCTCAGGTCTTCGATCCAATAGACTATATTGACTCATCACGCTAACAATGCCGGATCTATTCACATATTCATGAATCACATTCGGGCGGATTGAGGATATTCCATACTGCCGGATTAACCCTTCCTGCTTCAGTTCTTCAAAAGCCTCTATTGTCTCATCAATGGGATCATCCAGTGTGCCTCCATGGAGCTGGTACAAATCAATATAATCTGTTCCAAGCCTTCTCAGGCTTTCCTTCACTGCGGACTTTATGTAAGACTTTGATGGATCCCATACCCATCCATCTTGTCCTTGAATTCGCCGGTTGCCCACCTTGGTAGCCAGAATGATCTGTTCGCGTCTCCCTTGTATAGCTTTGCCTACAAGCTCCTCGTTACGACCTTGGTCATAGAGATCAGCGGTGTCCAGGAAATTAATCCCTTGGTCCAAAGCTTCATGAATGAGACGGACGGCGGTCTTCTCCTCGGTCCCAATGGACATGCAACCAATGCCAATCTCACTTACATACAGGTCTGACTGACCCAGCCTATTTTTCTTCATCTCGCAACCTCTCCTTCATGAGCTTCGTGTTGTACTTATACCTATCTTACCACCAGAAAGTAGGATAATTTCGCGTACGATCCAAATTATTAATAACAAGAAAACGATGCTAACCGGGCATATAAAAAAAGAGACCCACAGCAACGGGCTGCGGGTCTAAGTTTATATATTTTTAAAGGGGTAACTTCATTATAGGCGTCTAACCTTAATGCCAGATGAAATTAATATTGCAGGTATATTACAAATGATTACTGAACTTTTTGGAAAGGTATTTCTGAATCACCTTCGCCAAATCATCCATTTTAATAGGCTTACTGATGTAATCATCCATCCCTGCCTCCATGCAAATCTCCTGATCCCCTCTAAGGGCATTAGCTGTCACCGCTGTGATGTAGGGCCACTTCTCGGCAGGGAATATCGTCTTAATCTCTCGCGTGGCGTCTAGGCCATTCTTTAAAGGCATCTGAATATCCATGAACACAATGTCATAATCAGATTGCTTCAGCGCCTCAATGACCTCATTCCCGTTCTCTACCAGGTTCGGCTTGAACCCCATTTTCTCAAGCATACGGGTTAGCACCATCTGATTCACTTCATTATCTTCCGCAATCAGTATACTCAGGGTTTCTGCAGAATCTTGTTCATTACTGCCAGAGAGCTCAGCCTGGGTGGTTTCGAGTTGGTTCTCATGCTGAAAATATGCGGTGAAGACAAAAGTTGCCCCGGGTTCATCCGATTGAATCGCATGGATCTCCCCGCCCATCATCTCTACAATTTTTTTGCTAATAGCGAGTCCTAGCCCTGTACCTTCCGACTTGCGAGTCATGAAGTTATCCAGCTGTGAAAAGGGTTCGAACAAATACTTGAGCTTGTCCTTTGGAATTCCGATTCCTGTATCTGAGATTGTAAATTGCAGCAGCACATTGCCAAAACCCTGCTCCAAATCCTTGATCGTAATCGACACTCCGCCTTGCTCGGTAAATTTAATCGCATTTCCAATGACATTCATCAGCACCTGTTTCAGACGATTGTAGTCTCCAATCAACATACCCGGAATGCTCGGACTAATTGTAGTTTTAACTTCCAGCTTCTTCTCTTTCGCTTTCAATTGAAAGACATCCAGGGTCTCGTCAACAAGCTCTCTGATATTAAACGGCTCTGAAATAACAACAGCCCGGCCCGACTCAATTTTCGAGAAATCAAGAATATCATTAATGATCGCTAGAAGCGTGCTTCCGCTTTTGCTGATGACCTGAATATATTCCCTTTGTTCCTCGCTCAGATCGGTAGTCTCGAGCAGAAGATCCGTCATTCCAATTACCCCGTTCATAGGGGTGCGGATTTCATGGCTCATCATTGCAAGGAATTCACTCTTCGCTTTATTCGTCCGCTCTGCCGCTTCCTTAGCAATTAACAGCTTCTTTTGTTCCGTGATGTCCTTGGCGATTATATAATATCCCTTGGTCATGTTGTTAATAATGATCGGTGCAATTGTAGTCAGTACTTCCGTCGAGTGTCCATCTCTATGCTTAATTCTGTTGATATCCCGTTCGACTGATGCATGATTCGTAGTCTCCAGCAGAATACGGTTCCGATATTTAGCTCCTATAAATTTGGAGATATTCAGACCGGCGACCTCTCTCACCTGGTAACCGGTGATCCGCTCGGCCATCGCATTCATATTGAGGATATTGCCCTCTAGATCAAGAGATACGATTGCATCATGATTATATTTCTTCAATGAAGTGTACCGTTCAATGGTCTCTTGAAGTTTCAATTCCACTTTCTTTCGTTCTGAGATATCCTGTGTCGTCCCATACATTTTGAGTGGTTTCCCGTTATTATCAAAAGTCACACGGGCCCGGATATGCAAATGCTTGATAGAGCCACTCGGCTCCAGATGACGAAATTCGGCGCTAATGGTGTGGCCATCCATAGCCTGATTCCTTAGTTCAAGGAACCGCGGCTGATCTTCCGGATGGAGAAGCTGAAGGAAGCCTGTGCGAGGAACTCTTCCCTGCTCCGGCAAGTTAAATATCTTGTAAATTTGCTCTGAAAAAGATACCCGATCCTCCTCGATGTCCCACTCCCAGCTGCCAAGCAGTGCAATCTGCTGAGCTTCGGCAAAGCTTTCTTCGAATTTCTTCCTCTCAGTGATATCCCTGCCGATTCCAAGAACTCTCTGGATCTCTCCCTGATCGTCACGAATAATCTTGATTGATGTCTCAAACCAGACGTAATAACCGGATTTATGCCGTACCCGGTAAGTCAACACTTCATGATCAGCGAAGGGCTTAATCTGTAAGGCTGCGACATCCTCAGGATGGTAGTAATGGAAGTTATTTTTGCCAATCCATTCCTCAGGGTCATAACCAAGTACATCACGTAGGGAAGGAGAGCAATACTCAGTGATCCCTTCTGGCGTCATGTAGGAGATCACATCCAGTGCATTTTCAGAAATAAGCTTATACATCGATTCTGCTTCATGCATTTTGACTTCAACATTTTTCTTTGCCGAAATATCAATCACTTGGACGATATAGTAGAGCGGCTGGTCGTCATTACCCCGTACGAGTGACACCTGCTTGGACACCCAGATCGCACGGCCATCTTTATGGACGTATCGTAACTCCCACTGATATTTGTTCCCCTCTGCATGCAGCAGCTTGGTCATGTATTCCACATCTAACTTCAAATCCCCGGGAAAAATAACGTCCTGGTTCGTAAGCATCTTGAGTTCATGCTCCGTATAACCCATTATTGCGCAAAAGCGGGGATTGGCCTTCACCCAGTTACCTTCAAGCGATACCTGTGCAATTCCAAGTGGAGCTTCAGTATAAATGTGCTCGATCCATTGTTGATGGTCGATGGATAATTCATTCATGTACAGATATCCTCCAGTCAAGAATACTACCAATAAAGTATAACCCATAATTCTTGTTGCTGGTTATAACTTGTAGAAATAGGAATTTCAACAATTATAAGGTTTTTAGCCGCTAAAAAAGCCACTTCCGGGTGGCTTTTTTGAACTAGCCGTGATATATCCTTATACCCTACGGCTCATAATTAGATTATACATAACTTTTTACCCAAATGAGTGACTTTTGAATCATCCCGTTTTAGGACTCTTTTACTTTAAATCTGGATAGAAGATCTTGAAGCTCCTGCATCATCGTGCCTAAGAACTGCGCTGAAGCTGCTACCTCTTCCATAGAGGCCAGCTGCTCTTCACTTGCTGCCGCTACACTTTGTGAACCATCTGATGCTTCGCCTGCAATGGAAGCCATGCTCTCAACGGTTGCGCTAATTTGCTCAGAGCTTGCCGACATTTCCTCCGCGACCGCAGATACTTCTTGAAGATGAAGGACATTTTGCTGAATCTCTGTAAAGATTCCCGTAAAAGCATGACCTGCTTCCTCAACCCTACTTGTTCCCGATTTCACCGTTAGTGCTCCGCTCTGTACAGAGGCAGCTGCTGCTGCGGTCTCGGTCTGAATTTTCAGTATAATCTCACGCACCTGATCTGCAGATTGCTTGGATTGTTCAGCCAGACTGCGAATTTCGGATGCTACCACCGCAAATCCTCTACCGTGCTCACCTGCCCTTGCCGCTTCAATACTTGCATTTAACGAGAGCAAATTCGTCTGCGAACTGATCTCCGTGATCACATTAATAATGTGACCGATCTCTTCTGAACGACGAGACAGCTGTTCCATAATAGAGGCTGTACCTGTGAACATAGTATCAACCTTATTCATTTCCTGAACTGCCAATTGGATCGTTTGATTCCCTGACTGTGCTTTAACTGACGTATTTAGCGTACTCTCATGCAGAGTAGAAGAAGATTCGGCAATTCGCTGGATACCAGCGGCCAGCTCTTCAAGGGCTCTTGCATTCTCTTGCGTTCCCCGCTGCTGAGCTGCTGCGCCGCTTGCAACCTGCTGGATGGTCAGTGTGATCTCCTCTGATGTCTTACTCGTCTGGTCGGCACTTGCAGCCAGTTGTTCTGACGTAGATGCCACATGTATGGTATGGTCTCTAACCTCCCGAATCATACCACTCAACGTTCGGCTGGTCTCATTCAAGCTAGCTGCCATCTGTCCGAACTCATCATTTGATTTAACCTTGAGGCTGTAAGTAAAGTCTCCCTGCGCCATTCGCTCCGTCATCTGGTTTACATGCCTGGTCAATTTAGCCAAGTGGTTAGTGAATAGCACGATGAGCGTAACCACCATAAGAATTCCTATGACACTGGTAGCGATGACTTTAACCATTAACGCATTAACTTTGGAGCTCAATTCCTCGTCAGGCAGTACCATAGCTAGAATCCAACCTGTCTGCTGCAGTTTGGCATAGTAGACGTGATTGCTGCCCTGTTTTCCATCAAATACTGCTACTCCTTGTCCCTGACTAAGCATAGACTTGGCAAGTCCTGCAAGCTCCGGATCCTTACTATTCTGAAGCTTCTGCTTCATAATCAGCGAAGTATCGGGACCAGCCAGGTAAGTTCCATCCTTATTCATCATAAAAGCCCAGCCTGTTTCACCTAATTTGGTATCCTTAATGATATTCTGGATCGTAATTAAGCTTATGTCACCGGTTGTGACACCAATGAACTGGTCCTGATCATTCCAAGTCGGCATAGCTGCAGTAACCATTGTAGACTGAGTTTTATCATCGTAGTAAGGATCAGTGAAGACGAGGTCCTTGCTTTTCTCCGCTAACTTGTACCAATCCTGTGAGGGATAATTATAACTCGGATTGCTATAATCATGTGTAACGGTAACGGTTGGGCCCGTATGATACGCATAGGAAGAGAAGTACTCGATGTCTGAACTGTACACTTGTGGTTTCAAAAATACACCTAACCCAAACGTATCCTTGTTAACCTGCAATGTATTACGAAACATATGGTCATAATCATCCAAATTCATTTTTTGATATTGGCTTTGTATGCTCTTTGCAAGTGCTTCAGTTAATGTTTTATGAGCGCCCAAGCGCTTTTCAATGCTTTGTTCCGTCTTTTGGAGCTGCCCACCGAGTTCCTTCTCTGTCTCGTTCAGTAGAAGGGTACGGGCAGAGATGAATACAATTCCTGAAATCACAGAATTTATGATAATCAGAATAGGCAAAATTAATAACAGTGTCTTAACACGGATGCTATTTATTTTCATTATTATGCTCCTTTTATATATAATGGTTATATATCGACACGAACCACCATAATTTTTAGAGCTTTTGTCTGGTATTTGCTGGTCTGTATAAACAAAGTATCTGTCTCCATTAAAATAGTTGTAAAACAAAAAGAGCACTACCCTTAGGTAGTGCTCTTACTTTTCGCTTGGCGGCGTCCTACTCTCCCAGGACCCTGCGGTCCAAGTACCATTGGCGCTGGAGGGCTTAACGGTCGTGTTCGGGATGGGTACGCGTGGAACCCCTCCGCCATCGCCACCAAACATGATTTTTCGAAGCTTTCGCTTCTTCAAATCGTTACTCCTACCTAGCATTAGCCAGCAGCAGTATATGGTTCAGGTTTCAGCATCGCCAAATGCTGAAAGCTTGTTCAGTCTGTTAGAAGACTCGCTTCTACGCAGAGCTAAAGTTTGCTCCCTGAAAACTAGATACGAAACGAATCTGCGAATGCCCCATTGTTCTCGGGGTTTTTAGAATATGCTTCCGAAGTAGTTTCACTTCGTGAAACTTTGAGGATAAGCCCTCGACCGATTAGTACTGGTCAGCTCCATGCATTGCTGCACTTCCACCCCCAGCCTATCTACCTCGTCGTCTTCAAGGGGTCTTACATACTGGGAAATCTCATCTTGAGGGGGGCTTCACGCTTAGATGCTTTCAGCGCTTATCCCTTCCGCACTTAGCTACCCAGCTGTGCTCCTGGCGGAACAACTGGTGCACCAGCGGTGCGTCCATCCCGGTCCTCTCGTACTAAGGACAGCTCCTCTCAAATTTCCTACGCCCACGACAGATAGGGACCGAACTGTCTCACGACGTTCTGAACCCAGCTCGCGTACCGCTTTAATGGGCGAACAGCCCAACCCTTGGGACCTACTTCAGCCCCAGGATGCGATGAGCCGACATCGAGGTGCCAAACCTCCCCGTCGATGTGGACTCTTGGGGGAGATAAGCCTGTTATCCCCAGGGTAGCTTTTATCCGTTGAGCGATGGCCCTTCCATGCGGTACCACCGGATCACTAAGCCCGACTTTCGTCCCTGCTCGACTTGTCAGTCTCGCAGTCAAGCTCCCTTATGCCTTTGCACTCTTCGAATGATTTCCAACCATTCTGAGGGAACCTTGGGGCGCCTCCGTTACTCTTTAGGAGGCGACCGCCCCAGTCAAACTGCCCACCTGACACTGTCCCCATACCGGATCACGGTACCAGGTTAGAACTCCGATACGATCAGGGTGGTATCCCAACGTTGCCTCCACAGAAGCTGGCGCTCCTGCTTCCTAGGCTCCCACCTATCCTGTACAAATCGTATCAAAGTCCAATATCAAGCTGCAGTAAAGCTCCATGGGGTCTTTCCGTCTTGTCGCGGGTAACCTGCATCTTCACAGGTATTAAAATTTCACCGGATCTCTCGTTGAGACAGCGCCCAAGTCGTTACGCCATTCGTGCGGGTCAGAATTTACCTGACAAGGAATTTCGCTACCTTAGGACCGTTATAGTTACGGCCGCCGTTTACTGGGGCTTCGGTTCATAGCTTCGGGTTACCCCTAACCACTCCCCTTAACCTTCCAGCACCGGGCAGGCGTCAGCCCGTATACTTCGCCTTGCGGCTTCGCACAGACCTGTGTTTTTGCTAAACAGTCGCTTGGGCCTTTTCACTGCGGCCCCCTCGTGCTATTCACACTACCGGGGCACCCCTTCTCCCGAAGTTACGGGGTCATTTTGCCGAGTTCCTTAACGAGAGTTCTTCCGCGCGCCTTAGAATTCTCTTCTCGCCTACCTGTGTCGGTTTGCGGTACGGGCACCTTCTCCTGGCTAGAGGCTTTTCTTGGCAGTGTGAGATCATGACCTTCGCTACTATAATTTTCGCTCCCCATCACAGCCCAGCCTTACGGTGTGCGGATTTGCCTACACACCAGCCTCACTGCTTAGACGGACATCCATCAGTCCGCGTCACTACCCTACTGCGTCACCCCATTGCTCATAACGGATTACGGTGGTACAGGAATTTCAACCTGTTGTCCTTCGACTACGCCTTTCGGCCTCGCCTTAGGTCCCGACTTACCCTGAG
>NZ_CP168527.1:3042500-3317500 GCF_059492195.1 Paenibacillus sp. Paensp111
TCACACCTATTTGATGGGGGATAAAATCAATAAGCGCTTCTCCCATGGTGAATACGGTCAACATGCATGTTCCTCCTTATAAGACATCCCATTTATAAAGGGATACAAGCTTGGCAGATCCCTTGGCGAATGCCTGTATCCCAAGCGAATGAGGTCCAGGATAGATGCGGGCTGTTATGACGTGCTGTCCATCACCGATAAAAACTTCAACCGAGGATTTATCAACAAATATCCGCAGCTTCAGCCGTCCTTCCGTAAGCCGGACGTGAACGCGGCGTTCACCACCAGGACCCACACCGGAGTTATCTCTATTCAAGCTGAATACTCCTTCACCGGGACGATAAGATAACACCGTCTCCTCCTCGGCTCCGACACGGAGCTTTAGGCCGAACTCCTCTGAATCGCCTGCTTCGAACTCGGTTATTAGCTCGTAGCTGTCGCCCATAGTCTGTATGTCGATAACCCGATCTAGAACAACGTCATGAATTTCATAAAGATTGCTCCGGTAATTCTCGATTTCTTCAACAGGACTAAATAGTATACGGTTCCCTTGCAGTTCTGCAATGCGAGGCAGACTCATGGCACCTGCCCAGCCATGCCCCTTCTGTGTAGGCATATCGCTCTCCCAAATATCCATCCAGCCCATTACAATTCGGCGGCCCTTGTCATCCAGCATGGATTGAGGTGCGTAGAAGTCAAATCCGTGATCAACCTGGGCAAAAGCTTCACTATGGAACTTACCCGTACCAGAATCGAACTCCCCAACACAATACATGGTGGAATGAAGGTTCCGGTATTCTTCTCCTTGAGCCGGCATCCGCTGCGGGGAGAGCATGAAGATGTCTTTATTTCCGAGCGAGAACAAGTCCGGACACTCCCAATTATCACCAAAGCGGCCATCACTTGATGCGAGCACATTCACAAAGGTCCAGCTATACAGATCATCAGATCGATATAAAAGAACCAGCCCATTTCCTTTTGCATCATTCGAACCGAGAACTACATAATACTGCCCGTTCCTCATGAATACTTTAGGATCACGAAAATCCTTCTGGCTTACTCCATCTGGAATCTCATCGTAACCAATAATGGGGTTGCCCTTCCACTTCTCAAAGCTCACTCCATCCTCCGAGACAGCAATCCCTTGAGACTGCATGTAATCCTGTTCCGGGTCAGGTCCAGTGACTACATGACCCGTATATAAGAGCATTAGGAGACCGTCTTTCTCAATAGCACTACCGGAAAAACAACCGTCCCGATCAAATTCCCCCTCGGGAGCCAAGGCCACCGGGAGATACTCCCACTTGATCAAGTCCCTGCTTACTGCATGTCCCCAGTGCATCGGTCCCCACACAGGCTTATAGGGATAATGCTGATAAAAGAGATGATACTGCCCTTTATATTGAATAAAACCGTTCGGATCGTTCATCCATCCGTATTCGGCCATCAGATGATAATTCAGTCTATACTCTGCCTTAAGCAGGGCCTTGGATTCTTTGATAAACTGGTCAGCCTGATCTCTGGTGTACTCTCTCATTTGCATAAAAAGTTATCCTCCTGCCTATAAGAAACAGAATAAAACCCTTTGAATAAATAAACCGCTTACACTCCGAAGTATATGTTAAACATTTAGCGTGTGTCAATCGTTTGACATATGTGGCATAAGATAACCAAGCTTTTAATTAACCCCGCATAAATATAGAGAATATCACTCATAGGTAATCAGAATTCATGTGGTAGAACGCTCTATTAATTCAACAGGGAGCAGGTTCTTCGGATCAAAAGGGTCTCCCTTTAATTGCTTTTGGATTAATTCTACGGCCAGATGTCCCATTGCTTCGATTGGCTGCTTGACTGTAGTGATCCCAGGGATGAACCATGAAGCCATATTCACATCGTCGTAGCCCACTATTCGAATATCCTGTGGCACCTTCTTCCCTTTGCTTAAGCATTCTCTCACTGCAAAACCGGCAATAACATCGCTGCTGGCAAAAATACCATCCATATCGGGATATTCCTCAAGAGCCTTGTGAATGATCCGTTCGTACTGCTGTTGATCGAATACATTCATATCCGTTTGAATAGTCATGTGGTGAATCCCATGCTTCTCGGCAGTATCCCTGAAACCGTCATTCCGATCATTCGCAAGCATCTTAAGCCCAAGGTTACCGCAAATGTGTACAATGTTCCGGCAGCCCTTACTTACCAGCAATTCAGTGGCCAGCACCCCGCCGTGATAATTGTCTGAAGAGACATACGGAATCTCAATGCCGATCTGCCGATCTATAGTAACAATAGGGGAATGAAGAGTGAGGTATTCTTCTATCTCAAGTGTGTGACTGCCCATTATAATTCCGTCAACCCTATTGCGTTTGAGCATGGCGATATAATCCTTCTCTTTGAAAGGATCCATATGAGAGCTGCAGAGCAGCACCTTGAATCCGTTCTGATAAGCATAATACTCGATATGGTTGGTCAGCTCACCGAAGAATGGATGAGATACACTCGGGATAATAAGACCGATAAGATTCGACTGCTTACGCAAAAGAGAGCGGGCAAGCTCATTAGGCTGATAATTGAGCTCCTCCATGGTCTTGTATACTTTGGCCCTCGTCGCCTCACTGATGTATCCCCGATTGTTAAGCACCCGGGACACCGTGGTAACAGACACACCGGCTTTAAGAGCAACATCATTAATTGTCGACATGGCTACCTCTGATTCTACTGATTTTATTTCAACCTAATATACCCGATCATTTGGGGTTAGACAAGCCATTTCATTCTCTGTTGATGCCAGGTAATTGAAGACTTGAGTGGTGATAACAAAGACATTTAGCAGTAGAGCCTCCTCAGTCACGGTACCATCAGAAAAAGACAAAATGGAGCAGCTGCCAACAAGGCAACTGCTCCATTTATTTTCCAAAAAGCTAGAGCTTATCATCATAGCATTGTCTCTCTCTAAGCTTTAACCTAAATTTGATCTAACTATCAAGAACATCTGCTGTATCCACAGTTACTGCAGGTCCGGCAGCCTTCCGTATTGACCAGAGAGGCCGATCCGCAGGAAGGGCACAGATCACGGGTGCTTTCTGAGAAGCTTGAGGTATGGGCTGTAGCCCCCGCCTCTTCTTCATATTTGTTGAACATCTCTTCCACAAGAGCAGCCGGATCCCCCGAAATCTGGCCCCTCTCCTGCAGCGCCTCCTGCTGAACATGGGTCTCTAATGCCTTGGCTACCGCATCAGCAATTGATTCTACCCGGTTCGCACCAAAGCCGATAGCACCTGAGCCACCGATTCCTTTCAAATGCTTGATCAGCAGCTCAACTTTATGCCCATGGTCTCCGTACCGCAGGAACAGGGAGCAGACACGCCCCAAAGCTTCGGCCATGGCGAACACGTCGGACCCTGCTTTTCCAACATTCAGGAAGATTTCTGCCGGTATTCCATCCAAGTCATTGATCGTGATATAAGCCATGCCAAAAGGCGTATTCATCTTATAGGTGGCCCCTCTCAGAATTTGAGGGCGGCGTTTATACTGCTTATCTACCACCTTATTATCGGGCAGGGAAACACTGTTCTTGGCTGAAAGATCCTGCTTCAACAGCTCTTCAACTTCTTGGCCTTCCAACTGAACCAAACGGTCAGAGGTTTCTGAGGTCACCTCAGCAGCCCGCTGAGCAATCTTCTGTTCCAGTTCCTTTTCATCCGCTTGCGGGGCTGTTTTGTCTTGCTTTTTCTCGGTCTGCAGCACCTGAATGTCCCGGCTGCCGTCCCTGTAGATCGTCACTCCCTTGCAGCCAAGGTCAAAGGCTAATTCATACAGCCGCTTAGTATCCTCCACTGTAAAGTCAGCCGGACAGTTCGCCGTCTTGGAGATCGAACTGTCCACCCATCGCTGAATCGCAGCCTGGGTCCGAATATGATCCTCAGCAGATAAGTCCATTGCTGTGACGAAGTAGTCAGGCAACTCCTCCCCCGGGTGAGCATCGATCCAGTCCTGGGCAATCGGCACGAACTGCTCGTCAAAGCCCAGCCGACTCTGTCTGTAATACTTGAAGGCAAAGTAAGGCTCAATTCCCGTAGAAGTGCCTACCATCGTTCCTGTGCTTCCCGTCGGAGCCTGGGTAATGATCGTGACATTCCGGATCCCCTTCGCGCGTACGGCTTCGCCAACCTCTGGGAATTCTTTTACCATTTCCTTCATGAATCCGCTTTGTAAATATTTGCTTGCATCGAAAGCCGGGAATGAACCCTTCTCCTCGGCAATATCGGCTGAGGCGAGGTACGATTCTCTGGCAATGAAGCCATACAACTGGTCGAGAAATTCCAGGGACTCCGCACTTCCGTAACGGATCTTGAGCTTAATCATGAGCTCGGCCAGCCCCATGGTCCCAAGCCCAACCCGGCGCTCGTTCTTCTGATTCTCCTCATTCTCTCTGAAATGGTATGGGGTCTTATTGATCACGTTGTCCAGGAAACGCACCGAATAGCGCGTTGCCCTAGCCAGCTCGTCCCAGGCAACATCTTCGCTTGACTCGTCATAAAACTTAGATAGATTCAGCGCGGATAGATTGCATACTCCCCAGCCAGGAAGTCCCTGCTCACCGCATGGGTTGGTACATATAATTGGATTAAAGTACCAGCTGTTGGACATCTGGTTATAGTACTCCATAAATACGACACCAGGCTCGGCGGATTTCCAGGCGGACTCCATAATAATTTCCCAAATTTCACGAGCCTTTACCGTACGGTAATGGACAACTTTTCCGCCGGCCGCTTTCCAGGCCTCCAGGTTACCATCCCATTCCTCATTATACTTATCGCCCGTGGTATCCGGGAAGACAAGCTCCCAATCCAGATCCTGCTTCACTGCCTGCATGAAGGAATTACTGATGCATACCGACAGATTCGCATTAGTCACCTGACCCATGGTCTGCTTCACGGTGATGAAATCAAGAATATCCGGATGCCAGTCATTGATCATCAGCATCAGCGCGCCTCTGCGGCTTCCGCCCTGCTCAATGAGTCCAGTAGTATAGCTGAACAAGCCTCCCCAGGAGACCGCTCCGCTGGATGATCCGTTAACACCTTTAACTACAGCTCTTCTCGGTCTTAACGAGCTGAGGTTAATGCCCACGCCGCCGCCTCTGGCCATAATCTCGGTCATCTCAGACAGGGTCTCCATAATTCCGCCGCGGCTGTCCCTAGGAGAAGGAATAACGTAACAATTGAACAAGGTGAGCTCTTCGCTCGCCCCGGCCCCGGCTGCAATTCTGCCGCCCGGAACGAGCTTCCAGTCATCCAGTATGGAGCGGAACTTGCCTTCCCATTCCTGCTGAAGCTCCGGAGTCGCTTCTACCGAAGCCATGGCCTTCGCCAAGCGATCCCACATCTCCTCGGGTGTCTTCTCTATATTAAGGGTAAGTTTCTCTACATCGGTATCCACCGTTTCACCGCTACGGGTCTTAACGGTAACTCTACTTCCCTGTCTTTCAACTATTTCTCCAACTTCCTTGGCAGGGAATTTCGGATCATCCTTGGTCAGAACAAGGACGGTATCCCCAATCTTCGCTTGGCTGGGATCTGCATTTTTCCAGGCATAACGATCCAGAAATATTTTTTCACTCAATCCTTCAAGCCGCTTGTGATTCTGTGTATTCATGAAGAATGCCTCCTAAGAACTTAATGAGAACTATATAACTTCACTACCCAAATATGTACATACCACAACATATTGTGCATAATCATCATCATACTATACAACATATCGGCCTATTGTGATTTGTGTCATATCTCTCACCCGTACAATTCCCTCTCATAACCCTTCTTCACTTGACCGGTTTATCTCTCCAAGCATCGCGAGTTATGAACAGCTCTATTTTCGTCCATACTAACCCTACATCATCTGATCCAGATGGAAGTGAAGTCAAAACCTTCGGCCTGCGCATTCTTCAATACAATTATTACTACTACATTCACCATCCAGATTCAACAGCTGAGAAAGGAAGGCCCAAGCCTTATGAGAATACAACCCGGACCTGATCTTCATCCTAGCATTCAATTTGACCGAACGTGGTTTGAACAGCTGGAGTCCAGACTAGACCGAGGAGGTCCCTGGGACAACTGGAGCTTATTCTCCCTAGCCATAGAGTCAGAAGAAGCGGGACTTGTCACGGAGTTTGAGGAAATGCAGTGTCTGAAGCATCTGCATGGACTTGAGCCGCTTCCTCATCAGACGGATACAGCAAGGAAAGTATTGTTCGAGATGAGGGGCCGTGCCATTCTGGCGGATGAGGTTGGGCTTGGCAAGACGATAGAGGCCGGTCTTATTCTCAAAGAATACTTAATCCGCGGGCTTGTCCGCAAGGTTCTTATTCTGGTCCCCGCCTCTCTTGTTCTTCAGTGGGTCAGAGAGCTGAACTCCAAGTTCGGAATCTCGGCCACTGCCCAGAAGAAGATTCATTCCTGGGATTCTGACATCGTGGTGGCTTCGATGGATACCGCCAAGCGGGATCCGCACCGGGAGATTTTGCTGGGGAAGGAATATGACCTCGTTATTGTAGATGAAGCCCACAAGCTCAAGAATAAGAAGACGACCAACTATCAGTTCATGCTGAAGCTCCGCAAGAAATACTGTCTGCTTCTCACGGCAACGCCAGTTCAGAACAATTTGGACGAGCTGTTCAATCTCATTAATCTGCTCAAACCGGGCCAGCTGGGGCGGCAGGATGACTTCTCGGCCAACTTTGTGGTTGATAAGCGCGTTGCCAAGAACGAGGATCAGCTTAAGGGCGAGCTCTCCAAGGTAATGATCCGTAATCGCCGCGGCGATGGACAACTTAATTTCACCAAGCGCATTGTACGGAACATCCCGCTGGAGCTGTCGCCCGACGAGAAGGCACTCTATGACGGAGTAACCTCTTTTGTCAAAAATCAATACCAGGCATCCGGAGGCAATTTCAGCAGCATGCTCTCCATGGTGACCTTACAACGGGAGGTATGCAGCAGCCGGGATGCGGTGTTCGTCACCCTCGTCAATTTATCCAAGAAGCTCGCTCCTGATTCACCGATCAGAGATCAAATTTGGGAACTCGTTCATGCGATTAAGGCTATCAAAGAAAATACAAAAGCGGAGAAAACCATCGAGCTCATCCGGGAAATGAATGAGAAAGTCATTGTCTTCACGGAATATCGGGCTACTCAGGAGTATCTGCTTAATTACTTTCGGGACCACGGCCTGACTGCCGTTCCTTACAGGGGCGGGATGAACCGCGGCAAGAAGGACTGGATGATGGATTTGTTCCGGGGCCGGGCTGAGGTCATGATTGCTACCGAAGCAGGCGGCGAGGGCATCAATCTTCAATTTTGCCATAACATGATCAATTTCGATCTGCCCTGGAATCCGATGCGTGTTGAGCAGCGGATTGGACGCGTTCACAGGCTGGGACAGCAGAATGACGTGAGGATCTATAATTTATCTACTAACGGGACGATCGAGGAGCATATTCTGAACCTGCTTCACGAGAAAATCAATATGTTCGAGACTGTCATCGGCAGCCTAGATGTCATCCTGGAACGGTTCGAGAAGAATCATTCTCTGGAGAAGAGCCTGTACAAAATCATGCTTGAATCGGAGAACGAGGAAGACCTTAGGAAGCAGGTCGAGTCACTTGGTAGTTCGCTGGACTCCATCAAACAGGAAGTAGTACTAAATGACACTTTTACAGAGGAAGATGAAGGTAATCTAGAGCAGCTCTTGGGAGGATGATTGTTACGATGAGTATGACCACAGAACAGATCCGGAAATACGTCCTGACCTACCTGGAGAGTATGGAATGCAGCGTGATCGAACAGTCTCCTTACCATGTGACAGTCAAGCTGTCTCCTGAAGCCGATAAAGAGCTTACCGGCCGGCCGTACTACTGGAGCTTTATTGAACGAACGAATGCAGAAGCGCAGACGATGTCTTTCCTGTTCGTCTTTGATCCAGAGAAATATGAGCAGTCTGAAATCGCCAAGACAGCCAAAGCGAATGAGGAACGGAGAGCCTCTCTTCATGCCCAGCTTAATCAGCCTGTCATCTCATCCGGTGAAGGAACCGTCACCCCCCCGTCTTCTTCACCATCCGAGGACAGCATTCTTGGAAGATACTTTGGAGTTGTACGCCCGCTGCCCAATGTCGGTCCTGGCCGAATACACCGGGAGCATCTGCATTTCGGTAGTCCGCGTCTGAAGCAAATTTTCGAGGCAGCCCGGCGTGGAGGCAGCTGTGTATATTTGTTCGAGGACCCGGGACCAAGACAGCGCTCCACTCTGTTCCCGGCAGCCTACGAGCCATGGCTGGGTGTTAATTTCAAGGTGGAGTTCGCCTGTGATATGAAGCGCGAAGAGCTTCACTTCATGGGGATATCTCTGGTAAGCCGAAAGATCGACTTCCAATTCCGTGATCGGCTGAGCGAAAGATCCCTCCGGCCAAGACTGCCCGAGAATGTGCATATCGAGCCCTCTTCCATCACCCCGGCCGAAGGAAGAGATGCTCTTGAAGCTTCCCTTGAAGACAAGCTGAGGGACATTGACCCAAGCTGGGCAACGGAGGCATCTGCCCGTCTACAAGAGGAGCTCGATTTGATTGATGTCTATTACAAAAACCTACTCCTCGAAGAGGATGAAGAGAAGCGTGAAGCTGCCAAAGAGCAGTATGAAGCTAGACGGAAGGAAATCCGCTGGCAGTATGAGCCCCGAATTCTCGTATCTGCCATAAACTGCGGTATCTTTCACCTAAGACAGGAGACCTCCCGAATGAGGTGACCATTATCGATAAAACACCGCAAAAATAGAATACTCGTGACAAGCTTGTCCCGACAGGTTGTAACAGTCTTTTGCGAGCCACTTCACTACAATGGGTACACCGGGCTTCAACCACGGTTAACACGGGAAACCAACCAAACTTAGGCAGGTGTTGTCTTTTATGAAAAGAGGGTTGAATCAATTCTTACGTACCAGCGTATGTATGGCCTTGATATTTGGAGGGGTCCAGAGTCTGTCCGGCCCCTATGTTGAAGCAGCCTCAGGGAGTCAGATTATCCAAATCTCCTCCGAGACTGAAGCTGCTGCTGAATTAACTCAATTTATTCAGGATATCCTAGATAGCTTATCGGAGCAGGAACCGTTTGAGGATTGGAAGAAAGCTGAATTCACAGCGGAGCCGCTCGGGCCAGGTACCCATGCCTGGATGGTAACGATCCGAACGGCCTCCCCCACAGCCGGTTATCTGATTATCGGAGCCAAACCGGATGGCGGTTATGCCTTAATTGAATATGGACGGGGAGCGGAGCCGCTATTCGCTGGGAAGTCGCTGGAGCAAGCAGTATCCCTAGTTAGAGACTCGGGAGAAGAGCGTGAGCTCGTGATCCAGAAGCTGTATGCTGGACCTACTCTAGCCGAGTGGAAGATTAGCATCAAGGGCTCGCCAGAGGAGAGCCGGTATTTCGATGCAGTCAGCGGAGAACTTCTCCCCGAGACAGAGGCCAGCTGGGCGAAGCAGATGGATGTCACGGCAACGCCCGATCCAAGCTTGATCCACAGCGGCAGTTCAGTCCTAACTCCGATGAAGACGGTGGTCACCGCGCGAGCTTTTAATCCTTATGCGAACATTGGGTGGATGAATCAGAAGGCACTACATATGAATCCCACCTCTTTCATCAAGCAGCTTAAGCTTAAGAAAAAACTTGTCTATGCCTCCCGCGGACCTGGCCGCACTTATTCTATTTCACTTCCCGTTAACGGATTTCAACGCTGGACCCATTCAGCAGCCGAAAGCCTGTATGTAATGTCCAAGTCTGGTGAATCCATCCGATGGATCTCCTTGGCATCTTTGGAGAGAATGGGGGGATTCTATACTGTGGATGGTTCTTAACGTCAAAAAAGCTGATCCCTTTACCGGTATCAGCTTTATTCAGGTCATGAGAAATCCCTAGATTTCTCGCGAAGACTCCTTGCGGCCGCGCTCCTTCACGAGCGGAACCGGTTCACTCTCCCACCACATCTCGAGGGCGAAAGGAATCATGCCGAACCATTTACGTGCCCAAGGCTCACGATGGTGCTGCTGTTCCTGCCTGCGAATTTCACGGGGTGTCTCCACAAAGTGTACAACTCTCTCGGTAATGATCTTTACAAGTTCATCGCCGCTTGCCATGATGACGATCCCTCCTTTAAGGAGAAGGTTACGGACTGCTCCTTGGTTTTATTGTGCTCCCATTCCACACTTCTTATTCACCCTTTTCACCTTTCACCCTTTACCTTTCACCTTGTACAGATCATGCATGATTTCAAGTCCATTAGACCATGATAGAGGTAAAAGAAACCAAGTGAAGGTGATTCTTATGCAGCGAATACTCCCTATGCTTCTGTGTCTCCCTCTCTTAACCGGGTGGATGTCTCCAGGTGCGGCATCTGCACGTCCCGATGAGATGGAGAGGCTCGCCCGCCATGCATTTCCAGAACCTGTAGTCCTCATTGATGCCGGCCATGGCGGAGTTGACGGCGGGACCTCTTTTCACGAAATTCTGGAGAAGGACATCAATCTGGATATCTCGCGCAAATTATATCTCCTGCTGAAGAGCAAAGGGTATATGGCTGCCCTAAACCGTTCCGAGGACTATGCGCTCAGCGATGAGAATCAGTGGCTGAAGAGCAGGTCCCGGCACCTGCGCGACCTAGCCCAGCGAAAAGGCTTAAGTGACGAACTCACCACCTCCATCGTGGTCAGTATTCATGTGAATTGGGCGAACAGCCGGTCCAAGCGCGGGCCGCTTGTTCTGCATCAAAAAGAAGGAAAAAGCGCACTCTTGGCCTGGGCCATTCAGAATGCGCTGGATCCTTTATTCGGCACCCGTTCATCACCTACGCTCGGCAAGCCGTTTTACTTGCTCAATCACACCCGTTACCCTGCCGTCATAGTCGAGACCGGATTCCTCAGCAACCCCGGGGACAGAGCCATGCTGACCAAGTCAAAAGGCCAGATGGATGTGGCCAAAGCGATTGCCGCCGGAATCATGCAATATTTCATGGAAATATGAAATCCAGCTGCTGCTGTTCCTTGGCCAGATCGCTGATACCTACAAAATCAGCCTCCTGCCTAAGCGTATGAATCGAATTCCGAAGCACCGAGGCTGTTTTCTTCCCACGTGAACCGACGTGACCAATGGTGACGCAGCTATCATGGCTTTTTAACCATTCGGACACCTTCCCGACCTGCTTGGATATATGTGCGGTGGATGCTACATCATCCAGAAAGATATGGTTGTACACCTCAGGAAGTCCTTTTTGTTTGCACAGCTTGCCGACAATGGATCTGTAGTTAGTTTTGCTATCTACGAAGAACAATCCCCGTTCCTTGCAGACATCCAGTACGATGGACATAATGCGCTCATCCGCGGTCACTTTGGATCCCATGTGATTATTGATCCCGACCGCGTAAGGCACATTATCAATAGCTGCTTCCACCGCCTTGCGTACCTCTTCATCCGACATTTTGGTCAAAATAGCCCCTGGTCCAAGCCATTCCGGTCTCCCGCGCTTTGGCTCCATAGGCAGATGAAGAAGCACATCATACCCTTTCTCATGAGCCCGTTTGGCATCCTCCTGCGTAGTTTGAAGAAAAGGCATGACGGCCACCGTTAACTTGACAGGCATGGACAAAATTTCATCCGTCCCTTCCATCTTGTTACCCAGGTCATCAATGATGACCGCAAGCTTCTTCTTCGAATGAGCACTCGGATTAGTGACCTTCGTATCCGGGTTCGCCGCAGCTGCGGATTCCCTGATCATCCGCTGACTTGTATCCTCCGGGAAGGCATACATGGAGACCGGACCTGCCAGAAGTCCGCATAACACTGCACCGGTTAATAGACTGCGGGCGATTCCTGTTCGCTTGTTCTTTTGCTTATCCATTGCCATAACCTGACCCTCCTGCCTTAAGACACATTGTCCCTACATTGTTTGAACTTAGGGAGTCAAATATGTATGGCAAATAAGGAGCTTTCAGGATGCCCTAGCTCTTACCAGCTTCGAGCTTCGACTCTGCCTGAACCAAGCAAGCTGCGAGCAAGCCCACGCTCAATATAAGCGCAAGCAAGATAAAGGTTAACGAGAAGCTGCCTAATTTCATAAACTGAATCGATACAATGGGGCCCAGGCTTGTTCCAGCAAAGAGAATAAACGTATATACGGACACCGCAATACCGCGTGCTTCTCCGCCCAATTGGCCAATCAATGACACCAGAGAAGGAACAGCCAAGGCGATCCCGGATACGAAGACGACAGTCATGAACACAAGGAACACCAGATTCGGGATCAATCCCAATGTACAGAGCCCGAGTACAGCCAAAGTTAATCCCCCTCGCAGTACAGCAAGAACCCCATAACGCCCGGCAAGTCTTCCTGCAAAAGGAGAAACCAGCATGCCTAACACCCCAAATAATCGTACATACAGGATTTCATGTGGACCAAGCGAGAACTTCGGGCCGCTCAGATAAGATCCGAGTACGGAATACATACTTACAAAAGACATAAGGAGCACAAGCGCAACGATATAGCTAAACACTAGATTTTTCCGCATAAAAACGCTACCCATCTGCTTGATAGGTTCCCAGACGTTAGCCTGAGGCCGGGTAACCTCCCCTTTAGGCAGAAGCCAGACAATTAATAAAAAGGTACATGCATACATGGCCGAAAGCAAATAAAAAACCATGTTCCATCCGTATTCCTGACTGACAATGCCAGAAATGACCTGCCCAATAATCCCGGCTATCAGGAAGCCCGTACTGATAAATCCAATTGTAGTCACCCGCTTGTGGGCCGGGAACATCTCCACAGTATAAGCTAAGGCTACGGGAGAGAAGGTCGCTGCTGCTGCCCCTTGAAGACCTCTAAGAGCAAACAGCATAGTTAGGTTGTGAACAGTTCCAAGTGTTAGTGAAATCAGGGTCAATGCGATTAACCCCAAAGTTATGACTTTCTTTCGGCCATATCTATCCGACAATCCCCCATATACCAAGCATCCCAGTGCAAATCCCAGGGAAAAGAAACTGCCCGCGGCTGCAGCTTGTGTTGTCGTAATGCCAAACTCACTCGCAAAAGTCGAGATTAATGGAATAGATACATACAAGCTGCACATCACAGCCATTCCCGACCAAGCCAATACTGCTGTCATCAGCGAGTAATTGTGCTGGTTAATAGATGTACCTGTCGTCTGTTTGATACTAAACACCTCTCTCAGTAATTTTATAGTTAGATAATCTAATTATTATGCTAAAAAAATTTATCTTCCCACACCCATTTTTCTCTCCACGCTTGCATTCAGTTTGGTTAAGACTTTTTGTAACACAGCTTTCTCCTCTTGATCCAAATCATCGATAAACGATGCGCAAGCTGACCAAAATGTAGGCAGGACCTGTTCAACCAAAGCGCGCCCTTCAGGTGTGATTGTCACATGAACTCTTCTGCGGTTATTCTCATCCGCCTTACGCTGAACCCAGTTTCTTCCCTCAAGCCAATCAAGCAGAGCTGTCGCCGAGGCCCGCCGGATACCAAGACGCTCAGCAATAGCTGAGGGGTTTATCTCTTCATGGTTTTGGTGCAGAATTAGCAGAAGCAGAAGGTCTAACTTGCTTTCTGTAATTCCATAGGCAGAGAGATCTAGATCCATCTTATCCTGCTGGTTGTCACCAATCCACAGCAGCAGCAGACCAATATGAGCCGAGGCTTGATCGGTCTCCTCAGAAGCTGTCTTCCCCATAAGCTCCAAGTATGGCTCTATGCCTAATTTAGGCAGCCGCTTATCAACTGAATGTTCTTTTTCAATTTTCTTTCTCATCTTGTCACCCATAATAATTAGATTATCTAACTATAATCAATATAATGGTTTTCTTTACTAATTGCAAGCCGTTAATTAAAATCTAGTCGCAGGAAGATCCAACTTATTGGATATCCACACCATCTACGAAATAAAAAAGAACAGGCCCGTAAATTATAAGTAATTTACGGGCCTGTTCTACTTAAAGTTATGCGGTCGAGAGGACTCGAACCTCCACGGGGGGTTAGCCCACACGGACCTGAACCGTGCGCGTCTGCCAATTCCGCCACGACCGCTCATTGCCTCTTGCAGAAGTTGTTCTCTGCGGCGACAAGATATATCTTATCATGGAATCTCAACCAAGTCAACAACCTTTTTATATTTTTTATTTTCCATTGATATTCAGTAAATAAAGTGGTTAAAATAAGAACATAAGTTCGTATTAAGGTGGTGGATTCCATGGCTGTTCCCAATATAAGTACAGATGAGCTTAGCTTGATCAAGAGCTGGCTGATGCTTGTATTTATACGCAAAGTCTTCGAACGCGACTCTCGAATTCTAATGAGCAGCGGTGTTCTCAAAAGTCCTGATGTCTATGTGGATATGATCGCTAGTGGTGCAGACCGAGTTGCCGTAGTTATGAAAGAAATACAGAATGATTTCAAGAAACGCAAAATCAAAATTTATGAGGTTAACCAGAATCCGCAAGGCATTGAAGCCAAGTATCTATGCCGCGGAAGCCGGGGTGAAATGAGGCTCCTCTGGTCTGCCTTGCGAAGTGAAATGCCAAGCCGAATGAGAGCTTATCTGGGCGTTCAGCATCAGCAGATCAGTCTGAGCGAACAGCTGAGCCCTATCTAGTCCTGATCGCTACCTAACTAACGGCAAGACAAATACCCTTTGCACCATGTCAAAGGGTATTATCCTAATATTTAGACTCATGCCATATACTTCTTACTGGGTCAATGCCTGCTCCACTCTTGTGGCACCCTGGGAGAGGATATGCCCTGAGCTGACCGCAGCAGCCGCCGCTGCTGCCTCACGAATCTCTGCGTCGGTTGCACCCTTGGATCTGGCCTCTTCTGTATGATAGAACGTGCACACCTCATTGTTGGCGAACAGACTGATTCCAAGAGCAATCAGCTGCTTCGTCTTGGCATCCAGTTCGCCTGCGGCCAGGGACTTTCCGGTAAAATCATGATAGGCTTCGGCTACACCTGGCAAAGATTCGCCAAACGCCTGGATTCCATCTTTATATGCTCTTACTTTATCGTTCTTCTGAGACATGGTCAGCACCTCTTCCTAAATAGATGAGCTTTATCAGCCGCTCTCTATTACGTTGTCCGAGGTTCAGCCAGAATATGCTCTACCCTTCAAAAGAAATGCGCGGTTCTTTGGCGGACTGGAACGTATAATTTCTGTCCAGCTTGACAATATTACGGTTTGGCCGACGGATCATGACCTGTGTATCACTCCAGGCTACGACAATCCCTCTGACGTCATTCTCTGGGATCGCATCCCGAACAACCCGTACCTTTTCTCCGGATAAGCGAAATGCATCTAGTTCTTCATCACTAATCATGTTCTTGTCATACCTCCTCTTCGATAGACGTGGTCACTCGGTTAAATATATCACAAAAGGAACGAGCATCAAATCCAAACACAAAAACAGGTCATTCACCGGTATGTACCGGCAAACGACCTGTCTCAACAACGATTACCCTGTAGTAACCGTGTATATCAAAAGGTATTGCTCCCTATTTATCTTTGTGCATGTTCTTTGCTATCGTTCTTCTCGAACCAGAAATCAAGCACTTTAGCGGACATCACGCGCTCTTCAATGTATGCTACCTGCTGAGGACTAAATTCTTCTCTCCAAGGAAATGAGAGATCCTCGCACATACCCGCAATGGTTAGCAGCTGTGACCAAGCCACGTACCGTTTGTACCAAAAGAACTGCGGATGTTCAAGCATATAGGGATAAAGGTCATCAAATTCTGTATGTTTGCAATCAAGAGCTCGCTCAAAGGTTACCTTAGCTTCACTTAACTTCGTAACAAAATATTCTGCATTTACTACCGGTTGTTGTTCCCCCATGTAGTTGCCTCCTCTCCCTACTTATCTCTTATTATAACTGAAAAGAAAGGCTCTGGAAAGGACTCTTGTGAAATTGATGCCGTTTTGCCTAGTCTTCAAACGTGACTTTGCCGTCATTTAGGGACAAAATCCGCACGAGTGATTCCAGGCGGATTCCCTGCTCACGAATTGCCTTGCCTCCAGCCTGAAAGCTCTTCTCCACGACGATGCCGACGCCAACCAGTTCAGCACCCGAACGCTGAATAATCTTCACTACACCGCGGGCTGCATCTCCATTGGCAATAATATCATCAATGAACAGGATACGGTCGTTCTCGGAGATGTACTGCTTCGAGATCAGAATATCCGTTACAATCCCTTTCGTAAAAGAAGGAACACGCTCGCACAGCGCGTCTGGATCAGCCAGAAGTGTCTTCTTCCTGCGGGCGAACACGAGTGGAACTCCCAGTTCATAAGCCGTAGCAAAAGCTGCAGGAATGCCGGATGATTCTACCGTAATGACACGGGTTACCCCTGCTTCACGGAATCTTGCGGCAAACTCCTTTCCCATTTGCATCGTAAGCTCGGGATCCACTTGATGATTAAGCAGGCCATCAAGCTTCAACACCTGGTCCGAGATCACGATCCCTTCTTCCAGGATTCTTTGTTTTAATGCTTCCATGGTTGTCTCCTCCTAAAGATATGATCTAATCTGCATTCTCTGATTGGCTGGATCTGTCAGCCTGTCCCCGTTCAGCCTTGCTTAATCTGCTTGCTTTCAAATTCCGTATGAACAGATAAATGATTACTCCGATCAGTGAAAGAACAATTACCAGAAGTGCCATACGCCACATATGATGATGAACAAAATAAGCCATTTTTCTCCAGTGGTGGCCTACTGTAGCTCCAAGAGCCATAAAAGTTGTACACCATATAGCCGCACCAATACTTGCGTAGATCAGATACAAGTAGAGCGGAAGGCGGTATACCCCCGACAAATATGAGGTTAGTTGACGCAGACCCGGGACGAAATAACCGAAAAGCACACTCCAATTGCCATACTTGGCGAACCATCTCTCCGTTGTGGCCAGCCTGCTCGGAGTGATGAATATCCACTTCCCGAATTTGTGAAGCAAAGGGGTTCCAACCACTCTACCCAGCGTGTAGCTCAGAATCATCCCCGTCATGCTTCCTAAGAAGGTCATAAGCAGGGCAATCCAGAATACAAAATGCCCTTCTGCCGTTAACCCTCCAAATGTCACAACCAGTGTTTCATCGGGTACAGGAATGCCCATAAAGCCCAATGCCAGTAGTCCGAACATAGCCAAATAACCATATTGGGCGATATAAGACATGATTACACTCAAGATATATCTCACCTTTCTGAAGATAAAGCGCAGGGCTCTGCTCAAGAATGGACATGTTGCAGTCATGTCCGGTTCCCGTACTACATACCTTGTACTATATATAGCACAGATCCGGTACGTTCGGAAGCCATGTACTTCCAAAGTTACCCGCAGGCAGCGCCGCGAAACGGTAAGGAGGAAAAAGATGAAAAATGCCGTCAAGGTCTTACAGATCGGCTTCACCTATATCGGCACTATTGTTGGAGCCGGTTTTGCAACGGGACAGGAGATCATTAAATTCTTCACGCAATACGGCAAATGGGGCGTCTTCACTATTCTGCTGGCAACCATCCTGTTCATCTGGCTGGGTACCAAGATGATGCTTCTTGCTCACGATATAGGCGCCTCCTCCTATGAGGACCTGAACCGCCGCCTGTTCGGTCCACGGGCCGGGGGCTTAATCAGCATATTCACTTTAGTTGTCCTCATGGGTGTGAATAGTGTTATGCTCGCCGGCGCAGGCTCCGTCTTCATGGAACATCTTGGACTTCATTATCAGACGGGGCTGTGGATTACACTGATCGGCACTTACCTGCTGCTTCATCGCGGCATTCAGGCCATTCTGCAGCTTAACTCCATCGTAGTGCCGCTCATGCTCATCTTGTCGGTCATTATAATCAGCAACACCTCAGGTATGCCGGATGCTTCCCGCTTCCTCACTTACACGACCGACACAAGCGTGGGCGCAGCATGGGCCTCTCCGCTAATGTATACAGCCTTTAATCTGGGAATGGCCCAAGCGGTTCTCGTTCCTGTGGGAAGTCATACCCGGAACCGGAAGGTGCTTATCTGGGGCGGCATCGTGGGCGGAGTTGGCGTTGGCTTTCTGCTGTTGGCAGGACACTTTGCTCTATCGGCCCACATGCCGGGCATCACCCAATTCGAAATCCCTATGGGTCATATCGCCAATCGTCTGGGAGCGCTCGTTAGAATCGTCTATGTGATCTTGATATTCCTCGAAATCTTCAGTACTTTCGTGGCCGATGTCTATGGAGTGGCTTTGCAGCTGAGGCAGCATCTCCGGATTGCACCCAAGCTGCTGTCATTGATCCTGCTGCTGGTATGTTACCTGACCAGCCAATTCGGATTCAGCTCGCTGCTCTCCGTACTGTATCCGTTATTCGGCATGTTTAGTCTCATCTGGGTCACTATGCTGGTGCTGCATAAAAAAGAAAAAAAGGCATGAACAGCAGAAGCCGATGCTCCTCTTCCTAGGATTGATACTGCAAATATACCTTCTTCAGCTCATGAACCGCGCGGGCGATGGAATATTCACGCTTCGCTTTCTCCCATCCTGCGCGCGCCAGGCCATAACGGTAGGAAGGATCTAAGATAACCGACTCCAGCGCTGAAGCCAGGGCATTGCAATCTTCAGAAGGAACAAGCAGTCCACCTACACCATGCTCAATCTGCTCTGCAATCCCCCCAACTTCCGTGCCCACGAGGGCAAGACAGCACAAGGCGGCTTCCGCAAACACGGATCCGAATGCCTCGGCCCGGGACGGGAGTACAAATATATCAAAGAAGGGCATGAATTCTTCTGGATGGAGTGTATACCCGTAGAAGATCGTCTCTTCGTAGATTCCAAGATCCTGGGCCATCTTTTCCAGTTCAGGACGGATCGGTCCATCACCAATGATATGCAGCACATATGGGTGACCCTTGCGTTTGAGCTTCGCGCAGGCCTCTAGCAGAATATCAAGGCCTTTGGCCGGGACAAGGCGGCAGACCGTTACAAGCTGGGCTACCTCATTATCATGCGGAATCGGCTTGAACCTCTTCTCATCGAATCCATTCGAGATGACGCCGATCTCTTCTGGACGCTCCACATGCGGAGACAAATAATCAAGAAACGATCTAGAGACGGTTAACATATGGTCGGTCCGATGCTCAAGCTCTCTATACAAGGAGGTCAGAAATCGCTGCTCCAGCCCCCCTTCCTGTATGGTCCCATTAAGAAGAAGTTCCCGTTCATAACTGGAGTGAATGGTCTGAATGACCGGCGTATCCGGAAAAATCTCCTTCATCGCAAGTCCGGCAATCGGATGATGAGCATGAATAAGATCATAGGGACGCTGTATTCTCAGCTTGGTCCACCACAAGTAGTCCCGGTATGTCTGTATATACTTCTGGACGACGGGGCTGTCTTGGAACTCAGTCCAGTCGAAAGTATGAAATTTCACTTGATCCGTACCTTTGCTCCGGATTCGCTTCGGGATCGAGAATATATCCATTTCCCAGTGGGGCGGATTAAATCTCTCCTGCAGATAAGGAATCATGGATGATACACCGCCAGGCTGTTCAGGCGGGAAGAATAAGGCCTGCAATAATTTCATAGGGTTGCCCCTTTCTCTGTTCTATAACGCCTGTCAGCGTCGTCTGTTTCTCCATTATGCCATAGGTAAGATGGAACATCCATTTCCCTTTTGTGAATCAAATTCCAATGTGATAAACTGCTAATACTTTGTAGTTTCATAGAGGGAACGGACAATTGGAAGGAGTATTACCTATGAAGGAGCAACAGACGCTGCCCGCAGATTATCTTAGAAGTATGACTGACCTGCTTGGAACTGAGGAAGCCGAACAATTTATCAAGAGCTATGATCAGCCAAGAGCATACGGGCTCAGATTGAACACACTCAAGACGACCCCATCGTCTTCTGTAGTGGAGATGATGAAGGCTCAGTTTCACCTGAGGGAGGTCCCTTGGTGTGAGAACGGTTTCTATTACGAGGAAAGTTCACGTCCTGGTAAGCACCCTTACCACGCAGCCGGACTTTATTATATTCAGGAGCCTTCGGCGATGTCAGCGGTCGAACTCCTCGCTCCCGAACCCGGGGAGACCATTCTGGATCTCGCTGGGGCTCCTGGGGGCAAGACAACTCAGATTGCCGCTAAAATGAAGGGAAAAGGCCTGCTGATTGCCAACGAAATCCACCCGCAGCGTGCCAAGATTCTGGCCGAGAACGTTGAGCGCTGGGGTATTCGGAATACGGTGGTCACCCAATCCGCCCCCGAGGGGCTGTCCTCCAGATTCCCGCTCACCTTTGACCGGATAATGCTTGACGCTCCTTGTTCGGGGGAAGGCATGTTCCGCAAAGATCCCGAAGCGGTAAAAGAATGGTCCGAGCGTTCGGTAGAAGCATGTGCTGCCAGGCAGTGGGACATCATTCATGATGCCATCAAGATGCTTAAGCCCGGCGGCCGACTGGCCTACTCTACATGTACCTTTAACCGGCATGAGAATGAGGAGACCATCGCTCGGCTGTTAGAGACGTATCCCTTCATGCAGCTGATCACCGAGAAGCGTATATGGCCCCACAAGCAGGAGGGCGAAGGCCACTATGTGGCACTCCTGCAGAGGGGCGGAACTGCGGAAGACCGGTTCGGCACACCGGAGGCGGATGGAGAGTCTAAAGCCGGCTGGCCAGACGAAGACCGCGGACCTAAGGGCGGACGAAAAGGCAAAGCCGGCAGAGCTTCTGCCGCTGCGAAAGAGACGCAGGCAGCCTGGGAAACCTTCTGCTCCTGGGCAGATGAGGACCTTCCGGGCTACATACAGGCGGAGGGTAGCCCCGAGCTGTTCGGCGAAGCTCTCTACTGGCTGCCCCGAAGCAGCGGCCTGCCTCTGCAGATGGGCCAGCTCCGTGGACTTAAGCTGCCTAGGGCCGGTCTGCATCTTGGCGAGCTTAGGAAAGGAAGATTCCAGCCTAGCCATGCGCTGGCTATGGCTTCCTCCGCCGGGCAGGCTGCCCGCACGTGGGATCTGGAACCCTCGTCTCCTGAAGCAGCGGCTTACCTGCGCGGGGAGACGCTCCCTGTTCCGGACTCCCTGAAGGGATGGACCCTGGTTACCGTCTCCGGATACCCACTCGGGTTCGGCAAAGCCAGCGGAGGGCAGCTGAAGAATCATCTGCCCAAGGGGCTGAGAGTTCACCTTTGATCGAGGTGGAACGTCTGAATCCTTTCCATACGTGCCGAGCTAACCGCCTCGTCGCCATGATAATCAAAAAAGTCTGCCGAGGTCAGTAATCCTCAGCAGACTTTTCTCTTTTACAGGCAGTACTTCTCCAACGCCAAACGTACGCCTTCCTCATTGTTCGATGCGGTCACATCCTGTGCAGCCGCCTTCACCTCAAGCGGTGAGTTATCCATCGCGATCCCCAGCCCGGCAAACGTAAGCATCGTAATATCGTTATAGAAATTGCCGATCGCCATCACCTGTTCAGCAGGAATCCCGCGCTGCTCGGCAAGCTTTTTCAGCGCATTGCCCTTTGAAGCCTCGGGGTGCATCAGGTCTATGAAATAATCGCCGCTGCGCAGCATGTTAAGTTCATGAGTCCAAAGATTCCAATCTGCTTCCACCTGGTTCATTGCATCGGTCAGCCCGGATGCCGTCATTTTGACAATAGGTTCCGTGAAATCGACCCAAGCGGGTAAATTTAGCGGTTCAATCAAAAACTTATGGTACATATCAAGAACCTCGGGTCCAATCTCATCGAGCTTGTCGACATAAATGCCGTAGGTAGTATTGACATCAAAGTGAACACCATGCTTGCGGCAGTAATTAATATAAGGTTCAAGCGCAGAGGGATCGACTGCAAATTCATGCACAATCTCACGAGTATTTACGTCCACGGTCGCAGCCCCGTTATGTGTAATTACATAACCGCCAAGGCCCATCGACTCCATAAAAGGAATGCAGCTAAGAGGAGCTCTTCCTGTGCATAGAACAATTTCAGTCCCCTGCGAAGCCACTCTCTTAATCATCTCGGCCGTGGCTGGCGTAAGCACGTGATTATCGTCCAGCAGCGTACCATCCACATCTAATGCAATCAGCTTGTATTTCAATGATCTCCATCCTCTCTATGTATAATTAATTATATAACATATATCTGCTGACCGCCTAATTCAGCGAAGCAAGGCTAATTCATCTTCTGTCAGTTCCCGGAAAGCGCCCTTGGGCAAAGCCTCATCCAGCGCAAGGCTGCCCATCGACATTCTCTTTAAATAAATGACCTCGGACCCTACAGCTTCGAACATTCTCTTCACCTGGTGGAACTTGCCCTCCGATATCGTCAGTAAAATCCGGCTGAGGGGTCCTTCCTCATCGTGACCCTGCCCGGTAACCACCAGCTTGGCCGGGAGTGTCACGTATCCATCGTCCAGTTCAACCCCCTGTTCAAATCGCAGCACTTCCTCCTGTCCTATCAGGCCGCGTACGTCAGCATAATAGGTTTTGGGGACGTGCTTGCGCGGGGATAGCAGATCATGAGCGAGCTGTCCATCATTGGTGAGCAGCAGCAGCCCTTCCGTGTCCTTATCGAGCCTCCCTACCGGGAAGGGAGAGAATACCTTGTACTTGGCCGGGAGCAGATCGATTACAGTTCTATCTCTCGTATCCTCCGTAGCGGAGATTACCCCGGCAGGCTTATGCAGCATAATATAAATGAACTCCCGGTACAGCACAGGCTCTCCGTCAACCTCGATCCGGTCGTGGTAGGGGTCCGCCTGGGCTCCGCTATCTTTCAATACCTGTCCGTTCAGCGAGACCCGGCCTTGTTTGACCATCTTTTTGAGGTCTGCTCTGGAGCCAATCCCCAAATGACCTAAGATCTTGTCTACCCGCTGTGTCTTTTTTCCTTTATCCATAAGTTTAGGTCCACCTCCAGCCCGCAGGATATTCATTCTTAAGCATGCCATCCAGCCATTTGCCCCAGCCCGCAGAGTATCCGTCTATGCAGACTAGCACATAGCTCTTGGGATCGGTACCTTCCATTCGCTGAATTCGGTCAGGGGAGACTGTAAGCGTCTCTCCTTTGAGATAGCGGACAGCCTCTCCGTTCTCGGAAGAGAGAGATAATGTACGCATCGCTTCCTCCGGGCGCAGCGCAGCGGCGAGCGGGTGGCCCGGTGTGAATCTTCCATTCTTCACTGTGCCCACATACCAACCGGGTCTTACCGTCTTAAGCCCATTCAGCCGGTCTTTAGTAAGCGGGGACAAGTATACATGTCCCCCGAACATAATCGGCTCGCCTTCGCTCTCCAGCTTTAGATTGGCCGCTGCGAAGCTGCTCCAGCTGCCCAGCAGCTCCTGTTCAGTAGGCTCCGTCCTATCCGGCGGCCCGTTCTTCTTACGCCGTGACAGCTTGTCCCTCGCTTGGCGGCGAGGCTCGCTGATATTTATCTTGTCCGGTGCGGCCTTATGGGTAGCAATGCTCTCCATTCCAGCACCCTCACCATTGTGCCGAAGCACGGCTACAAAATGTCCTTCACCTTCGATAAGGTGGGGCCACAGTCTGCCGCAGTTCGAAGTCTCGCGAGCCGCTTCTGCGGTATATTCTTGATCTCCCTCATTTACGCCAGCTTGCTTCAGCCACTCGGGACGTCCTCCCGAAATCCCCCATTCCTTGGGAATGGGCACGATGCTAAATTCAGGATGCCTGCTGATAAAAGCAGCAATCATCCCTTCATTCTCTTCGGGCGCAAATGTACAGGTAGAATACACGATAGTTCCGCCCGGAGCCAGCAGCTCCGCAGCACTTTTCAATATATCCTTTTGCATGGCTTCGCATTTCTCTACCGAATGCTTCTCCCACTGACGGGCCATATCTGCATCCTTACGGAACATGCCTTCGCCAGAGCAAGGGGCGTCAATCAATATCTTGTCAAAATAATGCGGAAAAGCCTTGGCGATCCGATCCGGAGCTTCATTCAGCACCACGGCATTCCTTACCCCGTAAAGCTCTATATTCTTGGCGAGCGCTTTGGTCCGTTCAGCGCTGATATCATTGGTCACCAGGATTCCAGTGCCTTGAAGCTTACCCGCAATTTGCGTGGATTTGCCCCCTGGGGCGGCACATAGATCAAGCACCCGGTCACCCGGCTGAACACCCAAAGCCTCCACAGGGGCCATAGCGCTGGGTTCCTGAATGTAATAGAGTCCGGCATGATAGTAAGGATGCTTCCCTGGCTTCAGCCCTTCTTCCGTATAATAACCATTGCTGCACCAGGGGATAGGACGAACTGGAAAAGGAACGATTTGTTCAAACTCCGCCTGATTAATCTTGAGCAGATTCGCCCGTACCCCCGCAAAATGCGGCGTATCATAAGAATCCAGAAAAGCGGGGTATTCATCCCCAAGTAACTTCTCCATCCGTTCCAAAAACGCAGGAGGCAGTTGAACAGCCATAGTGACACCCTTTCTAACTCGCAAGCGGCCCGCTGCCAGATTCAAGCAGCGGGCCATGAGAATTATTTATCGTTTAATTTCTGCTCCCGCAGGGCATGCTTCTCTCCCCGCTTTGGATGAATTTGAATCGGTATATTCGGCGTAAGTTCCGAAGATGCGATATCCACAGCACGCCCCAGTTCAGAATCTATGATTTGGATGGTCAAGTCATAATAGGGGACGGGCTCGGCTGAATCAGGGTCCAGCCTGCCAATCAGCTGCCTAAGGTCTTCCTTCAATCCGGCCAAATTAATCCCCAGGCTATCGTCCTGGTAATTCTGAAGCTTATCCGCTGCGGACTGCAGCATCTTCAGGCTTCCTCTAATATTCCCTCTTCGAAAATGAAACAGCCCCACTGCCACCTGCAGCAGCCCTTTATATAGAGGCTCGCGATTCTTGGCAAGCCACAGCTCTTCAAGCACCTCATGACATTCGAAGTAATCACGGTCACGGTTAAAATAGATCAGATACGCTACATAAAGCGGATCATACTTCATCCGGGCTCTCCGCTCTGCGAGCAGCCTTCAGAAGAGCTTTCACTTCATCAACCAAATCCTTCATAGAAGCCAGGTCCTTCGCTTCCCAGAGATCATTGAACCGCCGCTGAGCATCAATCGCCTCGTTGACGAGGTGATAGAAATACAGCTGGTGAATGGAATTCAGAGCCTGGGCCACCAGACTCGAATCATCCTCGAAGGATTTCTGCGCATCCAGAATCTCCTGACGGATGCTGGACATTTCGTTATCCAGGACAAAGGCAGCCTCAGCAGCCTTCTTCAGACGCTCACGCATGTCTTCGGGCAGGCTATCCCGGTATTTATAATTCAGAGAGTGCTCGATCGTAGCCCAGAAATTCATAGCCAGTGTGCGAATCTGGATTTCGGCTAGCACCAACTTCTGTTCTAGAGCTGTCTGTACCGGATACTCCACAATCATATGGAAGCTGCGATAGCCGCTGTCTTTGTAATTAGTAATATAATCTTTCTCATACAAGACCTTCAGGTCTTTCCTATTACGAATATATTCAGCAACTCTCCGGATGTCCTCAGCGAACTGACACATGATCCGGATCCCCGCAATATCTTCAATTCCGGTCTCCAGTTGATCCATGGATACATTAAGGCGCTTGGCCTTATCCAGAATACTAGAAATCTTCTTAACCCGTCCGGTTACAAATTCAATCGGTGCGTACTCTTCCCGTTTCTTGAGCTCGGAGCGCATCGTCTTGAATTTGACTTTCAATTCTTCTACAGCCTGTTCATACGGAAGCAAAAATGTTCCCCAATCTCTGCCATCCATTCTGTGTGCTCCTCTCTAGCTCCCGGCGCCGCTTAACGGTGGTCGGCTCCAACCGCTTCGGATATATGGGTGAACCCGTCACGTGCAAGCAGTTCACGTAATCCCCGGTGAATCCGGCGATTAATCTCCGGTCCTTCATATATCAGTGCGGTATATATCTCCACCAGGCTTGCGCCGGCACGAATTTTCTCATAGGCGTCCTGACTGTCAAAAATGCCACCTGATCCGATGATCGGCAGCCGACCTTCGGTCTGACGATATATTCTTGAAATGATCTCGGTGGAGCGCTGCTTCAGCGGCCTTCCACTAAGTCCCCCGGTCTCCTTGGCATTCGTATGCGTAAGCCCTTCGCGGGAAATGGTTGTGTTGGTTGCAATAATCCCCGATACGCCGCTGGCTGCAATGGTATTAACCATATACTCAAGCTCCTCATCACTCACGTCCGGAGCGATCTTAACCAGAACGGCCTTTGACTTGCCTGATCTCTCATTATGCACCTTCATCTCCTGCATCACCGCTGACAGCAGGGAAGCAAGCTCACTCCCGTGCTGAAGCGCGCGAAGATCCGGTGTATTAGGCGAGCTGATATTCACTACAAAAAAGTCAGCATGCGGATAAAGAGCCGAAATACATTTCTCGTAATCCAGATGCGCCTCTTCATTCGGAGTCACCTTGTTCTTGCCGATATTCACGGCAATCGGAACCTTCCGAGCAGGAAGAGCCGCCAGTGTGCCTGCCATGGCTTCCGCACCCTTGTTATTAAATCCCATTCGGTTGACGAGAGCCTCATCAGGAGGCAGACGGAACAACCGCGGCTGATCATTGCCGGGCTGGCCCACAGGAGTTACGGTCCCGACTTCCATAAATCCAAAGCCAATCGAGGAGAAGCCCTCTACCGCTTCAGCGTTCTTATCCAGACCAGCAGCCAGCCCGACGGGTGTCGGGAAATGTATGCCGAACAAATCAACTGCCAAATCCGGTGTTTCTTGTACACCGTATATTTTATTGAGGAGCGAAATGCCCCCTGGCATCTTGGCCGTTTTATGTAACCCGCCGATCACTAAATGGTGCGCTTTCTCGGGATCTATTCGGAAGAATACGGGTTTCCCCACGTTGCGATATAACACTGTTCACTCACTCCGTTCCTCTCTCGGTGGACATTCTGCCCCATTTCTCAGTTTAGCGTTTTCTATGTGAAAAGAAAAGTCTTGAACAAAGGTCCACTTTTTCAAGGACAAACCCTATAGATATTCAAAATGAAAGCCATTACAATAACGGTATACGGCTCTTCATATAACAAGATATGTAGGAAAGTTAAGTTATGAAAGGGGTATGAGCTCTATGTCAACCAAACGCAAGCCGCCAACACTTCACCAAAAGAAGGAAGAAGTAAATAAAAAGGCGTTAATCTGGAGCGGCTCTATAATAATTGCCATCGTGATTGTGTTCACCGTGCTCCTCATATGGAGCAAGAGCTAATTCAACCAATGATATGTCTTTTGGGGATTGGCCTGATTCTGTCTGTCCGGGACGACAAATCGTTCTTCTGAGCGCCCGGTTAGCCCAGGTACAGTCCCCTTTCCAATCGTGACCTTGGTTCCCGCGGGAGCCAGATCGAACAGCTCCTCAACGTCCTCCTTACTCATTCTAATACAGCCCTTCGATTCATCCTTCCCTACACTGTCCGGCTCATTCGTCCCGTGAATCGCATAATTCGTATCCGAAAGCTGCATTCCGCGGCTGCCGAACTCCCCACTCGACTTTCCGTTCGGTTTGATGATTTTCTCCGTGATCATGTAGGTGCCTTCCGGAGTTCGATCGCCTCCCAGTCCTACCTTATAGCTGCGCACAACCACATCCCCGCTCACCAAGGCAAGCTCATGGCTGCTCTTGTCTACGACAATTTCAAGCGGCTGAACCAGGAAGGGTTCGTGTGAAGCCGGGGCAGCCTTGGTTAGAGGTGAATTGGCACTGCCTCCTGATGCAGTGCTGGAGGGGTTATAGTTCTTCTCGGCATCGATCTGCTGCTTAGCGAGCTGAATCGCCTGTTTGAAGGCTTGTTCAAGCGCCGGGCTGGTTCCGGCAATCCAATTGTTCGGATAGGGCTGGGCAAGCTCGCTAAGTCCTTCGGGGAGCTGCCTATTTTTGCGTGCAAAATGGTGGATCGCCGAAGACACTACCGCATACGCCTCCTGCTCCTTCGTCCACTGCCTCGCTTTCTTCTGAAGCGGTTCGGCATCCGGCGGTTTGCAGTTGCAGCTCTTCGCATCGAAAGCCTGCACGGCTGATCTGCCACTGGCTGCATCCCGCTCGACCGTGAATATCACCGGCATATTCCGCTTCCAGAGCAGCCAGTGTCCCTTCTGCTCCATGCCAAGCACCGCAGTCAGACGAGCCTTAGGCTTCGAGCTGCTCAGCAGCTCTCCAACAGCCGCACTTCTCCTGGATGCATCTCCAAGAGAGCTTGCCGTGAAGGTCATAGAGTCCGCCTGTCGCTCCGGCGGAGCAGCCTCGTTAACAGACACCCCTGGCAGGGTGTACAAATTATCAACGGACGGGTCATAATCTGAACTTACAGATTCCGTGTAGACAGACGGATCATCCATTGAGGGGATGAACAGGAGCAGCAGAAACATAAGCGAGACCAGCAGCCTGCGTCTTCGCTTCGTCCGCCTTTCCTTTTGGGCAGAAGCTTCCATAAGCCTCATCTCATACTCTTTCCATACTTCTGCCGGAACTTTACTGCTCTCGAACGCCTCGTAAATCTGACCGGCCTTATTGAAGCAGTAATTGGCTTTCCCTGTCTGCCCGCCTCGTTCGTATTCCTTACCGAGTAAATACCACGCCATTTTGTTATCCGGATGCATTTGTACGTATTTCTTGAGGTATGACGGATTCATCGCAACCTCCCTATTTATTGAGCGGATCTTCTGGTCGGCCCATTATTTTCCATTCCACAACACAGCTATCCTCTATATCGGCAGACTTCCCCGAGCATATCAGAGTCTAAAGGAATAGATTGGCAAGACAAGACTTATGACCCAGAGTTGAAGCTCAAATAATGATTAGGATCAATAACAAAGAGACACCCTCCACCTGTTCAGCGGAAGATGTCTCCTGGTCAGCAGAAGCTGCTATAGATGGGGATTAACCCTCTTTGTTAAATGGAGTATCAGCAATCTTAATGGAATCCGTAGGGCAGCCGTCACAAGCGTCCTGCAGATCATCATAGAGATCTTCTCCAATTTCCGTGTTACCATGGTTGGCATCATTCTTGTAGATCACTTCTGCCAAACCTTCATCATCGTAATCGTAAATATCTGGAGCTGTTGCGCCGCATGCGCCGCACGCGATGCAAGTGTCTTTCTCCACCCAAGTATATTTCGCCATATTAATCTGCCTCCTAATATAAGACGGTACAAGTCCGGTGCGTTCCACCATGTACAATATAATATAATATAACCACAATTTCAAATGATTTCAGCGGGCAAACCACTGATAATCATTATCATCCTTCCCTTTCCCCACGCAGAAAATCCGTCTGCAGGGAGGTACCCCGAATCTTGTGATTCCGAATCAAGGTCGAAGGATCATCACCAAGCATGCCTGCAGTAAGTACGGCATTCTCTCCAAACTTGTCCCGCAGCATATCCATAGCCTTGGTCAGCTGTTCTTTCTTCGGCTGCTTCTCGTAATCAAACAGATCGAGTTGAAGCACAGACTCCTCTTTGGGCACAAGATTCTGAAGCGTAATTCCAAGAAGCCGCACAGGGCGATCTTCCCTCCAGTGCCGGCGGTACAATTTACATGCTTCCCGGTATATGTCATCCATATTCTCAGTTACCCTGTCCAAAGTTTGTGAGCGGGTAATCGTCTTCATGTCCGGAGTGCGGATCGTAATTTGGATAGTCTGTGCCATCATTTGCTGTCTTCGCAGCCGCCTAGCTACCTGATCAGCCAGATTCAGCATGACCCGGGAGACGTCCTCCATGCTGCTGATGTCTCTCGGAAGTGTGGTTGTATGGCCGACCGACTTATTCTTGCCCTGCTCTTCCTTGACTGGGGAATCATCGATCCCGTAAGCGGCCTGCTTCATCCAAAGCCCCATCACGCCGAATCTTTCGGATAGCACACGTTCATCTGTCCCGGCCAACTGGCCCAGCGTATAGATTCCCATCTTCTGAAGCTTCTCCGCTGTCTTCCTACCTATTCCGTACATTTCGCCGCACGGTCTGTCCCACAGCAGCTTTGGAACATCTCTAATCCGCACTACGGTAATGCCGTTTGGCTTCTTCATATCCGAGCCCATCTTGGCCAGCAGCTTATTTGGAGCAATACCAATCGAGCACGGAAGACCCAATTCCATCATGATTCTCTCCTGAATCTCCTTCGCGATCTCCAGCGGGGTACCAAACTGCTTCGAGCCCGTTATATCCAGGTAACACTCATCAATGGAGACGGCTTGAAGAAGAGGGGTGTATCCATAGGCGATATTCATGAAGGCTTTGGAATACTGACGGTACAAATGAAAATTGGGCGCTATTACAATCAAATCCTTACAAATTTTGAGCGCCTGGCTCACCAGCATGCCTGTTGAGATTCCAAGCTTACGGGCAGCATAGGAACAGGTCACAATGACACCTTTACGGAGCTCCACACTTCCCGCTACAGCCGTGGGCTTATTCTTATATTTGTCGGGCTCTTCGGCCTCATGGACCGAGCAATAGAAAGCGTTCATATCAATATGTAATATGACCCGGCCTTTAGCGGGATAGTAATCCTCCACGTTCCTCACCGGAATCCCTCATTTCAGAAAAAATAACGGTTTTATGCAAAAAATCCGAATCCGTGTTACATTTAAAAAAACACGTGATATAATATTTCATTATACCAAAATTAACGATACTTTTTCATGACTTTTAAAGGGGGACTCTCCACTATGTCAAAGGCCTTATCCATCTTCGACACGACCTTGCGCGACGGCACACAGGGCGAAGGAATCAGTTTGTCTGCGGACGACAAATTAAAGATCGCCACGAAGCTCGATCAGCTGGGTGTGCATTATATCGAAGGCGGCATTCCGGGGAGCAACAATAAAGATATCGAATTCTTCAAACGGGTCAAGAGCCTGGGTCTGAATGCCAAGATCGCTGCATTTGGCAGCACCCGCCGGAAAGACAGTATTGCAGAACAGGACGCGAACCTGAATCGCATCGTGGAGTCCGGTGTTCAGGCTGCCACACTCGTCGGCAAATCCTGGGATTTCCATGTCCATACAGCTCTCCAGACCTCGCTGGAAGAGAATCTCGCTATGATCTATGATTCGATCGCCTATTTGAAGCAGAAAGGGCTCGAGGTTATTTTCGATGCCGAGCATTTCTTCGACGGATATAAGAACAACCCGGAATACGCGCTGGCTGTCATGAAGAAGGCTGAAGAAGCCGGAGCTGACTGGCTCGTCATGTGCGACACGAACGGCGGTACCCTGCCGCATGAAGTCCACAGTATTGTATCCGTTCTCGCAGGACATGCTGCAAATTCTTCGCTGGGTATACATACCCACAATGACTGCGAATTGGCCGTAGCCAACTCGCTTAGTGCCGTTCAGGCAGGCGCACGGCAAATCCAAGGCACGATGAACGGATATGGCGAGCGATGCGGCAATGCGAATCTGTGCAGCATCATCCCGAATCTTCAGCTCAAGATGGGTTATGAGGTGCTCACGCCAGCCAAGTTGGCCCAGCTTACGAACACGGCCCGCTATGTCAGCGAGATTGCCAATGTGCATATGCCCAATAATCAGCCATACGTCGGAACCTCGGCCTTCGCCCACAAAGGCGGCATCCATGTATCGGCCATCCTTAGGGATTCCCGTACTTATGAGCATGTAGAGCCTGAGACGGTAGGGAACAAGCAGCGGGTTCTCGTGTCCGAGCTTGCCGGGCAGAGCAACATTTTGTCCAAAGCTCAAGATATGGGCATAGAATTTGATCCGAACAATGAGGACACCAAAGAAGTGATTAACCGGATCAAGAACCTTGAACATCAGGGTTACCAGTTCGAGGCGGCCGATGCTTCCCTTGAGCTGCTGCTCAGACAGGCGAACGGCGAGCTGACCGAATTGTTCGTCTTCGAGTCCTTCAAAATGCTGGTAGAGAAGACGGCCGGCAGACCCGTTGTATCAGAAGCATTTGTCAAAATCAACATCGGCGGCTCCAGCGTCTATACGGCTGCTGAAGGTAACGGACCTGTTAACGCACTGGACAACGCCCTGCGTAAAGCACTGGTCACTTACTTCCCGCGCCTGAACGAAATGCACCTGTCCGATTATAAAGTCCGTGTATTGGATGAAATGGATGCTACAGCTTCCAAGGTACGGGTTCTCATCGAATCGCGCGACCTCTCCTCCTCTTGGAATACGGTTGGCGTATCCGGGAACGTGATCGAAGCCAGCTGGGAAGCTCTTGTTGATAGTATTCGGTATGCTCTGCTTGGAGAGACCCAACTTGAGAACCAGGAAGTCTCTGCCCAAAGGGGCGGCCTGGTGAACCATTGATTTGAACTAAGCTATCCTATAAAATGTATAACTGACATCAAAGGCCCGACTGATCCTCACTCAGGAAAAGTCGGGCCTTATTTACAAATCACGATACATTTTATTACAGTTTAACCAAATTTTCTATTTTTTGTTCCAACTGCTCGGCAGACAATGTGCCGATGATAATATCCTGTATCACACCATTTCGGTCAATTAATACATTAGTCGGGAACGCAACCCCGTTGTATTTACGATAAGCAGCCTCCTTCTCATCGAGAAGCACAGGAAATGTCATCTTATATTGCTGGACAAACTGCTTCACTTTAGAAAGCTGATCGTACATGGTAACATTTACACTGTAGACATCCAGGCTTTGGCTGTACTTATCTGCCATCCTGACGATATCGGGCGCTTCTTCCTTGCATGGATCACACCATGAGGCCCAGAAGTTGACAAGCAGCGGCTTGTCCCGCTTTCCGCCTACTTGATAGGTCTTCCCGTCAAGACCGGTTAGGGTGAAGGAAGGAGCTTCCGCACCCGGCTTCAGACCGCTCTTGGCTAAGGCCGTCGCACTGAGTGAAGGCTGCGGCTTGTCTGAAGAGCCGAACCAGGACAGAACTCCGTTGTCTGTATTTTGATATAAAGCCACACCGAGAAGCAGAGCAATTCCCAGCAGGATTAATCCATTTCGTCTCATTGATCTCTTTCCTTTGCACTAGGGTAATTTTCTAATACATCCTTATTGTACCCTTAATGCGCCATTTGTTACAGATATTCTATAGATATATGGATGGAGCTAAAGATGGCCTGATCGATATTCCGGCGCAACCAGCGGTTGCCCGATTTCTAAGGTTCAACTCTTAAGTTCATTCCAGATAGAGTTAAAAGGAGCGAATACCATGCATCTTCAAGCCAGACAGCATTGCGTGATTACCCCTGAAGCACGCCGCTTATTGGTCACTCACTTATACCGAGTCTTTCCCGAAGAGGGCTGCGGAGCACTTCTTGGCTCTCAGACCGATGAGGGGTGGATCATTGATCATTTCCAGCCTATCCGCAATACCGCCAGTAATCCGCGGCACAAATTCAAACTGGATCCTACCGGCTGGATTACTTCCAGCTTCAACCCAAGGCTGGTTGGGATCTTCCATACTCACCCGACCTCCTCTCCGGAGCCTTCTCCGGAGGACTTGTTACAACTGCAGCTATTCGGGGAAATGGTCCCCCTGTATCTGATTGCCTCCAGAACAACAATTGACGGTGAACCGGACGCCCTCATTGGCGCTTACACCGTTCACCGTCAATCGAATGGATTATTCACTTTGGAACCCCTAACCCTTGCTTAGGAAAACATATAAATCACCTAAAGTTAACACTTTCTTATCTCTCAGCTGCCGGATAAGCGCCGCCCATAAGGCGGCGGTCATCTTGGAATCCTCCAGCGCATGATGGCGTACAGTGATCTTAATTCCGTAGGCACGTAACCAGTCATCGAGACTGGTAATACCCCGATCGGGCTCGAGCTTGCCTGCAACCATCATTGTATCCAGAACCCTGTGGCCCAGATGCGTCCTTGTCGTTCTCCACAGCGCATGGTCGAGGAACGACTTGTCATGAGCACTCCCGTGGGCGATAAGGACTCGGTCATCTATGAAAGACATGAAGTCATGAAGAGAGTCAACCAGCGGAGGAGCCTGATCAGACATTTCCTGGGTAATACCCGTCAGCTCTATAATCGATGGCGAAATCGGCTGAGTAGACCTGCTGAGCGCATGAAACGTCTGGCTAGTAATTCGGTCACCTTCCATTTTCACAGCTCCGAAAGATAATATCTCATCCCCGTAACGGGTATGGAAACCCGTGGTTTCAAGATCAAACACGGCCGTCTTCAGCTCAGTCAGCGGGATATGAAGAGTCTCGGGCCTCCGCTGCCCCTTGGTTAGAGATCTGATAAAAGCAATCTGCTGGGCACTGTGGGTTCCTGTCATGGAGGCAATAGACCCTGGGACTGTACGATTCTTCAGCGCATCCCAGAAACCTCCGTTTTTCTTCACAGGCTCTCTCATAGACCTTTCCTTTCCGAGAACCTCAGCTGTCTCTGCAGAGTTCTGTACAGCAGCTTTACCGTACCTAGGCTCTCTCTTAACTCCCTTAGAACATCTCTCTGCTTCATTAGCGAAGGACTCAAATAGGAACTGCCCTGAAGCATGCCTTCATATACCGAATACGAGGTGAGCGATCTTAACTTAAGCGTGGTATGGAAAGAGTGACGGCAGGCCTCTAGCCACTGGCCAGGAATTGCCTCCAGCTGAATTAATCGGCGCAGCCGCTCAATCGTGGATGTCTCTTGAATCCCATATTGAAGCGCAATACAGCGCAGTCCGTTCACCAGCGGCATATAGAGCCCATACTTGATATCAAAGCTCCCGGCATGCTCCCCAAATGGCTCGGTTATAACTTGCCCCAGAACGTTCAACCCTGCTTTATGTCTGACCGTCCCGCGCAGCAGCGCAGCGGACAGCCTGTCGCCGGGCTCCATTACTTCTTGAAACATACTCTTCCACTCATCCTCAAGACTGCTACTCCCTGCAATAAATCTCATATCCGAAGCAATGTTCAAATACCTTATTTGCTCCCATTGCAGCTCGTCACGCCAGCCTTGCAGCTGTTTCTTCCATCCGCCCAGGGTATGGCGCCAAAGCGGATTAGAGAGCATAACATTGCCCGGACAAGGCGGATATCCGACCTTCTCCAATATTTTAGATAAAGTCGCAGCAAAATACTTATAATAAATCTCGCTCCGCTCTCCCCCGCCTTCACCGATAATCAGCCCATTATCCTGATCACTCCAGAGCGTCTGTTCAGAGCGCCCACCGCTCCCGAATGCAACAAAAGCATAAGGGACTGGCGGTGCGCCAATTCCCTCGGCCTCCATTACCCGCTCCGCCAGATAGGCTGAACGAATCATCACTTCATCATGCAGCAGATTGACAGCACGGTTCCAATCGGGTGTAGGCAGGGTGCTAAAGCCCTCCAGTAGGCGGCTTTGTTCCTTGATTCTCTCTGCCCGCAATGTACGGGGGGAGGAAGCTGCACGTATGCCCGCATAGTTATTCCCATAGGCCAGCGCTTCTGACATCTGCCCCACTCCCTCTCCCTGATTAATATTTATTATTTAATTACACTAATGGATCCAAGATCAGATGTGCTGCGGGATACCGCAGGCTCTTTGCCCGCGCTTCCTGCAAGGACCTGCATTTGCTCAGGGTAACCATAAGAGCCATGCTCACTAATATCCAGACCCATCATCTCTTCTTCCTCAGTAACCCGAATGCCGATCAGCCATTTCATACCCGCGAGGATCAGGAATGAAGCCACGAGAACGAATGCGAAGGTTCCGGCTACACCCAATAGCTGAACTCCAAGCTGATCGAATCCACCTCCATAGAACAAGCCGGGTTTGCCTACTCCAGTCGCCGCTACCAGCTCAGGGGTAGCGAATAAGCCTGTGGATACCGCTCCCCAAACACCGGCGATACCGTGCACCGACACTGCAGAGATGGGGTCATCCAGACCTGCACGCTCCAGCCATTTTCCAGACAAGAACCCAATAATTCCAGCTACGGCACCAATCACTACTGCTGCCCATGCATCTACAAAAGCACAAGAGCCGGTGATGGCTACAAATGCTGCAAGCACACCATTAAGCATGCTTGGAATATCCGACTTGCCTGCAAAGACCCAAGAGATGAACAAGGCTGCAATGGCTCCTGCTGCTGCTGCGATATTGGTTGTAAGAGCTACATAGCCGAAGAATCCATTAGCCAGAGGTGTCAAAGCACTACCCGGGTTAAAACCGAACCAGCCAATCCAGATAATGATAACACCGAGTACCGTCAACACTTGGTTGTGACCTTGAATGACGTTAGGTTTGCCTTCTTTATTGTATTTCCCAAGACGCGGCTTAAGCAGAATCGTTGCAGCAAGCGCCGCCGTTGCACCGGTCAAATGCACGACTGTTGAACCGGCATAGTCCTGCATTCCCAAGCTTCCAAGCCATCCGCCGCCCCATACCCAGTGAGCCACGACCGGATAGATCAGAATCATGAACAAGGTTCCAAAAATAATATAAACACTTAATTTGGCGCGTTCCGCCATTCCTCCGCACGCTATGGCAAGGGAGACAGCTGCAAATGACAGCTGGAACAGGAACTTTACATTCAAAGAGACATCAGAGGCAGCCAGTGAGGCGAATGAACCAGCAGCGCTATCTCCACTGAACAAGAATCCGGTTGTTCCCCAGAAGCTGTTCCCGTTCCCGAACCCGAAAGCAAATCCTGCCGCCCAAAAAGCAATTACGGAGATCCCGAGAGTTAGTACAGTTTTGCCTGCAACGTGACCCGCATTCTTCATTCTTACAGAACCAGCCTCCAGCAGTGCAAAGCCGGCTTGCATGAAGAAGACAAGCAAAGCAGCCAAGAACACAAACATCGTATTAAGACCAATCTCCAGTACCGGGGCTGTTACTTCATCCGCTGCAAAAGCAGATACTGGAAATGCCATAATCATTACCGCTGCAATTAGACCTACGATCCACTTCCTCTTCATCGACGACCACTCCTTAATGTCATGTTATCTAACATGTTTTCGTTTATTAATGTGATTATAAAGCTAAGTATACAAAAAATACAATAGAATTTATGAAATTAGGTAAAAATAATTATAATATCTAACTACTTATGTTATTTATATGTTAGGTTTAGAGGTTTAGTAGCCTCTTTATGAAAGCGTAACGTTTGACTGTATACTTTTGAATCGTGTATTATACATTTATACGCGGATCGTTCATTCCACTAATTTTATTGTAGAAAGAACATCTATATAGAGGGATTGGATAAGAGTATTTAGGGAGTGATGATATTGGAGATATGAAGCTTTACCGAATAGGTGAATTGGCCAAACAGGCTAATGTGAGTGAGAGAACGATTGATTACTATACAAAGATCGGACTTATTACCCCGGAGTCCCGCACTCTTAAGAACTACCGTCTCTATAATCATGAAACTTTGGTACGGCTTGAACGTATTAACCAAATGAAACAGGAGAAATATACGTTGGAGGAAATACGGGCCAAGTTGGATCTGTGGAACCATATCAGCAGTGAAGAAGAGGTCACGGAGAAGCTAACTGCGCTGGAGATCCATATGCAGCAGCTGGAGCGTGAAGTCAAGGAGCTTGAGCCTATTATTTCTCAGCTCCAGCCTAATCAGATTAACCGCGCTTTTACTCATCTGATGCCTCAAAGCATGGCCTGTATAGAAGCCATCCGTATTCTGCTCAATCATGGGCCATTTACCTAATTTCACGGTTGGAGGAATGAACAATGTATTTTGACGGTATGTATATTCTAATTATTATTGCATTTATATTCTCCTTATGGGCTCAGTTCCGGGTATCCGGGACGTTCAAGAAGTGGGCCGAGGTTCCTAACTTACGCGGGATGACCGGACAAGAGGCAGCCAGACATATGCTCGATTCTAACGGACTATATGATGTACCCGTAGAACCGGTGCGGGGATCGCTTACAGACCACTATGATCCTATCGCAAGGGTCGTCCGCCTGTCTGAGCCCGTCTACTATGAAAGATCTATCTCCGCAGTATCCGTTGCCTGCCACGAGGTGGGTCATGCCATACAGCATAAAGTTCACTATCCGATGCTGGTTCTTCGCCACAAAATGTTCCCAGTCGTCAACTTCGCATCCGGATTCGCCCCGATCCTTCTCCTGGCGGGAATTATCTTCGGGTTCATGAATCTGGTCGGTCTAGGCATCATCTTCTTCTCAGCGGCAGTAGCTTTCCAGCTCGTCACCCTGCCTGTTGAATTCAATGCCAGCAACCGGGCACGCGAAGTTATGGTATCAGAGGGATATATTACAAATGAAGAAGAACGCGGTGTCGCGAAGGTCCTGAATGCTGCTGCACTGACTTATGTAGCTGCTGCACTTGTGGCTCTGCTTGAATTGATTCGTTACATTCTTATCTTCACCAGCAATCGCGATTAATCTTAGGAATACACAAAGAACCTCCCATCCGGGAGGTTCTTTTCTTGTGCCTTAGCACCTATTTGGAGGCCGACGCAAAATACTCAAGCAAAAATTTGCGGAATGACTGGGCCACAAGCGGCAGCTTGTCATCTGAACGATGGATGAGGCCAATGGTCCGCGTTACTCTCGGGTTCGAGATCCTGACTCTTGCAGGTTGAAGCAGGTTGGTCTGGAACAATGCCATCTCCGGCAAAAGGCTGACCCCCATCCCCGCCGCTACCAATCCGCGGATGGTATCGGTCTCTTCCCCCTCGAACGCGATCTTGGGTGAAAACCCCGCCTCCAGACAAGCCTGCCATACAATCGGCCTAAGTGAGTAGCCTTTGCTGAACAAGATGAACTTGTCATCCTTGAGCTGGCTCAAATGGATCGTCTCCTCCTGTGCCAGCGGATGACTTGGCGGGAGAATAGCTACCAGTTCCTCAGTTAAGACAAGATTACCCTCCACCTGGTCGTGGCTCTCCGGAAATGGCGAGATGAAGGCAAGATCAACCTCAGCCATAGTCACGTCCCGGATCAAAGACGGGAACATCCCCTGCTTGAATCTAAACTTCACATTCGGATAAATCTTGCGGAATTCAGCCACTATACTGGGAATTAAATGAATGCCCAGACTATGCGGGAAGCCAAGTCTGATCTCTCCATGCTCCGGATCCAGAAATTCATGGACCTCATTCACAGCAAGCTCCAGATCCTTGATAATCGCCTCTACCCTGCTGCAGAACAATTGCCCTACCGCAGTCAGGTGAACATTTCTCCCCTTTTGAATAAATAAATCTACACCCAGCTCCTGTTCAAGCTGATGAATTTGCCTGCTAACAGCAGACTGAGCAACGTGCAGCTCTTCCGCCGCCTTCGTAACATGCTCCTTCTGGGCTACTTTCACAAAGTACAGCAGTTGTCTTAACTCCACTTCCCTAACCTCTCCATTCTGCTCTTTACGCGATCCACTAAATAAGGTTAATCATAAAAATTTTAATTTGTGCGGCCCCTTGATAGCCGAATCAAAACACCATAGATGAAGAATCCCGTGATCAGCCCGCCCAGATGAGCCATCCAGTTGATGTTATCCACAATGACCGAGAAAACAAGCCCTACCATGAGAATAGCATAGAGCGTCTTGCGCGACGCATCATCCATGAACTGCCGCTGAAGCAATGCCACATATAGAAAACCTCCATATACCCCATAGATAGCGCCAGAAGCACCAACCGTAAGGATAGGCTCCATATGATAATTGTAATAGGCCATACTGAGCGCATTGGCAAGCAGGCCACTCCCCAAATAGAGCACAGCGTACCTCCAGGATCCGAGCAGCCTTTCCATTGGAGGGGCAAATACCACGAGCGCAAAGCTGTTGAACAGGATATGATCAAAGCCATCGTGCAGAAATATAGCAGTCAGATAACGCCACTTCTCATGCTCATATGTGACATCATTGGTAAGCGCTCCGAATCTAAGCAGATCATCCCCATTCAAGGTAACAAGAAGGAACATGATTATATTAATTAATAGAATCAAGGAAGTAACCGGATAATAGCGCAAATAACTCTTCAAGTTCTCATATCGGATGAAGATCAATTATATCACCCTTTTCCTATTTCATTTCCTAACATTGGACAAGCGCTTTTTAAAAAGATTATAATGTATTCTGGCATGTAAAACCAATTAAGGAGGAGATTTATTTGGCACAAGAACGTCAAACAGCCACATTCAAAGGCAATCCGATCACTTTGGTAGGTCCCGAGCTCAAAGTCGGCGATACAGCACCAGATTTCACCTTGAACAAGAACCTAGTGGAAACAGCTTCCCTGCAGGATTATGCTGGCAAAATCAAACTGATCAGTGTTGTCCCTTCACTTGATACAGGCGTATGCGACGCCCAGACTCGCCGCTTCAATCAGGAAGCTGACAGCTTGGGAGATAACGTTGTTATTCTTACCGTAAGTGCAGATCTCCCATTTGCTCAAGCCCGCTGGTGCGGTGCCTCAGGTATTGAGGGCGTAATCACATTGTCTGACTACAAAGACAATTCCTTCGGTAAAGCTTACGGCGTATTGATCAAAGAATTCGCAATCGACTATCGTGCTATCTTCGTGGTAGATGCTGACAACACTATTCGTTATGTTGAGTATCTGAACGAAATGACCGAGCATCCGGACTATGACAAAGCCCTGGCCGCTGTCAAGGAATTGATCTAAATAAAACGGGCACAAGGAGCTAATCCCTTGGCCCGTTTTTTTCTGCTCATTTATCCACCCGTTGTCTTGTATTTACTTAGCTTCTTATCCAGCACCTCGAATATTTGAATAATATTCCGGTAATTCGATCCGAGATCCCCCATCGACCCGCGTGAAGCGGAATAAATATCCACAGCAGCTCTCATCGGTCCCGTCTGGATGACAGATACGGTAATATCCATCATACGTCCGAATGGACTGCGCTTCTCTAACAGAATTTCCCCTACAGAAGGCACCTCGTGAAGCAGCTTGTACCCTGGAATCTTCTTAATGGTAGAGGATACTTCCTCCCATGCCTTTTCTTTGGATAATTGATAATAACGTGTCTTAAGTTCAGGCAGCTTGGCGCGGTCGCCGCTTCCTTCCTGGCTGCGCAGCAGTCCCGCCATCGTTCTCTTGAGTGACAATAGATTTCCTCCTTCAGTCCGTGCGGATCAAATCTGATATTTGTATACGCTCTCTATAGTTTAACATTGTTAGACAGCAAACAAAAGTCATTTGAGCACACTTGGAAAGACGCAAAAAAGCATCTCCATATTCATCACGAATACAGAGATGCTCACTTAGGATTGTTAGGAATCCCGCTTATGCCGTCCGATCACATTGTCTTAGAACCTGCATTGGCAGGTGGGTGACCTCAGTAGCGTTTTTGAAGTCCCCTAATCATATAGATAGGGCTTATCAGCTGCGCTGCAATATTGATCTCCCAAGACATCTTCATTGGTTCAAAACAAAGTATAACCGAAACGCACATCGCAGGATGTATTGTTATTATAGACGCTTACATCCGAAAAGTAAACTCATCCGGCAAGCAAAAACTCTGGTAATTTCCACCTGAGCGCAGAAGTCCTCATAAGGTTATTTATCGCTATTGACTTCCTCCGAGAGCAGTGGATCCGTCTCCTCATTCAGCGTATCTTGTTCGGCCTGCTGCTTCTCGGCCATTTGCTGCATTTTCGTAAAGGTACCGTAAAAATTGAAGAAGGCAACAAAAGCCATTAAGCTGCCAAATCCAAACAGGATCAGGAACGGGAATTTATAAGTAATCACGACTAAAGCTACCGCACAGATCAAGGTGGACAGCATACGAAGCGGACGTACCATCGTTAAAAGTATCGAGTTCTTGATAATCTGTTTGATCCCCATATGATAATGAGCAACCATGGAAAAGAAGTTAAACATAGAAATGAACAGAATAAACATAAAGATCAGCATCACAATACCGATTACCTTAGCGCCCGGGATCTGATTCATGTACACTTTATAATCCACAATCATAATCACGCACAGTAGCGTGTAGAATATGCCCCCGATAAGGCTTTGCTTATAGTTCTCTTTATACCCTCTGAAGAACGTACGCCACACCGACACATCCTCTTCCCCCATTACCCATTTGCGGGTAACCGCGAATAGCGCTGCCGTTGCCGGGAACAATGTAACCGGTGCCAATACCGCCATTAACCAATAGGTCAGTGTCTCGGGTTCATTAGGCATAGTCTGAAGCAGCAGTATTTTATTAACGACAACAAAAAAGAACGGGAATGAACATAACAGCCATAATAAATTACTTCCCGCAATTCGTGATATCCATTCTGTAATCTTATATAACCCACCCATTAGCCCTCTTGTATCCAAACCTTCTCCCCCTCAATAAGTACGAGTCTCTGTAATTATAACTATACTCTATCAGTAATCCTCATTCCAGCGCCTATTTCACACCAACTGGGTTAATGTCTTTATCATGACCAGGGTTTATGCCATATGATACCTTGTAAGCCTAAACTTTTTCATATCAAAGGAGGTACCGACCATGTCCCAAGTAGGTGGATACAGCAACATCTTTACTTCTACTGGAACAATTCTGGTATTGTTTATTCTGCTTGTTATTGTAAGCCGTACTTTTATTTAACCTCAAGGAACAAGAACTAAAGAAGACGAAGCGGTTAAGCCGCTTCGTCTTCTTGAATTGAAAAGGATTATTCGTTATCGCTGCGTGTCGAAGGACGACGTTCGCCGCCGGTAGAACGTGGCTTACGATCCGAAGAAGTACGGGAAGAATAGTCGCGTCCGCCTTCTCTGCTGCCGCTGCTATATCCGCCTTTGCCACTTCCGTAGCTGCTGCTTCCATAACTGCGATTACCGCCACCTTCACGGTTCCCACGGTAAGATCCTCCACCGCTTTGGCCACCGCTGCGATTGCCATAACCACCGGATGGCTTGCGTCCGTTGGAACGAATGTCCGGCTTGCGGCGTTTAACACGGATTGGCTCTTCCGGAGTCAATTCAATGTTACCAGATTCTTTCTTGTCTCCAGTTACAAGCTTGATCGCTGCGGACAGAAGATTCACAGAATCATACTGCTCAAGCAGCTGAATAGCGATACCTTTATACTCGTTCAACTCACCATTCTCAACAAGCTCGATCAAGCGTTCAGCAGTAATCCGTTGTTTGCCTTCAATCGCTTCAGCAATACTTGGAAGCGGCTTCTTGGTAATACGATGGCGAGTTACACGCTCGATAAAGTGCAAATGATCCAGCTCACGTGGTGTTACGAAGGAGTAAGCTGCACCTTCCTTACCTGCACGTCCTGTACGTCCAATACGGTGAACATAGCTTTCAGGATCCTGTGGAAGGTCAAAGTTAACTACGTGAGTCACACCGGATACATCCAGACCACGTGCAGCGACGTCTGTGGCTACCAGTACATCGATGCTGCCGTCACGGAATTTGCGCATTACGGTATCACGTTGATTCTGTGACAAGTCGCCATGAAGGCCATCTGCTGAGTATCCGCGTTTGGACAAAGCTTCTGCAAGCTCATCAACCCGGCGCTTCGTACGACCGAAGACAATAGCGAGCTCAGGAGATTCCATATCAAGCAGGCGAGTAAGAGCATCGAACTTCTGACGTTCATGCACTTCGATATAAGCCTGGTCAATAAGTGGCGCACTGACTTGTTTCGGGATCACGGATACATGTTCTGGATTCTTCAAGAATTGTTGAGCCAGCTTCTGGATATTCGTTGGCATAGTTGCAGAGAATAGCATTGTTTGGCGCTCTTCGGGGACAAGCTTCAGGATGGATTGAATATCATCCATAAAGCCCATATCGAGCATTTCGTCCGCTTCATCAAGAATGACTGTCTGTACGTCGTCCAGCTTGATAGTCTTGCGGTTAATGTGGTCAAGGAGACGACCCGGGGTTCCGATGATGATCTGTGGTTTCTTCTTCAAAGCGCGAATCTGGCGTACGATATCTTGGCCGCCGTAGATCGGAAGGGAACGAATGCCTTTGAAGCGGGAGAGCTTGCTGATCTCTTCAGCTACTTGAATGGCAAGTTCACGTGTTGGCGCCATGATCAAAGCAACGATTCGCTCTTCTTCTCTCTTGATCTTGTTGATTAGCGGGAGGCCGAAAGCAGCGGTCTTACCTGTACCGGTCTGCGCCTGTCCAATCAGGTCTCTTCCTTCCATTGCAAATGGAATGGACTTCGACTGAATCGGAGTTGCCTCTTCAAAGCCAAGCTCCGTAATTGCTTGTAAAACCTTTGGCTCTAGGCCGAATTCTGTAAATGTACTCAAATTTATTCATGCTCCTTCTATATGGTGGATATGGTGGACAGATCCACATTCTTGACGTTATTCTTAAGTAGCGGTAAACGTTTATTAGGCTGTCCCATCCTGCAAAAATGTATCATTACAGGGGGTAGGGTAAAGCTGGAAAATAAACCTTTGGTTATCTAAACTTTACCGTTTCTTTTGAACCATGTAACAGTAACACATATATTCATTAAAATGGAAATCCATCCCTACTCAAGAATATCTCAAACATTATAGCACAAAACATTCTTGAAACACCAGTTACATACCAAGAACCATTTCGCGAGGTGAAACCCTTTGTACAAATTAATCAATCGCAGTCTGGCGGTTGTCTTCGGGGCTGTTCTCATTGCCGCCGGATTCAATCTCTTCCTGATTCCCCACAAGCTCCTGAGCGGAGGGGTGTCCGGGCTATCCATGCTCACTGGATATTTCACCAGCTTCAGCATCAGTACGATGTATCTGGTGTATAACATTCCTCTTCTGATTGCAGGTCTGTTCCTGTTAGGCAAAAGATTCATCGGTCTCAGCATTCTCTCGGTTGTAACAACAACCTGGTTCATCGCCTTGATCCCGGTACCTGTGAAGATGCTAGCCCAGGACGCTCTGCTGGCCTCCGTCTTCGGTGGCGTGCTCGTAGGCCTTGGGGCTGGAATCTCCTTCCGAGCAGGAGGCTCATCCGGCGGATTCGATATTCTGGGCTCCATTGTTACCAAATATCGTGACTTTCCTGTCGGAAGTGTAATCGTTGTCCTGAATACCTTGGTCGTTCTGGCCATGGGATACTTGAATGGAGAATGGAATCTGGCTCTGGCCTCCATGGTCTCCATCTATTTAAGCGGCAAGGTCGTTGATTATATTCACATCAGCCACGTCAAAGTCACACTCTTCATTATTACGAACCAGACAGACGCCATGCTGGAGAAGCTTCTCGGTCTGCCGCGAGGGGTCACGCTGATCAAAACCGAGGGTGCTTTCTCCCATAAGGAAAAAGACATGCTGATGACCGTAACTACCAAATACGAGCTGGCTGAGCTAAGAGAAATTATCAAGTCAACTGACCCTACGGCATTCGTTAATATTGTTGAAACCGTTGGCGTCATGGGCTCCTTCCGGCGTGGTTAATTACCTCTGGTGCACCACCAGGGGTAATATGGTATGATGAGGAAGCACGGACCTTTGCCAAATTCATGAGATCTCTGCAGAAATGGAGCTTTACCCTTTAACTTCACAGGTTAATAGCTTTTCCGGTACGATGAATGATTCTTTAAATGAATGATTCTTGGAGGAAAGGATGATTATTGTGGACATGGAAACGGTAAAACTTTCTCAAATCGTCATGAAATGGTTCCCCGATATGATGCCATTCTTCAATACCGAGGAGTTGAATTCCAGAATTCTGCTTCGGGATGGCTTTACTGTTCTGGAACCCGAGGATGCATTAGAGATTATTCACTACAGCATTTGCGAACATCAAAGTTCCGCGCTTCTACATTAATCAAGAACACCTTAAGCCGCTTCTTGTATAAGAGGCGGCTTATTCATTTTCACATGGATCTTTGTTAAATTTCTGTAGCTACTAATTTTTGGACGTTTAACCACATATTTTTAAGTTTAAAGAGGTTACAGCGGTTTATACTCTAAAACCTGCCAAGAACAAATGACAATTCTGCTCTTTCTGGCATTTATTTTATCCGATATAATTATAATAGAGAGCGCACACAAGGGAGAGAAACTTCACATGAACATCTTATGGACACTGCTAATGCTGGCTGTGAGCACTTCTTCTGGCCATCACACGGACCAACCTCAGAAAGGAAGCCTTGCTGGTATTCTGAAATCATCCTATCAATCTATCGCTACTTATTCTCAGAAGGCTTCTAATGGAACAGCACCTACTGGAACAACTTCAACTACAACCGTGAAGACAGACCCACAGGAGGAAGCACCCAAGGTAAAAGGGATTTATGTTACGGCCTACAGTGCTGGCGGATCCAGAATGGAGCAGCTGCTCAAATTGACGGACACCACAGACCTGAATGCCATGGTCATTGATATAAAGGACGATTCCGGTTACATAACCTATCCTACGACTAATCAGGAACTTCTTAAATACGGCAAACCGCAGAACTTTATTCACGATATTCACGCACTTATGGATCGGTTGAAGAAGCACAAGGTATATCCGATTGCCCGGGTAGTTGTCTTTAAAGATACTGTGCTTGCCAAGAAGCACCCGGAGCTATCCTTCCGCCAGAGCAATGGTACGGTATGGAGCAATGGTAAAGGAGACAGCTTCGTCAACCCTTACAGTAAAGATGTGTGGGAATATAACGTAGCCATTGCCAAAGAGGCGGCTGCCCTGGGGTTCAAAGAGATTCAGTTCGACTATGTACGATTCCCAGAAGGATTTGAGAAACGGGCTAATACGTTGAAATACATTAAGGACGATAAAAGCCGGGTAGATGCGGTGTCCTCCTTTGTTGATTATGCCCGCAAGGAACTAGAACCGCTGGGTGTACGCGTATCCGTAGATATTTTTGGCTATGCCGCTTCGGTTCCTGCAGCTGAGGGAATCGGGCAGGATTTCACCAAGATTTCCAAGAACGTGAACGTAATCTCGCCTATGATCTATCCAAGCCATTATACGACAGGCTGGTTCGGAACCAAGGATCCGGATAAAGCTCCTTACCAGACCATCAAAGGCTCAATGGCCGATACGCACAAGAAGCTGGACCCGCTGGGTGATAAGAAGCCGATCATCCGTCCATGGATACAGGATTTCACGGCAAGCTGGCTTGGAAGCGGACATTATTCCAAGTATGGTAAGCATGAAGTTGAAGAGCAGATTCGCGCACTGAAGGAAATGAAGGTTGACGAGTATCTGCTCTGGAACGCGAATAATCGGTATACAGCCGGTGTAGATTACAAATAAGCATTTATTGTGGATTAATGAAAAGCCCTTTAATGGGCTTTTTCTTTGTGTGGAGCAGCTTTCCCGCTCCCAGGAACGCTACTGAAATGGAGACTTGAAATGAAGCAGACATTCACTCTGAAACAGAAATATATCCAGTTTATTCATATCCTAATTCCGATCCTGATTACACAGATCACCTTATCTCTAATGACCTTCTTCGATACGGTGATGTCAGGCCACTCAAGTCCAGCTGATCTTGCGGGAGCCGCAATTGGATCAAGCCTCTGGCTGCCTGTCCAGACGGGGCTCAGTGGTATTCTTATGGGCATCATTCCCATAGTCTCCCATCTTGTTGGCCGGGGTGAGCGAGACCAGGTTGACTTTAATGTGATGCAGGCTTTGCTGCTGTCTCTAACGGTATCTATCGTGGTTCTTGTTGGAGGCGGCATAGCGCTTGATCCTATTCTTAACGGCATGAGTCTTGAGCCAAAGGTTCAGCACGTAGCCCACTACTTTCTGGTCGCCATCGGCACCGGTATCATTCCTTTGTTCGGATATACTGTGCTTCGTTCTTTCATTGATTCCATAGGACAGACCCGAATTTCGATGACAATCACCCTACTGTCCCTGCCCATTAATGTACTTGTGAATTACCTGCTTATTTTCGGCAAAATGGGCTTCCCGCGGCTCGGAGGGATCGGGTCGGGCGTCGCTTCCTCATTTACCTATTGGTGCATCTTTATATTAGCTTTCATCATAGTCCGTAAAAGCGAAGCATTCTCTAAGTATCACATGCTCCGAAATTGGTATAAGATCTCCTTCGCCAAATGGAAGGAGCTGCTCAAGATCGGCGTGCCGATCGGCTTCGCCATCTTCTTCGAGACAGCCGTCTTCGCAGCGGTAACTTTGTTCATGAGCAGGTATGATACGCAGACCATTGCAGCACATCAATCCGCGCTAAACTTTGCCTCAACCCTATATATGATTCCGCTTAGTATCTGTCTTGCTTTGACGATTCTGGTGGGCTTCGAGGCTGGAGCAGCCAGACTTAGGGATGCCAAGCAGTATGCAAGACTTGGAATAGGAACTGCAGCTGGCATGTCCATCGTCACTGCAATCATTCTGTTAGTATTCCAACATGGGGTTGCGTCTCTATACTCCGATGAGCCTGCGGTAATCGAGCTGACCAAGCACTTCCTCATCTACGCTATATTCTTCCAGCTCTCAGATGCGATTGCCGCTCCGATTCAAGGAGCTCTAAGAGGATACAAGGATGTGAACTCTCCGTTCCTTCTTGCGTTTATCGCTTATTGGGTCATTGGCCTCCCGCTCGGATATGTTCTAGCTAATTACACAAGTCAGGGACCATACGGGTACTGGCTGGGTTTAATCAGCGGGCTGGCGGTTGCCGCCGTATCCTTATTCCTGCGGCTCGCCTATATGCAGAAGAAATATGCCAAGGACCTGGGGCTGCCTTTACAATAATTAGACAAAAGAACGCTGCTATATCCATTTGGATACGGGCGGCGTTCTTTAGTTGATGACCAGATCAAGTGCCGGCCTTACGAGGTCGAGGCTGGAGTTGAGGCGGCCCTGATGATATCTTTTTTTCGATAAATAGACAGCAATAACCCTACAGCCGCGAACTCGATGAGTAAATGAGAACCGCCATAGCCTACGAACGGGAAAGTCACCCCTATAATGGGGGCGTAACCCATCGACATGCCCAGCCCGTATACGAGCCTGGCTCCAAGCATCATCATGATGACCAGGATCAGCGATTTGCCATACTTGTCATCCACCCTTTTGTAGGCGGCTATCATGCGATGAATCAGCATCAGGGTGGCTATCGCCAGAATAATCCCTGCGACCCAGCCAAAGCTGTACAGCAAATAAGTCACAATAGATTCCGACTGAAGAAAAGGAAGCGCCTTAAGCGGAGCGCCCAGTCCTCTGCCCCACCAGCCTGCGGATTGAACAGCCGCTCGGGTTTTAACATAGGTGTATCCATAACCTTCGGGGTCGCTGTAAGCGCGAAGAAATTGAGTAAGTCTTAACCATATCGGATTCCCGATAAAGCTCAAAAATCCATACCATAGACTAAGTAAACTCCCAAATCCAAATCCAATTCCAATCACAACAGTGAGCTTTCGTCGGTACAACCAGACGCTCAATCCCGCACACCCAATCAGGTAGAACCCAAGTTCCGTTAAAGCCCCCATGCTCATATAGATGAACACTGGCAGCAAAGTGATGGCAAATCCGAAAAAATTGCGGATTAACAAGCTAAGCGCTGAATGTCGCATTTTCTGTAAAATCCCCGCGATAGCAATCAATAGCAAGTAAGTACTAATGTTAGCCCAATCCCAAGCTAAAGAACCAAGGATAATATACCTGTGCTGACCAGCCATAATTGGACTGTTAAACGTAAACACAAACCCAACCATAACGATGCCATACAAATACCAAGCTCCTTTATACAGCTTACGGTAATCCAGAAAATATACCCCGATCATCACAGCAATGCCGAGTGCTAAGAAAAATATTTGCTTCTCCAGAAACCCTGCGGATGCATACTTTTCTGAGTATGCTGTATAATTTTGCACCACCGACCACATTGAAATGATGCTGACTGCTGCAAAGAACAGCACAATCAAGATAAGTCCGTAGTTAATCCGCGGTCTATGTACTTGGTGAAGCTGCTTACCAAGCACTGCAGGATCGCCCATCTGGGCTACCGCCCAAGTGACGGCCTCATCTGCATCATATCCTTGATCTACTCTAGCCTCAATCAATTCCTCCAAATGGTTATCCAGCTCTTCCCGAACGGAAGAATGTACTTCCTTGGCCTTTACCTGTGTACAAACTTTATCCAGAAAAACACGTCGTTGATCTTCCATGCTCAATTCCTCCCTCCTTCCCCCAGCACCGTATCTACGGCCTGCCGGAATACTCTCCACTCCGTCTTCTTCTCTTCAAGCTGCTTAAGCCCGCTGTCCGTTATACGGTAATACTTACGTTTCCTTCCCCCGGTCTCGGTCCAGAATGATTCCACCCATTTCTCGCTCTCCATGCTGTGAAGCAGCGGATACAAGGTGCCTTCTTTCAGCGCAAAAATGCCCCCTGAACCTACATCCAGCTGCTTGATAATCTCATACCCGTACAAAGGCTCCCGCGATAAAATCGTTAATATCAAGGTGCCTGTGCTTCCTTTCATCATTTCCTTGCTAATTTTCATGATCAAACCTCCTTCCATACTCAATAACGCTCCAATATACCTCTTATCTCTATACATAGTAAATCCATGCATAGTTAATCTATGTATAATAATAGACTGATATGGTAATATTGTCCATACCCGCTTTGCATCCATAAACTCAACGTACTACAATAGACAGGAATACAGGCAAATACCATCATTTTACTTAATCTATTAGGAGCGTGACTGTTCAATGCTCAGCGAAGGAACAAAGGCGCCGCTCTTTCGCGCCGAAAGCACACAAGGGTTAATTGATTTGGCTGAGTATGTAGGCACACGGCCTATTGTACTTATCTTTTATCCCATGGATGATACACCGGGTTGTACCAAGCAGCTGTGTGCGGTTAGAGATGCAGAGCCATCGTATAATGGCTTCAATGCTCTCGTGCTCGGTGTGAATCCCGGATCAAAGGAAAGCCATGAGAAGTTCGCTGCCAAGCACGGTTATGATTTCCCGCTTGTTGTGGATACGAACGGGGAGATTCGCAGCAAGTATGAGATCGGCAAGACGCTGGGTTTCTTGACGCAGCAGCGCGTGGTCGTTGTGATCGACCTGGAAGGAAAGGTCGCATTTGCAGAGAAGGGTCTGAGGCCAACCGAGGAAATTATGAATGTGCTCAAGCGAATTACAGCATAGGCGTATAGCACAAAAAAAGGAATCCACAGCCATTACCGGCAGGATTCCTTTTTTGCAGCTAATTATATAATAATTATTGGGACAACCGTGAAGCCAGCTCGTACAGTTCCATGTTGAACGGCTTCTTGGTATTAACTACTTTCTCAATATCCGTAAGCACAAGCTCACCTTTGAGAACGCCGCAGCCTTTGTTGGATTCGCCTTCAATCAGCTTGCGAACGGCGAAGTCACCCAGACGGCTCGCCAAGTTCCGGTCGAATGGAGTTGGGGATCCACCGCGCTGAATATGTCCAAGTACCGTAACACGCGGATCGATGGAAGGGTAACGCTCTTTCAAGGCTGTAGCCACATCTTCGCCCTTGCCTACTCCTTCAGCGACGATAACGATACTGTGTCTCTTACCATGATCAAAGTTCGCCTTCATCCGGTCAGCAACTTCATTCAGATCGTAAGATACTTCAGGCACAAGAATCGTCTCAGCTCCGGAAGCCAGTCCTGCATGAAGAGCGATGTCTCCGCAGTGACGTCCCATAACCTCTACCACCGATGAACGCTCGTGCGATGACATCGTATCACGAAGCTTGTTCACGGCTTCCACAACCACGTTAACAGCCGTATCAAAGCCGATTGTATAATCTGTAAACGAAATATCATTATCGATGGTTCCTGGAAGTCCCATGGTCTTGATCCCTAGACGACTGAGCTTCTCGGCACCCTGGTAGGAACCGTCTCCGCCGATGACCACAAGGCCATCAATGCCGCGATCCCGCAGAATTTGAGCACCCTTCTGCTGACCTTCGAGAGTCTTGAACTCTAGGCAGCGTGCAGACTGGAGAATGGTTCCCCCGCGCTGGATAATATCTCCCACACTCCGGATATCCATAGCAAAAATATCATTGTTCAGCAGGCCTTGATAACCGCGCTGTATGCCATAAACCTCAAGTCCGTAGTACAGGCCGCTTCGCACAACGGCACGTACTGCTGCGTTCATCCCCTGGGAATCTCCACCGCTGGTTAATACGGCAATTTTTTTCATTTGTGTCATAATGGTTGCCTCCTCAAAATGGTTGCTTAAATATGCTTTCGGATCCAGCGGCTGTTCACGAAGAAGAATAACCTCGTCAGAGGACTCTTCTTCATCAATCTTCTGGATACGCTGCGAATCTCCTGCTGCTGGCTTACTTTGGGATCGGACAAGTACAAAGCAAGCAGACCCTCAATAATCATCCGGTGAAAAGAAGAGGCTGGCAGCACCGTGACGTCCTGCCTCGCAGACTGAACGATCAGGGATATCCGGTTCAGCATCGTCTCGGTATTGTCGTAATAATTGCAAAAATTCAGATCGCCGCCGATCCGGTCTTCATCCTGATCAATTAAATAATCAAGCATTATATGTAATCCGCATACATGCGGGAAATAAGCATGTCTGATTATCTCTGCGCTTGTCTGATCAAGGTCTTTATGGCTTGCTGCCAGGAAGAGCATGAATACTCCCAGAGTGGACCCGGTAGCGGCAGCGAACTCATTCCACTCCAGATCCGGAGCCAGATCCCGGTGCTCGGCGTGCCACTGAAGCAGTGCCGGCTCTCGCAGCTCAGGCTTAATATGCTTGTACACTTGCAAATCGGTATACAGCTTGACCAGCATCACGATCTGCGGCTTAGCCGCTTCATAGCCGGGAAGCTCAGCGATACAGTTACGGCACGTGGCGACAAGGCGGTGCAGATACCCCCCATCCTCCTTCTCGTCGCGTAGTTCGTAGTAATCTTGCAGGGGTACATCCGGATTGACCGCATCCAGCATAGACTGGTGCAGCAGGCGGAAATCATCCGCATCCATTGAAGTGCTGCGGTCACACAGATTATCCAGGTAATCGCTTATCGTCTGAAAAGCTACAATTAACGGGATCAGCACGTGTTTCTGCTCCAGGTGGGCTGCTGCATAGACCGAGCCTCCCTGACAATGAAATTCCTTGGTAGCAATACTGGCAAGGGCTTGTCGTCTAAGCTCAGGATCCGGTATGGCTTCGGCCCTCTGCCTCCACTGGTTCAGCTCGGAACGCACGTCTGGCAATAAATACTTATATACCCGGCTCATCAGCCTGATCGGATCACGGGGTATCTGATATGGGCGTTCTTCAAGATCAATCAAAGGCTTGCCTCCACATGGTAGTCATCATTCACTGGTGTGAACCATTCTTTATTATAATATGATCCTTATCTTTCTACAAATAAACAATATCACAGACAAATCAGGAATGTCTCTTTCCTTCCTGCTCTTCAGCCGATACTCTATACCATATATGAAGATCATTAATAATACTCGCAAGTTCTGCAATATCACTGTTAATCTTGCATGAAAGCGCAAAGTTATGCTCTTCTCCCAGCTCCTTCAGCTTGGTCACGATAATCTGCTCCAGCTGCATAACCCGGGTCGGAATTTGCCCGCGGATATTTTCCCAGGTCTCAATAATTCCCCTTCTCTCTATTAGAGGAAGCTCCTCGAACGGAGTATCAAATTCCGGAACCTTGATTCCCAGCCGGCTATCATATACAAAAACGTCCATTTCCATCCCTCCCAGAGGTATTAGATATCCCATATTATAGCGGAAATCCGGTAACTTGGTGCCTTGTTATGCTATACTAACGGTGGCTGTTTAATGAACTTTAGTCAAAAAATTACCGATTGGAGCCTCCTAAGCATGAATTCACAACATCAGATCCGGCGGGACGTTAACTGGCTGCGGGCTTTCACCTATACAGTGTACGGAATCAGTGTTCTTGTCTTCTCTTTCTTTCCACTCTTTTACCGAAGCCTCGGATTCTCCAATGCACAAATTGGCTATCTCTACGCGATCGGACCCATGATCTCTCTATTCTCCAATCTTCTATGGAGTATGATCAGTGACCGCTACCGCACGATAAAAAGAATCCTCATCCTGCTATTAATCGGCCAGCTCGTGCTGTCCATGATCTTATCGGTCTCCGAATCTTTTCTCGGCATCCTAATCGTTATCATGGTGTTCTACTTCTTTTATTACCCGATCTATCCGCTTGCTGATACGATGGCCATTACTACAGCCAAGGAATATGGCAAAAGCTTCACCGTTATCCGTATATTTGGCTCTCTCGGATTCGCCACCTTCGCGATTGTGATTGGTTATGTTCTAACCGCACTCGGTACTTCCTGGACGATCCGGATTAGCATCATACTTACGATGATTGCTTTATTCCTGACCTTCTTCATCCGCGACCAATCTTCCTCTACGAGTAGAATGGAAGCGTCCGGACTTTGGAAGATTCTTCGTCAAAAGGAACTGCTCTGGTTCTTCGGCTGCGTATTCTGCCTGGCCATTGGTCACCGTATGAATGACGCCTTCCTGACCATTGCCATGAAGGAAATGGGGTCCAGTGATAATCTGGTAGGCTGGGGCGTGCTCGCCTCTTCCCTCTCGGAGATCCCTATCTTCTTCCTGTTAAGCATCTATGGGGACAAGCTGAAGGAGCTCCCACTGCTATTATTCGCCTGCTTGATGTTCGCTCTTCGCTTCCTGTTAATGAGCCTGACCGATTCGGCTGCCAGTGTCATTGCCATTCAGACTCTGCACAGCGTCACCTTCGGCATCTTCTTCGTCACAGCAGTCAGATACTTGACCAGGCTGATTCCTGACCAGTACAGAGCAACCGGACTTGCTATGTTCACGGTGATGTGGTCCAGTGCATCAGGTCTGATCAGCGGTACATTTGGGGGCGTCATTTATGAGCATTTCGGCCGCAAAGACTTTTATCTGGTTGCCATGACCTTCAGCCTTGTAGCATTTCTAGGATTTGCGAGTAAATATCTGGACCGGATTCCCGGCCGCAATAATATTAACAAAAGTATTTAGCCCCACTCGTGCTATCAAAGATAGATCTCATCAGCTATAATAGATGGAACAAGAAATATAGTACCTAGTCCTAAAAAGGTGGGAAATAAATGGATTTCAAGGATTTCAAAGAGATTATGCTAACCCGTCGCAGTATCCGCGACTTTACTGAAGAGAACGTCTCAACTGAGGATATTGAAGAAATCATTGACTGTGCCAGATATGCACCCAGTGACACCAACTCTCAGACGTGGGAATTCATTGCGGTTGTCAATCGCGACAAGATCAAGCAAATTGAGGATTTCACTTGGGAGCAGCTGCATTTGAAAGCTGCCGAAGCGGAGAAGCAGGGTCTTGGACGCGAAGCCAGACTTCTTGTTAAGTCATTCGGCCCTTATGCCACAGCCTTCTCGGGTGCACCTGTACTGATTGTTTGCTTGTCGACCCCTTATGCTTCCAAATTCCGTGAAAGAATATTTGATCCATTACAGTTCGGCAGTCCAGATATCTGGAGTGAAGAAGGCCTAAAGAGCAGCAGCCTGGCCTCCCAGAATTTAATGCTGGCTGCGCATGCCAAAGGGCTTGCAACCTGTCCTATGACCGGCCCGGTTCTGCTCGCAGAAGAGCAGCTTCGTGAGTTCCTGGATATCCCTGAAGACCGCGGAGTCAATATGGTGATTGCGCTGGGCCACCCCGCTGTCTCACCGAAAGCTACGCCACGTAAGGAAGTAGCCGAGATTCTGCGAATTGTGGACTAGCACCGGAGCTAAGCGAACCGATTATATTTGTAAGCTAGAACCGTAGAATTATTAATGGGCAGCTTAATCATTGCACACTTTTGCCCAGTTCAACTTATAGCCAAAAGGGCTCTTACTCCCCTGCAACCAGGGGGTAAGAGCCCTTTTGATTTTCTTTTATTAACCAATGCGCTCCATCTCGGAAGCACTGATCTCAAAGTTGGAGTATACATCCTGAACATCATCATTATCCTCGAAGGCATCCATCATCTTCAGCAGCTTCTCTGCATTCTCGCCTTCCACATCCACAGTATTCTGCGGAATCCAGCGAACTTCAGCCGTACTGAATTCGTAATTCTCCGCCTCCAGGGCACTCTTCACCTTCTCCAGCTCATGCGGGTGGGTTACAAGCTCAAAGGTCTCGTCCGTTGTAACCATATCTTCTGCTCCCGCTTCCACAGCTTGAAGAAGAAGGGTGTCCTCGTCAATATCCTCAAACTGCTCACGATCAATAACAAGGGAACCTTTCTCGTCGAACATATAAGCTACGCAGCCCGATTCGCCCATATTGCCGCCTCTTTTGTTAAAGATCGCGCGGACATCGGCTGCTGTCCGGTTCCGATTGTCCGTCAAACACTTCACCATGATGGCAACGCCGCCTGGACCATAACCTTCATAATAAATTTCTTCGTAATCCACATTATCCGCGTTACCTGATGCTTTCTTGATTGCACGTTCTATATTATCCGCTGGCATCTTGATTGCACGGGCGCTGGCAATGGCCGTCTTCAGTCCGAAGTTGGCTTCCGGGTTGGGACCACCTTTGCGTGCCTGCATATAAATCTCACGGCTTAATTTGACCCACTGATTATTCTTGGCCTGGTCAGCTTTACCTTTACGTTCTTTAAACAATTTGAATTTCATACCGTAACGCTCCCCACCTGTAATAAGTCTTGTACAAGTAATTCTCTTTTCACAGTGTATCACTACCCTCGTGTTTCGGTCAAAGCAAGCAAAAAAACACAGCTCACACGGAGCTGTGTCTTTTCTTTATAGGGTGAAGTGCAATTATATTTTGTATACGTTAGCTGCTTGCGCGCCACGGTTGCCTTCAGTAATTTCGAATTCAACTTCTTGACCTTCATCCAAGGATTTGAAGCCTTCGCCTTGAATTGCTGAGAAGTGAACGAATACGTCTTCGCCGCCCTCAACTGAAATGAAGCCATAACCTTTTTCTGCGTTAAACCATTTAACTGTACCTTTCAAATGAACAACCTCCTAAAATAACGCCATTAAATGACGAATACCTAAATTATAACCGATGTCTGAGTTCATTGCAACGCGCCTTAAGCCCTGCATCCTAAGTCCGATTTTTCCCTGAATTGCCCTCGGTTGCATTTGCTTTCCTAAGTAGCGTGCGTTATGATTTTATAAAGCTTTTGCAAATGCTTTCCTATAATACGCATCACACTATGAACGAATACATGAACTTAATGATTGCAGACTGGAGACCGAGCACGATGATCAAAAAACATGAAATTTACAAGACAGACAAATGGAATATGATGACAGTCGAAGTTCAGGGCAAATATATTGTCCTGCGTGAAATCTCCGACCAATGGGGAGAGGAAACCCATACCTTCCTCAGCCGCCCTGCCTTGATGCAATGGGCGCAGAACCGTTTCCCCAAGGAAGATTTCGAAGGAAGAGAAGAAGAATGGCGTACGCTGATGAGTTCCTTCAAACAAGTCTAGATTGATTTCAAAGGAGTTTTGAAGAATTACTTATGGACTATTCAAGAACTGCCCTGTTTATTGTTTTGGCTATTGTATTGGGATTTGTACTTATTTTGAACAAAAATAATATCCCTCCCAAGCTGAAACGCCCCATGGCTATCACGGCTTTAGTTATGATTGTCATGGCTTTTGTACTCGTAGTCTACAGTTATCTGGCCTAACTTAAGACCTTGGTCCGCTTATTCATATTGTGCCTAATCTCCGGTCATACTATTGGCAAAAAGATTGGGAGGAATACGCCCTTGAGATGTGCCACGCTCCTCTCGATAATGCTGACTTCCAGCCTGCTAACAGCTTCAGCGCCGGATATGGATAAGCGGACCGTTCAAGAGAAACGGCCAGTATCTCTAACTTTACCAAGGAGGATACCCATGAGCACATTACCAAAGCGTTCCGAAGTGACTGAAGCCAACAGCTGGAATCTGAATGATCTATTTCCTGATCAGAAGGCCTGGGACCAGTCCTACGAGCAGGTTAATCAGAAGAAGTCCAAGGCTTCCGACTATGAAGGCAAATTAAATACAGCCGAGAATATCAAGGCTGCTTTTGCCCTTGAGGATGAAATCTCGCTCGAGATTGAGCGCTTGTTCGTATTTGCGCACCTTCATCATGATGAAGATACCACGAACCCTACATATCAAGCACTCGTCGAGAAGGCTAAGAAGCTCAGCGTGGAGATTAGCGAGGCTCTCTCTTATATCACGCCGGAGATTCTATCCCTGCCAGAACAGGAACTGGACGGATTCATAGAGAACCCGGTCCTGGCAGACTATAAATTCACGCTCCAGGAGATCAAACGCGAGAAGGCTCATGTTCTCACCAAAGCCGAGGAAGCACTTCTGGCCCAAGTTGGCAACCTGTCGCAGGCACCGAAGAATATCTTCGGTATGATCAACAATGCGGACATGAAGTTCCCTAAGATTAAGGATGAGAACGGTAAGGAAGTGGAGCTGACGCATGGCAGCTACATCCAGTTCCTGGAGAATCCGAACCGCGAAGTCCGTCAGCGGGCCTTCAAAGCGATCTACGAAACTTACGGCAGACAAAAGAATACTTTGGCCGCTACGCTGAGCTCAAATGTGAATAAGAATATTTTTTATTCCCATGTTCGCAAGTACCCTTCAGTTCTGGAAATGTCTCTCTATGGTGACAACATTCCCAAAGAGGTCTATACGAACCTGATTGATACCATCCATGAAAGTCTTCCTCTGCTGCACAGATATATGGCGCTTCGCAAGAAGCTGCTCGGTGTGGATGAGCTTCATATGTATGACTTGTTCGCTCCGCTTGTGGAGGAGTACAAGTGGGATATCACCTATGATGAGGCGAAGAAGCTGGTTAGCGAAGGGCTTCAGCCGCTGGGTGAGAATTACCTGAAGGTGCTTAAGGACGGATTCGATCACCGCTGGATCGATGTATACGAGAATGAAGGCAAACGTACAGGAGCCTACAGCTGGGGTGCATATGGAACTCATCCATATGTTCTGCTGAACCACAACAACAATCTGAACAGCATGTTCACGCTGGCCCATGAGATGGGTCATGCGCTGCATTCTTATTTCTCGGATGAGGCCCTGAAATACCGTGATGCCCAATACACGATCTTCCTAGCAGAAGTAGCTTCGACTACGAATGAAGCTCTGCTCATGGATTATCTGCTGAAGCATGCTACCGACCCGAAACAGAAGCTGTATCTGCTGACTTATTATGCAGATCAGTTCCGGACGACGGTATTCCGCCAGACGATGTTCGCCGAATTCGAGAAGATTATTCATGAGCGCGCAGAGGCAGGAGAGTCCCTTACTCCTCAAGCGTTGTCTTCGATCTACTATGATCTGAACAAGAAATACCATGGCCCTGGCATGGTTGTCGATCAGGATATCGAGATGGAATGGGCTCGCATCCCGCATTTCTATACGAGCTTCTATGTATATAAGTACGCAACGGGCTTCTCGGCTGCAACCAGCTTCTCCAAGCAAATCCTTGAAGAGGGTCAGCCTGCTGTGGATCGGTATCTCGGCTTCCTGAAGAGCGGAGGCAGTGATTACTCCATCAATATTCTGAAGAAAGCTGGCGTTGACATGTCATCGCCTCAGCCGATTCGCGAAGCGATGAGTGTATTCGGAGAGCTGATCGAACAAATGGAGAATTTGACGAATTAATCAAATGAGTCTGATGGATTAATCCCTTGCCCGCTTTGGGTAAGGGATTTTATACTGTCTTTAGAGGAGGTGCACCATGAGAATACAATGGTCCCTGATTGCAGCTTTAATATTTGCATTAGTTACAGCCATATTTGCTGTTATTAACGTGAGAACCGTGGATGTGAATCTGCTGTTCGGTGTGGTTCAGATCCCCCTGATTCTGCTCATCATCGGCTCAACGCTGCTTGGCGGAATTATTGTCGGTTCGTTCGGCCTGTACCGGAGCTATCGTCTGGATAGAGAGAATCGCCGGCTCAAAGCTCAGCTCGCCCAAGTTCAAGAGGCAACCGGTTATGTATTTCCCGAACCCGAACCCAAGACGGCTGAAGACCAGCCTCAGAATTAGTCAAGCTCTTCAAATTGCCAATTGGAGTTCACTTAGAATTGATGATGCACTTCTCTTAGCTGAATCCAGCTGATACATACCTTAGGAGGTTCTATGAATATTACAGTCGACGAAAGCTACGTGTTGGACGTATTAAAGAGGCTGCTCGATACTCCGAGTCCGAGCGGGTTCACGAAACAGGCCATCGGATTAGTTGAGGACGAAGCCAAGAAACTTGGCGTGCCCTTCTCGCTCAATGAAAAAGGTGGCGCTGTATTAACGCTCAAGGGCGTGGACGACAGCCGCCGTATTGCTCTCAGTGCCCATGTGGATACCTTGGGAGCTATGGTGAGATCAATCACCGCCCACGGCACTTTAGCGATTACTTCGGTTGGGGGCTTCTCGATGAACAGCATCGAGAATGAATACTGCCAGATTCATACCCGCAGCGGCAAGGTATATACGGGGACGATTTTGACTTCCCATCCTTCTGTGCATGTATATAGTGATGCCAGAGATTTCCCTCGTAAAGAAAGCAATATGGAGATTCGGATTGACGAGCTCGTCGAAAGCAAAGAGGATGTCCGGAAGCTGGGCATTCAGACCGGTGATTTCGTATCCTTCGATGCCCGCGCAGTTATCACACCAAGCGGCTTCATCAAATCCCGGCACATCGATGACAAGGCCAGTGTCGCATCCTTGCTGGGACTGATCGAATCCTCCAAGCGAGAGGGCTGGACGCCCCGCCATGACCTCGTGTTCCTGATCTCGAACTACGAAGAAGTCGGACATGGCGCCGCCCATATCCCTGACGGCATTCATGAGATGATCGCCGTGGATATGGGAGCTATGGGGGACGACCTCGGCTGCAAAGAGACCGACGTCTCCATCTGCGCCAAGGACTCGAGCGGGCCCTATGATTATGATATGACCAGCAAGCTGATTGAGCTTGCTGAAGCGGGCGGCATTCCTTATGCGGTGGATATCTATCCGTATTACGGGTCCGATGCATCCGCTGCGCTGGGCGCAGGTCACAACATTCGCGCTGCATTAATCGGGCCGGGCGTACATGCATCCCACTCGATGGAGCGTACACATAAGCAGGCGGTCATGAACACCGTCAAGCTGCTTGGCGCTTATGTTACAGCTTAGACTGAATTACCGAGGACTGGCTGCTGCCGTTACTCTGGCGGCTTGTGTAGTGCTGCTGCTATTGTGGGGGAGCGCCTCTCGGCTCCCCCACTCCTATACTTATTTCGAGGCTGATGCCTCGAATAACGTGGAGCTTCATGCGCTCATTTCGCATCCTGCCGAGATTACACTCCAGTCTGCGGACGGACCTTTGACCATGTATTCCGGTTACGGAATTAATGGCGGTTTCTTTTACAAGGAGGATCTCCTGTCTATTGCCTCCATGAACGACAAGCCGGTGGCCGGGGCTCCAGGACAGTACGGAAGCGGCTGGTTCAATGTGAAATATCCCCGCGGCACCCTGGTATGGGACGAAGCTGCAGCAGCCTACTCCGTGCAGGTTGTCTCTTCAGTCTCGGACATTAATGTCAAAGACCGGAGACGTTACTTCGCTCAAGGCGGGGTTAGCATGAACTTGATGAACGAGAAGGTGTGGTGGGAATCGGCAGCCGAGCAGGAGCATCTGCCATACCCGGATGAGAAGCGGCTGCGTTCTGGATTGGTCTATGACGCAGACCAAAGGCTGTGGCTGATCGCTACGCCTACCTTATGCACCGCGGCGGAATTCCGGCAAGCCATTAAGGAGACTATTGCGCCTGGTATGCCGAAAGAAGGTATTTTTCTCGACGGGGATGGATCAGCCCAGCTTAATGCTGAAGAGAGTAAGCTCATCGGCGATTCAAGGGATCTTCGGCAAATCATCTTAGTAAAATAAGACAAGGGGGTTACTTGTGAAAAATCCTGTCGCCTTTATTGTTCTAGCCTTATTGAATCTTGTGTATACTGCTGCGCTTGTGTTCTATCCCGGAGTCATCCTGGCCACAGTCGGAGCTTTGTCGGGCCGTTCATTTTTCCCGGATTCGCCAATGCTTCGTGAATTTTCGTCCTTTATGCTATTCGCTTATCCTATTCCAATCCTCATTGCTTACTTCTGCTGGTGGGCCTATCACAAAAGAAAGTTCAAGCTCGCCTACGCTGTGGTCTGTGTGCCGCTTGTCTGGGCAATGATTACCGGGATATTCTTGCTTATGGCTTAGCAAACAGGTTATACTACTAACAATATTACAGCAGATCATGCCGATGAAGAGAATCCAACTCGGAGGCGTTCTCGTCAAAAGGACCCGTTCCTTCTAAGTTAACCGGAACCGCCCGTTATCGCGGACCAAAGAGGATTAAGCTAAGGATTAGCTTAATCAAATTGGGTGGCACCGCGAGTCCTAGCGCTCCTCGTCCCAAAAGACGAGGGCGCTTTTTTGTATTTTTTACAAATAAAGGAGCGGTGAATATGTTAGATTTGAACTGGGTAAAGAGCCACGCCGAGGAAGTACAAAGGGTATCGGATCAGAAAGGTATCCGTCTTGATGTCAAAGAACTGCTATTGTTAGACGATCAGAAAAGGATAATTCTCCAAGAGGTTGAGCAGCTTAGGCAGAAACGGAATGCATGGTCCGAAGAAATTGGCGCAGCCGTTCATGAAAAGCGCATTGAAGACGCGGCTGTACTAAGGCATCAGGTAAAAGTTAACAACACAAAGCTATCCCACCTAGAGAACGATCTGGCTGAATTAAACCGGCAAGTCTTGGAATTGAGCTTGCTCGTTCCCAATACGGTATCACCCGACACGCCGATTGGCGGGTCGGATGCAGATAATGTCCGGTTACGAACTGAAGGTGAACCGCCTGTCTTCGATTTTCCAATGAAAGATCATGTTGAACTGGGGAGAATTCATGGCATAATCGATATTCCTCGCGGGGTCAAGGCTGCAGGCAGCCGTAACTACTATCTACGCGGAGCAGGCGTTCTGCTGCATAGAGCTGTACAGCAGCTTGCCCTTGATATGCTGATAGATCGTGGCTTTAGTCCCCTTGAAGTGCCGCTGATCGTCACTACAGATGCTATGAGGGGCACGGGCTTCTTCCCTCTTGGTCAGGACCAATCTTATCACCTTGAGGAAGAAGGCAAGTGGCTCGTAGGCACATCAGAAGTCCCTCTTGTCACTTACTATGCAGGTGAGATTGTAGACCTCACCTCCCCCATCAGACTCGTGGCAGCGTCAACCTGCTTTCGAAGTGAGGTAGGCTCGGCAGGTAAAGATGTTAACGGGCTGTACCGGGTTCATCAGTTCTCAAAGGTAGAACAGATCATACTTTGTGCAAATGACCTGGAGCAATCGGAGATCATGCTCCAAGAAATAACCCGCAATGCTGAAGATCTGTTACAGATGCTAGAGCTTCCCTATCAGGTAATGGCGGTATGCACAGGAGACATGTCGCAGAAGACCTACAAGCAGTTTGATATTGAGACCTGGATGCCAAGCCGTAAGGCTTATGGAGAGACCCATTCTTCCTCGAATCTAATGGACTTTCAGGCACGGCGTTCAAATATTCGCTACCGTGATTCGAGTGATGGTAAGCTGAAATTCTGTCACACACTGAACAATACAGCAGTGGCTACTCCGCGAATTCTGATTCCCCTCCTGGAGAATCACCAGAGAGAGGATGGATCGATCCACATCCCTCCTGCCCTCCGGAAATATATGAATGGGCTTGAAAGCTTGGTTCCGTTGGACCCGAGTTAGTCCGTTCTCTGAGCAGGCCTAACCCGTCGGTACCTAAAATATAAAGTTCGAAGCACACAAATAAGCCTTCCATTCCGCGGTAATCCCGGGATTGGAAGGCTTATTCATTTCTTAGCGGGCTAGTACCGCTTGGTCACTACCCGTTACGCTGCGCCTCAATTCGCTCAGCCAGCTCATTCAGATACGTCCATCGCTCCATCAAACGTTCGAGCTCGGCCTCCGCCTCCTGCTGCTCCCGCATTAGCTCCTGCAGACGGGAAGCATCACTTGACGCTTGCTCCATAGCAGTTGCAAGCTCCGTGATCTTCTGCTCTGCCGCTTCAACCAAGCCGTCAATGGCCTCGTATTCCCGCTGCTCATTATAGCTGAATTTAACCTTCTCCTTGGGAGATGGAGCAGCAGAGGAAGCAGAGTCTTTCTCCGGACTCTTCTTAGCTTTGCTCTGGCTCTCACCAGCCTCAGCCTGTCCACTTCCCTCCCGGCGCAGGCGTTCCTCGTAATCACTGTAGTCGCCTACATGAACGGCAATGGCCCCTTCACCTTCAAAGGCCATGATCTTGTCAATCGTCCGATCCAGGAAATAACGGTCATGGGATACTACGAAGACAGCCCCAGGGAACTCGTCCAGATAAGCTTCCAGAACCGTTAGGGTCTGAATATCCAGATCGTTCGTGGGCTCATCAAGCAGAAGTACATTCGGCGCTCCCATGAGCACTTTAAGCAAATACAGTCTACGCTTCTCACCACCGGACAGCTTGGAGATAGGGGTCCACTGCATCGTAGGTTCAAATAGGAAACGCTCCAGCATTTGTGAAGCTGTAATTCTCGATCCGTCTGCTGTAGTCACAACTTCGGCCTCGTCCTTGATATATTCAATAACCCGCTGCTCCCCATTCATCTCTTGATGCTCTTGAGTGAAGTAACCCAGCTTGACGGTCTGTCCGAGAACGATCTCACCTTGATCCGGCGTAAGCCGGCCAGCAATCAGATTCAGCAGCGTTGACTTTCCGCTCCCATTCGGACCTACAATACCGACACGGTCCCCTGGTACCGCAATATAGGATAAGTCCTTGATAAGAGTACGGTCACCCGCCTGGTGACTCAGATGGTCGATCTCCAGTATCTTGCGGCCAAGCCGTGTGGAAGCCACGGACATCTCTACAGCCCCGGTGCGAACCTCGCTCTTCTGATTCTGAAGCTCCTCGAAACGGTCAATCCGCGCCTTCTGCTTGGTTGTCCGTGCCTTGGCTCCTCTGCGAATCCAGGCCAGCTCGGTACGCAGCAGATTCTGCCTCTTCTGCTCCGCAGAGGCCTCCCGCTCTTCTCGTTCGCTCTTCAGCTCCAGGAATCGGCTGTAGTTCGCTTCATAGCGGAAGAGACGACCGTGGTCGAGTTCGATCATCACGGAAGCAACACGGTCTAGAAAATAACGGTCATGCGTAATCATGAGCAGTGCTCCGCGCCGTTTCTGTAAATATTGTTCTAGCCACGCAACCGAATCGTTATCAATATGGTTCGTCGGCTCATCCAGAATCAGCAGCTCTGAAGGCTGAATTAATGCAGATGCCAGTGCCACACGCTTGCGCTGTCCGCCGGACAATGTGCCCATCAGCCTGGAGAAGTCCGTAATTCCCAGCTTGGACAATACGCTCTTCGCTTCACTTTCAAGCTGCCATACCTGCAGGCGGTCGATCTCCTGACTGAGCTTTGACGCTCTTTCTTCAAGTGACGGGTCAGCCGGATTCTCTTCCATTAACTTCAGCGTCTCCATGTATTCGTACACGGCCTGAAGCTCGGGACTATCCCCCTGGAAAACCTGCTGGAGCACGGTCATATCCGGATTATAATCCGGGTTCTGAGCCAGATAGCGAATTCGCACATCATTATTAACAGCAATTTTCCCTTCATCTGCGGGTTCCAGGCCTGCAATTACACGGAGAAAGGTCGATTTGCCCGTGCCATTCACCCCGACTACGCCAATCTTGTCCTGATCTTCCATGCCGAATGAGGCTCCCTGGAAAAGCACCTTCTCGCCAAAACTCTTGGATATTTGCTCAACTGTCATTATATTCATCGCTTGGTTTCCCTACTTCTGCCCATTTATTTTGATTCGCTCTTCGCTTGGATGCTTATGACACGGGTTCTTCCTCAATCGGACAACCGTACATAAACAAGCGGGATACGAAAAGAATGTTCTTATTCAAGTCTTCCTCGGTTAATGTTCGGTCAAATAAAATATCCATCTTCAGCTGATCCAGCATACCGATATAGGCCTTCGCATGAAGCATCGGGTCCGGCACGCCAGCTTGGTCAATGACTTGGTACACCGCATCCATATAGCTGCGGAGGAAATCTTTCATGAGTCCCATTAATTCGGGATCATTATTAGGAGCCATAAAGAATAATTTCGTATGGTCTTTGCGTTCATAGTAGTACTCCAAATGATGTTTGGCTATGAACTGCAGCTGTTCCTTCAGGCTATTACTTTTCTCAAGGCCAGTGTTCAATCTGCTCAGGAAATCGTTGAAATCACGCTCTGAGACCGCAGAGAATAACTTCTCTTTGCTCTTGAAGTACAAGTACACCGTACCCTTCGCAATCCCAGCCAAGTCAGCAATATCCGAGATTTTGGTATCATAGAAGCCTTGGGAACCGAATAAGGCGAAAGCCGCATCGAGTATGGCTTTATGTTTATCTCCCTGGACTTCACTCACATTCGTCACCCTTCCTATGCCGCCATAAATCCAATCCATAACGCGATCAAGCCTCCAGCCAGAGAGCTGAGCAAATTGACCGCATCGTTGTTCATCCACGAGAGTCCGCGTATATGTTCCGTGGGGGACCCGCAGTGCAGAGGAACCTCAACCTCCCGTCCGCACACCTTGCAGCGATACATTCGCTGTAGACTGGCTCCCAGAATGGAGTCGGTAAATGCTCCGGCCAGGCCGCCAAGCCCGCCTGCTGCAATCCATATGCCGATGGAGCCAGGCGTGAGCCCGCCCACCTTCAGCAGAAGCCAGGCTCCAGCACCAATCAATAGAGCTCCCGCGGCAGCCGCGGAACTCCCCAGCCAGGATACTCCACCTGAGGTGCCTCCCGGGAGCACCTTCCAGGTCAACACAGAACGGGGAGGCTTCCGGCTGAGACCTCCCCATTCCGTTGCCCACGTATCCGCCGTAACCGAGCCCATGATGCCTATGAACAAGTAGGCCCAAAGCGGGTCTGGCCAGAACCAGTTAGCCAGACATACCAGCATGCCAAGTCCGCCGTTAGCCATAACTTGTCCAGCATCACGACGGCCGCTCTTGGCGTAGGACTTCTCCAGCTCCTCCTTGCGGTGGCTTTTCCATTTCGAGAACAACGTAGAAGTGATGAAGAACAATAGCAATGTGCCGAACCAAAAGGCATTGCCCGCTCCATAGTACACGGTCCCCATAATCACCGCTGCGCACAGACCCGACAGGGTTAAAGATCGCTTGTAATACGCGGCTCCGGCTACGACCACTGCACCCACAAATCCGATCAGCCAGTTCATGGATTACCCGCGGACCTCTATCGTACAGCTGCCGAGAATCTGCTCGCCCAGACGCAGTGTAAGCTGATCTCCATCTTCTACTGGACCTACTCCGGCAGGCGTTCCTGTAAATATTAAATCCCCTTCATCCAGACCATAATGCTCTCCAATATAGTCAACGATCTCCTGAAGCGGGAAGATCATGTCCTGTGTATTCCCGCGCTGAACGGTCTCTCCGTTCTTAATCAGCTCAAAGCTTATAAGACCGATTTCCTCTGTGCCCGGGAAAGCGGTATATGGAGTTAATGGAGCCGAGTTCCGGAATCCTTTGGCCGCAGTCCAGGGATGGCCTTTCTTCTTAAGTACACTTTGAACATCCCGAAGCGTAAAGTCAATGCCCAGCGCCATAACATCCACGAGCTCGTCTACGGATATTCCAGGAATATAGGGACGAGCCATGCGCAGTACCAACTCAGCCTCATAATGAATCTCACCCTTACCGCCAGGCAAAATCAAAGCGGCTCCGTCCATCGGCACCACAGCATGGGAGGGCTTCAGAAAAATCATGGGTTCTACAGGCACATCATTGCCAAGCTCTTCTGCATGCAGCCGGTAATTCCGGCCTACACAATATACATTACGCACTATGGATTTCATCGCTTATCTACTTCCTTCCCCATTTGAAAAGTCCAAATCTGCTTTTGGCCGAACGTTTATCTATGAAAGTCTCCCGCCAAACATCCGGCCGGTTCGTACAGATCAGGATCTCTGGATGCATATCGGCAATCCGCTTCATCGTCTTCCCGTCATCAAGGGTCCAGGCCATAACCTGAATGCCCGCTTGCACGGCCTCAGCTACAAATTCCGGTGTCAGCTGCTTATAGGAAATAGATAAAAAATCACATCCAAGACCTCGCAGACGATCAAGGAGATCGGCTGGCCTGCCATCAATAATCAGCCCTGTGCGGATCTTACTATCGATGCTCCGAACATTTCGAAGCGCCCCGGTATCAAAAGAAGTCAGCACCACTTCCTTCTCCATGCCGTGTTCCCTGATCGAGTCCAATACCTTCTGCTCAATTCCAGGGTATTTATCAGCTTCAGTCTTAATCTCCAAATTAACGAGAAGCCTTCCCTTAACGGCTTTCAGGAAGTCACCCAGCGTTATCAGTCTTTCCCCTGAATAGTTCCTCGACTTCCAGCCTCCCGCATCCAGCCTGCTAAGCTCACTCCACAGCGCATTCTTGACCGGGCCTCTGCCATTCGTAGTTCTATTCAAGGTGTAATCATGAATTAGAAAAGGCACCCCGTCCTTGGACAGCTGCACGTCTACCTCAATCCACTTTACATAAGGATCTTCCATGGCAAGCTTAACCGCTGCCATTGTATTCTCGGGGGCCACCCCCGAGAAGCCCCGATGGGCCGCGCAGTAATCCGTCATCTTCAAGACCATTCCTCTCGTTATCCTGAGTTATTCATGCTGTTATCGATCTTCTCCCCTGCATCGGAAGGCAGGAGTCCGAGACTGGTATCCTTCTTGCTGGACTTCATGTTACCGTTAGAGTCTATGGTGACGCCTGGCGACAGATTCTCGATCTCCTTGATCAGCTTGGCGCCATCCTTGGCATTCTTGGGAACAGGCTGGCCAATCTCCGTAAAGTAGGGAATCATCCGCAGATCACATTTACCCCCAGTTGTGCAGTGTGCCTGGAATATTGCTGTGTCCCAGGTCTTCGGCCGGGTCGCTGCCTTGGTGAATACAAGGTTCCCTGTGCTGTAGGCTATCCATTTACCTTTGTACTGCTCTACACCCTGGAGTACATGGGGATGACCGCCAACTACGAGATCAGCTCCGGCATCAATGAAGGCATGCGCCAATGAAGTCTGGTTGCTGTCCGGCACGGTCACTCTTTCTTTGCCCCAATGTGCCACTACTAGTATCAAATCTGCTTTCTTTCGTGCATCCTGTATAGATCTAACTGCTAACTTCACATCGTCGTTGTATACACCCGCAATTCCCGGTCTGTCTGCTCTCGCGTTCCAGCTGAGTTCTGGAAGTACACGGCTAAAGCCAAACAGTGCAATCTTGATGCCTTTACGCTCTATGTATACCGGTGCGTATGCTTCGCTGCTATTTTTGCCTGCTCCTGCAAAAGATATTTTGTTGGCTTTAAGATGCTCCAGTGTGTCTAACAGGCCCTGGGCACCTTGGTCTAAAGTATGGTTATTTGCTACGTTAACCGCATCCACTCCTGCATTCTTCATCGCTTTGAGCGCATCGGGATGGGCTTTGAATACAAACTGCTTGTTCTTGGCTCCTATGCCTCTGGTAGTTACAGGAGTCTCCAAATTGAGAATCGTTAGATCATCCTTCTGAAATAAATCCTTTACGTACTTAAAGGGAGAATCGATTCCATCCTTGTTCATCTTCTCAGCAACCTTACCCGAGAAGATCGTATCTCCGCCAAAATTAATGACCAGACTCCCGTCCGCCCTCTTGCCGACCGTCTCGGCCGAGTTGTCCTGTTCGGTCTGGCTCGTATCCGAGGGCGTAACAGATGAACGCTCTCCCGTAGGAGTCGTAGAGTTATTATTCTGAGGCGAAATATTCTGAGCCGGACTATCCGAGACAGCCCTTCCTCCAAGCGATTTGTTATTAAAATAAGAAAAAGTAAGAACAAGTCCAATCAATACAATCAACGTTAAATTGACCAGCATCCAGAATCGGCTTTGGCGCTGCATCTTTTGCCTCTTCTCAGCGCTGTACTTTTGCGATCTCGGCTGAAGCATAATTCACTCCTTATAATCCTAAGAAATTTGAGATAATCACAACCTATTATATCAGGTAAATAAGTTGAACTAAAGCAACATTCCTGATGCTGCATCTGCCTATAGCTGCCAATCTCCCTAGAAGTGAGACTATGCAGTTTTTTTTCTCTCCATGACTATTCATGCCAGAGAGCTTCGATCTCATGAACCAATTACTAAAATTTTCCGCAATCATATAAGTAAAAAAAGAAAAAGGGTGCATCCACCGATGCACTCTTCCCTAACTACCCCAATCATCCCTCAGAGAAAACGGCCTAAGGGCGAATAATACCGATTGTCAGCTTACTTTGCGTCTTTACGGATTTCCCCTTCAATTGGAAGAATGAAACTGTATCTATACTCTCTAAACTCCGGATGTTGAATGTAATCGAAACGTCCCAACTCCGTGTCACTACCTGACAAATCTACTTTCCCATAAGTCAATAGCTCAGCCATTAAATCGTCAGAAAAATATACATACCCACCTTTGTAATCAGGTTTAATCCCTCGCGATTTTGTCTTGTTACCCATTTCATCCAATTGACCGATGACTTCGGCAATCCCATCCTGGTTGATCTTAATATAATTGGTCAGGAGCCTATAGGTTTCGGAATATTGCAGAGCCTGGCCCTCTGGAAACTGGTAAGTCGTCCTATACCCTTCCCCGTGAGGAGTCCAATCATAAGGTCCTTTCACAGCGATAAGTTTAAGCGCCTCCTTACGTGCATCCACTAGATCACCCTTCATCAGTGTATTGAACGCTGCCTGTCCGGCTGGAGTCCTTACAATAGCCCGCTTGTCTTTGGCATTATAGTAGCTAGTACCGCCCAATGCTTCGCTGACAAAGCGTAGGGGCACAAAGGTGCGGCCTTTTTTATTTACAACACTGAGATCAAGTGAAACTTGTTTTCCATTAACTGTGGCAGTCTTCGAACCGGCCTTTAGCTTAATCACCTTACTGCCGTCCTTGCTCTTGGCCGTCACAGTATGGGTCTTGGCATCATAATTGTAGGTCAGCCAATTCGGATCATTCAGGGACCTGAGGGGAATAAGAGCTCTTCCTTTTTCAACAAGAGCTTCACTCTGCATCACTCCATTAATAAATACCTGTTCCTTGATCTTGTCAGATGTCTTTGCCTCTACCGAGTTTCCAAGAATCATTGTTCCTGTTAATAGAACTGCCGCAATGGCGGCCGGCATCCATTTTTTCATATCTGATCTTCCCTTCATTTAAAATTAAATTCTTTAATTATTGGGGTTAAATAAACAAACGTATAATCTGCTCATTTTGTTTCCAAAAATTTGAATTTACACTAATAAAATCAGGTTACATCCGATAAACAATTATGATGAAATAAGGCTCAGCTTGTTAGCTAGGTAAGTAATATTCCGACATTTTTGTATGAAGAGTTAATGAGAAGATTGATGATCCCTACGGCATCTATCAACATGTAACGTTCCAACTGCACTCCAGAGAAAAGAATAACCCCGAGCCTGGTTGGCCCGGGGTTACAGGTTAATCTTTAATGGACAGGTCCGCCCGTCATGATCTTCGCGAGTTCTTTGGCCTGCTTGATGCAGTCCGGAAGACCGACCCCTTCAAAAGCCGCTCCGGTAACATATAAGCCAGGAGCCCTAGTCTTAAGCTCCTCACGCAAGCTGGCTATTTGCTGCAGATGTCCAACCGGATATTGAGGCATTGACTTAGGCAGCCGGGTAATCTCCGAGAATAAAGGCGTTGCATGAATTCCCATCAGCTCCCTCAGATCCTTCAGGACCAAATCTGTCAGTGAATCGTCGGGAAGCTGAACATTCTGCTCATCTCCCGAGCGGCCAACATAACAGCGGAGCAGAACTTTATCATCGGGGCTGGTATGCAGCCATTTGGTTGAAGTCCAGGTACATGCGGTAATGTTGCGGCCTTCTGCCCGGGGAACCAGGAATCCGGAAGCATCCTGAATCCCCTCCAGATCCTTCTTATCAAAAGCGACAACCACATTGGCTACCGATACGTAGTTAATGGCTGTCAGCGCACGGACGTCAACGAAAGGCTCCAGCAGCTTCGCCGCGCTGAAGGCCGGAGTAGTGACCACGACCTGATCAGCGGCAAGCACCTCTCCGTCAGCAAGCACGACTTCATATGCCCTGCTGCTGCCTTGTCGTATTTCCATAACCTCCGTCTCCAGCCGCTGATCCACATCGTGCAGCTCATGTACAAGTCCATGCACCAGACTCTGAAGCCCCTGCCGGAAGGTTAGAAAAGCACTACGCTTGGTACCTGTATGCGTCTCAACCGGCTTCTTGCCCGTCATCATCCCCCGCATCAGGCTGCCATGCGCCCGCTCCACTTCGCCAAACTGTGGAAACGTAGACTGCAGGCTCAGCTTGTAGGTATCTCCTGCATAAATTCCTGCGAGAAGCGGCTCTGTCACGTTCGTTAGGACCTCTGTACCCAGCCGGCGCTCAATGAAATGCCCGAGCGACTCATCCTCCGTACTCTTGCGCGCAGGAATAGCAAGATCCATCAGCGCGCGAAGCTTCCCGCCCCAGGAGACCAGTCCGGTCTTCAGGAAAGGACCCAGCTCGGTGGGAATGCCCAGCACGAGACCTGAAGGCATAGGGTGAAGCTGACCGCGTTTGACAATATAAGTCTTCTTGGCGCCAGGATTCATAGACACAAGCTCATGATCCAGCTCCAGTTCCTTGGCCAGATCAATCATCGCCGTCTTGCGGGCGAGGAAGGAGTCCGGTCCTTTCTCAATGACGAAGCCGTCACGGTGAAGAGTCTCGATTTTGCCGCCCATCGACTTCCCCTTCTCCAGAACCGAGATTTGGACGGGAATCCCTTTCTCTCTGTAGAACTTCCGGATATAGAATGCTGCACTAAGCCCGGTTAGTCCTCCCCCGATGATGATGATGTTCCTAGCTGAATCTGAATCACTCATAGATTATTCATTCCTCTTCCCATGCTTTGATAATGACGTCGCTAAGCGTCTCCATATACAAAGGATCGGTGTTAAGCGAATCGGTACGCATCAGTCGCATATCCAGCTCTCCGGCCACGGCCTGGGCTTCGATATCCAGATCGTATAGAACTTCCAGATGGTCGGATACGAATCCAACCGGAGCCACAAGCACATCTTCCACCTGCTCAATGCTTAAGTCCCTTAAGGTATCCAAAATATCCGGTCCAAGCCAAGGCGTAGCTGTCCGGCCTGCACTCTGCCAGGTGAACTGCCAGTTGGTTACATTAGTTTGCTCCGCAACCGCTTTGGAGGTCTCAAGAAGCTGATCCTGGTAGGGATCACCCATCTCAAGAATCTTCTCGGGGAGACTGTGTGCACTGAACAGAACTTTGACCTTATCCCGCTCGGCACCAACTTCCTCGAATTGATCCAGCTTGCGGCTTACCCGCTGCGCCAAGGCTTCAATCAATTTGGGATGCAGATGATAACTCTTGACGAAAGAGAACTTGATGCTGTGCTCAGCCGCTTTCTCTTCCGCACGCTTGATGTAGCTGCCTACACTCATAACCGAGTAGTGAGGGGCCAGAACTATGCCCACCGCTCGGGTAATTCCGTCCTTGGCCATCGCATCTACCCCCTCCTCGATGAAGGGAGACGCATGCTTCAGGCCTTGATAGCAGACGAACTGTACACCCAGGTCTGCCGCATTCCGGTTCAAAGTCTCCTGCAGCGCAGCTACCTGATTATCCGTGTTCGCTCTTAACGGGAATACTCCACCCACAATCGCCTCATAACGGTCTTTCAGTTCCTTCAACTGTTCTTCTGTAGGCGGGTTCCCGCGGCGAATATGGGTATAATAAGCTTCTACCTGATCCAAGCTCTGCGGGGTTCCATAGGACATGACGAGCACACCGATTTTATTGTTCACGTTAAATGTTCACCTCTGAAAGTAATTTAGTAGTTCAAGATGGCAGGCCCGCACCCAAATTACGTAGTGCCTCGGCCGAATATTCATGCACATATTCGGTCAGCTCGCGAAGCTTGTCCAAGGAAGCCTCAGGGAACAGTCCGTGTCCCAGATTGAACACAAATCCCGGGGACTTGATGCCTTCGTCAATGATTTCCTTCGCATATTGCTTAATAACATCCATAGGTGCCGTCAATACGTAAGGATCGAGATTTCCCTGAACTGCAAAGCCTCCGCCTGTACGCCGGCGGCCTTCTTCTATCGATACCCGCCAGTCCAGTCCGATCACGTCGGCTTTGATATTCGAAAGCGTAGGCAGCAGCTCTCCTGAGCTGACTCCTGGAAAATATATTTTCGGTACATTGAGTGTCTCAAGTTCGGCAAAGATACGTGTAATGGTGGGCAGCACGTAAATTTCGAAATCTTTTGGCGAGAGAGCGCCCACCCAGCTGTCGAACACCTGGAAGGCCTTGCCTCCGTTCTTAACATGATGCTTCAAATATTCAATAACCATGTCCCCAAGCTTATCCATCAGGCGGTGCCACAGCTTCGGCTCACCATACATCAGACTCTTGGTGCGGATGTAGCTCTTGGATGGACGACCTTCAATTAAATAGCTCGCAATCGTGAACGGCGCGCCTGCGAAGGTAATCAGAGGAACCTCAAGCTCGCGGTCCAGAATACGAATAGTCTCCAGGATATGCGAGAGATCCTTCTCAACATCTATAGGACGGAGCCGTTCAATATCTTCAGCGGTCCGAATCGGGTTATCGATGACTGGACCGATGTTCTTAACAATATCAAAATCAATACCAATGGAAGCAACCGGATTCATGATATCCGAGTACAAAATAGCCGCATCTACACCCAGCTTGCGAACAGGCATCAAGGTGACTTCAGCCGCAAGTTCGGGCTGCCGGCATATTTCAAGCAGACTGTAATTTTCTTTGATTGCGCGGTATTCCGGATCGTACCTTCCAGCCTGGCGCATATACCATACGGGCAGCTGGTCTACCTCCTGCTTAAGACAAGCACGGATAAACCGATCATTATATGTCATGAAGACGCCTCCAACTATAAAATTTCCCTAAATCTCATTATGCCCTTTTTAAAAGTAAGTAACAACCCGTTCAACATGAAGAACCGATGACAATCCTATGAAATAAATGAATTTAGCTTAACTTCGGGTATTTTGGCGTTATGGTATAATAATGAAATTCTTTCATGGGAGGATAATAGAACTTATGATCAATATCCTTAGAACCAGCCGCTCGCTCCCAACCTGGAAAGTCAATCTGATTGTGCTGTGGTTCGGCCAATTTTTTGTAAATGCCGGAATGACCATGGTCACTCCTTTTCTCCCTCTATATCTGTCCGAGGACCTCGGTGTTCACGGATCAAAGGCGCTTGGATTATGGGCCGGCCTTATATTTGCTGCCAACTTTGCAACTTCGTTCATCTTCCAGCCGTTATGGGGGAAGCTTGCCGACAGATATGGCCGAAAAATCATGCTGCTGCGCTCCGGCTTCGGTATGTCCATCGTTATCACATTAATGGGATTCGCAACCGCTCCCTGGCAGCTGCTTGGCCTGCGTCTCCTGAACGGAACGATCTCGGGCTTCAATCCGGCGTCCATCTCGCTGATCTCGGGAACCACGCCCAAAGAACGCATGGGCTTTGCCATGGGCATTATGCAGTCCGGAATTGTCGCGGGCACGATCCTTGGCCCCTTAATCGGGGGATTGCTGGCCGATTGGGTGGGTTTTCGGCCCATCTTTTATATTACAGGGAGTCTGCTTCTCCTTGCTTCATTTCTCGCTCTGTTCCTGGTTCGTGAGAAATTCGACCGGGAGGAAGCTTCCCATACGCCGCAGATCTCGGTCCTTGCAGGCTTTCGGGAATTGAACAAAACACCGCAGCTGACTGCCCTGTTCGCCGTGACCTTCCTGCTTCAGTTCGCTATGCTGAGCCCGATGTCTATTTTGACATTATATGTAGAGAAGCTGCATGGAACGGCCGTGAATTTATCGTTCTGGGCGGGCTTTGTCAGTGCCGTAACCGGCCTGTCTAACATGATCACTTCCCCTATTCTCGGAAAATTCAGCGACAAGGTCGGCGCTCATCGCATCCTGACCTTTGCGCTGATCGGCACGGCGATCACGCTGATTCCTCAGGCCTTCGTGCATTCCGTCTGGCAGCTCATCATCATCCGCTTCTTCATGGGCATCTGTATGGGCGGACTGCTTCCGAGTGTCAATGCGTTGATCCGGTCCTACACCCCGGACGGGATGGAGAGCCGGGCCTTCGGATTCAACAGCAGTACGCTTGCACTTGGCAATATGATGGGGGCCTCCATCGGGGGCTTCTTGTCCGGATATATCGGAATTGAAGGCATCTTCATCATCTCCGGCGTCCTGCTGCTGGCCAATACCGTCTGGGTAAGGGCCAAGCTTTATGCGCATCGGGATACGCCTTCGTTTCATTAGCGGGCTGGAAGCTCAGAATGCGTAGCCTTGGAGCGTAAAAGCGTAATGTCCGCTGCGCGGTCCGGGCATTCCTGCGATCGCTGTTATCTCCAAGCTTCCTGATTGAATAGGCAGCTGAAGAAGCTTGGAGATAAAGGCGAACACTCCGTTTCTTCGGAATCGCCCGGCCCTCTCCGCTGGGCTTTAGCTGAGGAGATAAATAACGCGAATTGCTGATTACTCAGCTTCCGGCCTCAAATCCAAGTGCCGATTCATGCAGAGGCTTAGAACACTTAAACCTAAACGCCATTGAGACGCTGGCTACCAGACATAGCCTCCTACGAGCATTAATGAATATTTGTTTAGGCACAATGAAATCAGCCGAACTTTCTTGCCCGGCTGCCTCCATGTCTTTATTAAGCTATACTTCGAACTCTTCTTCTAACCTTGAAGTCAACGCTTTTAGGGCTTTAATGCGCTCGAAATTTTCTTCCACGAAACCATCTAACCTGTTCCTTACATCTTCTCGTTTCTCTTTTAAAGGCTTGACAAACTGCTCGTAAAGATCTTTTTTTGCCCTGTCATCACTTTGCTCGGCAATGACGTACAAATACTTTATCCGGTGTTCTAAGTGAGCCCTTTCTTCTTTAAGAGTCTTTAGATTTTGTTCTAGCCCAACAAGCTCATCTTTCAGTTCACCTAGCCACACCCTAAGACTCTGATCTCTGTCGGAATTCAACACATAGTATCATCTCCAATTCATTGATGGCCTGTCAGCCTGTTGGGTAAGTGCTGAATCAGTTTATATAGAATTGCACGATACACAACACCGCTGGTTTGTTGTAGTTTATACTGGATTTCCGCAGATCGGAACTGATCGGACTCGCTACTTATTCCTTTTCTCCCTACTTCACCATAGCCAGCGCCAGGCCGTCATAGGCAGGCAGGAAGGTACTGATCAGGCGCTCGTCACGGGCGATGGCCTCGTTGAATTTGCGCATCGCCAGTACGGAAGGGCCGTTCTTGTCCGTGTTTAAAGTTCGGCCTCGCAGCAGGGTATTGTCCCCCGCAATAATTGCTCCGGGACGTGCCAGCTGGATCGCATACTCCAGATAATTTGGATAATTCTCTTTGTCGGCGTCGATGAAGAAGAAATCAAACTTGTCTCCCTTGGCCTTCAGTGCCTCCAGGGAGTCCAGAGCGGGGCCGACCATATAGAACGCCTGGTCGCCATATCCAGCTTCGCGCATGTTGCGGTGAGCCAAATCCACATTCTCCTGGCTAATCTCGAGGGAGACGATTCGTCCTCCCGGGGCCAGTCCGCGGGCCAGGCAGATGCCACTGTATCCGCCAAGGGCTCCGATTTCGAGCACGCGCTCCGCCTTGGACATTTGGACCAGCATGGTCAGGAGACGTCCATAGCCGGGGGCGATGGAGACGTCCTGAATTCCTGCTGCCGCAATGGACTCTTTTACCCTTAGAAGAGTCTCGTCAGCCTGATACAAATCCTCACTATATTGTTCTGGTGTGATCATGGAGATCATTCCCCTTTCTGAAGCGAAAGCCAATTGTATGTTTATGTACATTGCCCTATACTATACTGAATGAACATCTACAGATAAATTGTATGATTATTGAGACATTCCCACAAGTCAAAATGGAGTTGAGATCATGTCAAGGCAATTAGAATTAATCGCGACAGCACCGATGGGTCTGGAATCCATTGTTGCCCGTGAATTGAAGGATTTAGGATATGAAGATGTCTTGGTGGAGAACGGACGGGTGAATTTCACAGGCGATTTCATTGATATCTGCCGGTGTAATTTGTGGCTCCGGACTTCGGACCGTGTGCTGGTGAAGATGGGTGAGTTCAGCGCTGTTACGTTCGATGAGCTGTTTGAGGGAACCAAGGCGCTCCCTTGGCAGGACTGGATTCCGGCTCATGGCGAATTCCCGGTCGAAGGCCGGTCGCATAAATCCCAGCTCAGCAGCGTCCCTGCCTGCCAGGGTATCGTGAAGAAGGCTATTGTTGAGAAGCTGAAAGAAACCTACCATACCGAATGGTTCGAGGAGACCGGCCCAAGGTATGTGATTGAAGTCAATCTTCTGAATGACAAAGCGCTGCTTACGCTCGATACAACAGGACCCGCGCTGCACAAACGCGGTTACCGCAAGCATGCAACAGAGGCTCCTCTAAAGGAAACCCTGGCAGCCGCCTTGATCCTGCTCAGCCGCTGGGGTCCACACCGTCCGCTGTATGATCCATGCTGTGGATCGGGCACCATTCCGATTGAAGCTGCCATGATCGGCTGGAACATTGCTCCCGGCTTAAGACGCTCCTTCAATTCGGAGAATTGGCCGGTCATAGGTGAAGAGCTGTGGCAGGAAGCACGCGAAGAAGCCTTCGATGCGGTACGCGACGATATCCCGCTTCAAATTACAGGCAGCGATATCGACGGGGAAGCAATTGAGATCGCCATGGCGGCAGCGAAGAGCGCAGGACTCGGCAAAGAGATTACATTCAAAAGACTCCCCGCTGCCAGCATCACCCCGGAAGGCGACTATGGCTGTCTAATCACCAATCCACCGTATGGTGAGCGTATTGGTGAGGAGAAGGAAATCCGGAAGCTCATCTCCCAGCTGGGCAGAGTAGCGGCAGGACTTCCAACTTGGTCTTTCTTCGCCATTACTCCGACCAAGCAGTTTGAGCAGGACTTTCACAAGAAAGCGGACAAGCGCCGCAAGCTGTTCAATGGCCGGATCGAGTGTCAATATCTTCAGTTTCTTGGACCTCTTCCCCCTCGTCGTTAGGACGAAGGGGAACTTGTCCATGTAAAGGAAGGAGCGCTAGGAATCGAAGTGAATCTACTAGACAAGAGCGGTGCCCGTTCATCGCTGAGACGTGTGTTTCAATATCGAAATCTGGAATACTTACTATTTATCGCCGTCATAGTATGGAAGCTGGCCTACATGCATTCGCATCTGCACGCGAACAACATCGACATGAGCAGACTCGATTATGTTATTGCTATCGGCTCCATTATGGCGGCTTCCTTCTGGACGTTATGGCTTCCGAGAAGAGGACGCGGCATTGCGCTTAGCATCTTGAATCTTCTACTAACGGCCCTGATCTTCTCAGATCTCGTATACTATCGGTACTTTCAGGATTTCATTACTATTCCAGTGCTGCTGCAGGCCGGCCAGGTAGGAGAGCTGGGTGGGAGCATCCGCGAGCTGATCCACTGGACCGATATCTGGTTCTTCATCGATTGGATCTTCTATATTCCGATGATCTTCCTACTGGCTTCACGCAGGCACCGCCGCACGGTCAATGAGCGAGAATCCAGAACAAGAGACTCTCGTGTAAAGAGAATAACCCGGCGTCTGATCACGGGAATCGCCACTTTGGTTCTTGGTCTTGCGCTAGCCTTGGGGCCGATCCATTATTATACTTCGACCTGGGCAGTCGGTCTTTTTGCAGGAAACTGGTGGAATATGGCGCTCTATAATGTGACCGGGCTGCTCGGCTTTCATTATTATGATGTTTACAAATACGGCCTTGAACACTGGGGCCCGAAGCAGCAGCTGTCCGATCAGGAGCTTGCCGACATTAAGAATTGGTACGACACAGCAGGCTCGGAGCGCCAGGTTATGAATGAGACTTACGGAGCGTATAAAGGCAGTAACGTGATGGTTATCCAGGCGGAAGCCTTCATGAACTTCATGATTGGCAAGCAGGTGAACGGTCAGGAGATCACTCCGAACTTCAATAAGCTGATGAAGGAAAGCCTCTACTATTCCAATTATTATCATCAGACCGGGCAGGGGCGGACCTCCGACGCTGACTTCTCCTCTCACAGCTCGCTGCACCCACTGCCAACCGGATCTGTATTCACTAGTTACCCGGACCATCAATATGATGTGCTGCCCCAGATTCTGAAGTCAGGCGGATACACCACCGCGGCATTCCACGCCTATGACAGCAGCTTCTGGAACCGGTATACGATGTACAAGAACATGGGTTATGACCGCTTTTACAGCAAAAAAGATTATGTGATCGATGAGCCGCTCGGATGGTCACTTGGAGACAAGTCTTTTTTCAAGCAGTCGCTTGAGTTCATGGGCAAGGAGAAACAGCCATTCTATTCTTATCTGATTACGCTGTCCAGCCATCATCCTTATTCCCTGCCCAAAACTGTTCAGCAGCTTGATGTTGGCGAGTTCTCCGGCACGATATTCGGGGACTATCTCGAAGCGATCCATTATACCGATGCGGCGCTTGGCCAGCTCGTTGACCAGATGAAAGCCGAAGGCTTGTGGGACAAGACGATCTTGTACTTCTACGGAGATCATGATAATTCGATCAAAGATAAGTCTTTCTATGAGAAATTTCTGGGCAAAAGCCTGACGGACCTGGACATGGAGCAAATTATGAATCAGGTTCCCCTGCTCGTTCACCTGCCTGATGGCAAGCATGCTGGGGTATATGATAAGCCTGCAGGGCAGCTCGATATGACTCCCTCCCTGCTGCATTTGCTAGGGATCTCATCCAAGCCATACTATATGATGGGAAATGATATTTTTGACGATCGTCAGAAAATGGTGGTTCTGAGATCCGGCGCTTTCACCGACGGGGCCATCTACTATGTTCCTTCAGCAGACGGTGTGTTCGAGAATGGAACGTGCTATGACCTGAGCACCCGCCAGAAGACGGAAGTAGAGCGGGCACGTAAAGGGTATGAGGAAGCCAAGAAGCAGCTCGATTATTCAGACAAGACGATTATGTATGACTTGATTTACAAGTTCGAAGAGGCTGTTCCGCAGGGTCATTAGACCGGCGGGCAGCTTTTTTGCATTAAATTCAGATTACCACCTAAATGTAAGATTCGGCACAGCGGCATGTTAAGCAGGCGTTAAATTCCCATAGTTAAGGCAAAAAAAGCCCGGCAAGCGATTCGGCTTGTCCGGACTTCTAAGCAAGTTCTTATCGTTCAAAGCACCCTATGCACGGGGCTTCTTCACGAAAGCCTGAGCTTTCGCAAGTACTTCCTCTTCCGTTGGCGCGCTGACATAGCGGCCATTAATATAGACGAAAGCTCTTTTGCCGCAGGGGCCACAGTATGACTTACAGCCGACCTTGATCTCGGCGTCTGGAGCCATCTTCTGGAGCTTGGGCACGAGCGTCTTCAGACGGACGTAATTGCATTTATCGCACACGCGGATATCGTTAGCCATGCTGCTTCCCTTCTTTTATCAGAAACTAGTAAATCCCGTTATTCCTTCTCTGGAACACATACAACAACGTATAAAGTCAATAAACGTATTGTACCTTAACTCGTCAGGCTGGCGCAAGATGATGAATCACAGCTTTTTGCTTCTTCCGGAGCATTTAAAGGTAGGAACAAAAAAGACCCCGCAGAGCGCGCCAGCCTGTCGACTAGTACGCTGCAGAGGTCTGTTACCCAGCTAGCTTGAATTAGTGATCTCCGTGATTGCCTTTGGAAGGGTTCGTGATGACAAATCCCTCTTCAGGGAAATACAAGTAATCAATCTTCACGCCTTCCAGGAACGGGTCACTCAGATCCACGATTACATCGATTTCTTTGTCCGTGGACACTACCGTATCCTTATCTGAAGGCTTGGCCAAATCCAGACCATAGTGAGCATGGTCGCCATGAGAATGTGTGACGAATACTTTCAAGGCAAGGCCTTTGCCCTGGTTCTCTTCCTTCTCGAGTTCTTTCTTGATGACTTTTGCAGCGTTGCGTGTAATCTTGACACTCATGGCTTTCTCTCCTATTCGTATGTTAAACCTAATATGGCTATTGTAAATAATCTGCCCCCTGCATGCAAGGAGCAGACCACATGTCCATCAGGAATAAGGACTCTTACAGGAGTGGATACTTCTTCTCAGCGCGGGTAACGAACCAGTTCATCAAGAACATCGACACCGCGATATCATCCAGCGGCATGAAGGGCATCACATCAGGCAGCACCCAATACAGCCCAGCCGGAACCAGGAACAGCAGCTTCTCGGACAGAGGGATTTGGGAGGACGTGATGAGTCTAGGCAGCCGTCGGAAAATATGGGCCCAGCGCTTGAGCGACCATAATTTTTGCAGTTTCATGTATGTCCCCTCCTAAAAGTTTTGCGAAGCAAAACTTACTTCGTAAGTTAAAAAGAACACATGGTTGGGAAAGTTCATAACTACGAGGAATGCTTGGACTTTCGGCCGCTGTTGTCTCCAGATTTCTCTTGATATACCGCATGGAGCGGATGAAATCCGGAGACAAAGGCGGTCGCTTGCGCTCCTACAGTTCCAAGCTTCCCCTCCGTTACGCCTTCCCTGAATGTCATTTAACTGTGTTCGTGTTATAGTTTTGCGAAGCAAAGCTTACTTTATAAGCAAGTGCCTACACCCTTAGGATACCCGTTTTCCTGGTTCATGAATAATTCAGGACCGCATGGCTTCCGCGAGCAGCTCCGACACTTCCGCATATATACTCTCGAACTCCGCGGGCGGCAGGGGATTGACGCCTTCTCCAGCTTCAATCGTGAAGCCCGGCCTTCTGAACTCCTTGATGAACCAATCCTTGTACCCCGCATCACTGCCGGTCAGCTTAACTGCCCGGTATCCTGATGCATACGCGAACCGGTGAGCAAGCTTCTGGGAATCGTAAGGCTCCAGATCCCGGTAGTTCCAGTAAATTTCTTTTCCCTGCGTATGCAGAGACAGGGCCAGCTCGAAGTTCTCCCACCGGCTCAGTTCCGCAAGCGCTTTCGCTTCAGGCTCTGTAAGCGGCATCGTTCCGCCATAATCTTGAGAAGCGGGTGCATGAATGCCCCGACGCTGCTGTTCCTCTTCCCAATAGGCCGGGAACTGGTCATTCAGATCCACTCCGTGAATATTCGCCTTCCAGCGGCTGAAGTCCGTATTTCCCTTGTTCCAGCTGATCAATTCATCTGCATTCACATGGGCAGCTGTCACGCCCTCCTGAGACAAATTCACCCCATCCGGATTGACCATGGGCACGGCCCACAAGGTGACATCTTTTAGCCAAAAGCACGCTTCAGTACCCCAACGTTCCGCGGCTGCTGTACTCGACGCAGCGATCTCTTCCACAAATCGCAGCAGCAGCGGAGAAGTAATCCATTCATTGGCATGCACCGATGCGTTCATATGAATGGCGCGGGGGCCGGTGCCCAGGCGAAGACAGTGAATCGGCTTGCCCATGACACTTCTACCGATCTCCAGTACATCAAGGTCTGGGTAAGTGCACTGCAGCTGCTTCAGCTGCTGAATCAGATCTTTGTATAAATATTGATTCCCTACCTGAACAATCCGTCCTCTGCCATGATGCGAACAGAATCCCATGAACCCACCTCTTTCCAGATTAATCACAGCCCACACGGAAGAGCCGATCTGTCAAAATACTGTGTTTCTTCCATTCTATGCTCAGGACGCTGACCCATGTTAATGACAAGAACAGCAAAAACCCCGCTGAACCTAAGTTCCACCGGGGATGCTGCCAAGCTGATTATTATATAAAACACAGTTAAATTCTTTATTCTAACTGCATTTTATATAGATGTTGTCTTCCGGGTTCCTACCCTACAGTAAAGGATTCTGCCACACGACAGGTGTAAGATTGATGTGTTCACCAAGCCACTCACAAGCAATGGATTGGAACATCTCTGCATCGCCACTGCAGAAGAACTGATGAATCGGCGTCTCATCGCCGCGAGCCAGCTGCCCTTTCTGATACAGGACCGTGCTGATCTCCCGCGCTGTCTCATCCGCTGAACTGATCAGCTTAACTTTGGGACCCATCTCAACCTGAATCGCCTTCTTGAGAAAAGGATAATGAGTGCATCCCAGGATAAGGCAATCAATGTTGTTCTGCTTGATCTCTTTCAGGGCATCCTCAACGACTTCCTGAGTCTCCGGCGTGTCGAATACTCCCCGTTCCACCAGCGGCACGAGTGTAGGACAAGCCTCACTCACCACATGAATGTAAGGAGACAGCTCTCTCAGAGCTGCCGGATAGGCGCCGCTTTGAATGGTTCCTGCCGTACCGATTACACCGATATGTCCGGTCTTCGTTGCACTGATTGCCGCGCGGGCACCAGGACGAATCACCCCGATTACGGGAATGGAGATCTTGGATGCAATGTAGTCGAGCGCAGCCGCTGTAGCTGTATTGCAGGCAATCACGATCATTTTTGGATTAAATTGAATTAAATAGTCAACTATCTGCTCCGTGAACAAGCGAACTTCTTCCGGTGTGCGCGGGCCGTAGGGAGTACGTGCCGTATCTCCGAAGTAGATGACCTTCTCCCGGGGGAGCTGTCTCATGACCTCCTTCGCAACCGTCAGTCCTCCTACTCCCGAATCTAGTATTGCGATAGCTTGCTGCACGAACATCCCGCTTCCTTTTTCATAGGTTGATATGGAAGGAACTTAACTTAAAAAAGCCTACACATTCGTTCGTTCCATATGATTCTCACCGTTACTTTATGACATCCAGCCACAAAGCGTACCTAAATATTAACCCAATTTATGCGGGGGGACAAGGAAAGTGGAAGATCTTACAAGTGCAAAAAAAAAGACCCCGAAGGGTCTTATAGCTATATAGCAGTTACTTGAACACACACCTTCAGCAGATTATTTGACGGCTTCAGCAGACTCCGTTACTTCTTCCACAGCTGCTTCGTCCTCCGAAGCGGAGATTTGCACCACGAGCTCCTCTTCTGTAACGCCCGCATTGACTTTCTTCTCGCGAAGCGCATGAATGCTGCTGACTACATCATGAGCTTTGTCTTTTACCTTATTGATGACTTCGGATGTATGCTCACTCACCTTGCCTGCTACCTCGCGGGATTTGTCGCTAACTTGACGGGCACCGTCTGCGATATCCTTACGCAGCTCACTGCCTTTCTTAGGAGCCAGCAGCAGGGCTGCTGCCGAACCGATTACACTGCCTACAAGCGCGCCCAACCAGAAATTCTTTTGACTCATTCAACATCTCTCCCTTTCGGCACCCGGATACCCAAGCTCAGCTTCATTTGAGGGCGAATGCCTATATTGTTGATTCATTATAAGCAGTCTGGGCTCGTCTTGACACAGAGGAAGATGAATTTATGGAAATTTATTCAGGGGAAAAATAAAAAGCCCAAACCATGATCCATCGATCATGATTCAGGCTTATGTTCTGCTGATGGGATGAATCAGCATTTACTTAAGTTCCCGGTCCAAATACTCTCTAACCTTTGCCGCAAAAGACGTAAGTGCATCCGGAAGACTAGCTACCAGCTCACTCAGCCCATCCTTGCGCCAGTCAAAGTACTCCTGAACCAGCGGCCTGCGAAGCCGTACCAGCTCTGTGAGCAGGGCGGCAAGCTCGCCGTCCACGACCTTCTCATCCAGCATAATGTCGATAATATCCTCATAACTGCTGGCATCCCGCATAATAAAGCCGTCGATGAGGTAGCTTCCTACATCGGTCACGACTTCTATACCCAGGTGCAGCGCTCTCTCTTCAGCGAATGCATAGAGAAGCTCTAAATTCTGATTCATCTTGGCTTCAGCCTGATTCAGCACCTCGATAATCTGGGGAATCACGTTCAGCCGCCGCTCAATTTGTTCCCGGTTCACATAATACATCAGTCAGAGCCCCTTAAAATTCGAAGTCTACGGCAACCTGGGATTCACGAACCTGAACCATATGCTCAATTACTTTCTTGTGTTCAGGGTGAACCTGATACCCCTGAAGATCCTCAAGCGAAGCAAAGGTTGTGATCAGTGCAATATCATAAGAGCGCTCGGAGTGGATGACATCGGCGCCAACCTGAATATCCACCAGCTGCTCTACTTTCCCTTCCAATCCGCGAAGTACGGATACGGTTCTCTCAACACTTTCAGGTGAAGAATCTTTCAACTTGAACAGGACGACATGCTTGATCATTTCGCGTTCTCTCCTTGTGTATGGAATGGTGTTCCAAGTGGATAACCCTTAGGAAAATATATCATGGTTGGGGGAAAAGCAAAAGTTAATCGGCTGTACTCGGTTTGACAATTAAGAATAAAGCTTGTGGCAGAATGGCTTCACATCACAACTTATCTAATTCACGTATCGTCTATATATAGAATAAGCCTTATTTTAATCATAGGAGCTGAATATTCCATGAGAAGACACACAATGATACTATTGTTGCTTGCCCTATTCGTTACAATCTTTACAGTTGGCTGCAGCAAGGAGAATAAACAGGCCGATACCTACACCGCTACAGGGAATATTGCATCGCTAGAGAAAACAGGCGGAGTTACAGATGGAGTTCACTCGGACTATGTAGTCAAGCTTACTGAGCTAAAGCTAGCTCCGCATAACTCGGATCAGGAAACTGGCTTTTTCTCGATTACTAAGAATACAGTAATTTATCAGACTAAACCCCTAACCGAGGAATTCTCGGTCAAAGGTTCATCATCTCTAACACTTTAAATGTAGTTGTGCTTCTTAAGTTCCTTCAGTATCCACCTGTTTATTCCTTAAAAAAATAGCGGCAAATACAGCTTATGCGCCTCCAGCATCTCATCAAGAATGGCCTTACCCACGGCGACCGAAGGCACCAATGGATGGTGCGTTATCGCCTGCAGGGCAAGATCCCGATCTCCGCTTACCGCGGCTTTGATCGCAATGCTCTCATAGGTCTTCACCGCATGAAGCAGGCCTTTCACATGCTCGGGTACACGGGTCGGCATCATAGGTATCGGACCCTGCCCGGTAACCACACAGTTAATCTCGATGCTGGCATCCTCCGGCAGGAAATCATACACACTGCCATTGGGCACATTCAGGGTCTGAATGTCATTGCTGCCTTGATACAGCGAGCGCATCAGCTTCACAGCTGCCTCGGAATAATAGGCGCCGCCGCGCTGTTCCAGCTGCCTCGGCTTTTCCTCGAGCGCCTCATCCTTGTAGAGTTCGAACAATTCCTTCTCCACCCGGCTTACCACATCTGCGCGGGTTCCGTCTTGTACAAGTGCCTCCTTCATTTCTTCATACATTTCGGTCATCATATAGTAATATTTCAGATAATAAGTCGGAACCGCACCAAGGGAACGCAGGAAGTCGCTATCCCAGCCTACGGTAGGCACATTCTTAGCCGAATACTCGCGGTCTCCAGCTAGAATCTCGGGCAGCTTCTCTTCCCCATCAACCTGTGCGGAGGTAACCCAGTGCAGGTGATTAATCCCCACGAACTCAGGCAGTACACGGCTCTCATCCACCTCATATACTTCGGCAAGGAACTTCTGGAAGTTGATGGGTGAGTTGCACAGACCCACTGTCTTCACCCTCGAATACTTCGTAACCGCCTCCGTGATCATACCCGCCGGATTCGTAAAATTAAGCATCCAGGCATTCGGCGCCAGCTCTTCGATATCCCGGCAGATGTCCAGAATTACCGGAATGGTGCGAAGCGCTTTGAACATCCCCCCAGGTCCTGTTGTCTCCTGACCGACAACTCCGTGGCGAATCGGAATATGCTCATCAAGCTTCCGGGCTTCCAGCAACCCAACACGAATCTGTGTACTTACGAAATCAGCATCCTTGATTGCCTCGCGGCGGTTCAGCGTTAAGTGTACCTCCATGGGAATACCCGCCTTGCGGACCATTCGTCTAGCCAGATTGCCGACAATATCAAGCTTCATCTTGCCTGCTTCGATATCTACCAGCCAAAGCTCAGCCACGGGCATGTCGTGATAGCTTTGAATCAAGCCTTCCACTAATTCCGGAGTATAAGACGATCCTCCGCCGATCACCGCAATTTTCAGTCCTGGTTTGTTATTCATTACACTCGCTCTCCTTCCGATTTAGAATACGAAAATTGCTCCAGCATCCGAATGACTTCCTCATTGGCTGGGTACCCCGCTTCATCCATAGCACTAAGCACAGCACCGGCCACAGGCTCCATCGTAATCGGGGTGACGGCAGCCTTCGGGGCAGTCTTGCAGAGTTCTTCTTTAATTGCTTCTACCATGCTGTTCTGTCCGCTCTTCGCAAGTACACTGCCGCCAAGGACCACATCGAATACATCATCCTGCATGCCAAGGCGGCGGATTAATGCAGCTGCAGCATTGCCGTGCTCGGTCCCCTGCTCCCACAGGAAGGACTCGGCCAGCTCATCTCCCAGCCGGGCAGCCTCGAATACAAGCTCAGCGAGCCTGAGCGGGGGACGAAACTGATCATCCAAGGCGGCGTCCAGCATACGCGGGACATTGGAAAAGCCAGTCTCCCGAAGCACCATGTCATGCAGCAGAGTCGGCTTACCTCGCCCATCCCAGGCACGTATAGCAGAGCGGAATGCGAAGTCCGACAAGCTTCCTCCTGACCCATGTCCATCACCGAACAAGTACCCGAACCCTCCATACTGTAGTTCTTCCCCGTGCAGGTTCCGGGCAGCTGCGTTGAAGCCGCTCCCACTGATAATTACTACCCCATAAGACCTCGAAGTCCCAGCACGCATAGCGATCATCGTATCACAGGTGATCCGGTGTCTGGGGAATCCAAGTCCCCCGATCATAGGCCGCAGAATCTCATAGTCCGGTTCCCGGTCTGCTCCAGCAAGCCCGAAATAAGCATAGGTCACATCATCTGGTGATATCCCCGCCTCATCCAGGGCTAATCGGCAAGCAAGAGCAATATTCTCCCTGGCCTGCCTTAAGCCGGTCTGATGGTTCCCGTTACCTGCAGCGCCTCGGCCAATGACCTGTCCGTAACTATTTACAAGCAGGCTGTGTGTCTTGCTTCCGCCCGCATCTACTCCAAGGTAGCAGTTCATCTTAATCATCACTCCTTCTCCCTTTCAGGATACAAAAAAAGAACTATCGCATTCTTCTGCAATAGTCCTCTCTACTGATACTATCTTACTATTCTCTTCGATCCCCTTGCAGGCGTCTGCGCATAGTGGAAGGCGAGACACCCAAATATCTGCGGAACAGTCTGTTAAAGTTCGATAAATTACGAAAACCACAGGAGATCGCAATATCAAGAATAGGATCGCTTCCCTCTTCCAGCAGCTGCACGGCATGAGACAGCCGCAGCTGGACCAGATAGTTCAGAGGCGAGCTGCCCGCCGCCTGGCTAAATAACGTGCTGAACCGGGAAGGACTGAGATGTACAAGATCAGCAAGCTCCCGCAGCGTCCATGCTCTGGACAGATCCTGTTCCATATTGCGGATCACTTCCCGCATCAGCTCCAGCTGCCGGGGCGGCATGAAATCGGCTGAAGCCGGGTCTGTATCGAAATGGCGGTTGACCTCAGCCAGGAAAAGCATAAGCTGCCCGATAATGACCGAACGGCTGGAACGCTTATTCTGTATATATTCCTGATAAATATTCTCGATATAAGTCATCATCACCTGATTCTGAGTATGACCGTTCACAATGTGATGGGAAGGGCTGGAGTCATGGCTTCGGAATGGTAAAAGCAGTTCAGGATCAAACCTCTGTCCTGCCGCAAGCAACTGCGGATTGAACATAATTACAATCATCTTGAGATCATGCCCCTCATAAGCCCGGTGCAGATCATCCGAATCAATCAGGAACAGATCACCGCGCTCAAAAGGGTATTCCCGGCCGTTAATCACATAAGTGCCGCTTCCCTGGGCAATCAGGTTAATCTCAAGCGCCCTGTGCCAGTGCAGCCGCTGAAATGAAGGTGAGACTCCAACTGTACAGGAGGCCGTAAGCGGGAATTCAGCCGGAAGATATATGTCATCACGGGCAATGGGACTTGGATTCAATGGTATCACTGCGGGATCTCCTTCCTGACATGACAAGACAATACGATATGAATCTATTGAATCATACCGCCATTTACTTAACAACCAGGGGATCTTCAGAGATCAAAGAAATCCATAATGATCCGCGCAATATGCTCGGAGGCGTATCCATCCCCAAAGGGATTGCTGGCTTCCGACATGATTCTATACGCTTCCTGATCATCTAGCAGAATAGCAATCTCTCGATAAACGCGCTCGGTCTGCGTCCCTATACACCGGAGCGTTCCCGCCTCTACTCCCTCAGGCCGCTCGGTCTTATCCCGCAGAACAAGGACCGGCTTGCCAAGGGACGGCGCCTCCTCCTGAATCCCGCCCGAGTCCGTCAAGACGAAATGACAGCGCGCCATGAAGTTGTGCGTGGCTACTACGTCCAGCGGTTCGGTAAGATGAATTCTTGCCTTTCCGCCAAGGATCTCCCCCGCCAGCTTCACAATCTCCGGATTCGGATGAACCGGATAGATGAACTCCACGTCCTCACGCTCTAAGGCTGTGCGCGCGACAGCTTCGAACACTTCTCTCATCGGACTTCCCCAATTCTCTCTCCGGTGCATCGTCATAAAGATCCATTTGCGAGACTTATCCAGCTTCGCCAGGAGCGGGTGATTAAAGTTCTCCTGAATGGTCCACTGAAGGGAATCAATGACCGTATTTCCGGTAACATGCACATTCGCAATCCGGTTCTCGGCGGCCAGCTGGAGTCCGGACTGGACGGTTGGCGCAAAATGCAGATCGGCTACCCGGCCGATGAACTCGCGGTTCATCTCCTCCGGGTAAGGCGCGTATTTATCATAAGTTCTCAGACCAGCCTCGACGTGTCCAATTGGAATCTGTGAATAATACGCGGCAAGGGCGCCCATAAAAGCGGTGGTCGTATCCCCATGAACGAGAACGAGCCGGCAGCCCGACGAACGGATCACCTTCTCAAGGCCAGTCAGCACGGATACGCTGAGCTCGGTCAGGCTTTGTCCGGGCTTCATCAGGTCCAGATCATATTCCGGCTTAATCCCGAACACCTCAAGCACTTGGTCGAGCATTTCTCTGTGCTGGGCCGTCACGCATACAACCGGTCTGAGGCCGGGAGTGCGCTCCAATACTTTTACAAGCGGAGCCATCTTAATTGCCTCAGGCCTCGTACCAAATACAACGAGCACACGAATCTCTTCCATATTCATAATCTCCTCCTCTAGCAAGTTCAGGATAGTATATGAGAGTTCGCCGTAATGCGTATCCGCAAGAGGCCCTGCCAGAGCTCCCTTCCTATATACAGCATCTTGTAGCTGCTCGCTATAGCCAACTATTTTTGCCATGGGGCGGGCCATTGGCGTTATTCTATTAAGCTAGCAATGCATAGGATGGAGCAAGCTTTCACAAAGGAGGGAAAAGCATTTTGGCTGTCATTATTTATCCCAAAACTATGAATTGGAGATTTATGAAACAGCGGCCTCAGCAGCTGATGACCCAATTCGGAGCTCTGGGACATCAAGTGTATTTCGAGAATCTGGCGCCGCTCTCCCCCCATCTTCAAGAAGTTGAGCCCGGCGTTCATCTGTTCACCGATCATCAGAGCTTTCTGTCGCGGACACTCCCGCGGCTTCGCAAAGAACAACCCGTTGTAATCTGGACGACCTGGGCCAAGCAGCGATCGAGGCTGACTCTGTTCAAGCCTGACGCGGTAATCTACGACTGCTGCGATGAATTCCCGCACTGGGCGAAGTACGAAGCCAAGATGGTTGAAGCATCTGATCATCTTGTGGCGACGGCGAAGTCGATCAAGACACGGCTGGAACTCGCTTACCCTGACAAACCCGTCACGCTGATTCCCAATGCGGCGGATCAAAGCTTGTTCGATCTTCCGCGGAGCGCAAGACCTGCCGATCTTCCTGAAGGCCCGATTGTCGCATACATCGGCGCATGGGCTTACTGGGTTGATCATGCCTTGTTCGAGAAAATCGCCCGCACCTACCCGGGAGTTAACTTTGTCTCCATCGGAGCTCCTTACGGAGATATCCCATCTTACACCGAGCTGCCCAATGTCCATGTGCTCGGCGAAAAGCCGCACAGTGAATTGAAGCAGTATTTGCCTCATATCGATGTTGCCATTATTCCATTTCTCTACCATCCCATTACACTCGCTACGAATCCAGTCAAGGCCTATGAGTATTTGGCTGCCGGGGTTCGTGTGCTGTCCACAGCACTGCCCGAATGCATTCATATGGAGCCTCATGTAACCACCGCTACAACGCATGATGACTTTGCTGCAAAGCTCGGGTCTATGCTCCTGGCTCCGGATTCCGAAGCGAACCGGAATTCAAGAATTAACTATGCCCGGCAGAATCGCTGGCAGGAGCGGGGAATCGCAGGAAATGAGGTCATTACCGAGGTTCTCCGCAAGAAATCTCTACTGTAATGAGTACGGTGTACCCTCTGATTGAAAAAATAGCGCTCGCCATCCCAGAGTCCTTGCTATTCGATCCAAGGCCGTATGCAGACCGGTTAATCTGTCTGCTGGAGAAGAATACCCACCCTCAGTCTAAGTGGGTATTCTGGAATCCCGCTGCAGCTGCGGTCAGCAGGCCTCTAATGGATTGGCTGGAGCAGCAGCTTACCGGGATGCCGAACCTTAATCATATCCGGGTTATAGCCCTGGAAGACGCTCGGGCAGTTGCCGGGAACCAGCAGAAATCCAGGCGGCTCTTGATGCGTGAGGACGCCGTCAATACCTCGCATACGCCGCCTGCAGGGGTTCATACCCCCTGTGTTCCCCTGATATGGCGGCGGGATTATCTGATTCAGGAGCTTGGCCGTGCTTTTGATCCACTGCCTTCTACACTCTATCTGCCTTACGAGATCATGCCAATGAATCCGCATCAGATTGCCATCATCCCTAACACTCGAATGCATCGTCGCTATGGACTCGCAGGGTATAAGCCCCTGAATCCGCCGCCCTATCCACTTCACTCCGGGATACGATGGCGGGTGTTCCCTTCCAGCGCCCAGCTTGAAGGTGTGGTGCCCGTCATTGCCAACAGCCGTACCTATCGCCAAGCGGCGGCTTCCGGGAAGGGCGGCAGCACAACTAACCCATTCAAGCCAGGGAACGGGAGCGACGGCGAAGACGAACCGGGCGTAGGGGCGAGCGGCTGCAGAGCCGCCCCGCCTCAGCCTGTGAACGGGAGCGACGGCGAAGACAAACCGGGCGTAGGGGCAGGCGGCAGCACAGCCGCCCCATCCCTGCAAGACAACGGCTCTGCCCGTTCCCGGCAGGGCGACCGCGAGGCCGAACAAGGCTCAGGGGCGGACGGCAGTCCGCCTGCCGCGCCAAGCGGAACCAGCCCGGCCGTCTCCATCCTTCTGCCGGTCTACAACATGCGGGCTACTCTGGGATGGGCGGTAAGGTCGGTTCTGGCCCAGACCTTCCCGGACTTCGAGCTGCTCATCGGAGATGACGGCTCGGAGGATGGTACGGCAGATCTGCCGTACCTGCTAAGCGACCCGCGGATTCACATTCACCGCTTCGCCCCTAACCGCGGCAAGGTGTTCGTGCTTAACGAACTCCTCGGGCTTGCGCGGGGCAGGTATGTGCTGGAGCTGGACGGGGACGACTGGCTCCAGCCCGAGGCGGCGGCGCTGCTCACCGCCGCCATGGATGACGCGCCGGAAGCGGCCATCGCGACCGGCGCAAGCGGCCTGTGGCAGGGCACGCGCCACTTGGGTCCCTTGTGGCGCGGGGCCTTGCCTTACCGCGGGCACCGCGCGGACGCTGATGCGGCCGCCCCGCTGGTGCCGCGGCTGTACCGCGCGGCGATGCTGCGCGGGATCGGCGGCTGGCCGATCAGAGCCGGTGCGGATGCACGGCTCTTCGAGGACATTGCCGTCTGCGAGGCGCTGCTCGCCGAGCATCCGCACCCGGCCGTTATTCACCGGCCGGTGTATCACCGCGTACTCCGCGCTAACAGTGTCAGCCAGCGCGGCGGGGCGCGGTATCCCGCCTGGTTCAAAGCCCAGGCGGATAACATGAAAGGAGGACATCCGAAATGAACATTGCTGTCTGTGGTTACTACGGGATGGGCAATTTTGGTGATGATCTGTTCCTGCGGACATTTCAGCAGGTCTTCTATCCACACCAGATCTATCCCTGGAACTCGCAGCTTGATCCAGACAAGACGGACGCTGTCATCATTGGAGGCGGAGATCTGATTACCCCCTATGCGTTCAACACGTACTACTTCCCGCCTGCACTTAAAGATAAACCCACCTGGCTGTATGGGGTCGGCATTGTCGATGCCTATCCCGAGGAAAGTTGGCCAGCGGCTCAGGTTGAGCTGTACCGGGACGCCATCAGCCGTGCGAAGCGGGCAGTATTCCGTGATCCTAGATCGGCGGATATCGCTAGACGCGCCGGCTTACACAAGAATGTGGAGGTCGCACCGGATATGGCTTTTGCTTACAGGCAGCCGCGCTATCCGTATAAGCAGCCTTCGCAGCGGCCTACGATCGGTATCTGTGTGTTCGCTTATGATTCCTTCCCGTTCGATTCCTTTGTCACACTGATGAAGTCCTTTTCGGAACGCGGATATCATCTGCGTCTTATTCCAGCAGTGAACCATCCGAATGGCGGCGGATACTCCGACTATCCGATGTGTGTCCGGCTCAAAACCCGGCTCAGGGAGCTGCGCCCGGGTGCATCTATTGATATTTTGCCGCTGCTGCTCGATCTTGACCTGACGTACAGCGCAATCCAATCTGTCGATTATTTAATCAGCTTCAAGCTCCACCCGACTCTGGTCGCACTTCGCGCAGGCATCCCAACGCTGGCCTTCAGCGGGATGAGCAAGATCGAGAGCCTGCTTGCAGCATTTGGGCTGGAGCAATACTACTGCAACTATAAAGAACCTCTTGAAAGCTTCAACCCGGTTATTGACGACTTTCTTGCTAATGGCCCCAATCTCGTCCGGTCACGTGCACGCCAGTTCCGGTTGACTGAGCGGGAGAGTCTCAAAAGTCTGCTGCGGCTACGCAAAGACATCGAGAAATACCTGCTGTGGCATGGAAAATAGATCTGACTTAAGGAGGACAACAACATGTGGTTTTTCGGAATCGGTCATCTTAGACGTGAAGTGAAGCATCTTGCAAAATCCGTACGGCATCTAAACGCCCGCCTGGATGAACTGGAGAGTAATCTGGCTTCCGGCTTATTCCCGAACCCTGCTCTGCAGGAGGTGCTTCAGGAAAAGATCGGGCAGACCATTACAGTCAGTACCGCCAGCGCAACCGTGGAAGGTATTCTTCTGACCGCGGGAACCGATGCCTTGGAGATCCGGGAGTCTACAGGAGATCTGGTGCTTATTCCTTACTCCCGGATCACCGTTCTGCAGTAACGTTATATAGACACCTAGGAGAGGAGCTTGCTTTATGAATTTTCGTAATCTAGCCCAAGGCTTCGTTGGCAAAGAGGTTGAAGTTCTGACTCCCAACGACTTGATGTCAGGCACCCTGATCTCGGTTAGCGCTACGACGCTGCTGCTGAAGGTACCGCCTGTCATATACGGTCCACCGACGGATCTTGCCATCATCCCTTTACAGGCCGTAGAATTCATTCGTGTCATAGCTTCATAAGCAGTGCAGCAAAGCCCCGGGAGTCACACTCCCGGGGCTTTCATATCAATCTGCCAGAACTCTGCAGGTTCCTCAATTACATAGATTCACATACGATTCTCTTAATTCTGTCAAGTCCTTCCCACATGTCTCCGGGACCATCATAAATAAGAACATAGGCTCCATCGTAGCCTTGGTCTTTGACTGCGGTTAAGCACCTTCTGAACTCGTCCTCATCCGGATAACCATTTTGATCGTAACTAGCCTTGGCATGAATGGACACACTATAAGGTACAATCTCTGCAATCTCAGCATATTTGAGAGAGCCTTTGAAGTTGCCAAAATCAGTAATCATTTTAACCCCAAAGCCCGTTCTCTCCAGAATCTGAAGACAGCTGGATGCACGTGACGTGAGCGCTTTGAAATTCTCCGTAATGATCTTGACTCCATAAGTTTTGGCGTACTCAGCAAGTTCAGACAAGACTCCTGCGGAGCGCTGAATCGCCTCCTCATCCGAGGAATCGGCCTCTCCGGCGATGACCCGGATCTGCTTGGCTCCGCTTAAGGAGGCCGTCTTGATCCAGCTGCGGATATAGGCTATATCCGACTCCCTTCTTACCGGATCAACAGCCGTAATATCACCATAGTCAAGAAGCAGAGTGTCGAATTGAACTCCTGATTCCCGGAAAGCTTCCTTCAATTGATTGAGGTATACTGGATCCACAGCCGGGAAATGAAAATGACATATCTCCACAGCCTGGTATCCTCTTCGGGCCGCTTCAGCTGGCAGCTCCAGCAGAGTCAGAATTTGGGGCTGATCCTGAATATCCATTTGCTGAGTCTCGTTCACAGCATCCCAGATCGTCCACCGCAGGGGTCCGAGCAACCGGTGCAGGCTCCAGGTGCTTACGGATAAATACGACATAAGGATCACTCTCCAAATCTCTAAATTTTTAGAATTCAATATCATTCCAGCACACACTGGTTCTCATTACAAGTAGAGAAATTATAGGTAATTGGCTGCAACCCGCCCCGTTAATGCTCGTATAATCCTTAAAAGGAGTGGTCAATCCCATGTCAAACCTCATGCCCTTGGGGCCAAATTCGGAAACACAAGAAGAATTGAGAGTCATGCTTAAAGAGATAGAGTCTTGGGAGAAAAACCAGAAGGACCTTTGGTTCTGGGAGAAAATCGGCCGGCTGCCCTTTATGCTGCTGGATCGCCTTACCCCCAAATTCATACAGCAGAAGCTCGGACAGGCTATGGATGAGATAGGCGGCTTCGTGCAGACCGGCGGACAGTACCTGATCTCCGAGTCAGCCGTCCTCAGCAAGCTTCGGAATGAAGCTGCTCAGCCAGCCGCATCCGGGGCTTCCCAAGTGGAGCTTGAAGATCCGCTAACCCTAGAATCTGCTCGCCGCCTGCCGATTGCCGTTATGGACAAAACCAGTGAAGACTTGGTGCAGAGCCGGGCTGCCTTCGCCACCGCCCAAGGGGCAACGACCGGATTCGGCGGCTTATTTACCTTGGCCATTGATATCCCCGCCATCCTGGGGCTGTCCCTGAAGACAATTCAGGAAATTGCCATCACTTACGGTTATGATCCCAAGGAGAAGCTGGAGCGCATCTTCGTGATTAAATGTCTGCAGTTCGCTTCGGCCGATATTGTCGGCAAGAAGGCCGTGCTTGAGGATCTGTCCGACTTCGGTAACGAGAACCGTCAGCGTGAGTCGCTCTCCCAGCTTCAAGGCTGGCGCGAAGTCATTGCCTCTTACCGCGACAACTTCGGATGGAAGAAGCTGTTCCAGCTTGTTCCTGTTGCTGGCGCGCTCTTTGGAGCCATTATCAACCGCGGGACCCTTCAGGATGTGGCCGAAGCAGCTACCATGCTCTACCGGAAGCGGCGGATTCTTGAACGCATGCAAGAGCTGGAAGCCTAGAGGCTATGGCTGCTTCCCTAATCTTTAGGATGCTTTGCTTGTAGTCCTTGACTTGCTTACCTGTAATCCTTAGCATGCTTTACCTGCATCCCTTGGGCTGCCCAAGGATCCCTATAGCACTTTGGCATAGATAGGGCTGTCCCAAAAACAAGAGTTTTAAAGCTTAGAGACGACTCTTCCAAAAAATGAAAGCAAAGCTCCAGCCAAAGGGTAAACCTTGGGCTGGAGCTTTGCTGTTTGGGTCTACGGCATGTTTCTTCAGGAGATTGTGGTCGGGTGAAAGCCATCCCACCTAAAGGCTCACTTTCGTAAGACTTGGCCAAGAGTGAAGCCAAAGGAGGGTTCCTTATTTTATGGTTTCGTTGAAATTTCGCCGGAAGTCTGCGGAGAGACGAACGATAGCGGACAAGCGAAAGCGGTCGCCTTTGTGTTCGGATATTTTCCACTGAAAATCATTCTATATATCCGAACACAGGCAGCGATGGGAGTAACGTTCGTTCTCGGAGCTTTTAGAACATAAACCGAACTCCTTAACAAAAAGTCCGTCTATCTCTCTACTGCCTAAAATTATTTCACGACCAATTAAGGGAACTAAATTTTGGTTTCTTTTGTCTAATGAGTAAGAGGTGAAGAGATTGGAACAAACACAGTGGGAATACATGATTCATATTGATCAGATGAGTCCTTCGGATCTTCATGATCTCATGAATGCCTTCGGTCAGGATGTATGGAATCTGGCCTTTATCCTGACTCGAAGGCACGATTTGGCTGACGATATTGTGCAGGATGTTTTTCTGAAGGCTTATTCATTAATTCATACGTTTCGCGGACATTCGGCCATCAAGACGTGGCTCCTGTCCATTACCCGCAATACATCTTTGAATTATTTGAGATCCGCTTTTGTTAGAAAAGTTACCCTTCTCGATTGGATTACCCCCAAGGAATCCTCTCCCTCGGCAGAGCAAAAAGTGATGGAGTATACCTACTCGTCGGAGATCTGGGATACCGTGCTGAAGCTGCCGATCAAGCTGAGAGAAGTCCTGATTCTCCATGCGAAATACGAGATGACCACCAAGGAGATCGCCGCCATGCTGCAGTTGTCCGAAGGTACGGTCAAATCCAGATTATCCAGAGCCCGTAGCCGTATGGCCGCGTACCGAAAGGAGAGTGCTCTCTATGAGTAAAGAAACCGACCAGCTGTATGATCAATTGAAGCAGGGGCCTTTTCCGCACCGGACATTCACCAGAGACCATATGAACCGTATCGCCCTTGAGGCCACCAGGCAGAATAAGCGCTCAATCTCTGCCAAATCCATACTCATCTGGGCCACCGCAGCCTCGATCGTTATCGTCTGTATTGGAACAGTCCTATTCTACTCGTATCTGAAAGGTAATTCGGCTTCAGGTGAGGTTGTTGCGACTCCTCCTATCGTCAAGCCGAAGGTTCAGGAATCGACAGGCGATATCCCCGTGAAGCCGGACAGACCGAGCGGACAGCTGGGGGCACAGCTTCCTTTTACAGCAGAAATGGTGGAGTCCGTTACGGTTAAGCCCCCAGGTACAAGCGCTGAAATGGCCGTTCCGAAGTCACGTTACGCGGTGATAACGGACGGATTATATTGGGAGGATCTGTCCATCGCCAAAGCAGACAAGGACACTCCTGACGAGAAGCAGGTGCAGATCCGAATCCATACCTCCAAAGGGGTTTACAGCATCCCCTACAGCCTGGACAGCAACACTTATCAACTCGGGAATGCCTGTTACTACGCAGATGACCAAGTGCTGCGCTTGATGTCCGGGCTCCTCGAACCCGACTCAGATCTCGCGAAGGTGGAACGGCTCTCGGCTGCCGCGCAGGAGGAGGTAGACAGGGGCGAAATGAAGGGAAATGACAGTCTCAAATATAAGGCGGAGCGGTTTAATATTAACGGGAAGGATACCGACGGATGGCTTAGTCAGATTTTATTTCTATCGAATAGCTACACTTTCGCGAAGGAGTATTACGATGGCCTGACCCAACGTGTGAGAAACGTGCTCTATTATAAGGAGACCGGCATAATCTCTTCGGGAAGCGAGGTTATATTTCTGGACAAGAGCTTCCAGACCCCTGATGGAATTAAGGTCGGTCTGACCAAGCAGCAGGTGCAGTCGAAGCTCGGGAAGCCCAATATGGAGATCAATTCCAGATGGGATTACCGCGTAGGCGACTCGTTAAAGTTCCATCTGTATTTTGAAAATAACGAAGTAGCCTTCATTTCCCTGACTATGCCTGCGTAAGATCACCAAATTGGATACAAAGAAAGAGACCTTCCGGCACGCCTGGAAGGCCTCTTCGCTTTATTCCGTTTCACACGATTCGTATCACCGTCACTGGACCTGGACCTTCTCCCCATCCTTAAGCGTATGCTGACCTGATACAACCAGCTGATCCCCAGCTGCGGCGCCATGAATTTCCTGATAAATTCCATTTAGTCTTCCGAGCCCTACCTTTACCCGCTGAGCCATATTTCCTTTCAGCACGAAAATATAAGTATGGTCTGCATCACGGACGATGCTGTCTGCCGGAACAGACAGAACATTCTCTTCCTCTTCTGTGGTTAATTGTACCTGCACCCTGGAACCCAGGATGAAGAAAGCATCCTTATTATCGGCCGTCAGCTGGAGTGTATATAATCTTGTAGAGGTGCTTGGAGCTACAGACAGATATACGATCCGAACTTCATGACCATGCTGCGGTTGATCAGCATAGTAGACCCGCACCTTCTTCTTCCCGCGAACCAGCTCGGCTAACTCTTCGCTGAGTTGAGCTTGAATCGTGATCTGATTCCCATTCAAAATCACACCGACCTTGCCTCCTTGTGCCACACTGGCTCCAATGGACAAGTCCATCTCAGCGAGTACTCCGCTGGATGATGCCGTAATATTGTAAGCGTCCAGATTCGCTCTGGCCTGTTCGAGCGACACCTTGGCTGTCTCCAGCTGAGATCTCGCAGCAGGCACCGAGCTTTTGGATTCGAGGAACCTCAACTGAACCTTTGACGCTTCCAGGTTATCTTTGGTTGTACTGTACAGCTCTTCATTATTTGCCCGGGTCGCCTCTTTCAACTGCTTCTCATATCCGCTGATCGTTCTTTCCAGCTGTATGCGATTGGCTTCCAATTCTGCCTCGGCAGTCTCCAGCGCTCTCTTCGCGCTGGACACCGAGGACTCGGCCGCAGAGGTAGACAGGCCCGCTGTCCCGGAGGAGATCCGGGCAATAACCTCGCCTTTCGTTACCTTCGCGCCATTGCTCTTAAGTATTTCGGTAATCGTCCCGGACCCCTGGGCAATGATGCCAATCTGTACCGAGGCCATTACATCCGCGACCTGCTCCCTGGGTGCTCCCATCGAGTGCATACCAATCGGCTCTGTCTTAACTTTGGCGATTCCGGGCGCGGCCTGTACCTGTGGAACGGTTGCAGCGGGGGTGCAGCCAGCTGCTGCAACCGCGGTTAGAACCAGACAAGCTGCTGTTATAATCCTTTTGCCTGTTCGCTTCTTAGGGTAGAATTTCACTGTTACCTCACCTTCCCCTTCCCTTTACATATCCAGACTCTTCTCTTCGCTTGATTTCTGTCTCCTTGCAGACATAGATTTCCGGGTTAGCTTCTTCCTGATTGAATCGAGCAGCTCATAGATGACCGGAACTACAACAAGTGTCAAAATTGTAGAAGTCGTTAATCCTCCAATGACAACGACCGCAAGACCTTTGGAGATGAGCGTACCGTGAGACAGACCTAGCGCCAGAGGTACCATGGCAACAATGGTAGCCCCCGCGGTCATGATGATCGGCCGAAGCCGGACTTTACCCGCTTCAATCAAAGCTTCCCTCACCGGGCTGCCCTCCTGGATCAGTTGCTGAGCCCGGTCAAGCAGAACAATGGCATTCGTCACGACAATGCCGATCAGCATCATGAAGCCGATCAGTGAAGTGATATTAATGGCCTCCCTGGTCAGCCAGAGTCCCAGCAGTCCGCCAATCACAGCCAGAGGAAGGGAGAACAGAATCGCAAAGGGCGAACTCGCATTCCCGAAGCACAGCACCATAATCAGATATACGATGGCAATCGCTACTGCCATGGCAGCAAAGAGCTGTGAGAAGCTCTTGGCAATCTCGGCACTTACGCCTTCGACACTGACCGATACGCCAACTGGCAGCTCCAGCTGCTTGAGGGCATCGGCTACTTTGGAGCTGACCGCGGCTTTGTCCGTTGAATCAATCGAAGCCTTGATGCTTACCACCTGTTTCTGCTTCTCGCGCTGCAGTGCAATGGGAGCAGGTAGCTTTTCTATTTTGGCAATCTCATTCAGATATACGATCTTCCCTTCGGCAGAGCGAAGAGGGATCTTGCCCAGCTGCTCAAGGGAGTCCTTATCCCTCGCGGAGAGCAGAATCTTCACAGGATAGAGCACATTATCCAGGCGAATCTCTCCAAGCTCCATCTCCTCGAGCCAGCTTCGAACCATATTTTGGACCGTAGCCGTACTTAGACCCAAGGCTTTGGCCTTGGACTGGGAGACTGTAATCTCCACCTGCGACTTTGCATCCCCCAGTGAATCCTTGATTTCTTTCAATTCGGGAAACTCCTTCATTCTGGCTTTTACCAAGGCCGCTGCCTGTTCCAGAGATTGCTGGTTATCTCCAGAGATCACATAAGAGAAATCTGTAGAGCTGATTCCTCCCCCGCCGCCGGATAGAGACCCGGGAGTGACCACAGAGCCTTTAGGCAGCTCCGTGCCAATAAGACGGGTGAACAATTCTTTTACCGCCTTGGGATCTGACCCCTTACTCACTTCCGTGTTGATCTCAATCATGTAAGGAAGCTGCTGTTCGCTTCCCCCGTAACCTACCAGCGCTTCGGTAAAATTAAAGATCGCGCCTCCTTGCCCATCCTTCGCCTCCTTCAGCAAGCTCTCAATCTTACTTGAGTAGGCATCCGCACTCTCTATGGAAGTCTCATAAGGCAGCTTGGCACTGAAGCTGATCTGCTGTCCTTCCTCCCCATCCGAGAGGAAGTTCACGGCCAGATTCGGAATCGTGATGAGGAGAGTAGCGAAGAACATCACGGCGGAGAGCAGCAGAGTTTTCAGGCGGTGGGTTAGGCACCAGGAGAGAATCCTGCCATACAGCCTGGCAGTCTTCCCGTTCTCGCTCTTCTGATGGGAACTCAGCTCGACCTGCCGCAGCACCATCAGCTTGGCTAGCAGTGGAATTACAGTTATGGCAACCAGCAGGGAAGCCATAAGCGCACAGGCCACCGTCAAGGCAAAGGGCCGGAAGAATTGACCCACTGTGCCGCTGACAAAGGCAATCGGGAGGAATACGCCAACCATAACCAGGGTGGACGAGGTTATTGCCATGGACACCTGCCGAACCGCAAGCAGGATAACGGACTCTTTGCGCTCTTCCGCTTTTACCAGGCTGGCATAGATATTCTCGATAACTACAATGCTGTCATCCACAATCCGCCCCACCGCAATAAATATGCCCCCTAAAGACATGACATTTAAGGTAAGTCCCAGGTAATTCAGCAGAATAAAGGTGATGAGAATCGATAGAGGAATCGACACCAGCACAATGGCCGTCATTCGAAGATTCCGCAGGAATAGCAGAATAATGAGCGAGGCCAAGGCGATACCCATCAAGCCCTCACGCTGAAGACCGGAGATGGACTCGCGGACTTCATCGGCGCTATCGAATATTTTCTTGAACGTAATGTCCGGATGAGCCTGCTCCCATTGTTCCAGCAGCCCATTGGTCTCATCGGAGAAATCTACGGCATTCGCCCCGCTGGTCTTGTAGAGGTTAATCCCAATTGCGGGCTTACCATCCAGACGCGAGATGAACTTCGAATCCGTAACGGCCTTAATCTCGGCCAGATCCTTAAGAAGCAGCGTCTGTCCCTGACTTGTCGTGAGCTCTAGATTCTTCAGACTGTACAGACTATTAAGCTCCCCGCGGACACGGACCATCTGGGTATTGCCATCCACCTTAATCGCACCTACAGATCCCGAGGACAAGGCTGCCTGTATGCCGCTCGTCAGCTCGGCTGGAGACAGCCCATAGGCATTCATCGCATCCGCCTTAAGCTCGATATCCAGCGAGGTCTGCCGTGCCCCAATGGTATCGATATGGTCAACCCCCTTGATGGCAGTGAAGCCAGGCTTCAATTCATCTTGATACAGCTGGTCCAAATCCGCCTGGGTCATGCCCTTTTCCGCATACACTGCCAGATAATAAGCGGGAATAGAGGCGAATCCAAAGGTAGAGGCCATGGGTCTTGAAGCCTCAGCAGGAAGAGGGGTGCTTTGGATCAGGCTGTCCAGGTCCTGCTTCTTCTTGTCCACATCAGTTCCCTGGGTGAACTGTACAATTATGTTGGAGCCGCTGTCACTGGAGGTGGAGCTGATGCTCTCAATCCCCTCCATATTAGCTACCTTATCCTCGATAGGCTTGGATACGAGGGTCATGACATCCTCAGGTGAAGCCGAGTAAGTCGTTGTGATAACTACCACGGGAAACGAGACATCCGGCATATTCTCCAGCTTAAGTGATTTGGCAGAATAGAGCCCGGCGCCGAACAGGATCGCAATCATGATCAGCATCGCGGCCGTTTTACTCATGGAGAAACGAATCAGGCCGTTCAAACAGTTACCTCCTTCTTATCGAATAAGTTTATGAATGGATTCCATAATAACCTGATCATATAAACTGAATGTTTCTTAGAACTTGCTGTAAACTTAAGACAAACTTAATTCTGTGAATCTGAAGAAGGAAGCTTCGTCACTCTCCATGTCACTCGTCCTCTTTCTATGCGCAAAAAAACAGCCGTTCCCCGGTCAAATACCGGAAAACGGCTGCTGCATAAAGCTATTTCACTTATTAAGCGGGATTCTCACCGGCTCATTCCATGCTAATGTAAGGCTCTCTTCCTTGTGCCTAACCGTAAGTGACTCCCCTTCAAGAAGGGTATACTGAACGCCGCCGCCATCCACGAGGATCTCCAGCAGCGCGCCCCGGTTAACAATCCTGAAGCGGTAGCTCTCCCACTGCTTAGGCAGCACCGGATTAAATACCAAAGCGCCATCAATCAGGCGCATCCCGCCAAACCCGTTCACAATCGACATCCATGAACCGGCCATCGCCGCGGTATGCAGGCCATCCTTCGCATTCTTGTTGATATCATCCAGATCCATTCGAACCGTGCGGTCAAAATAGGAATAAGCGCTCTCCAATTCTCCAATCTCGGCGGAGACAATGCTGTGGATACAAGGTGACAAGGAAGAGTCGTGCGTCGTTAGCGGCTCGTAATAGTTATAATTGCGAACCTTCTCCTCCAAGGTGAACTTGTCTCCCAGCAGGAACATCGCAAGCACAAGATCAGCCTGCTTCAGCACCTGGTGGCGATAGATTACAAGCGGATGGAAATGGAGCAGCAGCGGATATTTGTCCGCAGGTGTGTTCTCGAAATCCCATTTTTGCTTACTTAGGAAAGTGTCATCCTGAGCGTAAATGCCCAGCTCCTCATCAAAAGGAATGAACATCTTATTCGCTGCCTCGAGCCAGACCTTCCGCTCTTCTTCCGTAAGATGAATGCGGCTGCACAGCTGCTCATACTGCTCCGGATACTCACTCTGTAGAAGTTCAGCGGTCTGATAAGCATAGTTAAGCTGGTCTTGAACCATGAAATTCGTATACGCATTGTTATTGACAATCGCTGTATATTCATCCGGCCCCGTCACCGCATCAATACAGAAGGCGCCGCCTTTGGCTGGATTGAAATGCCCCAGATCGACCCAGAAGCGAGAGGTCTCGAACAGGATCTCAGCGCCTTTGCTGACCAGGAATTCCATATCGCCTGTTGCAAGCACGTACTGCTTGATTCCATAAGCAATGTCTGCGTTAATATGCGCCTGCGCGGTCCCAGCCGGGAAGTAGGAGGAATTCTCCTCTCCATCAATCGTTCTCCAAGGATAGAGAGCTCCCTTCTGGGACATCACGGCTGCCCGCTCCCTGGCCTTATCCAGAGTGGCATACCGGAATTCCAGCAGAGATCGGCTGATCTGCGGCTGGGTATAAGTGAAGAAAGGAAGCATGTACATCTCCGTATCCCAGAAATAATGACCTTCATATCCTTCCCCGGTCAAGCCCTTTGCGCCAATATTGGTCAACCCGTCGCGGCCTACCGACTGCAGCAGCTGAAACGCATTGAACCGGATCCCCTGCTGAAGGGCGGGATCACCCTGAATCTCCACATCGGCATGTCTCCAGAATTCGTCCAGGAAAGCGGCCTGTTCCTGAAGAAGAGCCTCGAAGCCCGCCGCCGCGGCCATATCAAGCACCTGCTTTGTCCGCTCAAGGAGTTCAGCTTCCGGATAGTCCCTGGAGGTATGGTAAGAGATGAACTTCGATAGTGAAACGCTGTCCCCCTTAAGTAGGGGAAATGCATATTCCACCGTAAGACGTTCCTCTTCCTTCTTCTCGGTCACTTCAACATTTGAATTTGAACTTACTAAATGGCTCATCGCCGTTGCTAATGCAAACTCCGTATGCCGGGTACGCTGCTTCATGACCGAGAAATTCTCGTTATGCTCCATGCTCTCCATAATGAGGCTCGGCTGCGCACTGCCTGAACCCAGGCGCGGATCATCGGTCGCCTCCTGCTGCTCTATCCTGCCATCCATAGCCGAGGATAAGGTCACCGTTCCTTCAAAATTAAGCGCCGTAACCTCATAATCCACGGCTGCCAAATGCTTATGTGAAAGCGGCACCAATCTGCGGATCCGAATCCGCACCTGATGGCCAGCCGGAGATTCCCAATCCACCTCTCTCAGCAGGTAGCCTCGTCTCATATCCAGCTCGCGCTTATAGCTGAGAATTCTCCCTCTGTTCAGATGGAACTGCTCCCCCTCAACCTGAAGCTGAATAATCTGGGCATTGGTCACATTGAGCATCGCCTGGTTGCGTGAAGGGTATCCATAGGCCCCCTCAGGATATACAATCGGTTCCGAATCATAGAATCCATTCAGATAATTCCCGGTAACGGATGTACCTTCGCTGCCATGGAATCCTTCCTCGAAATTTCCGCGCATTCCAATATAACCATTTCCGGTAGCAAATAGACTCTCACTTCTCTGGTTGTTCAAATCATCGTAAGTATCCTCACCTAGGCTCCAGTCCGCATAAGGATAGAGAGGCTCCGGGTGTTCGTATGGTTTCATCTTCATCTAGTTGTACAGCCTCCTTGTCTTCCTTGATATCTGTAGCTGAATCCTTAACGGCTTAATTTATTATCCCTTAACCGATCCACCCATCAAACCTCTTACGAAGTACTTCTGAAGCAGGAAGAAAATAGCGAGCGGCATCAGCATGGAGATGAATGCGGCCGAGGTCAGCAAGTGCCAGTCGTTGCCTCTCGAACCTACAAGGTCCGCAATCTTCATGGACATGACCTGAACATTCGGCTGGTTCCCGATAAAGATCAGCGATACCAGATAATCGTTCCATACCCAGAGGAACTGGAAGATACCAATCGATGCGAGTGCAGGTACAGATAAAGGCAGAATGAGCTTGCTGAAGATCGTAAAGTGATTCGCACCATCCATGAATGCGGATTCGAACAAATCCTTAGGAAGCTGGCTGATGAAGTTGTACATGAAATACGTGACCAGCGGCAGACCGAATGCGGTATGAGCCAGCCAGATCCCGAGGTAGCTTCCGTTCAGTCCAAGGGAAGTATAATCCTTAAGCACAGGAATCAAGGCAACCTGGATCGGAATAACCAGCATCGCAATGATAATGACGAACAAGGTCTTGCGGCCCGGGAACCGGAGCCAAGCGAATGCATAGGCGGCAAAAGAAGCAATCAGCACTGGAATGACTGTCGCCGGAACCGCAATCGTCAGCGTATTCCAGAATGCCTGGGACAGCCCGGTACCTTTCTCGGTTGTCTCACCACCGTCTGCATTCTTAATGGTGTATTCCTTACCTGTGATTACATTCTTATAGTTGTCCAAAGTCATATCCGTGCTGGTTACCCAGCCCTGCTTCTCGACACTTACGACCCGAGCTCTGCGGTTCTCCCAGATCAGACGGCTGCCATCAACCTCTACACCTGCCTTGAGCTGGTCGTCTGTGTAAGTCTTGCCGTTAACCTCGATCGGTCCGCGCAGGTCTACATCTTTGGGCAGCTTGATGGTCTCCCCGGCTGCCTTCCACTCCTGGTGGGGCAGTACCTTCCACCATCCGGTCTGAAGAATATCCGCAGCTGGCCGGAAGGAAGAAATCAGGAGTCCTAATGTGGGAAGCAGCCAAAGCAGACAAATAAAGCCCAGTACAATGTTAACGATCCACTTGCCGCCTTTTCTTTTCTTCTTGAATGCCATTTAGAATCCCCCCTGCTTGCGGAACTGACGCAAGTTAATAAAGATTACAGGCAGGACAGCAATCAACAGCACGATGGCCAGCGTGGAACCATAACCGAAATTCCGGTACATGAAGAACTGCCGATAGAACTGTGTTGCCACTACCTCTGTATCGTATTGACCTCCCGTCATCACCATGACGACGTCAAATATTTTCAGCGTAAAGACGATAATCGTCGTTGTGACCGTCAAGATCGTTGTGGAGATAAATGGAATAATAATGCGGAAGAAAATTTTGATTTCACCGGCTCCATCGACGCGTGCCGCCTCAAGAATGTCATCAGGCACCCCTTTGATCGCCGCAGAGAAGATGACCATGGCAAATCCGGTTTGCATCCATATCAAGATAATAATCAGGAAAAAGTTGTTCCACGGCTGCAGCATGCTAGCCCAGGCTTGGGGCTCCCCGCCAAGCGCTACGACGACTGCGTTAAGCAGGCCGATCTGCTCATCACCAGGCTGATAGTAATAGACGAACTTCCAGATTACGCCGGCAGCCACGAATGAAATGGCCATTGGCATGAAGATAATAGATTTCGCGATTTTCTCATAGCTGCTTCGATCTGCAAGAATTGCAATCAGAAGGCCAAATGCTACACAGGCCAGGGTTCCCACGAACACCCATAACAGATTATTGCGAAGTGCCGTTGCCATCAGATGATCACTAAAAATAGCGATATAGTTCCCTAGTCCAACGAACTTATCGGAGGAAGCATTGAAAAAGCTCAGGTACAGCGTTCTTATCGCCGGCAGTACAAGCAGCCAGCCCAATATAATAACGGCAGGTCCAATAAATATAAACGGCAATATTTTTCTTCTGACATAGTCTGGATACTGCTCGGCTGCCCAGCTCAAGGTGTAATAAATCAGGTAGACGCCCAGAACACCCCAAAGGACCGCAAGAACAGCAGTAAGCAGCGGGTTAAGTGTCGAGTCACGGAAAAACTTAAAGATCAGCCCATTAATGACAATATTGGCGAGCAATACGCCAAAGGACAATAACACCGCCCTCATGCTGATTCTTTGCTTGGCTTGTGCATCCATAATTGATCCTCCTCAAAGTTTTGCGAAGCAAAACTCTCATCGTAAGCGTAAACTAAGTTTTGCTTAAGCAAAACTTTCTTCATAAGCATGGTAAGAGAACAAAAAGAGGGACAGTCAACCACTTTTCAAGCTGTCCCTCTTCCTGCCCAAAGCTCTCTATCCGCCTATACGGGCTTCAAGATTAATAGTTAGTTATTCCAGCCCGACTGGATCTGTTTGAGTGCATCATCCAGAGTAGCTGTACCACTTACATAGTCCGTCATGCCCTTCCAGAACGTACCTGCACCTACTTTACCAGGCATCAAGTCAGAACCGTCAAAGCGAAGTGTGGAAGCGTCTTGAACCAGCTTCGCCATACGGCGATCCGATTCAGATTGGTACCAGTCAAGGGAAGCGTCATTCATTGGTGCGATTACACCACCGGATTGAACCCAAGTTTTGATGGATTCACCTGTAGTGAAGAACTGCATTACCGCACGTACTTCCGGACGATCATTGAACATCGCATAGATATCACCCGCTACAAGTACTGGCTTGCCATATTTCTCATCAATTGGCGGTAGGTAGAACCAGTCGTAGTCTTGGTCGACTTTGGCTGTTGCAGGGAAGAAGCTGGTAATAAAGTTACCCATCAAGTTGAACCAAGCCTTCGGCGGGTTGTCGAACATTGGTTTTGGAGCATCCCCGAATGCGGTGGTTACGATCGACTTCGTTCCGCCGTATACATAATCTTTGTTCATCCAGATCTTGGACATCACATCAACCGCGTGCTTCACTTCAGGAGAGGTGAATGGAAGCTCGCCTTTTACCCATTTATCATAGTTCTCAGGTGTAGTTGTGCGAAGCATAATATTCTCAATCCAGTCGGTTGCAGGCCAGCCAGTTGCCGCACCGCTCTCGATACCGATCGCCCAAGCCGGATCTCCGTCCTTGGCAATCTGCTCAGTCAGAGCCATCATTTCGTCCCAGGTCTGTGGCACTTTGTAACCTGCTTCATCAAATTGCTTCTTCGGATACCACACCAAGCTCTTCACGTTACTGCGGTTCCAGATCCCCGCCATGATCTTGCCGTCTTTGCCGTCCATCATGGACATATCCAGCCAACTTTGGTTATAATTCTTTTTCATTTTGTCCTGGTCCAGCACCTTGGTCAGGTCTACAACTTTACCCGTCTTAGCAATGGAACTCAGAAGGCCTGGCTGCGGGAAGTCGGCAATGTCCGGAGCACTTCCGCCATCAACCCTAATGTTGATGGTCGCTTCGAATTCCTTGGAGCCTTCATACTGAATATCGATTCCTGTTTTGTCTTCAAAATCCTTAATGCTGCTCTCAAATTTCTTCTGGTCCGCATCCACGAACGGTCCGAACATAGTTACTTTTGTGCCTTTATATTCACCCTTCAACGCCTTATCCAGTTCAGCACCTGCTACAGCAGTTGTTGTCGTGGTCGTGTTGTTGTTGTTATTATTATTCGCATTCGTAGAAGCCGCAGGATCTGTTGGGCCTCCACCACTTCCGCAAGCGCTGAGCATCATAGTTAAAGATAAGCAGGCTACCATAAGTAGTGAAGCTTTTGTTTTTCCTGTCTTTTTCATCTTCGTATACATCCCCTTATTATTTGATAAAAAATAGCAGAGATAGTTCCTTCTATCGGTCCCAAGACCCGTCTGTCGGATCACCTCCTTGCAAGGCTGCTCAGCGTATAACACTGAGCTATATTTATAATGAGCTAATTACCAATATTTTGATAGAGCGCTTACATAGGTTCTGGAAAAAATGAACTTACCTTCTATAAAAAACAAACTTAAAGGTAAGTCCCCTAAATACTACTTCACTCTCCGGACAAATATGTCTGTGATACTCCAGATTGACCTAGTTTTGAAAAGCTTTTCAAAATAGCTGGGAATCCCTCAATTACTTCTCCCGGGACGACTCCCTGACAATCAGCCTGTGATTCATCTGCTCCCTCATGATCTCTACAGTCCCTGTAGTTACAAGTTCGTGCAGCTTCTCTGCAGCGCGGTAACCCAGATCGTAAGTCGGCTGAGCAATTGTCGTAAGCTTCGGTACGAACATGGCGGCCATTCGGAGATTATCGAATCCTACAACGGACACCTGACCTGGAACGAGGATACCCCGATCCTTTAAATAGGCGATGGTACCCATGGCGAATTCGTCCGCAACACAGAACACCGCCGTCAGCTCTGGATAGTCTGTAAATAGTTCATGAGCTGCCTGATAAGCGTGTTCAAAACGATGGGCCGCATACTTGATCTTGCCTGAATTCCGCTCCAGCCCAAATTCAGTGAGCGCCCTTACAAACCCTTGATAGCGTGGAGGTCCAGAGATGGAATCGTCATGATTGAACCCGATCATTCCAATCTCCTGATGGCCAATCTCGATAAGGAACTTAACCGCATCATAGGCGGCAGCCTCATCATTAATTTCCACAGAGGGAACGTCAAAATCATCTGAATGCGACGATACCAGCACGAATGGAATTCTGCATCCGACCAATTTCTCGTAATACTCCGGATACAGCACATCACTTGCGAACACTACTCCGTCCACTTGTTTCTCATGGAAATTGTCAATGTACGAGAGCAGGCGATTCTTATCCCGGTCTGTGTTGCAGATCATTAGACTATAACCCAGCTTGATGCATGCATCCTGCATTCCCCGGATCACTCCGGCAAAATACAAATTCTCAATATCCGGAATAAGCAGACCCAGTGTAAATGATTTCTTGTAAATCAGACCTCTCGCGAACGAATTAGGTTGATACTTAAGCTTCTCTACAGCCTCCAATACGCGGATACGCTTGCTCTCTACAACGGATTCCGGAGAATTCATTACCCTGGATACCGTGCTGATCGACACATCCGCCATCTTGGCTACATCTCGAATCGTTGGCTTCATTTTATTAACTTCCTTCTTTTTGAGAACCTTTTCAAGGTGATTATAACAAGGTTAAATTGGGATTGGCAAGACTTTTTTTAAAGCGCTTTCACAAATTTTTAAATTACTAGTTTGAGAGGTGTTACAGGCTGCTAAGAATAGCTGCCCCTAACACCTCTTCCTTACTCTGTTACTTCTCACATGCAATGCCATCGTTATCCCGGTCAAGAGCTTTCCGGTATCCCGGCTCTCCTCTTTTGATGAATCAGCCTGTTCATACTTTTAATTGCCTGGAATCAACAAAAGATCCGCAGCCATTTAACGGTCTGCGGATCTCTTGATCATTTAGTATCTCTAGGAGTATAACTCTTAATAGTTGTATTCCTGCAAATTTTAACGTTGTATTCCGTTTACCCCGCTGCCAGTACCCCGGTTGAACATCTTGCCAAACACTTTTCTGAGGTAAGGAAGTACATAGTAGTCAGCACCGAATTTACCAGCATTCGCACCAGCTACGACGATGAAGATTCCCAGCATGATCATCCATGGGTTGGTGCTTACGGTTCCCGCATATACGAACATGAAGTTCATCAACATTCCGAAGAATGCGGCCGCTGCTGTCAGGCATCCAAGAATGAGTCCAAGTCCTACCAGGAATTCACCCAGCGGAATTAATATATTAAACAACTTTGCATTGGGTATTGCGAAATGATTGAGGAATGCGACAAAGTTCGGATATACGAGATCGCCAGTTGCTTTATCCATAACCGGTTTAGCTACAGCACCTTTCAAGAAGCCACTTGCATCAAATCCACCCGTTAATTTATGCCATCCAGCGTTAATCCATTCCCACCCAACATAGATCCGAACAATAACCAACAGGACCGCTGCAATCTTGTTTTCTCTTAACCATTTAACCATCTTAACCATCTCCCTGTTCTTTATGTCTTTATTGTAGAGCCGGCGGGGAGGTGCTACTGTGAGATAGATCACACTTTTGTGATTTTTTTCACAATTATTTTTAATAGCTTTTACCCTGCAAAAAAAAGCAGCTGCGGCAAGTGTTTCCGCCGCAGCTGCTCCTTACGTCTCATGACATACAGTTGGTATCTTACCTCTTAATGATCTGCATATTCTACATTCATTGCTATATATTCATCTCTCGGTCTGTATACTCTCTCTATTGTCTACATAATCGATCTATGCAGTTTAGATTACCGCTCAACAGTCTGAATACTCCCACTCTCTACTGTACTGGCTCCAGCCTGTACCTGCTCCACTTCCGGCAGGCTTTGGATGAACTCCAGGCTGATCCCTCTCTCTTCAAAACCGTGCTCCAGCATATCCAAGGTATTAAGTCTGCGGATCAATGAAGCAGTTCGATTATCCCCATTATTCACGAGGGTCTGGATATGTCTCGCACAAGACTTGTCATACACCGCATGAAGCGGATGGCTTACCCCGCCAATCCATGGAATGGCCGCTTCATAGCCCTCCTCCTTACGCTCCAGCAGCAGTGACGCTGCCTGAGCGGAGATATAGGGCATATCGCTGCCTACGGCCCAAATACTTGGATGTGAGGAGAGGCTAAATCCTGCATACATTCCTCCCAAAGGTCCCCTTCCTCTATAAAAGTCCGTAATGATCCGAATGCTCGGATCGAGGATTTTCAGAAAGGGTCTTGGATCTGGAGTAGCTACGATGATCTCCTCACAAATTTGCTGCATCTCTCTGACTTGGATATGAATCAGCAGTTCACCCTGGTAAGGAAGAAGCGCCGCCATTTGCCCGTCTCCCTGTGTCTCGGAACTGCCTGCCAAGATCAATCCCGTTAACATGTGTATCTCCCCCTTTATTCAGATGGGTTAGTCAAGCTCTTTCTAGGCTCAAGTCCAAAAAAGGCATAAGCCCTGGTCAAATTCCAAGGCATTATGCCGTACATCTTCATTCATCTGCTAAGTTCTATTGACCGAAAAATACGGAGATTTCCCGTTCTGCACTCTCCGGGCAGTCTGAACCGTGAATCACATTGGCCTCAACAGAGGTACCGAAGTCTCCCCTAATCGTGCCCGGTGAGGCTTCAGCTGGATTAGTAGGTCCGATCATACTTCTCGAGAGCTGCACAGCATTCTCAGCTTCCCAGACCATAGCGAACACCGGCCCTGATGTTATATAGTCGACCAGTTCCTGAAAGAACGGCTTTGCACTCAAGTGGGAGTAATGCTGTTCAGCCATAGCACCGCTCATTACCAACTGCTTCGCATGAATTAGCTTGAATCCTCTGTGCTCGAACCGGCTCATAATATCGCCCACGATTCCCCGCTTGGTACCATCCGGCTTCACCATTACAAATGTCTGTGTTACTGCCATATGCTCATCTCCTTCGGATACTTTCTCATTTTAGTTCGTCTAAAACCCCTCATCTGTGCGCTAGGTCACAGCTTCTTCAGCATTCGGCTGGGGTGCCAGCGCACGGCAAGCTGACGCCCCATTCGAGTGAATCCGCCCAGATCCGGCTCAATTAACCACTTCGTTAATCGCCGGGTCTGTGGCATAGCAAGAATGACCGTTATGGACAGAATTGCTATGGCTAAAATGACGAGATCAGCTGGCTGACGAACATATTCATAAAGCCCTAAACGGATCCCGCTTCGTACGAACAAGCCGTGAAGCAGGAAGACATAGAGGGTTCTGGAACCCAAATTTGTAACTATCGAACGCTTCTGTGGAATGAGAGCAAGGAAAGTCAGGCTTCCAGCGGCTTGGAGCAAATACCAGCCGATTCTGGATAGAGCAGCAGCCGGGCCTCCTATGCCCATCTCGGCATAGGTGAATTTCCCGTACAGCCAGTCCGGTGTTCCATGCCATGCCAGCAGGGAGACCACGACAAGGAGAAAGATAGACAGTCCCCCCTGTATAAGACGGCTGGATCCGCTGCAGAAGGCCAGCAGCTTTCTTGGATGCACGGCATAACCGGCAGCGAAGAAAGGCAGAAATACAAACAAACGGGATAAACTGAGCCAGGAACCGTCACCGCCCAAATAACCGGCCAACACTCCCAGGGCTAAGGACATTAGAACAGGATGCTTGATCTTCAAAGCACACATAATCCGAAGCAGAACCCGCCAGCCGATATGGGCAACAAGGAACCACAGCATCAGGTAAGGGATAAAAAAGGAATGCTTCTGCTGAGGAACCTGAAAGAATACAACATCAAGCGTAGAGTATAAAGTCTGAAATATTACGTACTGGACGGCAATAGAGCATAGGGAAGCCCATCCATTTCGTCCAAGCAAATTATGCCTAGAGAAATACCCTGTCACAAACGCGAAGAGCGGGATATGGAAGATAAAAATCCAGGCATGCAGGTTCTCCATCATGCCAAACCGCCCCATAACAGGTTCAATTCCTGTGGCAATCACGACCAATAGAATCAGAATAAATCTTAGATTGAGCATCCAGGTATCATAATGGACCTCTGATAAGCTGCTGTCTTTCTCTTCTTGAATATCCATTTGGCATGTCTCCGTTTCTCTTCCTGGAAGAGGATTATCTCTGTATCTCTTCTTCCAAGCCTCCTATACCCGGAGTGTAACAAACGCCGAAGACCCGCAATATGATTGAAGTCACAGCCCGCCTGTGACCAACCTCATAGCTTTATCAGGGGATTTCTGAATAAAGATCAGTGGTTTCCCTGATAACGTTAAATTGATGATCAGGATATGATGTATTCAGACGAAACACAAGGAGGACGAACGGATGATGACCAAACAATTAGGAAGAGAAGCAGCAAGCCAAGATCAGGCGCAGGGGATTCGGCAGTTTTTTTCGGAGGAGAATTTCGCTAGATTGACAGGCATCATGTATCCCAAGAATGTTCACAAAGGTTCCAATCTTTTCTGGGAAGGGGATGCTGCAGATTACCTGTATTATGTTCGCAGCGGCCGTATCAAAGTAACCAAATCGGCGGACGACGGTAAAGAATTCACACTGTACCTTCATAACAAAGGTGATCTCATCGGTTATGGGGATGTATTGTCGGAATCCGTACATCTGCTCAGCGCGGAAGCTCTTGAGAATTGTGAACTCGGTGTTATTCAGCGCAAAGACCTTGAAGTACTGCTCTGGCAGCACGGGGATCTGGCAGTGGAATTCATGCGCTGGCAGGGGATGACTCACCTGCTCACCCAGACGAAGATGCGCGACCTTCTGATGTTCGGAAAGACTGGAGCTCTGTGCTCCCTGCTCATCCGTCTGAACAACTCGTATGGCCAAGCTCACGGCAAGCACCGCCGCCTGTCCATCAAGATCAACAACACCGAAATGTCGGATATGATTGGGGCTACTCGTGAGAGTGTGAACCGTATGCTTAGCGATCTGAAGAAAGACGGTATCATCGATATCGAGGAAGGCCATATCGTAATCTACGACCTAGAACATCTTCGTGACGTGTGTCACTGTGATAACTGTCCGGCACATATCTGCCGGGTGTAGTCCAGATCCGCCCTAACCTGGAAGTTCGGTCTCATCCAAAGTTCGTTCGTCTGCGAATACCTGTTCATAGCTATACCAAAAAGCACCTTCAACTTCGAGTTGGAGGTGCTTTTTGGTATTTGGTAGGGTATCACTCAGGCTACGCCCTGATATTCAGGTGCCGCAAAAGGTCCGGTAAGGCCGGTTCGAGGGCTCCGGCAGAGTGGTGTAATCAAGCTGTTCAGAAGAATAGGAGTACGGATCCGCAAGAACCTCAAGAAGCCGCTCCATCACACTGTAGTCTCCCCCAGTCACCGCGGCCTGAAGGGCTTCCTCTACCCGGTGGTTGCGCGGAATCACGGCTGGATTGCTGCTGCGCATCAGTGCCTGGGAGGAAGCGCTGTCTCCCGGCTGTCTGCCCAGTCTTGCCTGCCACTTCTCTTCCCATCCGGCATATCCCTCCAACCCGTACAGAGGATTCTCCTCCTGCTTGCCTAGAGTTAAAGCCCGGAATGTATTGGTGTAATCGGCACGATACTGCTTCATCATATCAAGAAGCTCCTGGATTAGTGCTTCATCTCCGGGCTCTTCGTTAGAGATCCCGAGCTTGCCCCTCATTCCAGCCATCCAGTGACCATGATACAACTCTCTAAAATTATATATCTCGGCTTCAGCCATCCGTACCGCTTCCTCCCTGTCGCTGTGCAGCAGCAGGAGCAATGTTTCGGCAAATCTAGCGAGGTTCCAGGCAGCAATCTGCGGCTGGTTACCATAGGCGTAGCGCCCTTGCTGGTCAATCGAACTGAATACGGTCTCCGGGTCATAAGAATCCATGAAGGCACACGGTCCAAAGTCGATGCTTTCGCCGCTGAGTGCCATGTTATCCGTATTCATTACTCCATGAATAAAGCCGACAAGCTGCCACCTTGCAATCAGCTCAGCCTGCCTCTTAACTACTTCCTGGAGCAGGCTCAAATAACGATGATCATCCGAACTCACTTCCGGGTAGTGTCGCTCCAAGGTATAGTCAGCCAAAGCTTGAAGCTCGTCTGATGTTCCCCATGCTGCAGCATACTGAAAGGTACCTACCCGCAGATGACTCGCAGCAACGCGGGTCAAAATGGCACCCGGTTGCTCCGTCTCCCTGAACACAGGCTCACCTGTTGTCACTACCGCAAGGCTTCGGGTAGTTGGAATTCCAAGCGCATGCATGGCCTCACTAATTATGTACTCCCTCAGCATCGGCCCAAGAGCGGCCCGTCCGTCTCCTCGGCGGGAGTAGGGCGTTCTGCCTGAGCCCTTGAGCTGAATATCGTAACGCTCACCGGCTGGGGTGATCTGTTCACCAAGCAGCACGGCCCGCCCATCGCCGAGCTTCGTGAAATGCCCGAATTGATGTCCTGCATAAGCCTCAGCAATCGGCATAGCCCCATCCGGAATCCGGTTACCGGCGAGTACCTCGATCTCTTCTTCTCCCCGAAGGGCTCGAATATTCAGCCCCAAGGCATCAGCAAGCGGGCCATTGACTGCAACTAATTTGGGCGCTTGAACAGGTGTAGGGTTAACTACCGTGAATAGAGATTCCGGCAGACGAGCATAACTGTTATCCAGATTCCATCCTGCTTCCGGTATCGCATTCTTTTCTGTCATGTGTATCTCCTTTTCCAGGCATTCTAATATAGTCGCTCTCTATACTCAAGAATACTAATAGGCCCTTGTAGTGTGATCTTCTGCTTATATATTATACCCGCTACCTTGGTGAAGGCTAACGCCTCCCCTGATTTTTAAATGGGTAATAAGAGATGAACGAACCAGCAATTGACTATAAGGAGGAAGACTTCATGAACAATCGAACCATCCTGCAGCACAACGATCATCGTCCAATTCCGTTCCCTGACGGGCCCTGGGTCATGAAGCAAGTATGGAGGAATCTGTTGTTCGCTCACTGGCCAGTACAGGAAGATGATCTTCTTCCCTTTATTCCATCGGGCCTTAATCTTCAGCTTTTTGAAGGAAGGCCGTGGATAAGTGTATCTCCATTTCTCATAGATCCGCTCCGGTTAAGAGGGCTGCCTCCCATCCCGCTAACCCGCCGCCTGCTTGAGTTAAATGTTCGTACTTATACCGAATATCAAGGCAAACCCGGTGTCTTGTTCTTCACGCTTGAAGCCTCCAACCCCTTAGCCGTCGGCGCCGCTCGTGCTGCCCACCTGCCGTATCACCATGCCAAGATGCATGCCAGCTTTGACGATAGCTCTGTAACTTATCAGAGTAAAAGACAATTATCCGGACATGAGGCTGAATTCAAAGCCCTATATGGTCCGGCTTCTCCTTCTATCTTTCATGCCCAGCCAGGTTCACTTACACACTGGTTAACCGAGAGATACTGCTTATACACTTCTGATGCAAAAGGACAGCTTTACAGCGCAGATATCCACCACCTTCCATGGCCACTACAGGAGGCCCGGCTTGAGCTCCAGACCAATACTTTAACCCCTGCCCTTGGACTTAAGCATGCTTCTGAACCATCTGTGGTTACTTTCACAGAGCGGCTTGATGTCCTTATCTGGCCGATAAGGAAGCTCTAACAGCCTTCTAATGAAGAAGCCCATTAATAGGCCAGAAAGATTATTCTTGAATATACCTATTAGGTATATTACACTTGAATTACTTTCCAATCAGGAGGGAATACAAGATGGTCTATGTCATTCTGGGACTCTTGATGATTCGAAGGCTGTCCCAATATGATATCCGAAATGTGCTTAAGCAGAAGGTGTCGCCTTTTTTCAGCGCTAGTCTTGGAAGCATTCAGGCCGCTCTGAAGAAGCTGGAGGACCAGGATCATATTGAATGCCATGAAGTAACCGAGAATGGGCGAAGAAAGAAGATCTACTCCATCACCGAGTCCGGGACACAGTACTTCATGGAATGGATGTTGTCCGGGGTTGCGCCAAGCCGTCTGGAGCAGGATGTGACTACCCGGCTGTTCTTCCTGGGGTTAATTCCCCATGCAGATCGTCTAATCGTTCTGAACAAAGTCATTGACCAGCTTAAATCGTCTGTTCATGAGTTTGAGGCCGCCTTTGTGGAGGCTAGGCAGAAGGTCATCCCCGTACATCTCGAAGAGATTGCTACCTATCAACTCAAAACATTGGAGCTCGGGCTTTATTATCACCAGAGTATGCTGGCATGGTTCACGAAATTGGCCAAAGAATTGGAGGCTTCGCCAAATGGAGAACACGAAAGAAACACGTAAGCTGAATTTCAAGGATACGGAGTATTCCTATCTTTGGTTCCCGGCCGAGGGAAAAGAAACCATGGTGCTGCTGCATCCAGCCTTTGCCGACCATACGATCTTCGAGCAGCAGATCGCCCATTTCAAGATGAGCTATCAGCTGATTGTTCTTGACCTCCCGGGCCATGGCAGACATTCACTCCCAAGCTCCAAGATCACCATGCAGGATGTGCCGGAGCTTCTGCACCAAATCCTGTCCGCCCATCACATCCGTGATGGCCACCTAATGGGGGTGTCCATGGGATCACTTGTCGCCCAGGCCTTTGCTGATCGTTACCCGGATAAGGTCAAGTCGGTAATTATAGTCGGCGGTTACTCCATACATAAAGCGAACGGGGATATATTAAAGGGACAACGACGAGAAGGCCTAAAGTGGCTGCTCTACATGCTGCAGCCCATGAGGAAGTTCAGGGAATATGTGACTGACGTGTCCTGTTATACCGCTGAATGCAGGGCCTTGTTTGCGCAAGGGAGTCAGCATTTTAACAGGCGGTCTTTCCGGGCCATGGCCGGGATGAACACTTTTTTCGTTAACAAAGATACGCCTGTGCCTTATCCCCTGCTCATTGTCGTTGGTGAACATGATCTCCCCCTTATTCTGAGCGCTTCACAAGAGCTTCACCAATTAGAAATGCATTCCAAGCTCGTGCTTCTTCAGGGAGCAGGACACTGTGCGAATGCGGATACGCCCTATGAATTTAACAAGGCGGTTGAACTCTTCTTATCGGAGCTTCATTAGTCCTATCAGAGTTCCGCTTTCCGCGGCCCCTCTATGGCTTTCCTCATCTTGCGGTCCCTGCGCTTGTCGCTTAGGAGTGCAAATAGAATTCCCGGCACAACCATATAACTTGCGGCTGCAAAAGTACGCTTAAAGGCTTGGACGGATACGTCCTGCATACGGCTTGCGGCTTCCGTTAACACCCTTTCGATCTCCTTCATCTGGCCTTGACGATCACCGTCAAAGGCTTTTTGTTCCTCGGGCTTAAGCTCAGAGATCGCAAGCTTCATATTCTGTTCGGCGGCCTCTTGGACGTCAGTCCTAACCTTACTGGTACCACTCTCCTCCGCGCTGCCTTGGCTCTGAAGCTTGTTCAAGATGCTGAACAGAACCTCACGGCTGGCTGGCAGCAGCTTGTGATCTTCCTGAATGGTTTCACTTATGCGAACTTTGGCGGATTCCGCCTGATCCCTGATATTTTGCTGGAACAAGGTGACTATGATGGCTACGCCAAGTACACTTCCGAATGCCTTGGTCATATTGATGACTCCTGATGCTATCCCGACCTTGTCTTCAGGAACATGGCGGATTGCCGAAGACATCACCGGCGCCATGGTAAGGCCCACCCCAATTCCTGCTGCCGCAAGCCGGATCAGCACATCGCCTACGGTAGAAGCTGCACCAAGATGACCCATAGAATAGACAGATCCGCCTATTACGAGAACCCCTGCGGCTGCGAACCAGCGACTGCCATATTTCCCCGACAGACCTCCCGAGACTGCCGAGCTTACTATAGATCCCACTGCCAGCATAGACAAGACCAGCCCGGCCTTTAGCTCAGTCATTCCAAGTACGCTTGTCAGGTAGAAAGAGGTCAACAGCGCGATATTGGACAAGGCAGCGCCTACGATCAGCAGGGTGAGTGAGGAGCCGTTAAACGCCGAGATTCTAAGCAGCATAAGAGGAAGCATGGGCTCCTTCGCTTTCCACTGGATGTAGATGAACACCAGCAGACAGATCAGTCCGGCACCTATCAAGCTGTAGATCAAGCCGGAATTCCATCCGTAATCCTTTGCCTCAATCAAGGCGTACGTAAGTAAAAGCATCCCCCCGGTTATTCCGAGCATCCCTCCGTAATCGATCGACCTGCCTGCAGAATCATCTCTGGATTCTTTGATGAACAGCAGGGTTAACAGGATACTTAACAACCCCAAAGGCACATTTACGAAGAAAATCCATGCCCAGCTCAGCTTCTCCGTAATCATTCCACCGAGTGAGGGGCCGCATGCGGCAGCCAGTCCAGCAATGGCCCCCCATACGCCGATAATCACCCCATGCGTTTCTTTGGGAAAAGACGTCGTCGTTAAGGGGATGGTTAAGGGGACTATAACAGCGCCGGCCAGCCCCTGGATCACTCTGAAGACGATCAGCATCCCAAGGCTCGTTGAGAGACCAGCAAGCAGAGAGGCAAGCGTAAATAGAGCGACACCGATAATAAATACTTTCTTTCGTCCAAATTGGTCTGCCAGCCTAGATGCAGTCAGAATCAGGGCAGCAAAAGCTAAATTGTACCCGTTCATGACCCAGGAAATCCCTGACACCGTCCCTCCGAAATGCCGAGTCATCTCCGGCAAAGCAATATTAATAATTGTCGTATCCAGCAGAGCCATGAAATATCCGAGCACAATCGCTGTAAAAATAAACACCCTTCTGAGTCCCATACTCATTCGTTAACCCTCCTATAATGTGAACTTCAGTTCATGTTTGTAATTATATGAACTATAGTTCATATTTGTCAATTTAAAAATTGAACTTAAGTTCAGCTTTCGTTGACAGCCAAAAATCTCTCCTCTACAATCGAACTACAGAGGGGGCGCGAACGTAATGAGTGAGGTTGAAGATAAAGTAAGAACTCCGCAGCAGGAGCGGAGTATCAAGACCAAGGAAGCTATTATTCAAGCGGCCATGAAGCTTTTCTCCGAGAAAGGCTATCATAATACGAACACGAAGCAGATCTCGGCCCAGGCCGGTGTATCGACCGGAAGCTTCTATTCCTATTTCACGGATAAACGGGCTGTATTCATAGATTCGTTGAGGCTTTATAACGAGAGTCTGTTAGCGCGGGTGGATGCTTCTCTTGGGGAAGTAGACTTCGCCAGCATAGACAAGCACGCGGCCATTACTCATATGGTGGACAGCCTTCTGGAATCACACCGGGTCTACTCGGAGTTCCATAAGGAACTGGCAGTCATGTACAACTCGGATAAAGAGATTCAGTCGCTTATGGATGAGCAGTTCGACCTCGGCCGCCGCAAGACTTTGACGTACCTCCAGCAGGGGCAGGAGGACCTTAAGGTGGACGATCTGGAGGCTGCCTCCTGGGTCGTATTTGAGGCCCTGAACAGCATTGTCGATATGATAGTGTTCTCCCCGAGGAGTGTATCGTCGGACCGCCTGAAAAATGAGCTCGTCTGCATGATTGTAGGTTATTTGTACAAATAGGAACGACCAGATACACGAAAAGCCGTGCAGTCACAAGGAAACCTTGTATTCTGCACGGCTTTATATTGGACTGCTATTCGGCCTGCTCGTGTTTATGAGCGGCACATCCTGTTCAGCGCAAGATCAGCGGAGAGACTGTCTCGCAAATTCAATGAAGGCGCCAGCCTTCTCCCAGTCCGGGAACCCGGCTTGGGCCAGCTTGTCACTGCCCCCGCCTTTTCCCTCAAATGCTCCCAGGTTCGCTTTGAAGAACGCCCCGCAGGAAGGGTCCTGATTCCCGCTATGGGCAAGTACAACCTTGAAGTCCTGCTTGGAAGCAAGCAGCACATACCGCCCTCCGCCCTCACTCAGCTTGACCGCAAGCGTCTGCATATCTTTCATCGACTTATTCTCAAAGAGATGCACAATTAGATCCCCTTCCGCTTGGGCTAGAAGCTCCTGTATGAAATAGCTGTCATTCTCTGCTTTTACCGCTGCCAGTTCTTGTTGAACCTGCTTATGTTCAAGCTCCCACTTCTCCAACCGATCCAGAATTTCATCCCTGCCCGTATTGAATTTGGAGGATAGACTCGCGAGAATCTGCATGCTTGTATTGAACTCTTCCAGTGCCCGGTACCCACATTTGAAATAGATCCGGGTATTCCCCTTCTGCTTCTCCGACTTCAGCAGCTTGATGATGCCGATCTCACCTGTCGAAGTGACATGGGTCCCTCCGCAGGCGTTATATTCCACACCGGCAATCTCCACAATCCGAATGTTCTCAGTCACTTTAGGCTGCTTCACCAGGGGGAGAAGCGCTGCTTCTTCCTCAGTAATGAAATAATTGGAGATGCTGCGGTTCAGATAAATCAGGCGGTTAGCTTCATGCTCGGCAGCGGTTAACTGTTCATTCGTCAGATCCAGCTTGTCGATATCAATCGTCGCATAGTCATGACCCAAGTGAAAGCTGACAGTCAAGGCCCCAAGCAGCTTAAGGCATACCGCCGAGAGCAAATGCTGACCGCTGTGATGCTGCATATGGTCGAACCTTCGCTTCCAGTCGATCCGGCAGCTAACCCTGTTCCCTTCTGGCCTCCGTTCAAGCTTATGAAGAACCTCATTCCCTTCCAGAATCACGTCCTGAACAGGAATATCGTTAATCCATCCCAGGTCACAGGGCTGTCCGCCGCCATGGGGATAGAAAGCCGTCCCCTCCAAAGTAACATAGAGCCCGTCCTCCCTTTCGAGAACCTGATTGATATCTGTCTGCCATTCGGTCATGTAGGCGGAATCATAGTAAAGCTTCTTGGTCATTATCCAGTTCAGTTCCTTTCCTAGTTCAGAACAATTTCGGGTTATCCTACAAGCTTACTATAACTCCACCTTTAGGCCAATGGCACACTGCTGAATGAGAGAGCAACAAATTGAAACTCCCCTTGTGATAGAACTGTAGATGAGACAATCAAAAGGAGATGAGTATATGAATAAGTTACAAGGTAAAACAGCGCTGGTCACAGGGGCCAGCCGCGGGATTGGGCGTTCCATTGCCCTGCGTCTAGCTCAGGAGGGAGCGCTCGTTGCTGTACATTATGCCAGGAACCAAGCCGCAGCGGATCAGGTCGTTCAGGAGATCAAGAATGGTGGAGGCACAGCATTCGCGATCGGTACAGAATTCAGCACATTTAATAGTATTGAGGAGTTTTTAATTCAGCTGGATGCTCAGCTTACAGAACATACCGGAAGGCCAGAGTTCGATATCCTGGTCAATAATGCCGGGATTGGCCAAGTGTTATCGATTGAAGAATTGACAGAGGAAGCCTTCGATGACGTCCTGAATGTGAATGTTAAGGTTCCCCTCTTCCTAACCCAGCAGGCGCTCCCGCGGCTGAGAGATGGCGGACGAATCATCAATCTATCCTCCGTCGTGACAAGGGCTGCATATCCTGTAGTCTTCGGTTACAGCATGACCAAGGGCGCGATCAACACCTTCACGCTGGCTTTGGCCAAGCATCTCGGTCCGCGAAATATTACGGTTAATGCCATACAGCCGGGAATTACCAACACGGACATGAATGCCGGAACACTACAGGATCCTGATGGAGAAAAGTTCGTAGCGAGCCTCTCCGCCTTCAACCGGGTAGGGCAGCCCGCAGACATTGCGGACATCGCAGCTTTTCTGGCTTCGTCGGACAGCCGGTGGGTAACGGCTCAGCTTATCGATGCTACTGGGGGCGCACACTTGTAAGCCAGGAATGTGTTTATAAAAGGAGAGGTTGATCATGGCGGATCAGCCTCTCTTTGGTGCCTGCGCGCTAATCAATCTGATCGGTGCAGCTTATATTATTTTGTTGCAAATGCAATAAAATTAGGTTACATTCATCGGAGGAAGATTTCACACGACTGCCTCATGTATGGATTAATAGTTCATCTTTATAGAAGGAGATAATATGAAAGAAATTCTTCGTGAAATCGGCATGATCGCAAGGGCATTAGATTCCATTAGCAATATAGAATTCAAGGAATATGACCTCTCAAAAGGGCAGTATTTGTACCTTGTACGGATATGTGAAAGCCCCGGCATCATTCAAGAAAAGTTGGCTGAGATGATAAAAGTAGATCGAACCACAGCAGCTCGTGCTATCCAGAAACTCGAAGTTAATGGATTTATCGAGAAGAAAGAAGATCAACAAAACAAAAAAATCAAATTGCTCTTTCCCACAGAGAAAGGGCAAAAGGTCTATCCTTTTATAAAAAAAGAAAATGACTATTCCAACCTGGTTGCTTTAGAGGGATTATCGGAAGGTGACGCAGACACGCTCTTCCATCTTCTCCAAACCGTAAGAAGCAATGTGGAAAAGGATTGGGAATTTGTAAAAAAGGGAAACAGGAGAACTTATTAATTGCATAAAGGGCGGAAATTTATATGAATATCGAAATAAAAAAGTGTACACTCGAGGATTTACACATGCTTCAGGAAATTAGTTATGAAACATTTAATGAGACCTTCAAGCATCAGAATTCTCCCGAGAATATGAATGCCTATTTGGAAAGAGCGTTTAACTTGGAACAATTAGAGAAAGAATTGTCCCATACTTCTTCGCAATTCTTTCTACTCTATTTGAATCATGAACTCGCTGGTTATTTAAAAGTTAATTACAATGATGCCCAGTCTGAGGAAATGGGTGATGAATCACTTGAAATCGAGAGAATTTATATCAAGCTCCAATTTCAAAAACATGGGCTTGGTAAATATCTTCTCAATAAAGCGATGGAAGTTGCAAGGGAGTGTCACAAGAAGAAAGTCTGGTTGGGTGTTTGGGAAAAGAACGCGAACGCGATCGCCTTTTATGAGAAAATGGGGTTCGTCCACACTGGAACCCACCCCTTTCATATGGGTGATGAAGAACAGGTAGATTTGATCATGACCAGAACCATGATATAGCGTTTATTCCGGCTTAACTTACCTGAATGACTACACTGCCCTTCTTATGGCCTTTCTCGACATATCTATGAGCTTCAGGAATTTGCTCCAGCGGGTAGGCGCGGTCTATGACCGACCTTAAATCCCCCTGCTCCATAAGCTCCTTGATGAACAGAAGATCTCGAGGACGTACCTTGGCAATTCCCTGCCCATCAACGGTAACGTAAGACCCGCCGGGGGTTAGTGCAGTCTTGCATCTGGATTTGGAACATTTCCCGACCGCATCGAAGATCAGATCATAGTGCTCATTTTGACTCGTAAAATCTTGTTTCGTATAATCAATGACCTTGTCGGCTCCCAAGGACTTCACCATTTCCAGATTCGCACCACTGCAGACCCCGGTAACCTCGGCTCCATAGTACTTCGCAAGCTGAACCGCCGCAGTTCCTACGGCCCCAGAAGCACCATAGATCAGAACCTTCTGGCCCTGCTGAATCTTCCCTTTTCCAAGAAAATAGATCGCTGTAGTTGCTCCGAATAGAATAGATCCCGATTCTTCATAGGACATATTACCCGGCATGATCTCCATCAAGCTAGTCTCAGAAAGGCAGGCATACTCGGCGTGGCCGCCGAATTTCATTCCGGTTAATGCAAACACCGAATCGCCTATCTTGAATCTTGTGACACTCTTGCCTGCAGCTTCAACAACACCGGATAACTCGACTCCGAGAACAGGTATTCTTGGCTTGCGAAGACCCAGAACAAGACGCATGGGAATCCACAGCAAGAGAGGGCTTTGAAAAGCACGAACCCGGATGTCTCCCGCGGTTACGGTTGTTGCATGAACCTTGATCCGTACTTCATTATCTTTTGGAATAACCTGATCTACTTCCCTCAGCTTGAGCACATCGGCTGTTCCGTACTGTGTGCATACAATCGCCTTCATAAGTTTGCCTCCAACTCTGATTTTGCAACTAGTATATTCGCAGCACGGTATGATCATATAGCTACTAAAGTATGGTTTTACAAAATAAAGTCCCTCATCCCATTCGTGAGGATCACAACAACCCCAGTGCTCGGGCACGCGCTACCGCTTCGGTGCGCCGGGATACCTGAAGCTTGTCAAATATAATCCGGTTATGTCCCTTAACCGTAGTCAAGGCAATATGCAGCCGCCCGCTGATCTCAAGATTCGAGAGGCCCTCTGCAATGAGGCGAAGAACCTCAAGCTCCCGTCCGCTGAGCGGCTCGATCAGGGTTTCGGCCTGGGCGGCAGGTGCCGGGGAATCTGCAGGAGTGAACGCAATCAGCAGCCTATCGATATAATCCCCCGCTACTCCTTGAGTACGGACTTCGCGAAGCAGGCGTTCGATACAGGCTCCCTCATCGACAAAAGTCCGGATGAAGCCGCTCGGCTCAGCTATCATCAAAGCATCCACCAGCACTTTCACTGCTGCTGATTTATCCCCGTGATTAAACAAGGCTGCAGCTTGTAATATCCTTACCTTGAGGTGTTCATCCTTAAGTTCCTTGGCCTCTGCCTCTTCCCTCAGCGGCGTAAGCACCGATAGGGCCGCGCCCGTATCACCCTGTGCCAGATACGCGCGGGCCAGGTCTAGATGAAGCTCATGCTTCGATGCTAATTCAGCGGCTGCCTCGAGCTCACCTTGGCGCAGCAGGACGGATACATTTGCGGCTGCAATATGGGGAATCTGGTGCTCGAAGTTATGCTGCCTGGTAGACTGCTCGGCCTTGGCCAGTATCAAGGCAGCGCTGCTTACCTCTCCACGCGCGAGCTTTAGCCGGGCCAGGAACACTTCTCCTGCAATCACTCTATCCGCCTGGTCGAACTGCTGTGCCAGTTCTATACTCCGCTGTCCGTACTCCTGAGCACCCTCCAGGTCGTTCCATTCATAACATAACCGGACTAGGCCCAGATACGCTTCACAAGCAGCCGGCAGCGGCGGGTCCCCTGCCAGTTCAAGAACAAGCCGGTAGGTCTCAGCTGCGGCATGAAGCAGATTGTCAGCTTCCTGGATGATTCCAAGGCCCATCGTAGCCATAATTGTGATCATCACATGCCCGATCCTCTGACTATTCGATAACGCTTCAGCGTAAGCTTTACCGGCTGCGGCTCGATTCCCGAGGAGCTGGTACGCATAGCCGAGCGTCCAGACGGTCGCCGTACGGACTGGCAGGTTGTCAGGATGCAGATATTCCAGAGCCCGAAGGGATTCGGCCATAATGACTTCGGCCTTGTGCCTGCTGACGGCCAATGTGGCGCGTATAGAGGCGATATGTCCAATTAAATCACGGACTTTATCGTCCTGTGATGCCGTTAGCAGCATCTTCTCAGCAGCAGTCAGCTTCTGCTCCACACCCGACATCTGGCCCCGCATTAACAATCCGGAGGCATACATCACCAAGAGTGTGGGTCTGGCCTCCACCTCCTCTCTGGGCAGGGATTCAAGCCAGTTCATGACCGGAGCCACCGCTCCGCGGAACAGCAGCGGCATTCCATTCCCCTCTGCCAGGTGAGCGGCCCGGTCTATATCTCGGCCCGCTGCGGCGTGGCGAAACGCTTCAGCAGCAAGCCCCTGGTGTTCATACCAACTGCTCGCTCGAAGATGGTAGGAAATCTGGCTGTGTTCGGGCAGCCGTTGTCTCAGGAAATCGGCAAACAAATGATGATAGCGGTACCAGCAGCGTTCATGGTCCAGCGGAACGAGGAAGAGATTCGCCCGTTCAAGGTACTCGAGGATTTCTTGTCCTGAAGATAGCCCGGCAGGTGCTGCCCCGGCCTCCCTGCTAAGTACAGCATCACACAGAGGTCCGCATAACCGGTCCAGGATAGATGTGCCCAACAGAAAGTCCTGAACATGTTCGGGCGGCTGCGCCAAGACTTCTTCCATAAGGTAGTCCGTAACGAAGCGATGACTTCCGGTGAAGGACTCAATAAAGCTGTCGATGTTGTTAGACCCCTGCATGGAGATCGCAGCTAATTGAAGGCCGGCAGCCCAGCCCTCCGTCCGGTTCTCCAAGGCGGTGATATTCTCAGCTGTAAGAGCCATGCCCGTCTCCCTGCTCAGAAATTCAGCCGCTTCAGAGTAAGTGAAGCGCAAATCCGATGCACGCAGTTCTGTTAATTGTCCCCGGACGCGCAGGCGGGCCAGCGACAGGCGCGGTTCCGCACGAGTAGCCATGACCAGGTGCATGTGCGGGGGCATATGTTCAATCAGATAGCTGAGCACATGATCAATCTGCCTGTCATGAATCACGTGATAGTCGTCCAGAACAAGGACGAACGGGTCTGTAATCATCGTGGTTCCCTGAATCAGAGCGGGTAGAATGGTATCGATCAGGGGCGGCTGCGGGGAGTTAAGCAGTCCGATCAGCCTTTCATCGATGCTCGCCCCGACTGACTGCAGCGCAGCGAAGAGATAAGTCAAAAAGCGGATAGAATCGTTATCCGCTTCATCCAGCGATAACCAGGCGACTTGTCGATCGCAGCTTGTAAGCCAATGGCTGACCAGTGTAGTCTTGCCAAAGCCCGCTGAAGCAGAGATTAACGTCAGCTTGCCGGGCAGCCCCTTATTCAGCCTCTCGATCAGACGTGGCCGGGCAACAAGACTTGGCCGAAGCGGGGGAATATATAGTTTGGTATACAGGATTGGAGTAGTTGTCATACCCTGATTATAATAAGGAAAATCATGGGCCTTCAACAAAAAGTTCAACCGAATACTGCGGTATGGACTCAAGTGCTAGATGTTTTTATAATGGAATTCACAGGAAATATATTCCTAAGGGCGAGGTGATCGAAGCAGAATGCTTGAAGATACTATCAGAACAAGAGACTATACTCCGGTATGGAAAATCCTATTGGGCTCAAAACTGCTCATGGATGTAACGTTATCCGGGGTCTTCTATTTCCAGAATTCGCTCACCCTCTTTTGGAGACTGAGTTTTGTATTGATGTCATTAACGGTGTTTCTATTCATCAATTTCTATTACTTCACCAAGAAAGACAAGAAGAACTGGCTGATCCATGTCCTCATCCTTGATTTCCTTCTATCTGCTTCTTACGGTTATGTCTATATCGCCGGAGATTTCCCCAACCATTTATTTATTGGAATTACAGCCTTGGCCATCCTGATGTTAATCCGGAGCACTCGCATGCAGATCGTGACCTGCATCCTCTTACTGATTGGGTATCTGGTTACGATGGGGAGCTTTGACTGGTATTTATATCAACGGCTTGATCAAGTTAGTTACTTTACTTCTTGTTCATTTATTATTTTCGCTGGCATGGTGAGCATTCTCATCCAAAATTATCAGCGCGGGCGCCGGGAGACAATCCAGCTGTATTCCCAGCTGATGGATTCCCACGAGCAGCTTCAGAACTATGCTCTCAAAGCGGAGGAATGGGCTGCAGCAAGAGAACGAGTCCGAATTGCCCGGGAAATTCATGATACCGTAGGCCATAAGCTGACCGCATTGTTGGTGCAAATGCAAGTGGCCCGCAAACTGAGTCCTGTAGATCCAGCACGCAGTGAACAGACCTATCTGGAGTGTGAGGATCTTGTCCGTTCCTCTCTGCAGGAGGTCCGGCTGTCGGTTCGTACGATTCGGGATGAGCCATTCAAGTCAACTTCACTAAATGATAGTCTTAGACAATTAGCTGAGGATTTCACTAAATTTGCCGAGGTTCACACCGTCGTTGAAGTTAGCGGGAACCCCATGCCCATGCCTGCCAATCTGCAATTAACAGCCTATCGGATAACACAGGAGTCGCTTACGAATGCTCAAAGGCACGGTCAGGCGAAGCATGCCAAAATCTCACTAACCTACTCTGCGAATGGACTGTCCCTATCTATATACAACGACGGTGAGATCCCTGCGGAGCTGCAGCCTGGGTTTGGATTAATCAATTTACAGGAAAGAGTGAAGGAGTGGAACGGAGACGTGCGTTTTTGTATGGATAGCCATGAAGGCTTTGCTGTCGAGGTACAGCTCCCTTACTCTTCAACGGAAATGGAGCGTGTGCTGAATTGAGAATTCTGATCGTAGACGATCAACGGCTCATGAGAGAAGGCCTCGCGACTCTCATCGGCTTGGAACCTGATATCGAAGTCGTTGGAACCGCTGTGGATGGAATAGATGCCTATTCCCAAGCGCTTGAACTGAGGCCTGATGTGATCTTGATGGACATCAGGATGCCGGGGATGGACGGTGTCGAAGGCTCGGAGCTCATTCTCAAGCATTTACCTGAGACCAAGATCCTCATTCTAACCACCTTTGATGATGCAGAATTAATCTTGCGGGCTTTGGACACGGGCGTCCATGGATATCTGCTAAAAGATATGCCGTCTGAAGCCATCGTCAGCGCAGTCCAAACCGTATATAATGGCGGAACTGTGCTTCAACCGTTAATTCCGGCGATGCTGCTTAAAGAGCTCAGAAGTTTAACTGAATCCAATCCGGTTGAATCTAATCCTTCAAGTCTAAGTGAGCCTCAAGAGCTCATGCTTCTTACAGATCGGGAGAGAGAAGTACTCGCTGTGCTCGGTCAAGGGCTGAATAATAAGGAGATTGCAGATCTGCTTCATATCACCGAAGGTACTGTGAAGAATCATGTCTCGAATCTTATAGCCAAGCTTGGGATGCGTGACCGGACACAAGCCGCTATATTCTCGGTTCGTCACCAACTTCAAGCATAAAATACAAGGGCATGACTTTTGGCATAAAGTATGCAAATCTGCATATTTCAGCGACCAGACGTTCTGCCCTTTTTGCTCGGAATCCATTACTTTTCACAGATTTGCTTACACACCGTTCTGATTACAATCAAAGTGTAAGAAATTTGAGGAGGAGTTATGAAGATGAGAAAAATACAAATAGCCTACTGGATTGTCACGGCGAGCACCCTGATAGGGTTCCTGCTCAGTGCCGTCAATGAGATCATCCGATCTCCGGACACCCTGATTTCAACTACACAGCTGCTGGGTTACCCTGCTTACTTCCTGACCCTTCTGGGCGTGGCAAAAGTTATAGGGATTGGGGTACTCGTTATTCCCAAATATTTCAGACTCAAGGAATGGGCCTATGCCGGCTTCACGATTGATTGCATATCCGCCTTCTGGTCAGAAATAGCTGTTGGCAATCCTAAAGGCAGTATTAAGTCAGTCGTAGTCTTATCGTTTGTGCTACTCTCCTATTACCTGCTCCGTAGAATGCAGAAAGGTGCAGATCTACAAGTGGGCCAAGAATCCAAGCGTGTCCATACTGTATAACGAGAATCAAGAGCTGCGGACGCAAAGTTCCGGGCTGCCTCCCGAATTGCAGGTTTGAATTATGGAAATATTGGGTATAAGAAGCCTGAATCCTGGCATCCGTATAATTCCAATTCTGCGAAGGAGCGAGAGTCATGAATATGAAGCAGTTAGATCGAATCCGTACGGGAAAAGGCTTTATTGCGGCCCTGGACCAAAGCGGCGGAAGCACGCCCAAAGCTCTGCTGCATTACGGGATTGAAGATACCCAGTATACGAACGAAGATGAGATGTATGAATTGGTTCATGAGATGAGAACCCGGATTATCAAGAGCTCGGCCTTTGATTCCCGGTATATTCTTGGAGCTATTCTTTTTGAGAATACGATGGATCGCGAGATTGACGGACAGCTTACCGCCGATTATCTCTGGGAGAAGAAAGGGATTGTGCCTTTCCTGAAGATTGATAAAGGGCTCGCTGATATCGAAGACGGAGTTCAGCTTATGAAGCCCAATCCGGGTCTCGAAGATCTGCTGAAGCGGGCGACATCACGCGGCATCTTCGGAACGAAAATGCGCTCTGTTATTCACGAAGCGAATCCTGCCGGGATCAAGAAGGTTGTTCAGCAGCAGTTCGCCACAGCCCAACAGATCATGGACATGGGACTTGTCCCGATTATTGAGCCCGAAGTCGATATTACCCGCCCGGACAAAGCGGAATCGGAAAAGCTGCTAAGAGCCGAGCTAACCCAGCATCTATCGACCCTGGACCCGGAAGATCAGGTCATGCTTAAACTATCCATACCGTGTGAAGACAATTTCTATAGTGAGCTAATGAAGGACCCTCATGTCGTAAGAATTGTGGCCTTGTCAGGCGGCTACTCGCAGACGGAAGCGAACGAGAAGCTCGCCCGTAACCACGGCTTGATCGCCAGCTTCTCGCGCGCCTTATCCGAGGGGCTCAGCGCCGGACAGAGCAATGAAGAATTCGACGCCATGCTGTCCAGGTCCATTCAGAGCATTTATGAGGCCTCGATCAAATAAATAACAAATTGAGGATTCAGCTTCACTGATTAGCAAGGCTGTAACGCCCCCGGACTTGGGACAAGTTCGGGGGCTTTTTCTCAATATAATGCCCGGAAACGGGATAACCTATGGGAACCAAGTCGCTTGTATAAGGAATTGCAGCAACTGCATACTCCCTGTTGCAAATTCAAAAAAGACATGATATATTGATTGAGCCGTCAATTATTGATACGTCAATCATTGAGGTGTCCAGTAATTGATTAAGCAATGGCATCCCCCATTGTTCATGTCCAGATTCACCCGGGAGGTCTAGTCATGACATGTAATGTTACCAAAGAAGAGCAGATTATTAATCTGCTGAACGCATTGGGCAACAAAATTAGTCCCAAGTTCGAACGATGTACAGGGATCAGTTCATCCCGCTTCGAGATTCTTCATCAGCTGGATCAGGTTGACGAGATCAATCAGTCCATGCTGCAGAAGGCCATTAATATTGATAGTGCTGCCATCACCCGCCATCTGAAGCAGCTTGAAGCCGATGGCATGGTCAGCAGACGCAAAAATCCGGAAGATAACCGTGTCACGTTTGTGCGTCTTACAGAGGATGGCCGGAAACATATCGAAGGCTACAAAATCGAGAAGCTCAGCTTCATAAATCAGCTTTTCAAGGATTTCAGCAAGGAAGAAATTCTTTCTTTGGCGGACTTCCTGGAACGTATGCAGAATAACTACTTTTGAATTATAGACAAAGGAGAGAATCATCATGACAACAACTATTCAAAGAACCAACGACTTCAAAGAAATTACTTTTGGCCGCCGTTCAGTCAAGGCTTATGATCCTGATACCAAGATCAGCCGTGAGGAAATGACAGAGATTCTGGCTGAAGCTTCCCGTGCCCCATCTTCTGTTAACATGCAGCCTTGGCGTTTCCTCGTTGTGGATACAGCTGAAGGCAAAGAGAAGCTGGCCCCACTTTCCAAGTTCAACCAGACGCAGGTGCTCACCTCATCCGCCGTCATTGCGGTGTTCATTGACATGAACAATGGAGAGTATATGGAAGAGATTTTCGGCAAAGCTGTAGAGCTCGGATATATGCCGCAAGAGATCAAAGAAATGCAGATGAACGCCTTCAAGCCTTATTATGAGAACATTTCCACCGCGGATCTTCGTGATGTGAACCTGATTGATGCCGGGCTTGTATCCATGCAACTGATGCTTGTGGCTCGTGCACACGGCTATGATACCAATCCAATTGGCGGTTACGAGAAAGACCAAATTGCCGAAGCTTTCGGTATGGACAAAGAGCGTTATCAGCCGGTCATGCTGATCTCGATCGGGAAATCTGCCAAAGAAGGACATCCTTCCTACCGTCTGCCTGTTGAGACAATTACAACCTGGGCGTAAGGTCAGGAAGATTCGGGTACAATTCCATTAAGCTTACTTACCCTATGGAGGTTGAATACATGATTATCATTCACGCACATCTGCAAATCAAACCGGATCAGGAGGTCTCTTTTCTGGATGCTGCCAAACAACTGATCGCCTCAACACGAAATGAAGAAGGCAATATCAGCTATGATCTTGTCAAAAGCACGGAGCGCGAGCATCACTATACGATGATTGAGCTTTGGAAGGATGAAGCCGCTACGGCTGCTCATAATACCAGCGCGCACTTCCAGGCTTTTGTTAAGCAGGCTCCCGAATTTATGGCCGCTCCGATGAACGTAGCCGTATTTGCAGGAGAAGCTGTTCAGCGCTAAGGCGCCTCTGGCTGCATCTCTAGTCAGCAAACTTCCCTCGATCTGATTACTATACAAAAAAATCCATCCAGGCTCATAAACGGGGACAGGACAGTCCCTAGTGATATGAGCTCAGATGGATTTTTTATTAGACAGGCGTACACGCCTGGATTGAACCCCTCGGATTAGACCCTATCCAATCTAGGTCCGGCGCATATAAGCACGTACTGTCAGGGGTGCGAAGACGGCCACAATGACAGCAACCCCGATGAGGGAGATGGTCAGATCCGCTCCGACTGTTCCATGATTGGCCAGATCCCGGACAGCTGTAACCAGATGCGAGATCGGATTGATGTTCACGAACCACTGGAGCCATCCGGGCATCGTATCGACAGGTACGAAAGCGTTGGACAGAAAGGTAAGCGGGAATAACACAATCATGGAGATCCCTTGAACGCTTGAAGCTGTTCGCGCAATCACACCGAAGAAGGCGAAGATCCAGCTGATCGCCCAGGAACATACAATGACCAGAACTCCAGCCAGAGCGACATTTCCCAGCCCTCCACCAGGACGGTAGCCCATAATATACCCCATGGTTAGCGTAAGTACCGTGGCTATCGTATACCTGATGGTATCTGCCAGCAGGGCTCCGGCCAAAGGTGAAATGCGGGCGATAGGCAGCGACTTGAACCGGTCAAATACCCCTTTATCCATATCCTCACGCAGCTGGACACCGGTGACAATCGAGGTCGTGATGACAGTCTGCACAAGGATACCTGGAATAATAACTGGCAGGTAATTGATTACGTTCCCTGATATAGCCCCGCCAAAAATATACGTGAACATGAGCGTGAAGATGATCGGCTGGAACGTAACATCGAACAACTGCTCCGGAGTGCGCTTAATTCGCAGCAGTCCCCGATAGGCCATCGTAAGTGAGTTCCGGATGGACTGAGCAAGGCTCGTGTGATTTTTCAATTGGCGTTCGGAAGCCGGCTTTATGGATGCACTGTTCATACGCTCACCTCCGTAGTTACGTTCAAGTGTTCGGATCCTTGCGATTCGTTCTCCTGCAGATCCTTGCCGGTGATCGTCAAGAACACCTCGTCCAGAGTAGGCTTCTGTACACTGATCTCGGCCAAATGGATTCCTCCGCTGCGAAGGGCGATCAGCAGATCAGTGACACGGTCCGCTTCTGCCATCGGCGCAGTAATTCTTCCGGCCTCTGCCGACACATTGGAACGGGTCTTGAGCACCTGTTCCACAATCCGGCGTGCTTCCTGAGTATCCTCGGTATCCTGGACTCTCAAATGCAGGGACGAGCTTCCGACGGAAGACTTCAGTTCATCTGCCGTTCCCTCGGCAACGACCCGGCCGTGATCAATCACCGCGATGCGGTCAGCCAGCTGATCAGCCTCATCAAGATACTGCGTGGTCAGTAGTACGGTTGACCCCGTGTCCACGAGCCGGCGGATCGTCTCCCACATCTGTGCACGCGTGCGCGGATCTAGCCCCGTTGTAGGCTCATCCAGGAAGATGAGCGGAGGCTGCGCAATAAGGCTTGCCGCCAAATCCAGCCGGCGGCGCATGCCTCCGGAGAAATTTTTGAGTGGACGGCTTGCCGCCTCAGTCAGCCCGAATTCTTCAAGCAGGTCAGCTGCCTTGCGGCGAGCCTCACTTCGATTCAGTCCGAGCAGCCGGGAGAAAATAATCAGATTCTCCGTCGCACTGAGTGACTCGTCAACCGACGCGTACTGACCGGTTACTCCGATTAGTTGACGTACAATTTGTGACTCCTTTACCACATCATGCCCGAAGATTCGCGCCGAGCCTCCGTCCGGCCTCAATAAAGTCGCGAGCATCCGAATGGTTGTGGTCTTGCCTGCTCCATTCGGACCAAGCACCCCGTAGATCGAACCGGTGCGTACATTCAAATCTACCCCGTCCACAGCACGGTTGCTGCCAAATTTTTTAATGAGTCCATGAGCTTCTACAGCCCACTCCCCAGGTTCTGAGCCTGCTTGCCTGCGTTGATTAACCACTCCATCTCCTCCTTGTTCACTCACTGATAACATCAGGAGCTTATCTCGCGATAATAAATAGAATTTAAACTGTAATTCCTATCATCTTATTGCATTGTAAGAAATTCCATTCAGTTAATACACTGGCGGGAGAATGAATTCTAGATCGGTCTCTGGTCGGAGAACAAGTCTGCTTGTCATGCCAACAACACAAAAACCCCCCGCAAGGCGGAGGGCGATCTAGCTGATGTACGATGGATGACGAATATGTACGTCCTTATCGGGATCTACTAAAGAACAAGTTGACTACAAAGTGAAGCGACAGAAGGACAAACAGCACCATATTGAATATTATGGACACACTCCCAGACACGAAGAAAGCCATATAAATCATCCCAAGCACCATATAAAGGTTGGACTCATTTATCGCCAAATACTTTTCTATACGCACACTAACCGATACCTTTAAAGACATGGGTTACTAACTGCTCTACATAGTCTTCGTCAATCCGATCACCGGTAACCAGCAGACGGTAGAAAATAGGGCCATAGAGAAGGTCGGTTAATAGTGCGATGTCGAGACTCTTCTCTAGTTCTCCGCGCTGAACAGCCCGGTCCAGCATATCACGAACCTCCTGCCGCCGAGGCTGGATATAGCGGGTCCGAAAAGCCTCAGCCAGTGCAGAATCAACCTGCCCTTCGCCTATAATCTCCAGTAAAATCGAGCCTTCACGACTTGTCATAAACCGGGCCATATTTGTGGCATGTTCCAGAATATCCTGAAATACTGTGCCTGTATCCGGTACAGGCAGTCTAGCAGCCGCAGCGGATAGGAAACCGTCCATCACTACAGCGGCCTTGTTAGGCCACCATTTATAGATCGTAGCCTTACTTACCTGGGCACGTTCAGCGATTTTCTCTACCGTAACAGTTCCGAAGCCGCTTTCCAACAACAACTCATAGGAAGCGGCGAGGATGGAACTGTGCGTTTCTAGATTGCGCGGCCGTCCTCTTTTACCCTGCATGTAACAAATCCTCCTTTTGCGTTACTTTCGTTTCGAACGCTAATAAACTATACGTTTAGTATACAAAATACATATCTCAGAAAAAAGTCTATTTACAAAACGATACGTTCAGTATATCATTTGAATCATGAATTACAAAACTAAACGTTCAGTATTTAATTGAGGAGGGTATTTATGCTAAATGAACAAGGTACGCAAGAAAGCCGTATATCAAGCTGGATGATGTTCCTGCTCGCCGCCGCGTGTGGACTTATCGTTGCCAATCTTTATTACGCCCAAACCTTGGTAGGGCCGATCCGTGATGCGATTGGCCTTACTTCTACAACAGCCGGTTTCATTGTTACTGTGACCCAAATTGGTTATGTAGCCGGGCTGCTGTTCATCGTACCGCTAAGCGACATTGTTGAAAATCGGCGTCTCACCGTTATCATGCTTATAATTGCTGTTGGCGCACTGCTAACTGCTGCATTCGCTCCGAATGCGCCGTTGTTTTTGTCCGCATCTTTTATTATAGGAATTGGATCCGTAGTAGCCCAGATTCTAGTGCCCTTCGCCGCCTATTTATCGTCTGAAGAACAGCGCGGCCGCGTGGTCGGCAATGTAATGAGCGGACTCCTGCTCGGCATAATGTTAGCCCGGCCGCTTGCAAGCTTTGTAACCAGTCTTTGGGGCTGGAGAGCCATATTTATTTTGTCTGCAATTGTTATCTCTTTATTGACTGGACTGCTATCCTTCGCCCTTCCGGTGCGAAAGCCAACTCCAACAGTTCGCTACGGTAAGCTTATCCTATCCTTAAGCGATATATTACGGCACACGCCAGCCTTAAGACGCCGTGCGCTGTATCAAGCTTGTTTATTTGGAGCTTTCAGTTTATTTTGGACGGTTGTGCCGTTACACTTAGCTGATAATTTCGGGATGTCTCAGATAGGTATTGCATGGTTTGCGCTAGTTGGAGTGGGCGGGGCCATAGCTGCGCCGATTGCCGGAAGATTAGCGGATCGGGGCTGGAGTAAAGTGTTAACAGGTACGGCCATGATTGTAGCCGTATTGTCCTTCTTGCTCATCCATCTGATCGAGAGCTCCTCAACCCTTGCTCTGATTCTGCTCTTTGTATCCGCGGTTACACTCGACATGGCTGTGTCGGGGAATCTGGTGGTTAGTCAGCGTGTAATTTATTCACTCGGGAATGAAGCGAGGGGGCGCCTGAACGGACTGTTCATGGCTATCTTCTTCCTGGGCGGAGCCATCGGCTCATCCTTGGGGGGCTGGTCTTATACCCAGGGAGGCTGGAACCTCACCTCTCTTATTGGAACGATCCTGCCGATCTTGGCTTTGCTCTACTTTCTCACTGAGAAAAAAACATCTAAAACCGGTTGATTGATCTGACGATAGAAGAGATCTTCGAGCTTATTGACGCTCCATCTCGTATACCTTATGAAGGGCTTTATAGAACAGATCTGGCTGGTCCATCATCGTCATATGTCCGGCATCAGGAATCATGTAGAGCCCTTTATTAGGGGCCTGCCAGTCGTTCCCGCCCAATAGGTAATAGACAGGCACTTGATATACTGTCTTTATTCCAGAATTCTGGTCTGTTCAGAAAGAATCACTCAAATTTATCGTCAAGCTATCTTGGAGAAATAAAAAAACGCTACCTCAATCAGGTCGCGTTTAATGTGGGATAGATTAATCAGCTTCTATTATCACTAAGTTAGCAGATATATTTGCGTTTCATATTGATCCACATATACAAATTTGCTGTCTTCAGAGGCAGAATATGACTCTTTTCCAGTCCGATAGATCAATTTACTATGCTGGTTCAATGGATTGAAGATTTCTGATTCTTCCTCAAAGCGAACATGCAAAGGATTATCCGAGAGGCTGACAACAACTAAATACTTCTCTGTCTCAAAGCTCCTAATATAAGACAAAACCTTATCTTCTGAATTCCGAACAAATTTCAACTCACCCTTCCAAAATGCTGCTGACAGGGTTCTCAGATTGATTAGATATTTGTAATGCTCAAACATGTCAGTGTCAAATTGACTCCAATCGAGTTGATATTCATTAAATAAAGAAGTCCAGGTATTTAAAGTGGGCTCATTAAACTCTTGTCCCATCATGACCATAGGAACACCCTCAACCGTCATAAGAATAGAGGCGGCAGCCATGGCTAGTTTTTCCCCAAAGATTGCGGTGATTCTTGACTGCTCTTTCTCTTCGAGCCATCTCATGCGTAAAGCGCCTTTAGGAAAGCTGTACTTGAAAGAATTGTAGCTTTGTATCAGGCCGCTCTGCGTCAACTTGTCTTCAGCCATTTCCTGAATGAATAAGCGCAAACTTCCATCATACGTCAAGTCACATGCATCCATATGATGATATTCGTCATAAGACTGGGAGATGAGCACGACGTCCTTCTTAACACTTCTTAGCTCATGTCCGATATCCTCTAAAAAGTCCACCGGTGTGATATCCGAGTCGTCCAGTCGGAACCCGTCGAAGTCGAACTCGGCTATCCAATGCTTCATCGCTTCGATGACACGCTGTCTCATTTCCCTATTATCAAAGTTCAAGCCTGCGAAATAGTCCCTGTTCGGAACTTCGTAGTACACTTCGCCCTTGTCGTTGCGGGTAAAATAGTCAGGATGACTGCGTGTCCATACATGATCCACGCTTCCGCGGTTCATCACCCAGTCCATAATGATCTTCATACCATATGTATGTGCTGTACGAACGAAAGCCTTTACATCCTCTGCATCTCCAAAGCTTGTATCCATAGAATAAAAATCCTGTACGGCATAAGGATCACCATATGTACCTAATCTTAATTGCTGTCCGACCTGCTGGAACGGCATGATCCATAATGTATTGACGCCTAGTTCCTTCAAGTAATCCAGCTTTTCCGTGAGCCCTTTGAATCCATGCTCATTAAACGCCCGGATGTGAAGCTCATAGATAACTGATTTTCTCAACCATTCCGGACTATCTAATGCTGTAAAGTTCTGATAAATCAAGTTGGGGTGCTGTGCGGAAATGTCTGTTGTTCGGATCAGAACCTCTCCGTCCTCGGTTACGGTAATGGCAGAATTATTTTGACAGTCCTCTGAAATACTCGGATTGAGAGGGTCCAGAATCCACTCTGTATCATCAAGGACGATTTTGTAGAGATGTCTTCCTTTCGGGATGCTCAGCTCAATCTCCCACACATTCCCTTCCTTGTTCACCATGTCGCCGCGCTGATAATTCCAGTTGTTAAAAGTCCCTCCTACCGAGACACGATTAACGTCCTTTTCCGCAAAATAAACAAACCTAACTCCATTCTTCCCTTTTGTCGGCATCATGCAATTCTCCTTATTTAGTTTATGCAAGCTTAACATAGATCCCCGCCTTATTGATTAGTTATTGACCCGGCCATACAATTTATAGTGTATACTAAACCCAAAAATGGAGGTGAAGTTAATAGTGAAGATCGTAAAATTAGAAGGACTTACACTGCTGGCTGACGATGTTGCACACTTGGCCCGGTTTTACCAAGAAGTCTTGGGATTTGAAATCGTTATTCAAGAAGATCATTACGTAGAGTTTAACAATTCAGGGGTGAGATTGGCCATTTGCTCCAGATCACTCATGTCCGAGAATACCAACAGCTATTCTTCTTACAGGGAAATTCGCAATGGACAAGCCGTCGAGCTTAACTTCCAATGTGATTCACCTGAACAAGTATACGCCTTGTACGATGAGTTCGTGTCGAAGGGAGCCCTTGACGTCACAGCCCCACAAGTCAAGTCTTGGGGTCATACTACGGGGTTCTTCGGCGATCCTGAGGGAAATGTTCATTCCATATTTGCGGTGAATCCTGCGTAATCCACTCCATCTTCATCCATTGCGTTCTCGCGGGCGATTCCTTTGGGTTCGCCCCTGTTATGGATCCGCCCATACAAAAAAACACCGGCCTAGTAAGGTCGATGTTTCTTCCGCTCCGGTTCGTCTTGACTCATGATTTAGTCGAGTTTATTTAACGAATCGGTCAAACGCCTCAAATGATTCAACAAGCTGCTTTTTTCATCAGGGGTCCAATCCCCCAATGCTTCTTGCATGAGCCGCTGACGGGTGGAACTGATCATTGAATAGATTTCCTTCCCGTAACTGCTGAGTTCGGACAAGCGGATACGTGAATCTTCGCCTGATGGATAGGTGTGCACCAATCCAGCCGTCTCCAGCTTATCGATTTGGCGGCTAACACTCGAGTAATTCTTCCCCATCATGTTGGCCAAATCGCCTACACTTGTCGATTGAAGATGAGCGATGCCCACAAATACCCGAAAGGCCGCTGCCTCCATATCAACGCCGGCACTGGCAATCATTTTCTTATCCCGATCCGTCCGGTTAATAATAGTGACTAAATCAATGACCGCTTTAAAAATTAGTTCTTCCATGAAGCATATTATACCCTTACAACGGGTCTCGGCGTCAAGGGTGCATTCCAGGCAGCTTCGATATCTTGTAAGGCAAACTCTGCTGCTGCAATTGTGATCTTCCCCTCGGCAGCCATTTCAAAAACGCTTCTCGCAGCTGACCTCATATCCGCCTGAGACACGCTTCTCCCGCCGCTTCCTAGCAGTTCAATTGTTGAGGCGCGAAGGATGGATGAGGGGATATTGACTGCCTCTTGTCCTGACGATGTTCCGATACTTACAAAACGGGTTGTCTGATTTGTGCCCATCTTGGCGATAGCTGACATGATAGCCAAGGCGCTATCACCCCACAAATAGTCCAATATAACGTCAATACCCCCGGCAATAGCTGGCTTTAAGGCTTTTTCAAATTCTGTATTGCCGTCCTTGGCGTTCATATCGAATGCAACAACTTCGTCAGCTGCAAGCAATCTCAATTTGGCTTCATTACGTCCGGTCACAATAATTTTCTTAGCTCCCAGATACCTGGCTATCTGAACGGCTAAGCTGCCCGATGACCCAGTTGCGCCATTAATCAGAACAGTCTGCCCAGGTTTGAAGTGAGCCCGATATACCAAAGCAGCCCATGACGACGTAGCCGGATTAGCGATAGCGGCGGCGGTGACATCATCAAGGCCATCCGGTAATGGGATAATCATTTCCTTCTTAACCAAGGTTTGCTCTGCTAGACTGCCATAAGGTGCGGTAGGTAACGCAAAGTATACACGAGTGCCGTCTTCCAAGGTACCCACTCCGTCTGCACCTGCTATGAGTGGAAAGTTAACCTCTGATGAGTAGTGCATTCCCATGGAACGGAACTTGCTAAGTCCACTTAAGGCTGCCGTCGAAACGTTAACCAAGACATGCCCGTCTGCGGCAACGGGTGAATCACACTGACCCAACACAGGGGTTGCCCCCAATTCCTTTACGATGGCTGCCTTCACAGTTAATCAGCACCTCTTTCATTTAATTTATGTGCATTTTGCACTTAATTCAAAATACCATAATTATGTGTGTTTTGCACATAATTTAAAAAAGGCTTGTACTTTAACGGACGAAGGTTGTATAAGAACGGCGCTGTGTGTGAAGTCAAGCCTAAGTGCGCACTCCAGCGAGGCGCACAAAAAGAAACACCGCAACTTAAAGTTGCGGTGCTTCTGTATTATGGAGCCTAGGGGGATCGAACCCCTGACCTCATCGCTGCCAGCGTTAAATATTAGATACCATGCTCCTGTCCCTCGATAACACCTTAAGAATGCTAATTTTTCTTGTATACTAATCGTTGTAAAAGTCGTTCTAACGGCCCCTGTATGTTGTTTATTTCTAAAATGGTAGCCAATAATACAGAACTGATCCAAATACCAATTGCAATCAGAGCTGCAGCACCGTTACTCACGTGCCCCCCTAAATCAAATGCGACTGGCGATAAATATAAAACCAGCAGCGCTTCATTCCAAACAAAGAAGGTCAGCGAACGCTTCCCTACAGCGACGAGTGAAAGAGTGATTTTTCCTAACTTATCCATTTTGGCGCCTATGATACCGAAAATCGCTGCATAAGCTACACCTCCCGCCATCCCCGTTAAAATGTGCACTCCGCTTAAAAAGCCTACTGTATGTGATTCAGGAGTCCACAGGTCACCAATAAGACATACAGGCAATGCTCCTAACAATGAGATTGTTAAGCCGATAATAGATATAGAGCGAAGCCTTGTTAAACGCCGTTCAGGTCTGGTCAATAATTGATGCCTAGCCATCCACATGCCAAGCAGAACGGAAGGCAAGATGGGAAATAGTATATGTGTCACCAACGGATTCATGGGGAATAAAATTAGATTAGTAATTACTACATCAAGATAGTTGTCATTTGCTGACAAAGCAGAATGAGGAATGTTTCCGCCCATAGACCCCCATAAAATAGGAACTATCAAAGTATAAATGGCTGTAATTAATACAAGATAACGGATTAAGGTTTTGTTCTCGCGCGTTACTAACCTGCTTACGATAAGTCCCGCTACTCCGTAAGCCATCAATATATCTTGACCTCCAATAAAGATGGTTAATGCCATTCCAAAAACAAATAAATACCAAGAACGTCGCCGTATTATCTTTAAGGCATCTGCTTCATTTTTTCTTTTTTTAATTTGACTGTTATAAATTAAAATGAGACCATACCCAAATAATACCGCAAACATAGGTCTGGCACGGTTATCAATCGCAAGTAACCCCAGTATATTCACGAAGTGATCAAAGAAGGTAATGCCTTCTACCTTAAACATGATACCAGGTTTGTTGTTGTACAAATAATGCGGGGCATGAGCAAGAGCAATGAGGAGCAGCATAGCGCCCCGAGCAAGATCTAATGAAATAGCACGTTTTGGAATATTTACTGTCCCAGTGGCTGGCGTGTTAGACATTACGATTTCTCACCTCTACTACGTTTCCGTTTTCCGATTAACCTCTAAAATATCTAGAAAGAATATAAATATAGGGATTCCCAAAATTAATCCCCATACGCCGATATAATGTTCCGAGAACAATAACACCACGAGCGTATAAAACATGGGCAGGTCCATTTTCGAGGACATCAGTTTGGGATTTAAAAAGTAGCCTTCAACAAAATGCAATACAGCAATCAGAACCAGTACATAGAAAACCATGTTTATTCCACCGATATTGTAGCCTATTATGCATAGTGGAATGAGCGATATCAAAAAGCCGACAACGGGAATTAAACTAAGCAAGAAAATCATAATGGACAGAGCAAACAAATAAGGATAGCCCAGCAGCAGCAGACCTAATACCGAGAATACGGTGTTTAACAAAGCGATTAGAATCTGCGCTTCAATTACTTTGCCAAATGAAGATACAAACTTTCTCCCAAGGTATGTGACTTCCGTATAGAACCAAGCGAGCTTACTGCTTTCCAACTTAGAAGTAAAAGTGACAATACGATTTTTTTCAAGTATAAAGATAAAACTTAATATGATGGATAATACAAAGCTCGAGCCCCAATTGCTTATCTTCAACACGTATTCCATGCCATTCTTAAGATAGGTTTGATAATTTAGACTATTGATGGAATCCAATAAATAGAGCGTAATTTCATTCTGTGGTAGATCATTAGGACTTAAGTTCGTCAAGAAAGTAGTCAGTTGCATTATTTGTTCATAGATTTTAGGGAGATATTTCACCAACGAAGCAACAATGAGAGTAATCAATAGGAAATACAGTAAAATAACAATTACTTTACTATTAATTCTCATAAACTTACTGATTCGTTTGTGAAGCTGTACTTGAATACTGTTCATAATAAAAGCGATCAAGAATGTTAAGAGCACTACATTAAGCATTCCTTTAATGAAGTACAGCAGTAACCCAATTAATGCTAAAATCATGAATCGTCGACTGTTTATGTCTGAGAAGAACCTTTTAATAGACCCCATATTAACCGTCCATCCTTATCATTAAAATAGTTGTCATGGATTTGATCTTTCTCGAACGCGCCGCAATTCTCTCTTATTAGGAACCATCCTAATGAAGTATAGTAAGACATTTTAGTACTTTCGTTGAAAAAAGAGTGTGTCTTAAGCAACTTGTCTGTTTTGTTCAATCCCAAATCGAAACGTAGATTTAAATCCTCAATTCATACTGCTCCACCCACTGCATATCCAATTGTTATAAAAATAAGACACCATATCAAAGCACCTATGCTTGAAATAATGAAATACTTCCTGAAATTAATCCCGCTGATACCTGAGACATAGCATGTCAGATGACGTATGCCTGGAATGTAGTATCCAAAAACAATTGTCCAACCCGCATACCGTTCAAATAACTTTTCTACTTTCTCTAACTTTTTCGGAGTGAGGAAAAGGTATTTCCCAAACCGGAGTAAAAGCGGTTTCCCAAAACTTCGACCAATCCAATAACTCACCGTCATTCCGGTGACTGTTCCTAAAAAGCCGAAGAGCACTGAGAGTGGATAGCTTAATACATGTAGTGAAGAAAGATATCCTAGGGTCACCATCATAATTTCGTCTGGGATCGGGAGACCGACAATCCCAATTGCCAACAGTAAATAGATGGCCCCATAACCATACTGTCCAATTACCTCTACAACCCAATCCATAAAGCGTCCTTCTTTCTAAAATCTGATCATTTCAACCATTTCTTCAAACTCGGAAAACGAACTCGACTGACCATAAGAATACTTAGTAGAATGACAACGACTACGGTAAGACTGGTTTTTGATTGCGAGGCAAATAGAGAGTAAATAGACAAAAGCCCGCCAGCAAATGTAATAGGGACGCCGAGGAAGTCATTCATCTGGCCTGCCTGTATATTGAAGCGTGCCAAACGAATTGCACCGCATATAATAAATAATGTGACAAGTAAAACACCTGTCATGTTCAGATGATGAAGTGTTTCAACGTAGATTATTAATGCTGGAGCAACGCCAAACGTCACAATGTCACACAATGAGTCAAGCTCTTGCCCAAACAAACTTTCTGCATGCAACTTTCGAGCAGCAAATCCATCCAGTAGATCGAATATCATTCCTATGATGATTAGTAATACCGCAACTTCTCTATCCCACCACAACATCAAGATTGCGAAGATCCCACAACTCAAGTTCCCAAGGGTAATAAATGATGGTAACCATTTAATTAATTTCTTTGTATTGGAAATGGTTATTTGCCCCCTTAATTGAAATGGTCTTTATGAGGATTGTTTTATTCCTTGGCGAAGCCTCAGCCCAAAAAGACAAATGAGAAATGTTGCGCCAGCAGCTATATAGGGCAGCGAGAACGATACATCGAATAAGATCCCAGCTGCCACCGAACCCATTATTGTTCCAATACTTGTAAATGTTGAATTCAATCCCGCCACATACCCCTGTCTTTCTCCAGCAGCTTTTGACAGCAGACTGCTAGCTGCAGGTCTAGTCAGATCAAAAGAAGCAAAGATGAGCGTCGTAACAATGGTAATAGCCCAATAGGAGTGAACGAAAAGTATAATAAATATCGAGGCCCCACCAAGTGCAAGGCTTAGATACATGACTTTCATCTCACCAAATTGTTTAACAAGCACATCTAACAAACCAACTTGGATAACTACACCCACAATAGAGCCGATTGTCAAAATGAGTGCGATATCATTAGGACCTAATTGATGCTTGGCATCCAAATACAGTCCAAAAACAGTTTCGACGTTCGAAAGTCCAAATCCAAGTACAAGTAATACGACTAATGTTGCAAAGTACGGTGCATTTCGACTCTGCCATATTTGGCGGAGGAGACCTTCCTTCTCCAAAGGCAAATGAGATTCAAGAGGATAGGCCTTTTTCATCGATTCTGGTAAGACAACCAACGACAGAAGAGCCACAAATCCTACCACGGCTGCAGCAACATAAAAAGGAACTCTAACGCCATACTCTGCTAAAAACCCGCCTAATCCCGGGCCGATAATGAAACCAGTCGACATCGCTGCCGATAAATAGCCGATCCCTTTGGCGCGTTCATTTTCGGTGGTTATGTCTGCTGTAAATGCCATAACTCCTGGAAAAATGAGGGCGACCCCTGCCCCGCCTAGCAGTCTGGACAGAATTAGCATGTATACGGAAGAGGAAAAACCAAAAATGGCTTCCGCAATAGCCAGCATGGCTAAACCAATAACAATTATTTTTTTCTGCCCATGGTGTCACTAAGTTTTCCACCCCATGGTGAGAATAATAATTGTGTGACTGCATAAGCTGCCGTTAAATACCCAACGCTAGCCCCGTTTAATCCTAGGTTCCGCATTAGAGTCGGCATCACAGGAACAACTAACCCGTAAGCTGCCATGGCAAGAAAAATATTAACCATCAGTAAACCCAGGGCTCCATTGTTTCTGAACATAAGATTCATTTATCATCTCTCCACTCAAATTGTTGGACTTACATCCTAATTACCTATTTTGAACGTTTGTTATAAATCATTATGAAACTGAGACTTCCTCTTTATAAACCAAACGACGAATTACAGCTCGCACTTCAATTCATTCAACATATTTGAACGATCGTCCGATATATTGCAAAAAACTGTTTTCTTAATCATTACGAAAACCACCTTTCGAAAGCACTTATTCGGACGATCGTCCGAGTACTTCTAAAAAAAAGCCCTCAATCATCATGCCATCATTATAAAATTATTCGGACGTTTGGTCAAATTTCTTTTGTAACAAATTTATTTTTGTAATACTATAAGTGTGAAGACACATTAACTTACGACAAGGGTGAGACAATTTGGCTAGACCTATTGGTGGGAAAAGTAATGAAACCAAGAAATTGATTCTGGATAAAGCAACAAAAATTTTTGAATACAAAGGGTACGCCGCTACAACCATGGAGGACATAAGATCAGAAACCAACCTTAGTAAAGGAACTGTGTATTATCACTTTAAAAATAAGGAGGACCTCTACTTATATTGCATTAGTCAAGCCTCTATTTCATTCGTTGAAAAATGGAACAAACTCTCCATTCATGAAGTAAGTGCAATAGATAAATTGCATTTATGGGGCCAGTTATATGGGATTGAGGTGCAGCAACCATTAACGAAAACCATCCCAGAATATGTTGCTTCTACAAAGGAAGTACCTCTTGCCAAATCAATACTAGATTTGTTCGAACCGGAGTTTAACATCATCCGATTATTACTTATAGAAGGTAAAGAAAGCGGAGAATTCTCCAAAGACATGAATATCGATAATGTCAGCGTTATTCTCTATAATCTCGTTTCCAATCTAAGTATCTCCCCTATTTTCGGCTATGATTCAGAGGATCTACAGATACTATTTAAAGATGCTATAAATGTTGCTTTACATGGTATAAAGGCCTAAGTACATTCGTTTAGAACCGCCAAATGATTCTTTTCGACGCTCGTGGTGCACCATTTGCACAAACGCTATTTCCGAAAAACACTCACAAAAATCTTTACACAATAATTCCGATTCATTTTATAGTCAATCAATTTATACAACGGGGGAAACATCTATGAAAGCATTTCGTAATTTAAAAATAGGTCAAAAGCTATCCCTGCTTATCAGTATTTCACTACTAGGTTTTATGATGCTAGGGGTACTTTCTTTGTATCAACAATACGATGCGCAGAATAAGCTGGAGGACATGTATTCGCAAAAGCTCCTTCCGACTTCTGCCCTAATCACCATTAAGGCCAATGAACAGAAGGTCAAGTCGAAGTTAATTGAACTGATGCTTACAACTGACGTTTCTGAAAATCAGACGTTAAAAAAAGAAATTGGTGAAATTACAAATGAAACAACCGCTATTCGCCAGGAGTTTCAAACAGATAATTCCGAAGAATTAAAGAAAATGACTGCACTCGATCAAATGACTAAGGAATACATAGGAAATCGAGAACAGCTTATACAACTTGCAGTAGAAAATAAAAATAACGAAGCTTATCAGTATTACGAAGAAGGTGTTCTACCCAGTCTATCAAAAATGGAAGTACTCATTGACGACCTTGTCTTGCTTCACATAACAGACGCAAAAATGGTGTATGAGAACAACAAAGCAGATAATCAACAAATGACATCCATCGTTATCACCGTCATTGCCGGAGGACTGCTTCTATCCTTGCTGGTGGGATATTTCATTACCCAAAGCGTAACGAGACCCTTACAGGAAGTCAAACATCTGATGAGGCAAGCATCCGAAGGACTACTGACGGTCACTGGGACGTATACGTCTAGAGATGAGCTGGGCGTTTTGACCTCTTCGTTCAATCAAATGATGAAAGCTCTACGTGAGCTGATCGGTACCGTGAGCGATACTTCTCGGAAGGTCGCTGCTTCCTCCAGCGAACTTAATCTAAGCTCGGAGCAAAGTAGTCAGGCATCTGAATACATTGCTCAAACCACGCAAGAGCTTTCGGTTGGTGCGGAAAATCAAGCACAAAGCGCGCAGCGCAGTTCTACTATCATGAATGAGATGGCCCAAAAAACGCAGTATATCGCGAATGTCGCCAAAACGGTTTCCGCTACTTCCGCAACAGCCTCCATGCGTTCCGAAGAAGGGGCTTCCTCCATTTCGAACGCTATTCAGCAAATGAATGCGATTAATACGCGAGTAACGAATCTTTATCATGCGATCACCGAACTCGGAGAGCGTTCCATGCAGGTCGAGATCATTTCGAAATCAATTAGCGATATTTCGAATCAGACCAATCTCCTGGCCTTGAATGCGGCAATCGAAGCTGCCCGGGCAGGTGAGCATGGACGAGGTTTTGCCGTTGTTGCCGATGAGGTGCGTCAGTTGGCTGAAGAATCATCGTTATCAGCAATACAAATTTCGGAATTGATAGGGCTAATTCAAAGCGAAATGCAGACGGTTGTCCAAAGCATGGTCCTGACCACACAAGAAGTCAACAATGGCATCGATGTTGTAAATGGTGCAGGTCGGGCATTTGGGGAAATTCAGGACGCAATACGAGTCGTATCCAATCAAATCGATGAAGTGGCATTTGCTGTTGAGCAGCTGTCAACCGGCGCGGAATCTGTAGCCGAAGCGATTCAAGAAGTAAGTCAAGTATCCGTAGATACAGCAAACGGTACACAGCATGTCTCGGCAGCAACCGAAGAACAATTAGCATCCATGGTCGAGATCAATGCTTCTGCCTCCAAGTTATCGAATATTGCAGTTGAACTAAAAGAAGTTGTCGCCAAGTTTAAGATTGAGGAAAATAAAGATTGAGTGCTGAATTAACTAATAGAGGTGTCAAAAAGAGTTGAAATAGTATCTTTTAAACCTTGGGATCTTCCAATAAAGCTCGGAATGGCGTCACAGTATCCCTGTGGCGCCGTTTTTCAGAAAGCAACATATTATGAACACGAACACTAGAAAACCTCAAATCCATCTATTAATGAGTCTTTCAATTTCAAGGTAACTCAACTCATATAAGCTTGAAAGGACTTTTGCGGGGAATAACAGCAGCTGAGCTATGGTGCCAAGTAAAAAAATTGAAAATTCGCAGGGATGCACTACCAATGAGATGCCCTAACTAGGCCATGCAGTTTTTTCGTCCCCTATCCATCCCCATTTCCCAAAGTTCATATTTTTCGGCTCATAAAGTTGACGAAGAGAAAATAAAAAACCCTTGATTAACAAGGGTTTGAAGGTTCTTATTTATGGTGGAGCCTAGGGGGATCGAACCCCTGACCTCATCGCTGCCAGCGATGCGCTCTCCCAGCTGAGCTAAGGCCCCGTATTTTAATTTTCCCGACCAGATTAATATAGCATATCATTACATTGTCCTGCAACCCTATCTGCCCAAGAATTTACCGAATTCGACCCAAGCAAAGGAGTCCCCCGGACTCCCTTAAGCTTAGGCATGCATGATCTTGTAACTGTTTCTCTTAACAAGAGTCGAATTCTTCTTAATAGAGCTTGTCCGCTTACAGCACGCGGCGAGCCGTCACGTAAGTTCTGTCCCAGGTGCTTCCCTTGAACGTAGAAATAGTGACACCGATTCCTACCCGGTAAGTATGGAGCAGCTTTCCATTCCCAATGTAAATGCTTACGTGATTAATCAGACCATCACGGTTCGTATCGGAGAACACTAGATCTCCTGGCTTAAGCTGACTTTTGGATACATACTTGCCAGCCTTGGATTGGTCCCTGGAAGAGCGTGGAAGGCGGATGCCAACCTGCTTGTAGAGATACTGGGTAAAAGAAGAACAATCAAAGCTGCTGGTTACTCCGCCTTGAGCCCCGAACTGATACGGGGTTCCCAGGAACTGTTCACCAGAGGCAATAATACGATTTGCTGCTGTGCTATTGACAGCGGTTGCACTTGCAGCCGCATGTGCTGATTCAGAGGGTAATAAGACACTTCCGGACATAGATACCACAAGACTCAGACTGATTCCTACGATGGTTTTACCAATACGTCTAATGTTCGTGTTGTTCATGATGTACTCCCTTGTGTTCGTATTGGTGGCGTGAACCACCTACCCCAAAGTAACATATTTGAAACTTCCATTATGTACCTCAGTACTCGCAAACTCCCACCTGTTCAAGGTTTACCCTACTTTATTAAAAATCGATTAAAATTCCATCCGAAATTTTTCTTGACAATCCTAGTAGACCTATCCACTTTCCCCCATCTCTGCATAGTAAAGGAAAAGACACGAGCAGCTTATAAATCAATCTCCTCGTGCCTTCGGCTAACCTTTTCATAGTTTAATTTATCTAATCTCTATCTTACAAGCGTTCTAAGCCGTCTGAGCATCCTCCGCAGAGGTTGGACTCACCTTCGTATACTTCCTGCTCTTCCGCCCATCAATACTGACAGGGACATCCCCTTCAATAGTCACTCTGCGAACCACCCGGTGCTGATCCCCGTAGTCATTAACGGCATAATGCTGTGTAGCCCGGTTATCCCAGATCACAACGTCCCCAACGGACCAGCGCCAGCGGACCGTGTTCTCGAGGCTGGTGATGTGGGACTGAAGCAGTGAGATCAGCTGTGCAGAATCGTTCGCGGAGAGACCTATAATTTTCTTCGCAAAATGTCCTAGCAGCAGCGTCCGTTCCCCGGTCTCCGGGTGCACACGCACAAGCGGGTGCTCGGTCTCATACAGGGTGGAGACGAACACTTCCTTGTGATGGCGAGCCGCTTCCTCCGAAATCTGCTCGCGGTGGGCTGCATAATCATATTGATTTGTGTGCACGGCCCACAGCCGGTCCACTAGATTCCTTAGTTCCTCTGGAAGGTGATCATACGCCGCGGCGGTATTGGCCCAGACGGTATCTCCCCCTGCTTCAGGTATCACCACGGAACGGAGAATCGAAGCCTGAGGATAAGCATCTACAAAGGTCACATCCGTGTGCCACGAATCCGCCCGGCCTCCGTGAGCCGAGTCCAGCTCAAGCACATATTCTGTTCCATTCTTAATCGGCACTGTTGGATGGGCAACCGGAGCCCCGAATATACCCGCAAGAGCTTCCTGTCCTGCATCATCCAGATGCTCCTGTCCGCGGAAGAAGATTACTTTGTGCTTCAGCAAAGCCTGACGGATCTCGGCAATTGTCCCTGCATCCAGATCTGCACCAAGCCGAACTCCGTGAATCTCTGCTCCAATTCGGCCCGAGATCGGCTGTACCTGAATACCCTTGATAACTTCCTTGTTCACCAGATTGCTCATCATGAGTTCCTCCTTTTATTTGGATCCTTTTAACAGGATTTGGTACCGTTAAGAGTTAACCGCCAAGAACCAGAAAAATGCTTTAGTTGGCACTGTACAGCACGGCTTCATCTTCATAGGCGGCAGGATGCACCGGCCGCTTCAATTCGAGATGATCCCGCAGGGTTGTACCTGAGTACTCGGTACGGAATAATCCCCGCTTCTGAAGCTCGGGCACAACCAGATCCACGAATTCTTCAAGCCCTCCCGGCAAGTACGGCGGCATAATATTGAATCCGTCTGCCGCTCCGCTTAGGAACCACTCTTCTAATTGATCCGCAATTTGTACGGGAGTTCCGAGTATCTCACGGTGACCACGTGCCCCGGCAATCCGCTCATACAACTGGCGAATCGTCAAATTCTCCCGCTCTGCCAGGTCCTTCAGCAGAGTGAACCGGGTCTTGCCTCCATTAATTTGATCCAGTTCCGGAAGATCCGGGAGCGATCCATCCACCGGATATGGCGATAGATCGAAGCTGATCAGCTGGGACAGCAGACTTATCCCCGCCTCCTTAGGAATCAACTGCTCCAGAAGCGCTTTTTTCTCTTTCGCCTCCTCTTCCGTTCTTCCGATAATCGGGAATACCCCCGGCATAATCTTCAGGTCCTCCGGCGAGCGTCCATACTTGGCTAGTCGCCCCTTCACATCACTATAGAAGCGCTGGGCTTCTTCCAGCGTCTGCCACGCTGTGAATATCACCTCGGCTGTGCGTGCGGCAAGCTCCTTGCCGGGCTCGGATGAACCGGCTTGTATGATCACCGGATACCCCTGAACCGGACGGGCTACATTCAGCGGCCCCTTAACCGAGAACCACTCCCCTTTGTGATGGAGGGTATGCAGCTTACTTCTATCGGCAAAAGCCGCATTGTCCTTATCAAATAAGAAGGCATCGTCCTCCCAGCTGTCCCACAAACCCGTAACTACGTTAAGGAATTCTTCCGCCCGCTCGTAGCGAAGGGAGTGAAGCAGATGGCTCTCCTTGTTGAAATTGAGCGCTTCATCCGGGTTCGCAGAGGTAACCACGTTCCATGCCGCGCGCCCGCTGCTCAAATGATCCAGTGAGGCGAACTTTCTGGCCACATGATAAGGCTCGTTATAAGTAGTCGATACGGTTCCAGCAAGTCCAACGTGGTCCGTTACGGCAGCCAAGGCGGACAGCAAAGTAATCGGCTCAGGACGTACGGTTACGGTCTGGGCTACCGCCTCAGCATACTTCTCGGAGACCGAGTACCCGTCCGCCAGAAACAGCATATCGAATTTGCCCCGCTCTGCGGTCTGGGCCAGCTTCTTGTAGAATTTCAGATTCAGCACTTCCGAAGCCTCCGCTCCGGGGAATCGCCAAGCTGCCACGTGATGGCCGGGTGTCATCAGAAAAGCTCCAAGTTTCATTTGCCGTGTACTCTTGCTCATAGGGTTTCCTCCTCATAATGGGCGTGGTATTTACTGTATAAGTTGAAAAGATCGATTTACACGTCCTACTCGTTCGAGACCTGCTTCCAAGCGGTCAATTTCTTCTCCAAAGTCACGAGCGCGTAATTCAGAATGACCCCAAAGATCGAGATCGTAATGATCCCTGCGTACATCTCCGTAATCTGAAAGCTGAACTGCGTGTACTGAATGAAATACCCGAGTCCCGACTTGGCTCCTGCCATTTCGGCAGCGACGAGGACCAGGATGGAGGCCGATCCGGCTTGGCGGATGCCCACAAATATGGTAGGAACAGAAGCGGGCAGTACCACCTTCCGGAACAGCTGGATGGGAGATAGCCCCATTGATCTGGCGGATCGGATCAGCAGAGGATCCACATTTCTGACCCCGCTGATCGTATTGAGCAGCAGTGGAAATACGCAGGCATAGAAGATAATGGCGATCTTGGAGGTCTCTCCGAGACCGAGCAGCATAATAAATACCGGAAGCAGCGCGAGTACCGCTGTATTACGGAATAACTCAAGCAGCGGGCTTAGATACTGCGCTACGCTCTTCCACCAGCCGATAGCCAGACCCAGCGGAACACTTACCACCAGGGCCAAGGCAAACCCTCCAATAGAACGAACCAGACTGACCTCCATATGTTCAGCCAGATCCCCCGAGAGGAGCAGGCTCCACCATGTCTTCAGCACTTCGCTTAGAGGGGGCAGAAAGGTTGCATTGGTCCAGCCGAGACGCGGAGCCACTTCCCACAGAACCATAAATGCAATAATGACAATAGATGACCTGAAAGCCAGATGCAGCTTCTCTATGGCCCAGTCCAGTGCTTTTCTCTGGGTTCTCTCCACCTTCTTCTGCTCCAATCTGACAAGCACTTCTCCCGCTCCTGCTCCCGTATTAGCCATGGGTAGCAGCCCCCTTCCCGGATATTTTGCCGCTGCCCGACTTCAGACTGCGGTCCTTCTCCTGCTCCTGGGCAAGCTTGACTTCATCCTTCAGCAAATCCCAGATTTGGTGCCGTAATCTGACAAAGTCCGGATGCGCACGCAGATCCTCCTCTGACGTTCTTGCCTCGAACGGAATCTCAATGACTTCCTTAATCCTTCCGGGCCTTGAGGTCATGACAGCAACACGCTGGCCCAAATAGACGGCCTCCTCAATCCCGTGAGTAATGAAGATAATCGTCTTCTTCGTCGCCTCCCAGATCCGCAGAAGTTCACTTTGCAGCGACTCCCGGGTCTGGGCATCCAGCGCGGCGAAAGGTTCATCCATCAGCAGCACATCCGGATCGTAGGCCAGGCTTCTGGCGATGGCGATCCGCTGCTTCATCCCGCCGGACAGTTCATGGGGGTAACGGTGCTCGAAACCGGCAAGGCCTACAAGCTCGATGTATTCCTGAGCGATAGCGCGCCGCTCCTTACGCGGAACCCCCTTCGTCTCGAGGCCGAACTCCACATTGGCCAGCGCCGTCTTCCAAGGGAACAAGGCATACTGCTGGAACACAATTCCCCGGTCCAGATTCGGACCTGTTATCGGCTTGCCATCCAGAAGGATCTGTCCGCTGGTAGGCTTGGTCAGACCTGCGAGAAGATCGAGCAGAGAGGACTTTCCGCACCCCGATGGGCCTACAATTACCATGAATTCGCCCGGTCTCACGTCCAGATTAATATGGTCCAGTGCCTTTACAGACTGATTGCTGCCTTTCAAGTCTCCGGGTCTTCGCCGGACGTGAAAAGCCTTGTTCACCTGCTGAATGCTGATTTTAGCGGAATCGACACTCATCATGAACACCCCTTTTCTGATTATGATGTGAGTTACTTTGCCTCTTTTAAGTAAGGATTGAACTCATTGGTATACAGCTCCTTCGGATTCAGCTCTCCCTGCTTGATCGTGCCTTCCTTAACCAGCCAATCAACCCACGTGCTGAATTCCTTCTCGGAAATAAGTCCTCCCTTCCCCGCAACCCCTGTACTCTTCCAGTACTTGATCGCCTTGGTATCCTCCTTGCGGCCGCGGTTCTTGATAATCTTCTCGTACCTGGCCACAACCTCCTCACGCGGAGTCGTTCTTGCCCATTCAATCGCTTTGGCTGTGGCCTCCACGAATTTCCGCGCCGCCTTTGGATTATTCTTGATAAATTCCTTGGTTAACACGTAACTGCCTGCGCTGAACGTTCCGAACAGCTCCTTGTCTGTGAAAAGGGGATGAATTCCTCCGCGCTCCAGCGCTTTGTCCCTCAGGATCCCGCCAAGAGTTGCTACATCCACCTGGTTGGCCCGCAGCGTCTGTTCCGTTGTAACCGGCGGCACAACAACCAGCGTAACCTGGTTGATCTCATCCTGAGTCAGGCCCTGCCTGTGAAGGTACTCTTTAATCACGAATTCGTGATGGGCTCCTAACGTGTTAACGGCGATTCTTTTGCCAATAAGATCCCGGGCTGTCTTAATAGCACTCCCGTCCAGCACGTAATATCCGCTCCAGGTGTTATCATCAACCCCGTAGTAAGCAATGACCGGAGTAATCGGGGCTTTGGCAGCAAGCAGCTTGACAATCGCACCGTTAAAGGCTCCTCCGAAGTCGGTATCTCCAGTAACCACAGACTGGATATCCTGAGGTCCGCTGATTGTGTTACCGATAAACTTCAATTTGAGCGGAGCCAGATAACCGAGGTCTTCAGCAAGCTCGGGATAGGTAACCGCACCCACGCTTCCCTGATAACGAAGCTCGGCGACCTCGAGGCCATTCTGGCCGGCTGCACTTGCCGATGGGGTTTTGTCTTCGCTGCAACCGGACAACGCCAGCGAGGATACAAGCAGCAGGGCCATAGCCGTACCGGCAATTTTAGAAATAGGATTCATGAGAACAACCTCCATCTGCAATTTGATATGGGCTTTTAGAGCGGATGAACTGGCCTTATACATTTGCTGCAGCAAAAAAAGACACATTCATCTCCAAGATGATCGTGTCTCCGGTGGTCCGGTCGATTCAAACATAAAACCAATCGACTTACTATGATTTGAATGTTATATTACATTTTGCCTCAGCTATAGTCAATACCTTTTATGGAAATAAATATTATTTTTGCACTTTCGCTTTTCAACTGTCTATTATAGTCCATAGATGAGCATTCAATATAAGAGCAGTCTTTTCAAGGAGGAGTCAATATGTGCCCCAGAAATGTGGAACGTGATCTAAGAGTCAGAGATGAACGAATTCAGCTTATCCTGGATTCGGCCATAACCGTTATTTCTACTAAAGGATTCGGATCGGCAAGCATTAGCGACATCGCCAAAGCAGCCGGAATCAGCATCGGTACAATGTATCACTACTTCAGATCAAAGGATGAAATTTTTGCCGAGGTGCTGAAACGGGGCCAGCTGGATTATGGAAAGAGAGTGTCGGAGCTGGCTGAGGAGCAAGGGACCTCTGCACTTGTCAAGCTGCATGATTTTGCCGCGGGCTGGCTTGCCAATCCAATTAACTGGGCCTATACGATCATGCTCCAGACCGCCAGAACTACGGATACGGTGCCGCTGGAGATCAGACAAGCCGTAACCGATAGATTCACGGCGAACCTTCAGCCTCTCGCCCGCATTATGGAGGAAGGGCAGCAGCAAGGGACTATCACTCAAGGCGATCCGCTGAAGCTGGCCTTTTATCTGGTCAGTCTGATTCAAGGCTTGACGCTTCAGCAGGCACCGGGATTCGAGATTCCCATATCCATTGAAGTCGATGGATTGATACGGCTGTTCCAGGCGTAAGATCTATTGAACGGCATAGACATTTAATTCCCGAGTTAACTCATAGGAAAAAAATGATTGACACCCTCAAACCTCCCCTGATAGAATGCTCATAACAAACCGAATACATATTCAAGTTGTGGTTTTATCAAATTTGCAATGATCATTATCACATTATCGACCAGACAGCTGGAGATTTGGCAATAGGCATACTAGCGCGCATGAATTATGCCGTCCTGTATCCCTTGCCTTCTCTTTTGTTCATAAAACCAATTAAACAGGTTTGTTTAATAAACTTTAGGAGGCACGGTTATGTCTGAGCATTCATTGGTCATCGAACATCTCCATCGTACTTTCGCTTCTCCCGCGGGTCCTGTCCATGCTCTCTCGAATATTCAGCTCAAGGTCAAGCAGGGAGAGTTCATTACCCTCATCGGCCCCAGCGGTTGTGGCAAGAGCACCCTGCTCAAGATCGTAGGAGGTCTGGACACCGGGTACGAAGGCAAGGCCGAGCTGAACGGCAGACCGATCACCGGTCCTGGCATTGAGAAAGGGGTAATCTTCCAGGAACCGCGCCTGTTCCCCTGGCTGACTGTAGAGAAGAACATCGCTGCCAACCTGTCCCTTAAGCAACCGGCCGTCCGCCGCAGGGTCGATGAACTAATCGAGCTCGTTAGGCTCAAAGGATTCGAGAAAGCCTATCCCCGTGAGCTGTCGGGAGGCATGGCCCAGCGTGTTGCCATTGCAAGAGCGCTGCTGCGCAGTCCTGATGTGCTTCTGCTCGACGAGCCCTTTGGCGCGCTGGATGCTTTTACAAGAGCCCACATGCAGGAAGTGCTGCTCGATATTTGGCAGAACAACAAGACAACAATGCTATTCGTCACCCATGATCTCGATGAGGCCGTTTTTCTCGGGGAGAAGGTTGTCATCATGAATCCCAGACCGGGTCATATTCGCGAAATTCTGCCGATTGACCTGCCATTCCCCCGTTCAAGAACCGGAGCTTCCTTCCAGGAACTGCGCCGCCTGGTTCTCCAGGCTTTCGAGAAAGGCGAAGAACCCGCGCTTGATCTGGGAGCAGGGATTTAAGCCCATGCAGTGCATCATTAATCTATAAAATTTGAAGTTACTAGAGGAGAGAATGATATGAAGAAGCGGATATTTGCTGTGCTGATGCTGTTGGTTGTACTCACTACTGCAGGATGCGCATCCAAAGACCAAGGCGCAGCTACGACAGCGGACGGCAAGAAGAATTATCAGGGGCTCACCCTTAAGCTGGGTGTTCAAGGAAGCGGCGGCTTATATGGCAAGGCGAGAGAAGAGAAATGGTATGAGCAGGCCTTCGAGAAGCTGGGCGTCAAAGTGGAATGGGCGGAATTCCAGAGCGGACCGCCGATGACAGAGGCCATGGCTTCTGACAAGCTGGATTTCGCAGCCCTCGGGAATATGCCTGTGATCGCTGCCCAAGCGGCGGGGATCAAGTTCGAGATTATCTCCCAGATTCTTGACGGGAAGCAGAACACGGCGATCATTGTACCGGCGAACAGCACGCTCAAGGATATTAAGGATTTGAAAGGCAAAAGGGTTGCCGTTACCAAGGGAAGCAATGCCTATAACCTCTTGACGCGTGGACTGCATGATGCCGGAATTGAAGCGTCGGAGGTGCAGATCATCCAGCTTCAGCCAAATGAGGCTCAGCCTGCTTTTGACTCGGGGAAGGTTGATGCCTGGGCGACCTGGGATCCTTTTATCACCATTAACACGCTTACCGGAAAAGGAAAAGTGCTGGCGGAAGGCGAGTCTCTTGGCGTTCTTGCCCCGTCCTTTGTGATTGTTCGTAAAGAGATCGCCGATAAATATCCGGAGCTTGTCACCACTTATTTATCCGTGCTGGAGAAATCCCGGCTGTGGGAAGAGCAGAATTCAGCTGAGGCCACCAAGAAATATGCGGCAGACTACAAAATTCCTGAGGCTATTGTCGGAGGCATGTTGAAGCGGTCCAAGTCCATCAACATTCCGGTCAGTCAGGATATTATTACAGAACTTCAGAAGACCGCGGATTTCCAGAAGTCGATTGGAACCATCCGCAGGCAGATTGATGTATCGGAAGTCGTAAATAACAAGTTCATTGAAGAAGCACTCAAATCCGCGTCATCCACTAAATAGCATTTCGAAATGAGGCGCTGTCCATGTTCCCTGCAAGCACCCGAAACAAGACACTTCAAGGCGGGCTTCACAGCCCGCCGCAAATCCGGAAAGCACGCCAAAGGTCCGTTCGCTTGACGAACAGATGGATCGGACTACTGCTGCCGCTCACGCTTCTCGTAGTCTGGCAGGCTGCCGGCTCTGCTGAGCTTCTCAATCCCATACTGCTGCCGGCTCCCTTCGATATTTGGGAGGAATTCAGGTCCATGCTCCTTAGCGGAGAGCTCCTCAGCAATCTCGGGATTTCGACATGGAGAGTCCTGTTCGGCTTCTTGATAGGGGGCGGACTCGGACTTGCCGCAGGTCTATGGGTTGGCTTCTCCCATAAAGCCGAGAGACTGCTCAACCCGTCTCTGCAAATGCTGCGGACACTCCCCCATCTGGCCATTGCACCTCTGTTCATCCTATGGTTCGGATTCGGGGAGGAATCCAAGTTGCTGTTGATTGCCAAGGGATCCTTCTTCCCGCTCTATATTAATACATTTCTTGGCATCCGCAGCGTGGATAACAAGCTGTTCGATGTCGCCAGAGTTCTTGAATTCAGCCGCATGCAAATGATTATGAAATTAATTCTGCCAGCTTCGCTGCCTAATATTCTGCTTGGAACCCGCCTTTCCCTTGGGATTGCCTGGATTGGTCTTGTGGTTGCAGAAATGATGGGATCTACATCGGGAATCGGCTTCATGATCAATGATGCCCGGTCGATGTCGTTGACGACAGTCATGTTCGTCGGGATTGTGGTCTTCGCCATCGTAGGCAAGCTTTCAGATTCACTTGTTCTGCTGGTGGAGCGCAGGCTGCTCCGCTGGAGAGACAGCTTTCAGGGGGAGGGAGGTCAATAATGGCACAGCTTATCCATCAAGAAGCCCGGGTAAATCCGGGCGCCTCTACAGTGAAGACATCTCCAAAATTCAGGAAGGAGCTTGGCTGGCTTAACCGGGTTCCCTCATGGCTTCACGGGCTGCTTGTTCCTATCTTCCTGCTAATTGCATGGCAGATCGCCGGGGATACCGGACTCGTGACCAAGGAACAGCTGCCCACGCCTTTAGCCATTATGAAGAGATTCATAGAGCTTGGGGCAAGCGGTGAGCTCTATCATCATCTTGGAATAAGCGCCCTCCGGGCCTTAAGCGGCTTCATGCTGGGTTCGGTCATCGGTCTGCTGGTCGGAATGTTCATCGGGATTGGCAAAATCATCGAACGAACGCTCGACCCTTCCCTGCAAATGCTGCGGACTATACCGCTGCTCGCTCTGATTCCCCTATTCATTCTCTGGTTCGGAATCGGCGAGTTCAGTAAAGTTTTGATGATTTCACTAGGGGCCTTCTTCCCGGTCTATCTGAATACATTTCTCGGGATCCGTAGTGTGGACACCAAGCTGTATGACGTGAGCCGGATACTCGGATATTCACGCTGGCATCAGCTGACCAAGCTCATTCTTCCTTCTGCACTGCCGAATATTCTGCTCGGTCTGCGCCTGGCGATGAGCACTTCCTGGCTCGTTCTCGTCTTCGCCGAGCTGATGGGAACAAGTGCCGGTATTGGCTATATGATCGAGGATGCGCGCACGTATTCCCATACGGACATTGTCTTTGTGGGGATTATCCTGTTCGCGCTGGTAGGGTCTTTATCCGATATTGCCGTTCACGCTCTAGAGAAGCGCTGGCTAAGCTGGCAGGATACATTTAAGGGTTAATCATAATTTCTCTCATTAAAAAGGAGGCTTGAGGCAGCATGACCAAACGTACAGATCAGCTTCACCTGGGGGCATTCATTTATTATGCCGGCCATCATCACGCCGGATGGCGGCATCCGGATTCCGGAGTCGAAGGCATGTATGACTTCGATCTTTACCGTTCCATTGCCGAGACGGCGGAACGCGGCAAGTTCGACATGATCTTTTTCGCGGATCTGTTATATGTACAGAATGTAGATATGGCCGCATCGGGCATGCTTGATCCGATCACGCTTCTGTCTGCGCTGTCTGCGGTAACCACCCGGATTGGTCTGACGGCTACCGTCTCCACGACCTACAATCATCCGTATAATGTGGCCCGCAAATTCGCTTCCCTGGATTATCTCAGCAAAGGCAGAGCAGGCTGGAATATTGTCACATCCCAGCTGGACATCGAAGCCCATAATTACGGGCTGCCCAAGCATCCCGATCATGCCCTTCGCTACGAGATGGCCGAAGAGTTCGTTGAAGCCGTGACTAAGCTGTGGGACAGCTGGGATGATGATGCGCTTGTCCTCGACCGCAAGAGTGGTATCTACGCTGATCCCGGCAAGGTCAATGCCATTGACTACAAGGGACAATGGTTCTCGAGCAAAGGCCCACTTAACCTCCCCCGGCCTCCGCAAGGGAATCCCGTGCTCATCCAAGCCGGTTCATCCCCGCAGGGTCAGCAGTTCGCCTCCAGATATGGCGAGGTCATCTTCACGGCCCAGCAGTCGCTGGAAGCTGCCAAAGCCTTCTATGAAAGTGTGAACAGCAAGCTGATCGAAGCTGGAAGACAGCCGGGAAGCCTGAAGATTATGCCAGGCATCTCACCGATCCTCGGAGACACCGTAGAAGAAGCTAGGCGTAAAGAACAGGAGCTCATGGAACTGATTCCTGCCGAGCTTGCTGTGGCTGCTCTATCCGGTATGGTAAGTTATGATCTCTCTGCCTACCCAGCAGACGGGCCTCTGCCCGAGATCCCGGATCCAGTTGAGAAATCCAACGGAATGAAGAGCCGGATTCAGCTCATCATGGACACCGCCCGTTCACAGAACTTGTCCATCCTTGAGCTTGGCCGTAGAATTCTCGGGGCCCGCGGTCACCTGCAGTTCGTCGGCACACCTGAGCAGCTCGCAGACCTTATGGAACAATGGTTCCAGGAGCGGGCATGCGACGGGTTCAATGTCATGGGGCCTGTGCTTCCAGGGGATCTGGAGATATTTACAGACAAGGTGATCCCGATTCTGCAGCGAAGAGGTCTGTTCCGCAAGGAATACACCGGAACTACACTTCGTGAGCATTTAGGCCTGGATAGACCCGAATCCGGTCACTTCAGCCGTGGCCGCGCTGAGGAATCCACGGTCAGCTAAATGGACCTTGTAGAGCACCGTAGCTGAGGCTTGTCCGCAGCAACAAAAACCCGTGAGGGCTATAGCCCCACGGGTGCTTTACGATATATGCATAGGCTGGATAACAGTAATTAACTGTTTCTGCAGCTCCAGTTCTCTTTGAATCATCTCCACAGATTTCTGAAGCGAAGAATCCCAGCACATCGAATCTTGTTTGATATAGTGTAGAACTTCACCACAGCTATGAATGAACCTCTGTCTCTCGCTGCTCGAACTATGCATACCTTGACACACTTCATCGATGATCCCGGAGTAATCCGCGATCAGCTTTATCTGAATTTCCTGCCCTGCAAGCGCAAGCTCTGACCATACATAGGCACCGCCATCTACAACTTCTACCGAACCATCAACATATTTCAGACTAGAGTGGCAGACGATAAATTTCCGAATCTGTTCTTCAAGGACTTGGTAGCGTTCCCAAATAGTGTGTACATTGTTCATAAATCGCCCCAATCTCACTCCTGAATGCGAAAGAGCTTCCCTATAGACATTAACTAATCGGGAAGCCCTTCATCTAACGACCGCAAACAGTAAGTTAATTCCAGTATACCCTATATCGACAAGAAAGTATATGGAAATGAAAAACTGTATCCTTATTCTGCAGCTTCCTTATACTTGATATCCAGTAGTTCTCCGGTATCTTCATTGAATTGTACACTCACATAGACGCCAAATTGTTTGGAAGGCTGCTTCACAATTAACTTGAATTGCTCCTCATAAATATGATCTCTAACCGTCTTCCGCCCAATATGCTTATAGTCTGTAATCTCGGCATCGTATTTCTTCTTCGCCTCCAGGACAGCTACCCTGCCCCATTCGGCATAGGAAGGCTCCGCCATAGCCAAGCTTTCCGCACCCAGCATACTTATAATCCAAGCTGTGAATAATGTAATCACCCATGTTCTTGCAGCTCGCATGAGATCTACACTCCTGTCTTTGAAATTTAGGTCTTATTATTCAAAGCAGAAGTGAAAATTATACAGATGGTCCAGGATCTAGCCGCTCTACCTATAGGCTCCGGTTATGTCCTTGATCTTGATCCACTGCCACTCCTCACCCAGCTGCAGCTTGATCTCACGGCTGTGTGTGTGAATGGAAGTAACTACTCCCCGCAGCTCCGTGTCTTCATATTCACCCCAGATCCTGACCGTAACCGCCCCGCGGCTTCTTAGCGATTCACTCAACGCGCGCTCGATTAGCTCCAGCTCCTGGGCATCTACCATCGGCTTGGTACGGCGATCCCTCTCGCGTCCCGCCCGAATAATCGCTTCCTTATGCTCCGGCAGCATCATCCTTGACGATTCCCACAATCCATTCGCTTCCAGCTTTCCTGCCATAACCTTTCCTCCCGCCCTTGTGTAATTCGAATCATTCCTAACTATTATATGCGAACACCTGTTTGTATTATATCCAGTTAACCCATTCTAAATCAATGTAAATAAAATCCTTCCGGCAGGAATTGAACAGGCTGTGCAAGAATATAAGTGGTCACAGTCAACATTCGAACCAAGGAGGTATAGCTATGAAAAGAAAGACTCCGTTCATTCTGATCCTGCCTGCGCTGCTGTTAACCCTGCTGCCTGCTGTGCTGCTGAGTCCCACCCTGTCTGATCTCACTAAAGGAGTGGTTATAGGAGTATTTGCCGGGCTAACAGTCTTGAGCCTAGTGGTTACGGTACTGTCGGCGAAAGGCATAGCTTTAAGTCAGACCCGGCTTGGAAAATTTAAGAGAAGCTTGTTCAGGATGAAATAACAAGCTGTGGAGGATAACAGAACAATTATGCCCAGTATTCGTTTAGCAGAGAAGACAGAGTTTAAGACATTGACGCGTATTTGGCTGAAAGCCACATTGACCGCTCATTCTTTTGTGGATCGGGAGTACTGGGAAGCAGGCGTCCCCGATATGGAGAATAAGTGGCTTCCTATGGCGGAGAACTATATTATCGAATTAGAGAACCCTGCTAGGATTGCAGGGTTCATCTCACTCGTCGATCATTATCTAGCTGCTATATTTATTGATCCTCAGGATCAAGGCAGGGGAATCGGTGCAGAACTACTGAATAAGGCTAAACAGCTTAGAGACAGCTTGACGTTGAAAGTCTATCAGAAGAACGAGCCTGCACTACGATTTTACCTAAAGCACGATTTCGTTATTGACCAGGAAGAATTAGACAGCTCCACTGGTGAGAAGGAATATCTGATGAAGTGGCACAAATAAAAGGCTACATAAAACGCAGTTAAAAAAATTGACATACAGGGGAGACGGACAGCGTCCGAAAGTCCAAGCATTCCTCGTAGTTACGACCGTTCCCAAAAATGTGAACATTTTAACCTGCTTCTCATATAGTCCCTTACCCCTTGAGATTTCAAGGGGCTTTTTGTCGTTCGGGTGCACACCCGGAATATTTTGCATAAGTTCAGGGGAAATTACCGGTAAATCATCCAGGAAAGTCGAGCGACCTGATCATGAATAACTCAGCTAAGACCGTATCTAGCTCCTTGGATAAGAGTCTTGAATATATCGAAAATGCCCTGAATCATTCCCATGACCTCAAAAAGAGGAATCAGAATTACAAGGGATCAACGGGAGTCCTCGTCTACCTGGAATCGATGGCAGATCCCGCTCTGATTGAACGCAACATCCTTAAGCCCCTTAGCCAAAATGAAGACAAGGAGCTCGAGGAGCTCTTCACCTCCCTGCATTCCACAGAGGAAACGGATTTGTCTAAAGGGGCCCAGAGCCTGATCCAGGGAAGCACTCTTTATTTCCTTGATGGATTATCCAGGTTCTATATCTTGACCACACCGGCTAAACATGACCGAAGCATCACGGAACCTGAGAATGAAGGGATTATTCGGGGTTCTCATAATGGATTTATCGAGGATATGACGGTGAACTTATACCTGATTCGCCAGCTGATCAGTATCCCGGACCTCACCGTGCATTATTTCAACATCGGTAACACTGCGCCAAGGAAAGTAGCTGTTGTATACGTACAGAGTCTTGCTGAACAAGAGGTAGTGGAGAAGGTGGAAGGCAGAATAGAGCGGATATCCCTGGATTCTGTCATGTCCACAGGGTTCATTCAAGAATTATTAGAGGATAATCCCTACTCCATCTTCCCCCAGCATTTGAATACAGAGCGCCCCGACCATACCAGCTCTTACCTGCTCGACGGACGGGTGGCTATACTTCTCGATGGGGACCCGACGGCTCTTATCGTGCCGGCCAGCTTTTTTGCCTTTTACCAGACTCCTGATGATTATAACAACCGCTGGCTGATCGCTTCATTTGTGAGACTTATTCGTCTGATTAGCTTTGTTACGGCATTTCAGCTGCCAGCCATCTATATCGCTACTGTTTCTTTTCACTCCAACGTGCTGCCCCTTCAGCTGTTCTATACGGTTCAAGGCTCGCTGACCCGGGTTCCATTCCCTCCACTCATTGAGGCTATGCTGCTCGAACTCATATTCGAGCTGCTCCGAGAGGCCGGACTTCGTCTTCCGAGCCGGGTTGGACAGACGATTGGGATCGTAGGCGGTTTGGTCATCGGGGACGCCATCGTGAAGGCGGGAATGGTATCCTACACCATGATTATTGTGGTAGCACTGACGGCTATATCCTCCTTTCTCATCCCTTCCAATGAGATGAGCTCTGCCATTCGTATCCTTCGTTTCCCCCTGATGATCGCCGCTTCCTTGTTCGGGTATATTGGCATCTCATTCGGGCTGACTCTATTGTTCATACATCTATGCAAGCTTGAATCTTTCGGAAAGCCTTACTTTACTCCGCTCGCTCCACTGAGAATCAAAGGTTTGAAAGATACATTTTTACGCTTCCCTATATGGACTATCCGCAAGAATAGAGAATGAATATACAGCGATTTCAACCTGAAAGGAAGGAGAATAAGATGGCTCAGAAAGAAAAAATGATCACAAGGAATCAGCTCTTCCTGTTCATTATTCAAGCCCAAATCGGGGTCGGTATCCTCTCCCTTCCTCACAAGCTCAATGAAACCGCCAAAGGAGGAGGCGGCCTCTCGGTGCTGATTGCAGGAATCATCACCCAAACGCTTATCTTGATGTTATGGCTTCTACTGAAGAAGTTCCCTGGTCTTAACCTGTTCAATATCTGCCTTAAGCTTGGCGGCCGGATTATGGGCCGGATTCTGATCGCTTGTTATATCGGATACTTCATACTACTTGGCTCCAATATTATGCTGGATGCCTTGATCGTGCTGCATCGGTGGATGCTCCAATCTACGCCCAGATGGGCTTTGTTGAGCCTTTTCTCAATCATGACCCTTTATCTGGCAAGGGAGAAGCTGACTGTGCTCGCCAGATTCTATACCCTGTCCTCCTTCCTGTTCATCCCCTTAATCATATTTGTCAGCTATGGCTTAACGGAAGCTCATCTGGAATATATGTTCCCGATTCTGGAGGCTGGCTGGTGGAATGTAATCAAGGGAGCAAAGGATACTACAATATCCATGTACGGGTTCGAATTAATGTTAATTATCTATCCATTTACAGAAGGAACAAACAAACAGCGATTACTCACGATTAGCTTGGCCAATCTCTTTGTCACCTTGTTCTATACCTTTGTAGTTTCGACCTGTCTAATGGTATTCAGCTCTGAGCAGATTAAGATGATTCCGGGACCCGTTATCTTCCTCATAAAATCTCTTAACTTCTATATCGTGGATCGGGCAGACATATTATTTTTGTCGATCTGGTCCATTACGTTGGTATGCTCGATTGTAAGTTATAGTTACGCGGCCTCAATCGGACTTTCGGTTTTATTTAAGAAGCAGGATCACAAGATATTTGCCCCTTTTGTCAAAATCATGTCTTTCATGATTGTGCTTGCACCCATAACTCCAGCTGCTATTCTTAAGCTCAATCGAGCGGCTGAATACATGGCCTACCTGTTTATTGGCGGAGTCCCTCTGGTACTCCTCATCCTGTCCCTCCTATTCAAAAAAAAGGCGGGGAGCCTGGCATGAAAATCTTTCGAATTATTGCGCTCTTCGTTCTCATCTCCTTCTGTCTGACCGGATGCTGGGACCAAGATTATTTGAAGGATATACAGCTGGCCTACAGCGCAGGCTTTGACCTCACTGAAGAGAGCAAGATTAAAGAAACGGTTGAAATTATAATCCCACCCAAAACCGAACAGAACGCTACCGGAAACGAAATCCATACCAGTATTGGTGAGACTATGCGGAATTCAAGTATTGAAATGCGGCATAAAGTCCGGGGGAACATGAGATTTACCAAAAACGGATTTATTCTGATTGGAAAGAAATTGGCCGAGCATGGGCTGTTACCTGCACTGGATGTCAATTTTAGGGATCCGAGTAATCCAACATCCAATGTAAGGGTAATTATTTCAGAGCATGAGGCAGCCGATATCCTTAGCCAAAAGATGGTAGGAGAGCTTAAGATTGGGGAGTTCATTACAGAGAAAATTATTAGTCTTGAGAAATTGAGCGTATTCTTTCCAAGCGAAACTTTGGACACCGTGTTCCGTTCCCTTAAGGATCCCGGACAAGACTTCGCGCTTCCTTATCTCGGACAGCAGGGGAGTGAGGTCGTCGCCAAGGGAGTGGCTCTCTTCCATGATCAGTATTTCAGCGGAATGCTGGATGCCAACGATTCCACCCTGCTTGTGCTGCTTAAGGGACAAAACGGGGGCAATGCCCGCTTCACCAAAAAAATTGAAGAAGGGTATTCAGACCGCACACAGGGATCGATCAGTATCAACGTCGGTAGGAAAAAAGTAAAACGAAAGTTTAAAGTATCTGTTTCAGAGGAAGGTAGGATCGAGGTGGACTTAAGCTTGAAGCTTCAGGCCATAGTTGATGAATATACCGGCAAGCAGTCACTTGAGGGCGAAGAAATTACAAAAGCCAATCAAAAGCTCTCCGAGATGCTGACAAAGGATGCCGAGGAGATAATCCGGGTATTACAACGGGCAAATTGTGATATCTTCGGTGTGGGCAGACACTTGATTGCTTATCATAACAAGACTTGGAAGACCAAGAATTGGGATGAAGATTACCGGAAAGTACAATTCCATCCTAAGGTAGAGGTTGAAATTGTAGATACCGGTATTCTTCAATAAGATTACAGCTTAACAAGCTGCTTCAAATAAGGCATAAGCAGCGGATATAATTCCTCCTGGCTAAGTCCAATCTCCAGGGTCGCTTGAATATAGCCGAACTTGTCGCCGATATCATATCTCTTGCCGGCGAGTTCAAGGGCGAGCAGACCTTCCGTGCCGCAGATTCTGTGCAGAGCATCGGTAAGCTGATATTCTCCGCCTGCTCCCCTGTCGATCTGCTCCAGCACGGAGAAGATCGAAGGCTGCAGAATATACCTGCCCATAACAGCCATTTGAGAAGGTGTCTCTTCTACGGAAGGCTTCTCCACCAGTCCGTTCACCTGATAGAGTCCATTCTCAGCAGAGGTGGAATCGATAATGCCGTATTTGCTTACATCGGCAAGCGGGACCGGCTTAACGCCAATTACGGACTTGCCGGTCTCTTCGAACACGGTGATCAGCTGCTTGAGAGCCGGAGGCTCGGAGACCATAATATCATCGCCAAGCAGAACGGCGAACGGTTCATCCCCAATAAATTGCTGGGCACAGAGGATGGCATGCCCAAGGCCCAGCGGTTCCTTTTGCCGGATATAATGAATCCCTGCGAGTTCACTAATGGCCTGAACTTCGAGGAGCAGATCGTGCTTGCCCTTCTCCTTCAGGATGCGTTCCAGCTCCACGGACTTATCGAAGTGGTCCTCGATCGATTTCTTGTTGCGGCCGGTGACGATAATGATGCTCTCAATTCCGGATTGAACCGCTTCTTCTACGATATATTGAATCGCCGGCTTGTCGACGATCGGCAGCATTTCTTTGGGTTGTGCTTTGGTTGCCGGCAGGAATCGGGTCCCCAGCCCGGCGGCGGGAATTACGGCTTTTCTGACTTTCATATGGCTTCACTCCTGTTCTTCTATATCTCTAGTCTGTTGTCCGAACACCAGATAGCGGCTTCCCGCGTAATTAACAAGGATACTTACAGCTGTGGCAGCCAGCTTGCAGAGCGTGAGATTCATGCCCGTGCTGGCATACAGCGCCTTGAGCAGCAACGAGGATAGGGTTAGCGCTGCAAGGTTCACCAGTATGAATCGAAGCAGCTCATCCTTTCTTGTCTGAATGCGCATCTCGCGAAAGGTCCATTTGCTGTTCAGGATATAGCTGTTCATTACACCGCAGCCGTAGGACACGATCTGGGCAGGAATGACAGGGGTACTCACCCAGATGAGGAGTGTGAATACACCCAAGTCAATTCCGGTATTCAGAAGTCCAACCAGCCCGAATTGAATCAGCCGGGTCATTCTGCTGTTCATACCCTGGTTATCCGCTCCTGAGGGAGCTTCTCCTCCTGCTGGTCAATCCCGTGCAGCTCATTCACAATATAAAGCGGCCGCCCCTTGGTCTCATCATAGATCCGGCCGATATATTCACCGAGGATCCCAAGCATGATCAGCACAAATCCATCGAACAGCAGCAGGACTCCAATCAGGGAAGGCCAGCCTTTGCTGGTCGCCCCCGTGAACAAAGCCAGATACAGAACATACATCAGATAGATGAAGCCTAGAAGGGACAAGGTTACCCCGGCATAACCCGCCAGCTTCAGCGGTTTGTGGGAGAAGGACATGATTCCGTCCAAGGACAGCTTGATCATCCGTTTGAGCGGATATTTGGTCTCCCCGGCAAGACGTTCATCCCGTTCATACTCCACCGCGGTCTGGCGGAAGCCTACCCAGCTGACCAACCCGCGGACGAACCGGTTTTTCTCAGGCAGAAGCTTCATTTGCTCCACCACCTTGCGGTCCATCAACCGGAAATCTCCTGTATCTACCGGAATATTAATATCAGTAGAAGCCCGGAGCACCCGGTAGAACATGCTGGCAGACCACTTCTTGAACAGGGTCTCCCCGTTCCGCTTAATCCGCTTCGCATAGACAACCTCAAAGCCTTCCTTCCATTTATCAATCATAGAGAGAATCAGTTCAGGAGGATCTTGAAGATCCGCATCAATGATAATAATAGCTTCTCCAGAGGCATAATCCATACCTGCTGTAATGGCGATCTGATGCCCGAAATTACGGGAGAAATCAATCAGCTTGACGGTGTCGTCCCAGCAGCTGTAGTCCTTGATGATCTCGGCACTCTGATCCCGGCTGCCATCATTGACGAATATTAACTCATAGGCGTCCTGCAAAGTGCCCATTACTTTTTTTAAACGTCTGTACGTCTCCTGAATAACGGCTTCTTCGTTATACATCGGAATCACAATTGAATACTTCGCTTGCACGCTCATACGGTCTGTTCCCTCCTTAATTCCTGAGAGATATAAGTTGAACTAGTGATTTACATGCTAGGCTGCCGTGTGAAATGTTCCTACGATCGCTGTTGTTCTCAGACTTCTTTATTCATTTTCTAAGGTAGAAGTCTAATCACAAAGCATAGGCTTTCGATGTAGCTTTCTTTCAGAAGGCTTGTAGGCGAACGCTCCGCTTCTCCGGAATCATTTCACACTCTTGCCTATTAGTAATTCTTAAATTCAACTTATATATCAATTTATTTCAAAGTAACTTCGTAAAGTGTCATGTTTCCATCCGGCCCGTCCTGCATGAGTCCTGAATCCTTCTGCTCCGCTGTGCTTCCAGATTCATTCCATTCACTTGAGGGAATTTCGGTACCATGGTCCTTGATCCATGTTGTAAGCTCTGAGCTTCCGCCCCGGCCTCCCATTCCACCGCCGACAAGGAAGTATTTCACCTTGCCGCTCTTAACCAGAGCTTCAAGCTTAGCCGTTGTATATACAGGATCTGAACCCGAGAAGCCGCCCATAATGATGACAGACTCACCTTCATCAATCATATAAGGAGCCGCAGTGTTGTAATTCGTCGTAGCAAATAAGTATTCCTGACCTGTGCTGTTCTTCTTCAGATAGGCAAGCAGCTTGGTGTTCAGCTTCTGGCTTTCGCCCATGCCTCTGCCTCGCGTGTTCGATCTGCTGTCATCCATGGCAGTGGAGCCCTGTGAAGCATCTGATGGGGCTGTATTATTCGCTGAATCTCCATTTGCAGGAGTACCGGTTGAGCTGCTGCCGGAATTCATTCCAGGCGGCGGAGTCATGTCCCCAAAGGAACCATTCGCGCCTCCAGGGAAGCCCATGCCTCCCATACCGCTGGACGTTCCGGGTCCAGCCTGCGGGATCATGCTGTTGAGTCCATACGTCAGCGGCGTCAATGCCCAGAACATCGGCCCAATCATCAGAACCAGGAACCCGGCCACCGCCGCGGTGTGCTTCCATGAGCTCTCCTGTCTGCCGATATAGACAAGCACCCCTGCAGCCGCAATCCCTGCTACCGCTATAGCGATAGACCAGCCTGTTCCGATCGTGCTGTTAAATGCCTGAACAATGTAATATTGAAATGCGGCTGTAACGATCACGGCTGCTGGAAGCAGCCAGAACTTCCAGCCGTCTCGTTCGCGGTAGGATGTCCACATCGCTGTCCAGCCTGCACCTGCAAGTGCTGCAATCGGGGCAGCGAGCATGATCAGATAATAATGGTGAAAGAAACCCGCAATGCTGAAGAACACCATAACCGGTCCAAGCCAGGCCAGCCAGAACAAGGCTTCTTTATGCTTCTGAGTAATGTTGTTACGGCGGATTCCCGCGAACAGAGCTATGAAGCCGAACAATACGAAGGGCAGAAGCCAGCTGGCCTGACCCGAGAGTTCAGTCTGGAATAGACGCAGCGGACCGGGAGTTCCCGTTCCGAACATGCTACCCATCCCTCTACTGCCGCCATTTCTACCGTCCTCACCAAAAGGCGGCATGCCTTGGCCGTTCCATCCACGGCCGCCGTCATCCTGATTCATGCCGGACCCGGTCTGATTCATTCCTGCAGAACCCGCGCCGCCCGCATTCCCCATACCTGCCTGAGCCGAATTTTCCCCGCTAAAGCTGCCTCCTGGAGGCGTCCCTCCACCCATGCCGCCTTGATTCCCGGTCAGCCGGGAGACGCCGTTATAGCCAAAGGCCAGTTCAAGAACCGAGTTCGTCTCACTGCTTCCGATATAAGGACGCTTGTCTTTCGATATAGAGTCAACGGTGACGGCCCAGGACAGGGATACCACCATCAGAACTGCGGTGCAGCCAGCGAGTATACTCACCTTTCTTTTCCAGCTGGCTTTGGCTGCAAGAAGATAGAACAAGTAGAACGCGGGAAGAACCATATACGCTTGGAGCATCTTCATATTGAAGCCCACCCCGACCATGGCAAAAGCACCAAGCAGGCTCCACATACGGTTTCGCCGGATTCCCTGGAACAGCAGCCAGGCTGCAAGCAGCAGGGTGAATACCAGCATACTGTCTATGTTATTGGTTCTGCTTACGGCTACGGCCACGGGCATGCAGGCCATAACGAGTGCTGCAATTCTTGCCGCTGCCAGTCCAAAGGTTGGCTTCACCAAGAAGTAGATGAGCAGTACCGAGCCAATCCCGGCAAGCGCCTGAGGCAGAATTACACTCCAGCCGTGAAGGCCGAAGAGGTAAGCGAAGATCGTCTGAATCCAGAACGTAACCGGGGGTTTGTCCACGGTCACGGAGCCGGCCGAGTCAAGCGATCCATAGAAGAAGTTATGGAAATTCTGAAGCATGCTTGCGACAGCTGTTGTGTAGTAAGTGTTCGCATACTGATCATTCCAAATGCCATACAAATTCAGAAAAGCCGCTAGCACCGCGATAAGAATAAGAAGCTTATCCGTGCACATTGTCTTTAATCGTCTCATATTCCACATTCACTCCCTTGATTATCCTGCATTCATTGTGCCATCCTTAACTGAAGTGAAATTGAGTGCTGGCTGAATGCTAGCTGAATGTTTAAGCTCCTGGCATTAATTCATCCTATCTTTCAGACAAATTTCAGTTAACTGACCGATAATAGATGTAGAAATGAACCTGCCAGAACTGCTTCTAGAGAGGAAGAACTTATATGAAACCTACTAAAGGAATCAAAATATTACTCGTTGACGATGAACCGCATATTCTGCAGTTTCTTGAAATGGGTCTGAGCAATGAAGGCTTTGAGGTGCAGACGGCCCCGGATGGTGCGGCTGCGGTAGAGGTGGCGATCGACTTCAAGCCGCATGTAGTCATCCTCGATGTGATGATGCCCGAAATGAACGGCTTCGAGGTAGTTAAGCACATGAAAGGCAATGGCAATAATGTAGGCATCATCATGCTGACTGCCAAGGATGAAGTGGAGGACCGGGTTAAAGGATTGACCCTGGGTGCGGACGACTACATGGTGAAGCCCTTCAGCTTCGATGAACTGCTGGCGCGGATTCAGGCACGTCTGCGCAATCAGTTTCCTGATCTGCTTGGAGAAGTCACTCAGGGGCCGTTCCGCATTGATGACCGCAGGAAAGAGATCAGCTACAATGACAAAGTTCTTGAGCTGTCTCCTACCGAATATGAGCTGCTCAAATTCATGATCATGAACTACGGGATTGTGCTCAGCAAGACGCTGATTCTGGACCGGGTCTGGGGATATGACTTTGGCGGGGAAGAGAACATTGTGGAGGTCTACATTCGTTCACTGCGCGAGAAGCTTGGCGACAAAGAGCATAAGCTGATCCGGACGCTTCGCGGCGTCGGATACCGGGTAGATCTGCCATGATGAGGAGAGCCGGAAAGTTCATCCGCAATCGCTTAGTACCGGGTTCTCTGCGTTCCCAGCTGCTCGTACGTTCATTGTTCATTCTGGCTGCTCTGCTGATTCTAATCGGAGGCCTCCAATACTGGCTGATGAAAGACTTCTTATATAAAAGCCGGGCCGAGGGAATACGGACCCAGATCATGTCCATTCCCAAAGGATTTCTCCGCACCCAAGGGGAGCTGTTCCCCGATTCGGAGCACAAGGAGCTAGGACAGAATCACGATGAGTCCAGTTCTCATGACTCGGATTCCAGCGCGGAGCGGGAAGGGCGGCCGTTTATATTCAGGGAGACCTCTCTTGCCTTGATTAATACGGAGGGGAGCTTTACCGATATCTCAGGGGAATTTGGCATGAAATCTCCCCAGCTGTCCGCCGCAGCATACACAGAGCTCATGATGAATTCTCAGGTTAATCACGCTCATAACAATTACGTCATCGCCCAGGATTCCACCGGAGAAGAGCAGCTGATCGTCTTCAGCCCTGCCGGTCCTCCAAGCGAGTCCAAGGGCCTTCTTCAAATGGGCACAAGCACGGCTCCGCTCAAGGAGCAGCTGCTTCAGCAATTGTTAATCTTCGTGGTGCTGTCCGTTCTCGCTCTCGCCGGGGGGATTATTCTCTATATTCCCGTGCTCCGCCGGACGCTTGTCCCCCTCTCCCGAATGGTCGAGGTTGTTCAGCAGACAGATGCGGGGAACCTTGCGGAGCGCTTCCCTACAGATCAGGGCCAGGTCGAAATCGACCGCCTGTCCACTTCCTTTAACGGCATGCTGGAAAGGCTCGAGCTGTCCTTCGAGGCAGAGCGGGAGTCCAAGGAACTCATGCGGCAGTTTATTGCCGACGCCTCCCATGAGCTGCGTACTCCGCTTACCTCCATTCACGGCTTCCTGGAAGTGCTGCTTCGCGGAGCCGCGGACAACCCGCAGAAGCTGCAAGCTGCCCTGACCAGCATGCATGGCGAATCCAGACGCATCAACAAGCTGGTCGAGGATCTCCTCCTGCTCACGAAGCTGGATCAGGCCCCGCAGCTCCAATTAACGGAGATACGGCTTGATGCCCTTCTGCGCGAGATGGAATCTCAGCTGCTCATGCTTGCAGGTCAGCGGAAAGTACGCTTCGATCTCACTGCTCAAGTGAAAGCGGCCGCAGATCCCGATAAGATGAAACAGGTTATACTCAATTTATTTCACAATGCAGTACAGCATACGCACGAGACCGAAGGGCTTATTACGGTATCCCTGAATGTCTCCGGGGAACATGCCGAATTGACAGTCCAGGATAATGGCAGTGGCATAGATCCCGAGCATCTCCCTCATATCTTTGACCGGTTCTACCGGAGCGAATCGTCCAGAACCCGCAAATCCGGCGGCGCGGGTCTGGGTCTCTCCATTACCCGCTCTATTATTGAGGCCCACAAAGGAACCATCTCTGCCCGGAGCGAGCTTGGCCGCGGAACCTCTTTTCAGCTCACGCTGCCGCTCGTTCGATAGAAATGCTGAACACCCCAACGAATATCCGTTGGGGTATTTACTTCTCGGTTAAGTTTGAAAGCAATATTCCGGTGAGGTATTCACTTCTCTAATAAATTTGAACACAGTACCTATTTAACTCCCTCCAAATTCCCAGTTAACTTAAAATTACCACCCTCACAGCCGATATATAGATATACATAATTTTCGACAAAATAAACATGATTCGACAAAGAGAAACGACGGGTTAGGAGAATGAATGTGTCTTTTCGATTGCGTACCTTTTTCACCATTGCCCTCTCCGGGCTGATTGTAGTATTAACGGCCGTGTTATGCCTGATTATCGGCAAAGAGTCCTCCAAGGAAATCGAGAATACGATCGGTTCCTCCCTGGCTGAAGTCTCTTACCAAATGGCTGAGAAGCTCGACTATTTCATGTGGTCACGAGCTGGCGAGATTCAAGTGTTAAGTAAGCTCGATACTTTCCGGGACGCCAAGAGTCCAAGTGATATGCGCAGACTCCTGGATGAACTCAAGAAGAGCTTCCCGGTCTTCACCTGGGCCGGATTCACCGATCCAAGCGGCAAGGTTCTGGCATCCACAGATGGAATCCTGACTGGGGCTAACCTGGCAGAACGTCCCGTGTATAAGAATGCGCTCAAGCAGACTTTTGTCGGTGATGTACATGATGCCAAGCTGCTTGCCAAGCTGATTCCTCATCCGAGCAATGAACCCCTGCAATTTGTGGATATCAGTACCCCCGTGTATGGCAGCGACGGGAAGCTGGTAGGGGTATTGGCCGCACACTTAAGCTGGGAATGGTCGAGAGAAGTGGAGAAGTCTATCCTGTCGCCCCTGAAGAATCGTCTGGATGAACTAAGTATTATCGTAGTCAGCAAAAAGGATAACACCGTGATCCTGGGGCCAGCGGACATGCTGGGGAAACCGCTCAAATCCGATTCCGTAACTGAAGCACAGTCTGGACAGAATCATTGGCAGACCGAGCAGTACGCAGACGGTAAGTCCTACTTGACCGGATATGCTTATGGAAAAGGATACTTGTCCTATCCGGGACTTGGATGGTCCATCCTGATCCGTCAGCCGGTAGAGATTGCCTTTGCCGCTACAAATCATCTGCTCCTCACCATTATTATTACCGGGACTATAGCGGCTGCTATGTTCGCGATCCTCGGTTGGTTGATTGCCGGGTGGATTGCAAGACCTCTGAACTTAATCGCGAAGGCAGCAGACCGGCTGCGAAAAGGGGAAGCTGCTGAAATCCCTCACTACAAGCGGATTCGTGATATTGATGTGTTATCATCTTCCCTGCGGAACTTGGTAGCAGACCTGACTCATACCGAGGATAAGCTCGGAGAGATGTCCGTGCTTGCCATGCACGACAAGCTGACAGGGCTGCCCAATCGGATGGCGCTCAGCGACTATCTGTCGCAGGCCCTACGTGAGGTTACAGGGAAAGCCTCTACGCTGACTATCCTCTATATGGATCTGGACGGCTTCAAATCCATTAATGATACGCTGGGGCATCAGGCCGGTGACGTTCTGCTCCAGAAGGTCGCAGAGCGCTTGAAGGACATTGTCCGGGAAGATGAGCTGGTCTGCCGCATGGGCGGGGATGAATTTGTCATTGTCTTATGCACCTCTGTTCAAAAGCCGGTCATTGAGGCCACGGCCGTCGCTAACCGGATTATCAAATCAATCAATGATCCTTTCCATCTTGAAGGTCAGTCGGTAAGCATCGGCTGCAGTATAGGAGGTGCCCTGTATCCGGTGGACAGCCCTGATCCGGTGGAAGTCCTCAATCAGGCAGACGAAGCACTGTATCTCTCCAAAGGGGCAGGCAAGAACTGTGTAACCTTTATTTCGAACAGCAGTATTAATAAGATTTCTTAAGCAAAATCATGCCAGAACAACGAAGAACCCCCTGCCGGATAATAAGGCAGGGGGTTCTTGCTGCATGTCATCACCAGGTGATGGCATGGCATTCGTCTCTTGGGGCAGGCCAGTTGGGAGACTGGCCTGTCCTCTATATATAAGGCGAAGAAGAGGGATGTCCTAACTATACCTCCCGTAACTTAAATGAACCTTATATAAAACTGAAGAACAGATTAAAATTGTAAAATCAGTTTGTGTAGAATTTAAATTGAACCTTTTACAGAAAAATAGCCAATATCTATTGTAAGACCCGATTGGAGGCCGGCCCTATGGAGGACATAGAGATACACCCTTGGCTTATCCGGATGAGTCAAGGAAATGAAGAGGCTTTTCAGATGATCTATGAATTAACAAGGGACCACGCTTACAGATTAATCTACTATCTTGCTTCAGACAAACAGGATGTAGAAGATCTTATGAGTGAGGTGTATATAGAACTTCTGAAGAGTCTCGATAATTATCAGCGGGATCAAAAGTTCAGGTCATGGTTCAATGGTTTGATTATCAGGCAAGTACGGAATTGGCAGCGAAAGAGCTGGTTCCGGTTTCGCATCATGGAGAAGATAAAATCCGTAACCTACGACATGACCGATAGGAATTCGGAGCTTCGAACGGCAGTTTTGTATAGCCGCATGGAGCTGCTCCCGATATTGGAGATCTTACCGCTAAAGTTTAAAGAGATTATCGTTCTTAGATACTATCAGGATTGTTCATTGGAAGAAATATCTGATCTGCTAAAAATTCCGTTAGGCACCGTGAAATCCAGACATCACCATGCCCTCAAACACATGCGCAAACACTTCAAGATCCAGGATCAGAGAAAGGAGATGAATAGATATGTCCATGGAAAATCAGCTCAAAAATGAGTTTCAACAAAACTCAATAAATATCGTTCCTCCTCCTGCCTTAGATTCTAGAATCATGGGGGTATACAGGGAGAGCCTGGCGGCAAAAAAGGGGAAGAAACAAATGAAGAGATTATGGAAGTTACCCAATGTCGCAGTAATCGGTGTATTGTTTGTTCTATTATGCGGCTTCGCTTTGGCAGGAGGTAAACTTCTCTTCCAAGAGGAGCAGGGGAATGTGAAAATTAATTACACCGCGAATGAGGAAGTAATGCTGGATAGCGGCCTTGTGGAGAAAATGCGGCATTCTCTAAGTGAAGTGCAAGCTAAGTTGAAGAAGGGAGAGACCGCCGTCTTATATTTCGCAGAGCTGGGAGCGAATAGATACGCATTCCAATCGGTATCGAATCCCGAAGTCGTTAAGGACCTAGACAGCTGGAGCAAGACAGTGACTCTTCATAATCCTACAGAACACATTCCAGAGTCTCTGCCTGGATCATTCAAGTTCGCCCAGGGTATGGAGTCACCTGCCTTCGGGGCTTTTATCGATAGTGCTGCTTTCAAGCTTCTGGATGATATGAAAGCCGAGAGCAAAAAGACGGGGCAAGATGTGGTTTGGCGTAAAACAACGGCAAAGTCAAAGCCGATTTTTAATTTTTACACTTCCTTATACCGTAATGAACAGCAGCAGACGATCTATTATACTTTGCAGATTCCACATGAGAAAGTTAAGATGGATGGGGTCACCTCGCCTTCATCCGTGTATGAAGCTCTGAACATTCATGGACATCCAGCCCACTATACCTTGGACAATCAATCATTATACGGCGTCAGTAAGATCTCTCAGTACATCCTGTGGATTGAGGAAAAAGGAGATCAGACCCTTATTTATCAAGTCGGAACAGATTCTCCATCTGTTACAAAACAACAATTAATCCAAGCGGCTCAAAGTCTATAATAGTTGATCAATTCCGCTTCGGCGCAGCCTTATGTAGACTTGAATATACAGCAAAGGGCACCTGATTGTTGAGGTGCCCTTTGCTCTATTATTTAATTACACCCGCAAAAGCCAGACGAAAATCGGTACCCGTACATGATTCCGAGCTGCCGTGAACGACTTCGATCTCAATCTCATGAGACCCCTCGGCAAGATCGTCCGCGATCACCAACAGCCGAAGCCATCCTTCATCCCCTACCCAGGCAGGCCGATCGCGTGAGGAAATCTTCCACTCCCCGCCATCCAGGCGGTACTTGAATTCTGAGGAGGCTTTGCCGAAATCAAAGCCAAGCGCAAGGCCTCGCCCCTCAAACTCAAAGGATAGCTTGGCTCCCACCGCTGCCGTCTCCAGCACCCGGTCAATCCATTCGAGATTCACCCATCTGCGAATAACCCAAGGTCCCTGCCACTTCATGTTCTCGAAGGGAACATGCTCTACCCGTTCCCAATTATACGGATTCAGCGGATCAGGGCAGTTCCATGCGCTGGATCCGGATTTTAATCCGGACTCTGATCCCGGCTCAGATCCAGGTTCACCTTCGGGTTCAGCCCTATCCTCGCCACGCCGCTCCACCAATTCCTGTTCCAGGAATCGGATCACACTGTGAGCATAGCTCAAGCTGCCGCGCGCAGTCGGATGCAGGCCGTCCGGGAGCCATTCCTGCCATCTCATTCGGCCTTTCTGTACTTCATCCAGGGCATATCTCCCCATCCAGATGGAGCCGAGACCATAATGCTCACCGAGCTGTTCAAGCTCGGCAATGGAATCCGGCACTTCCCCGCTCATCATGGCTTCATACATTTCCTGCATGTAGGTATAGGTAAGTACGACATCTCGGCCTTCCCCTGCAAGCAGCTGGCGGATCAGTCCTTCGCGCGTCCGGCCGCGCTTCTCCTGCGGTTCGCCGTAATCGTTCACCGCATATTCCACGAAGACCAGATCGGCGCCCCGGTCAATCAAGTCCCGCTGTGCACGAAATACAGCCAGGTCGCTGCCCGTGGCCCCAATAGCAGCATTCTCCACCTTTAGGGTGACCTGCGGAAATACTTCCGCGAACCAGGCGATCACCGGTTCCGGCCAATTGTGACGAGGCCGCGCATCTGTGATGGAGCCTCCGATGAAGCCAAGCGTGAGCGTGCCTTCGCTGATCCGCTGCAGGGTCCGCCCAAGCCCTCTGCGGTGATTCCAAATTTGTGTCATGAAAGAAACCCTCTCTCCCTGTTATAGCTCTGACATTACCTGAAATAGTCGGTCGGACAGATAAGGAAGATACTCATGGCCATACTCATGGTACAGCAGTACATCCTTCTCCGACTGAATTTTGTTATAGGCTGCAAACTGGGTGGAAGGCGGGCAGATAGGATCGCTAAGCCCGGTAATCCAGAGCACTTTGGCCTTGATCCGGTCCGCCAGATTCTGAATGTCAATATAGCCGAGCCGATTGAAGATCTCGTCCTCCCTCTTATGGTTCGGGTCGAACATACGGAAATAGTAGACCAATTCTTCATAAGCGCTGCTTGTAATATTGGTCTCCCATGCCCGCTTATAGTCCGACAAGAAAGGGTGCACCGGAACAAGCATCTTCACCCGCGGCTCAAGTGAGGCACAAGCGACAGCTAGGGCTCCGCCTTGGGATTGGCCGTACACGCCGACCCGCTCAGGATCGACCTGATCCATGCTCATCAGAATGCGGACCGTCTGCACCGTATCGAGGAACACATTCCGGTAGTAGAGATGATCCGGATTCGGATCATCCAGTCCGCGAATAATGTGGCCGCGGATCGTCGTTCCTTTCACATTCAGATTATCCTCGGACAAGCCGCCCTGCCCCCGGCAATCAAGTGCCAGTACGGTAAAGCCGTGCGCAGCATAGGCTGCCTTCTCCAGCCAGTCTCCGCTGTCGCTGGAATATCCGTGGAATATAGCAAATCCAGGACCTTTCCGGTTCTCTTGCTTCCTTGGTCTGGCCATCTTGCAGTGCACTCTTGCCCCGCCTACCCCTGTAAAATACAGATGAAAGCACTCCGCAAGCTCGGTCTGGAACTCCGCCGGAACAAGCTCATATTCTGTACCCTGTGCCTCCAGCTCCTTAAGACCGCGTTCCCAATACTGATCAAAGTCATCCGGTCTTGGACTTCTCCCCATGTAAGTCTTCAAATCTTCTATCGACATTTCAAAAGCCATTTCCATTCTCCTCTCTATGCATAAACAGCCCGTCTGTGACGGGCTGTCTTGATCTACCTTGTTAAAGATTCGTTCATATAACCGCTAAGGTCCAAACATTCACTGGAGTTGCTGCCTGTCCTGACTCATTGCAATCTTCAGTTCATTTCATATAGAATTCCTTAACGATCTTCTCGGCAGGCTTGCCATAGATACTGTAGTCATCATTGCTCGCGGCCTCAGCCTCTTCGTACAGCAAATGACGCCAATCCCATAGGCCGAAGCCTTCTACCCACGGTCTGCGGCTGGCTTTGTCGAACATATCCTCATAGAAGTCTGCCTGTTCCTTGAGGTTCACATCTCCCTCAAGACTCCAGTCGTTCGGAATCTGGGAAGATCCCGCACGGCTTGGGCACCCTGCTTCCGCAAAGAAGAAAGGCTTCTGGAACGGTGCAATAATCTTCTCGATCCGGTCAAGCTGATTATCCCAGTCCCCAAGCGGATAATAACCGCTGGAAGAGATGACATCTACAGCATCCCACCAGCTGACATTACCTTCTTGATACTTATCGGTATTATAAGTGACAGGCCCATGATAATGTTCGCGGATCTTCGCGATACACTGACGCCATTCATCCGCACGGCGTTCGGTCTGCACCATTTCGCAGCCGGCAATGTACATTTCGCAGCCGGTCGCCTGTGCAATCGCTGCATAATGCTCCTGGTATTCCGTGTAGCTGGCGAACCAGTCGCGCCATTTCGGCTCACATGGAACATCCAGATCGAAGAAGTTGATATGCGCGCGCCAAGTACCGTCTTTGACATTCACAGTTGGCTTAAGAATGGTCTTAAATCCCAGGGATCTCGCATAGTGAATCATATCCACCAATTCTTCGTCGTCTACGATATGCCGCCCTTTATAATCAATGCTCGTAGAATGTGCGGTATCCTGCAGGGCGGCGAGTGCGAAAATAACATGGGTTGTGCTTGTTCTCTCTTGAAGGAGTCTAAGCGATTCCTTCGCTTCCGGCTTCAGAAAATCTCCTTTGCGTGCCATCCAGCCGTAAGTAAATCCTTTGATGTAATCCATTCCTGGCAGCACTCCTTAACTACATAATTCCGATTTCGTGATCGTCTCCTACCACTTCATTGGTTTCTTTTACGTAATTAATAATTTCATCTACAGTTGTGTAAGCAACGCCAACATAAGTATCTGCAGCTCCATAGTAGATTGCGATTCTGCCAGTAGCAGCATCGTGAAGAGTCGCGCAAGGGAATACTACATTAGCCACAAAGCCTCTTTCTTCATACCACTCTTCCGGAGTGAGTACATACGTGCTGGAACGGTACTTCACTTTGGATGGCTCATCCTTATCGAGAATAACGGCACCCATGCTGTAGACAAGTCCGTTACAAGTTCCGGTTACGCCGTGATAGAACATCAGCCAGCCTTCAGAAGTCTCAATAGGAGCCGGTCCGCCGCCGATCTTAACGGATTGCCACCAGCCATCTCCACCTTTGGACATCACATGTCGGTGTTTGCCCCAGTATACAAAGTCAGGGCTCTCGCTGAGGAACACATCCCCGAATGGAGTATGTCCGCTGTCACTTGGACGGGACAGCATAACGAAATTGCCGCCTATTTTTCTTGGGAAAAGAACACCATTACGGTTAAACGGAAGGAATGGGTTCTCCAGACGTACAAAAGTTTTGAAGTCATCGGTCTTCGCTACACCAATGGCCGCTCCGTAGAAATCGGTGCACCAGATAACGTAGTAGGAATCTTCTACCTTCACCAGGCGTGGATCATAAGCATAACGCGGCTGGAAAGGCTCTCCCTGCTCGTTCACGAATTCAATGCGCTGTTCGTCAATCGTCCAGTTAAGTCCGTCTTCACTGGTTCCCATATGAAGGTGAGGACGTCCATTAATCGTCTCAGCTCTAAATACTCCGATAAATCCGTCGCCATAAGCCACAACCGCACTATTGAAAATACGGGCAATTCCCTTAGCCGGATTTCTCTTCACAACCGGGTTCGCGGAATGGCGCCATACCGGGCCCACACTGCCTTCCGGTTTATCCTCCCAAGGCATTTTGCTAAGGTTCTCTCCAATGATCTGATATTGTCCCATTTTAATTCTCCTTTGGTTATCTATATATTTTATAAGTGCTGTGATTACTTAACTGAACCTTGAGAAAAGCCGTTATAGATGTATTTTTGCAGGGAAACAAACGCAATGGTAATCGGAATGATCGAGATAATAATGGCCGCTGAGATGACTTCCCACTGCGATCCGTAAGGTCCCTTGAACTTAAAGAGTGCCGTTGAGACCACTTGCAGTTCTTGGCTTGGCATATACAGGAACGGCGTGTAAAAGTCGTTGTAAATGTTAACCCCTTTAACGATGATGACCGTCACAATAGCTGGAGCCAGCAGCGGAAGAATGATTCTGAAGAAAATCGTGAAGTACGAAGCTCCATCAAGCATGGCCGATTCATCCAGAGACTCTGAAATGGAATCCAGGAACTGCAGGAAGATATACACCGCTATGATGTCTGTACCGAGATAGAGCAGAATTGGCGCAAAACGTGTATCAACCAAGTGCAGGAAATCGATAATTTTGAACGTAGCTACTTGTGTAGTTACGCTTGGAATCAAGGTTGCCAGCAGGAAAGCGCCCATAAGCAGCTTGCTGCCGCGGAATTTGAACCGGCTTAATACAAAGGCGATCATCGAGCCGATAAGCGTAGCCCCAACAATCGATACAATCACGATAAAGATGGTATTGGCGAAACCAAGCAGCATTTTTCCGTCTATGAACGCTTTCTTGTAGTTCGCAAAATTGAACCAGTCCGTTGGAGGCTGCAGCGGACTTGAATTCGCATATTCCTGCCCCGTCTTGAGGGAAGCGAACAGGACAACTACGATCGGAATAAGCACTACAAAAGCAGCTATGATCAAAGAGAGGTATTTAAATATGCTTGCAGCCGTGTATTTGAGTTTATACATATTTAATCCTCCTTCTTGGACAGCAAGTTCTGAAGTATGGTGACAATCACTACAATGAAGAGCAGTACGACAGCCATTGCAGATGCAAGTCCAAGCTTACTGAATTTAAATGCTACGTCGACAGTCTGGATCACGAACGTATTACTTCCATTGGAACCGCCTGTCATAATGTATGGAATATCGAAGGCGCTGATCGCACCGCTAATGCCGAGAATTAGGTTAAGCTGAACGATACGCTTGATGCTTGGAATGATAATATGGCGGAATTGATGCCATTTATTCGCTCCATCAATATCGGACGCTTCATACACGTCTTTACCTACTGAAGAGATCGCCCCGAGGAAGATAATAAAGTTGAAGCCCATATATCTCCAGATGGAAGCTCCAGCCAGTGAGACGTTGATAATATTCGGGTTAAGAAGCCAACCTTGTGAGAGACTGCTGAGTCCCAGGAAATTCAGGATTGTATCCAGCGTTCCGTCCGGCTTGAAGAAGAAGAGGAAGATAAATCCGATGGCAACCCCATTAAGTAAGGAAGGGAAGAACAGGACGCCCTTGAAGAAGTTCTTGGCGCGAACTTTGAAGCTTAGGATCGTTGCAAAATATAACGCGAGGCCCATTTGAACAAATGTGGCTACAAAATAGTACAAGCTGACTTTAAAGACGGTGAAATATTTCGGATCCGTAAAAATGGTTTTGTAGTTCTTGAAGCCGACCCATTTATAATGGTCGCTGTATCCATTCCAGTTCGTAAAGCTGTACTTAAACATGTTGATCACCGGCAGATAGGCAAAAGTGAACAATAAAACGACCGGTATCAGGGAGAAGGCTATAATAATTAATTTTCTCTGATTTTTATAGCTCATATTTTTGAACACCACTCACACCTCCAATAGTCCCTGCCTCCCTATAAGGTAGAGAAGGAAAACGAACATACCGCTCGTTTTCCTCATCTCCCCATGAGAAGCTATTTCTGTTAATCTCTCTTATTCACTAGCTACAGATGCACGTGATGCTTTCCATTTATCATTCAAATCTTTCATGATGTCATCGTAAGATTCTTTCTTGTTACCGATAGCAGCTTCAATGATGCGTTTCTTGAAGTCAGGCTGCCAGAGACCAATTTCAGAGTCTTTATCGATTTTGTCTACAAGACCTTCTTGACCTGCTTTAGCTGGTGTTTGGAACTTGAATTCAATATCTGTGCCTTCAAATTGCTTCAATGTAGCAGGAAGCTCAGCGCCCACAGCAGGGCTCATACCGCCGCCTTCAGTTGTTGGATATGTGGATTTGTTGATGAACCAGTCAATCCAGGCTCTAGCTGCTTCTTTGTTGCTGCTCTTGGAGCTGATACCAATGGTGTAGTCATCCGCAAGTGGCATGATAACTTTATCAGCATTGGTTGGGAAAGGCATGAATCCGATATCTTCAGGAGTCTTGCTTAGACCTTGTATTTGACCGATAGCCCAAGATCCGAGAACCATAGTACCGATTTTGCCATTAGCCAGATCTGCTTTAGAAGTTTCCCAGTCAGTCGTTGTAGGATCTTTCTCGATCAGACCTTTTTGAGCTACATCGTACATTAATTTGTAGAGTTCATAATGTGGTGAACCCTTAACAAAGTTGTCGTCTGTGTTGGCTTGGGTAATGTTAACATAGTCCACGTTACCAGCTACAGTTGTCAGATCAGCTTCCCATTGAGTCAAAGGCCAGCCAGCTGCATAGTTCGTATAGAGTGGAACCGCAGCACCTTTGTCTTTAATCTTCTGGAGAGCTGCCAGGAATTGATCAGGAGTTTTTGGAACTTCTGTAACACCTGCATCTGCGAATACTTTCTTGTTGTATACAAGACCGTTGAAGTTAATTGTTGTTGGAATTCCGTACACTTTACCGTCTACTGTTCTTTCTTCAAGACCGTTGTACTGCTTCTTCATGTCCTCGAAGTTACCAAGCGGCTCGAAGAATTGAGGTGTGTCAGCCAGTGGAATACTAGTTGGCAGCAAGAGTACGTCTCCGTAGTCGGAAGAGTTCATGCGAACTTTGATTTGGCCTTCATAATCAGACAACGCTTGGAACTTAACATTAATGTTTGGATATTCTTGTTTGAATTTCTGAGCGTAATCCTTGAACACAGTATCCACGATATCTGTTTTTTGTGTGATTACTGTAATGTCCCCTTTAAGGTCTTTACCAGTTGCAGCAGTTCCGGTTGTTCCGGTGCTTTTGCTGCCAGTGTCCTCACTTTTAGAGGATGAACAACCTACCATTGCAAAAACCAGGAGTGCCGACATAAGTCCTAATAGCATTTTACGTCTTTTCACTTTATGAAACCCCTTTCCTTAACCTTTATAAAGTTATCGTTTAAGTTACAACTTGATCTTACAATGATACCGCTTTCTCGTCAATCCATTTTTTTAGGTTTTTTGTTAGGCTTTTTTAAATACTCAAATAAACCCTTATTTATCAAGGGTTTCAAGCATTCACAATTTTGAATCTTCCATCTTTTGTGTGTTTATTATTATGTCAAAAGTTACTTGATTTTATTCTTACTCTCTTTCATTGACAAAGGAATTAAGGATTATTAAAATGATAATATAAGTTAACGGTAAACATTGTTAAGTAACTCGATAAGGTTTGTAAGTTCTGAGATATTCAGGTATAAAGATGAATGTTTTTGTCTTTATAATTAACAAGTTAGCTTGTATACTAAAGAGTAATAAATTAGATGATTCTGGAAATTGAACACAGGGAGATTAGGTGGTGATCGGATGAAGAATAATGTTACTATGCGGGATATAGCCATGAAGCTGGGCGTAAGCAGCGTTACGGTCTCCAAAGCCTTGGGCGACAAAGAAGGGGTAAGCGATGAATTAAAGGCGAAGATTAAGCAGGTTGCGGCTGAGATGAACTACCGGTACAATACAGCAGCCAAATCGATGAAGGATGGTCTCTCTTACAATATAGGTGTTATTATTCCCGAACGGTTCACCGGACTCGCCCAATCCTTCTATTTAAGAATATACCAGCATATCTCCAGTCTTCTTGACAGTTATGGCTATTACGGCATTCTTAACATATTGAACAGCGAGGACGAAGAACAGCTTAATCTTCCAAGAATTTATTCCGAGAAGAAGGTTGACGGGATTATCGTTATTGGCCAGATCAGCAAGCAGTACATTGAAGTCATTGAAAGTATGGAGCTGCCTAAGATTTTCACCGATTTCTATGACGAACATGCGGATATTGACTCGGTGATAACCGATAACTTCTATGGTTCCTACGAGATTACGAACTACCTGATCCGAAATGGACACAAGGATATTGCTTACGTCGGCAACATTCATTCCACGAGCAGTATTCAGGACCGGTTCCTAGGGTACTACAAGTCCCTTCTTGAGCATGATATTCCGTTAAATAACAATTACATTATCAATGACCGGGACAAACGAGGGAAATACATCGACATCGAGATTCCAACCCCTTTACCTTCCGCCTTTGTCTGCAACTGCGATCAGGTTGCTTATCTGTTAACCGACAAGCTGAAGTCACTGGGGTACGATGTTCCATCAGATTGTTCCGTAGTCGGGTTCGATAATGATATTTATGCTACGTTAACATCTCCTCCTTTGACCACGGTTGAAGTGGATATTGAACAAATGGCGACAACCTCGGTGAATTCGATTATGCAGAAGGTTACTCATCCGAACAAGCGCTTCGGACGCGTACTGGTGCAAGGCAAGATTGTATACCGGGATTCTGTCAGCTCCACCAACGAGAATCAAGGTGAGAAAGCACAATCGATCGTGGTATAACATAGAAAGGGCCCCATCTCAGATATTTCTACCTGAGACGGGGCCTTTTTTCTGTTGTCCCGAATTTCTCTGGTTACACAGACAAGCATAACAGTAGCTCTAACAGAAGAAGGAGCTGTCCTAATTGGAGCAGCCCCTTAATCATATCGGTACCTTCTGCTTCTAAGTTACAGAAAGTCTATTTAATTAACTCCAACAAGGGTAACCTCGTCCATATAGACAGTGGAATCTCCTGAACCCTCGAAGGATTCCAGCTTCAATCCCATGGATTTAACTTGATTCAGGTCCGTTACACTATCCAGAGAAAGAGTGATCGTAGCAAAGCCCGCAGAATCCACGTTGGCGGTATCCGGCACTCCACTATCGAACCAAGACCAATTGCTTCCTGTCTTAATATATAGACGGGCTTTGGCCTTGCCAGCAGAGAGCTTCACTTTAACTGTGATTGATTTGAGGCCAGTCAAATCCAGAGCCGTATCATTCTTGAGTTCAAACGACCCAGTACCCAGGGTAAAGGCCGACTTGAGCGCCTGCGCTCCTTCAGAGTGCTCATCCACAGTCACTTCAGGCGCAGCCGCACTGGCTTTATTCTCGCTGGAATTCAGACCCCAGCTTTGTATGCCGTTTTCGAAATCATACAGAATCCCTGGAGCATGTGCACTGCTGTCTGACCCGCTGCCTCCGTTAGATAGAACTGGAGCCGTGCTATCGTAGACAGCCTTGATGTCATCGAAATACATAGTGTTCGTTCCGGTAAAGTTACCAACCGCATTAATATAAATGGAGAACTTACTCACCGTCTTTAACAGCTCCTTGGTCAGCGGACCTGTTGCACCATGCACAGGAACAAACTCTGCAAGGTTCATTTTCTCCAAGCGGGCGTCGGTAGTTGTGGTATCCGGATAATATTCGTAATCTCCTGAGTTCACATGGATCTGGATAACCAGCTTCTGCCCCTTACCATCCGGCTTAATCCACGCCTGCAGCTGGTTGAATCCGGACCAATCTACATCGCTTAACGTCTTGGATACTCCGGCATACGTCTGAGAAGCAAGGGTGTAAGTATAGGCTATGCCGTAATTCCCGCTTTGTTTGTTGTCCGTATTCAGAGTTACCTTTGCGCCATCCCCTTGAGAGATATACTTGGCCGCTGCTGCATCGGAGCTGCCCATGTATCCTTCAAAATCATCCACCACCGCCGGATCGGAGGTTGGTTCCTGATACACACTGTAAAGTCCAAGATTATCTACATAGACGGAGCCATCTCCGCTAAGTCCATTTCCAATCAAGGAGAATGCCAGACCTGTTGCGTTGGCAGAAGCTTCAGGATTCGTAATATCAATACTTACTGGATATACATAATAATTCCCGTCATTTGTCTTATCCAAATCTGTCAGCTTCTTCGTAGTCATGTTCATACCGAACTTACCCGGGTCAGAATAATCCGGAGGAAGCTGCACGACAGCCTGAATACTGGCTCCCGCATTACCTTCTCCAAGACTGACCGGGATATACGCATTAAATTTCACACGCTTGATTCCTTTGAGCATAGCACTGTCCAGATCAGACAATCCAAGCTTAAGTTCCTGCCAGGTGTCCGCCTGCTGCAGCCCGGTTACATCCAGCTTAAGCGCCCCGCTATTATTGAACGTACCCTCAGCCGTATTCATGGACAGCGATCCGCTCGCAGACCAGGTGCCATTATTCAGGATTCCGCTGATACCAGAGTCAAATGCGTACTGCTTCAGCAAGGCTTCCGGAACTTTGACGAAGACTTTGCTAGTCTGGTCAAGCTCTGGCTGAAGAACTCCATTTGCATCGTACACATGTACGGTAAAAGCAGCTGTTTTGCCATTTAGAGCAGCGTCTGGCGTCCAATCTGCAGTGTAATAGCTCTCTGCGCTGTTCCATACCATTGGAATTTCTGTAGTTGACCCCTCCACCGAATAAGTGACCTTGGATGGCTTCTCATTCAGCACTCTAGCGCGGATCTTCGTAGTAGCCGATCTTACGGTAGAGCCGTTAACCGGGGAGGCGATATGCATGAATGGCTTCTCGGTGCTGGCTTTCACCGATTTGGCATACACATCTCCAACTTCCTTGGCAAATGCCGTATATGGATCGTTATAGAATTTAACGAAATCCGGAAGAAGCTCATGACTGCCTAGACTGCCGGCATCTTTGTAAGGAACGAATAGATTGCCATCCAGATTAAAGTTCGCCCATGTCAGCATATAGGCGATCCGCTTTGCATTTGGATCGTTCTTAATAGCGTTCAAGAGCTTGGTGAACCATTCCAGATCTTTGTTGCCAGAAGTCTTCATCCCCATCGGACTGTAACCAAATTCGGAGAAGGTGGCGATTTTACCCTTGGTATCCGCCAGCTTGGAGATCATAGCCAGGTCACTCACCAGACCGCTTACGAATCCCTCACTTCCTGGATTATCTTGGTTATCGTATTGATCCATACCCAGAATATCTACATAATCATCCCCTGGGTAGGTTGCCAGGTATCTGGATTCGGTCCCGCCGAACGCACCATTCGGAGAATATACATACAGCAGGTTATGGACTTGCTTAATATCACGCAAATATTCCACGGTATATCTGTAGATTTCTACATATTCACTTTGGGTTGTAGTCTGAGCGCCCCACCAGAACCATCCGCCATTCTGCTCGTGGAACGGACGGTACATAATTGGAATCAGCTTACCTTGATCATCCTTCAGATTGTTCGCAAGCTCAGCAATTTGATCTAGAAAAGCATTAAACTCCGCATTCTTGTTTCCGCCCGGAAGAATGTGCTCAACTACACTTCCTTTGGTATCATTGAAGCTTCCGCCTGTTACAAAATTCGGCATGTGCGAGCTGAGTGTAATAATGCCATTCTTGTTATGGGCTTTCTTCATCAGATCAGCTAAATTCTCGCGGCTCTTGACTAGGTCGCCTGCAACACCCGGCTTTTCTTTCCCTTCTAAGCTCAGCGTATCCCAGCCGTACACAGCCGGAAGATCACCGACCGAGTTCAAGACGTCAGATTGCTCACCCGAGATTGTAGTCTCATTGGCAAAAGACAGCCCGACATCCGTCGCATGCTGATGTCCGAAGAGCACCTGCTTCCCGCGTGTGTCCGACAAATAAGCGAACAAGGCGCGCGTCGTATCTGAAGCCTCGGCATCAACTAGATTTGCGGTTCCAACAACCGGCCCATTACTTCCTCCGCTGCCGTTTCCTCCCGTAGATCCAGTACCTTGGGAAGCTCCTGTACCCGCAGTGCCTGCGATAACTTGACCATTATTGATACTGAAATCCCCAAGCACTGCCGGATTTCCGTTCACTTTTACATTGTTAGCTTGAAGGTTCGACAGAACAATATTTCCTTTGGAATCAATGGTTGTTCCTGCTGCCGTGCTTAGTACATCAAGCTTCTTGATCGTTGTCCCCGTATCGGCGATTAATTCCAAGACTTGATTAGCCACAACGTGATCAACAGAGGTTCCTGTGCCGAGCTCAAGCTTGGATTTGCTGTTTGCAACCAGCTGCCCCATTGCCGTAGTGCCTGTCGCCAGCACCCTCACACCGCCTTCTTTGCGATTCACATCGACATTACCCAGCGTAGAGTTATGAACGATAATCGTATGATCTCCACCGCCGGCCACAAAGGTTGTTCCTTTTACCGTTACATTATCAAGTGTAACTTCGCCGTCTGCAATCCCGGATGACAAGTATAAATTTCCGGCAATCGTCGTATCCTTCAAGGTTATTCCCTCATGGTTAATAACTACATTCCCCTGGATGCTGCCCCCTTGAAAGGTCCCTGCGTTCGCATAATATCCGGCTACAAGCTTGTCAATCAAGGTTACAACCTCAGCCCGGGTGATTGCAGCGTTAGGCTTAAACGTACCGTCCGGGTAACCGTTTACAAATGGAATCAGCGCATTCACGGCTTCTTTTGCATAAGCCTTAATATCCTTTGCATCGCTAAAAGATACCGAATTACTGCCTTTAAGTACAAACGCTCGTGCAAGGAGGGTTACTGCATCTTCACGTGTAATCTTCGTATTCGCACGTGCCTCATTGTTCTCAAACCCCTGGTAATACCCTGCTTTCTTCGCAATAGTGAGGGCGTCCGAATACCACAAATCTGCGGATACATCCGAGAATGAAGTGCCTGATTTGTCATAATAACCAAACACCTTGTTAAGAATAGTCGCAAACTCCGCTCTCGTAATCGGCTGGTCAGGATGGAACGACCCGTCTTCATAACCACGAATCAAGCCATTCGACTTCCACTTCTCAATACCTGCGTTAGCCCAGTGTGTACTGGATACCGATGATCCTGCAGGCTCATTTCCCGAAGCCGCGTAGGTTGATCCTGAGGTTGAAAGCAAAGAGACGACAAGCAGTGCTACGGTTGATGCGGATAACATTTTCCCTTTCTTCACGAACATACCCCTTCCAATAACATAATATTAAGTTAACGGTAAACTCACAAAGATTTTATATTGATAGCGCTTACTAGTCAATAATACATCTGAAATTTAGTATTTTTTTTCACATTTTTCGTAAAATAACCTCTTCTAGCTCTGCTTTTATCAATTGACATAAAGTTTTTTGGCATTTAGAATTAGTTTATAAAGTTATCGTTTACTTTACTTTGTGGAGGTGTGATTTTCTTTTGCAAAAATTAAAACAAGAAGTATCCCGGGAATTGCACGAACACATTCTTCCCTTCTGGTCAGCTTGTATCGATGAATCCCATGGCGGATTCTACGGCGAAGTGAATTATGAACTCCAAAGAAATGAACAGGCAGATAAAGGCGGGATTGCCACATCGAGAATTTTATGGGCATTTTCTTCCGCTTACGTCATCACAAGGAATGAGAAATACCTTCCGTATGCCGCTCATGCCTATAAATTCCTGCGGGATAAAGTCATTGATCATGAATACCAGGGTTTGTATTGGATGGTCGATTATAAAGGCAGCCCGGCAGACACTAGAAAACACGTCTATACCCAATCGTTCGGAATCTATGCGCTCAGCGAGTACTACAAAGCTTCTCAAGATCCGGAAGCACTTGAGCTTGCCAAGCAGCTCTTCCTACTGATCGAGGATGTGGGCTTCGACAAGGAGATTAACGCCTACAAGGAAGAGTTCGATCGCAAATGGACAGAAACTCCTAATGAGATGCTAAGCGAAAATGGCGTTGTAGCTGACATTACGATGAACACGCATATTCACGTTTTGGAAGCGTATACGAATCTCTTCAAGGTCTGGCCGGATTCCCGTGTAAGAGCCGCGCTTGAGAACCTGCTCGAGATTCTCTACTCCAAGATCTACAATGCCAAGACGAAATACCTTGGCGTGTTCTTCGATAAACAGTGGAACTCCCTGCTTGATCTCAAGTCATTCGGTCATGATATCGAAGCCAGCTGGCTGATTGACCAGACACTTCGGGCACTCGGCCTGGAGAAGCCGGAATATATTCAAATGGTCATTGATATTGCGTACAACATTGCCGATCATGCCATGCAGAAGGACGGCTCCATGATGAATGAACAAGAGGGAGATCACCTGGACAAGACTCGGGTCTGGTGGGTACAAGCGGAAGCAATTGTAGGCTTCTACAATGCCTATGAGCGGACCCAGGATCCAAGATTCCTGGAGCTCGCTGACAACCTCTGGATCTATATTAAGAACAATCTGATTGATGAACGCTCAGGCGGAGAATGGTACTGGTCTATTGAGCCGGATGGCACACCTACACCAAGAGAAATTAACGGGGCATGGAAATGTCCATATCATAACAGCCGATTCTGTCTTGAAATTATGGAAAGGGTGAACGAATAACCATGATACATCCCAAATATAAAGAGGTTCTTGCCAAGCAGGAGCAGCTGATCACTCGCAAGAATGAACTGAATGAGGATTTTTACAATGGCGTATATGACAGATATAAATATCCGGTAATTACCCGTCATCACGTTCCGGTTCACTGGAGATTTGATCTGAATGAAGAGACCAATCCGCATTTCATGGAAAGACTCGGAATTAACGCGACTCTTAATCCAGGCGCTATTTACTTCGGCGGCAAATACTACTTGGTTGTCAGAACCGAAGGCTTGGATCGTAAATCGATCTTTGCTCTCGCTGTAAGTGACAATGGAATTGACAATTTCCGCTTTATTGATACTCCCCTGACATGGGAAGATATCGATGCAGCTGAGACAAATATGTATGATATGCGACTGGTACTTCATGAAGACGGCTGGATCTACGGCATTTACTGCTCGGAGAGCAAAGATCCGGAGGCAGCTCCATTTGATACTTCCAGTGCTGTAGCCCAGGCTGGTTTTGTCAGAACGAAAGACCTCAAGACTTGGGAGCGCCTGCCGAACATTCAGACTAAATCTCCACAGCAGCGTAATGTAGTGCTTCATCCAGAGTTTGTGGATGGTAAATACGCCTTCTACACTCGTCCGCAGGATGGCTTCATCTCTACGGGTTCCGGTGGCGGGATTGCCTTCGGTCTGTGTGATGACATTCTAAATCCGGTGATTGATCAAGAAAATATTATCGACGAGCGCAGATATCATACGGTGTATGAAGTGAAGAACGGTCAAGGTCCGGCTCCGCTCAAGACCGATAAAGGCTGGATTCATATCGCTCACGGCGTGCGCAATACGGCAGCGGGTCTGCGTTATGTACTGTATACCTTCGCTACAAGTCTGGAAGACCCAACGAAGATTATCGCTAAGCCGGGCGGACACTTCATTGCGCCTTATGATGATGAGCGCGTTGGAGATGTGTCGAACGTCATCTTCTGCAACGGTGCCGTGGTCAATGAGAACAACGATGTGTTCATCTACTATGCGTCCAGTGATACCCGCATTCATATTGCAACAACCACACTCGAGAAGCTGGTGGACTATACGTTCAATACACCGGAGGATCCATATCGGTCCCTGGATAACGCCCTTCAGCGGAAGAGCTTGATTGAGCGGAATGAAGAACTGCTTAAGAGCAGTAACTTAGCGCAGTAACTCTAAGCTCAGTAACTAAGACCAATAACTTAGCGCTCAATAAAAAAAGCAATTGGCGGGCCCCCCGTCAATTGCTTTTTTGGTATTCCTTCGCTGGGTGATCCTTCAAAATGATACATCGTAATGATCATTCCCGACCGAGATCATTCCCCGAGTAGATGATGCGCCCGGGTTGATCATACTTCAACTTGTTCACACTTCGAGATCATACTTCCAGTGTTCCTACCTCGCATCTTGCTGCTGCGCATTGGAACCGGACTTAAGACTTCGCCGCTACCTTCCGGCTGATGTACAGCCCGGCGAAGGCACCCGCCGCCCCGCAGAAGCTCACCAGCAGGACCAAATCATAGGACTGCCAGCTGAGGAGGAAGGAAATCCCGCTGCCGAATGTGGTTCCAGCCAGGAAGCCGAGCGACAAGCCTGCGCTTTTCTCCATACTCAGGTTCAACCTCACCTTCATACTTCTAATCGTCTACCACTGTGCTTTTGGACAACAGACTTTTAAGCTCTTTCATGAACATATTGATGTCTTTGAACTGCCGGTACACCGAGGCAAAACGGACATAAGCGACCTCATCAACAGGATAGAGCTGCTCCATGACAAGCTCGCCGATATAACGGCTCTCCACTTCTGCACTTGCCGTATGACGCAGAGACCTTTCCACTTCCGACACGATAGTCTCCAGCTGCTCGACAGAGACAGGACGCTTCTCACAGGCACGAATCAGACCGCGCAGCATCTTCTCCCTGCTGAATTCTTCCCGGCTTCCGCCCTTCTTCACTACAATCAGCGGTGTCTCTTCCACCATCTCGAACGTAGTGAAACGCCGGCTGCACTGCTCGCATTCTCTTCTGCGGCGAATAGAGCGATTATCATTGGCAGGCCTCGAATCGAGCACCTTGGTCCCCAAATAATCGCAGTAAGGACACTTCAAATCATCACTTCCTTCTTCTCTAGGATTCCCAAAAAATTCATGTTTCTTTCCGTAATGAGATTGCAAGTCACGAGACATAATAGTTGTACCAACCGGAGGGAGGTGAACAACAATGGCTCAAAACAACAACAGCAGCAGCAATAATCTCGTAGTAAGACAGGCTTCTGGAGCTCTCGAACAAATGAAATACGAAGTTGCTCAAGAACTGGGTATTTCTTTTCCACAAGACGGTTATGCAGGTAACCTGACTTCTTATGAGAACGGTTCAATTGGGGGTACTATTACGAAACGTCTGGTAACCCTTGCTGAACAACAACTGGCTGGACAATACCGCCAATAGTCAAAGTTCTTACCGGAGCATTTGGGCAGGGTGACCTGCCCGGGTGCTCTTTTTCATAAGCATGCCAGCCGCTAAAACTCCTTGTAAATACTCACATACTGCTCATAATAATGGGCCACTCTCTGTACATAATGCCGGGTCTCCCCAAAAGGTATGTCCTTCGAGGTCTCAAGCCGGCCATCCCATTTGCCGCTCTTCAGCCAGCTCTTCACTTTCGTGGGGCCGGCATTGTAAGCCGCAATCACCGCGGTTTGATTCCCGTTAAATTGATCATACAGGGACTTTAAGTACCAGCTTCCGATCTGAATATTTTTATTCGGATCTTCCCTCAGGCTTTCCAATGAGACATCCTCAAATTTAGCTTTGCTGATGACCCACTCGGCCGTGTCCGGCATAATTTGCATAACTCCGAGAGCCCCTTTGTGGGACTCCTGATCAGCCTTGTAATTCGTCTCTACACGGATAATGGCAGCAACCATGAAAGGATCGATCTGATTCTCTTTGGCATAGGTCCGGATCTCGTCTTTATAGTGGATGGGATAGAATAACGTCAGCCACCCGCTGTTGAAGAATACGAGCACCGTGAACCCAAGAAACAATAAAAGCAGCACCCTCTTCTTACGCAGCCACTTCATAGCAATCCTTTACGAAGCCAGAATTCATCGATCTGCCGCTCGGTATACTCGAGCCCCAAGCTGTTGTCGATCACGATATCAGCCAGCTTCCGTTTCTCTTCAATATCCATTTGGGCTGATATTCGGGAGACGGCTTCCTCCTCAGACAATCCATTTCGATTCATCAGCCGGGTTAGCTGCATCTCTCGCGGGATATAGACAACCATAACCTCTTCAAAAGACGAGCCCTGCCCTGTCTCATATAGAAGCGGAATATCCGAGACGACAAGCCGTTCCGGATACATAGCTTCATACTCAGCAGCCCGCCCGCGCATTTCAGCGCGTATGGCAGGATGAGTAATGCTCTCGAGTACTTTTCTTTCCTCTTGATGTGTGAAAATATACTCTCCCAGCTTCTTCCGGTCCAGAGTTCCGTCCGCAAGCAGCATAGCTTGTCCAAAGTGTGCGATGACGGCTTCCAGTACAGGATGTCCAGGCAGCATAACCTCCCTGGCTACCACATCCGCATCAATCAGCAGCGCGCCCCGCTTTACGAGCATTTGCGAGACCGTACTTTTCCCGGTTGCAATTCCACCGGTCAGCCCGATATTCATTTCTTCACCTCATTAATGCTTCTTCTTGGTCTTACTCGCCTGAATAAGCTGGCAGCTTGGACAATAATGAGTACCGCGCCCTCCAACCACAGACTTCTCGACAGGTGTACCGCATACTACGCAAGGAGCCGCCTTGCGCCCGTATATCTGAAGCGAGTGCTGGAACATGCCCATCTCTCCTTGTCCATTCACATAGGACTTGATCGATGAGCCGCCGGCTTCAACCGCTTCACTTAAGGTCAGTATGATGGCCTCATACAGCCGGACAAGCTCTTCCTCATTCAGTTCATTGCATAACCTCTCGGGATGGATTCCTGCACGGAACAAGGCCTCATCCACATAAATATTCCCAAGCCCCACTACATATTCCTGATTCAGCAGAGCTGGCTTAATCTTCGTCTTCCGGGCAGCAATAACGGCCTTGAACGCTTCAAAGGTAAAAGCCTCATCCAAAGGCTCCAGCCCCAGCTTCAGCAGAGGCTTCGTCTCAAATTCCTCACCAGGGTGGAACAGGTGCATCGTCCCAAATTGGCGCACATCCTTATAACGAAGCTCAGTCCCGTCTGTAAAATGAAATATGACATGCGTGTGCTTCTCCACCGGCTCACTGCTGTCATAGACCCCATATCGGCCTTCCATCCTCAGATGGGAGACAAGGACGAGCCCGTCCATAATGATTCTCAGGAATTTCCCTCTGCGCCCCACATCAGCTATAGTGTGTCCTTGAAGCTCAAGCCTAAACTGCTCTATATCATCAGGTCTCTGGATAATCCTTGGCAAAGAGACCGTAACATTCTTAATGGTCTTACCTTTGATCAGCTGACTAAGTGTTCTTCGAACGGTCTCCACTTCCGGCAATTCCGGCATTCTTCAATCACCTCGGGTACTTCCTTATAATAACGGTACAAGCAGATGACATCAGCGACTTTTATTTCGCTTCATACCAGTTCAGCCCGCTGCTTACCTCCGCTTTAAGCGGAACAGACAAAGGCAGCGCCTTCTCCATGGTCTCCGGAACGAGCCTCGTCATAAGCTCCAGCTCATCTCCCGGCACTTCAAATACAAGTTCATCGTGTACTTGGAGCAGCATACGGCTTTTTAGCCCATGTTCTCTAAGCACATCATTCATCAAGACCATAGCCAGCTTAATAATATCAGCTGCGGTCCCCTGAATTGGGGTATTCATGGCCGTACGTTCAGCGAATGACCGAAGGTTAAAGTTCGAAGCATTAATCTCCGGAAGGTAGCGGCGGCGCTCCAGCAGGGTCTTAACATACCCGTCGCGCTTCGCTTCCTTGACGATATCGTCCATATACTTGCGAACCCCTTGGAACACGTCGAAATACTGGTCGATGAACTTGGCCGCTTCTTTACGTGTAATGTTAAGGTTCTGGGACAGACCATAATCACTGATTCCGTACACAATCCCGAAATTGACGGCTTTCGCGGAGCGGCGCATGTTCGAATCCACCTGCTCCGGGGACACACCGAACACATCACTCGCCGTCTTCGTATGGATATCCATATCATTGACGAACGCTTCCTTAAGCCGCTCATCTCCTGAGATATCGGCCAGAACGCGAAGCTCGATCTGGGAATAGTCTGCCGCCAGAATGTGCCAGCCCGGCTCGGAAGGAACGAATACCTTGCGGATCTTGCGTCCTTCTTCCATGCGGATCGGGATATTTTGCAAATTCGGATATTGGCTGCTGAGCCGTCCCGTGGCCGCAATGGTCTGACGGTAATACGTGTGGACCTTGCCCGTCTCCGGGCGAATCTCTTTAAGCAGACCTTCCACATAGGTGGACTGGAGCTTGGCCAGCTGGCGGTACTCCAGAATGGACTGTACAATATCATGATAAGGAGCCAGCTTCTCCAGCACTTCCGCATCTGTGGAGTAGCCGGTCTTGGTCTTCTTGATTACGGGAAGTCCCAGCTTGTCGAATAGGATTTCGCCCAGCTGTTTCGGGGAATTAATGTTAAATTCCATGCCCGCCAGTTCATAGATATGCTGAACAAGTCTGCGGATCTGCGTCTCGAACTCTTTTCCCAGCTCCTGAAGATCTTCACGGTTCACCGCAATACCCTGCTTCTCCATATCTGCAAGAATACGGGATAGCGGCATCTCAAGCTCATAGAACAGACGATTCATCTCGTTCTTCTCCAGCTCCTGCTCCTGCAGCGGAATGATCTTCTGGGCGGTTGCCGCTTTATGGGCCAAATGAAGACTCAGCACCTCTGTATCAGGCACTTTGTATTTCGCTCCCTTGCCGAACACCTCATCATCCGGAGCCAGGAAGGACAGTTCGTACTTGGATGCCAGGCCGCTAAGCGTCTGGTTGTTCTCGGTAGGGTCCAGCAGATAAGCGGCGAGCTGAATATCAAAGGCAGCCCCTTCAAAGACAATGCCCTGCCAGTGAAGCGCCAGGTCGATCCTGTGAAGGTCATAGCCCTTCTTGGGAGCCTTGGCATTCGCAAGCCACTGCCGAACAGGTTCGCCAGCTGGCTGCTTCAGCAGTTCACTAGAAATATAATAGTGGCTGTCCTTCGTTGAAAGAATCAGCCCGATAATATCAGCATGGTGCGGATTATCCCCGTTCGTCTCCACATGCAGCACTTCAATTTCTCCAAGCTTGGCTGTAAAAGCCTCCATTCCCGCTTCATCCACCACAGCAACCTGGACAGGTTCAACCTCCTGAGCTTGATCCGCTTTCCCTTCTCCGGAATTCGGACCCGCCGTGAAGGACAGACGTTCCATCAAGGATTTGAACTCAAGCTTCTGCAGCACGGGAGCCGCCTTCTCTTCCTGAAGGCCGCTAAATGCCATATCGTCCCATAGGTGCTCAAGCGGCACCTCACGGAAGATGGTAGCAAGCCGCTTGCTCATCCGTGCATCTTCTGCGTGGTTGATGAGGTTCTCTTTCTGCTTGCCCTTTAACTCATCCGTACGTGCAAGCACTTCTTCCACAGAACCAAATTGATGGAGCAGCTTAAGCGCCGTCTTCTCTCCAATACCAGGAACACCCGGAATGTTATCCGAGGTATCTCCCATCAGCCCTTTAAGATCTACGATCTGGGCCGGAGTCAGACCATACCGCTCTTGAATCTCCTGCACGCCGTAAGGCTCCACCTCGGAGACCCCTTTACGTGTCAGGGAGACCTTCACATTGTCCGAGACCAGCTGCAGCATATCTTTATCACCGGTAACCACAATAACCTGACGGCCGGACTCATCAGCCTGCCTGCTCACTGTGCCGATAATATCATCTGCTTCGTAGCCTTTAAGTTCAAACCGCGTTATTCCGAAGCTGTCGAGCAGCTCCTTAAGCAGCGGGAATTGTTCTGACAATTCTGGAGGCGTCTTCTCCCGGCCTCCTTTATATTCTTGGTAACCCTCATGCCGGAACGTCTCCTTACCCGCATCGAAAGCCACCATCATATGTGTAGGCTGCTCTTCCTGGATCAAGCGCAGCAGCATGTTAGTAAAGCCATATACGGCATTGGTATGCATACCGCTCGAATTCGTCAGCGGAGGCATCGCGAAGAACGCGCGATAAATAATGCTGTTGCCATCAATCAGAATCAATTTTTCCATACTACACCTCGTTCCTTCGTACTACTATCTAACTCTAATGATAACACAAGGGCTGTCCGATTAAGAAATTAAAAAGAGGTGCTGCCCCAAAGCCCTGATCATGTTGAGGAGTTTGTTTTGTGTTCGAAGGGCTCCGAGGACGAACGTTGCTCCCATCACTGTTGTTTTTGAATTTCTGGAATGAGTCTTAAGCGGATGAATTCCAAAACCAAAGGCGACCGCTAACGCTTGTCCGCAATCGTTCGTCTCTCCGCAGGCTACGACGAAGTTGTTTCAAAAACAGATACTAAAAAAGATAGCGGATCTTTGAAGAAGCATGCAGAGAGCAAGACAACAAAACGCCAGTCAAAAGGATCTCTCCCCTGACTGGCGCTGGATTAACTGTTTTTAATTATTTAGATCGGGGCGCTGGCCTGTAGCGAGATATACAGCGCTCTCTCCAATGTTGGTGGCATGATCGGCAATACGCTCAATGTAGCGGCCAACCAGCGTCAGCAGCATGGCCTGCTGCACATTGTCCGGATTTGCCGTCATAAAGGCATAGAGATCGCGGATGATCTGGCTGTACAAATGATCAATTTCATCGTCGTCCTGAGCCATTTTATACGCAAGATCCGTATTCTCATCCAGATAAGACTGCAGGGATTCCTCAACCATGATGCCTGCCAGTTCAGCCATTCGCGGAATATCCACAAGCGGCTTGATCAACTCCTGGCCTTCAATGCGCAGGGTTACTTTGGCTATATCAATCGACAAGTCACCCATTCGCTCCAGATCGCTGGAGATCTTGAAGGCAACAATAATGCGGCGCAGATCCTTGGCTACCGGCTGCTGGGTAACAATCAGACGCGAACCGATCTCCATAATCTGCTCTTCCATTTGATTGAGATCCATATCCCGCTTAATAATTTCCTCGGCTTTGGCTATATTTGAGGTTTGGAGCGTGTCAATCGCTCCTTTGAGTGCCTCCTGCACGTGGTCGCCCATCGCACGGAGCAAATTCCGCAGTTCCTCTAAGTTTTGATCAAATTCTTTTCTACGTATCATGAACTAGATGCCTCCTTCTACTTAACCAAAACGACCGGAAATATAATCCTCGGTTCTGGAGTCCTGCGGGGTTGAGAACAGCTTTTGGGTTTCATCTGCCTCAACAACTTCTCCATTCAAGAAGAACACGGTTCTGCCTGAAATCCGTGCTGCCTGATGCATGTTATGCGTTACCATGACAATTGTATACCTATCTTTTAACTCCTGCACCAATTCTTCAATCTTGAGTGTAGATATCGGATCAAGCGCCGACGTTGCCTCGTCCATGAGCAGGATATCGGGCTGCACAGCCAGTGCTCTAGCAATACACAGACGCTGCTGCTGTCCACCCGACAGACTTAGAGCGGAACGCTTCAGGAAATTCTTCACTTCATCCCACAGCACAGCTTGCCGCAGACTTTGTTCCACGATCTCATCAAGCTCTGATTTGCTGCGAATGCCGTGAAGGCGTGGGCCATAGGCAATATTATCATAAATGGATTTGGGGAAAGGATTCGGCTGCTGGAATACCATGCCAACCCGCTTTCGCAGGGCTTCAACGTGAACGTCGTCACTATAGATGTCGGTTCCGCCAATCTTCACGGCGCCTTCGATCCGGGTACCTGCGATCATATCATTCATCCGGTTAAGGGTACGCAGCAGCGTGGACTTCCCGCATCCGGACGGTCCAATGAATGCTGTGATCGCCTTCTCGGGAATGTCCATGGATACATCCTTAAGCGCATGATAAGATTCATAGTACAAATTTAACTTGTCAATATTGATGATCGCTTCCATGTCTCTTCTCCTTCAATTAACGCCTTGTAAGATAAAAGAAGCCCGCGGGCTTCAGATTAACGTAAACCTATTGATTCTGAACATACATATCGATCTTACTTGTCTTGTGTAAAGGTGAATGTGCAGAATTGTAAACGCAGTGTAAAATATCCGGGTAATTAGTACCGGGATTCCCGTAGTACCCATACTTCACGGATTAATGCAGCTCTAACAATCGCTCAAGCTCCTTCATAACAAGATGAGCTCTCTGCGCAGCTTCATCCGCGGATATGTGCATGTCCCGTCCGCGAAGCTCGACACTTTGCACGGCTTCAACCAGAGATTCAAAGGTCGTATCTGCTTCAGCCACCCGGCTCTCGCTCCCTTCCACCTCGGCGGCCGATGCGGCAGACATGCTTGCTGTCTCGCTGACCATTTCGCTAATCACGGTAAGCGTCTTCCCAATCTCTTCCGAGAACTTCTTCGTCTGTGCCGACAAATTACGCACCTCGTTCGCCACTACGGCGAATCCGCGGCCATGCTCTCCGGCATGAGCCGCTTCAATGGTTGCATTCATGGCAAGCATTCCGCTGCGATCCGCGAGCTCCCTGATGGCTCTGGTGACCTCCGAGATTTCAACAGTTCGCTGCAATAGCTCGTTGACCTGCTTCTCCTGGTTGCCCGTAATGGTCAATACCCGGTGGAACGATTCACGTACCTGCCGGAGCTCAGATCTTCCGGATCTGACGAGGCTGCTCATCGTCTCCGCCTCACGAAGACTCCGCTCCGCGGCTTCAGATACGGCATGAACCGAGCGTTCTATCCGCTCAAGACGTTCATGGCTCTCCTGAACCGTGATAACTCTGGCCTCATCCGCTTTCCGCTGCAGGCTTCTGGAGAGCACCATAAGATCCTGAACGGTCAATACTCCTTTTACTTTCCCTTCATCGGTCAGGATCATGCATTGGTAGAAGTGTTCAGTATCCCGGCCTAATGCCGCATCAATCAACTTCTCCGGTGCATCCGTAACTTCCCGCACCAAAGGCTTCCGTTCCGCGAATAGGACGGCAGCCTTCTCATAGAATAGGTCGGACGCGAATCGACCGGCAAATAACCGGTAGAAGCTGTCCCGCATAATCAGGGAAAGGGCACCCGTCTCTGCATCCACAAGAATGACGCACGGAATTACATCATCTGAGCGGAACCTTCGCAGCACCTCACCGCAGATTTCGCTGGAATCCACTACAGGGACCTCACGGCAAAATAGTTCTGCGGCCACAGGAATAGGGGTCGGAACAGCTTCCTCGTTCGTTGTAGTCATCGCAGTTTCTTCAATATCTATAAGCTTATGTATAGGTGTAATCTTCTCTAGAATCGGCCTTTCAAGGACTGCAGAGGCTTGATTGCTCATGTGGTCTTCACTCCTATGACTTTATTCCTATATCCAGAAATATAGGATAATAGTGTCAGCAGAGTGTTAACCGAGCACGGCTATTTTGTAAAAAGCTTGTAATCAAAGTAAAAACCCATCATTTATCCAAAATGATGGGCCGTTCTCTTCTTGTTAACCACGAGCTTGTAGCCGACTCCGCGGATCGAATCGATATGTACAGACTGCGGATCAAGCTCAAGCTTCTTGCGCAGCGAGCTTACATGGACATCGACCGTACGCTGGCCTCCGATATAGTCGAAGCCCCATACCGCATTCATCAAGTCATCCCGGGTCATAACCACGCCTGGCTTCCTCGCCAAATATAGCAGGACCTCGAATTCCTTGGGACGAAGCGTAATATGCTCCCCGCCAAGCGTCACTTCGTACTTCTCCGGGTAAATAGCCAGCTCACCCAGACTGATCTGCGACTCAGGCTGCAGCTGAGGCTTATCCCGCTCATCCTGTCCGGTGGATCTTCTGAGGACAGCGGCCACACGGGCCAGCAGTTCGGCTACTCCGAAAGGCTTGGTAATGTAATCATCCGCTCCTGACTTAAGCCCCTGCACAACCTCTTCTTCTGCATTCTTGGCGGTTAGGATGACAATAGGGGTCTTAACCCCTTCACTCCGCAGCTTGGACATAATCTCAAATCCGTTCATCCCCGGCAGCATCAAATCCAACAGAATCAGATCAAAATCTGACCTCAGCGCCGTATCGCAGCCGGTCTGTCCATGCTCTTCTACTGTAACCTCATAACCTTCATTAGAAAGGTTATAGGACAATAACCTGGACAAGGTTGGCTCATCCTCAATAACCAAAAGTCTATGCGTCATATATACTCTTAGTACCCCCATTTTTTCAAATCGGAATAAATGTTGACAAATGTTGACATGGATAGCATATCACGAGAGTGTTAACGGTGTGTAAAGTAGTCAACTTTCTTCTAATACTACTCTACATTGTGCAATAAAGGTAAATCCAGAATAAACATCGTTCCCTCGCCAACCTTGCTCTCGACCCGGATTGTTCCATGATGAAGCTCGACCAGGTGCTTCACAATCGATAACCCAAGTCCTGTTCCGCCTGAGCTGCGCGAACGGGCCTTATCCACCCGGTAGAAGCGCTCGAATATCCTCGGCAGGTCCTTCTTGGGTATGCCGATACCGGTATCACTAATAATAAAGCGAACCTTCTCCTCCTCGCCGGAATTCTCGCCAATGCTTTCTGCCGTAACTTTGACTCTCCCGCCGTCCAGTGTGTAACTGATGGCATTGGACAGGAGATTCATGAAGATTTGCCGAAGGCGGTCTTCATCTGCTTCCATGAACAATTCCTCGGGAACCTCTAGCTTCATCGTTATGAATTTCTTGGCAGCAGAGGACTGCAGGACTTCAAAGATACTTCCAAGCAGCGTGTGCACGTGTACAGGTGAATATTCTAACGGCACACGCCTGGATTCAATCTTGGACAGCTCGAGAATATCACCGATCAAGCGGTTAAGTCTGTCACCTTCATCATAAATAATCTGCAGGAATGAACGGCTTGTCTCTTCATCCTTGACTCCTCCAGACAGCAGCGTCTCGGCGAAACCTTTGACTGCGGCGATCGGTGTCTTGAGTTCATGCGAGACATTCGCGACGAATTCACTCCGCATCACTTCCAGCTTGCGAATCTCCGTTACATCCCGAAGCAGGAACAGCATGCCGCGGTAAGAGCCATCATCCTCAAACATGGGGACACTGTCAAAATGGAGGATTTTCTCCTCAGGATCATAAATTGTACGTTCTTCACTCATATGCTCCTTACGGGAAATCCCCTCATCCATGAAGCGGGTCAGCTCATAGCTTCGCTTGATTTCATGATACAGCTTGCCCAGCATGTATTTATCCTTGAGGCGTAATATCCGCTCGGTCTCCCGGTTCACTAGGGCAATTCGGTCATTTGTATCGACCATGAGAATACCGCCCGTCATATTGGAGAGAACACTTTGCAGAAGATCCTCGTTATCACGGATCCGCTTAAGCTGGAGCTGCAGACTGTCCGCCATGCCATTAATGGCTTGGCCCAGCTGCCCAATCTCATCCTGGCGCTCCAGATCTACACGGGCATCATAATCCAGCTTGGAGATCCGGTGAGCCACCGTTGTAATATGTTCAATCGGCCTGGTAAGGCCTATAGCAACCCGATAACTAACCAAGGCTGCAGCCAGGAAGAGCACCACCAGTCCGCCGATCATTAATGCCCAGCCTTTGCGGAGACCTTCCTCTACCGTCTGAAGGCTCATAGACAGCCTAATGTAGCCGTCGAACCCCTGCTTGGAGACCACGTGCTTGGCCACGTACAGCATATTCTCATGCACCGTACTGCTGTAGCGAATGGATGTCCCTGTATTGCCGTTCTTCTTCGCAGATAGGACCTCTTCGCGAGTGCTATGATCACCCATTTTGGATGGATCACTCTCTGAATCACCTACGACCTTACCGCTCAGGCCAATAAAAGTAACCCTCGAATTCGTTAGCTTATCAATCTGCTTCGCTTGGTTTGTATAGTAGGTCATGGCACCCGAGTTGCCTTCAATCCCCGGGAGTTCCAAAGTACTGGATATGAGATTTATTTCCCGGGCCATATTGTCCTCAAGAGCTGTAATATGAGAATCTTTGAATACTTGGGCCATGGTAAGTCCTGCGGCGAGCATCGAAATTCCCACAAGACCCATTAAAATCAGGGTTAACCGCATTCGGAATGTCTTCATGTTCTCTTCCTTTGAGTATAATTTAGTAGAATTAGAGCTTGCCTCATTCTGCATCTGTTGGTTAACATTGTTAGTATTATAATAACACAATGTAATGGGAGTATTATCTATATAAAACTTAGTTAAAATGGCCACATTTCGGGTATAGACATAACTACGAGGAATGCTTGGACTTTCGGTCGCTGTTGTCACCAGAATTCTTATATATACCGTATTGCTCGGTTGAAGTCCGGGTAAAAAGCAAATGCTTCCGATGTAGCTTTCTTTTAGAAAGCTTTTAGGCGATCGCGTTCGCTCCTACAGTTCCAAGCTTCCCCTCCGTTACACCTCAGCCGTATACCATTTTTCTAAGTTCATTTTAATACTTCCCGAAAGAGGTCCGTTCATGAACTATCACTTTTCTGCTTACATGTACAGATTAAGAGCCATTAACCGCTGGAGTCTGATGCGGAGCACGTCCACAGAGAATGTGGCCGAGCATTCCTACCATGTTGCGATTCTGGCGCATATCTTATGCGAAATTGGGAATCAGCTCTACGGCAAGCAGCTACAAGCTGACCGCGCGGCCACACTGGCCCTGTTCCATGACGCGACAGAAGTGTTCACGGGGGATATCCCGACTCCTGTGAAGCATCATAATCCGAGGCTGCTCTCCAATTTCAGAGAGATGGAGGCTATTGCGGCTGAGCGGCTTACTTCTATGATTCCCCCGTCCCTTAAGGCGGTCTATGCCCCTCTGCTTGATCCTGCCTCCGAGACCGATAAGGAACTCCGAAAGTATGTAAAAGCCGCTGACAGCCTTGATGCCTACTTGAAATGCTCGTGGGAGGTGGCCACAGGCAACCGTGAATTTGCGGCCGCCAAGGCCCAGCTTCAGCATAAGCTGGAGAGTCTGAATATGCCAGAGGTCTCCTACTTCCTGGTTCATCTGGCACCGAGCTTTGAATTAACTTTAGACGAACTGTCGGACGAGCTGGAGGACTAACGTTATTTATACACCTGGATTGTTGCAGCAAAAAAGCGGTATCCGAGTACTCACACTCAGATACCGCCTTGAAGCTTACCCGTTCACAATCTCGCCGCCATTCACATGAATGACTTGTCCGCTGATATAAGATGAATCCTCGGAGGCGAGGAACACATAAGTCGCGGCCAGTTCTTCCGGCTGACCCGGCCGCTGCATGGGTGAGTCCGCCCCGAACTGCTTCACCTTCTCTTCATCGAAGGTCGATGGAATAAGCGGTGTCCAGATCGGACCCGGTGCAACCGCATTAACGCGAATCCCCTTCTTGCTGACGAGATTCATCGAGAGAGAACGCGTGAAGCTGACAATGGCCCCTTTGGTCGATGAATAATCGAGCAGCGCCGGGCTTCCTTTGTATGCCGTGACAGAAGCAGTGTTGATAATGGTGCTGCCTTTCTTCAGATGAGGCATGGCCGCTTTGGTCAAATAGAACATCGCGAAGATGTTCGTACGGAACGTACGCTCCAGCTGTTCTGCGGTAATATCCTCAATGTTCTCCTGAGGGTGCTGTTCCCCTGCATTGTTGACCAGGATATCCAGTCCCCCGAGCTCGCTTACCGTCTTCTGCACAGCTTCCTGAGCGAAAGCTTCATCGCCGATATCTCCAGGTATAAGATAAGCCTTCCGCCCTGTCTTCTCGATCTCATCCTGCGTCTTCTTGGCATCATCATGCTCATTCAAATATACAATGGCTACATCAGCGCCTTCTTTGGCATATGCGAGTGCAACAGCACGTCCGATCCCGCTGTCACCCCCGGTGATGAGCGCGATCTTGCCTTTCAACTTGCCCGCAGGCATATAATTACCCTCATACTGTGGGAGTGGATTCATCTGTTCCTCAATCCCCGGTCTTTGGGTTTGATGCTGGGGTGGCATGGTTTGCTTGGGTTGCTGGTTATTCTGTGACAATGTAAGCTCTCCTTCCTTAAGTTGGACTAGGATTCATGACCATCTCTATATGGAATGGACGTCCAATTCATATAGGATGCAAGAATGGCTTGGACATTATACCTACACATACTTACCACCAACCCCCTTATGGCAAACAATTTACAGGCAAGACTATACAGCCGCGTAAATATTCTTCCTGGTCCGGTCACAAGGCGAACACTTCGCTTTTCTCAGAATCGAATCATTTCTCACTCTTCCTTGTGGGTAATTGCTAGGTTTAACTTTTCTAGAATTCAATATAGTAACGCTCAAAGAACCAGGTATCATCATACCTGCGGTTAGTCCTGAACTTCTCCCTGTCCTCAAATGCACCCGAATCCTTAATTTCAGACTCCCAGCCTGCCGACTCTTCATTTCTGCCTAGTGTCTCCCAGGTTCTCAGCAATCTCTCTTCGTTAAAATGCAATACAGCCATTCTAAGCAGATGGTACCCCCTGTTATCGGCGGGAGGGACATAAGGGAATTTCGTTCGTTCTACCAATAAAAGATGAATGGCAGGCTCGATCAGACACCGATAGCCAAATAACCCCATTCGGAGGGAGAACTCCGCTGCTATCGCGGATTCGTCTCTAAATCCACGGTCAAATCCTTCTACGCTGTGAAAGCTCTCAGTCTCTACTGCTATACACTCCCATGGCATAACCGCTGCTTCAAAAGAAGGGGACAAATCATGAACCCATTCCGTAGTGAACTGGGGCAGGCACAGCTTTTGTCCATAGCCAATGTGCCCCGATGTGTCTCTAAACCTGGATATCCCCGGACTCGTGCAGTTCGCTTCCCTCCCTAAGATCGGTGCAATGAGCTTCTCCATCCAGTAGTCTTCAAAATATAGATGACCTGCACAAAATATATACACTCTTCCTTTGGCTATCTGTGCACCGCGGTTTCTGGCCTCTGCCGGCCCAACGCGGTCCGTCCTGATATAATGAACCGGTGCGGGAATACGGTATCCAAACAAAAATTCACAACAACTGTCTATGGATCCATCATCAACAATAATGATTTCGTAGGGCATTGCGGTCTTGGAAACTTTCAGTGACTCTAACGTAGTTAGAAGGTTGATTCCTTCATTACGCACAGCAATAATAACGGATACTATCGGTTGCTCCAGGGTCATAGCGTTTATCCTTTCTTACTTTGGTCATACTTATAGCATTACTCCCGCTATAGTTTCCATAATAAACCAAATAAAACTATAAGTAAATATATATAAAACTATCAGCATATTAAATTCACCTCTCATATTCTCTACTTTTATACTAGGAGGGGTTATATGAACTATGATTCGCTCGGCAAAAGACTGCGGCAGGAGCGCCGTAAGATGCATTGGACCCAAGAAAAGCTGGCAGAGAGGATCGATGTCTCCGACGCATACATAGGACAAATCGAGAGAGGGGAGCGCAGTCTATCCCTGGATACTTTAATCAGACTGGCTAACGAACTCGGGGTCACGGTGGATTATCTGCTTCATGATTCCATAGAGATCACGGACGATCAATTCGTGGACCAAATTCGCCAGATTATGATGAACCGTTCCGCCAAAGAGAAACAAATGGCTCTGGATATGATCAAACTCATGTTCACTCACCTGGATGAGCTCTCGAAGACCAAAGAATAAGTAATGTAAGCAGCTGTAGAAAGAAATTAAAGTTTATGCTGAGTATGTTGGCCCAACTATAAAAACAGCGGTAGCCGTGGACGAGATAACAAAGTCCTAGACTACCGCTGTTTTGTTGACCTATCCGTTCAACTAACGTATTCCGTTAGTTCAATGACCTGTCTGTAAACTATGATACACCTCTCCGCATTGCTCTTAACGGCAAATGGAAAAGCCACCCCTTTCGGGATGGCCCTTCAGCAAATACGGTTGGAATTAATTGTTTTTGTTCATATTACGGCTCATTTGATTCACAGCACTAAACAGAGCTTTGACAGATGAGGTCATAATATCTACGTCAATGCCGCAACCCCAATATACGCTGCTGTCCGAGGACTTTATTCCGATATAAGAGACCGCTTGTGATTTAGAGCCGATTTCCAAGGCATGCTCCTTATAGACCAGATCGCTATATTCCAATCCAAGATAGGCTTGCAGGGCATTGCTGATCGAATCAAGCCTTCCGCTCCCCGTACCTGTAATTTCCTTAACGCCGTCACCCGTCCGCAGAACAACAATGGTTTCAAAATCATCCTCATCATTAATGCGGTATTTAACCAACTCAGTAGGCGTATTAATATTCACATATTCCTTAATAAAAATGTCGTATATTTCATCTGGAAGTAGCTCTTTTTGCTGGTGATCGGATACATTCTTAATGCAATATCCAAAGTGCTCACGCATCTTCTGAGGAAGATCGAGCCCATACTTTTGCTGAAGCACATAACCGATTCCGCCTTTGCCTGACTGACTGTTGATGCGGATAATATCGCCTTCGTATTGTCTGCCGATATCCAACGGATCGATTAGCAGATATGGGACCGACCAATGCTGCGGCTCCTTCTCTTCGCGCCATTTCATGCCCTTGGCAATCGCATCCTGATGCGAACCGGAGAAAGCTGTAAATACAAGCTCGCCACCGTAAGGGTGTCTTTCGCTCACTCTCATTTTGGCCAGTCGTTCATAAACGGAGAGGATCGCCGGGATATTCTCAAAATTCAGTTTCGGATCTACTCCATGTGAGTACATGTTCAGGGCAAGTGTGACAATGTCTACGTTCCCCGTTCTCTCCCCGTTTCCGAACAAAGTACCTTCTACTCGCTGGGCTCCGGCCAGCATTCCCAACTCGGCGTCAGCCACGCCCGTGCCTCTATCGTTATGCGGGTGAAGGGATAGAATAACATTCTCCCGGTAAAGCAAGCGTTCACTCATATATTCAATCTGACTAGCGTAGACGTGAGGCATCGACATGGACACCGTTGCAGGCAAGTTGATGATAACCGGATTCTCCGCTGTTGGCTGCCATATACCGAGCACATGATTGCAAATGTCCAGCGCAAACTCAATCTCCGTACCTGTAAAGCTTTCCGGCGAATACTGGAACTGAAAGTTCCCCTCCGTTTCCGACGCGCATTCTTTCAACAGCTTGGCGCCGTTTAAAGCGATGTCGATAATTTCCTCTTTCGATTTGCGGAATACTTGTTCCCGCTGGGCTACAGAAGTCGAGTTGTACAAATGTACGACGGCCTTTTTTGCACCTTTTAACGACTCAAAAGTTCTGCGGATAATGTGCTCCCTCGATTGGGTCAGCACTTGGATGGTAACATCATCCGGAATCAAGTCCTGCTCGATCAATGTCCGTAGAAAGTTGAATTCCGTTTCCGACGCTGCGGGGAATCCGACTTCGATCTCCTTGAACCCGATCTCCACAAGCATTTTGAAGTATTCCAGCTTCTCCTCCAAATTCATCGGAACGATCAACGCCTGATTTCCATCACGAAGGTCGACGCTGCACCAAATCGGGGCTTCCGTAATATACTCCTTGCGGGTCCATTTCAAGCTTGCCTCAGGCGGCGCAAAGTAACCTCTAGCGTATTTCTCAACGTTTTTCATGGGTATCCATCCTCCATCAATTTTTGACATTTTGGGTCATTAAAAGGCAGACATAACACAAAAAAGCCTTCCATCTCCGTTAACAGAGACGAAAGACTGTGAAATCTTACGCGGTACCACTCCGAATTCATGCCATAGTAGGCATGCACTCTGCGGATACAGGTTCCCGAAAGCTGTGGGCATACCTTATATCCTCCTGATGATAACGGTCAGGATTCCGGCTCCGCCTACTTTACTGGTTCAGCGGGCAACTCCAAGGTGAGTTCCATTCTTCCTCGCGGCTGTTTCACACCAAACAACAGCTCTCTGAGCGCTTAGAAAATCGTACTATTCCTTTTCAACGTATTAGATATTAAAGTCATGCTATAACACCTGTGCCACATTGTCAATTGCCTTTTTTTGATTTTTCCGGGCAGCAGGAAAACTACTCAGGCGGTTGCGCTTGATTAGTCAATTTAATTAGCATCTTAATTTCGCCCTAGTTGTTCGAAAAATCTTCAATTATCGTTCCCCGTTAGGTCAATGACTCATTATTAATTTAAATCATCATGTAAAATCTTATATTGGAAATCTTCTGCCAAACATTCAAATGTTTCGTCCCTAAAATAAAATAGGTAATGCAATAATCTCTCTTCATTTTTCAGTTGATTCAACACCATTACCTTGTCTTCTGGAAATGTGTTTTTCCAATCTGATTCTTCGAGTTGATAAAACTCGCCCCATTTAATTCCTGTTTTTGAAAACCTACATTTCCCTTTGTAGAATCCTTCATCATTTGTTGACCCTAATCTGAACATATAACACTTACTAAATTGGATTTCAGCCCTTGTATCTTCGTCAATATCCTCATACTTGAAAGGATTTAAATAAAATATCAGTTTCAAATTACCTTGGGTATTATCAATTTCTATTTGTGGCTCAGGAGCATTAGGTTCTGCTCCCCATCCAATATTTAATTGCTTAAATTTCATGTTATAACCTGCTTTCAATGTAAAAGCAAACTCCCTATAGCAAACTGAGCCTAGTAGTTATCTAACAAATTTATTATTTTTAGTGAGTTATAATCTTTTGCAATATCTATTGGGGTTTTACCGTTACATTCCAAGATGGTTTTATCCGCACCATTATCCAACAAATAATTTATTAATTCCGTTGGTTCCTCTCCAGGACTTCCACCCGATTGAATTGTACCGTCTATGGATATATCCACCGCTACATGTAATGGCGTCCATCCTTTATTACTCTTAAAATTTATATCCGCCCCGTTCTGAAGCAAGAACTTTATTACCTCTAATTGTTCATTTTCTACAGCTATATTCAGTAAAGAATGACTACTTTTTATACACTCATAATTTGCACTAATACCTCTCGTAAAAAGGGATTTAACCCACTCGATATCACCATTCGCAACTGCTCTACAGATATTATCATCCAAGACTCCCCCCCTTTTAAGGGTATTTTACCACGAATGACCATTTGCGTAATCTGCCCGTTACTTCAATAAACCAAAAAGGAGTCGCAACAATACAACTCCTACACTATCGTACCCGTTAGCGTAATAGGATATATCAACGTTAATTATCAAACAATCCTCTGCCAATCAAGTTTGCAGTAACCGGCTTTTTTCCGATTTCTCGTGACCATATAGACAATTGACCGATGTGGTGGATCTCGTGGGCGATCACGTGCCGCATCACTTCGCCGTATTTATGGGCTTCCCGTTCCCCTTCATCCGTGATATCAATCATAATGCGGTGTTCCAGGCTGTCATTCCAATCATAAACAAATGGAGCGAGTTCTACGTTGCAACGGGCGGAAAAATCCTTTATTTGCTGCAAGCTGGACACTTCCTCGAACGGAGGGATTTCAATCGCTTTTTTTTGTATTCCACCGCATATCCAGCCATATTCGACTGCCACAATGTGATACAGCGTGGGAAGTATGTATCCTATGCCGCCGGTGCGTCTTTTCATTAACTCTTCCTCGCTCACCGTATCGCACCAGTCTAACCAATCTTTGCGAACCTGCCAGTTATACTCGAATAGTTTCAACATGTCGCAGCCCCCTGTATTTTGTCAACTATGTTACTTATACCATTCGCATTGTATATTGTGCTTTCCTGCCCGTTAGCTTAACGAGGTGGCATCTATAATCTTGGCAACCTCGTAAGCTTCCTTTATTTAACTAACGTGTCCCGTTAGTTGAAGATACAGATGCTTATTTGACTGTTTTGCTGTAACTGACAGTTTTTTTCGTGTCACCATCAACAAAAACCAAAATTGGTCCTACGATTTTATCACTTTTGGATTCAAAGGATACCTTAAATAGATGTTCTACATCCGGATACTTCCCCCCACCCTTTGGGGCTGGCATATCACTACCATTGGACGCATCAACTTTTGCAACTTTCCAATCTGTAACCTCTTGTTTGTCCTCGCTGGGCAGACTATTCCATGCTGCTTCACGCAATTCTTGATTATTATCAGACTTTGAGTTAATTGAGCATCCGGAAATTACAAACAAAGTTAATACGACAATCAACAAAATTTTATACAAATTTGTTCCCTCCCCATGTTTATATCTTCAATCCAATAATTTACACCTCATTTAATTTTAACGTAAGAGTTCCCCAATTGTTGCGTTAACCTGCCCGTTAGCTTAATGAAGCACCGTCAGCCTAACACTTGATTTTTCTAGTCTAAGACTTTATTTTCTTCAGACACCAGCGACTCAAAAAAGCTGTATCCCCAAATCTGGGGATACAGCTTTATGTATATTGGAGCTTAGATTACATAACGGAAAACCATGAAGTACACGATAACCACGATGACAACAGCAAGCACGGAGCTGAGTGTACGAACTTTTCCAATATGATCGGTTACTTCGTTCTTGGCACGAATGCCTTCTACAGCCAGACGAAGCGGCTTGCCTATAATTCCACTAAGCGCACCTGCCGCCAGGAACAGCACAATAACTACAACCATCCAGGCGATGGAGTAAGTCCCCTTACTGATCAGATAACCTCCTGTCAGGAACTGTAGAATAAGTCCATACTGACCGTAGCGGTTAAGCGTTCTCACGGCAGAGACGGTTCCTTCCTGTGCGGAAAGAGACAGGCTGCCAAGACGTCCCAGCACAAAAGGCAGCAGAATGTAGAAGCCTAGTGCCAATGAACCCAGTACATGTAAAAAAATCATCGCGTATGTCACAAATGAACCACCTTTCATTATTTAGATTAATTACAATCTATTATATCCATAATTTTGACTAAAGAAAAGGAAAGCAGGCGCATTCCGGGTAATTTGGCTAATTTATGAGCGAAAACAAGTCTTTATACAAGAAAACCGGCCTTTCCCCTGCATTTCGCAGGTAAAGGCCGGTTTTTTCAGTTAGCTGCATGCTGCAAACCAAGTTAATTTAACCTTGAACCACCTTGATTACACTTCGCACGGATTCAGCGGATTTATCAAGAGCCGCTTTCTCCTCAGCTGTTAACTCAAGCTCGAATAATCTCTCAATCCCGCTGCCACCCAGTACCGCCGGGACTCCGAGGAACAGATCATTATATCCGTATTCGCCTTCCAGCAGTGCGATAACCGGAATAATCCGCTTCTTATCCTTCAAGACAGCTTCCGCCATCTGAACAAGGGAGGCCGCCGGGGCATAATAGGCACTTCCGTTCCCTAGCAGGTTAACGATCTCCCCTCCGCCTACGCGGGTACGCTGGACGATCGCATCAATACGGTCCTGCGGAATCAGCGTATCGATAGGAATTCCGCCTACGCTGGAGTAGCGTACCAGGGGCACCATGTCATCCCCATGACCACCCAGAACGAAGCCTCGAACATCCTCTACAGATACATTAAGCTCTTGAGCGATAAAGGTGCAGTAACGCGCCGTATCAAGCACTCCAGACTGACCGATTACCCGATTCTTCGGGAAGCCCAGCGCCTGGTAGGCCGCATAAGTCATCGCATCAACCGGATTGCTTAATATAATTACGATGGAATCAGGGCAGTACTTCTTCACATTCTCACAGACAGAAGCCACAATTCCCGCATTGGTACTCACGAGATCATCCCGGCTCATACCCGGCTTCCGGGCAATTCCCGCCGTAATAATCACAATGTCAGATCCCGCAGCATCCTCGTAGCTTGAAGTACCTATAATGCTGCTGTCGAAGCCTTGAACGGGGCTTGCTTCGAGCATGTCCAGAGCCTTACCTTTAGTTGGGTTCTCAAGTTGTGGGATGTCAAGCAGGACAACATCACCAAGTTCCTTTTGCGCAAGCATCAAAGCGGTAGTCGCACCCGTAAACCCGGCGCCAACCACAGTAATTTTTTTGCGTTGAATTCCCACTATAGATAGCCTCCTACATATTTTTAATAACTTGATCCGCGAACTCGGAGCATTTCACTTCGGTTGCGCCTTCCATCAGACGGGCAAAGTCATAAGTAACGGTCTTGTTATTGATGGAGGTCTCGAGACCTTTATAGATCAAGTCAGCCGCTTCCTGCCAGCCAAGGTGCTCAAGCAGCATAACGCCGGACAAGATAACCGAACCCGGGTTAACTACGTCAAGATCAGCATATTTAGGTGCTGTACCATGGGTAGCTTCGAAGATCGCATGACCTGTCAAATAGTTGATGTTCGCGCCTGGTGCAATACCGATACCGCCAACCTGAGCTGCCAAAGCGTCGGACAGATAGTCCCCGTTCAGGTTCAGGGTTGCGATAACATCAAAGTCAGTCGGACGGGTAAGTACTTGCTGCAGAGCAATGTCAGCAATTGCATCCTTGATCAGGATTTTGCCTGCATCCAAAGCTTCCTTCTGAGCCGCGTTAGCCGCATCCGCACCGGATTGTTCCTTGATCTGGTCATACTGTGCCCAAGTGAACACTTTATCGCCGAACTCCTGCTCAGCTACTTCATAACCCCAGTTCTTGAAGGCACCTTCTGTGAACTTCATGATATTGCCCTTGTGAACGAGCGTTACGCTCTTGCGTCCATGATCAATGGCATATTGTACGGCTGCACGAACCAGACGCTTGGAGCCTTCTTCGGATACAGGCTTGATGCCGATACCGGAAGTCTCCGGGAAGCGGATCTTCTTAACGCCCATCTCATTCTGCAGGAAGGAGAGAACTTTCTTCACTTCCTCAGTACCCTCTTGATATTCAATACCTGCATAGATATCTTCGGTGTTCTCCCGGAAAATAACCATATCCACAAGCTCCGGACGCTTCACTGGGGAAGGTACGCCGTCGAAGTAGCGCACAGGACGAAGACACACGTACAGATCCAGCTCTTGGCGCAGAGCTACGTTAAGGGATCGGATACCTCCGCCGATTGGCGTAGTCAAAGGTCCTTTGATAGCTACGATATATTCACGAATCGCTGTAAGCGTATCCGCAGGAAGCCACTCGCCGTATGTATTGAACGCTTTCTCTCCAGCGAAGACTTCATACCATGCAATCTTCTTCTCTCCACTGTACGCTTTCTCTACAGCAGCATCTAGAACACGTACGGATGCTTTCCAGATGTCGCGGCCTGTACCGTCACCTTCGATAAATGGGATAATAGGACGGTTAGGCACATTAAGCTTACCGTCTTGAATTTCGATTTTATCACCTTCGGTAGGCAGGTTGAATTTCTCAAAGTTCGGCATAATTACATGTTCCTCCTTAACAATTATAGGGTCCGTATACGGTATTCATACATGAAGAGGGGGACGACCGCTAAAGCTGACGGGCCCACCTCTTCCGCTTATTCTATCATAACTTGCCAGACTATCTTAATTCAATCGGGATATATCTCTGATTGTAAAGACCCGTATACTCCGCACGAGGACGGATAATCCGATTGTTGTCCAGCTGCTCCACAATGTGGGCTGTCCATCCGGATAGACGGCTGATCGCAAAGATCGGGGTGAACAGATCTTTCTCGATCCCAAGAAGCGTATAGACAGAGGCTGAATAGAAGTCTACGTTCGGCTTGAGGCCCTTTTGCGAAGTAACCAGGGACTCGATCATGACAGACATTTCATAGAGCGAAGAGTCGCCTTTCAGTTCACTCAGCTCTCTGGACATCTGCTGCAGGTGCTTGGCACGCGGATCGCCATTCTTGTATACGCGGTGGCCAAAGCCCATAATCTTGTCTTTGTTATCCAGCTTCTGCTGAATGTACTCTTCTGTCTTTTCTAAAGTTCCGATCTCTGTAAGCATTTGCATAACCGCTTCATTAGCACCGCCATGCAGAGGCCCTTTCAACGTTCCGATCGCAGAAGTCACACCGGAGTAAATGTCAGACAGGGTTGCCACGGTAACCCGCGCAGAGAAAGTAGACGCATTAAGCTCGTGATCCGCATGAAGGACCAGTGCCGTGTCCAGCGCTTTAACAGCAACCTCGTCCGGCTCTTCACCGGACAGCATATACAGGAAATTGTAAGCCAGACTTACTCCCTGCTTGGGTGCTACCGGCTCAAGACCTTTACGGATACGGTCAAACGCTGCAATAAGAGTCGGAATCTGAGCTTGCAGCTTAATCGCTTTGTCCTGGGTAGAATCGTGGCTGATATCGCCTGAAGTCTCGTCATACAAGGCGAGTGCAGACACACCGGTACGAAGTGCTGCCATGGTATTCGTATTCTTAGGAAACAGCTTAAGCTGCTCCACAACCTCGGAAGGGATGGCAGCATATTCACTGAGTTGCTGTTGCAAAGCATCAAGCTCAGACTGCGTCGGCAGCTTGCCATACCAGAGCAAATAAGCCACTTCTTCAAAACTGGCATGCTGAGCGAGCTCATCGATATTAATTCCACGGTAAGCTAGCACGCCATCTTCGATCGAACTGATAGAAGAAGTCGCAGCCACAATACCTTCCAGGCCTTTGGTAGCTGTCATAGTACATCTCTCCTTTATTGGACATAATTAAGGCAGAATAAAGCCAATGTAAACATTTACATTTTGAAAGATTGGAAGAGTAGCGGTGTGCAATGATAGTTGTTACACCTGATGAAACCTTATTTCATCATACTGGATTTTGGTGAGCAAGGGAACAACTTAGCGCCTACTGTCTAAATCAAATTGTTTTATCGCAATCATAAAGATTTTTTTGGAAACGGTTTCAGAACAGGTGGGAATCGTCCTTCTATTGCCTTTGTACGTTCTTTTCCTGCATACTATAACATAATTAATAGATGAGAATAAGCTGGGGAGGAGATTGATTTCTTGGACAATATCGTGATCAAAAGATTGCTTCGAGGGATTTGGGTCATTGCGGTTCTAGTTCTAATCGGACTAGCCTTCTACTGGCTTATACCGCTGGTATATCCCTTCCTGATTGCATGGCTCATTGCCTATGCTATGAATCCATTCACCCGTTTTCTTCAAAAAAAGGTCAAAATGCCAAGATGGCTGGCCGTTACGCTGGGCCTTCTGGTGTACTATGGCGGAGCCTTTATTATCCTCTCCGCAGTGGTTACCCGTTCGGTGAAAGAATTGATTCATCTAACCCAGTCGTTCGATCTGCATATTGAAAAGTGGAAGTCCTTCTTCACCAACTGGGCGCAAAGTGATGGAATCCAGAATATCATCGGAGAGATTAACAAGTTCATCCAGAACAATCCGGATTATCAGCATACCATTAATCAGAATATTAACCGGACTACGGAGACGATCAGTTCCATGGTCACCCGGATTGTTACCGGCTTTCTGAATGGAATTGTGAACCTGCTAACCTCGCTCCCGAATCTGGGTGTCATCTTGATCGTTGTCATGCTGGCAACGTTCTTCATCAGCAAGAACTGGGAACGTCATATGCGCACCATGACTGGCTGGGTCCCGCTTCCGTTCCGCAAGACCGCGAAGGATGTCTGGGGAGATCTACAGAAAGCGCTGTTCGGCTATCTGCGTGCCCAGTTCATCATGATCTCCATTACGGCGGTAATCGTGCTCATCGGGCTGCTGATCCTGGGGGTTGACTCCGCATTTACCTTTGCCTTGTTAATCGGATTTGTTGATCTTCTGCCTTATCTCGGGGTTGGAACGATTATGGTACCTTGGCTTGTATATGCCTATCTCTCTGGAGATATCCGGCTTGGTATTGGTCTCTCCATACTTTATGGAATCATATTAATTGCCCGTCAATTAATTGAGCCCAAAGTGCTGGCCAGCAGTGTGGGTCTGGATCCGCTGCCTACGCTGATCGGCATGTTCGTGGGACTCAAGCTCTTTGGGGTTCTGGGACTTATTATTGGCCCCGTCACTTTTGTGGTGATTTCGGCTGTGAACCGGGCCAATGTATTCCGGGATCTGCGAAATTATATTGTAAATGGACGAATCCACTGAGTTCTGTTCATCAGAATTCACATAAAAGCCCTCAGCTATCTCGATTCGAGAAGCTGAGGGCTTTTTCTCTTAGCGCCTAAAGAACGTGATGGTCCCGTCCTTCATCTTTTTGGCGACCCATTTGACTAAGAATATTTTATACAAAGGCCGGGTTAATGGAAACACCATTGTAAAACCTATGACATCCGTTACAAATCCCGGAACAAGCAGGAGCAGGCCCCCGATCAATATACACAGTCCGTCTACTACCGTTCGGCCGGGAATCTGTCCATTATTCATCTGTCCTTTAACCGATTCGAGTACCTTCCGGCCTTCAAATTGAACCATAAGCCCACCGATAATGGATGTTGCCAGAGTCAGAAATAACGTCTTGCCAACGCCAATCCGCTCTCCAACCTGGGTATAGACCCAGATTTCAATAAATACCAGTACGACAACCCATAGGAATACCCATTTGCGCATGAGATTGCTCCTTCTCCTGAAAGCCATACTTCTTACATGAGTACGATCCCATTTCTGAAGCCTATGCTCTTAATAATATACTATCAAGAGCATTGTACAATTTTGGCAGCTTTTTATCCAGACGTGCCGGCTTCCAGTCTCTGGTGACCCAGACGTGACTTGTAGAACCACTCACGAGCAGTTCACCAGGCAGCAGTCCAGAACTCTGCACAACCTCTTCTGCCGCCTTCTCGGAGGGCAGGAGGCGTCTTATTTCATAAGAGTAGCCCAGCCGCAGCGGAGAGAAGGACGTTACCCGGGTGGACACCGTAATCTGATCGTCGTAACGGGCCGGCAGCTTGAACTGCAGATTCGCATCAATCACCGGCAGCAGAATACCTTCCTGCTCAATGGCCCTGTAGTCGAAGCCCATCTGACGAATCATCTCCGTCCTTCCGATTTCGAACCAGCCTAGATAGTTACTGTGATAGACGACAGCCATCTGATCCGTCTCCTGATACCGCACCCGGAGCTCTGCCTTGAACCAGCCGCTGCTCCTTCCCTCGCCTCGATGTTGTGTGTCCATTTCGCTCTCCTGTCTGATTTCTCTTGGATTTGGTCATTTATTATATAACAAAAAGCAATGGTTCGCCGCTGCCGGTTGCCATTGCTTTGTGTAAGTTCCTAATCCAAATTAGGGGATTAGCCCTGGATTTGACTGATTTTCACCAGATTTGTCGAACCGGAACGGCCCAGTGGAACACCTGCAGTGATAACTACGAGATCTCCCTCTTTAACAAGACCGGACTCTACTCCGCCCTTCATAGCGCAATCGAACAGCTCGTCTGTAGAAGCAGCCTGTTTGCCCTTAACCGGAGTCACGCCCCATGCCAGTGCAAGCCGACGCAGTGTTTGGTCAACTGTAGTCACCGCAATAATTGGGGACTTCGGACGATATTTGGATACCATGCGAGCAGTGTATCCTGTTTCGGTTGAAGTGATAATTGCCTTCGCATTCAGGTCAAGTGCTGAATTCGCTACGGCTTGGCTGATCGCTTCTGTTACTGTCGTTTGCTGAGCATGGCTTTGTTTCTCAAAAATTTCACGGTATTTGAGAGCAGATTCTGCCTTCTCCGCAATACGGGACATGGTCAGAACAGATTCAACCGGATATTTACCGGCAGCTGTCTCACCGGACAACATGATTGCATCCGTACCATCAAAGATCGCATTGGCCACGTCACTTGCTTCTGCGCGTGTTGGTCTAGGGTTGCGCTGCATGGAATCCAGCATTTGAGTTGCTGTAATAACCGGCTTGCCTACGCGATTACATTTCTCAATCATAGTCTTCTGAGCCAATGGCACATCTTCAGCCGGGATTTCAACACCGAGGTCACCACGGGCTACCATGAGACCGTCGGACACTTCCAATATTTCATCCAAGTTATCGACACCCTGCTGGTTCTCGATTTTGGAGATGATTTGAATATAAGTCGCGTTGTGCTTCTCAAGAAGCTCACGAATTTCAAGAACGTCACTTGCTTTACGTACGAAAGAAGCCGCGATAAAGTCGATGCCTTGCTCGATACCGAAAATAATATCGTTCGCATCCTTCTCTGTAATACCCGGCAGGGAGATATGTACGCCTGGTACATTTACACCCTTCTTGCTCTTGATCGTTCCGCCGTTAACAATGCGGCATTTGATCTCTGTACCTTGGATGTCTACAACGGTAAGACCGATCAGACCATCATCGATAAGAATTGTGGACCCTACTTCAACGTCATTTGGAAGCTCACTGTAAGTTACTGAAATGCGGTCCTTGTCACCAAGAATTTCTTCAGTAGTCAAAGTGATGAACTCGTCCTGCACCAATTCAATCGGCTCAACGGCCAATTTACCAGTACGGATCTCTGGACCTTTAGTATCCAGCAGAATAGCAACAGACTTTCCAAGCTCCTCGCTAGCTTGACGAATCGTCTTGATCCGGTTACCGTGCTCTTCAAAATCTCCATGAGAGAAATTGAGACGGGCTACGTTCATTCCGGCAAGAATCAGTTTCTTCGTGTTCTCCAAAGACTCACTGGAAGGACCGATAGTACATACAATTTTCGTTTTGCGCATTTGGGTTTCCTCCGTTTTAGGGTTTCTCTCTTTATCTTCTTTTTCCAACAATTAAATCTACTACAGAATTGAGAATTTGTATAGGAACTTTGTCATATTAAATCATTACCCAGCTGAACCAAATCTATAATAAAATTTGCCTTATTTCTTGGCGACGCTAAATTTCCCGATTTTCCGGAACTTTTGATAGCGCTCTTCGCGGAGTTCATCGGCAGATTTCACCTTTAATTCATCCAGATGACGTAGAATTGAAAATTTGATGCTCTCGGCAGCTCCTTCATAATCTTTGTGAGCTCCGCCTTTAGGTTCAGGAACTATCTCTTCAATCACTTCCATCTCAAGCAGATCCTGTGCCGTGATCTTCATCGCTTCTGCCGCCTGATCAGCCTTGGAAGCATCCTTCCACAGAATGGACGCTGCCCCGTTAGGCGAAATAGCAGAGTAAATGGCATTCTCCAGCATCAGTACACGGTTGCCTACGCCAAGAGCAAGTGCACCGCCGCTTCCTCCCTCACCAATGACCACACAGATGACAGGCACACGAAGAGAAGCCATATCCCGCAGGTTGCGGGCGATCGCTTCGGACTGCCCTCTTTCTTCTGCCGTAATTCCCGGATAAGCTCCTTTGGTGTCGATAAAGGTGATGATTGGACGGCCAAATTTCTCAGCCTGCTGCATCAGACGCAGCGCTTTACGGAACCCTTCGGGATGGGGACTGCCGAAGAAACGGGCAATGTTATCCTTGGTGTCCTTCCCGCGCTGTTGACCCAGAACGGTAACAGGAGTTTCGTTCAGCTTGGCAATGCCGCCAACAATGGCAAGATCATCCCCGAATACCCGGTCACCATGCAGTTCAATGAAATCCGTGAAGATCAATTGAATGAAGTCGAGTGACGTCGGACGCTGATGATTCCTTGCCAGATGCATTTTTTGAGAAGGGGAAATCGCACTGTAAATCCCCTCTTCGAGCTCGCGGTAACGTTCTTCCAGACGGGTGATCTCATCACTGAAATCAATCCCTTTCTCATCTCCGAACTGCTTCAGCTCGTCGATCTTCTTGCGCATCTCCACCAGAGGTGTTTCAAAGGGCATTTCTCCCGCCACTTAATCTCCTCCTTTCACTGTGTGCAGCTCCAGCAGCTTGGCTAATACACTCTTCATTTCCTTGCGGTGCACCACCATATCCAGCTGGCCGTGCTGCAGATTGAATTCCGCTGTCTGGAAGTCATCCGGCAGCTTCTGTCGGATGGTCTGCTCGATGACAATTCGTCCCGCGAAGCCGAATACGGCGCCCGGCTCGGCGATAATGATATCTCCAAGCATAGCAAAGCTGGCGGAAACGCCTCCGGTAGTCGGATCCGTAATCACCGAGATATATAGACCGCCCTGTTCGTTGAAACGGGCGAGTGCTGCACTGGTCTTCGCCATCTGCATAAGACTGAGTATGCTCTCCTGCATCCGGGCACCGCCCGAAGTGGAGAAAATAATAAGCGGAAGTCGGCTTTCTGTTGCAGCTTCAATAGCTCGGGTAATCTTCTCCCCAACAACAGATCCCATACTTCCGGTGAAAAAGTCAAAGCTCATTACAGCCACAATCACGGGCAGTTCTGATATCGTGCCCTGTCCGGTTACCACAGCTTCACGCAGTCCTGACTTGAGAGCCTGCTGCTCCAGCTTCGTTGCATAACCCGGGAACCCAAGCGGGTCTTCCGACACAAGATCCTCATCGTACTCCACAAAACTGCCTTCATCCAGAAGGTAACGAATCCGTTCCATGGCGTTAAGACGCATATGGTAACCACAGTTAGGACATACCTTGAGATTCTTGTCCAATTCTTTGCTGTACTGAATCGCACCGCAGCTGCCGCATTTGTTCATTAGTCCTTCAGGAATCTCACGCCTCGGGCGATTTCCCTGATCTGCGGTCATGTCACGACCAAGTCTTTCTGACGGAAGGGTCGCGTACTTCCTTTTTTTCTGGAATAAGTCTTTAAACACAACTACACCTCTCCAGCCATTAATTTGCTCTGCCGTGTCTTGCACAGTTAATCCTATAGCATCATCCTGCTCACCCTGATCTCATGGATGCAAGATGGTATTCAATACTTCTTGTACCTCTTCAAGTTCTCCGGAAGGTACCAGAATTTCAAACTGCTGTTTGGATAAATTGACAGGACGTGTTTGGACAAGAAAGCCTTCTTCCATAAGCTTATGCTTAATCCTGTCCGCAATTCTTGCGGTAGGCGCAATATAGATTACTGTCCACATGTCCTATTCCAAAGCCCCCTAACCTTCATTTCGAGCCCGTATAATAGAGTAATGATAACATAATCTTCAATTTTCCCGCAACAGAGGGAGAAAGCGGCGGAGCCAGAGTGTACAGGCTTCCACCGCTATATCCTGATATATGAACATTCTATGTTGACTTGTCCGGGAGATATTCCTGAAAGCAGCATATACCGGACAATCCTAAAGTTAGTAAAATAACCCAAAATCACCTTACTCTTACTGTCTCTGGACCGAGCAGCCGCTCAATTTCGCGGAACAGCTCAGGGGAGGGCTTGATCCGGTAACGATCGCTCAGCGCCAGCAGCTTCTGGGAGCTTTCATAGAACAGCACCGTGGTCATGGACCCGGGGTGCTGCTGGAGCAGCTCCTTCAGCTGCTCCAGCATGGCCGCGTGCTCCGCCGCGGCCGCAATCTTGATGAAGACCCGCTGCCCTGCAGGGGTCTTCCCGGCACTGCCCGGCGCCCCCGAAGCGGCTCCGGAGGGCCCTGCCGCTGCCGCGCTGTTGCGCTGCGGCTGCGGAGGTGCCGGGCGCCGCGCAGGCTCCGCTGCGGCGCTGCTGCGTGCGTGCGCCGGCGCCACGCCCGGCTGACGCGTGCCCTGCGGGGCGCGCGTGCGCTGGCTGCGCCGGAGCTGCCCGAGGGCTTCCTCGCTCAGCGGGGCGACTTCGTCGGCCAGCAGCTTGAAGCCCTCGTCCTGCTGCTGCACGGTGGCACGCAGGGCTAGCAGCGCGCCCTTCTCAATCAGGGCGCGGCTGCGGTTCCACACTTCCGGGAACAGCACGACCTCGCTGCGCTCGATCTGGTCCTCCAGCTCCATGAAGGCCATCGCTTTACCCTGCTTGGTGGTGATGGTCTTGATCGATACGACCATTCCGGCCACCACCGTCTTGCTCTCATCCGGGGCTTCGGCGAGATTCATCAGCCGGTCGATGCCGTCCGCATCCAGCAGATGATCATAATCATCCAGCGGGTGGCCTGACAGGTAGAGTCCAAGCAGCTCACGCTCGAAATCCAGCTGCTGTACTGCGCTGAACCTTGGAATCTCGGGATACTCGATGTCCCAGTTGGGTGTCTCTACGAAGTCAAACAGCTGGATCTGCAGATCCTCGCGCTCTTTACGCCATTTGAGGGCGGCCTCAACCGTCTCATCCAGCATGGCGAGCAGTTGCGCCCGGTGACCCGGAAGCGCATCGAAAGCGCCGCCCTGAATCAGAGACTCAATAACACGCTTATTGCACACCCTGAGATCTACCCGGCGGCAGAAGTCCAGCAGGCTGTCAAAGGGGCGCTCCTTGCGGACGCGAAGAATGCTCTCCATCGCCTGGGTACCGACGTTCTTGATGGCCGCGAGGCCGAACCGGATGACCCCGGGAGCTCCAGGCTCGTCTCCTGGCTGCGGAGTGAACAGCACCCCGCTGTAGTTCACGTCAGGAGGCAGCACCTTAATTTCCATTCTCCGGCATTCGACGATATACTCTGCTACCTTCCTATGGCTCCCCATCACCGCGGTAAGCATGGAAGCCATGAAATGCACGGGATAATGGGCCTTGAGATAGGCGGTCTGGAAAGCCAGCACGCCATAAGCGGCGGCATGCGCACGCGGAAATCCATAGTCCGCAAAACGGACGATCATATCGTAGACCGCATGGGCATCCTTCTCCGTGTAGCCTTGCTTCAGACTGCCGGATACGAAGTGCTCCCGCTGCTCGTCCAGCACTTCCCGCTTCTTCTTCGAGACGGCCCTGCGAAGCAGGTCCGCTTCCCCGAGAGAGAAGCCGGCCATCGATGAGGCGATCTTCATAATCTGTTCCTGATATACAATAATTCCGTACGTATCGGCGAGCAGCGGCTCAAGATCCGGATGGGGATATTCCACTTCCACAAGACCGTGCTTCCCGCCAATATATTTGGGAATGAACTCCATTGGGCCGGGACGATAGAGTGCCAGAACGGATATAATATCTTCAAATTCCGAAGGCTTCAGATCCCTGAGCACACGCCGCATCCCGGCGGATTCCAGCTGGAACACACCGGTCGTCTCCCCGCGGCCAAGCAGCTCATAGGTAAGGGGATCATGATCGTCAATGTGATGGAAATCCAGCTGTTCTCCAGTCTGCTCCTGAATCCAGTGCAGACATCGCTCAATGATCGAGAGGGTGCGAAGCCCCAGAAAGTCCATTTTCAAGAGACCTATCGATTCCAGACTCTCCATCGGGTACTGCGTCAGCGCCGTTGTCTCGCTGCCTTCCTGCAGCGGAACTGCATCGGTCAGCGGATCACGGGAGATGACTACACCTGCGGCGTGAGTCGAGGCATGACGCGGCATGCCTTCGACCTTCCTGGCCATATCCAGAAGCCCTCTTACCCGGGGCTGCGATTCATACATCGCTTTCAGGTCCGGACTGAGCTCCAGAGCACGCTGGATGCTGATCCCAATGCTTCCTGGTATGAGCTTGGCCGCCTTATCCACATCTCCGAACGGCACATTCAGGGCCCTTCCGACATCCCTGACCGCCGCACGGGCCGCCATCGTACCGAAGGTAATAATCTGGGCCACATGCTCGGTACCGTATTTGTCAACGACGTAGGCGATGACCTCATCGCGCCGTTCGTCACTGAAATCAATATCGATATCCGGCATGGTCACCCGCTCCGGATTCAGAAAGCGCTCGAAGAGCAAATGATATTTCATCGGATCCACATCGGTAATCTTGAGAACATAAGCCACCAGACTGCCCGCTGAAGATCCGCGGCCCGGTCCGGTCGCAATTCCCGTGCGGTGCGCATAAGCAATGAAGTCCCATACGATCAGGAAATAATCGGAGAACCCCATACGTTCAATCACGCCCAGCTCATACTCCAGCCGTTCCTCCAGCTCTTTCTTAAGCTTCGCGTCAGTCCAGCGGGGAGAGCTGCTGTAGCGGGCGGACAGCCCTTCCCGGCAGAGCTCAGCCAGATAACTTCCTGCCGTCTTCCCTTCCGGAATCGGCTGATAGGCGGGAAGAATGTGACCCCCAAATTCAAGCTCAAGATTACATTTATCCGCGATAACCGCAGTATTGGCAATCGCATCCGGGATATGCGGGAACAAGGTCTGCATGTTCTGTCCGTCTTTTAGATACAGCTGATCTGTAGGAATTCTGAACCGCTCTTCATCCTCCACGGTCTTTCCCGTACCGATACAGATCAGCACATCCTGGACCTCGGCATCCTTCTTCTCCAAATAATGAACATCATTCGTAGCGACCAGACTGACGCCCGTCTCTTCAGCTAACTGCACAAGCAGCGGATTGACCTTCTTCTGCTCAGTCAGTCCGTGATCCTGAAGCTCCAGGTAGAAATCTTCCCCAAAGGCGGATTTATAACGAAGCGCCGCTCTCTTGGCCTCCTCATATCTTCCATGAAGCAGATGCTGAGGAACTTCTCCTCCAAGACAAGCGCTTAGTGCGATGATCCCTTCGCTGTACTGACTCAGAACCTCCCAGTCGATTCTCGGTTTATAATGAAAGCCTTCCAAATGGCCGATCGAGACCAGCTTCATCAGATTCTTATAGCCTGTCATATTCTTCGCGAGCAGGATCAAATGATAAATCGGCTGATCCTTGCGGCTGCCCCGTTCCTTGCGTGAGCCTGCCGTAAAATACACTTCGCAGCCCAGGATCGGCTTGATCCCGTTGGCCTTACATAATTTATAAAAGGGGACTGCCCCATACATCACCCCATGATCGGTAAGCGCAAGTGCATTCATTCCATAGCCGGCGGCCGTCTTGACCAGATCTTCCACTCTGGCCGCTCCATCCAGCAGGCTGTATTCACTATGCACATGCAGGTGAACAAAGTTGTCCATACGCAGGTTCCTTCCTCCGTCACATCAGGGCGGGTTCTCTTCTTAAAAAAATAATATTTATAATTAATATTTTATCATAGACGGCTTCGAAGCGCCCATACAATGGTATAGGAGCGGCCGGACAAGCGAAGCTTGGGACAGGGCCGCCGGAATGTATATAAGAAAGTGAGGCGCAGGGCATGAGTACCTTTATAAGCAAAGCACTGCTGGACTTTTTCATAGCATTTGGAATTGTACTGGGGGGATCGCTGCTGGGAGGCATCGGGGCGGTCGTCTCGCTTCAGCCGCCAACCCAGACGATGCTGGATGTATCGGATCGCATCAAGATTTGGGCACTGGCCGCAGCGATCGGCGGAACCATTGATCCGATGAGGGTTATAGAGAGCAACTTTTTTGACGGGAATCTGTCTCCGGTAATCAAGCAGATCCTTTTTCTGCTGTTTGCTTTTATCGGTGCCCATCTGGGTTCTGAGCTTGTGAAGTGGGTCTGCGGCGGGGGGAAAGGGTGACGGAGAGCATGAACAAGAGTCCCAACGAACGGGTTCGCTCCTTCACTCAAATTACCTCAGTATTTATCATCGGAATGGTGATTGGAGCCGTTATCTATAACAGTATCTTTCATCTTAGCTATAATCAGCTTTGGATCGAGAACAAGGATCTGCAGATTGAGCTGAGTCAGTCACAGGACGAACTGAAGACGATGAAGAAATTCAGCAAGCGCCAGACGATTATTAAGTCCATCAAAATCCGGGTAGAGGATGGCGAGCATCCGCTTGATCCCGTGGCCTCCAAAGAGATTGTACATAAATTGCAGCAGGAGTTGCTGGTCCTCCGCGGACGCAGCATGTTCGAAATTGACTCGGATGCCAAGATGGCAAGAACCTTCCTTAACCGCAAAATCTACATTGTCCGCGACAAAGAATACGCCGTACAGATCAAGACAATGCTCGTCAGCGAAGGCATCCTCCAAATCTGGATCGAAGTGAAGCCTTATATCCGCAGCTAAGCGCTGGTGCAATCTTTAGTTCATTCCCTATCAGCATTCGTGTTACAATTATTAGAACAGAATGCCCATTGATAAAGGAGCTGCTCTTCTAAATGATTCAAGCCATTGAATACGTACTTTATGCTGTATTAATCATTGCTTGTGTATGTTCTGTGTATTTCAGTTTCCGGTCCCGGCGCTCCCTTGACCCTGCTGTACGCGGGATGAATGCAGCCAAGACCAATGTCAGCATGGGCGTGATGCTTATTGTGCTGGCGATCATCCAGATGTTCATGTTCACCGGATCGTCGCTGCGCGTCGTCATCGGAGCCTTGTTCATGGTTCTCGGAGCTTTTAATATTTTTGCCGGGCTGCGCAATATCAGCTTCTACACCCGCAGACAATCCTAGCACCTCTACGCATGATCAATAGACTGGAGCGTCATTACCGCCTTGGCGACAAGACTGTCCTGATGGGTCATGGCGATTTCCAGCTTGCATGCGCGCCGACTGACCTCGAGCACGACGGGTGAGATGACAACCGGGTTCTCGATCTGAACCGGCCGCACGAAATAGGTGGTCAGATTGTCCACGATATGGTCATTTCCGTTAGCATCCTTTGCTGCACTAAGGCCTGCCTGGCTTAACAGCGCAGTTAGAACCCCCTGTGAGATCGTTCCCAGATTGGTAGACATTTGGGGCGTGATCATCCCGTGAAAAAATAACCGTCCGTCCTCTCCCCGCTCTTCAGCGAATCCATTCCACATCAAGTGCTCAAAGGTCTCGCCCAGCTGAGGCTGATTCTGTGCATCACGCATGGCCTGCAGAACTTCCTTCCGGGTCACGGAGGAGATCAGCTTGCGATTGCGGTCCACGATCGGCAGGAAATCAATTCCTTCCCACATCATAATTTGTGCGGCTGAAGCCAGTGAAGTGTGCATGCCCGCTGTAATAGGGTGACGTGTGAGCAGCTTCTCAATACTGGATTCTTCCGGCATGTCCTCGACATCCTTGCGGCTGATAATGCCGATAACCCGGTTCCACTCATCCACAACGGGAAAGTGCTGGTAGCCCGTCTCCTTGGACAACTCTTCAAAATCGGATACAATGCTGTTGACCTTCAGCGTACTGACTCTGACTTTTGAAGAAATAATATCTTCTACGAGCATAATCTTCTTCTTGATCAGACGGTCGAAGATCGCCCTGTTAATCATGGAAGCGACCGTGAACGTATCGTGCCTGGAGGAGATAATGGGCAGCGACAGCTGGTCGGCAAGCTGCTTCACCTCGCGGCTGGTTCCGAAGCCTCCGGTGATAAGAACCCCTGCTCCCTGCTCCAGAGCGAGGAAATGCGCATCCTCCCGGTTACCCACAATCAGCAAGCTCCCCGCATCAATATAACGGGCCATTGCATCAATCTTCATGGCGCCAATCACATACTTATGCAGCGTCTTCTGAAGCCCCTGCTCTGCGCCTCCAAGTACGTGACCCTCAACAATATCCACCACGTCCCCGAACGAGAGCTGATCCGAGATGTTACGCGGTTTCTTCTCCACACGAACCGTTCCGATCCGCTCTTTGGTAATCACAATCCCCAAATTCTCGGCTTCCTTCACCGCCCGGTAGGCGGTCCCTTCACTCACCCCGAGATTCTTGGCAAGCTTGCGGACCGAGATTTTAGTCCCTATATTTAAGCTTTCAATATGCTGAAGCAGCTGCTCATGCTTAGTAATTGACTCTTCGTGCCCTTCCAACTGTTATACCCTCCGATCAAATCTGTACTATTCTGTATCTATTATACATCGTTATTTTATAAAATACACATGGCTGCCTGCAAATCAAAAAGGATGACCCGCCTGAGTCATCCTACTTCGTCTATCGACCACAAATGGTGCTTACAAGCCTTGACTCTCTTCCTTCTCACGCTGCCATTTGCGCTGCCATTCCATCAGCTTGGCCTTGCGGATCTGGTCCAGCGCCCGCTGCTTCTCGGCATCGACACCGAGAAGGAAATGTAGATGGGCGCCGATAACCAGGAAGGCGAACGCCGCCCAGGCCATGCCGAACACCGATACCCAGCCCGCACCCGGCTTAAATGAAATCATCGGCAGGGCATAAATAAGCATCGCTAAAGCGATCAACAAATAAATTACATTTTTCCATTTGCTCTGTCTCATCATAACAGCAGCATCTCCTTCGCTCTCTTAATCTATATTTCTACTCTATGAAGGAGATGCCCAAAATATGAGACAAGCTGAACAAAAATATTTTACATCTGGGAGCCGTATAGATGCTGCAGGCTGTCCGAAATAATCTTGTTCACGTCCTGGATAATAACGCTCAGACGACGCTCGGCGTCGAACAATCGGCGGATATTCAGGTTGAGGCTGAGCACTTCGAACTGCTTCTCCATGTTCTCCATCTCTTCTGGTGACGGCATATCACCGGACATCATCCGCTGCTGAAGCTCATTCTGACGGTTGCGGAATTCATCCAGCATTCTCTTGCTTTCCGGATCGGCATCGATAAGCTTAACCGCCGCTGTAATCTCCTGTACTTCCTGGCTGTCCTTCATGGCTTGTGCCAATTCATGTGCCTTGTCGTAAATATTCATCTCTTCAGTCCTCCGATTCGTCATCAATGATTTAATTGCAAAACAGTTTGTCCTGGAAAAAAGGGGCAATCACCAAGGGGTATATGTCCTCATATAGTGAATTACATGCATTCCGCAGACACCCTTCTCCGGCAGAATGATGAAGGAATTCCCTTCATTCTGCACGTTCATCTACCCGTTGCGGTTGGAAGGAGATCCACTTCATGTCCTCCAAAAAAGTATCGGTACAGATCATGAATCCAGGATTACTGGACGAAGATACCATAATCCTAGGGGAAATGATGGTTAAGCGGTGGAAAATTCCTACAAACCGCTATCTTCAGCTTTCTTTTGGATCATTCAAGCAAAACGTCAAGGTGCTATCTCTTCCCAGGTATGCCGGCATCCGAATCAGCCAAGGGCTAGCACATCAAATGGGCCTTGTATCCAGGCCCTCCCTGCATCTTTCCTTTAAGCGGGGCACTTCTCTGCTGCGGCTCGGACCACTCATAGGCGTACTGATCAGCCGGGATTATCCCGATTCACCTGACAGACCTTTTGGTTCCATAACGATGTTCTGCCGGGAAATGATCCATGCCTGCAAGAAGCAGGGAGCCTACGCTTACTTCTTCACCACCGATCACATCGGACCCGATGCGGATCACATCCAGGGGTGGGTATATAGCGACGGCTGGCGCAAGACCGATCTTCCCGCTGCCGATGTCTTCTACAATCGGCTGACCTCCCGCAAGCTTGAGAACAAACCTAGCGTACAGCATTTCATGAAAGAAGTAAAATCCCGGTACGGCAGCCACTTTTTCAATGAAAAGTTTCTGGACAAAACCGAGGTTTTCGATGCACTTAAGACGGACCAGACCCTGCTTCGTTATCTTCCGGAGTCTCATTTGTTCCGTAATTATGCCATGCTGAAGGCGATGTGCAGCCGTTATCCTGTCGTATTCCTCAAGCCGATCAGGGGCAGTCTCGGCAAAGGAATTATCCGCATTTCCCGGAATCCTGAGGGAACCTATCAGACCTTGGCTACTCAGGTCGGAGGCGCTCGCAGACAGAACTTCGAGTCTTTAACGAAGCTCTTCTCTTCACTCTCCGGCAAAATGAAAACCACCCGATATCAAATCCAGCAGGGACTTACACTTATCGATCTGACGGGAAGACCTGTTGACTTCAGAGCCCTGGTCCAGAAGAACCGGCTTGGCAAATGGGAGATTACTTCCATCGTGGCCCGGATTGCAGGTACACAGCATTTCGTATCCAATCTGGCCCGGGGAGGAACTCTTAGCACCGTCAAGGATGCAGTGAACAAAACTTCACTCCCGGCAGAGGTTAAGACCAAGGCGGGCATTCGTCTAAAGAAGGCCGCACTAGATATAGCCGGGGGGATTGAGGCACATATCCCGGCCCATTTCGGTGAGCTTGGGATTGATCTGGCCATGGATACAAGCGGGAAGGTCTGGCTGCTTGAGGTGAATTCCAAGCCGTCCAAGAACGACAATACTCCGCTTGCCAGCGGAAAGATTCGTCCATCTGTCAAGCGGATGATTGATTACGCCACCTACCTGTCCGGTTCATAAAGGAGGGAACCCGTCATGAATCAAAGGCTCACTCCAGCAGCAGACGGTGCCGTAATGGGGGTTATGGTGTCCGGGAATCCGGAGAGCTCGCCCCCCTTTGGCGAGACCCTCTTCTGCCGCAGACTTACCCTGGCCGGAGCTCGTCACAATCTAAAGGTCTATGTGTTCTCAGCTGAAGGTATCCCGGACAGCGGGTCCACCTTTGAAGGGTATCAATACACCGGGGGCCAGTGGCTCACCGTTACTTTTCCTGTGCCGGACATCATTTATGACCGTGTGAACTACCATGATCCCAGCCAGCTTCAGGTCATCCGTAAGGGGCTGGCCCGCTTAACAGAAGACGGATATCCCTTCCAATATTTAGCCAGAGGCCTTTCCGGCAAATGGAATGTATACCGAAGCCTGAAGCGGAAGGAGATTTTCCGTCCTCATCTGCCTAAGACAGCCAAGTACGTAAGCTCAAGGCAGCTCGCCAAATGGCTGTTACACCATAATCATGAAGTATTTCTCAAGCCTCACAGCGGGACACATGGCAAGATGACCCTGCATGTGCGTCTGGTGGGGGATGGCCAGGATCTGGCGGTGATTGGCAGAGACAGCCATAACGTTCAGTTCCACAAGCATTTCCATGATTGGAAGACAGGTGCAGCCTGGATTGAGGGATTTATGGGAGAACGTGCCTTCATCATCCAGCCTTATCTGCAGCTAACGAACTCGAAAGGCAGACCTTTCGATATACGAGTCTTGATGCAAAAGAATGAGTCCGGCCGCTGGGGCTTAACCGGCATGGCCGTCAGGCTGGGAGGGCAGAACTCGGCCACTTCCAATCTGCACGGCGGTGGGACGGCGGTAGGAGCAGGCCGTTTTATGAATCAGGAATTCGGAGAGCCGGCGGCAGCGAGGATATTTGACACCATCCGGCGTTTGTCCGCTGACATTCCTGAACATTTGGAAAGCTGCTTTGGGCGGCTTGCTGAGCTTGGCATTGATTTCGGAGTAGACCGGGATGGCCGTGTGTGGATTATCGAGGTGAATTCCAAACCCGGACGTTCCGCTTTTTTTCAAATCGGAGACCCCGTGAGCGCGCGTGAATCGGTAGAAAATCCGGTCAGATACGCCCGCTATCTGTGGCTCCGGCAACTTAGGAGGGTAAATTCATGAGCATGACCTTTTGTAATGTTCATTTCACGCAGCAGCCCCAGAAGATCGTCTATGTCTCCGGCGCACTGATGAAGAGCCTCAAGCTATCCGGCAAAAAGTCAGTAAAGCTCAGACTTGGCGGCGAGCGTATTCCCGCTCTCGTGAAACCGATCAACAAACAGGGTAACCACCTGTACCTGGCTTCAGGAGTAAGGAAAGGCATCAAGGTTCCGATGTCCGGAGGCGTGTTTCTGCGCAATCTGGATGCGGGGGAAGTTCAGCTTGGACCGCTGATCGGTATACTGTCTGACGGCACCAGCTCGCTGATCAATCCCTTCGGTTCGCGAACCGGGTTCATCAAGCAATTGCTGCGCGAGGGCAGCAATCAATCTTATATCTTCGCTTTTACACCCCGGGATATTGATTGGCAGGATGAGACGGTCAACGGGTATTTTCTGACTGAGACGGACCGGTTCACAAGAAAACGGGTGCCGCTCCCGGATGTAGTCTACAACCGGCTTCCCAGCAGACGGGCCGAGACAACCTCATCCATTAATCAGCTGAGAGAGAGATTCATCAGAAAGAAAATCCCCTTCTTCAACTGGAGTTTCTTCAATAAATCGGATATTTACCGTTTGCTTGAGAATGATCCGCTCGCCGCTCAGCATATTCCCGAATCCCATATGAATCCTACCCCCGAACAGATCAAGGATATGCTCGACCGCCATTCTTTCGTGTATTATAAGCCTTCGGCTGGAAGTCTGGGAAAAGGAATCTACAGGCTATCTTATGTTCCCAAACGGGGCTATTATGCCCGTTACCGGAGCACCAAGGGAAATGTGCTGCAGCGGTTCGCCACTTTCAGCAGCCTTATCAAGACGCTGCAGACCCGGCATGGCCGGACGCTGCGCAGTTATGTAGTTCAGCAGGGAATTCGGCTAATAGAAATTGATGCGTGCCCGCTAGATTTCCGTTTTCATATGCATAAGAACGGCAAGAACCAATGGGTTGTGGTTGGAATTGGCGCCAAGAAGGCTGGTAAAGGCAGTGTAACCACCCACTTGAAGAATGGGGGTTCCCTGCTTACACCCCAGCAGGCACTCACCCGTGTATTCGGTCCTAGAGGCGAGGAAGTGCTGAACAATGCCAAGAAGACCGCGATTACGATAGCCGAAGCCATTGAGGCCCGCGATCAGCATCTCATCGGTGAAATTGGCTTTGACTTTGGCATCGATAAAGACGAGAACATCTGGATGTTCGAAGCCAATGCCAAGCCTGGACGTTCCATTTTCCGTCACCCTTCGCTCCGCGCCGAAGGTAAAGCCTCGGTAGAGCACATCCTGGAACACTGCTTGTACTTAAGCAAATTCCGCCGGAGGGAAGGCATATGATTGCCTGGTCGCAGGAGGAACCCAAACCGCTCATTGCCATATTAACAAGCCACGATAAATACAAGCGATTCCAGGGCAACCGCAAAAACTTCCGGGACATCGTCAAGACAGGCAGAGATATGGATATCCCCGTTTTTGTCGTTACCTCCAGGGATCTGAAGCTGTCGGGGAATAAAGTGCTCGGGTATACGTTTTTACCGGAAAAGAAGCTTTGGGAGGAGCAGTGGTTCCCTCTTCCCAATGTCATCTATAACCGGATTCCTCAGCGAAAAGCAGAAGAAAGACCCGCCGTTCGGAGAAAAATCGAGGCTTGCCTGGCTCATCCGGATATTCATCTGTTTAATCCTTTCTTCTTCAATAAGTGGGAACTGTTCGCTTGGCTGAAGAAATCCCACTCCACCAAATCGTTCGTCCCGGCCACCAAGAGGCTGACCGGTTATAAAGCCCTCTCGGTAATGATAAGGAACTATCCGAACCTGTATCTCAAGCCCGAAAGCGGTAAGGCGGGCAAGGGCATTATGAGACTGAAGTATGTCGAGAATGAGCCCAGCCCCTTACAGCTCACGATTCAGTCTCCCCGCAAAATCATGGTGGTTAAATCCTCTTCCCTCTCCGAGATCTGGAAGAGAATCCGAAGTGAGATAGGCATGACGAATTATATCGTTCAGGAAGGGATCGAACTGGTGTCTCATAGCGGGCGGCAGTTCGACCTCCGGGTCCTCGTTCAGAAGAATGGCAAGGGCCAATGGCTCGTCACCGGAATAGGAGCAAGGCAGGCTGGACACCGCAGAATTACGACCCATGTTCCGCAGGGCGGCAGTGTGGAGGATCCTGAGGAGCTGCTGGCTCTGGTCTTCGGCCGGGAGCTCACTTCGGGCATGATGAACCGCGTTAAGTCTAATGCGCTGCTTATAGCCCGCCAGATTGAGCGCGGGTCCGGACATATGCTTGGTGAAATGTCCATGGATCTGGGCGTGGATATGGAAGGGAAGATCTGGTTCTTCGAGGCCAATGCCAAACCAATGAAATTTGATGAGCCCCATATCCGCAAGAAATCACTGGAGCGGATCTTCCAGTACAGTCAGTATCTTGTCAAGCAATCCTATAATTCTTAAGAGGATAACGAATATGGATATTACCTTAATCATGTCTACTGAGGAAAGCTCCTGGAGCCGAGTACACAGCTCCGTTCTCAGCTTCACACGGAAGTATGGAGGCAGCCGAATTACCCGGAGTGCCTACCGTGAATTGCAAAAGCTCACCCCGGCCGTCCTTAGGCAGCCGGGGTGCGCACTGTTCATTGCCACCGTCTCCACCGAGGACGGCACCCGCCTCGCGGGGCTGTGCTTAATGACCGGATATGGTGAACACGCTGGCATTGTGGTCGTCCACCCTCTGTACCGGGGCCGGCATATTGGCACCAGACTGCTTCAGGCGCAGCAGCTGCAGATGGGCAGGCTCAGCTGCAGGGTTGCTCTGGATAATCCCTCCAGCCTCAAAATGTGCTTCAATGCCGGGCTCACGGCCACAAGAATGGTCCCAGGGCCAACCGGCAAGCCCACTCTGGTCCTAGAAGCAGGACAGCAGGTTGACCCACATCCGGGTGCGGCGGCAGTACCCCAAACTTGATCTGAAGAAGGTGAGCACAGTTGTCACAACCTGTCTTGGGTATTCTTACTTTATACCTTAATGAGAAGAAACATCTGGAGGAGCGCTCCATTTACCAGCGGATGATCACCGAAGGCCAGAAGCTTGGGCTAGATGTCTTCGTCTTTACCCCTGCGGATGTCCATTCGAGCAAGGATCTAATCCATGCTCTGATCTATGATCCCCTGAGCCGGAAATGGTCCAGAAAATGGCGCAAATTCCCGCATGTCATCTTTGACCGGTGCCGCATCCAGAAGAGCAAGCGATTTGAACAGCTGAAGCAGTTCAGGTCCAAATACGGCCATCTTCACTTTCTCAATCGCCCGCTCCGCGATAAATGGACGATTCACCAGGTCTTGTCCAAGAGGCCGAGGTTCCGTGAGCATCTGCCTGATACTGTGCTTTTCAATAACCTAAGTGATGTATATAAGCTGCTTAAGCGGTGCAATCCCATCTACCTCAAGCCGATTAATGGTACAGGTGGACGCGGGATTTTGAAGATTGAGAAGATCGGTCCCAAGCTCTATCAAATTCAGGGCCGCAATCCGCAGAGAAAGATCATTTCTCCCCAAAAGCTGCATCCTTCCCGTCTCGGCCCCTATCTGCTGAGCTGGAAATCATACAGCCGTTATATTGTACAGGAAGGAATTCGCATTCAGCTGCCTAACGGGCGGGTTCACGATTACCGGGTTCTTGTGCAAAAGAACGGCTCAGGGGAGTGGGAGGTAACCGGCGGAGCAGGACGTGTAGGTGTCCAGCGCAGCGTTACATCGAATATACATGGCGGCGGCCATGCCGTGCCTATGAATACTCAGCTCAAGCTGTGGTTCCCTTCGGAAGAAAGACGAAGTGAGATCCGCCGGGAGACCGATCAGCTCTGTCTGGAGATTGCCAAATATCTGGAGGACACCTATGATGCTCTGTGTGAGCTGGCTCTGGATATTGCTATTGACAGACAGGGTCACATCTACGTTCTCGAAGTGAATCCTAAGCCAGCTCGTGAGGTTTTTGCACTGTCAGGAGATATGGAGGCCTACCGAAAGGCCATCACAAGGCCGCTGGAATATGCGCTGTGGCAGTATAATAAAAAGAACGGCAATAAGGATGACAATAAGAACGACAAACAGACCGCCGCTGAATAGCGAGGTCTGTTCGTCATTGGGTTAGAACCGTTCAAGTATTCTACACGGATCGGCTGTATAGATCGTGCAGCTCGCTGAAGGAGTGGATAATCATATCCGATCCCTCCAGTTCATCTTCACCGCAAAAGCCCGCATAGGCACATCCAATGACCGTTAGGCCATTCTCCTTCCCTGCCTTCACATCCGAGGAACGATCCCCGACCATCCACGCAGTCTTGATTCCATGCTGACGGAGCAGCAGTTCAACCAGATGCACTTTGGAGGCTGTCTGATATTCCCCTGCGCTGTATATATGTTCAAATAAGGGCATGATCTGATGGGCATCTGATACCCCTTTTACATAAGGCTCCAGACCATTACTGGCTACAAAAAGCCGCACTCCCTGCTCCTTAAGGCCTCTTAAAGTGTCGGCCACGCCCGGATAGAGCTCAGTGGGATCTTCCTTAAGCCCTTTAATCTCATTCTCAAGGAACAGCTGATCCGCCCGCTGCTGTACCGATTTGTCATGATCCGGGAGAACTCTGGCCCAAATCTCATCCATCACCATGCCCACACTGTCCATTAAGCGCGACACAGGAGGCTCCTCCCCTTCATACAGTCCCTCCCTGCGGAGTCCTTCAAACATCCGATGGTAGGCGGGTACGAGCAGACTCTCCGTCTTGAACAGAGTTCCATCCATATCAAAGATCATTGCTTCCGGCTTGTTCAGTCGTCTGGTTGTATCCATGGTTCAGTCCCTTCATTCCATATGTATTATGGTCCTGAACTTATGATATACGACATATTTGCCCGGTTGCAAATGACCTCTTAATTAAAGGGACCCCGAATTAATCTATTAAGAAATGCTGCTTACAATTTGACTTAGGCCTTCATGAATCGGCGTTGCCGGCCGGCCAAGCAGCTTCTCAAAATCACGGCTCTCCATTTCCAGTGTACCTTCTCGAATCCCTTTCTGAATGCCAATAAGCATAGGGATGAGGAAATCCGGGAGTCCCGCACCTTTCATAATATCTGCATAAGCCGCATCATCAACCTGCTGCAAAGGCACTTCCTTACCTAAGACATGACCCAGAGCCGATGCAATCTCGTTCTGAGTTAACAACTTGCCTGACAGCTCGTAGATTGTATTGTCGTGCCCCTGTCCGGATAATACAGCGGCAGCTGCTTCTGCATAATCCTGCTGCATCGCCCAGCCCACTTTACCATTTCCTGCTGAAGTTACCCACGGAGCTCCTGCGATTACACCCTGAATACTTGGAATCTCATTCTCCAGATACCAGTTGTTACGCAGAAAAGAGTACGGAATCCCTGTTTTAAGAATCGCCTCTTCTGTTGTTTTATGCGTAGGAGCAAGGAAATTCTTACTTTCATTAGCGTTCGCTATACTAGTGTACGCAATGAATTTCACTCCGGCACGCTCTGCAGCGGCTACAGCAGCTTGGTGTTGACGAATTCTTGTGTCATTATCCACATCTGTAGAGATCAATAACAACCGGTCAATTCCGGCAAATGCCGAATCCAAAGATTCTGGACGATCAAAATCACCCAAACGCACGTCAATCCCTTGGGCGCGAAGACCTTCCGCCTTCTCCGGATTCCGAACGCTGACAGCAATCTGACTTGCCGGTATGGATTTCAATAGCGCCTCGACTACTTTGCTTCCCAGTTTGCCTGTTGCCCCAGTCACTAATAATTTCATTTTATTATTCCCTCCTAAAGTTTTTTGTCATAACCATATTGGTTACAACGAATGTATAAAATAAGAGCTCACAAAGGAGCTTTATTTCTCAAACTTATTAACCAGCTGACCTATTGTCGTATGTGCCAGTCTTTGTTCCATAAGAGACTGAGCATCTCGCAATTCATCTTGAAGAACATTCTCTATATTCCTTCCAACTAAACATCCAATATTGGGATTCTCGTGGATTCGGAATAGCTGGTTCTCTTCGGTCACATTCACAGCACGGTAGACGTCCAGCAGTGTAATCTGGTTTGGGTCCTTGCGTAAAAAAGCTCCGCCCACTCCGGGACGTACGTCAACTAATCCAGCCCTTTTCAGCATCCCCAAAATTCTCCTGATTATGACCGGATTTGTATTAACACTACCTGCAATGAAGTCTCCGGTACAAGCTTCCGGATTGACCGTAATAAGAGAAAGAGTGTGCACAGCAATCGAAAAGCGTGTACTGATTTGCTTCATGTTAGTCACCACCGTTGTAACCATTATAGTTCCAACTAAGGCATGAGGTCAATTTCTAATATGCATATCATACAAAAAAGTGATCCGCGCTCTCGCGAACCACTTTCCCGCTGTCAGAAAATTTTCTTGTTATCCCGCTCATCCTTGAGAATCTCCACCGCTTCACGGAAGCGGAGCGAGTGGATAATCTCGCGCTCCCGCAGGAACTTCAGTCCGTCCTGCAGATCCACATCGTCCGTCATGTCGATCAGCCATTGGTATGTAGCCCGGGCCTTCTCCTCAGCAGCGATGTCTTCATACAGATCGGCGATCGGGTCACCTTTGGCTTGGATGTACGCAGCGGTCCAAGGAACACCGGCCGCGTTCTGATAGAACAAGGCGTGGTCATGGGCGACATAATACTCTCCCAGTCCCAAGGCATCCATCTGCTCGACTGTGGCGTCCTTGGTCAGCTTGTAGATCATCGTGGCAATCATCTCAAGGTGGGCGAACTCTTCAGTCCCTATATCGTTAAGCAGACCAATAACCTTATCGGGAATCGTGTATCGCTGATTCAAATAGCGCAGCGCAGCGGAAAGCTCGCCATCCGCGCCCCCATACTGCTCAAGCAGATATTTTGCCATCCGCGGATCACACTTGCTTACCCGCACGGGATACTGCAATTTCTTCTCGTATACCCACATGGTGCACATGACCTCCTTCAGCTTGAACTCCCACTGTCTAAATACAGTGGAGGATTACTTGCAGGTTTCGGCTAGACCTAACGGCTGTATCCTAAAAAGAGGCAGGGTGTTACACCTGCCACGGCCAAGGACTCTCCGACCATTGCCATGGATATTTGGAATAAGCACGGCCAAAGTTCTGAAGGGGTCCATACAGCCTTTGGAAATGTTCAGCGAGCTGGGTTCTTTCCTGGGTTACAATATTGAACTGCTGAATGGCCTGCAGATCATCCGGGTGCGTATCCAGATACAGGTTCAGCTCCACAAGAACGAAATCCAGGGATTGAAGCTTCTCAAGCATCTCATAGTACTGCGGATCACACACTGGTTTTTCAGGTGCGCTCATGCTCTCACCGTCCCTTTCCCCACTTGGATTCATACGGGCTGTACAGGGCTGGCCATAAGGTGCCATGAATAAGAGCCTCTCTTGGACTGAACTGGGGCAGATTCGGCGGCTGGAACTGTATAAAAAGATGCGGCGGAGTAGAATATGTTTTGCAGGTAACGGGCGGACAAGGATCACAAGGGCCTATGAAAGGATACCAGGCAATTTCCTGTGGATGCATCACGCATTTTCCTCCTTTTCAATAAAATCCTTAATCTTTAAGACAACGACACTCCTTACCAAACCAAAGCCCTTCCTTTTTTAACATATGTCATTCGCCCAGATTATGAACCTTTAATTCTTTACAGAACAAAAAAACAAAGAACTCCCTTCAGAACGAATCTTCGTTCCAAAAGGAGTCCTGCTCATTTGCCGTAAAGTTTAATGATCCTTCTCCTGCTCCTGATTCTCTTCCGTCTCCGGCACCTTCACAATTTGGCGAATCTGAATGCGGGTAATTCTAAGCCTTGTTGCCTCGGCAACCTCGAAGATCACCCGGCCTACTTGTACCTTTTTCCCTTTAACCGGAGCTCCCTCCAGTTCTTTGAACAGCCAGCCGCCGATGGAATCGACCTCGTCATCCTCAATCTCGATGCCGGTTAAGTCATTCACATCCTCCAGCAGAATTCTTCCGTCTACCGAATAGCTGCCATCAGGCAGCAGCTCAATCTCCGGACGCTCATCCTCGAACTCATCGTGGAGATCTCCAACTATCTCCTCCAGAATTTCCTCTGCAGTGAGAAGTCCAGCCGTGCCCCCGTACTCATCCACGACAAGCGTAAGCTGAGAATGCTTCTTCTGCATGAGTCTCAGCACCTGACTGATCTCCATCGATTCCGGGACATTCAGGATCGGCCTGATCAGCTGTTCCAAGTTATTTCCATGACCGTGCTCAGGCAGAAGCAGATCTGTAATATGAACAAAACCAATAATCTGATCCTTGTCTTCCACAGCTACAGGATATCTGGAATGCTTGGTCTCACTGACAATTTTCAGATTCTCTTCCCAGGACAGGTTCGTGTAGAGACAGTCCATATCTGTACGCGGAAGCATAATCTCACGGGCGAGCAGATCCGAGAAATCGAATATATTGTCCATCAATTTGATCTCATCTTTGTCAATAACCCCGCTCTTCGCACTCTGATTCATCAGAATCCGAATTTCTTCCTCGGAGTGAGCAGCCTCTGCCTCACTTGCAGGCTCAATCCCTGCAAGCCTGAGCATACCGTTAGCCGCCGAATTCAGGAGCCAGATGACCGGCATAAAGATTTTATAGAAGTACAGCAGAGGAGCCGACAACCAAAGAGTGGTCGATTCTGTTTTTTGGATAGCCAGGGATTTAGGAGCCAATTCTCCCAGAACGATATGTAAAAACGTAATAATACAGAATCCAACCGCCACAGATACGGTGGTAATTAAAGTGCCATCCGTGACGCCCATCTTGTACATGAGGGGTTCAATAAGTAATTCCGATATGGCCGGCTCCCCCACCCAGCCGAGGCCAAGCGAAGCCAGCGTAATCCCGAGCTGGGTAGCTGACAGGTAAGCATCCAGTCTTTGGTTAACCTTCAGGGCAAAGCCTGCCCGGCGGTTCCCTTCGCTGACCAGCTGGGTAAGGCGCGATTGGCGCATCTTGACCAGCGAGAACTCAGCTGCCACAAAGACTCCGTTTAAGAAAACCAGAATAAACACCAGAAGCAAATTTAAGAAGAGTTTTCCCACTTCAATATCTGAGTGCAACACGAACGCCCCGTTTCTATAATGTGATCGCTGAGCGCGATTTGAAATCCGTGTCTTTATAATACATATCCTTCACAAGCAAATTCGGACCACAGCACCCCGCAGCATCGCAGTAACAGTTGACTGTCTTGTTAAGCGGATGGGTATGAAGCCACTTGTTAAAGATCTGATCAAGACTTTCTGTATCCACATTGCCAAACGAAGGAATGGCTGCAAAGTCTGTCACGAATACTTCCCCTGTGAACATATTGACATTGACACGGTTTCTTCCATCCGGATCATTCCGAACAGTAACCTTCGGCTCAGTTCTTAGACGCTGTATCAATTTCAGCTCCGGCTCACTTGGGCTGCATGCGAAGAACGGAAGTGTTCCGAACAGCATCCAAGTGTCCTTGTCCCGTTCATCCAGAAGCGAATCAATGGAACTGCGCATATCCTCCAAAGACAGTATCGGCAGTCCCTCGGCAAAATCGGCCGCGTACATAGGATGCACCTCATGTCTTTTGCAGCCCATATCCAGAATCATGCGGTGGATGTCCGGCAGCTTGCGGTAAGTACGATAATTGATCATCGTCTCGGCCGAGATGAACATCCCCGCCTGACTAAGCTTGATCGAGTTCTCAATCATCGTCTCATACATCCGCTCAGCCACTTCCCGTTTGACGGAGTGTCCACTGCGGGCAAAGCCAATCTCATGAAAGTCATCCGCACTCGTGTAGTTGAACGAAATATGCATGACATCCAGGTAAGGAAGCAATTTCTCGTACCGCTCGTAATCCAAAGTCAAGTTGGAATTAATCTGTGATTTGATCCCTCGTTCCTTGGCATAACGAAGCAGCGGAATAATTTTCTCGTCTACGGTCTGTTTACGAAAAGTAGGCTCACCGCCTGTAATACTAATCGTCTTCAGATGTTCGACTTCGTCCAGCCTCTTCAGAATCAGAGACAAAGGAATCTGCTGCGGTTCCACCATGACCAGGCTGTCACCCACAGCGCAGTGCTCGCAGCGCATATTACATAGATTCGTGATGGTCATCTCCACACTCGTAAGCACGTGACGTCCGTGCTCCCGGAGAGATACAATCGGATCCCAGGGATCATTACCCGGATCCATGACATGCTGAGAACCTGATGAAAAATTAACTATACTCATGATTTACACACCTTATTTCTTTTATTAACCTATATGGAATGAACTTAACAATGCAGACCAGACTAAGAAAATATACATATGTATAAAATTTTTGAATCCATTCCATATCATTCTCAAATTTCTTAAATCTCATCATATCATGATCTTGTCAAGTGCGCACGGCACCCACATAGCAAAGCCCGTCCTTCAGAGGACGGGCTCGGCTCCGTGACTATGTAATTATACATATGCAAGTTCCGGCTCGGTGCCTTCCACATAGGTGATTACAACGGATAATTTGAGGGCCAAATTCACTTCATAAGGTACTTTAAGCAGTTCACCTTCGGGTCCCGAGAACACACGGATCACCGGACGCTGTGGAACATCCTGATTAATTCTGACGACAACGCCCTGCTCTCCTGTACTAAGACCCACCGTAATGCCAAGAGGGTAGATAGCCACATGATCGCGGAATACCTCCAGCTTCTCTTTCTCATATAATGTGCCGCAGCCTGCATACAGCATCTCTGTAGCTTGATGAGGAAGCAGAGCAGAGCGATATACCCGGTGTGTCGTCATCGCATCGTATGAATCCGCAATGGCTATCCAACGGGCATATTCGTGGATCTCATTCTCTCTGACTCCCCTTGGGTATCCGCTGCCATTGATCCGTTCATGATGCTGAAGGGCGCAATGTGCTGCAACCAGGGGAATTCCAGGCTCATCCTTAAGCATTTTGAAGCCGATCTCGGTATGCAGCTTCATCTGGTCGAACTCGTAATCTGTAAGTTGTTCCGGCTTCATCAGAATCGACGCAGGGATCTTCGTCTTGCCGATATCATGCAGCAGCGCGCCTAATCCAAGCACAGACAGTGCTTCTTTACTGTAGCCATGAACCTTCCCGAGTAATAAAGTATAGACGCAGACATTCAAGGAATGACGGTATAAATAGTGATCCGTACTGTTAATATTCATCATCATAATCATGACGTCTTCCCTGGAGGACAGATCAGACAAGATCGATTCCACCACTTTAAGGAAAGACTTGCCGAGGAAGGGGTAGACCCTGCCTTTCACTGAAGATTCCGTAATCTTCCGGAAATTTGTGCGGATCTCCTGCATGGCCTGACGCCGGGTTTCTTCGGAGATCATCTCGGGAATGGCCACATCTTCGGTCAGACGATCTGCAATGTAGACTTGATTCAGACCGAGTTCTTTCAAGCGCCGAATCAGGCTGTCATTAAGTTCAGCATTTTCCGAGAGGAGAATGAGGCCTTCATCGTTGTAAATTTTTTTGGCCAGCTTCATTCCCGGCTGGAGCGATGTAATAGATATTAGCCGCAAGTGGGTCACTCCATCTCTTAAGCAATTTTACTCAGTTGTCAGACCCCTTGCTCCCGGCATGAGGGAGTAACGATTGACGAACCGATTAACGCATAATAAAAATCCAGAATACTGCTGCAAGCACAAAGCGATAGTAAGCAAAGTGTCTCAGCTTTATTTTTTGCAGAAGCTTAAGGAACGCTACAACTACCACATAAGCAATTACAAAGGACACGATGAATCCGAGGACAAAGTATCCCAGAGTGCTGCCGGTGATATATTTGTAGGAATCAAGCAGTTCATAGCCGGACGCGGCACACATCATCGGAATTGCGATCAGGAAAGAGAAGTCCGCAGCCGCTTTATAGCTGGCTCCGCTCAGCATACCTCCGGCAATGGTTGAGCCTGAACGCGAGAATCCCGGCCATAGAATAGAAATACATTGATAGAATCCGATCAGAAGTGCCTGACCGTAGGACAGGTGATCGATCTCTTTGGCTGTTACGCGGGCTTTGTTGTTCCCGAACCATTCCGCGAAGATCATGAACACACCGCCGGCTACCAGCGCCCATAGTACCGTACTCGTACTGAACAATTCCTTAATCTGATGACGGAATACAAATCCGACAGCAAGACCTGGAAGACACCCGAGGATAACATGGACCAAATTTAGCTTGCGCGCAGGAACCTGGGACTTGAAGAGCTGCTTATCCTTCTTCAGTCCGAACAGATTTAAGATACGCTCGCGATATACAATGGCGATGGCCAGAATAGCGCCCAGCTGAATAATAATTTCGAAGGTCTTCATCTCCGGAGACTGGTCATTATATCCCATCAGCTTGGCTGACAGAATCATATGCCCGGTAGAGGAGACCGGAATGAATTCCGTTAGTCCCTCAACAATACCTAAAATAATTGCCACGATTAAACTCATAACATCCTCCTAATTATATCGGGTGAAGACCGTTATTATTTTACCTCACCCTGAATTGTTGCCCATCTCTTGAAAAAACTGCTGTCCACCGCTCCCGGCTCCTGAAGCTCTGTACGAAGTAAATCCCTTATGAACTCTGGCAACATGTACACTTTATCCGTGCCTTGTGTAAGCCGCTCGTAGCCAATCCCGAACGTGAACATATCCAGCGTTCCTACCAAGTACTCTTCTTCAGGCTCTATCGGAACCCCGCCCAGATTCGCTTGAACGATTCTATGATAAGGCTTCGCTGAGGGATTATACAAGACCTCCAGACCGTCAACACATAAATTCCCAAGCACCTTTCCGCGGAACCCGTAGCCATAAATAACTTTTTCTGAGAATTCAGGAAGCAGAGACTGCTCCAGACTGTACAAAATATGCTCGCCGCGAAGACGCATCCGGCAGGGATTGATTGGCGAAGGACAGCGTGCGTGCAGCATACCAGCGCTGATCTCACCTGCTGGGAGGCTGTCCAGCAGCTGCCCGGAGTTCACCAGCGAGAGCGCGCTGCCCGTAAATCTCCGGACTGCTTGTGCGAGCAGGTTGCCGAGCGGAGACTCCACCGCATACTGAATACCCAGTTCCTGTGTTGTAATGGCTACGGTCTGCTCCAGTCTCTCCCTAGCATGCTTGCCATGAATTTCAATGGCTGTGCTAACCTCTGAATCCTCTCTCCCCGGCTGCACAGGCAAGCAGCAGCCCTTTAGCAGACTTAGCTTGCCTGTCCGGTGGTCTGGGGCCAAGACAATTCTGCCCAGGTAATGTCCAAATTTCTCCGCCCCCGCCAAATAAGTATCCCTGATCTTCAGCGGCTCTTCCAGCAGATGATGGGTATGCCCGCCAAGAATCAGATCCAGGCCATCGATCTGTTCTGCCAGCTCTTTATCGGTATGAATCCCCAGGTGGGAGAGCAGCACGATGAAATCTGTATTACGCTTCAAAGCCTCCACTTGCTGAGCAATTTCCGCTGCCGCGTCAAGCACATCCCATCCCAGAAGCCTGTAGAATTCCGCATAGGGGGCTGTGGCGCCGATGACTCCAATCTTAAAGCCAGCCTTATGAATAACCGTATGCTTCTTCATCCATACCGGGGCCTGCCCCGTATCCCGCTCTCTGATATTACAGCACACTACCGGACAGGTCAGACCTGCATAAGCCTGTGAGAGCAGCTCTGGTGTAAAGGTCAGCCCTTCGTTATTGCCAATGGTCACCGCATCGTAACCCATTAAATTAAGGATGTCCACATTGGCCTGTCCCATGGAACCTTCGGTTTCCACGGCCATCCGGTCCATATGATCCCCAATGTCGAACAGCAGGAATTCTCCTTCACCTTCACGTTCCTCATTGACCATGGAGGAAATCCGGGCCATAACGCCAAAATGACTATGTAAATCGTTAGTGTGGAGTATCGTCAACTTGTTCTGAATCGATTCCGGCGGCATGAACGCCCCTCCTTTTTCCTAATCTGGCTTGTAACCTTACTTCCCTATATCTATGATATATTAAAAGAGTTTAGAAAGCATTCCGAGGTGAAAAATCATGCAGCTAACCCTAAAGTTATTCGCAGGTCTTGTTGACCGCATTGGTTCATCCGTGATCGAATTTGAACTCACAGGAGAATCCCCAACCACTTCCGATCTAAAACAACAGCTGGCTGATACCTACCCTGCAGCAGCAGAGCTTATTGGCGTGTCCTTTGTTGCTGTCAATCAAGAGTATGCGGCTCCTCAGCAGCCGATTACGTCTGCCGATGAGATTGCCTTGATTCCGCCGGTATCCGGTGGCGATGGCCTGGATCCGAATGAAACTTATCGTTCCCAAGATGGACAGTATGTTATTACACGTGCTCCGCTGTCTGTTGATGAGGTGACTTCCAAAGTCATTACCGCTAATCACGGGGCAACGCTATCTTTTGTCGGAACCACACGTGAAATGACCGGAGAGCAGCGTACCGTTCATCTTGAATATGAAGCTTATATTCCCATGGCTCTTTCCGGACTTCAGACGATTGGAAAAGAAATTCAGGAAAGATGGCCGGACACGAGATGTGCTATCAGTCACCGGATCGGTCAAGTGGGTATTGCTGAGACCAGCGTGATCATCGCCGTATCTTCCCCTCACCGTGACCTATGCTATGAGGCAAGCCGTTATGCGATTGAACGTCTGAAGCAGGTTGTCCCGATCTGGAAAAAGGAAATCTGGGAAGATGGATCTGAGTGGAAAGGCCATCAACAGGGACCATGGAATCCCACTACCCCTCTTTAGACACCCATTAGGGTGTCTTTAAGCCTATTAAAATCATTGTCAGTCCAAATATTTCCTGTTAAAATGAATAGCAAATAAGGTCGAATGAGGGGGAAATTTATGCGTCGCCACGTGATGGAGCTGGCTCCAGGTGATCGGATAGAGAATGATATTTTTAATAATAACGGAGTATTTGTCCTGAAGAAAGGCACGGTACTCTCTGATGAATCCATCGTCAAGCTCGTACAGCACAGTATTGACTATGTCGATGTCGAGCTGCCTGTGGCCGAAGAACCTCCACTAAGATCTATAGATAAGATGGAGATTCAGTTCAATGACGCCATTGATGCCTTTGAGAGTATTTTTCTGGAATCGCTAACAACCGGCAAATTTGACGAGAACGATGTGGATGATCTTCTTAACCCGTTAATGCAGGATCTAACCTCCCAAAAAGATGTCGTCTCCCTTCTACTCCTGCTTGATAAGAAAGACAACTATACATACAACCATTCCATGCAGGTAGGTATGCTGTCATACTATATTGCTCTCTGGATGGATTATCCCCATGAGCAAGCTTACAAAGCAGGTAAAGCCGGATTCCTTCACGATATTGGCAAGAGCATGATTTCTCCTGAGATCCTGAACAAACCTGGCAAGCTTACTGCAGAAGAATATGAAGAAATTAAACGCCACACCAACTACGGGTATGAAATTATACGCAATTCCACCAAAGATGAGATATCCGCCCTTGTAGCTATCCAGCATCATGAGCGCGAAGACGGCAGCGGGTATCCTAATGGCCTGACCAGCTCAGAGATCCATCCTTTTGCCAAAATCACTGCCATTGCCGACGTATACAGCGCCATGACCTCAAATCGGGTCTATCAGAACAAGCAGGAGCTTATCACGGTACTGCATGAACTCTACAGACTAAGCTTTGGCAAATTCAGCGCAGAGCCGACTCAGGCCTTCATCCGCCATATGCTGCCTAACTTTATCGGCAAGCGCGTACGTCTCTCCTCTGGGGAACTGGGCTCCATCGTCATGACCAATCCTTCGGATTTCTTCCGTCCACTTGTGAAGACAGACACCCGGTTCGCCGATCTTTCGCGTGAGATGAACATTGATATTCAGGAAGTATTTATGGAGTAGAGCTCACACTGCACATCTGTGCAAAAGCATAAAATACGTGTCCGATTAGTCGGACACGTATTTTTTATAGGAAACCCTTCTGCTAACCATACTTTATGTCGAAATTTCATGCTATAAGTTTCTTACATACATCTGCACATTTAAAACATGCCTCAGCGCACTTCTTACAATGTTCCATTTCGTGTTTTTGGCATTCTTCGCCACATGCCTCACAAATCGCTGCACAGGCTTGAGCCAGTTGTGTGATAAACGGAGTGCCCCTCATGATGGCTTGTTCCAAATACCCGCAAATGTCAGCACATTCTCGATCCAAACGGATACACTCAACCATCATCCCGACATTTTCTTCACGTAAGCATGCATCGAAGCAATGATTACAAGCAGCCATACAGTCGTGCAAAGTACTTACAGCAGTCTGATACTGTTCGTGTGCCATGTAGCTAACCTCCTATTTTAATTTCTTTTTTTAATACCCGATAGACCCATTATTAAACATGATATCTTACAGAAAACCTAAATCTGTCAATCAAATCCCTTTAATATCACAAAAAAAACAGAAGAAGACGAACTAAAAGTTCGCCTTCTTCGCTAAACCCGAATCTGAATCGGATTAATTATTTTGCATTCTCTGTAAGCCTCGATTCAAAGGGCTTAACCGATTGAACCTTCCATTTCGAACTTGATCAGACGGTTCATTTCTACCGCATATTCCATCGGCAGTTCTTTGGTGAACGGCTCAATGAAGCCCATAACGATCATCTGAGTCGCTTCCGCCTCAGTGAGACCACGGCTCATCAGGTAGAAGAGCTGCTCTTCCGATACCTTCGATACGGTTGCCTCATGCTCGAGCACAATGTTATCGTTCATGATTTCGTTATAAGGAATTGTATCTGAAGTTGACTCGTTATCCAGGATCAGTGTATCACACTTGATATTGGATTTAGCCCCCTCAGCTTGGCGTCCGAAGGAAGCCAGACCACGGTAAGTTACTTTACCGCCATGCTTACTGATGGACTTCGAGACAATGGTAGACGTTGTGTCAGGAGCCAGGTGAATCATCTTGGCGCCTGCATCCTGATGCTGGCCTTTACCTGCTACAGCGATCGAGAGCACGCTGCCTTTAGCGCCGCGGCCTTTAAGAACTACGGCAGGGTATTTCATGGTCAGCTTGGAACCAATGTTACCGTCTACCCACTCCATAGTCGCATTCTCTTCCGCTACCGCACGTTTCGTAACCAGGTTATAAATGTTAGGTGCCCAGTTCTGAATCGTGGTGTAGCGAACGCGTGCATTCTTCTTACAGATAATCTCTACAACCGCACTATGCAGGGAGTTCGTGCTGTAAATTGGAGCTGTACAGCCTTCTACATAGTGTACGAAGCTGTCTTCGTCTGCAATGATCAGCGTACGCTCGAACTGACCCATGTTCTCGGAGTTGATGCGGAAGTACGCTTGCAGCGGAACTTCACATTTCACACCTTTAGGAACATAGATGAAGCTTCCGCCCGACCATACGGCGCTGTTCAATGCTGCGAACTTGTTGTCCGCTGGCGGGATAACTGTTCCGAAATATTCACGGAAAATTTCCGGATGCTCGCGCAGAGCCGTATCGGTATCTGTGAAGATAACGCCTTGATCTTCAAGGTTCTTCTGCATGCTGTGATAGACTACCTCAGACTCATACTGAGCGGATACACCGGCAAGGAACTTCTGCTCAGCTTCAGGAATACCCAGCTTGTCAAAGGTTTCCTTGATTTCGGAAGGAACCTCTTCCCAAGTCTTACCTTGCTTCTCTGAAGGACGAACATAGTACTGGATATCGTTGAAATCCAGATCATCCAGATCTCCGCCCCAACGAGGCATTGGCATTTTCTCGAATTGCTTCAGGGATTTAAGACGGAAGTCCAGCATCCATTCCGGTTCATTTTTGATCTTTGAAATCTCGGTAACGATCTCAGGGGTCAGTCCTTTACCAGACTGAAATACCGCCTTGTGCTCGTCACGGAAGCCATATTTATACTCTTCCATATCCGGGGCTTTTTTGGCCATTGTAATTACCTCCTATAGGTTGGTTGCTGTATAAGTTGAGCTAACGATTTACATGCTAGCCAGGCGTATGAAATGTTCTTACGATCGCTGTTGTTCTCAGACTTCTTGATTGAATTTTTTGATGGTAGAAGTCTGATCACAAAGGCGAACGCTGCGCTTCTCCAGAATCATTTCACACTCTTGCCTGCTAGTAATCCTTTAAATTCAACTTATAGATATTTTAATCGTTGTGGTCGATACCTTTACGCAGAGCGTTCCAAGCAAGTGTGGCACATTTGATACGGGCAGGGAATTTATTCACACCGGACAGAGCTTCCAAATCCTCGTAATCATCAAAGGTCACTTCTTCACCCTTCATAAGCGAAGAGAATTTGTCGGCGAAGTCCAAAGCTTCATCAAGCTTCTTCCCCTTAACGGCTTCTGTCATCATGGAAGCTGAAGACATGCTGATGGAGCAGCCTTCTCCCGTGAACCGGGCGTCTTCCACGATCCCGTCTGCAAGCTTAAGCTGCAGGGAGATACGGTCACCGCAAGTAGGATTATTGAGATCCACAGTAACCGTATCTTCATCGAACTTTCCGCGGTTACGCGGATTCTTATAATGATCCATTATGACACGCCGGTAGAGATCGTCAAGTTGTGTCATGCGAAATACTCCTTTGTCTGGACTAGAGCAGAGACCAGCCGGTCTATATCTTGTTCTGTATTGTACATGTACAGACTGGCTCTTGCTGTAGAGCTCACATTCAGCCAGCGCATTAGCGGCTGGCAGCAGTGATGTCCCGCACGTACGGCAACGCCGAAGGAGTCGAGTACGGTAGCGACATCGTGAGGGTGAACATCCAGCAAGTTAAAGGTAACTACTCCGACATGCCGCTCATTAGGGCCGTAGATATTGATTCCGTCAATCTGGGAAAGTCGGTCCATAGCGTAAGCAGCAAGCGTTCTTTCGTGACGCTCGATTTCATCCATCCCAATCTCCTGGAGAAAATCAGTCGCGGCAGCGAGGCCTACAGCTCCAGCTATAATTGGAGTGCCTCCTTCAAACCTTGCAGGCACATCTTTCCATGTGGACTCATACAGACCCACGTCATCAATCATCTCACCGCCGAATTCAATCGGACTCATCGAGTCAAGCAGCGCCTTCTTGCCGTACAAAGCACCGATACCCGTTGGACCGCACATCTTGTGACCCGAAAGGGTATAGAAGTCACAACCCAGCTCTTGTACATCCACTTTCAAGTGTGGCGTGCTCTGTGCTCCATCCACCACAAGCACCGCTCCGTGACGGTGGGCAATGTCTGCAATTTGCTTAATGGGATGTACAACCCCCATTACGTTGGAGACATAAGCAATCGCCACGATCTTGGTCGCAGGGGTGATCGTTGCCTCGGCAGCTTCTACCGTGACTGTTCCGTCCTGCTCAAGCGGAATGAACTTGAGGGTTGCCCCTGTCCGCAGAGCAAGCTGCTGCCAAGGGATGAAGTTACTGTGATGCTCCATTTGGGTAATCACAATTTCATCACCTTCGCTTAGAACAGAAGGTCCATAGGATGAAGCCACCAAATTCAGTGCGGTTGTCGTCCCGCGAGTGAATACAATCTCTTCCGCACGTTTGGCACCGATAAATTTGGCTACCTTTTCACGGGCACCTTCATAAGCATCGGTTGCACGGCTTCCCAGCGTGTGTACGCCGCGGTGAACATTTGCGTTATCCCATTCATAGTAGTGCTTTATCGCATCAATAACAGCACGCGGCTTCTGTGAAGTTGCCGCGCTGTCCAGGTATACAAGTGGGTGGCCATTGATCTCTTGGTTCAGGATAGGGAACTGTTCCTTGATCCATTGGCTGTTCATTGTCCTAGCTTCCTTTCAACCAAGCTTTGCAGTTGGTTTTGCAGCTGCTCCAAAGGAATATCGGATACAACTGGAGCAAGGAATCCGTATATAATCAAGCGCTCCGCTTGCGCTCTTGAAATCCCGCGGGACATCAAGTAGTAAATTTGCTCTGCATTTACTTGTCCGACAGAAGCCGCATGCCCTGCGGTTACATCGTCCTCATCAATAAGCAGAATAGGGTTTGCGTCTCCGCGAGCTTTAGGGCTGAGCATTAGTACTTTCTCAGTCTGTTCCCCGTTCGCTTTGGTTGCACCCTTCTCGATTTTGGTGATCCCGTTAATAATCGCTGTCGATTCTTCGCGCATAACTGCACGGGTAATCATCTGACTATCCGAGCTTTTGCCGAAGTGAACTGCTTTGGTAGTCAAGTTCAGCTTCTGGGAACCTGAACCTACTGCAATCACTTTAGCGTCGGAAGTCGAACCATTTCCTTTAAGAACGCTCAGCGTTTCACTCATCGCGTCTCCGGAGTTCATCTCACCGATAATCCACTCGATGCTGCCGTCGTTCTCCACTACCGCACGGCGGTAAGTCAGATCCGTAATTTGTCCGGCCAAGTGATGCACGGATGCGAACTGCACTTTAGAGCCCGCCTTTACAAACACTTCCGCAGCTCCATTATGAACAATCGCTTCATTCAGATCACCTGAAATGTAGTTATCCACATAAGTCACGCGGCTGTTACTGTCCGCCACGATCAGAACGTGCGGTGTGAAGGAGGTGCTTGCATCATCGATCAAGAATACGGCCTGAAGAGGAACTTCAACCTCTACATTCTTAGGCACATACAGGAATACGCCACCGTTCCACAGAGCGGCATGAAGTGCAGTCAGCTGATTCTCTTCAGCCGGAATGGCAGTGAACAGATGCTTCTTAACCAGATCGCCATGCTCACGCACTGCAGTCTCCAGGTCTGTGAAGATCACTCCTTGCGCTGTAAGCTCTGGAGAGAGCTTGGTAAATACCACACCAGAGTTGCGCTGTACAATCAAATTGCTGTGCTCATTAATATCAATAAGGCTGGACAGGGTTGCAGGAAGCTCTTCAGACGTTTGGCCGCCTTGACGAAGCTTACCGTAGTTATCCAGTGTCCAACGGTCTAATCTTGTTTTCTCCAGTTTAGGCAGTTCAAGTCCTGCTGCTAATTCCAAAGCCTTCGAACGAATCTCGGTTACCCATGCAGGCTCACCGCTCGACTTTGAGAATGCCGCCAAGGCTTCATGATTAACCGGAAGAATGGTTTGTGTAGTCATATGTTCTCCTCCTTCCTGCTTACGCCTCTTGACCAACAGTCTCGTCTTCAATACCCAGTTCTTCTTTAACCCAATCGTAGCCTTCCTTCTCCAGACGCTCTGCAAGCTCAGGACCGCCTGATTTCACAATACGTCCCTGCATCATCACGTGTACAAAATCAGGAGTAATGTAGTTAAGAAGACGCTGGTAGTGGGTAATAATCAAGAAACCACGTTCTTCACTGCGCATTGTGTTCACACCATTAGCGACAATACGAAGAGCGTCAATATCCAGACCGGAGTCGATTTCATCAAGAACCACAATTTTCGGATCAAGCAGCATCATCTGCAGAATTTCATTCCGTTTCTTCTCACCGCCGGAGAAGCCTTCGTTCAGATAACGATGGGCAAATTCAGGGTTCATTTCAAGTTCCTTCATTTTGCCTTCCATTTGACGGATGAACTTAATGAGGGAGAGTTCGTTCCCTTCCCCGCGGCGTGCATTGATCGCACTGCGCAAGAAGTCAGAGTTAGTTACTCCTGTAATCTCACTTGGGTACTGCATAGCAAGGAACAGGCCGGCACGTGCGCGCTCATCCACTTCCATTTCCAGTACATCTTCACCATTCAATGTTACTTTTCCGTCTGTAACCTCGTACTTGGGATGCCCCATCAAGGCAGAAGCAAGAGTACTTTTACCTGTACCGTTCGGTCCCATAATGGCATGAATTTCGCCACCTTTTATGTCAAGGTTAATCCCCTTTAGAATTTCCTTGCCTTCGATTGTTGCCTTCAAGCCTTCAATAGTGAATTGTGTAGCCATGTTTAGTCTGCTCCCTCCATTTAATCGTTAAAATAACAGTGTGTTCCACGTATATAGTTAATCGGGACGTCTCCCTCACTGCCTGCAATTATACCATAATGAGTATCTAATTAGAATTATTCTAAGTGATTCTCATTGATTCTCATTTCATTTTACCCTACTTCGAAGGGTTTATCAATCTGCCCAAGCTTCCTTCTATCGTTAAAAAAAGCGTAATATCCCTGTGAATCAACAGTCTTCTTGCTTAATCGATACCTAAAAAAGGAACAGGCTTGACTGTATTCAGTCAAGCCTGACAATTTACGCTTCCGCCTTAGTAATCTCTTGATGGCTGATGTCCTGTGACGAGAATACCATCTTCGATACGGCAGCCATTTTATTTCAGCCGTTCTTATCCCAGATAAGAACGAAGCATCCACATATGCTTCTCAAGCTCTCCTTTGAATCCCGTCAGAAGGTCGCTTGTAGCTTCATCTTCAGCCTTATCAGCCAACTCAATGCCTTCGGAGAAGGATTCAGACAAGGTTGCAAAGTCTTCAATCAGATTCTGCACCATCGTATTTGGATCTTCTTTTCCAGTCGCTTCTTGAATGGTAGCCAAATCCAAATATTCCTTGAGCGTAGCCGCCGGGCTGCCTTTAATTGCAAGCAGGCGTTCAGCGATCTCATCCATTTTCAGAGCCACTTCATTATAAAGCTCTTCGAATTTAACATGAAGGGTGAAGAAGTTATTTCCTTTAACATACCAGTGGTAATTATGAATCTTTACATACAATACATTTAGGTTAGCTATCTGCTGATTAAGGACTTGTTCCAATCCTGATGTTTTAGTTGTGCTGGTTGATTTTGCATCGGCTTTTGCCATGTTCATTCCCTCACTTTTCATTCGGAATTAGATTTATGATCATTCCACCGGGTAAAGCCCCGCGAATGATAGTTATCTTGTCCAGAACGTTGCCGCTCCATGACTACATTTTACCCTTTCCCGTTCTGTGCGAAACAACTCCAGGGCTTAAAAAAAGATACAAAAAGGATTACTTTTCCGATATACTAACTTAAAGAAATTTGATCCATATAGTTATTGAATAAATGTATCTGCGGAGGTGTAACACTGATGTCTGAGTATCATCCCCTGTCTCTAGAAGAGGCGGTCGCTTTAGCCAGAACTATTCCAGGCCATTTCCGCGAGGATGCAGATTTGTCTGTTGAGGAAATTGGTGATGGCAATCTAAACCTCGTATTTCGAGTTACCGATTCCTCTGAGGGAAAAGGACTTATAATCAAACAGGCTCTTCCTTATGCCAAAGTCGTTGGCGAGTCTTGGCCTCTTAGCCTGGACCGCGCAAGAATCGAACGTGAAGCTCTGGAAATTCAGCATTCCCATGTTCCGGACCTTGTACCCGCCATTTACGCTTATGACAACGATCTGGCCATTACAGTAATGGAAGACTTAAGTGACCATACTATTATGCGCAAAGGATTAATTGAAGGCCAAGAGTACCCCCACTTTGCTAAACATATCGGCCGGTTCATCGCTTCAACCTTATTCTATACTTCAGATCTGGGGATGAATCAGCAGGCCAAGAAGGAACAGCTCGGACGGTTCATTAATCCTGATCTGTGCAAGATTACTGAAGATCTCATATTTGAAGACCCTTACCGGGATTCACCTAATAACAGCTTCAGCGAGGATATTCGTCCTGATGCCGAAGCCCTTTGGCACGATGATGAGCTGCGGCTGGAAATCGCGCTGCTGCGCGAGAAGTTTCTGACGCATGCGGAGGCCCTGCTTCATGGAGATCTGCATACCGGCAGTATATTTGCAACCCGCGAGTCTACGAAAGTCATTGATCCGGAGTTCGCCTTCTATGGACCGATGGGCTTTGATATCGGGGCAGTCATCGCCAATCTGCTGCTGAACTTCGCAGCTCAGCCTGGTTGGAGCAGCAGCTCAGAGGAACTTGTCGCCCGCCGGCTTCGCCTGCTCTCCATGGTTGAAGGAGTATGGCAGCATTTTGAGACTCACTTCCGTGACCTCTGGAACCGGGATCTTGTGGATGTCACGGCGAAGACGCCTGGATATCAGGATATGTATGTGCAGAAAGTCCTCCGGGATGCCATCGGATTTGCCGGAGCCAAGATCATACGCCGCATCGTAGGCCTGTCCCATGTTGCAGATATAGACACAATTCCAAATGCCGAGCTCCAGCACCAAGCCAAGATCACTGCTCTGAAGATCGGTAAAGCACTCGTTAAGCGCGGCCGTTTTGCAAGCTCAATTGATGAAATTTCGGGAATTGCAAGACAAGCTGCCAAAGAAGAAGAGGTAACGCTATGAGCTTAAATAATAAGGATATAACCCCTGACTCCCTTCCAAGCGAGGAGAACCCAGGACCCCTTCTCAGCCTTCGGTGGGAGGAAGATCGGCTGTTCCTGCTTGATCAGCGACTGCTCCCTGAGCAGATTGAATTTCTGGAACTAACTACACCCGAAGAGATTTGGGACTCGATTGCTTCGATGAAAGTAAGAGGAGCCCCGGCCATTGGAATTTCTGCTGCTTATGGTGTTGTTCTTGCAGCCCAAGCATATGAAGGGGAACCTTCCGGCTGGTTGGAGCATGTCATTCAGGCTGCTGAATATTTGGCTACCTCACGCCCAACAGCGGTGAACTTGTTCTGGGCACTGAACAGAATGAAGGATCGGGCCCGCCTTTTAGCCGAAGAACAGCCCCTCGTCGAGGTCCGGAATTTGGGGCTAACGGCTGAAGCTGTTCTCATCCATCAGGAAGATGAGGAAGTATGCCGCCTGATCGGGGAGCACGCACTTCCTTTATTTGAAAACGGGATGGGTGTGCTCACGCACTGTAATGCCGGCGGACTCGCTACGGCCAAATACGGAACTGCCTTGGCTCCTTTCTACCTTGCCAAGGAACGCGGGATTCCGCTGAAAGTATTTGCCGATGAGACACGTCCCGTGCTTCAGGGAGCTAGACTCACCGCCTTTGAACTTCAACAGGCCGGCATTGATGTCACCCTATTGACGGACAACATGGCCGCTGTCGTCATGTCCAAAGGCTGGATTCAGGCAGTTATTGTAGGCACAGACCGCGTGGCCGCCAACGGTGATGTGGCGAACAAGATCGGTACTTATGGAGTCGCAGTTCTTGCCAAAGCTCATGGGATCCCGTTCTATGTAGCCTCTCCTTTATCGACAATAGATTTGTCTACTGCTACGGGTCAGGATATTCCGATTGAAGAACGCCCTGAGAGTGAGATCACAGAAAGCTTCGGGAAACGTACGGCTCCTGTCGGAGTGAAGGTATTCAATCCTGCTTTTGACGTAACTCCCCACGAATATGTAACGGCAATTATTACGGAGAAGGGGGTTGTTCGTCCTCCTTATAGTACGAATCTTCCCGCTCTCTTTAACCAATAATTCGTTGTAATAAATTGGCACATGCCTTAGTCCGCAAGGACTATGCTCCATTATGAATTAATGGTATGATTTAAGAAAAAGCAGGATATGAAAGGGCCTATGACCAACACGAACCATAACGAGCAACTTGCCTACTTATTCAACGTCGATATTCTAATCAAAGATAAATCTAATGCGATGGCCCTTCAAGCTCTAATTCAACTGCTTAATTCAGGAAATCTAGTCGATTACCGGATTAAGTCAGGTGTCGAGCTCGGAGAGATCATCGAAGCTACGCTTAGTGCCAAGAGACAGGCCATGATTTCAAAGGCTTTCCGCCATCCTTCTGAGGAACTTGCTGCCAAGGCTCCGGTCAAGGAAGAGCCTAAGGCTCCTGCCGCCAAAGCTATACCTGATTCCAGGGAAGCTAGCAGCAATCCCATGGAGAACATGAATGACGCAGCCATTCAATCATGGATTCAGAACTATGTTTCCAATAACAAGCTTGTCCGGCTCTCTATCGAACGGAACCGCGAACGTCTTGCGATTCCTTGCCGTATCTTGAATTATGCTCCTGATACAAGGACCATTAGTGTATACCATGTGGACGAGAAGCAGGTCTACACCTTCAGGCTCAGTGAGATTATCGATTTAGTGGACGCCTGAGGTCCAGATCGTGCCGGCTTATAAGAAAGGGCGTTCCTCGGTTATAGCCGAAGAACGCCCTTTGTTTATTTTTTGCTATTGAAAGCTTCCAAAGCCAGCAGCAGCCAGCCTGCAATAAAGGCTACTCCGCCCAAGGGAGTAATGGCTCCCAAGCCTTTAATACCGGTAATACTTAATACATACAGACTTCCTGAGAACAGTACAATTCCGATGACCATTAGCCGGGCAGCCCATCTCAGCTTCGCAGATTCTCCCCACTGACCTGCCGCCAGGGCAATCAGAATAATTCCTATAGCATGGACCATGTGGTAATGAACCCCTGTCTCATAGGTCGAAGCATGAACTCCCAGTACTTTTTCAAGCGCGTGAGCACCAAAAGCCCCGATGGCAACTCCTAACAATAGCAAAATAGCTCCAATTCCAACATACTTGCGATGCATGACTTTATTCAGCTCCTCTATATGTAATTCCGGACCTGCTCAGCTGCTATCTTAACGTACTTTTGGTCCCTTATGCTACAAAAAGCCGGGCATTTCACAAAGTTTCCTTGATTTTTTCCGGATTTTATGAAAAATTAATACGAGATTAAGTTCTATTTTAATAAAAGAAGGAGCATTACTCATGGAATTCAATACAAGCGAAATGAACACTTCACCCGAACCAAATTATAAACATTCTGGACCTGGTATAGCCTCATTTGTAATAAGTCTTGTTGCTTTGATCGCCTATATTGCAGCCATTGTGACTATCGTGGTCACCACGAGGGATCTGTTCCAAAGCGGAACCCCCATTACCAATGATTTGATTATGAATCACAGCGGATTTTTGGAAGCTGGCTTGATTGTGATTGCTGCAATTATTCTCACCCTGATTGGTTGCATCCTTGGTATAATAGGTCTAGCGCTCAAGAACCGCAAGAAGGTATTTGCCATACTTGGAGTGGTTATATCTGCGGTACCTCCCGCTTTTATGCTAATACTTGCCCTTATCCGAACTAGCTAAATTCAAGTATAGACATAGACGGCCTTAAAGTCAGAAATCAGAAAGGTGAACATTATGGGAAAAATAAAGATTTTTACAGACAGCACCTCAGATCTCCCACCCGATCTGGTAGCCAAATATAACATTGGAGTTATTCCCTTATATGTTGTATTTAATGATGAGAACTTCCGGGATGGTATTGAACTATCGCCGCCTGAGCTGTACTCGAAAGTCACTCAGACTGGCAAGCTTCCTAAGACAGCCGCCCCATCTCCAGCCGATTTCATCTCTGCCTTCTCCCCTTACATAGATGCTGGAGACGAGATCATTTACATAAGCCTCTCCTCTGAACTTTCTTCCACGTACCAGAATGCGCTCATTGCCTCTGGGGAATTTCCAGAAGGAAGCGTACATGTATTCGATTCTTTGAATCTGTCTACCGGAATCGGAATTCAGGTGCTCAAAGCGGCTAAAGCAGCTGAATCCTGGCAGTCTACTGCTCAGATCCTGTCCATGCTTGAGAAGAACCGGCCTAATGTAGATACCGAATTTGTAATCGACTCATTGGAATACTTGTATAAAGGCGGACGCTGCTCAGGTATGCAGAACCTGGTTGGCAGTCTTTTGAAGATCCGTCCCGTTATCAAAGTTATTCAAGGCAAAATGACGCCTGCCTATAAAGTTCGCGGAAGCCGGGAGAAGGCACTCGACCAGATGGTCAACAATGCCCTGGCTAACACGGACAAGATGGACAAGGACACCCTCTTCGTGGTTCATACCCTTGCACAGGACGATGCCGTGGCCATGAGCCAATTAATTAAAGAACGGACCGGAGTCCGTGAAGTGCTGCTCAGTGAAGCCGGATGCGTCATTTGCAGTCACTGTGGTCCCAAGACGATTGGTATTATATATATAACTGAAGAGTAGATCTAATCTAAATAAGCTCCCTAAAGGCACTACCTGCCTATTAGGGAGCTTATTAATTATATTAGCAGCATGCTATCTGCGTCTCTCTTCAAGCACATAGCTCCATTCGATCAACTTGGCTTTGATATCCTGAAGCTTAAACGGCTTCCTAATGTAGTCCTCTATACCCGTCGTCAAACCAAGCTGGACATCTTCGTAATCCGTTTGTGCAGCCAAAGCAATAATAATAGGCTTCTCCCCTTGAGGGACCACCTGGCGAATAATTTTTGCGGCCTTAATCCCGTCCATGACTGGCATTTTGATGTCCATGAATATCATGTCATATCGCTTACGGCTTACTTCCTCTACTACCTCTACGCCGTTATGGGCGACATCAGCGTGGATTCCTAACCTTCCGAGCATCTGCACAAAAATTTGACCATTCACCGGATGATCTTCGGCAATCAGCACTTTCAGATCCCGATCCACTAACCAGCCCTTAGGTTCATTATCTCCTTCATAAGGTGTATGTTCGGCTAGATCTCCCTCACATGCCTTCTCCTGAAGCGTTAATTCCTCATCATGACTGATCAGAGTGAAGTAAAAAGTTGATCCAAACCCTTCTTTACTTTCCACCCAGATTGAGCCTCCCATGAGCTCAACCATTGTCTTGCAAATGGCGAGTCCAAGCCCGGTTCCCCCGTATTTGCGGTTAATCACAGGGTGCAGCTGGGAGAAGGTCTGGAATAGTCTGTTGATCTTATCCTCAGCAATGCCTATCCCTGTGTCTGTAACCCTGAATTCAAGCAGCAGGGAGCTCTCTGTGTTGGCAGGAATTCGATGAACGGAGATCGTAACCGTCCCGCTTTCGGTGAATTTCAGAGCGTTGCTAACCAGATTAATCAGGATTTGCCTTAACCTTGAAGAATCACTTCGGATCGTCGCTGGAATTGTGGGATCCATCCAGCTGGTTAAATTGATATTCTTCTCCATGGCAGCAGGAGTGAACAGATCAATTACACTGGAGACCGAAGCCGAAAGATCGAACCAGTTATAATCCAACGCCATTTTGCCGGCTTCAACCTTGCTGAAATCCAGAATGTCGTTAAGGATACCTAGTAGGGCTCGACCGCTATCAGAGATAATATCCGCGTACTCACGCTGTTCCTCTTCAAGCTGTGTATCCAGCAGAAGATCCGTCATGCCGATTATGCCATTTAGGGGTGTACGGATCTCGTGACTCATCATTGCCAGGAATTCTGACTTGGCTTTCGTTGCCCGCTCAGCTGATTCCTTCGCTTTCACGATTTCGCGTTCATTGGTTATATCATTGAATACCACCACCACACCTACGATCTGCTCACGGTCATATAGAGGGGTTGCCCGATAATCAACGAGGAAGCTGGATCCGTCTTTCCTCCAGAAAACTTCTTCCTGAACGGTACGGGGCCTTCCGTCCCTGAACGTCTGGTGAATCAGACATTCATCAACCGGGTAAGGGCTGCCGTCACTTCGGGAATGATGAATCAACTGGTGGTTATTGGTGCCAATAAATTCGGATACATTATACCCCAGCATTTTGGATGCAGCGGGGTTAACAAAGATGGTTTTCCCCTCTTCATCAAGTCCGTATATCCCTTCTGAGACCGAATTCAGAATTAGGGAATGCTGATAGCTGAGCTTCTCAATCTGTTCTGTATAACGCTTGCGTTCCGTAATGTCCGTAGCAATTCCGTATACTCCCACAATGTTCTGATCGACTACAATGGGAACATTCGTTACATTAAGTTCGACCTGGGAACCGTCTTTATGAATAATTGTTGTCTCATAAGACTGGGGCTCGCCTTTCATGGATAATTCGAAATAATGTACCGTCTTACTTAATTCAGGACTGCTTATAATTCGGCTGAAATTCATGCCAAGTAACTCTTCCCTGCTGTAGCCCGATAGAACTTCCAGGTTGGAGTTAAGAGTCACATAGTTGCCCTCTAGATCAAGGGAATACACTGACGACGGGCTGTACTCGAAAAGAGATTTATATCGCTGCTGGCTCTCCTGCAGACTTCTCTCACTGTTCTTGCGTTCCGTTACGTCACGGGATACGGCAACAACTTCAAGGATTTCCCCGGTCAACTCGTCATGAGTATATCTTCCTGTGCTCTCAAACCAGATGTATTCCCCATCTTTACGTCTTATCCGGTACGTAACCGTATATTCGGAGTGAAATTGCAGCTGCACCGACAAATAATCTTGTACTAACTTGATGTCATCGGGATGGAAATAGTCAAAAGCACTGGTTCCCACAAGCTCTTCCGGTTCATAACCAAGCAAAGTGATACTCGCTGGCGAGGCATAAGAGTAAGTACTTAGCTCATCCGATTTATGCTTAGAAATTAAATCAAGCGAGTTCTCGGAGATCAGCCTGTACTGCTTCTCGCTCTCCCGAAGTCTCCTCTCCATCTGATTCCGTTCAGTAATATCCTGCACTATACCGAACAATCTCCGGATTCTGCCTGTCTCATCAAGCTCTATATCAGTTTGGCTGAACAGAACCTTATCCTTTTCTCCAACCCCTACTACCCTGAACTCTAACTCGAAAGATTGGGCGCCTTGGGAGGAGGCAGCTTCTAACGCCTCAGTAACATTCAATTTGTCGTCAGGGTGAATGAACTTCAACCATTCTTCAAATGGAGAGGAGAATTGACTAAAATCTTGTTCATATATCCTTGAGAATTCATCAGAGCATGTGAATTTCTCCTGCTGCACATCCCACTCCCATGAACCGATATGCGCGATCTTTTGAGCACGGGCCAGACTGTGTTCACTGCGGCGCAAATGCTCCTCAGCCTCCATACGTGGCGTAATGTTACGAGTAATGATGAGCAGCTTGTCTCCTTGATTGCCCGATTCGTGAACTTTCTGAATACTGGCTTCGACCCACACTTCACTTCCATTCGCATGGCGCAGCTTACCCGTTAAAATACCCGTGGACGCAATAAGGTCCTTTTCCCCCCATGTCTGCTTGTCAGCAAAAAGCTCCTTAAGCTGTGTTCCCACAAGCTCCTGCGGAGTGTAGCCAATTATATTATGAATAGCTGGGGAGATGGACAGACAGATCCCTTCCAATGTAGCAAAAGCAATAGCATCCTTCGCATCATTCGTAATCACTTGATACAATTTCTCGGACTCCATAAGCCGCCGCTGCATTTCCTTCGTTAAGGTAACATCTTTAAATATAGAATGAACGCCCACCACTTTTCCTTCCGCTGTGATTGGCACATAAGTAACATCTAAATCCAGCACCTGACCATCCTGCCGGCAAAAACTCAGTTCGAAACTGTTCGTGTCTCCTTGCAGGGCTTGGTTCAAATAGTAGTTCCTAAGCGATTCGCCCTCGCTAGTGAATAACTGCTCTGCAGGAGTAGCTGTAAATTGCTCTAGCGTGTACCCAGTCAACCTCTCAGCGGCCGGGTTCGCCTTTATATAGTGACCATTCACATCCATTACACAAATGGCATCGGGATGATTCTCATAAAGGGACTGATAAGTGCTCCCTTCCACAATTAGCTGCTTCAGCAGCTCCTTCTTATGGTCCATCAAGGCCGACTTCCTTTCTATGCATGGATAACCTTAATCATTTAAGCTATATCAACAAATTAGTATTATTCTAACCTATCCCTCAGAAGACTACTAGTTAACCGTGAGTGAAGAAACATAATGTAAACTTGAACTACACCTACATAAGGAAAAAGAACGTTATGATTGAGTTATCATAACGTTCTTTTATCATTTAAAGCGGGTGATGGGAATCGAACCCACGCTATTAGCTTGGAAGGCTAAAGTTCTACCATTGAACTACACCCGCAAAATTTATGGTCGGGACGACACGATTTGAACATGCGACCCCCTGGTCCCAAACCAGGTGCTCTACCAAGCTGAGCTACGTCCCGTAATATTTACCCATCTACTACAATTACAAAATCAAAATCGGGACGACACGATTTGAACATGCGACCCCCTGGTCCCAAACCAGGTGCTCTACCAAGCTGAGCTACGTCCCGTGATTAAATAATGGAGCGGACGACGGGAATCGAACCCGCGACCCTCGCCTTGGCAAGGCGATGCTCTACCGCTGAGCCACGTCCGCATAAATATGGTGCGCGTGGAGGGACTTGAACCCCCACGTCAAAGACGCTAGATCCTAAGTCTAGTGCGTCTGCCAATTCCGCCACACGCGCACAATATATTGCATTTACCTGCAAGGTAAATGGTGAGCCATGAAGGACTCGAACCTTCGACACCCTGATTAAAAGTCAGGTGCTCTACCAACTGAGCTAATGGCTCAAAATGGCTGGGGATATAGGATTCGAACCTATGGGTGACGGAGTCAAAGTCCGTTGCCTTACCGCTTGGCTAATCCCCAATAAGAGGGCGATCGAGGGGACTTGAACCCCCGAGTGCCGGAGCCACAGACCGGTGCGTTAACCACTTCGCCACGACCGCCAAATGATGCTGTTAAATAAAAACTGGTGGAGGCTGATGGATTCGAACCACCGAACTCGTAGAGAGCAGATTTACAGTCTGCCGTGTTTAGCCACTTCACTAAGCCTCCAAAATGGTGCCGGCGAGAGGACTTGAACCCCCAACCTACTGATTACAAGTCAGTTGCTCTACCAGTTGAGCTACACCGGCAAGGTGTATATGCTTTTGCATTCAAGAATATAATGGCGGAGCCGACGGGATTCGAACCCGCGGTCTCCTGCGTGACAGGCAGGCATGTTAGGCCTCTACACCACGGCTCCACACTTAAAGTGAATCCCGCATTTAGGATCGGGATTAATTGCGGGGGCAGGATTTGAACCTGCGGCCTTCGGGTTATGAGCCCGACGAGCTACCGGGCTGCTCCACCCCGCGTCAGTAATACAATATGGTGGAGGCTGAGGGGATCGAACCCCCGACCCTCTGCTTGTAAGGCAGATGCTCTCCCAGCTGAGCTAAGCCTCCATAAAATCTAGATTAAAGTGGTGACCCGTAGGCATTTGAAGCTAATAATATAAATGGTGACCCGTAGGGGATTCGAACCCCTGTTACCTCCGTGAAAGGGAGGTGTCTTAACCCCTTGACCAACGGGCCTTGCTAAATTAAATAAATACACATGGCGGAGAAAGAGGGATTCGAACCCTCGAGACGCTTGTGACGCCTACACGATTTCCAATCGTGCTCCTTCGGCCAGCTCGGACACTTCTCCATATGAAGGTTGTTGTTTCTGAAAGTGTTAATAGTCTTAACACTTTCAGAAACGGTACTCCCCGAACAGGACTCGAACCTGTGACAACTCGATTAACAGTCGAGTGCTCTACCAACTGAGCTATCAGGGAATATGGTGGAGCCAAGCGGGATCGAACCGCTGACCTCCTGCTTGCAAGGCAGGCGCTCTCCCAGCTGAGCTATGGCCCCAAGTATTGAGTTAGGATGGTGGGCCCTAGTGGACTCGAACCACCGACCTCACCCTTATCAGGGGTGCGCTCTAACCAGCTGAGCTAAGGGCCCTTATATGTAACCGTCTTACCCGGCACAAAAACCCCAAGTGGGGTATCGCTTGGCGGCGTCCTACTCTCCCAGGACCCTGCGGTCCAAGTACCATCGGCGCTGGAGGGCTTAACGGTCGTGTTCGGGATGGGTACGCGTGGAACCCCTCCGCCATCGCCACCAAACGGGCATTCGCGGTGCAAATGCTGTTTCAAGCTTGATCGCCTGAAAACTAGATACGAAACGAATCTGCGTATGCTCTTCTTGGACTACGTCCTTCCGAGCTTGTTGGATAAGCCCTCGACCGATTAGTACTGGTCAGCTCCATGCATTGCTGCACTTCCACCCCCAGCCTATCTACCTCGTCGTCTTCAAGGGGTCTTACATACTGGGAAATCTCATCTTGAGGGGGGCTTCACGCTTAGATGCTTTCAGCGCTTATCCCTTCCGCACTTAGCTACCCAGCTGTGCTCCTGGCGGAACAACTGGTGCACCAGCGGTGCGTCCATCCCGGTCCTCTCGTACTAAGGACAGCTCCTCTCAAATTTCCTACGCCCACGACAGATAGGGACCGAACTGTCTCACGACGTTCTGAACCCAGCTCGCGTACCGCTTTAATGGGCGAACAGCCCAACCCTTGGGACCTACTTCAGCCCCAGGATGCGATGAGCCGACATCGAGGTGCCAAACCTCCCCGTCGATGTGGACTCTTGGGGGAGATAAGCCTGTTATCCCCAGGGTAGCTTTTATCCGTTGAGCGATGGCCCTTCCATGCGGTACCACCGGATCACTAAGCCCGACTTTCGTCCCTGCTCGACTTGTCAGTCTCGCAGTCAAGCTCCCTTATGCCTTTGCACTCTTCGAATGATTTCCAACCATTCTGAGGGAACCTTGGGGCGCCTCCGTTACTCTTTAGGAGGCGACCGCCCCAGTCAAACTGCCCACCTGACACTGTCCCCATACCGGATTACGGTACCAGGTTAGAACTCCGATACGATCAGGGTGGTATCCCAACGTTGCCTCCACAGAAGCTGGCGCTCCTGCTTCTTAGGCTCCCACCTATCCTGTACAAATCGTATCAAAGTCCAATATCAAGCTGCAGTAAAGCTCCATGGGGTCTTTCCGTCTTGTCGCGGGTAACCTGCATCTTCACAGGTATTAAAATTTCACCGGATCTCTCGTTGAGACAGCGCCCAAGTCGTTACGCCATTCGTGCGGGTCAGAATTTACCTGACAAGGAATTTCGCTACCTTAGGACCGTTATAGTTACGGCCGCCGTTTACTGGGGCTTCGGTTCATAGCTTCGGGTTACCCCTAACCACTCCCCTTAACCTTCCAGCACCGGGCAGGCGTCAGCCCGTATACTTCGCCTTGCGGCTTCGCACAGACCTGTGTTTTTGCTAAACAGTCGCTTGGGCCTTTTCACTGCGGCCCCCTCGTGCTATTCACACTACCGGGGCACCCCTTCTCCCGAAGTTACGGGGTCATTTTGCCGAGTTCCTTAACGAGAGTTCTTCCGCGCGCCTTAGAATTCTCTTCTCGCCTACCTGTGTCGGTTTGCGGTACGGGCACCTTCTCCTGACTAGAGGCTTTTCTTGGCAGTGTGAGATCATGACCTTCGCTACTATAATTTTCGCTCCCCATCACAGCCCAGCCTTACGGTGTGCGGATTTGCCTACACACCAGCCTCACTGCTTAGACGGACATCCATCAGTCCGCGTCACTACCCTACTGCGTCACCCCATCGCTCATAACGGATTACGGTGGTACAGGAATTTCAACCTGTTGTCCTTCGACTACGCCTTTCGGCCTCGCCTTAGGTCCCGACTTACCCTGAGCGGACGAACCTTCCTCAGGAACCCTTAGGCTTTCGGCGGATCAGATTCTCACTGATCTTTTCGTTACTCATACCGGCATTCTCACTTGTATGCTGTCCAGCGCTCCTTACGGTACACCTTCAACCTACATACAACGCTCCCCTACCCCTGATGCAATGCATCAAGCCATAGCTTCGGTGGTGTGTTTAGCCCCGTTACATTTTCGGCGCAGAGTCACTCGACCAGTGAGCTATTACGCACTCTTTAAATGGTGGCTGCTTCTAAGCCAACATCCTGGTTGTCTGTGCAACTCCACATCCTTTCCCACTTAACACACACTTGGGGACCTTAGCTGATGGTCTGGGCTGTTTCCCTTTTGACAATGGATCTTAGCACTCACTGTCTGACTCCCGGATACAAGTTTATGGCATTCGGAGTTTGACTGAGCTTGGTAACCCTTGGCGGGCCCCGCACCCAATCAGTGCTCTACCTCCACAACTCTTAATTCCGAGGCTAGCCCTAAAGCTATT
>NZ_CP168527.1:3322500-3525000 GCF_059492195.1 Paenibacillus sp. Paensp111
AGCGAGCTCGAACTCCCTTTTATGGAAGATAAGGATAACGACCAGATTGAAATTTCCGATATTCGTTTTAATGACATCCGTAAGAAAGGCATCATGTCCAACATCGATAAGAAACGTACAATTCTGGAAAATCTGCGTCGTAACTCAACCAGTGGCAAGCCCGGCATCCACGGAATATCACCGGACGACCTCAGGTACAAAACATGGGAGGATATCGTTGTTCCCCACTCCAATGCGGTCATTATTGCGATGATGGATACCTCGGGTTCCATGGGTACTTTCGAGAAGTACTGCGCACGAAGCTTCTTCTTCTGGATGACCCGGTTCCTCCGCCGGCAGTATGAAAAAGTAGAGATCGTGTTCATCGCCCACCATACGGAAGCCAAGGAGGTCAGTGAGGAGGACTTCTTCACACGTGGGGAAAGCGGGGGTACGATCTGTTCTTCAGCTTATATGAAGGCACTAGAAATCATTGATACAAGGTACCCCCCTTCCAGTTACAATATCTACCCTTTCCATTTCTCGGATGGTGATAATCTCACCTCAGATAATGAGCGCTGCGTCAAGCTGATCGGAGAACTTCTAGACCGAAGCAATATGTTCGGATACGGAGAAGTCAACCAGTACAACCGGGGGAGCACTTTAATGTCGGCTTATAAGAACATTTCAAAAGAGAGATTCCTCCATTACATTATCAAGGAAAAAGGAGCTGTCTATCAGGCCCTTAAGAGCTTTTTTCACAAGCAGGAAGGGGGTCTAGTTCAATGAGCCTGGAAATGGAGCAGCTGGAGAAATCCATAAGTGAGATTATGGAGATTGCCGATGGCTTCGGCCTTGATTACTATCCAATGAGATATGAGATCTGTCCGGCCGATATCATCTATACGTTCGGGGCATATGGGATGCCCACCCGATTCAGCCACTGGAGCTTCGGAAAAACCTTCAATAAGATGAAGCTTCAGTACGATTTTGGCCTTAGCAAAATATACGAGCTCGTCATCAACTCCAATCCCTGCTATGCGTTCCTGCTGGATGGAAATTCGCTGATACAGAACAAGTTGATTGTGGCTCATGTGTTAGCCCACTGCGACTTCTTCAAAAACAACACCCGGTTCGCAGCCACGAACCGCAATATGGTTGAGAGCATGTCAGCAACTGCCGAGAGAATCAGCCAATATGAATTGATTCACGGTACCGATGCAGTAGAGACGTTCGTCGATGCCGTTCTTTCGATTCAGGAACATGTTGATCCCCAACTGATCAAACCAAGGCGGCTGGATAAGAAACGGTATACTGAAGAGAAAATGCGTGAGCAAAAAGAAGGACGGCATACCACAAGAACCGCCACTCCGTATGACGATCTGTGGTCCATAGACCAGCCGCAGTCCGGGGCAGGACCAGCCGAGCCGGCTGGACTCCCTGCATTCCCTCCAGAACCGGAAAAGGACCTGGTCTGGTTCATTCAGGAATATTCGGAAACGCTCGAGGATTGGCAGCGGGATATCATGAGTATGCTTAGAGAAGAGATGCTCTATTTCTGGCCTCAAATGGAGACCAAGATCATGAACGAAGGCTGGGCCTCGTATTGGCACCAGCGGATTATCAGAGAACTGGACCTGTCCAGTGAAGAGACAATCGAGTTCGCCAAGCTGAACTCGTCCGTTGTGCAGCCTTCCACTCAAAGTCTGAATCCGTATTACTTGGGACTGAAGATCTTCGAGGATATTGAGAAGCGCTGGGATCGGCCGACCAAGGAGGAACAAGACCGCTTTGGAAGACAGCCCGGCAAGGGCAGGGAGAAAATATTCGAGGTCCGGGAGCTCGATTCCGATATTTCTTTTATTCGCAGTTATTTAACAAAGGATTTGGTCCGTGATCTGGATCTCTACGTGTTCCAGAAGCAGGGCTCTGAGTGGAAGATTACAGATAAATCCTGGGAAAATATCCGTGACCAGCTCGCGTTATCCAGAGTGAACGGCGGTGCGCCTTACATTGTTGTTCAGGATGGCGATTACCAACGCAGCGGCGAGCTTGTGCTGAGGCATCAATACGAAGGAATTGAGCTGGACCTTAAATATCTCGAGCGCACGCTCCCCCATGTATACCGTCTCTGGGGCAAGACGGTGCATTTGGAAACGGTGATCGAAGATAAGAAGGCGATATTTAGCTTCGATGGGCAGAAGCATTACCGGAAGTTCGTAAGCTGATAAAGATGTAAATTTGTCTTCAGTCCGTGGTTAACCATGGATTGAAGGCATTTTTGGTGTGAGGCATATTTTCCAGATGTATGGGTACTCTACATGGGTATTTCACTATATTTCAGTTAAAAAGGAGTAACTTACATGGCTATCCTGGGTGGTAACCCTAAAGACGAACCCCTGCATTATGGTGAAATTTTTGGTGTATGGCAGTTCTCCACTAAAAGCAAGGCAGCCCTATCCAGCTATCAGGCTTTTATGTACCATGCCGGTGACCAAGATCTTAAGAAAATTATTGAAGACCTCATCGACCAGGCGAGCCGGGAAATCAAAGAAGCAGACGAGCTTCTGCTAGCCAATGGGATTCCTCCTGTTCCTGCCTTACCTGAAAGACCCCCAGCCGCTTTGGAGGAAATCCCAGTAGGGGCACGTTTCACTGATCCGGAAATTGCCGCAGCCATCGCTGCTTCTATATCCATGGGTATTATCGAATGCAGCCAAATTATCGCCATTTCCATCCGGGAAGATGTTGGAGCACTCTTCTTGAAGAATCATGGGCTTAAAGCCGCGCTTGGTGTCCGTGTTCTTCGGATGCTCAAGGAAAAGGGCTGGCTCATCCCTCCGCCTCTGCTCATTCAAAGACCTGAGGGAGATTGAGTATTCTCCCAAATAAAAAGGGCCGCTCCTTAAGATCTAAGATCTTGAGGAGCGGCCTCTTCAGCTTTTACCTGCAAACTTTATCTATTCAGCAAGCTTCCCACATAACGCAATAGCTCGTTTGCACACACCGGGCAATAGCCGTGATTCTCGATCAGGCGTTTGCTGACTTCATTAATTCGCTTAAGTTGATTCTCATCCGGCGTTTTCGTTGAAGTGGTGATCTTGACGATATCTTTCAAATCCACGAATAGCTTCTTCTCAATGGCTTCGCGAAGCCGATCATGGTCGTTATATTCAAATTTGCGTCCTTTTCTGGAATAGGACGAGATTCGGATCAGAATCTCCTCGCGGAACGCCTTCTTGGCATTCTCTGAAATCCCGATTTGCTCCTCAATCGAGCGCATAAGCCGCTCATCCGGATCAAGCTCCTCATCGGTCAGCGGATCCCGAATACGGGACCAATTGCAGAACGCTTCAATATTATCGAGGTAGTTCTCAAACAAAGTACGAGCAGACTCTTCGAAAGAATAGACGAAGGCCTTTTGAACTTCTTTTTTGGCCAGTTCATCATACTCCTTGCGGGCAATCGCAATAAAATTCAAATACCGTTCACGTTCCTCCCGAGTAATAGAAGCATGCTGGTCCAAGCCATCCTTGATCGCCCTGAGTATATCCAAAGCGTTAATGCACTGAAGATCCTGCTTAATCAGCGCGCTGGAAATCCGGTTAATGACGTAGCGTGGATCAACGCCGGACATGCCTTCATCCAGATACTCATTCTGAAGCTCCTTGAGGTCGGCAATCTTGTAGCCCTCCACCTCTTCCCCATCATATAGCCGCATCTTCTTAAGCAGATCAACGCCCTGCTTCTTGGAGTCCTTAAGTCGGGTGAGAATCGAGAAGATCGCTGCAGCCCGCAGGGAATGCGGAGCAATATGAATATGGTTCATATCACTCTGGCTGATGAGCTTGGAGTATATTTTCTCCTCCTGCGACACCTTGAGATTATATGGAATCGGCATAACGATCATACGGGATTGAAGCGCTTCGTTCTTCTTATTGGCAATAAAAGCTTTGTACTCGGTTTCGTTCGTATGCGCCACAATGAGTTCATCTGCACTGATAAGCGCAAATCTTCCTGCTTTGAAATTCCCCTCCTGGGTAAGCGACAAGAGATTCCATAGAAACTTCTCGTCACACTTCAGCATTTCCTGAAATTCCATCAAGCCCCTGTTGGCCTTGTTCAGCTCTCCATCGAACCGGTATGCCCGGGGATCAGACTCAGATCCGTACTCGGTAATTGTTGAGAAATCAATGCTCCCTGTAAGATCTGCAATGTCCTGGGACTTAGGGTCAGAGGGACTAAATGTACCAATACCGACACGGGCATCCTCGGAAATTTCCAGTCTGGCCACTCTGACATGTTCAATGTCATTATCGTACTCCGTCTTCAGTCTCATCTGGCAGACAGGGCATAAATTCCCCTCAATCCGGATTCCCAGCGCCTGTTCGACTTCAGGACGCAGCTCAAGCGGAATAAGATGCAGCGGATCCTCATGCATCGGGCAGCCTTCAATCGCATACAGGGCGCCTTGATCTGTGCGCGAGAATTTTTCGAGCCCTCTTTTGAGAAGAGTAACGATGGTTGATTTCCCTCCACTAACCGGGCCCATAAGCAAAAGAATTCTTTTGCGTACGTCAAGCCTGCGGGCGGCCGAGTGAAAATATTCCTCCACCAGCTTCTCAATGGCGCGATCCAGTCCAAAAATCTCCTGTTCAAAAAACTTGTAGCGCTTCTGGCCATTCACTTCCTCAACGCCATAGGATTCAATCATGTCGTATACGCGGGCATGAGCTGTCTTGGCCGGAGACGGGTCTTTCTTCAGCAGCTCAATGTATTCTTTAAAAGTACCGCTCCACGCCAACCGATCACTTTCTGCCCGGTATGCTGCAACGCGTTCAAAAATATCCATGCTTGGTACCTCCTGTGCTTCCGATATGAACTACGCATCTTTGTCTGTCCCTGAGAGCAGTACGCCGTGAGCTTTTACAACGGTTAAAAAAGGATATTACATACTTATGCGAGCTTATACAATTAATTGACGATTTTATCTGAACTATATTTTATACCTATCGGAAAAATCGGTATTGAATCACCTATGCGTATCTTGGTTCGTAATTCAATTGAATTCTTTATGCTATACTCTATTTACATGACTATCTGTGAGTACTATACGCGCCAAGAAAGGAGCCCAAGAACATGGCGGTTCAACACGAAACGGAATTATACAAGCCGCTAAAGCTATTTTTCGAGGAGCAGGGTTACGAGGTGAAGAGTGAGGTGCGGCATTGTGATCTGGTCGGGTTCCGGCCTGATCAGAGCGAGCCCCTGATTGTCGAGATGAAGAAAACCTTCAATCTGGCTCTGCTGCTGCAGGGACAGGCACGCCAGAAGCTGAGCAGGGAAGTCTATCTTGCTGTAGAGCGGAATCGGCAGAAGAAAGGCGCTCATAATCAGCGCTGGGGTGAAATTACACAGCTGTGCCGAAGACTCGGGCTCGGGCTCATTACGGTAACTCATTACAAGACCAAGAAACCGTTTGTCGAGGTTCTGTGCAGACCTGAAGGAATGGAAAGCTACGGAGGACCCAGACAGGTGAAGACCCGGGTTACCCGGCTGGCTAATGAATTTCGGGAGCGGAGCGGGGATTATAACGTCGGGGGAAGCCGCGGGCAAAAGCTGGTGACCGCTTATCGCGAGAAAGCGCTTCGGGTAGCCGTGGTGATGTCCCGCGCCGCGGGGCAGATGTCCCCGCGCGAGATCCGTGACCAGAGCGGGGTTGGTACAGCCGCAGATATTCTGCAGCGCAACTATTACGGCTGGTTCGAGAGAGTCAGCCGCGGCCGCTACAGTCTGACTCCGGCGGGGGCAGAAGCGCTGCAGCAGTATGAACAGGTGACGGCAAGCCATCGTCAGTTCGCGGCAGCCGCGGATGAGGATAATGCTCTGCTTATCGACTGAGATAAGGCAGAACAAGGATATCATCACGCGGCATGTCAGGCGGCATGTAGGCAGTAGGAGCAGAATATTCGCCGGGGAGAACATTGAAGCTTGCTCGGGGCAGACGACACACTCATCCCAGCAGCCGAGCTACTGGTGCCAGCGTGCCGTAAAATCCTCGGCTGCTTCGCAAATGCGCTCCAGCCCCAGAAGCAGCCGCGGCCGGCTCTGCGCAGCCAGCGACAAGCGCAGCGTCCGCGGGTTCCCCGCTCCCGCGTAACACCGCGCGCCGGGCAGGAACGCCGCGCCCTTCAGACGCGCCGCCCGAAGAAGGGCGGCGCTGTCCATGCCTGCCGGCAGCTCTGCCCACAGGAAGCGGCCGCGGCCGGCAGCGTGCTGGCAGACAGCGCCGAGGGCGCGGCTGCCTGCCAGCACAGCAAGAGCTTCCGCTCGCCGCGCGGCGTACTCGCGGTTCAGCGCCGCGGCATGCTGCGCCCAGCTGAAGCAGGGCTGCACCAGCAGCTGCGCCGGGACCCCGGCCGGGCAACTTATGTCTTCTGCGCTGCCAGGGACCCCTCTCGCTTCCTTCAAGCGCTCGATTAGCGCTTTATCCGCTTGATTCCTTCTGCCCCGAGTGTCTTCTGCGCTGCCGAGCGCCTCTCTCGCTTCCTTCAAGCGCTGAATCAGCGTCTCCCCCGCTCGAATCCATCCAGCATGGATACCATGGCCATCCATGGACATGAGTTCAGCGATTCGCCCGTCATATCCCCGATCTCTGCCGATTTCAAATAACGAGCGGCCTGACTTTCGCAAATTGTTCGTCCCAGCCGCAAAGGGAGCCTCTGCACTGCTTCGGTCCCCCACAAGCCAAATACCGGCTTGCCGGGTGATCTCAGCAATTTCCCGTATGCGAGCAGAACTCCATATAGCCCCGGTGGTATCCGAATATTCAAGAGAGATATATATTAGGGCCGGCTTAATCCGGACAAGACAGCTCTTCAATTCTTCAGGCCGCATGCCATCGCCATCGCAGTCTACCGGAACGACCTTCAATTTTCTTAGGAGGAGTTCCTCTAACACAGCTGGCGAGACGGGATTCTCCACCACCACGGTATCCCCCGGATTAACCAGCTCACCCAATAGCAGCTTCCAAGCCTCCATCCTGCCGGTTGTCAGCAGCAGAGAGGACTTCTCTATCCGAGTAGATTCATGGCTGTAGGTTCCAAGAATGAAGTTAGCCCAGCCGGATTGCAGCTTATCTCCGAACCCGGGTTCCCGGCTGTCTGCTCCTGCTTCGTCATTTTTTTCATCTAAATCCACTAACCACTCTTTACTGACCGGATACAGCCCTCTTTCCATCCCTTCCCCTGCAAGGGAAATGATGCCAATCCCATGTTCCTCATGCCTCTCAAAATTCCGTTTCATCACGCATCGGCCCCTTTCAGCACCAGCTCTGATCCCATATTAGTATATGGAGCAGACCAGCCCGATTCTCCAGAATGAATTTTTTTTGCTCTGGAACCTTTGAAAACATTTACATATTTTGCGTACAAGATAGGGGAATGTTAAAATGAAAATTGGTAAAAAATTAGAAAATGCTTGAGGTGATACACATGTCTTACTCTACGGAGCCTGTTTCCACGCCTACTTCGGCGCGCAGCACGAGAAACCGGGGAACGTCCGTAAAGGTATTTCTCGTCATTTGGCTGCTGCTCATCGGGAGTGGAATAGCCGCAACCTACTGGTACAGTCATCATCTGCAGCAGAACATGCTCTCCGCGCTCGACGCCAAATGGCAGGCACAGACGAACGCAATCAAGGCCGAATATAATTTCAAATTATCATCCTTATCGAATGAGGTAAGCCAGCTCGACAGCAAGGTTCAATCGTTCAACGAGCTGCTTACCTTCACGAAAGATAATGCAAGCAATAAGACCGACAACAGCAACAAGCTATACACTCAGTTGGCTGAAGTTAAGAAGCAGCTGAGTGCACTACAGAGCAAGATGGATCTGTTAAAATGAACATCCAAGTCAAACAGCTCAACCGGTTCTTTTTGCTTGCGACTGCACCATTCTTCGGCCTGATCCTTGCACTTCTTCTCGGTAGTGTTCAGCTGAACTGGGAGGGGCAGCCCGTAAAATTATCTGCTCCTCCAGAGCTTGATCAGCATGTTAATCAGGTGTCTGCTTCCTTGTCAGACGCCGAAGAGACTGCTAAATATACGATTTCAACCATTCGAAGAACAGCTGTGTTATATCAGAAGACGACCTCGGCCATGGCTCAGGTGGTCAACGCTGCCCAAAAAGCTTCCCATAAGCCCGAGGCTATTTATGACCGACGCATTACTGCCAAGTTCGGTTCCTCACCTTATGAGACCGTCCAGAGCGACAAAATTCGGATTGAACTGTACAAGATTAACCCTGGTAGCTATAAGGGATATGCCATGAAGATCAAGCTTAAAGATCCGTCAGCCATGAAGATGGCTGTTGCCGGTGACAAGCTGGGCTCTTCCGAGACCACCATGCAGGCGGTCAAACACAGTGGGGCCATAGCAGGGATTAACGCAGGAGGATTCGCAGACTCCGGGGGCAAACGATATCCGCTCAGTACCACGATTCAGAACGGCAAATATTTAACCGGATTCCAGCCCAGCTTCAAAGACCTTTCATTCGTCGGGCTTAACCAGTCTGGGAAGCTCATCGGAGGCAAGTTCTCCAGTCAGTCCCAGCTGGATAGATTGAAGCCGGTATTTGGGGCTACCTTCGTCCCGGTCCTCCTGCAAAATGGTGCCAAGACCCCCATTCCCGAGAAATGGCTGACCTCTCCTTACCGCGCACCCCGAACCGTGATCGGCAGCTACCGGGATGACCAGCTGCTGGTGCTCGTGGTGGATGGATACGATGAGAATGGCCATTCCGGCGCCTCCCTGCCTGAGCTTCAGGACAAGCTGTATAACCTGGGCGTCCAAAGTGCCTATAACCTGGACGGCGGGGGTTCCACCTCATTAATCCTTGGTGGCAGGGTGATTAACAAGCCTTCGGACGGCGCTCTTCGCCCGGTCCCTACTCATTTTTTATTTTTCAAATAATATAGCTTTTAATTTTGTTCATGTGATGGTTATAATAGACATAGTGAGTATACGTTGGAGGTGGCTGCATGTCCTTTTCATTAACATTCTGGATTGTTACACTAGTGTTTGTCCTGTTCGTGGCCGGAATCTTAACTGCATCCTATAACGATGATAAAACCAAAGGTTTGTAATGAAAGAAGAAGCTCTTCCTAAGGAAGAGCTTCTTTCTTTGTCATAGGATTTAAAAAGCACCGCAGAATTCTGCGGTGCTTCGTAACACACGTCTTACGCGTGTCGTGGTAAATGATTCATTTCAACCAGGCATTGGCCACAAATGGACCGTTCTTTGAACTCGCTTACATCTTCCATATTGCCGCAGAATACACATTTTGGACGATAACGTTCAAGGATGATATGATCGCCCTGCACGAGAATTTCGACAGGATCCCCTTCATTCATTTGATATCTCTTCCGAAGCGATTTGGGTAAGACGATTCTCCCCAGTTGATCCACTTTACGGACCACACCAGCAGGTTTCATAAAAAGCACACCTCTCCCGAAAAATATAAACAGACACCGCACTTATTGGGTTCTTCCCTTTAGATATAATAAAGCATCCCCCTCTAATATATCGGTCAGAAAAGAAAAAGACGGAAGGTCTTTAAATAAATATATTTCGGCATAATTTTCCTAAATCCTGCTGAGTAATCACAAATTCGCTAAAATTCTTTAAAAAATCGCATCTTATGACGTATTTACATTGCATTAACCTTAATCCATTCCCGGGAAATTCAATTGTCGCAGAGCTTCATATACAATAATCGCCGCAGAATTCGACAGATTCAGAGACCGGACCTTGTCGGTCATTGGCATCCGGATGAGACTGTCTGGATGAGCCTGGAGAATTTCGGGCGCAAGTCCCTTGGTTTCTTTTCCGAAAACGAAGAAATCGCCATCCTGATACTGGAAGTCGCTGTATCTCTGATCCGCCTTGGTTGTGGCGAAGAAAAATCTGCTCCCTTTGTACATCTCCTCCACCTCAGCAAAGGAATCGTGGTATTCAATATGAACCGCATACCAGTAGTCAAGTCCGGCACGCTTTAGTGTGGCATCATCCGTACGGAAGCCCAGGGGGCGTACCAGATGCAGATGAATTCCGGTTGCTGCGCAAGTACGGGCAATGTTCCCGGTATTCGCCGGTATTTCGGGTTCTACAAGCACAATATGTAAGGCCATGATGAAGAAAGCACCTCTCTCTACAAAATCACTATATAAGACGCAGTTGAAATTGACATGTAGGTAAGACGTAGCGGAGGGGAAGCTTGGAACTGTAGGAGCGAAAGCGATCGCCTTTGTCTCCGGATTTCATCCCTGCTTTGGTATACATCCAGAAATCTGGAGATAACAGCGACCGAAAGTCCAAGCATTCACCGTAGTTACGACTGTCACCATAAATGTGAATATTTATAATGCGTATTATATAGAAGCACATCCTACTATTATATCATGTTTCACATAAAACCAAACCATTCAGCAAAAAAGGTGATACCCGTAAATCCGGATATCACCTTTCTATATAGACTTGATCTTAACCGTTCTTTCTTTGGAATTCTCCCATGAAGTCAACCAAAGCTTTGATGTGTTCGTAAGGAACTGCGTTATAGATCGATGCACGAAGACCTCCGACACTGCGATGGCCTTTGAGGCCTACAAAGCCTTCCTGCTCGGAAGCCTTCACGAATTGCTTCTCAAGATCTTCGGACGCCATACGGAAGGTTACGTTCATGTTAGAGCGGCTGTCCTTATCTGCGAATCCGTGGAAGAAGCCACCGCTGTTATCGATTGCATTGTATAGAAGCTGTGCTTTCTCACGGTTCTTGGCCTCGATTCCGGCAAGGGAACCTTGTTCCTCAATCCATTTAAGCACCTGGTTCACCATATAGATCGAGAAGGATGGAGGAGTATTATAGAGAGAGTTATTCTTGGTGTGTGTGTCATATCTAAGCACGGTTGGAATATGTTTTGGCGAGTTCTGGATCAGTTCTTCACGGGCAACTACAACCGTTACGCCTGAAGGGCCAAGGTTCTTCTGAGCACCCGCATAGATCATTCCGAAATTCTTCACGTCAAATTGGCGTGACAGGATATCACTGGACATATCTGCAATCAAAGGTACATTACCTGTATCCGGGAATTCCTGGAACTGGGTGCCTTCAATCGTCTCGTTAGAAGTAAGATGCAGGTAGGCTGCATTCTCAGGCAATTGAAGATCCGCCAGACTCGGAACCGATTTATATTGGTTGTCTTCCGAAGAAGCGGCAATGAACGTATCCCCGATTAATTTAGCTTCACTGATCGCTTTGTTGGCCCAGCTGCCTGTCTTAACATAACCCGCAGTCTTGCCTTCAGCTAACAAGTTCATTGGAAGCATAGCGAACTGGGTGGAAGCTCCGCCCTGCAGAAATAGAACCTTGTATCCTTCCGGATTGCCAAGCAGATTCAGGAGACGGCTTTGAGCTTCGTTGTGGACTCCTTCATAGACGGCTCCGCGGTGGGACATCTCCATAATCGACATTCCATTGTCCTGATAATCGACAAATTCAGCTTGGGCGCGTTGAAGCACTTCCAAGGGTACTGCTGCGGGACCCGCATTAAAATTGTAGGCTCTCTTACTCATTTGGACTCCCATCCTCTCTCTTAATCAAAGTAAGTTGAATATGACGGTGCTATAGTTACGGTTTACTATAACAACATTCTATCCCTGCATCAAGAACATATTGAACAACTTTGGACAAGTTTGCAGAATTGACACATTAACGCTTTGTCTTGCGAAAGACTGTGGCATGATCACACTGAACTTTTCAGGGATTAAATAAGAAATATCTATAGCAAAAGGGACCGTCCCCCAGGTCCGAATCGACCTTAGGGACGGCCCCTTAGCTATCATTTCATGAATATATAAGTTCTATTACAGGTCGAAGTAAAGTCCGATTTCATGCGGGTGTACGCGCATAGCAACTGCTTTAGCTTCTTTACGCTTCAATGCTACAAAGTTATCAATGAAGTCTTGTGTAAATACGCCGCCTTCAGTCAGGAATTCGGTGTCGGCAAGCAGTGCATCAAGAGCCTCATCCAAGGAACCTGGAACGCTGCGAATTTCTTTCTTCTCAGCATCGGACAAATCATAGATATTCTTGTCGTATGGTCCATAACCTTGTTCTTGCGGGTTGATCTTACGCTTGATTCCATCAAGACCTGCAAGAAGCATAGCTGAGAATGCCAGGTAAGGGTTAGCCGTGGAGTCCGGTGTACGGAACTCGATCCGGCAGCCTTTAGGTGTTACAGCCGCTACTGGGATACGAACTGCTGCAGAACGGTTACCTTTGGAGTATACAAGGTTAACTGGTGCTTCGTAACCAGGTACCAGACGTTTGAATGAGTTCGTGCTTGGGTTCGTGAACGCAATCAAAGCTGGAGCGTGGTGCAGGATACCTCCGATATAGTGAAGGGCCATTTCACTCAGATTTCCATATCCGCCTTTTTCATAAAAAAGAGGGGTATCGCCATCAAAGATGGACTGGTGAACGTGCATACCGCTTCCGTTGTCACCGAAGAGTGGTTTTGGCATGAACGTTGCTGTTTTGCCAAATTGTTGTGCTGTATTGTGAACGATGTATTTGTATACCATCAAGTTATCAGCAGTTTTGAGAAGCGTGTCGAAGCGGAAGTTAATCTCAGCTTGACCTGCAGTAGCTACTTCGTGGTGATGACGCTCAATACGAAGTCCTGCTTCTTCAAGCAAACGGCACATTTCGCTACGGATATCCTGCTGCTTATCAGTTGGAGCTACAGGAACATATCCACCTTTTACAGGTACTTTGAAACCAAGGTTGCCGCCTTCTTCTTCACGGCTGGTGTTCCATCCGGCTTCTTCGGAATTCACTTCATAGTAAGAGCGGTTCATGCTGCTCTCATGACGTACATCATCGAAGATAAAGAACTCGGACTCTGGTGCGAAGAATGCTGCTGTACCTACACCGCTCTTCTTCAGGTATTCTTCAGCGCGAACAGCAATACTGCGTGGATCACGCTCATAACGGTTGCCGTCTGGTGTAAAGATATCACAAAGAATGTTCAAGGTAGGATGTGCTGTAAAAGGATCAACAAAGCTTGAGCCCGGATCCGGCATCATAACCATGTCAGATTCTTCGATACCACGGAATCCCGGGATAGAAGAACCGTCAAAAGCTACACCATTTACAAAAGTTTCTTCGTCAACCTCTTTGGCTGGCAGACTGATGTGGTGTGCCCGACCGGACAGGTCTACAAAACGGAAATCCACCCACTCAATTTGTTTCTCCTGAATAGTCTTCAAAACCTGCTGTACTGACATCATTAATCCTCCCAATCACGAACATTAAAGCAAGCAAAAACACTTAACGTTCATACTATATATTTTCTGTCGTCATTATAATACCAAGCAAAAGCATCCGTCAATAGATATGTAAGGTATTTTTATGGCTCATGTTAGGTATCATCACATTTTTATCGCTGTACATAGGTAAAGAACCCTGCGCGATATAGCGAGGGCTCTCTTCTTATCTATTTCCCGGGAAAAATTAGACTTGCACGATGCTTGGAGCTGCTTTGAATGATTTGCCGACAATTGGAGCCAGCTTCTCTAAATCTTGCAGAAGTCCAGCAAATTGGTCAGGGAACAGAGATTGTACACCGTCACCCGTCATCGAGTTGTCCGGATCCGTATGCATTTCGATAATCAGACCGTCGGCTCCGGCTGCTACTGATGCCTTCGCCATCGGTTCAACCAGCTCACGTCTTCCTGTTCCATGGCTCGGGTCGGAAATGACCGGCAGGTGGCTGAGCTGCTGCAGTACAGGAATCGCTGACAGGTCCAGCGTGTTCCGGGTGTAAGTCTCAAACGTACGGATGCCCCGCTCGCACAGCATGACGTCCGGATTGCCACCGGCCAGGATATACTCGGCCGCATTGAGAAGCTCATCATAAGTGGCGCTGAATCCGCGCTTCAGAAGGACAGGACGGCCGCAGCTGCCCAGCTTGCGAAGCAGATCAAAGTTCTGCATGTTCCGTGTTCCAATTTGGAGAATGTCCGCATATTCCGCACAAACATCGACATATTCAGGGGTCATGACTTCCGTAATGGTCAGCAGGCCGTGCTTCTTCCCTGCCTCAGCCATCATGATCAGACCTTCGACGCCTACTCCCTGGAAGCTGTACGGGCCGGTACGCGGCTTGAATGCACCACCGCGCAGCACCTGGCCCCCAGCGGCTTTAACCAGGCGAGCGATCTCATCGATCTGTTCAGGAGTTTCTACCGCACAAGGCCCACCCATTACCACTAGCTCCCCACCGCCAATTTTGACATCACCAATAGAGATAACTGTATTCTCGGGATGGAAATCACGGCTGGCCAACTTATAAGATTTCGAGATTTTAACTACGTTCTCTACATCCTTCATTTGACGCAGATGCTCTGCAAGCTTCGGTTCAATCTGTCCGATCAATCCGATTACAGTACGGTCATTCCCACGGGAGACGTGCGCCTGCAGTCCCTCCTTCTCAATTACAGCGATGATCTCTTGAATACGCTCTTCGGGCGTATGGTTGGAAGTAATTACGATCATATTTGAACATCCTCTCATTTGGCTTGAAATTCCAGCAGGATACGTTGTAAATACGGGAAGCCTGCCTACATCCCCTTCGGTATATCTTTCCGATTATGTTCTTATCAGAGTATTATGAATACTGTTAAACTGCTTTTTCACTTAAACGCTTGTGTGCTTTTAAGCTTTTAACCGCTAAAGTAAATATACATGATGACTGCCTCTTCGTCAAGACAGAGACAAGCCTATTTATAAAAAGACTATAAGGAGTTTCACAATTTCTTAACAATGTGCGCTTAGTCAAAAAAAAGCGCCCCAAAAGGGGCGCCTGCTATATGGAATGAACTAGCCATATAACTAGAATTATAAGGTCTTCGATGTGCTTTTCTCCCGGACAGGAGGAAGCAGCTTCTGCATATTCACGGTACGCACAATCTCCCACGTCTCCGGGCGGGCAGGGTCATACTGTTCCAGATAAGCAATTACCTCTTTGGTGATCGGGGTGGGCGTCGAGGCGCCCGATGTAACTCCCACCTTGCTAACACCCTCCAGCCACTCCCGCTTGAGTTCCGTAACGTCCGCAATCCGGTATGCTGTTACGCCAGCAATCTCTTCGGAGACCTGGGCAAGACGGTTGGAGTTGTTGCTGCGCGGATCTCCGACTACAATCACGAGATCCGTCTGACCGGCCTGCTCAGCCACAGCCTCCTGCCGGACCTGGGTGGCGAGACAAATCTCGTTATGCACTTCGGCGCCAGGATACTTCTCTACCAGCTTCTTAATAATATGCTTGATATCCCACTGGCTCATCGTGGTCTGATTCGTAATAATGATCCGGTCTGAGGTAATGCTCAGAAGATCAATCTCTTCTTCCCGCTCAATGAGATGCACATGCTCCGGGGCGATCCCCAGCGCACCTTCCGGCTCGGGATGCCCTTTTTTGCCGATATAAATAATCTCGTACCCTTCCGCGACCTTCTCTTCGATCAGGACATGCGTCTTGGTCACATCCGGACAAGTAGCGTCAACCGTAGTAAGCCCTTTATCCCTGGCGATCTTTCTAACCTCGGGAGATACCCCGTGGGCCGTAAAGATGACTGTTCCTTTGTCTACCTGACTTAAAATATCGAGCCGGTTGGCACCATCGAGCGTAATGATTCCCTCATCCTCAAAGGATTGGGTCACATGGCTGTTATGAACGATCATACCCAGTATATAAATCGGACGAGGAAGATCCAGGTTCTTGGCCGCCTGACGGGCCAGGACCATAGCATCAACAACGCCGTAGCAATAGCCGCGCGGTGAGATTTTGACGACTTCCATAAGTTTAACCCCGCTTTCTTGGAGCTGCAATGAACTCTCTATGACAAACACCTCTAATTATAACCTATTGAAGCGGGGTCGGAAAGGCAGGGAGCCAGATTACAAAGGCTGTGCCCTCACCCTTGCGGGAGATGACCTCCACCGAGCCGCGATGCTCATCAATGATCCATTTGGCGATGGAGAGTCCAAGTCCTGTCCCCTGGGTAACTCCGCGGGAGGGGTCGGCCCGGTAGAAACGTTCAAATATGTGCGGAATATCCTTCTGATCCATCCCGATCCCTGTATCCGCAATCCGGATTCCGATCTGGCCGCCCACTCTGACCGCATCGATCATAACTTTGCCTTCCGGCGTGTATTTAAAGGCATTCTCAATAAAGATAAACAGCATTTGCTGCAAATAATCGCGGTTCCCCTCTACATATAAGCCAGCAATAGCGGAGAGATCCCCCTGAACCCAAGCCGCGGAACGGGTAAGAAACTGGGATCTTCGAATGACATCCTGCACAATCGGAGACATAAGCAGCGGCTCCCTCGTAATGGTCTGGCCCGTATCCGCACGAGCCAGGGAGAGCATGTCATTCACAAGCCGGCTCATCCGTTTGGATTCATCAGCAATATCGCTGATCGCTTCCATCGACAGGCTGCGCAGGCTCTGTTCATCCATCTGAAGTCGCCCTTCCGCCTCCTGATCCCAGGCCTTCTTGAGCAAATCCACATTTCCCCGTATGGTCGTCAGCGGTGTCCTAAGCTCATGGGAAGCGTCGGATACGAACCTGCGCTGGGTTGCATAAGCTTCTTCCAGTTCCTTATAGAACCTGTCGGTTCTGGATAACATCTGATTCACCGTGCCAATCAGCTGTCCAATCTCATCATTTGGCCCCTCATAATCAATACGGACACTGAGGTCATTTCCCGTCTGAATCTGGTTGGCCGCTTCTATGACCTTGCCGATGGGACGCATGGATTTGCGGGCCAGGAACAGCCCCAGGGTTGAAGCGCATACGACCGTAATGAAGAATCCGAACACGAGTACCGTCTTCATCTGATCCATGAGCCGGTCCTCAGACATGGTATTCACGGCTAGTGACAGAACTCCAAAAGGCTGGTCAGCCGAAGGTACAGGCAGTTCAAACAGAATAAAGGCATAACCATTCTTGGTAAAAGACGAGAACTTGCCCCCATTTACAAGCGAATTCGGCTTGGGTACCGGCAGACTTAAATTCCGATCCTGTAAGGCAGGAGCCAGACTGGTAATCCCTGAACCGTAGAAGCTGTAAATCTGCCAGGAAATATTATTATCTTCCAGCCTGTTCTTCTGGTCTCTGCTTAGCTGAAGATCAATATTCTGCCCGTCTGTGTAGGTGTCCAGGTTGCGTATTTGATTGGCTTGCTCAACGATCTTATTCTTGACCTCAGTGTAAATGTTGTAACGCACAAGTCCATAAATCGAAGCTCCGAACAACACCAGAGTTACGGCCAGTATGCAAGTATACCATGCGGTCAGCCGCCATCTTATGGACATGGTCAAGATTCTCCTCTCAAAATATAACCGGCTCCGCGGATCGTCTGAATGACCCGTTTCTCGCCCTGCTCCTCCGTTTTTTGTCTTAACATTGCAATATAGACCTCCAGCACGTTCGATTCCCCGCTGTAGTCATATCCCCATATTTTATCCATAATCAGATCACGGGTTAGAAGCCGCTTCGGATTCTGCATGAATAGATACAGCAGCTCGAATTCCTTGGCGGTCAGCTCAAGCCTGCGCCCCGCTCTAATGACTTCCCTCGAATCGTAGTCCAGAACGATATCTTCAAATACTAACCGGTGGGCGTCTCCTTCCGGGGTACTCTCCTTGCGGCGCAGCAAAGCTCTGACCCTGGCCAGCAGCTCCTCCAGTGCAAAAGGCTTAACCAGATAGTCATCGGCGCCAAGATCGAGCCCCTTCACCCGGTTCTCCACCTCATCCTTGGCGGTAAGCATAAGAATGGGAACGCTGCTTCCGCCCTCGCGAATCCGCCTGCAGACTTCAAAGCCATCCACCTGAGGCATCATGACATCCAGCACAACCAGATCGGGATCTGCCGTCAGCATCATCTGAAGCCCTTCCATGCCATTAGGGGCAGAATATACATCATAGCCTTCAAAAGCCAGCCCCCGCCGCAGCATAGATATAATTTTCTCGTCATCATCAATGATTAATATACCGGATCTCATAGGAACTCTCCTTTAGCTTCCCAGCCTCCAGACGGCTGGTCCTTCTCAACTCTCTGTATTGTACCAAAATAAAACCGTAAATTTATAGCCAAAAAGACAGCTTGTGTTTGGCTGTCTTTTTGGTGCTATAGCCAAAGAGACAGCTTGTGTTTGGCTGTCTTTTTGGTGCTATAGCCAAAGAGACAGCACGTTAAACGGCTTTTTGGTGCTACAACAAGAAGCGGTAGGGTTCTCCCTGCCGCTTCTGCTTCATACGTGCCCGGTATGTCTGCCCAGATAACTTACTGCAGATTCTGGAAATTGTTCTTGTCGCCAATTGTTACAGTAACGTCCAGCTTACTGTCATTACGCACAACGTTCAGCTTGACTTTGTCTCCAACCTTATGAGTCTGAATGTAAGCAATCAGATCTTCCTTGGTTGCAAAGCTCTTGCCATCGGCACCGGTAATGATATCATATGGGCGAAGATCCGCACTGTAGGCCGGAGATTTGTATACAATCTCGGAGACTACAGAGCCTTCCTTGACATTCGTCCCCATCTGCTTCGCAACTTCATCCGTCAGCGTCATGAGAGAAGCTCCAATGAAGGGAACCGGCTTCTTGGGAATGGCCTGATTATTCTTCAATTTATCAAGAACTTCATTAATGGTGCTGGTTGGAATCGCAAAACCGATACCTTGGGAGTTCTCGCTAACAGCTACGTTAATCCCGATAACTTCACCTTTCAGGTTCAGCAGAGGTCCCCCGGAGTTACCTGGGTTGATCGAAGCATCTGTCTGCAGGAGGTTCTCGTATTTACGATCCTTCTCCCCATTCTCCCCGGCGATCGAAATCTCGCGGCCTTTGGAGCTGAGTACACCGGCGGTTACCGAATGGTCAAAGCCCTGCGGGTTACCGATAGCTACGACCCATTCACCGACTTTGGTAGTGTCCGAGCTTCCAAGCGGAATAGAAGGGAAGCTGCTGCCTTCAATCTTGAGAACAGCCAAGTCGAGGTCATAGCTTGTGCCAAGCACTTTAGCTTCATAAGGCTTATTTGTCCCTTGGACCGTTACCTGCACAACATCGGCATTATGAACCACGTGTTCGTTGGTCAGAATATAGCCTGTTTTATCAAAAATAAAGCCCGAACCAAGTCCTGTCGGTACAAGCTGGTCACCTTGGGAAGAGGATCCGCCGCCTCCGCTCTGTCCGTCGCCGCCGAAGATGCCGCTGTCTCCACCGAAGAAGAATTGGTTGAACGGATCTGAATTGCTGCCTCCCTGGCTTCCCTGGCTCTGCTTGCTAGACTTTACCAGCGTCTCAATCTTGACCACTGCGGGTCCCGCATGATCTACAACATCACTGACATCGCCTGGATTAGTCATTGGAAATACGGCTTGGGTGGTCTTCGAACCTGTTCCTGTGCTCGGCTCAGGCTGCGCCGTACTGCTGCTCGCAGGATACGCAGCGACTGGAGTAGCTGCTTGATCTCCTGTGAACAGGTTCTCTTTGTCAGCGAAGAACATCCCTCCGCCAAGAATCAGCATCCCGGCCAATGCACCGGCAATAACTGATTTCGCGGATGATTTCGGCTTGCTGTTATACTGCCAATTGCCGCTGCCTTTAGTCCCGCCTCCAGAGCCCTGAGCTCCGCCACCACCTTCACTGGATGGACGGATATCATAGGATGTCATGAGCGTTCTCACCGGCTGGGGCGGTGTAATTTCAACTTGGTTGGGATCGGAAGGATTCTCTCTTCCGCCTTCTCTATTATCTTGTCCATAAGATTGGAAAGGACCATATGAATAGTATGATGAACCGGATTCTGCAGGCTGCTGCGGCTTATCTGATGCATTGTCCCCAAAGCTGTGTCCGGGCTTGTTTCTTTGTTCGTCCATGGTTTAATATCCTCCTTATCCCATGATTGTAAGGGATCTTGTTTACTTGTTCTTATTGTGTACTATAAACCTTAAACGTACCTTAAAAACAATTAAAAAGGAGATAAACCTTGCGGCTCTAGGAAACCCACCCTTGGCGGTGTGCATAAATTGCAAGCTGAGTACGATCTTCTAGCTCGCATTTCATTAATAGATTGCTAACATGCGTCTTCACGGTCTTGATGCTGATATGGAGCTCCTCACCGATATCCTTATTCGTCTTGCCTTCGGCGATCAGCAGCAGCACCTCTTTCTCGCGTTCAGTCAGTCCCGATTCATTATTCTGAACGGTCCGCTGACGAAGACCGCGTGTCAGTGCCTGCGCCACATCCCCCGTCATGACCGGCATCCCTCTGTAAGCGCCCTGCAGCGCATAGATCAGTTCCTCGGCGGACACCGTCTTAAGAACATAACTGACGGCGCCGGCTTCTATAGCCTTAACTACAAGATCGTCCTCCAGAAAGCTCGTCAAAATGACAATCTTCAGATTGGGAAAACGGGCAATCAGCGCCTTAGTCGCTTCAGCCCCGTTCATGACCGGCATCATCAAATCCATGAGAATGAGATCAGGCATCACCCCGCCTTCCATTCCGGTCAACATATTCACGGCCTGCTGGCCATCTCCTGCCTCGGCAATAACCTGAAACCGGGGATCCAGCATCAGGTAAGTTTTCAGCCCCATTCGAACCATATCATGGTCATCGACAATCATAATTTTCACCGTTTCACCGCTCATGTTCATCGCTCTCTTCCCGCTCTTCGAATTTAGGAATATGTACTCGTATCGTGGTGCCCGCACCAGGCTTGCTGATGACTTCAACATGCCCGCCGAGCTTCTCAGCCCGCTCACGCATGGTCGTCAGACCGTAAGACCCCTGCCTTTGATAATTGGAACTGAAGCCCTGCCCATCATCACTGATGCTTAATACAACCTGCCTTGGTCCTTCACGCAGTGATAGACTGACCAGCTTCGCTCCCGCATGCTTGACGATGTTCGCCATAGCTTCCTGAATGATCAGGAAGAGCTGATGCTCCTTCGCGTCGGACAGCTGGCCGTGGATATCAAGCTCCTTCATGCCCTTTAGATTATTCTGGCGGCAGTAGTCCGGGAACCACTGGTCTAAGGCTTCGGATAAAGTCTTATCCACGAGCTCCATCGGTCTTAGCTGGGCAATAAGTGCTCTCATCTGTTTCTGGGCAATCTGGGACATCTGAATCAGCTGGTCCATCACTGCCGAGGCCTGGGCCTCATTCACCTCAAGCACCTTGGGCAGGGAGGAAGCGGCCATATGGATCGCAAAAAGCTGTTGGCTGACGGTATCGTGCAGATCTCTGGCCAGCCGGCGCCGCTCTTCAAGAACGGCCTTCTCGGAGGCTTGTTCCTTCTCGATGACCTCCTGCTCCCCAAGCTGCTGCAGAAGCTGCATCTTCTTCTCCACAGCGGCCATCATCGTATTGAATTCCAGATACACTCCGGCAAAGGTAGGATCGGGAATCGACGGCATTCTGACATGAAGATTGCCTTTGGCTACCTGCAGCATATTGAGATGCAGCACATCGATCCTCCGCTGAATCCGTTGCCCGGCCAGGTAACCGATAATGATCGAAAACACCACAATCCCCACCATGTAGTAAATCCACATGTGAGGGTTCGTGATGACGATATAGCCGGATGAATTTAGAACGAAGAGGGCTGCCGCTGCCATACTTCCTGTCAGCAAAAAGTAGAACAGCAGCTCCCACTTGCTACTTTTCAAATTTCGCAGCATCATAATCAGCCCACCATATTCACTCGAACGTCTCCAACAAACACACTGACGACGAGCTTCACCTTGCGGCCTGCTTCCCCGTAGTGAGGAGAACTGGATTGTACATTACTGAGAAAGCCGCCCTGCTTCTCGTTCAGCACCTTCATATCCCCAATGAACGAGCTGGAGCTGACCGTAATGGCCACATCCATTTCATCAGGCATGAACACCTTCACATCACCGATAAATGCCGACACATTAATCTGGGTCTCCCCATAAGGGATCTGAGCCTTGGTAAGATCAATGACCGTATCGCCGATAAAATGAGAGACGTTCGTTGGCTTCAATTCGAAATAATCGCGTCCGATATGCACGTCACCGATGAAGCCGGACTTGTTAATCCGCTCATGGCCATTGTAGGAATTACCATAACTATGGTGACTCGCATTTCCTTTATTCTCCCACGGATTCATAGACGGCTGTGCAGGCGGCTTTTCTCCGAATTTCTCACCAAAGGCCTCATCCAGCGGAGACTTCATCTCCGGGTGAAACGGAGGCTGGGTTGGTGGATAGGGCGGATAAGGCGGCTCCGGAGGAAAGGGAGACTCGGAAGGGAACCGGTCCTTATGACGATTCCTGCGGCGTTCTCTATAGGCTGAGCCACCTCTCGGCTTGAACAGAATACACAGCCCCCCGAGAATTAGTGCAGCGGGAGCGAATAAGCGGAAGAACTCCCCTGGAGACAAATCAACCCAACCCAGATTTCTTCCGAGAAAATACATCCCGACCATAGTGACAATCAAGCCGCCAATAGCTGAAGAACCGTACCGTCTGCCGCTGAACACCTGCGATAGTCCAGCAAAAATTACGAATACCGGCCAAAAGGTAGAAAAAATATAACCGATGCTGATCTGCGTATAACCCAGCTGATTAAGCAGGAACAGCGAGCCGATTACGATAAGGATAAGCCCTCCTATATATCTGCCGAATGAACCACTTCTCATAAACTACGCCTCCAAATGATACAAACTTTAGCTTGACTTAAGTGTACAACAGGAGCGTTAGATCACAACAGCGGCGTGAGGTTGAACTTGGCCTCGGTCTCTAGACCGAGGGAGTTGGATTTTTTTACTAAATATATAGAATGGATTGTACTAAAAATAAAGAAGCTGCCCCATCTTAAAGATGGGACAGCTTCTTTGGCGCGGCGGATTAGCTGTTGTTGCGGCTGCGGCTTTGACGCTTGCTGCTTACAGAATTGTTGTTCATAGAGCCCAGTTTGTTTGAACTGTTGCTCTCTTCTGCAAACTCTGCATTGAATTTCTCATCCGGAGTCTGAGAGTTTGTGTGAGTCTGACCCTCAGCGTGAGAAGCTCTGGCCTTCTGGGCTACAGTATTCATGTTACCCGTCTCCACTGCAAACTCTGCATCGTATTTCTCATTCGGAGTAAGGGATTTACCTTGTCCACCCATGCTGCCTTGATTCATTTGATTGTTGCGTGGCATATTGTGTCACCTCCGTTTAATGATTGCAGGGTACCTAAGCACCCAGTCCATAGTATGGTTAAACGGATGATCTATTATGCACTTTCCCACACATTCACAGGAACCTCTTTGTTCACCTGCATCACTTGTCCGAGTTCCCTCAGCATCGCCTCGGTCAGTTTGCCCCGGCCGTGCTTCAACACTTGAACCTCAACCTTCTTCTTGCCCCATTCTTTGTACACCTGCTTGGTAGTGGAGAAATATAGGTCAATCTTCTTCCCTTTGATCGCCGACCCCTTGTCGGCTACAACTCCATATCCATAGCCGGGAATGTACAGAATGGTACCGATCGGGAACACCCTGAGATCAGCGGCGATGGTAGAGACGGTTCGTTTATCTCTTCGCACTTTAACGCCTGAGTACGTAATGCCGTACTGTGGGTGGTTCCTGCTCTTGCCTGTTGATTCAATGCCAGCAGTATATCCCGTTGCCATAACGGATACGGTTCTGAGCACGCGCTCGCCCTCAGGAGCAGCAAGAACAGCCGAAGCAGCACTGCTGCGGTTAGTCTGTCCGGATGATCCAGGCAGCTTCTTCTTCCGCTGGCCCTCCAATTTCCAGACCCGATCCCGTATCGAAGGAGCAACTACCCAACTTGGATGCAGTGCCGATTTGCTGCTGCTTTTAACAATAGGACTCTTCCTGCTGCTATCTTTCTTGCTATAGGATTCGCTAAATTCCAAAGCTTTGCTAACAAACCGTTCGAATAAGGATAACGGCTTGAACTCGCTTGCGTATATCGTGCTGTCGGGTAATACCAGACTGAATGTAATCATGGTTATCGTGAGTGTAACACTGAATTTTCTCCAAAAATAAATGCGGTGCATATGAATACCTCCCCCTTATTCGAGAGGTTCTCCAGATGCACCGCATTTTATACTTGCCTATATTTAATTTAACGAAAGTATTACAGCGATCCGGTGTAGGAGATTAACTCATCCTATATAACGTGGTTACGGATCTCTTCCTGCAGCAAAGCTACAGTCTCGTCAATCGTCTTGGCGCCAATATCCCCTTCGCCGCGCTTACGGACTGATACCGAAGCACTGTTCTTCTCGTTCTCACCGACGATGAACATGTACGGCACCTTTTCCAGCTGAGCTTCACGAATCTTGTATCCCAGCTTCTCGTTACGCAGGTCCGCTTCTACACGAATGCCGCTGGATTGCAGCTTCTCAATCACTTCACGTGCATAGTCGTCAAAAGCACCCGATACCGGAATAACCTTCGCCTGTACCGGAGACAACCATAGCGGTAGAGATCCCGCAAAATTCTCCAGCAGGAATGCGGTCATGCGCTCCATGGTACTGATGATCCCGCGGTGGATAACGACTGGACGGTGCTTCTGCCCGTCATCGCCTACATACTCCAGCTCGAACCGTTCAGGTAGCAAGAAGTCCAGCTGTACAGTGGACAACGTCTCTTCCTTACCGAGAGCCGTCTTGATCTGCACATCCAGCTTCGGACCATAGAAGGCCGCTTCGCCTTCCGCTTCAAAGAACGGAATATCCAGCGATTCCACAACCTCACGCAGCATGCGTTGAGACATTTCCCACATCTCGTCGTTCTGGAAGTACTTCTCGGTATCCTGAGGATCGCGGTAAGACAAGCGGAAACGGTAATCGCGAATGCCGAAGTCGTCGTACACGTGCTGGATCAGGCGAATTACGCGCGCGAACTCGTCCTTAATCTGATCCGGACGGCAGAAGATATGCGCATCGTTCAGGGTCATGGCACGAACACGGTGCAGCCCGGTCAGTGCGCCAGACATTTCATAGCGGTGCATCAGGCCCAGCTCAGCGATACGGACCGGAAGATCACGGTATGAACGCATATCGCTCTTATAGACCATCATATGGTGAGGGCAGTTCATCGGACGAAGAACAAGCTCTTCATTATCGAGAACCATCTTAGGGAACATGTCCTCTTGATAGTGTTCCCAGTGACCGGATGTTTTGTACAGCTCCACATTTCCCATTACCGGTGTGTATACGTGCTGGTAGCCGAGTCTTTCTTCCAGGTCAACAATATAACGCTCCAGCGTACGGCGCAGCTTCGCTCCGTTCGGCAGCCAGATCGGCAGACCCTGCCCGACAAGGTTCGAGAAGGTGAAGATCTTCAGCTCTTTGCCAAGCTTGCGGTGATCGCGCTTCTTCGCTTCTTCCAGCAGGTGGAGGTGGTTATCCAGCTCCGCCTTCTTCACGAATGCGGTACCGTAGATCCGCTGCAGCATTTTGTTCTTGCTGTTCCCGCGCCAGTAAGCCCCAGCTACGCTGAGCAGCTTGAATACTTTGATCTTGCCGGTGGAAGGTACGTGAGGACCACGGCACAGATCGAAGAACTCGCCTTGATCATAAATTGTGATAATGCTGTCTTCCGGAAGATCCCGGATCAGTTCCAGCTTATAAGGATCTTCAAGCTCTGCAAAAATATCCAGAGCTTCCTGACGGCTCACCTCACGGCGGGTAATCGGCAGATTCTCCCCTATGATGCGCTCCATTTCTTTCTCGATCTTCTGCAGATCTTCAGGATTAAGCGGGTGTTCAAGATCCATATCATAATAGAAGCCGTCCTCAATAACCGGCCCGATTCCAAGCTTAACTTCCTTATTGCCGAATAGACGCTTTACCGCCTGGGCCAGCAAGTGGGCCGAGCTGTGGCGCATCATCTCAAGACCATCCTGGGAATCCAGGGTAATAATCTCAATTTGAGCTCCTTCAACCAGCTTCGTATTCAGATCAACAACTTGTCCGTTCAGCTTACCTCCCACAGCGTTCTTGCGCAGACCGCTGCTGATGGATGCTGCCACATCTTCAAACGTACTGCCTTCGGCATACTCCCGTACGGAGCCGTCCGGCAATTTAATGGATACTGCCATGTTCATCTTCCTCCTCCAAAATAATCCGGTTCCTCATAGAAGCGGACAACAAAAAACACCCGCCCCCGAAAAGGGACGAGTGTGTAATAACCCGTGGTTCCACCCTAATTTGACTCACACTGCGGTTAACACATACACTCCACAGCTGAAGTCCTTCATTAGCATTCTGTAACGTGAATGATCCGGCGGTTCTTACTGAATTCGAATCGAAGATCCGAGCGTTCAGAGCCGCAGCTACAAAGGGGTAGAATAAAGTCGAAGCGGAGGAAATTTCAGCCGGGGTTCCTCTCTCTGCACGTTCCGTTGTACCTTATTCCATGTCTTTATCATGGCTGTTCCTGAGATAACAATTTCTTCAGCTATTATATCGTTACGAATGAAGACCAGTCAAGGTGTACAGCCCTTTTTATCCATGATCAAGCCCCTTACGGTCTCTGGTCCCCTGCTTGCGTTCTCCTTCCGCGAAAGCCTTGCAGCGCGGACAGTATTCACACATTTCGATACGTTCTCCGAAAATTTGCCGTATTGTCGAAATGATCTGCACCTCCGGCTCCCGGGTATGCACGATGATTCGTCCAGGGGACAACGAGATGAGCGAGCTCACAATAACATCTTCAAGTTCAAGCTCATTATCGGCGATTCGGGCTACGACCCCTTCCACTACGGCGGCTTCGAGCGGCATCATGTGCTCGTTGTATATCGTAAATTCACTGCCACCCTTATGCATCAAGTGAACAACGCCAATCTGTGTCTCCTGAAAATGCACAAAATATTTCAGCAACCCGATAAATTCCTCATACTGCTTATCGAGCAAAAACTCATCGACCACGTAATCCAGCGTCTCCCGGATTTGATCTCGGTACTCCTTCATCCGAAAAGTCATAAAGCCATCCAAATTCAGTTCGGCACCCTCTTCAAGAACATAACGAATGTGCACCGCAAGCTGCCCGCAGCGCCGATTCCGAACATCTATCCCCTCGATCTCCGGGCTGAGTAAATGAAGGCAGGAATCCACAATTCCTGCCAGATCCTGTTCCCCTGTAAAGTCATATTCCCTGGAGACCAGCCGTCTTACTATGTCCGCTTCCTTTTCCGCAATGATGTACTCAGCAAGTGCATAAGACAGCTTCTCCCGAATGGTAATGGAGCGCTTGGCAAAGCTGTAGGCGGTCTCATCGCCTTCAAATACCGCACTTACCCTATCGCCTTGGGTAGCGAAGCTCAATTTAAACTCTGATTTGTCTCTATGTAAACCGTTAAACTTACGCCGGATAAAACGGGCGAACCGGTCTGCCTCTTTCTTGCTTCCCGCAGCAGTGGTTACCACACAGAACTCCATGGCCTTGCCTCCTTCCCTTCTCTCTCCAAAGTATATGGTGAGACCAGGGAGGATATACGGGAGGGACATATGGAAAAGAATGCAGGGAAAGCGGGACAAAACCTCTATACCATTAAAACAGCGCTCATTCCCACAACCCTCCCAAAAGAGGATTAGTGATGAACAAGCGCTGCTGAGTTTGAAATATAAATTAATAATTAGTTCTGCATAACAAAGTCATTCTCGACATTCGCGCTCTCATCATCGAACACGCGAAGAATGTCATAACGGGTATTCCGCTGCGCAGGAATCTTGCCGGCTTCGCGGATGAGCTTCAGGATCGAGCCGATGTTCACTTTGTGCGTAGCACCTGCGGACGAGACCACGTTCTCTTCGATCATCGTACTGCCGAAGTCATTGCAGCCATATTGAAGGGAGAGCTTGCCGACCTCCGGTCCCATCGTTACCCAGGAGGACTGGAAGTTCTTGATATTGTCCAGCGTGATCCGACTGATCGCTACCGTCTTCAGATACTCCTCAGGAGTCTGACGATCCAGCTTCAGGTTCGTATTATCCGGCTGGAAGGTCCACGGAATGAAGGCCAGGAAGCCTTCAGAATCGTAGCCATTCTGGATGCATTCATCCTGGGCGTCACGTACACGGTGCAGATGCAGCGCGCGTTCCTCCATCGTCTCACCAAGGCCGATAACCATGGTAGCTGTAGTGTTCATACCGACCTTATGGGCTGTCTTCATGACATCCATCCAGTCTGTCCATGAGCCCTTAAGACGGCTGATCTTGCGCCGTGTCCGGTCATCCAGAATTTCGGCTCCGCCGCCCGGCAGGGAATCAAGACCCGCTTCGTGAATCTGACGTACAACCTGTTCGAGGGTAAGCCCATCCGAGACAACAACCATCTTCTGAATCTCCGCCGGGGAGAACGAGTGCATCGTAATCTCCGGGAAGCGCTGCTTGATCCCGCGCAGCAGATCCGTATAATAGCTGAACGGCAGGTTCGGGTTCGTCCCGCCCTGCATCAGAATTTCGGTACCGCCCACATCCATCGTCTCCTGGATCTTCTGGAAGATCACTTCATCCGGGAGTACATATCCCTCTTCCGAACCCGGTCTGCGGTAAAAGGCGCAGAATCGGCAGTACACATCACATACGTTCGTATAGTTAATATTCCGCCCAATCACAAAGGTAGCGATAGGATCGGGATGCATGCGGTTCATGAGAATATTGGCGGTATGCCCCATCTTCTCAACTTCATTGGATTCAAATAGAGCCGTAGTATCCTCAACCGTAAGGCGTTCGCCCTGAAGTGCTTTATTCAAAATTGAGTCTATCATACAGAACCTCCTAGCAAGAGTCTGGTAATTATATTCATTATTTCATCGTAACATACCCGCCCAAGAAAAACAGCACCCGAAACGCCCGGGTGCTTATCCTAAATCAAGGAATTTGAACATTTATTGAACTAAGGTTCAGTGAAACATTGCATGTGCCTCTTACAAATTAGCTGTTCTGAAGCGCCTGCTCCAGATCCGCAATCAGATCATCAATATCCTCCAGACCGACTGAGAAGCGCAGCAGCCCATCCGTAATTCCGCGCTCGGCACGCACTTCAGCTGGCATGGACGCATGAGACATCATAGCCGGATACGATAAAATACTTTCCACAGCGCCCAGGCTCACCGCCACGAGCGGCAGCTTCACGCGGCTGAGCAGCTGCTTCGCACGCTCGCCGGAACCCACGTCGAAGGATACGACCGCGCCATAGCCGGTCGACTGCTTCTCCTGCACTTCCCGGCCCGGATGCTCCGGCAGGCCGGGGTAATATACAGCGCCGATGTCATCCCGGCTGCTGAGCCAACCTGCGAGCTTGCGCGCGCTGATCTCGCTGTGCGCCATGCGCGCAGCCAGCGTCTTCATGCCGCGCATAAGCAGCCATGAATCCTGGGCACCGAGCACCGTGCCCAGACCATTTTGCAGATACTTGAGCTGCTTCGCAAGCTCTTCGCTGCCTGTAACGGCAAGGCCGGCCAGCACATCACTATGGCCCCCAAGGAACTTGGTCGCACTGTGCAGCACAATATCCACACCCAGCTCAAGCGGACGCTGGTAATAAGGGGTCATGAACGTATTGTCGACAATGCTCAGCAGGCCCTTTTCCTTGGCCCACTCCGCCACTGCTCCGATATCCGTGATCTTTAACGTTGGATTCGATGGCGTCTCCATATATACGGCTTTGGTGTTCGGCTTCAATGCAGCCTTAACTGCCTCCAGATCCGTCATATCGACGAACGTCGTCTCAATATTCATTCGGCTGAGGATGGTAGTCAGCAGCCGGTATGTACCGCCGTATACATCTTCTGTCACGATGATATGATCCCCTGCCGAGAGCAGCATGAAGGTCGATGAGATCGCAGACATCCCAGTGGAGTAGGCAAAGCCGCGAACCCCGCCTTCAAGCACAGCAATATAGTCTTCTAGTGCTTGACGAGTTGGGTTGCCCGACCGGCTGTAATCATGAACCGGAGGATTAAAGATATCATGATGATGGAAAGTAGAGGCCTGGTAGATCGGCACACTGGATGCCCCGGTAGCCTCGTCCACTTCCGTTCCGAAATGCAGCAGCTTCGTATCGAATTTCCGTTCTTGTCCGCTCATTATCCTTGTCCTCCTTCAATTTCGGCCCGTGCCGCCTCGATAGCCTGATCCAGATCGGCAATTAGATCATCCACATGCTCCACTCCGACCGAGAAGCGAAGCAGACGATCGTCCACGCCCACCGCTTCACGAATCTCAAGCGGAATATCCGCGTGGGTCTGAATAGCCGGATAGGTCATCAGCGATTCCACGCCGCCCAGGCTCTCCGCGAAGGCGATCAGATTCAAGCTGCGCAGGATCGGCTCCACGAACTTGGCATCACGCACCTTGAAGGAGAAGATCCCCGTGTTGCCGCTCGATTGTCTGCTCTGAATAGCATAGCCAGGGTGATCCGGCAGCCCCGGATGGAAGACTTCGGCGATCTCCGGATGAGCATCCAGATGCTTCGCAATCGCCAGCGCATTGCTCTCATGGCGGTCCATGCGAAGCGCAAGGGTTTTCATGCCGCGCATTAATTGGTAGGAATCTGTAGGGCCCAGAACGGCACCGATCGAGTTATGCAAGAAAGCGATCTCGTCGGACAGCTCTTTCCCTTTCGTTACAATCAGACCTGCCAGCACATCATTGTGACCACCCAGGTACTTACTCGCACTATGAATGACAATATCCGCTCCAAGCTCAAGCGGCCGCTGGAAATACGGAGTCATCAGCGTATTGTCCACAACGCTCAGGATCCCATGCCGCTTGGCCCAAGTACAGACAGCCTCGATATCCGTAATCATCATTAGAGGGTTGGTCGGGGTCTCAATAATCAGCGCCTTGGTGTTCGGCTGGCGGACCTGCTCGAGCGCATCAAGATCATTCGTATCTACGTAAGATGCGGTGATTCCGTATTTGCCTAGAATCCGTTCGATTAACCGGTAGGTTCCGCCATAAAGGTCGAGAGACACAATCAGATGATCCCCTTGCGCGAACAGCGTGAAGATGGTCTGAAGAGCCGCCATACCTGAACTGCAGGCAAAACCGGCGTCCCCGGATTCCAGCGCAGCTGCCGCATCCTCCAGCACTTTCCGTGTTGGACTCTTCGTACGGGAATAATCAAAGCCCGTGCTCTGGCCAAGACGCGGATGGCGAAAAGCTGTAGCCTGGTAGATCGGATAATTCACCGCACCGGTGACAGGCTCTTCCACCGAGCCAATTTGTGCTAGCCTGCTCTCAATATGAAGCTTTTGATCTGACATATACTTGAACAACCCCCTAATTTAGATGTGATAGATATATTCAGCGTTCTCTTCCATATCGTAAGGTGTTTCTTGATACACATAGTAATTGAGCCAATTGGAAAATAATAAGTTAGCATGCGCCCGCCAGGTTGAAGGCGGCGTACGTGTCGGATCATCCTTAGGAAAGTAGTTGACCGGAAGCGCAACTTCAAGGCCCCGGCTCACATCGCGATCATACTCCCACTTGAGGGATAACGGATCATATTCCGAGTGACCGGTCACGAAAATCTGCTTTCCGTCTTTGGTGGCCACAAGATAAATCCCCGAATCCTCGGATTCAGCTAGAATTTCGAGATCCTGCTTGTTCTCAATATCCTCTCTGCGCACAGAGGTATGACGGGAATGCGGTACATAGAACAGCTCGTCGAATCCGCGCAGCAGCTTAACATTAGGAATATTAATCGTGTGCGGGAACACCCCGAAGCATTTATCTGGCAGCGCGATCTTCGGCACTCCAAAGTGGTGATACAGTCCAGCCTGGGAACCCCAACATATATGAAGCGTTGAAGTGACGTTAGTCTTCGTCCAATCAAAGATCTCCTTCAGCTCCTCCCAGTAATTGACTTCTTCGAAATCCATCTGTTCAACAGGAGCTCCGGTAATGATCATTCCATCGAAGCGGTGCTTCTTGATCTCATCGAACGTCTTGTAGAACATCTCCAAGTGCTGGGCCGAGGTATTCTTGGAGGTATGGGAACGCGGATGAAGCAGAACGATCTCCACCTGTAGAGGAGTATTCCCCAGCAGCCGCAAGATTTGCGATTCTGTAGTCTCCTTAGTAGGCATCAAATTAAGGATCGCGATTCGCAGCGGACGGATATCCTGTTCATAAGCACGGCTTTCGTCCATCACGAAGATGTTCTCGTTCACAAGCACTTCCTTGGCGGGCAGGCTGTCAGGTATTTTGATTGGCATTTGTGTTCACTCCTTTTTGGTATGAGTGCGATTTCCTATTGGCAAAAGCGGGTGCATACAGAAAATGACCCTTCTCACACATAGAGAAAGGTCATATCGGTTATATATATGCGCCTCTCTCATCTCTCAGAGACCCAGGCTCTCTAACGTCTGCCTGTAGTTCTGCAAGAATTAGCACCGTGCGATCGCTCGCCGGTTGCCGGGTTTCATCGGGCTGGTCCCTCCACCTACTCTTGATAAGAATTCGCGTATGAAGTTAATATTTCATAGAAGAAATTATAATTTCCCTGCAACTACTGTATAGCATAACCGGGCTCTTCGTCAAGAATCCGGTGATATTTTTCATACTGAGAATACTGCACCTCCCCGCCCCTTGCGCCATATGTTATCCCATGACTCGTCAAGGGACTTTTTCCTTGAAAATTTTCATACCGCGGCGTTATACTAGACGAGTGTTACAAGCCCAGAACCGAAGAGGTGAAGTTAGAAATGGAAGGCGACCCGAGTAGTCCGCAGAGCTATGCCCCTGCAGAACAACTGCATAGAAGACAAATCAGCAGGACACTTGCGGGAGGAAGGGGCTCTTTCGTTTCCCGGTGCCATTACTGCCTTGACTTATGGTAATGCTCCGGCTGCTGATTTCTTTTCTGTGCTCTTATGAGAATGAACTGATGTAATGAACAGTGCATTCACATAACCCAAGAGCATATCCCTTCAGACGAAGGGTAAAGGAGTGAAATCAGATGAAAATTCGCCATGTTAACGCCGGTGTATTCACTGTGGTGGAAGATTTGGAGCTTACCCTTACGCCGCCGGCGGAAGGATTCTACTGGATCGATGCTGACGCCGAGGACCTTGCGCTGCTGCAGCCGGCTTTTGCCCTGCATGATCTTGCAGTGGAGGACTGTCTGACAGAAGAGGAACAGCGTCCGAAGATTGAAATTTATGATAATCATTATTTCATTGTAGTGAACAGTATTCGTTTTGATGATGAAGAGATATTCCTGCGTGCACTCAGCATGTTCCTGGGACGGCATTATATTATAACGGTAACCAAGCAGAAGATCAGCGAGCTTAGAGCTATTAAGCCTATACTTTGGGAGCAGGAAGTGAACGAACCTGACCGGTTCCTCTACCTGCTGATTGACCTCGTGGTCGATAATTACTTCCTGGTCGGAGACCGGATCGAAGATAAGATCGAGAAGCTGGAGGAGGACATTCTGGTTCATACCAAGCGTTCTCATCTGAATGAGATTATTGGTCTGCGAAGCGAGATTCTGTGGCTGAAGAAGATGCTGGGTCCGCAAAAGGAAGTTATCAATATTCTTAATAAGAAGGATCTGCGGCTCATTGACGATCAATTGCAGAAGTATTTCAGCGACATTTACGAGAATGCTGTGAAAATTTCCGAGAACTTTGACACCTTCCGAGAGCTGATGGGCAACTTGCGAGAAGCCTATCAGTCCAGTATCGCCAACCGCGCCAACGAAATCATGCGTGTATTTACCGCTATTACAACTATCTTCATTCCGCTGACCCTGATTACAGGCATTTACGGGATGAACTTCGATAATATGCCAGAGCTGCATGGCAGATACAGTTATTTTATTGTGATCGGGATTATGATCACTTTAGGTTTTGGCATGTTCTATATTTTCCGCAAAAAAGACTGGATTTGAGCTCACCGCTCTATCCCAGATCAGATAAAGGACGAAACGATCCCCTGCCTTGCCGGCAGCTGGAGAGCTTCGTCCTTTCTCATTTCTAACCGGCGCTCCGCACGCCAGAGCCCATCCGCCGGTAACGGATGCGGATCAGCCGCAGCTGCTCGTACATCTTCTCCACATTGCACTCAAGCGGAAGCTCTGCTCCATATACCCGCTGAAGGACGGGCTTAAGAAAGGTATCGCCCAGTTCCTCATATGCCTGCCAGATGGCCGTCTGCTCTGCCTCCGGGACCTCCTTTAGCTCTGCAAGCAGCAGCGTCTCCAGTTCATACCCATCCTTCTCCAGATCTTCAAGCAGCTCTACAGTCTCACGCCGGTCAAGCCCTGTCCGCCTGCACATCTCCTCTACATCACCGCCTTCTGCGATCGCTTCAAGCATGACCCTGCGCAGGCCGAACTTCTCCATCTCCATTCTGTACTTGACTTCCTTCTGCTTGTAGAGCCAGGAGCGGAAGTCTTCTTCATCCAGTGTTCCCTCCACCCAGTTCAGCGGGAAAATGAACGAACGCTCGCCCTGCTGTGTCAGTTCAAGCAGCTCATCTCCATACTCCGCAGACTTAGATTCACCTACACCCGGCAGCTGCAGCAGCTCCTCGCGTGTCCTTGGCTGAAACACACTGATCAGCCTAAGCAGACGGTTGCTGGCAATTAGATAAGGGGCCTTGCGTTCTGCAGAAGCGCGTCTGCGCCGCCACGCGCTAAGCTCGGTGAATAACGTCTCGTTCGGATTGAGTTCACTATAGAATACGAGCTTTTGGGCTAGAATAGCCTTGCCTTTCCCTTCCTCTTTCTCATGGAACATCCCGTCTATCACCGGTCTGAATCCTTCTCCAAGCTTCACTGCCAACCGGTGACGATACACATGAAGCATCTCGGACCAGGATTCCCCCTCATACCACAGGGTCTCTGCCTCATCATCTGCGGTCAGCTCGTTCCAGCCCATTCTCCATACGCCCTCATCCTCGCCTATCCATACCTGTGCTCCGCTTGGTATTTGTTCACCCGACTTCTTCTCCATACTGTTAAGAAATATGATCCGCATTAGGCAGCACCTCCTATAAATCAGCACACAAAAAAGCACCTCTCCGGCTTATCGCCAAAGAGGTGCTTCCCCATTCGTATACTGTTATCCTTATCATACCTTATTCTGGAAGAAAGTCAAATATAAGTGTATTCTGCCTGGCGACCCTTTTCCTGATATAATAGGAATAACTTAAGACAGTTTAGGAGGCACTATCTATATGACGTTCTCTGAAAAGGATCTGGATTTCCTGTCCGATTCCACCGAGCAAACATCTACCCGCTTTATCACATTTATCGGCCATTCCATGAAGCGATTCGATCTGGCCATTACAACAACGAACCGCTTCTACGGGAAGAAGCTGGTTACCGATTTACAGGCAGGCAAGACGGCCATCCTGGGCTCCGACGATCTGGATGAAGAAGGTTATCTCGAACGTGTCTACAGTCTGGATGAAGAAGAAGGCGATGAGCTGCGCGGATTCCTGTATCAGGTGCTCGGCGAGCCGCATTTCACAGATTGAATCAGGTGTACAAGATGGTGTACGAAGCGGGGATCTCCCCCGCTTTCTTTATTGGAATGCATTATTGGACAGCCTTAACAAGCTTTGTTATATCTTCGGCCCATCGTAATCCGTGACAATGAATCAGGCTCGCAGTCATGTTCCTTTTTCCTTACAATTAAGACTGCTCTCTCCCCATTCGTGTATGCTATTTAGCCAAAACTTGTGCCTAGAGTACTCTTTACAGGTAAATTCGGGTCTGCTAGAATGTCTACATTAATTGTCAACCAATTAATTATATCAGGTTAACAATATACATAGCGAGGGAGAACTGCCGGATGAAGACCATGATCGCTAATCAGTTAGGCTGGATATCGCTTGCCGAGAAGGCACTGAATGGGGAACTGATTACATTAGAGGAAGGACTGTCTGTACTTGAAGCGGACTCGGAAGAAGTACTGCCGATTATGCATGCGGCGTTCCAGGTCAGACGCCATTATTATGGCAAGAAGGTCAAGCTTAATATGATCATCAATGCCAAAAGCGGACTTTGTCCCGAGGACTGCGGCTACTGCTCGCAATCGATTGTCTCCACTGCACCGGTCCAGAAGTATACCCTCCTGGACAAGGAGACGCTGCTTGCCGGAGCGAGAGAAGCCATGCAGCGCAAAGCAGGAACCTACTGCATCGTGGCTGCTGGAAGGGGACCGACCGAGAAAGAGCTAGATCAAGTGGTGGACGCGGTCAAGGAGATCCGCGATACGATGCCCCTCAAGATCTGTGCCTGCCTCGGCATTCTGAAGGACGATCAGGCAAGGCGCCTTGCCGATGCAGGCGTGCATCGATACAACCACAATTTGAATACGAGTAAGTCCAACTATTCATCCATTACCACCACCCATACCTATGAGCAGCGGGTCCACACGGTGGACAAGGTCAAAGCTTACGGAATGTCTCCCTGCTCCGGAGTTATCATTGGCATGGGTGAAACCGATCAGGAAATTGTTGAAATGGCTTATGCGCTTCGCGAACTGGACGCGGACTCCATACCCATTAACTTTTTGAATGCCATTCCCGGGACACCTCTTGAAAATGCAGGCCGCACGCCTGCGATGAAGGCGCTCAAAGTGCTTGCGCTGTTCCGGTTGATCTGTCCGTCCAAGGAGATCCGGGTAGCCGGGGGCCGGGAGGTTAACCTTCGCTCTCTCCAGCCCCTGGCCCTGTATGCAGCCAATTCCATCTTCGTGGGTGATTATTTGACAACGGAGGGTCAGGATATTACCGCGGATCACCAGATCATTGAGGATTTGGGGTTTGAGATTGAACTGAATGCCCTCTAGAGTGGTGCGAATGAGATGAGCAGGACTTTTCTTAAGAACTCTATTTGCTAAGGACTACTATAAGGTCGTCGCAATTAGTCTCTCTTGATCTCTCTTGATCTCTCTTGATCTCTCTTGATCTCTCTTGATCTCCCTTAATTACTTTAATCAATTCACTCTCAGTTACCACACACTACAAGTCAATCATACAAGCTCTGCTCCCGCTTTCTCCTCACTCATTCCCGCTCCGCAGCCGATCTGGTGAACAGCAGCAGCACAAAAGACATGAGGACCATGAGCCCGGCCCACAGCCAGGCTGAGTTCAGATCATTGGTGTCTACAGCGATATATATCGCTGTAGGCAGAGTCTGGGTTCTGCCGGGAATATTCCCGGCCAGCATCAGGGTGGCTCCGAATTCACCCAGGCTTCTGGTGAATGCCAGTATGAATGCCGTGAGCAGTGAGCGGCGTGCCAGCGGCAAGGTGACAAAGCGGAGGAGCTGAAACTCCGACGCTCCCATCGAGCGCCCTACGGCAAGAAGATCGCGGTCAATCGAGGTGAACCCTGCCTTGATAGTCTGATAAGCGAGGGGAAAGGCAACCACGGCTGCAGCAATGACTGCAGCCCCCCAAGTGAAGACGATCGGCATGTGGAAGAGCATCTCGAACACCTGCCCCACCCAGCTTCGCCGTCCAAATATGACAAGCAGCAGGAAACCGACAACCGTAGGAGGAAGCACAAGGGGAAGCATGAAGAAGGTCTCTATCACGGTGAGGCCCGGAAATGCCCGAATAGTCATTCGCCATCCCGCCCATATGGCACAGATAAAAGCGGCAATTCCCGCAAGCACGGATACCTTCAAAGAAAGAGTAACGGGCGACCAAAAATCTAGGGTATTCATCATCATTTATTCAACCGCATAAAAGATGACTTGGTCCCGGGAAGCCTCTTCACAGGCTCGTCCCTGTCTGACCAGCTCGATCAGATGGGCCAGGGCTTCTGACATGGCAAACCGCATCTGATGAATTCCAAGCTTGCTTCCAAACAGTGCTGTACAGACTTCAAAACAGGAACGCGGCCGTTCCTTCAGCAAGCCCTCAATGATCCCCAGACGCTCTTCATGATGGAGCAGAAGTGCCTCGAGCCGTTCCCTGAAATAATCAAACGGATGCCGGTGGCCGGGATAGGCAAAGTCCACTGCATAACCAGCCAGCTTCAGCATGGCATCGGTGTAGGACTGCAGTGGCTGCGGGTCACTTCCCGGCAGGAAGCTGATGTTCGGGGAGATTTGCGGAAGAACTGCATCCCCGCACAGTATGGTTCGGCTCTGTGCTTGATAGAACGAGATGTGACCGGGAGCATGTCCGCCCGTCTCAATAGGGAGCCACAATCGGTCTCCCATTTCCAGCGGCGTCCCCTCATCTATATAGGATACGAGCGGCTCGGGTGTCACTTGGGGCAGGAAGCCCGCCAAGTGTCCGGATAGCTGCCCGGTCCATTCCGGCGGCATACCATGAACCTGATATAATGCAGGCAGCTCCTCGTTGATCAAGCTTCCGCTGCCCCACATGAATTTGGTCTCTGCGTGTGCACGGCGTGACATCCAGACGCTGGCCCCCGTATAGGACTGGATATGACCGGCCAGACCATAATGATCGGGATGATGGTGAGTCACCACCACCGAGGTAATATCGTCCCTCTTAAGGCCAAGTTCGTTCCATATTTCCTTCCATTCCAAAATGCTGGTCTCGGTCTTGGGTCCTGGATCCACAATTGTTATTCCGTTACTACCGCGAAGAATATAGCTGTTCACCCACCGCAGCGGCGGGGCCATTGAGATCTTCACCTGAATGATGCCATCTTCCCATTGTTTAATTTCGGACATGCCTCTTCAACCTCAGCTTCCTCACAGAATCATACGAGGTGAATGTTCAGGCTCGTATTCTTCTTCTCGATTACCTATATAACGCTCCTTATTTTACCTTCTTTCCCCTCTGAACTCAAAGCAAAACATAGGACCTTATGTACTCCATATATAAACAGCCGGGTTCAAATGAACCCGGCTGCTCTCCATTGCTTTAATTATTTAGTTGTACCGGCAGCAGCTGATCCCGATTTCTTATCCAGGGTGTTCACAATCTTTGCCTTGGCTTTAACCTCTTGAAGCCAGGCTGGCTGCAGCTGGCTTACCTGCTGGGACTCCAGGCCGTCACGAATCTGATCTTTGCGTTCTTCAAAAGTAGCTGTGTGGGCTTCCTTGCGGTCCGTCAATTTCAGGATCTGGAAGCCGGACTGCGACTCCACTACCCCACTAAGCTCGTCCTTCTTAAGCTTGAACGCAGCGTCTACCACCGCTGGGTCCTGCTGACCTTTAGCGAAGAAGCCCAGATCGCCGCCTTTAGCTTTGGTAGCTGTGTCCGTAGATTTCTCCTTGGCGAGAGCTGCAAAATCACTTCCGCCCTTCAGCTGCTTAAGAATATCGTCCGCTTCAGCTTTGGTAGCCACTGTAATGCTTGATACGCGGACTTGCTCCGGTGTATTCAAGGACTCTTTGTTCTGGTCAAAGAACGACTTAACTTCTTCATCAGTCACTTTAATTTTGGAGCTGAGCAGCTTTCTCATTTCAAGCTGCTTAACCACTAATTTATTTAGATCCTCTTGGGTCATGCTGTTCTGTTGAAGTGCCGCATCCAAGCCTTCCTTAGAACCATATTGCTGTTCGAGATAACTAATTTCTTTTTTGATATCGGCGTCAGTGATCTTAATATTAGCTTTAGTCACTTCCTGCTTCATCAGCTCATCGTTAATCATTTCGTCCAGAGTCTGCGCTCCACCTGCTTTGACCAGCTCGTCATACAGCTTGTCCTTGGAGATCTCTACCCCGTTGACTGTTGCAACTGGTCCGTTATCCGACGTGCCTTTGCCTGTTAGTGGCTTCACCAGAAGAATAACCAGCGCAACAGCCAGAATCAAGGAGATGACCATCCAGATCAGGCTTTGTCTCTTCGCAGCCGTAACCGCCGGGTTACCGCCTGCACTTTGTTCAGTTACATACGCCATCTTGTCAGGCGATGAATAAGCTGCAGGTTCCTGAGCAAAGGTCTGCGGCGCAGCAGCCGTAGCCTCTTCCTTTACCTCCGTGTTCTCTTTCTCTGCGTCCGGGCTTACCCCTTGTCCCAAATCCTTCTGATCTTTGTCTTCCATGCGAATAATTGACTCCCCTCTAATGCTTGTTTAATTTCACTTTACCAGAAACGCTACTTGTTAACCTTAACAAATCATAAAAAAACCTGATTAAATTTTAAGGAACCCTTAATAAAACCCTAAAGTCCTACTCTCTAGAGATGAACTTCATTTTTGTTTGGGCCGTAAAAAGAGTAAAATAGAACTATACCCTATTTTAGGAGGATACGAATGACTACAGATTATAAAGCTTACTTCGAAAGCCTGCGTGAGCAGCACCTGGATCAACTGAAAGAGCTGCTTACCATACCCAGTATCTCCGCACTTTCCGAACACAAACCGGATGTGGCCAAAGCCGCCTCCTGGATAGCCGATGCGCTTAGAACAGCTGGACTTGAACATGTAGAGGTTCATCAAACGAAGGGACATCCGATTATTTATGCCGATCATCTTCATGCACCCGGCAAACCCACCGTTCTGATCTATGGACACTATGATGTTCAGCCTGTGGACCCCCTTCATCTGTGGGAGACTCCGCCATTTGAACCTAGCATTCGGGACGGTAAGCTGTATGCCCGCGGAGCCACTGATGACAAAGGCCAGCTCTTCCTGCATATCAAGGCGGTTGAAGCCCTGTTAAGCCAGGAATCCGCGCTGCCGGTGAATGTCAAGTTCTGTATTGAAGGAGAAGAAGAGGTATCAAGCCCCAATCTTCCTCTGTTCCTTGAAGACAACCAAGAGAAGCTTGCCGCTGATGTGGTGCTCATCTCGGACACATCGCTGATCGAGAAGGGCAAACCGGCTATCAGTACAGGACTCCGTGGATTGTGCTCCCTTGAAGTGTCTGTACATACTGCGAATACGGATCTGCATTCCGGTACCTTTGGAGGCGGTGTACCTAACGCTCTTCACGCCCTGGTCTCGCTGCTCGCTTCGCTCCATGATGAACAGGGCCGCATTGCAGTAGAAGGCTTTTATAAAGGGGTGCCTGAGCTCTCCAGTGAGATGAGAGAAGAGTTCGCGAAGCAGAACTTCAACGAAGAAGGACTCCGGACAGATCTGGGGCTTGATACCCTGTACGGGGAAGCTGGATATTCCTTCGTTGAACGAACAGGCGCACGGCCAACCCTTGAACTGAATGGGGTATACGGCGGATTCCAGGGTGAAGGCTCCAAGACGGTAATTCCGAAGGAAGCCCATGCCAAGATTACTTGCCGGCTTGTCGGCGATCAGGATCCGCAGGATATGCTGGACAAGATCGAGCGTCATCTTCAATCCCACATCCAGCCCGGTGCGAAGGTAGTAGTGAAGCAGATGGAGAAAGCTTTTGCCTTCAATATCGATCCTTCCCATCCGATGCTGCAGAAAGCAGCCGAAGCCTACGAGCGGGTATACGGTACACGCGCACTCTTCACAAAAGACGGCGGCTCGATTCCGATCGTAGCCACTCTGTCCCGGGTTCTCTCCGCTCCAGCGGTCATGATGGGCTTTGGTCTGCCGGACGAGAATCTTCATGCGCCGAATGAGCATTTCAACCTTGAGAACTTTGATAAAGGACTTCTTACCCTCGTTGAGTATTTGAAGCTGATTTAAGACGCGTTCGAAGGATGAATTCCATACAAGGAATACAAAGAAGCCATCCAGGCCTATCTCCTTAAGGAGATTACCTGGATGGCTTCTTTGCTTGCATCCTGAGGATCAAGCAGCTTCTATTCCAATACTTCGGTCTTGAATACATTGTCGACCTTCGCGCCAAGTCTCTTCTTGAGTGGGACCTTGATGTCTCTTCCCAGCTCATTAAAGAAGGTACTGACTTCACATTTCACATTCTCAGCAATTAATGTAATGCATCCATCCTCAGCTATGTTCCGGTTATCCTCGGCCGGAACTGAGACCTGGATGTCATACTTCTTCATGAGTGTGCGGATGTATCTCGCAAATATCTCAAGTAACTCCTCATTGTTGAAATTCTCGATTGCGATTTTTCCCTTGTTCGTGAAATTCAAATTCACTTTCACTTGTCTTCCCCCTTTTCTGTTAAACCACTTATGGTATTCGTACCAACCAGTTGAATGTAGGGTCACAAAGAAAAGGCTGCCGTCCTGACTTTTGAAAACTCACTTAATGGCTCTGCTATATATCATACCTCTTTTTCGAGGTAAATTCATGCTTTCCCAAATATTTCTTCAATAAAGCGCATTCATACTGCGTTAAACATAACAAAAAGCCTTCTCGGGTTCCCCTGCGGTATCCGTCGAGAAGGCTCATGCTTCATGCCGGGTGAAGCACCCTCAAATCTTTAGTTCCCCAAGCTTAATCAGCTCGACTACTGCCTGTGCACGACCTTTGACGTTGAGTTTCTGCATGACATTTGAGATGTGGTTTCGCACCGTCTTCTCACTGATAAACAGCTGCCCGGCAATATCACGCGTCGTTTTATCCTGCACGAGCAGTTCGAAAACTTCCCGCTCACGATGTGTTAATAAGAATTTACTGTTGCGATCGCTGCCCTTCAAAATGTGTCACCCCTCCTTGCTCGGGTTTTGTGGTTTAACAAGCAAGGGATACAGTCAAGACATATTATGAATGGGGTATGCAGAAGGTGCGGTGCATAGGGAAAAATGGGCATATCCGGCGGGGCAAGCCGGCAATAACAGGAACGCCGCACCCCTCTGCAAGGGTCCGGCGTTCGAAATAATGTATATGTTACTGCTGAACGGCGTTCTCTGCCATGGCATTCGATTTCTTTTTGCCGGCATCGGACAGCTTGACGTTCCTCATCACCAGAGCAACGACTACCCCGGCCAGCACAAAGAATAATCCGTACAGGAAGACACTGTGCAGGGATTCAACAAGAGCGTTCTTGAGAATCGGATTCACCATCTCCATCAGCTGCGGCGGAATCGCCTTCTGCATTTCTGGGGATTGTACCGCAGAGTAGATCTGCTGTGGATTGTGTTCGATCATATCGTTGAACTTGTCCACCAGCGGCTTGGCTTTCTCCGGAAGCTGACCTAGCAGCGGTGTCAGGTCACTCGTCAGCATGCTGCCTGATTTATTATTCATGATAGCGCCAAGCAGCGTCATCCCGAACGTCCCCCCGATAGAACGGAAGAATTGCGAAGATGAAGTAACTACACCCAGCTGGGATTTCGGAAAGCTCTCCTGAAGCGCAAGTGTCAGGATAGGCATAACCAGACCCATGCCCAGACCAATTACAACCATATAAGAGGTAGCCACAAATTGACTGGTGTCTAGAGACAGCATGGTCAGCAGATAGAAGCCGGCTGCCATCACCAGCATGCCCAGAATAATCTGCAGCTTGACTCCAAGGGAGTACACCAAACGTCCACCGAACACACTGGTCAGAATCATGGCAATCATCATCGGGGTCATAATGGTTCCCGATTGGGTTGCACTTACTCCAACGACCCACTGCATGAACAGAGGCACGAACATAATGGCCCCGAACATGCCAATCGCCATGAAGAAGCCAATCCCGTTCAGCATGGAGAACGTGCGGTTCTTGAACAGGGAAACCGGGAGAATCGGATCTTCTGTTTTGGCTTCAATGAAAACAAAAGCAGTAAGCGATATAAGAGCTACGATAAACATCGATATAATCTGCCATGAACCCCAGTCGTACTTCTCTCCCCCAAAGCTGAGCGCCAGCAGAAGAGCTACTACGCCGATGACCATTGTAACTGTTCCGGCCATATCCAGCTTGACTGGTCCTTTGTTGATATGCTTCGGCAGACCTTTCGCGATAAAGATAACTGCAAGCACCCCGACCGGAAGGTTAATATAGAAAACCCAAGTCCAGTTCCAGGCATCCACGATCCATCCGCCAATCTGCGGACCCAGGACGGAAGAAAGTCCATACAGGGCTCCGAAGATCCCCTGCCATTTGGCGCGTTCCTTGCCTGTAAATAAATCCCCGATAATGATCATCGCCATCGGCATCATGACACCGCCGCCCAGCCCCTGGATCGCACGGAAAATGATCAGTTCGGTCATATTCTGGGACATTCCGCACAGTGCGGACCCCGCCATAAATATAATCAGACCCGTAATGTAGACAACACGGCGTCCAAACAAATCCGCAAGCTTACCCGCAAGCGGGACTACCGTCGTTGAAGTCAGCAGATATGCGGTAGTTAACCAGGTGATCAAGGAGAGCCCTCCCAGATCCTTGACTATGGTAGGCATTGCAGTACCTACAATCGTGCCGTCTAACGCCGCGAACAGCATGGCGATAATAAGCCCGATGACGAGCAGCTTTCTCTTGGACGCATCCATAGCAGATGCCTCAGTAATGTGTTCTGACAAAGTAACCGTTCCTCCTTAAATTGTCCCGCTTAAAAGTTCATTCTTCCCTGCCGGGCTTCTCAATGGCCGCGAACTTCTCAAATATAGCCGCAAGCGTATTCAGCTCGTTCTCATCGAGATGGGAGAAATAATATCTGATTATGGCCCGCGATTTCTTCTTGGCTTCCTTAAGAATCGCTTCCCCGTGTTCCGTTACCGAGACAAGCACAGCTCTGCGATCTTGCTCGTCATGGCGCCGCTCCACATAGCCGTTCTGGACCAGACGGTCGATCATGACCGTAATGGCGCTCGGCTTGACTTCCAGCTTCTCAGCTAGATATGAAATATTGCAGGATTTCTCCTTCGAGATCAGCGCCAGCATGTGATACTGGGGGCCGGTAAGCCCAAGCTCACGGTGAACCATAATTTCGGATTCCATCTTGCGGATCGCACTCTTCCAAGCCGTCTCGATCCTGTCGATGTAGCCATCGTAATCCATAAGCCAATCACCTCCATTCACATATCTTTCTTATTTAATATTTAAACACTTTATTATTTAACTTATGAAAATATAATACCTGCTGAAATAATTGTCAATACTTAGTCTGGAGTCCTTGAAAACCCCACCAAATTGTATTATTATCAAATCAAATATAGAAATAATTTTCATTTATATAATCATAATTATAAAAATAATTTTCAGAGGGGCGTTAAGCTTGTCTCCTATTCTTCATGCACTGGAACAACAATTGGAAGCTCTGCCACCGCAGGAACGTCGTCTCGGGGAGAAGATTCTCGAATCCCCCTCTTCTGTCGTTCACCTCGGCATCACCGAGCTAGCACAGGTATGCGGGATCAGTCCTTCTACCATTACCCGGTTCTGCAAGACCTTTCATTTCAAGGGCTTTCCTGATTTCAAAATGAAGCTGGCGGGCGAGCTCGCGCAGAAGCCTGCCGAGAATGCCTACCAGGACGTCATTGCCGGCAATTCCCTTCATAAAATTGCTGAAGCCATTGAAGCCAATCATCTGGCCTCCATCACCGACACGACCCGGCTGCTGGATATGAACCAGATGGAGCAGGCTGTCACGGCCCTGTGCCGAGCTGGACGTATCGATCTCTATGGCGCAGCGACATCATCAATTGTCGCCCAAGACTTTTATCAAAAGCTGATACGTATCGGCAAGAACAGCACCGCATTCGCAGATTCCCATATGCAGATCACCTCCGCTTCGAGTCTCGGCCCCGGAGATGTAGCTCTTGCATTATCCTACTCCGGAGAGACCTCGGAGACGATCAGCGCCATGCGCTGCGCTAAGGACAGCGGAGCCTTTACCATCTCCCTCACTCAGTACGGCAGCAGCACTCTGGCCTCCCTGGCGGATATATCCCTATTCTCTTCTTCCCTTGAGAAAGGGATGCGGCGCGGAGATATGGCTTCCCGGATCGCACAGCTGCACGTCATTGATATTCTTTTTACGGGGATGGTAAGTAGAGAATTCGAGGACTATATTCCGCGGCTGGAAAGTTCTTATCAGCATGTACGTAAATACCGCACAAATTCTTGAAGAGGAAGTGATTCCGATGCTGAACATCATCAAGGTGTCAAGTGACCAGCAATTCAACGAGGTGGGGGCAGGCATGATTGCCGGACTTCTGCAGTCCAACCCCCGTGCCACGCTAGGTCTAGCCACAGGCAGCACACCGGTAGGGGTATATAGTCATTTGATTAATCTCTATAGACAGGGGCTCGTCAGCTTCGCGCAGGCTCAAAGCTTTAACCTCGATGAATATATCGGCCTGTCCGCGGAGCATCCGGAAAGCTACCGCCACTTCATGAATGAGAAGCTCTTCAACCACGTGGATATGGACCTGAAGAATGCGCATATTCCTGATGGAACTGCGGCCGATCCTGAGAAAGCAGCGCTTGAGTATACCCGGATGCTCGAGGATGCCGGACAGATGGATCTGCAGATTCTCGGAATTGGACACAATGGCCACATCGGGTTTAACGAGCCTGCTGACGAACTTCATGCGAATACCCATGTGGTTGAGCTGAAGAAAGGCACACGTGAGGCGAATGCACGCTTCTTCAATTCGATCGATGAGGTCCCTACCCATGCTATGACCATGGGCATTGGTTCGATTCTGAAATCACGGCAAATCCTGCTTATGGCCAAGGGAGCAAGCAAGGCTGAAATTCTGGAGCGTGCGCTAAAAGGACCGTTAACGACGCAGTGCCCGGCTTCCCTGCTCCAGACTCACCCCAATGTGGTCGTCCTGGTCGATCAGGCTGCGGGAGGACGGTTATGATGAGTAGTCAGAACAATCAGAGTAATCAAAGTAATCAGGGCAATAGAACCTTCCAGATTGTCCACGGTCAAGTTGTTACGCCAAATGGGATTATCAAAGATGGGGCCGTTACCGTTATTGACGGAATCATCCGTTACGTTGGGTCCACATCTGGAGCCCCCTCACAGGGCATTAATTCAGTTGAGATAATCGATGCAAAAGCAGCCTATGTGCTCCCTGGATTCATCGATATCCATGTTCATGGCGGGATGAAGGAGGATTTTACCGATTCCACGCAGGAATCCCTGGATATCATTACGAAATTCCATGCAGCCCAGGGAACTACAGCCATGCTGGCTACCACGATGACAACTCCGAAGGAGGTGCTGGACCAGGTCCTGGAGGAGGTCCACACCTACAAGTCTAAGGATATGCCCTATGCCCAGCTCGAAGGCGTTCATCTGGAAGGGCCCTTCATCAGCCCCAAATGGCCTGGCGCACAGAATCCGGAGCACATTGTCCCCCCGAATAAAGAATGGATTGAACAGTGGGAAGCCAGATATCCCGGCCTGATCAAACAAGTCACATTCGCACCTGAACGCGAGGGAGCACACGATCTGATCCGTTATCTCCGCAGTCAAGGAATTGTGGCTGCTGCAGGCCATACTGATGCCACTTATGAGGAGATTATGGCGGCGGCGGAAGTCGGTCTGCATCACTCGGTGCACATGTTCAATGCGATGACTCCGCTTCATCACCGGAAGCCCGGAGCAGCCGGTGCCATTCTAAGCTCTCCGCGGATAAGCTGCGAGATTATTGCGGATGGCATTCATGTTCACCCCGCAGCAATCTCCATCATTGCCCAGCTGAAGACTGCGGAGAACTTCGTCCTCATTACGGATGCCATGTCAGCGGCTGGACTCGGCAACGGAGAGTACATGCTTGGCGACCTACCGGTTGTAGTTGAGGATCATGTATGTACGCTGAAGGATAGTCCGGGTACTCTAGCTGGAAGCACCCTGACCATGATTCGCGGCTTCCGCTATCTTGTCCAGCAGGTGGGGCTAAGTGTGGAGCATGCTTCCCGGATGGCCAGCGGCAATCCAGCCAAGCTGCTCCGGATCGCGAGCCGTACAGGCGCCATTGAGACCGGCAAGCAGGCGGACCTGCTCCAGGTAGATCAGGAGGATTTGCAATTACGCAAAGTATGGATCAAGGGTAATTTGAACTGAATTCAACTCAACTCGAATGAATGGCCGCAAGCAGCATAAAGACTGGGCAGCAGATATCCATCATGGATACCTTCTGCCCAGTCTCTTTATTCATTCATTTAGGGTTAGACTACGTCTAGCGGGTCGTTCCGCCTGAGTATCCATTTCCAGGCTGAGGACCGCCTAACGTATTGCCGATTCCATTGGTGTTGCGCGGAGCCGGTGTATATCCGCTTGGGCCGGTCATGGTTCCGGCACGGGACGGGAATATACGCTGAATCAGCGCGCTGAAATCATTCTCTACGCCACGAAGCATCTGTCCGCCCTGCGACTGAGTGGCATAACCGCTTACGCGGGATACAAACTCAGGATGGCCGGAGACATGGACATTCTGGATATGCGGCGCAGCGGCCTTGATTTTGCGTTCGATCTCAATCTTCAGCGATTGAGGAATGTTATCGAGCGGGCCGGTCCCATTCGTACCGTAGCTGCCGTTCGCACCATAGGTACCATAAGTACCCGTAGTTCCGTTAGTACCATAGGTACCCATTGTTCCGTTAGTTCCGTAGGTACCTGTTGTTCCACCCGTTCCGTTCATGTAGCTTCCGTTCGCGCCTCTCAGGCTGTTCGAACGAAGCCCATTTACATCCAGCCCGTTGCTGCTGAAGTTATTAGCTCCGTTCAAAGCCGAATGATTCGTGTTCATCGTTCCATTCCCAGTAGTAGTGCCCATGCCTCTACTGTTCATGATGTTCCCGTTCATTCCGGTACCATTCGTACCTGTGCCGCCAATCCCAGGGGCATAACCATAGCCTGTTCCTGCAGCAGATCTTGGACCTGTACCGCCTCCGTAGGAGTAGTACGAGTTACCCGAGATTCCACCGTTCATTCCGCCATAATAGCCGGTACCAAGGTGAGTTCCCGCTCCTTTTCCATCTGCACCATACGTGCCGTAAGTGCGGGTACCGCCTGTTCCGCTGGAACCATAAGTTCCCCCCCGGACCGCATCCATGAGACTTCCGGCAACGCCGGATCTTCCAATGCCATGCCCTAAGCCATCGGATCCCGTGCGGCTGCCGGTGCCCGGAGTTACACTCTTGGCACTGTAGCCCGTACCCGTTGTCCCATGAGGTCCATGGAGGGTTACGGCTACATAAGCGTCACGGTCAGTTACCAGAACTTGTGCAGTTCGGATCTGGCTTAACGAAGACACCTTGTTGCTTAGAGCCGGGCTGTATTTCAGGCCCATAATCCGGTTGTTCTGTACAGAGTTCAGATCATAACGATTCCCTGTCTTCGCATTCTGGGTACGAAAGTTGTTGTTGTTATTCTTGCCACAACCCGTAATACCAACCATACCAGCAAGAAGGGCAGCCGATAAGGTCAAGCTAACAACCTTTCCTCCACGCATGAGTTCATCCCCCATCATCACTTTTAGTTAATAAAATAAGGACTAACAGGGATTAGGATGTGCCTCGCTGAGCGTGTGTATCCAGTTAAGATTTAGCAGGAAACAGGCTGATGATCATAGGGGTGTGGCCAAGATTAAATCGAGTAACTGCTCTCTATACCGGTGACGTACGCCTTCAATCTCCTGCTGGATCGATTCACTATGAAGGACGGTACCCATATCCGAATGCCACCTGTAGGCGGTCAAATTCACGTTAAGATATGGAAAAGGCATGCGGGCGAGCACCACCCGCAGCCAATAATCATAATCATGCGTATAAGGCAGGTTCTCATCAAAGTACCCCAAGGTGTTGAAGACATCCTTCCGAAACATAACGGTGCAGCCATTCACCGGATTGCCGTCAATAAATCCGGTCAGCATCTGCTTCACATTTCGCTGATCCCCGCCGGCACCACGGAGCGTGACGACCCCGGATTTATCGATATTGTTAAAATTAGTGAACGAAACAGGCGCCCCACTCTCAAGCATGAACTTCAGCTGGGCAGCTATTTTTCGGGGATAAAATAAATCGTCCGAGCTTAACCAGGCAATATAGTCCCCGGATGCGTGACGGATGCCGTGATTGAGGGCGGAGGCTGTGCCTCCGTTGGCTTTTCCTAGATAATATATCCGGTTCAGGTGAGGCTTCAATAGCTCGGCATGCTGGGTAGAACCATCATCGACCACGATAATTTCTATATTGGGATATGTCTGCTTCAATACACTCCGGACCGCTCTTGAAATATAAGGACAGTTATAGAATGGGATAACTACCGAAACTCTAGGCTTCACAAAGACTCATCCTCCTCTAACCGGAGAATATAAGTCTTGATGACGATCCATCCATTGCTTCAGCTCCCTCAGCATCTCCTTATAGGGCGGCAGCTTGAAGTGCACATCAGGACGAGTGGATACCAGCGTACGATCAAGCACCGGTCCGGAATCTTCGTTAATCTGTACATTCGTCTTATTCCAGATCTCCTTAAATAACAGAAGAAGCTCATGTTTACTGACCAGCTCGGGATGTGCAAGATGGATTAATCCGGATAGGGGAAGGGTTAACGAAGCGTCAATTACTTTTGCAAGCTCAAGGGTAGTCACGCCGTTCCACAGTACACGGCTGTACCCGCTAACCTCCCCGGACTGGCCCAGGAACCAATCCAGCAGACCGATCCCTCCGGATCGGATCTCCGGCCCAATGATGGAAGTGCGGATCGTCAAATGACCCGGATCGCGGATCTCCCCCAAGGCTTTGGATACCGCATAGATCGAGGTTCCATCGGTCCGCGCATCCTCGGTATATTTCCCGAGCGTACCGAGGAAGACGCAGTCCGTGCTGATATGGATGAGCCGTGCCCCCACGGTATCTGCCGCCCGCCGAAGGCGGTGCGGAAGATATCCGTTAATATGGTAGGCTCGAATCCGATCTTCTTCGGCGTACTGATTGAGTACGCCTACAGCGTTGATGATCACGTCCGGTCGAATCATTTCGACCGCTCTCTCCACCAGCAGGGGATCGTTCGCATCAATGAGGAGTCCTTCCGGATCAGCCAGGTCACGTGTAGTATAGAGGACCTGATGCCGGCCCTGTTCCTTGAAATAATTGACCAGCATATGCCCCGCCATTCCGTTGCCGCCGAATATCAGCAATTTCATGACAGAAATCCTCCTCGAATGAGAATGTTCTTAATCTCCTCTTTGCTCATCAGATTCTCCTCTGAGCTGAAGCTTGAGAAAGGAACTAACGGGGAATGCTCATAGTGCTCCTTCAGCCCCGGAATGCCGAGTGTAGGGAGAATAACGAGATATTCTTCGTCATATAATACGGTGGTCTTGCTCTCGAATTCACTCATCAGAATCTCATGTATTTTCTCGCCTGGACGGGTACCTGTCTCCATTACCGAGACATTCTCCCTGCCGGAGGCTTCAATTAAGACTTCGGCCAGATCTACGATTTTGCAGGTTGGCATAGTCATTACAAAGATTTCTCCACCCAGGCTCGCAGCCGAGGCCTTGAACAGCAGCTTGATCGCATCGGGCAAGGTCAGGAAGAACCGGGTCATGCTGGAGTCCGTAATACGGACCTGCCCCTTCTGCTTAATCTGATCCATAAATAAGTGAACCACACTTCCGTTCGTGCCGAGTACATTACCTCCCCGGACACAGACAAATCTCGTACGGGTTGGCAGCAGATTGGCATATACAATCAGCTTCTCGCCAATCGCTTTGGTCATGCCATAGAAATTGGACGGGTTGGCAGCTTTGTCGGTTGAAATATAAATGACCTTTTTCACTTCATTATCTATGGCGGCTTCGATTACATTTTGGGTGCCGATGACGTTCGTCTTCAGCGCCTCATAAGGCTGCTCCTCACAGACGGGAACATGCTTGAGGGCAGCCAGGTGGAAGACATAGTCCACATTTTTGCATGCAGCCGTAAGGGCTTCTTTATCCCGGATATCCCCAATCCGAAAAGTCAGTCGTTCATCCTCAAATGCACGGCTCATGGCCACCTGGGTGGATTCACTACGGGAATAGATGATGATTTCCTTGGGCTGCTGGGGCAGCAGCTGCTTGATCAGCTCATATCCCCATGAACCGGTACCACCTGTAACCAATATCACCTGATTATTGAACATTTCGTTTCCCTCCAAGCAAGAATTTTACTACAGTATCCGATACATGCTCGGAGAGATAGCCCTCCGGACATTCCCACTTGCGGTCCAGCTCGGTCATTAATCTAACCGATGCGGCGATGCGGTCCGCATCCAGCCCGGATACAATATTGCTTCCGCAGTCTACGGTCTCTGGACGTTCGGTTGTCTTCCGCAAGGTTACAGTCGGCACATGCATGATGCAGCATTCCTCCTGCACCGTCCCGCTGTCTGTCAGCGCGCACAGCGTATGACGCTCAAGATGAACAAAATCAAAAAAGCCAAACGGTTCATGAAACTCTACCAGCGGGTTCATTTGAATCGGGAAATCCTGTGCGATCCGGGACTTGGTACGCGGGTGCAGGCTGCATATCATTCGCAGGCCGTACATCTCGGCCACCTGATTCAGTCCTTTCAAGATCTGGATAAGGTGCTCGGGGCGGTCCACATTCTCTGCTCGGTGGGTCGTCACCAGGAAGTACTGATCAGGAACAAGGTTCAAGCGCTCCATAATCTGACTTGCCCGTATTTCCTGCTCGTAATGCTTCATGACTTCATAAATCGGGTTGCCCGTCAGGACAATCCGGCGGCTTGGAATTCCTTCCTGAATCAGATGCTGTTTGCTCTGCTGGGTATAAGGCATGTTGATGCTGGAGATGGCATCGATTACTTTGCGGTTCTTCTCCTCAGGAACATCCAGATCAAAGCAGCGGTTGCCTGCCTCCATATGCACCACTGCAATTCCCATCCGTTCAGCCAAAATGGCGCTCAGCGCACTGTTCGTATCGCCCAGCAGAAGAACCCGATCCGGCTTCTCTCGCTCAATAATGGCTTCCAGCTGCTGGAACATGGCTGACAGCTGTCCCCCGAATGAGGCTTGCCGGTCTTGCAGCACATAGTCCGGGGCTCTCAGACCAAGCTGGGCGAAGAAAATTCCGCTGAGGCTGAGCGTAAAATTCTGTCCGGTGTGAACGAGGATATGCTTATCCGCATACCGGTCCAGCTTGGGAATAATCAGACTCAGCCGGATAATTTCGGGACGAGTTCCGAGTATCGTCATGATTCTCATGTAATCAACTCCTTTACGCGTGGGCATGACAGAGCTATCCGGATCGCGCTTTCCTCCGGCGTTTGCGTGCTAGGCCTCTTAATTTGCGGGGAAGCTTGGCTTTGCGCTTAGCTTTAGGGTTCACTTTATCGTTCGCCGTCTTCAGCTTCTTGCGCCGGGTCTGTGTGGCAGAGAGCTTGCTGTGCTTACTGCGTGAACTTTGAGAGATTCGCTGGCCCTTTCTGCCTCCTTGACGAGTTCTTCCGGAAGGTCTGACCGAGCTGCGTCTCCGTCTTGGCAAATGCTGCTTCGTCCCTTGGCTCCTCACGGCTGCAATATACATGCCTTCCGGGGAATCATGGACCTTGATCAATCCCGGCTGCTGCATAGACCAGTCAATCAACATCTGCCTCAGCCGCTGCTCGTAGGCTGAAGGTCCGAAGATTTCATTCACCTTCTCCAGGTTCCGCGCTGAAGCCTCAGCGGTCAGGTCCGGATTCTCCAGCAGGGCAGTGACTCTCGCTGTCAGACCCTCCAGATCCCCTGGCGCCGCCAGGCTGTCACCTGATCCCACGGCTTCCAGGATCTCTTTAAGTCCACCCGAAGCATAGGCAGCCACAGGCTTGCCATAACTCATAGCTTCCAAGACTGTCAGGCCAAAGCCCTCAGGAACGACACTTGGAATCACGACCATATCCATGGCGCAGTATGCTGCCTCCACATGCTCTTCAAAGACGATAAAGTTGAACCGGCTGCTGAACTCCGATGCGTTCACTTGGGCCAGACTGCCTGCGAAGTAATCCCGGTCGAGCGTTCTCCCTATAATTAGAAAGCGTACGTTGGGCTCCTGGGGACATAAAGACAGCGCCATATGAATGAAATGATCAAAACCCTTTTCCGGAGTCAGATAGGATGAGATATAACCAATCAGCCGATGCTCCGGCTTGATTCCGTACTGATTCCGCTTCTCTTCGCGAAGCCGCGGCCATAGCTCCGGGTGAACTTCCGCAGCGTCCCACGATGGATACACAAGGCTAATCTTGTGGTCCAGAGAACAAGCGCGGAAGCTAGAGACCGAGGTCTCTGAAATCCCGGTGATCCACTGGCTGTATTGGTCAATCAAGCTGACCGCTTGCGGAGTGAATTCATTCAAAGCTATCGCTTCCGTAATGTTCCATATGACCGGAATTTGAGAGGAAGCTGCGGCCATAGCCGGAAGCAGATTGACACAGGTATTGGTCAGTACCAGGTCCGGCGACTCTGCACGAATCAGTGCCGCAATACTGTCATAGGCTGAACTCTCTCTCAGTCTTGCTGCTTCATTCAGCAGTTCGGCATGAGGGGTATACATGCCGTAGAACACCGGGTAGCCATGGATTCGTGTCGTTATCCCCAGACTGCGAGCCCGCTCGGTCAGCTTCCCTTCCTGAGGAGCAACCAGCACGCAATGGAAATATGGAGTGAGCTTGCGGCAGATGAACAGCAGCAGCTTCTCGGCTCCTGTAATGCTTCGGCTGCTGCTTAGATGTGAGAAAAGCAGCAGTTTTGCCTTTTTCACCATAGTTCAGGTCCTCCAGAGAGGAACTTTCACCTCCTTTGCAGGGTCTGAAGCGGTGCCTCAGCCGAAGATGACCGTCAGCATTTCATGGATGCGGTGAGCATAAGTATGCTCCCTATAGGTTCGCTCAAGAGCCGCAAGCGCAATTTCCCGGCGCTCCGCCTCATGGGTTAAATAAAAGTCCACTTTGTCCAGCAGCTCCTGCGGAGATGAAAAGGTCTCGATCTCCACACCCGGCGTGTAGAACCGTGCCAGATCACTCCGGAAATCCACCAGCTGCAGCGTAGCGCAGGCCGAGATTTCAAAGGTTCTCGGATTCGGAGACGAAGCCGGTATTTTCGCTGCATTATTATTCAGCGTCTCATCGTCGTGGGCTCTGTGCAGATTAATTACAATTTTGGTCCCGCTGTAGACCTCAGCTGTTTCACTCGGCCCCAGCCATTTGCCTACTTCAATCCGGTCGGAGAATCTGGAATACTCCGGCAGGCGATCCCACCAGATTCCGTTCATATACATGCCTTTGGCCATCAGGCTACCGATAATAGGGTTGAGAAAGTTGATCCTGTTCCAATAGGCTGAGCCGATAAAGCTTAGCGTCCTTGATATCTTCGCCCGTTCTCTTCCCGGCTTATAATGCCCGGTAAAGGCGCCAAAGGGCAGGTAATGGACCCTCGGACAGCCCACCTGCTCATAGAATGCAACACTGTTAAGCTCCAGGGTGAATACATAATCATAGTGGGTCACTTTGAGAACCGTGATATCCGTATAATAGGGATCATCCGTTAACCATACGGCGGTCCGGATCCCGGCCGCGCGTACCTGATCAATCTCCTCCACGCTCACATCCATACCGTCGAGCACAAGTACGAGATCCGGGGTGTGCAGGGCTGCCAGGGCGCTGATTGACTCTTGGGGATGAGTCTGTATCACTTCTGAAGTCTGGGAGCGAAGGGTCGATAGAATCGCCTCGTCTATAGGGGAATAGGGGAACCCTTTGCCCGAGGCCACATACAGGATACGAAGGGGTTTTACCGGGAATGTAATTTGATTCCTGCTGACGATGACGTCCGCTCTTCCCCTCAGATAGCCTTCCTCATATCCGGCCTTCCACCCGATCTCCCGTCCCCGCTGCCTTGGACTTATTCCGGGAGCAGACGGGACAGTGAGAGATGAGGTTGTTACTTGTGTTCTCAACATATTTTCACTCCTCGTAGTCTGCATAAAGGGGTTAACGGTCCAGCGACACTGTACCCAGCAGCCTTCGAACCCGGTCACCATAATGGTGATACTGCCGGGTCGTCCAGAGAGAACGCCATGCCATCTGCAGCCTCTCCTCTTCATGCTCCAGGTAATAGCTGATTTTTGCCTGCAGCTCTGAAGCGTCCTTAAAGGTCTCGATATCATAGCCCGGCCGATAATACGACGTCAGGTCTTCCCGCAGGTCGGTAATTTGAAGGGTTCCGCAGGCACTCATCTCGTAAGTTCTCGGATTAATGGAGCGTCCCGCAAGATTCCAGCTGTTCCGGTTATCCTCGCCTGCCCGGGTCGGGCGGTGAACATTAATCACGATTTTGGCCCCGTTATAATAACGGGCTGTCTCCTCCGGAGCGATCCACTCCCGGTGGATACAGGAATCCAGCTGCGTCCCCTTCGTAAGCCGATCCCAGTGCCCTCCGGCCAGGAAGACCTTCTTGCCCTCAAGAAAAGAAGCAAGCTCCTCGATCAGGGCGACCCGGTTCCAGAAGGCATTGCCGATAAAACAAACGTCATATTGATATTCCGGACCTACCTGCTGCGGATAAAAGATGCCCGAATCTGCGGCCAGCGGCAGGTAATGAACCCTGAGGCAGCCTGCCTCCTTGTACAGAGCAGCGCCTGACAGCTCATGGGTAAAGACCTCGTCGTATTCCCGTGCTAATTGTGCCGTCTCTTCCGAGAAATAAGGATCATCCACAAACCATACGGCCGTATGAATCCCCATAGCCCGAAGCTGTCTGATATGCTCTGTATGGTCCGGCGGAAATACGTGAAGAGCATTCATGACCAGCACCAGATCAGGACGATGGGCAGCCGCATCCTGGAGCATGGTGGAAGGATGGGATAGGATACACTGCGAAGTATGTTCCTCCAGAGCATGAAAGACCCCTCTGTCAATCGCCTCAAAACCCTGGGGCACATACATGACCTTCAGGTGAAAGGGGTCCGGCGCTTGATTATTCACCTTGCTGAGGACCGCCTGACAACCGCCGAACCGGCGTCCTTCCTGGTATCCTTGCCAGTACCCCCAGCTCCGGTCCGCTTCAAGCTGAGTCTTCATGCTAACCATCCTATCTGTGTTGTTAGTTTTATCCCTATACATATATGCGCGGGGTACACGTGCATCATGGACGACTACCCGAACTGTGGAAAATTGGCTTCAGCCCTAGTGCGGCAAGGGCCTCCAGGCTTTTGAATATAACGGCAGGGCGTCCCGCTCCGCGGGGAACCACATCTTCTGCATCAAAAAGAACACAAGAACAGCAATTCTGTAATAACAGAAGAATTGCTGTTCTTGTGTTCTTGGCTAACTCTATTAATCGGGCTCACTGTACGATAGTTTGTGGCCGTCTTCATATCCTTGGGCGAAGCCGGCATTAAAGCCTTCCTGATAGGACTCATCATAGCCCTTCTGGTAGGCATGGGCCGTGTCTAAGCCTGCCTCATCCGGTGTTCGTACTGCTTGGGGGTGAGCAGCAGCTTTGCGCTTCTGCCTGTGTCTGCGATAGCTTGATCTTCGCTTCTTATAGGGTAGACTGCCGGTTCTGCGGCGGCGCAGCCTAAGTTCACGGGAAGCCGAACGAACCTTGGACTTCCTGCGTCTGCGCACCTTTCCTCTCATGATTCTGATTCTCTTGGCGGTCAGCAGCCTCCCTCTCGAGCCGGCAGCTGACCGCTTCTTAGATCTGGCCATCGATTGTCTTCCTCCTCGACTCCCCGGGCAGCAGTTGGTGCAGGATCCAAAGCTTCATTTATCCATGGCATGGCAGGAGTTCCATAATATTGACGGTTCAAGCGGACACCGCACATCATTTGGGCAATTGAAATTTGATAGCTGGTCAACACCTTCACATTATCCCTGAGCAGCTTGGACGCGTCCTCCGAGGTTTCTGTAATGTCTGCAATACTGTCCAGAATCCGGGCCAGAGCCTCCTGGCTCTTCGCAATGGACTGTACCAGGCTCAGCTTGACTTCCTGCTCAGACAGCGAAGAAGCAATCATTTACCCGGACCCCCGAAGCCCATACCGTCCTCGCCAAAGAACCCGCCCATTCCGCCGGAATCCTCCGAGCTGCTCTCCTCCTGGGGCAGCACTACCTTCAGATTGCTGCATAGACTCGTCTGAAGCTTGGTGATTCCCTCAATCACTTCTATAATCTGTCCATGCACTTTGAGCGGGCCTGACAGCTGCTTCTCGTGATCGTCATAACACCGCGGATGCAGGTGATTCAGTGTCCAATTCCGCACCTTCTCGGCTTCCACCGCTTTGGCTTCGAGCATCATGGCTACATTCCACTGGATTTTGGATGCCGCATTCAAAATCCCCATATAGGCCTCTTCTCTGCTCATGTTCTCCACCCCGATCCGGTCATCCTATTCATCCTCTTCGCTTCTCATTTCCTTAATTACAAGACCCAGGTTCTCGGCCATGGCCTCCTGCAGATCTGCCAAGGCATTCAAGTACGAGACCAGGTTCTGATTGATATTTCCTGCACTCTCCATAAGCCCTTCCGTTCCATCAAATTCCGGATCCTGATCCGGAAGGTCGTGAATAATTTGCGCCATCTTCACCGCAACATGCCGTTCGGCGTCGACGACCCGCGCCATCTGCTGATGGGAGTGGGACAAATGAAGAATAAACTCTGTAATTTTCTGCTCCACTCTATCCCTCCTGCCTCTCATTTACCAAAAAAACTTAGTCAATGCCTCTATCCCAGCATATGCGGATGCTGACAGGTCCGTTCCTAAGCCCACCTGTGACTTATAACTCTGCTGAGAGAAGAAGCGGGGGCGGGATAATCGGCAATCCCTCGGGCAGGCGGTTCAGTTCCTCGGGGAGAGGCTTCACCGTTAATCCGGCCAGCCCCCAGCACTCTGCTGCATAAGGGGTGAGGATCTCCCTCCGCATTCCATGCTCTATCCGGAATCGGCGGGCATCCCCCCCTTCGAACAAGGCTCCCGTGAACTCTTCAGCGTCAGCCCCCTGATTCACCAGCAGTCCTTGAAGCTCCTCCTTGTCTATCGATCTGCCCGTTCTATACTTCCTAAGCTCCAGCATGGACAATCTGATCCTATGAGGCAGCTGCTCCAAGGTCATGCCCGGTTCAGGAATGGGGTGCTTGACGCCTTGCTCGAGCCAGTATATCCGGTTCTTCAAATCATGCACAAGCACCCGGGAAGGATAGAGATCGACTGACTTGAGTAAATGAGGCTCCGGATTGGGACCCTCAGAGTGACGCAGTTCCCTACGGTCTCCCCATTTGGTTAGGAAGAACTGCTCATTGCGGCCATTCACTTGAAGGTAGCCTTCTCTGCCAAGCGTTCGCATGGTCGCACTGCCGGTATGATGCACAAAGGTATTCTCGGCAATGACAAGCGGAATCCCGAGCATCCGCAGGCGGATCATGAAATCATCATCCTCAAAATTCCCAATCTGATAGCCTTCATCGAAGAATCCGGTTCGTTCCAGAACCTCCCTTGCGAACATAAGACAGAAGCCGGCCAGCCGGTCGGTAGATCTCCATCTGCCCCCATGGCTCCTGTTGTACGCTGAGGCAAAGTCCCACATCTCCGTTACATCCTGATAGGGAACGTCGATCTGCTGCTCCCCCCCGATATAATTCGTGACCGGACCTATTACGGCATGCCCCTGCTGGCTGCTGAGACAGGCCTGCAAATTGCCCAGCCATCCCTCCGGCATAAGGGTATCATTATTAAGGATCACAATCGTGGTCCCTTTGCACATCATTAACCCGATGTTCACCGCCTGGGCAAATCCCTTGTTCTCGCCGAGCTCCCTGAGCCGGATTCCCGGTCCGCGCCTGCGCAGCGCCTCAACGGTCCCATCTGTAGAGCCGTTATCTACCACAATAATCTCGTAAGGAAGAGACGTATGCGTCTGGATGCTGTCCAGACAAGGAAGCAGCAGTCCCAAACCATTATAGGTAGGTATAATAATGCTGGTCCCTTCGAAAGGTCTTGCGTAATCCTGCCGGCCGTACTGAACGCCTTGAGCATATCCAGTCTTATAACCTCTGTCATACTTCAAGGTATTACTGGCTGAGGAGCTGGACTTTGACTTATGAAATCCTGCCCTTGTTCCTTGTCTTCGTCTGGCTCTCCTGCGTTGCCAGCTGCTTGCACCCCTCATAATTCACCTCCCTAGAGTCAGATTAACTCAGCTTCTCCTCGTCCTAACCGATCTGCCAAATGGCCGATATCCAGGGCGGTGACCTGATACTCGGAGGCAATCCGCGGACACAGGATGACGGCAGCTATGCCTGCGGCGACCAGCACGATATCAAAGGGGGCGGTCATCGTGCGGATCTGCTCAAGTACGCGCGGGATATCCCCGGTCCCGTTCACTTCCGTAACCATGGCAGACACTTGAAGCCCGCTCTTCTCCAGCGCCCTCCCCAGTTCAGCAGACCTGTTGCCAACCAGCAGAATCCGCCGTTCCCTAAGCAGGCCGGATAGTAACCCTTGTTCATTCAGAGCATAATTGATGGTGGATGAGGTCAGCCAAAGCTTGCGGTAATCGAGATGATAGTACTTGAACACCGGAAGCAGCAGTCCCTGGAAATTGTCATGCCGAGATTCCGGAATTCCAATTATATCTGCAAGTTCAATAGAAGCGGCCAGTTGATCCCGAACTTCCGGGCAGGGAAGCTGAACCCCCGAATAGGGCAGGAACGCTCCGCGGCTTTGCACCTCAAGTGTCGTCAGCACCGTATCATGTGCCAGGGTCAGCAGCTCCCCATCCCCGAGACGAACGAGGGAGCATGCGGCCCCTTGTTGTGATTTGGCCATAATCTGCTCACGAACTTCCCATGGGGTCCTCAGTGGCAGCAGCAAGGAGTCCGAATGCCTGAGGCCTTCCTGGATCAGATCCTCCACGTTCCGTTCAGGCAGAATGCAGTAAGGCGGGAGCATCCGGCTGACCCTGGCTTCTCCACCTTCGAAATATCCATCCCTGAACCCCTGTTGATAAGCGGCTTCGGCCGCGAGCCTGGTGTCCGGTCTATGAACTGATGCTGGTTCTATAGCGGATGGTTCTGCTTCAAGTTCTACTGCTTCAGTTACAGAACTCGATGCTGGTACAGCATCGGATCCAAGTTCAGCTACAGAATGCTCCCTCTGCTCAGCCCCCGCAGTCGCCTTCTTCCCTTTGGAAGGCTGCCTGCTCTTATGCTTCCGGCTGGGGAGGCGGGATCTACGGGTACGCCCGGCCCATCCATGCCTGTGCCTGCGTCTGCGCGAATGCGCTTTGCTCTTCTTTGACGCGGAACGCCTCATCCTGGCTCGGGTCTTGATCCCTTTACGACGGAAGGACACGATATTCACCGCTTGCAATCCGGCGGAGCCATTCCCCCGCCTGAATATACCAGGCTGCGGTACTTGCTAGGCCGCTCTCCAGATCGATCAGGGGCTTCCACTGAAGCTCGGCAGCTATTTTGGCAGGATCAATTGCGTAGCGCTGGTCATGCCCCGGGCGGTCCGGAACGAATTCCAGAAGAGAATGCGGCTTATTCAAAATGTCCAAGAGAAGCTTCGCCAGATCGAGATTGCTCATCTCGTGATGACCGCCAATGTTATAGACCTCCCCTGTTCTTCCCTGATGAAGAACAAGATCGATCGCCCGGCAGTGATCCGTCACGTGAAGCCAGTCGCGAACATTCAGTCCTGTTCCATAGATAGGAATCCTCTGATTCATCAGAGCTCTTGATATAATAGTCGGGATCAGCTTCTCCGGGAACTGCCGGGGACCGTAATTATTGGAGCACCGGGTGATTATTGCCGGGAAGCCGTAAGTATGATAATAAGAACGAACAAGCAGATCCGAGCCTGCCTTGCTGGCGGAATAAGGACTATTGGGCGCTAGAGGGCTATTTTCCGTAAAATATCCTCTCTCACCCAGGCTTCCATATACCTCGTCCGTAGACACGTGGATGAACCTCTTCACTTTGGCTTCGCGCGCCTTCTCCAGAAGAATATGGGTTCCGAGCACATTGGTCCTTACGAACTGCTCCGGGGAGATAATACTCCGGTCCACATGGGATTCGGCTGCGAAATGAACGACAGCTTCAACCTCATCTGTGAAGGCGGCGCTGACATGCTCCTGATTCATAATGTCTCCATGAAGCCAGCTGTAGCGCGGATTATCCTTGAAGGACTGCGTATTGTCCATATTTCCGGCATAGGTTGCTGCATCGAGATTGGTGATCCTAAGGTCCGGATACTGGTTCAGCATATATTCAATGAAATGGCTTCCTATAAAACCAAGCCCTCCAGTAACAAGCAGTCGTGTCACGGCAGTACCCCTTTCATTCTTAGTCCAGCCTCCGCCAGGGAATCGAACGTTCCCGCGTCACCCCACCACTCTCGAAGCACGTCATATTCCAGCTTGCGCTGCCCCGCGTAGTGATTGTTCACATCTGTGATTTCAAGCTCACCCCGGGCTGACGGGACAATACTGCGGATGATCTCAAATACTGCCTCATCATACATGTAGATGCCTGTGACACAATAATCGGATTTGGGTTCTTCCGGCTTCTCTTCAATGTAGGAGATCAGCCCCGGATCTTGGCTCTCAAACACAGGAACGCCGTATCTCCGGGGATCCTTAACCTGCTTGAGCAGAACCCTGGCACTTCCCGCGGGTTGACTGCGGAATTTCTCTACGAAAGGCTGCAGGCTGTCGAGGAACAGATTGTCCCCCAGCAGGACTACAAATTTCTCACTGGTTCCGATGAAGCCACGGGCGAGGTTCAGGGCATCTGCAATGCCGCCCGCCTCTTCCTGAATCCGGTAAGTGAGGTGAACGCCATACTGCTGACCGCTGCCAAAAAAATCAGTATATAAGCCTGCGGACTGTCTTCCCATTATGATAAGCACTTCTGTAATACCCGCCTGCCGCAGACGCTCTATGCCGTAGCTGACCATCGGGTGTCTGCCTACAGGCAGCAAATGTTTGTTAATGAGCCTGGTAAGCGGAGCAAGCCGGGTTCCCGTGCCTCCCGCCAAAATTACTCCCTTCATGGATGACCCTCCCCCTCTGTGAATGCCCCACCTGATATGAACTGGTGCGGATCGATTCCCCACTTCTCATGGAAGAGCCTTCTCCCCCGTTCGACGAGATGGAGCCAGCCGTCAGGGTACGCCGTCTTAAAGCTTGAGCTCCCTTCATGATGAATGAAGGCATCCGCACACATGAGCAGCCTAAGCCCGTGCGCCCTGATTCTATAGCAATAATCATCGTCCTCGAAATGTCCCGGACTAAAGCGTTCATCCAAATACCCAACTGCTTTAAAGGTACTTCTTTTGAACAGCAGACAGAGTCCGACCAGCCGCTTAACTTCAGTCCAGCGGCCCGGATCGGAGAGATTGTTCGCCGCCGCATAAAGATAATATTCCTCGCGTCCCTTATAATCGGCGTGGACCTGCTGCGCTCCGCTCGCATAATTCGTTACGGGCCCGACCATACCGATATCCTGCGCACTGTATAACGCGGCGAGCAGATTAGACAGCCATCCAGGTCCAGCGAGACAGTCATTATTCAGCAGCATCAGCTGCTCACCGCCAGCAACCGCCAGACCTTTATTGCAGGCAGCCGGGAATCCCTCGTTCCGCGGCAGAGAGACAAGAATAATTTTCTCATCTATACAATACTCTGCTGTACCATCGGTTGAACCATTATCAACCACGATAATCTCGTAGGGCTCATGCGTATGAAGCCGGATCGATTCAATACAGGGCTTCAGCAAATGCAGTCCGTTATAAGAGGGAATGATTATACTTGTTCCATTCATAAGGAATTCCTCACTTTGGCTATGTCCGCCCTGCTCCGGGTCGTCATCCTGAGTCTTGTACCGCTGCGGCCCATCGCTTCCCCCAAAGCCTCCAGATGATCGCCTATAATCATCCGGGCTACGGAGTTCCCCCTCCCGTTATTATCCGGTCTGCTGCGGTTCTTCTGGATGACATTCACGGATACGGGAGCAGTTACAGACAGTCCGAGCAGGAGCGCGAGTGCCTGGGCTTGGGGCGGAACCGCCAAGGCTGCTGCTCCGATCATTTGAACGGCACTTCGGGATAAAGCGTGCGGAACCGCGGTCATCGAGTTTGCTTTCAGATCCGGCCTGCCCAGAACCAAATTCAGAAATGTTTTGCAGCGGGTGACATCATCTTGATGGGCAAAGGCAGGGATCCAGGGAGAAAGGTCATTCAGGGCCACATTGGATCCCCGGTCGACCGCATACAGGAACCTTGCAAGCTCCTCGGCGGGAACAACCATGTCTCCGTCGACAAACAGCAGAATATCAGCACCTGCCGCCGATGCGCCCAGTGCACGTCCCACATCATGGCCCAGCCGCTCGGGATAATGGACCAGTGTAATATGGGAATGCCTCCGTACGGCTTCGAAGCTTCTATCCGTACAGCCATTAAGAACAACAATGATTTCGGAAAGTGGAAGCCGCTCAAGCTCCGCAAGCACGGCCGACACCGTATCCTCTTCATTGCTCACCGTTACGATGGCTGAAGCCGAGCCGGTTAGCGGCAGAAGGACCTCATTCCTCTGTCCGCCGCCAGCCCCCGCAGCGTACCCCTTCCGGAATTCCTTACCGGTGGACAGAAGCAGACGGAAGGAGGCGTCCACTGCCCCGGCCTGCCGGGTCCAATTCCTGAACGCCTCACGCATATGGTCCGCCGTTCGCTCATTGGGCTCAAGTCCTGCTGCTGAGGCGAGACCGGCCTGGTAAGCGGAGGTATGGAACCTTGCGTAGGCGGAAGTTGTCTTTGTTGGGGCCTTGGGTTTCCGTGGATTTCGGCCCCTGTACGCAGATTGGCGCAGTCCCCTGCCGCTTCTTCTATTCGTTGGTTTTCTATGACGATTGCGGCGATAGCGATACCGATCATGTTGGCGATGAGATTTCCTATATCTCATATATGCTGCACCCTCTCACGCTGACGGCCCAGATCCGTGAAGCCTGCCCGCGGCCCTTTTTCATCAAGAAGCCACTGTACTGCCTCCAAGTGGTCCCCTGTCACCAGGGATCCCAGCGGATCGAGGCCCTTGAACTTCGGCCGCCGCGTATTCATTCTTCCTACCGGAACATGATGCACGGCACGCACCTCAAGTCCAGAGGTCACTGCCTTGGCCAAGGCAAGCGGCGGCACCTCCAATACATCGCAGCCCATCTGCTCTATGGCTCTGCGGCTCAGAGCATGGGGAACCGCAGTAAGAGACGCGCCCCCAAGATCCGGGCGGGACAGCATCGCATTAAGCGTATGTTTGGCCACCACGACAGGATGTGCCTCCCTGCCTGCGACTGGGCCCGCATACTGATTCAGTGCCACATCCGTCCCTTGAAGAATAGACTTCACAAAAGGAATCAGATCTGCCGCTTTAATCGGGATGTCAGCATCTATGAACAGGAGTACCCCTCCCTTGGCTGCTTCTGCCCCTATCCGCCGTCCTACGTCATGCCCTAGCGGCTCCTCGAAAAGGATCACTTTTCCGCCGTATCGGGACGCTACCTTGGCGGTATTATCGGTTGAACCGTTAACCACAACTATAATCTCGCTTCGGGGGTGCACCTTGGCTGCTTCTCTAAGCACCCGGGCGATCCTCCTGCCCTCGTTCATGGCAGGGATAATAATAGACACAAGCGGATCAGCATGATTAATCCATCCCGCTGTCTTCAATCCGGAGCTTCTCTTTCTCCTCCGCCGCCGCATCCTGATGCCTGCTCTGCTCCTGGTTATCAAGAGATTTACCTCCCTCTGCTGCTATTTATCCCAGGTGGTATATCATAGTCTATGCCTGCGTACGAACAGCGTAACGGCAAACGTACAGTCCTTGATAATCAGAGCAGGGCTGCATAAGGCGGGACCCTGCCTGAGGAAATCATGCGCTCTCCCGTCATCAGCATGTGACCGGCGGACGAGCGTAGGCTTCCGCAGCAGCCAAAAAAAGACTGCCCCGCAGCTAAAGCTGCCTGAACAGTCTTCCCTGAGTTTGCCTCTGCAAGGGCCCCTCGCCTAACCGCTGAAGCTTCGGGCCAATTCGGGCACATCCGCTTTCATGATCTCGGCCCACCTTGCCGCCGTATGCTCCCATCGGAATTGAGTGCGGGCCCGTTCCCTGCCCGCCATGCCCAGCTTCTTACGGAGCTTTCTGTCCGCCAGCAGCCTTACGATGCTCTGCTCCCAATCCTGGCCCGAGCTTCCCTTCGGAAGCAGAATGCCCGATGTGCCGTGCTGCACAATCTCCGGTATCCCGCCTACTTCAGAGGCAGCTACCGGCACGGCTGAGGCCATCGCCTCAAGATTAACCAAGCCAAAGGCCTCCTCTTCCATGGAAGGGACCACAACCAGATCAGCCAGATTATACAGATCTGCAACCTGAGGGTAGGGAATATAAGGCAGGAAGGCTGTATGGTTACTGTAAGGCTCAGCCAATTTACGCAGATATTTAACATACTGGGTCTCCGTGTTGACTCCATAGAAGGCACTGCCGACAATCACCAGCAATGCTTCTTTCTCCTGTTCAATAATGCCCGGGAGCGCCTCAAGAATCCGGTGGATGCCCTTCCCCGGAATCAGACGTCCAATATACAGGATGATCTTCCGCGTCTTCCACCCGTAATCCTCAAGTCTTCCTCTTCGAAGCGCTTCTGCCGCAGGGCTCCAGCGCGGGTTGAAGTCCTCAAGACTTACCCCCAGCGGATTCACCATCATCTTCCCGCCCAGCCCGGGGAACCGCCGCTCCACTTCGCGGTGCAGATGGCTGCTGTTCACAATAATTCCGTCCATGTACTCCAGCATGCGCTGAGCCTTTGTCCCAGGCAGACATGATTCGCTGATGAAAGTGGTAGAGTGAAGCGTCAGATACACCTTCGTGCCCGGAAGATGCCGCTTCAGCCGGTAAGCCAGAGCCGGGCGGTTATGCACATCCACTTTGTCCGGCATCCACTTTTTGAAGTGGCGCATAAGATTGGACAAATACATGGAGCCGCCCTGAAGCCGGAAGCAGGGCACGGATCCCAGCATGCCTACTGCCGGCAGGCTTCCCCCTGATCTTCCGAACACCCGTATCTCCAAATCGCTGGAGACCAAAGGCATGGTTTTCTCGACTACCCGCTCCACGGAGCTGCTCCTGCCTGAAGGAATTACAAATACTCCGGGGGTAATGACCGCCACTTTACTATGGACCGACAATGAAAGTCCCTCCCTACTTGCGCTATTCTTCAAATATACGAAATGACCATGAAGAATGTGACTGTACGCCGCAATGAATCAAACAGGCTGCTGTCCCAAGAACAGTCGTCCACGCCTTTTGCCGGAGGGTACATAGCATAAAGGTAAGGCATTCTTACCCTGCTGGCCGAACAAGAAAGGAGGGACAGACATGGGAAATCATCACGTCGGCATTCTGCTGAATGCGGGCATGCACCGGGGAATACCAAGAGGAAAGACCGCACAGGAGTCGATATCCAATTATGAAGAAGCTGCGGCCATGTTCGGGCTTGTTCCTGTATTTATAAAGCTTGGAGATATAGATTTGGCTTCAGGGCGAACAGCAGCCTACATCTATCGCAAACATCAATATGAACGAGTCATAATTCCTATCCCCCCCATTATCCATAACCGCGCCATCTATAGCGAGGCCGCTGCGAACCGGAGGATCAAGGCCCTAATCTCCAGAGACATCACCTTGTTCAATACGAACAACCGTTATGGAAAAGATGTCATTCATCGGCTGCTGGAAGCTCATCCCTTCATTAAAAGCTATCTCCCCGACACGGCACCCGCTTCTCCCGCGGCAATCCGGATGTTCATGGAGAAATATCAAGATCTGATCCTGAAGCCCTGCCGGGGCAGTGTCGGAAGGGGCATCATGCGCCTTCAGCTGAAGCCCCGCGGCTGGTCTATAACCTTTAACTTACCGTCCCGCCAAAGGACCTCGGTAACCCAGGAGCTGCCCGGGACAGAGCTGCCTGCCTATATAAAGAGACGCCTTGAGCGCACACCCTACTTAATTCAGGAGCGTATCCCCCTGGCCGAACACGAAGGATGTGCGTTTGATCTCAGAGTGACAGTTCAGCGTGGGATTTCAGGAGAATGGGGCGTTACAGGCTTATTTACCAAAAGCTCGCAAAGGGGACAGTTCGTCTCCAACATCGCCGCAGGCGGCCGTGCGGGTCCTGCTTACGATCTGTTATCCAAGGCTGTCTCGCCACTCGAAGCCTCACGTATCATGGCCCGAATCGAACAGCTGGTTCTGTCCATTGCGGAGTATCTATCTGCCCGGCTGCCTCTTCTGGCGGACCTCGGGATGGATATCGGGGTAACCCATGAGGGAGAAATCTACTTTATTGAATGCAACGGGCGCGACCAGCGTTACGGATTCAAGAAGGCAGGGATGCTGGGGACCTGGAAAGCCAGCTACCGGGAACCGATGGCCTTTGCCCGCTATTTATATAATCAACGATCCTAGAAAGGAGGGGATTCCTTTGCTGCCGAGAGTCTCTATAATTATCCCCTTTTACAATTGTCCTTATATCGCCCAATCGATCGAAAGCCTGCTCGCCCAGTCCTATCCGAATCTGGAGATTATCGTGGTGGATGACGGCTCCACCCAATTTGCAAGTTTGGTCCAGCCCTATCTGCACCGGATTGTCTATCTTGGAAAAGAAAACGGCGGAACCGCAGATGCGCTGAATTACGGGATTCAAATGGCCAGCGGTGAATATGTCGGGTGGCTGGGCTCAGATGATCGCTCCTATCCGGATAAGGTGCTGAAGCAGATGACGTATATGCTGACCCACAAGCTTGAGATCAGCTTCACCAATGGGGACTTGATCGATGCTGACGGTGCACTGCTTCGGTCATCTGCGTGGCCCCGAATACACGCTCAGTCAGAATTGTGCAGTCTTCTTCTGTCCATGAATCCGGTTAACGGCTGCACGGTCATGATGAAGAAGGAGGTTCTCAGCCGAATCGGGCTGCTGAATCCGAATTTCCGTTATGCCCATGATATGGACTTGTGGATTCGCGCGCTGCTCACAGGTTATGAAATGGGGTATCTGGATGAGCCATTCATCCAGTACCGTTACCATATCGGATCGCTTGCCGTGCAAAAGCACGATGCCATTCAGGCAGAGGTCCAGCTTCTGCTTCAGCAGTCTAATCAGGCCTTGACCCACTTTATCCAGACCATGTAACTCCCATCAGCAAGCATAAACGGCAAGCCTCCCGCATTCGGAGGCTTGCCGTTTCATTGTATCTTCTGCTGTCATCATCCGGGACCGGTACTGCGGAGGAAGTCCTCCATGAGAACGTCCCCTTCTTCTACGGTAAGCTGTGTATCATATTCATAAAATTGCCGGCGTAAGCCTGCAGTGAGAAGTTCTGAGCCACATGCCGCTGGGCATTCGCAAGGATATACTGCCTCATGGCGGAATTCCGGATAAGATCAAGGGCTTCATTCACCGCCGCGGTGACCTGTCCAAGCGGGTACATTTTGCCGGTTTGTCCATAAATAATAGACTGATATATTCCGTCCTTCTCCGAGGAGAGCACCGGGCACCGGCAGTTCATGGCTTCAATGAAGGAGTAAGGCGCCCCTTCTTCCTTCGAAGTGGAGATCATCAGGCCTCCCGAGTCGCCGATCATGGAATAATGTGCCCTCATTTCGCTGTGCGGTACATTCTGATAGAAGGTGATATGCTCGAACAGTCCCAGCTGGTAGATCGTCTCATGGAAATCCGCCCGCTCCGCCGGTGATGTGAACGTAGGATCTTCGTAGATCCATATTTGCAAATTCGGAATCTGCCGCAGCAAGTAATAACAGATGACCAGGAACTCACGCCAATTCTTGTTATCTTCCACCCGGCCAACCCACGCGACTATCGGCGTCATGGGAGCCGGAATCTGGATATAGGCGAAGCTGCCTGTGTCAAATGGATTATTGAAGTAGAATTTCGGAATATGGGGGAAAAGCTCTTCATACAGCTCCGAAATATGGCGGGTATGCGGATTGAGCAGACCAGAGGCATAGGCGTTCACGTAGGGAACAGCCTCGGTGAGTCCTTTTCTGGCCTGACTTTTCGGACCATAACCTTGTATTTCAAGCACCATCTTGCCGGTATATCCCAGCTGCCTGAATCTCTCAAAAGCTCGATGCTCGGTTGTAACCACAATGGCATCATACTGATGCGCAAGCAGGATCTGCCTGATCTCCTCATCACTGTCGGTGACAAATCGAACTTCATCCTTATAATTCTGCATGCCGGGACCCGGTCTGAAATACAGACAGTGGCCTTCATGACCGATCTGCTTCAAGGCTTGGCACCGGTAACGGTTCAAGGCATCCACGCCGCCGCCTGAAATATAGAACACAAACAGGAATCTCATTGCGCAGCCCTCCTTTCTGTACCTGCTCCCTGTTAGAGAACCGAAGTGAGCCTCCTTACAGGGAAGCAATCGTAGCCTGAAGTCCGTCCATAATATCGGTCCGAGAGGTCCAGCGCAGCTGCTGATCCGCCCGCTGAACGTCCAGACAGCTGTGACGAATATCTCCGCTCCGTGAAGGCGTATGCGTGATGTTCAGCTCCGTGCCATGCAGCTTGGAGACATAGGCGACTAATTGATTAACCGAAGTCCTTCTGGAGGTTCCGATATTACAGGTCAACTCCTGGCCCTTGTACTGCGCAGCAGCCAGATTGGCCCGTACGACATCCTTGACGTAAATGAAATCACGGGTCTGCTCCCCGTCGCCGTGAATGTGGAAGGTCTCCCCTGATCGTGCCTTGCGGGCAAGCAGGGCAACTACACTGCCTTCCCCCTTGATCATCTGTCGTGGACCATATACATTGGCGTATCTCAGAATAGTGTAAGGCAGGCCATGAAGCTCATGGAACAGCCGGATATAAGCTTCGCCTGCGGCCTTAGAGAGGCCGTAATAAGAAGCAGGCAGGACCTCATCCTCTTCCTTGATCCGGTCTTTCTGCAGATTGCCATAGACGGCGGAGGTCGAGGAGAAGATTATTTTGTTCACCGAAGCCAACTTGCAGGCATCCAGCAAATTCACCGTTCCCGAGACATTGATATCCGCATCCTTCTTGGGATGCTGTATGGAATACTGGACATCGGCTTGAGCTGCAAGATGGAATACCACATCCGGCTTGACCCGCACAATAACCTGCCGGGCTTCCTCCGAATGAATGTCGACTTCATGCAGGGCAGCGCCTGCCGGGATATTGCTGCGAAGGCCGGTGGATAAATTGTCTAGGATATGAACCTCGGCATGCCCGATAAGCAGTTCCTCTACCAAATGGGAGCCAATAAATCCGGCTCCGCCCGTTACTACCGCTTTCATCCATCAGTCCTCCTTTTTAAGCTAGTGTACGCAAGCGGAAAGGGGCCTGACTGGCCGTTTGCAGGAGGGTTACCCGCCCCTTTACCAAGAAGCGGATGGACTAAAGAGGTGCCCGCATGGAGGGTAACGTTACCGGCCAGCGGGCAAGGATATCATCTTTCAATCCACCCATAGCAGCAGCTTCAGTTCGCCCTTATGGCATCTTCCTGTGTATATACAGCGGCAAGAGCCCCATTATTCCACGCCCTCATCGTGATGCCTGTTCCGGAGAAGCTGTTAATATTGGTAATGACATGAACTTCGAACGATCGGTAGTTCGTCACAATGGGAGGTATCCCTACAGCCGTTCCCGGATCGGCATGATACAGCCCGCGGTATACCAGCCCTTCGGGTGCATACCCAAGAATCAGCATGTCGAACATGGGGGAAGACAGATTCACGATTTCCAGGTCTATTTGCTGAATATACCGGGAATCCATCGGACCATGCTCAGCGGACACAAATTGAAATATCGACATCATCCACCTCCTCCTGGCAGGGTTAACCGGTTAGGATTCTATCTTAAATTTAGAACCGGGTAGTCTGGAAGCTGATAGCCTGGCGGGAGGCTCTCAAAGATCTTGTTCCAGATGACATAATCCACAAGCAGTTCCGGATGCGAGGTCTGAACCGTAAAGATCCGGTTATACAGATCCGAGATAACCATGTAGCGATCACTCAATGCAGTCTCACTCCTTTACTTGGTTAAAGCAGAATGATAAATACCGAGCACCCGCTCGATCATTAAATCGAGGGACCAGTGAGCAGCAGCGAAGGCCTTGGCATGGTGCCCTATTTCAAGCCTTAGGCTCTCGTTGTCCAGCAGCAGCTTCAGCTGTTCGGACAGCGCGAAGGAATCCCGTACCGGCGAGACCAGGCCGGTCACCCCGTGCTCTACCATCTCCGGCAGCCCTCCCGCTTCCGATACACATACAGGAAGTCCTGCCATCTGGGCCTCCATCACGGAGAAAGGCTGATTATCCTGGATACAGGAATGGACGAAGATATCCGACAGGGTAAGCAGGGCCGGAACATCGTGGCGCTCGCCCAGGAACATAACGTCATTCTGCAGCCCAAGATTTGCAGCCTGCTGCTCCAGTTCCCCCCGCTTCTCCCCTTCTCCAACAATCCAGCAGACCCAGTCCTGACGGGACTGCTTCAGGAGGCCGAGTGCCTCGATCAAGACATCAATTCCTTTTACAAAAGTAAGACGGGCCGGGCAAATAATCACCTTCTTGCCACCCGGCTTCTGAAGGTCCGTACCGGAGTTGGCATTCTGCCGGAATGCCTCCGTATCAAGGCCGTACTGAAATACGCTGACCTGAGGTTCAGGCACACCCAGCCCGTGAACAAGCAGACTCTTTTGCCATTGATTGGCGGTGATCGTCAGGGTGCTGGAGACTGCCCCGTAGTATTCAATAGACTCGAAATATCTCCAGGCCGGCGAATAAGGATAGATCCCAAGCTCCGGATGCAGCAGGAAGTGGTTCTTCATTTCTTCCGATACGGAGCCGTGAAGATGGGCAATCAGAGGCACATGCGGAGGCTTAACTCTGCTGAGTGCTCTGGCCGAGAACACATCCTGGGTATGGATAATATCATAACGGTCCAATCCGAAATAAAGAGCTGACAGCTCCATGGTATAGCGGTCAAGCTCATAGCTGTGAATCAGAGGATCTGCATGCATGGATGGGGTATGAGCCGCATCAAGCTTAGACAGAAGCATCGGGCGAACCGCTTCCTTGGACAGCTCCCAACCACGATTGGGCATATGGAACTTGGCATAATCCGGACTGTTCCCCATCACATCCACTTCATGACCCATCGCTTCCAGCCGCTCCTTAAGCTGGCTCATGAATTTCCATACTCCCCCCACATGCGGAACCAGCCAAAAGGTGGCCAATAAAATTCTCATTCTCTCTCCCTCCAGACTATCCTCGTTCCAATCGGGATATCATCTCCATAAGCGGCACGCGTACCCGCTCCTGGGTATGGGCGTACTCCTGCTGGATGACCTCATTCAGAAGAATTGTGCCCATGGCCATATGGCGCCGGTAGGCGGTTAGACATTCATTCAGAAACGGAAAACGGAAGCCGCACAGAATGACCCGGTGCCAGAATTCAAGGTCATGCGTATAAGGAAAGGCTTCATTAAAAAGACCAACCGCATAGAATAAATCTCTGCGGATCATGACTGTGCAGCCATTTACCGGATTCCCGTTAAGAAAGCCCCGCCGGAATTCGAGGTCACTTCCGTATACATGGGCTCCGCCAATCCCAGTGATCTGTCCCGAGCTATCGATATAATTGAAATTGGTATAGGAGATGGGGGCATTCTGATCGAGCATGAAGTGAAGCTGGGTATCAATTTTGTCCCTGTAGAACATATCGTCCGAGCTTAACCATGCAATGTACTGGCCGGAAGCATGACGTATCCCGTGGTTAAGCGCCGACGCGGTTCCGCCGTTCGACTTGCCCAGATAGTGAATATAGGGAAGATAAGGGGTAAGAAGATCAGCATGTACGGTAGAGCCATCGTCTACGACAATAATCTCAGTAGGCTCATAAGACTGCTCCAGTACACTCTGAATGGCCTGGCTGATATAGGGATCGTTATAGAAAGGTATCACTACAGTAACTGTAGGTTTCATGCCTGTGCTCCTTTTCTCTTGACATCAGGAGGCCTGCTGTCTCATTCGCCCCCACTCTACATATATATGCATGGGTACGGCAGGGTCATAGACATACTCCTATCAGAGCAAAAATAGGCAGTATCTTATATGATTCTCACGTTCATTTAAGAGGGAACCTTCCTGTCTGCCGTGTCTCTCTGATTACAGATTCATATATTTATATATATGGAATGAACTAGTCTTTAGTTCGATCCATATGGATAACAAATATATAGAAGATTCACGAGAGGAGGAGGCTGAACCCATGCACATGGATAACAGCCCAGGGCAACCCTTAATATCTGTTGTCATTCCCTGTTATAATTACGGGCAATTTATTGAGGAGACCGTAGATACGGTGCTTCAATCCACTCTGCAGGATTTCGAGATCATCATCGTCAACGATGGGTCGGATGATCCGGCCACCCTTCAGGTGCTTCAGCATTTGGGCGGAAAGGGAATCCGGATTATTCACCAGCCTAATCAAGGCATTCCGCGGGCGCTTAATCACGGAATTAGCGAAGCGAGAGGAAAGTACATTTATCGGCTGGATGCCGACGACCGAATCCATCCCACACTGCTTGAGAAGGAAGCTGCCGTGCTCGAGGCTGAGCCCGGGATTGGCTTCGTAACCTGTTATCTGCAGTGCTTCGGGACCGAGGATTGGTCATGGACCCCGCCGCCATTCTCGAAGAAGCTGCTCCTGGAGAATAACATTGTGATTGGTAACTCGATGTTCCGGAAGGCCGCCTTTGAACAAGCGAATGGATTTGATGAGGAGCTGAGCGGCTATGAGGATTGGGAGTTCTGGATTCATCTGGCTTCGCTCGGATGGGAGGGCTTCTTGATCCCCGAGTTTCTGTTCTTCTACCGCAGACACGGCGCTAACACGTCGCTTGAATTCGGCATGTGGGATGAGCAGCTGCGCCGCGATATTCGCGCTAAGCATCAGGCGCTCTATAAAGCCTTCGATGAAGGACTTCTCTAAGATATGAGAACACTCTACAATATACTGGTCCCTACCTTCCATTCTCATATGCTGTTATTTCTCTATCAAAAAATGCAAAAATAAAATTGCGAACAAATAAACCAGCCTCTCCTTTAGGGATCAGGCTGGTTTTGTAATTTTTTACTCAAAGGAATATTGCTTTAGGCCCTATAGTCATACTTGATCCTGATCTTCAGGGCATAGTTCCAGGTTCTCAATATTTTGCTGCGAACATCCGATAAAATAAATAAGTACCAACTATACGACGACTGTTCGAAAACGCAAACTTACCGAGAGGTAAGGACGCAAAGCCACAGGCCAGATCTAACATGGCGGCTGGGTTACCGAAAACAGCAATTATCTTAATGATAGGAGAATTTGCTGTATGATCAATGAACTGGGTCTATCAGAAATGAGTTATGCAACCTTGGTAAAGGCCTATGAAAATGCGCTTAAGCTGGGACTTAATCAAGAGTTCCTTCAACTGCTTGAAGAGGAGCTGGAACGCAGAAAATCGGGCGAAAACAGCGATCCATCTCCATCACTGTAATTGTAAGTGCGGACACCGGTCCCTGAGTTCTTTCAGAAAAGCTTCTTGATGAAGGGGAGAAATCTGGGTAGTGAACATAGTACGTTGATATCCACATCCCCCCTTCTTATCCTCCTTATCTTCCTAATCCCACCAGCTTGCAGCCGCAATACAGCTGTCTCCAACATACACTATTTTCCATATGCCAATCAACGCTCCCTGAATCAAAATACGGGCTAAAGGTTGATTTCAAGCAGGTTCTATGTCAATATAAGCTTTGTCTTATCTGTTTGTAAGGAGGATGCCCCAATGGCAAAAAAAGTGATGAGGCTGATGACCGAGCTTTCCTCCCGGAAATGGATCTCTCAAATTATGGGCCACTTTTCCCATTCCGGATTCAGCCGTCACATCATTCCCACATTTGCGAGAACCTATAATATTCCGCTGCACGAAGCGGAGAAAGATATTAGTGAATACCGTTCCCTGAACGAATTCTTCTCCCGCCGCCTGAAAGCGGGGATGCGTCCGATACCTGACGCACCTGATGCCCTGATCAGCCCCGTCGACGGACTGATTACCGGTATGGGACCCGTGAGCGCAGGCTTAATCCCGGGTGTTAAAGGCCAGGACTATTCCCTGGCAGAGCTTCTGGGCCATTCTCCACATATGGAGACCTATAAGAATGGATACTTCTTCGTACTCTATCTGAGTCCGACTAACTATCATCGTATTCATGCCCCGGTAACGGGTCAGAAGGTAGAAAGCGAGCACCTGAAAGGCCGGGTGTATCCGGTCAATGATTTTGGACTAACTCATATGAAGGGTGTTCTAAGCCGGAACGAACGGCTGATTACCTACATCTCCCATGAACTGGGTGAGGTGGCCGTCGTGAAGGTGGGAGCCATGAATGTTAGCAGTATCAAATATACGGATGATCACGCAACTTCGTGGAATCGCGGAGATGACATGGCTTATTTTGAATTCGGCTCTACGGTTGTCCTGTTGACGGAGAACGGGACCTTTGAACCTTTGCCGGATCTGGCCATCGGCACACCGGTGAAGCTTGGCACATTGCTGGGAAGATTCTACCGGAACTAGCTGGAACACAGCTAGGGCGAGCAGTGAGCAGCTAACCGAAAATCAAGTGAAACCTATACAAAGCAAGGAGCAGCCTCTATAGAGACTGCTCCTTGCTGTTTAGTATCCGGACAATTTACCGATCTCCTGCTCGTTCAGGGCTTTGTTGTAGAACTGAATATCGTCCATGCGTCCCCCGAAATAAGCATCTGCTGCAAATCGGCTTTTGCCGAGATAGGCTTCCACTGCCTTTAGCTCCTTCGGATTAAAGCTCATATTCGTATTCGTGGCCGCAAGCTTGCCATTAACATACAGCTTGCCTGTACTGCCCTCCAAGGTTACCGCAACATGGCTCCATTCATTCTTTGGCAGCGGGGCGGATGACAGTAGACTTTGATCCGTGCCCTGCTCATGGATGGTGAATTGGAGAGCGCCGCTGTATTGCGACGGAGTAAGGAACATGAAGGCGTTCATCCCATTTCCGATATCGAAAATACGCTGCCAGTCTCCTCCCCCCGCCCAATTCACCCACGCGGCAAAGGTAAAGTCCTCCGCATCGGCAAGCGCACCTGTCAGCTGTACATAACCATCCTTACCGTTAAAGTTAAGGGAACCGCTCTTCGCATCATTCAAGTTACTCGCATCGTTCGCTTCCCAGCTTACTCCTCCCGTCAGCTTACCGTGATAACCATTTGCGGAGCTGTCCTGAATGAGACTTCCCTTATCTTCGTCCATCGAATAGCTCGCAACCAGCGGACCTTCACTCTGCTGAAGCACAACTACCTGCAGATCCTTTACGGCTTTGGCTTTGCCTTTGGTAATAACAGCCGTCAAGTTGACTGCGGCATTTCCAGCTCCGGCCGCCGGACGATTCACAGTGCCGCTGGCCGATACAATACCTGGTGCCGAGGAGGTCCAGGATATCACCGAACCTTCTGAACCTGAAGCTGGTAGAGCAAGATCATGATAGACTCCGCTGGTATCACCCAGGCTGAGGTCCTTTTGTACATCTTCAACAATTTGTTTGTCGCTCCGGTTCACGATCCGGCTGCCCCAGATCGCTTCTCCCTTGCTTGATAAGGCACTCAAGGTGAGCACACTCTTCTGGTCATCCGGACTCCATTGATAGGTAAATACACCGCTGTATCGGACTCCATCTATCGTAATCTCGGCTTTATTGCCCCCGGTAATCTTCCATTCGCCGCGCACATCACCGGTTATTGCGCCTTTCTTATCCAGGGTAATAGAGACCGATTCCTTAATCGCCGAGGTGATCTCCTTTCCGTGGTTGATAAACTTGTATTCCCCTGCAATATCATTCTTGTTGATTGGCCTCACGGTGAGCTTATCGCTCGCCTCTCCAGCGTAACGGTATGGAGCGACTACCGGCCAGCCTTGGGTATTCATATACATTTCATGGACACGGATCTCGTGCTCTTCTCCTCGCTGCGGGAACCGGGAGTGGAAGATCAGAAAGTATTTCCCTGTCTTGCTGTCAAAGTAGGCTGAATTGTGCCCTGGTGAGACATAACCGGTGCCCGCTCCCTGTCCCGGATCACCGATGTCCCGCTTGAACAGGTAATTCCCCATCAGCTTGACCCCATATGGCTCAACTGACTTGTCATCAAAGAGCGGTAGATTCGGATTCGCCTTCGCCAGAAGCATGTCATTACCGTCTGCATCCAGGAATGGACCATCCGGTGTCTTCGAGCGGGCTACGCGCATATTGTACCCGCCATTTGCATCCAAGCCGCCAAACGACAGGAATAAGTAGTAATAATCCGTCTTGGGACTATAGAGCATATAAGGTCCTTCAATCCGGCTGTGATTGCCGCCGGTCAGCTTCTTGCCATAACCCTGATCCGGCAATGGCTTGCCGGTCTTGGGATCCATTTTAAGAATGAAGATACCGCCTGAGTAGGAACCGTATACCATCCACAGCTTCCCGTCTTTGTCGAAGAATACGTCGGGATCAACGACGTTCGGATGCTTGGTTGCATCATAGATCGTTCCATCCGCCCCTGCCTCTCCCCACATGCCAGATTTCAGAATAATCCCGAGGTCCTTATAGGGTCCCTCCACGTTATCCGCCACCGCCACACCCAGGGCTGAGCGGGGAGAGTCTCCCTTGCAGGCGTTGTAGTACATATAGAATTTCCCATCCGCAAGCTGAATTACATCTGGAGCCCACAGCGTATCCGATTGAGCCCAGGAAAGAGTCTCCTTAAGCTCCTGCGTCACGTTCGGGATGAGCTTATTGCCATCCTTCACTCCGGAAGCGATCATGTCCCACTTCATAAAGTCCTTGGTTTTGGCTGCGGCCAAGTGAGATCCGAATACGTAAAAGGTGTCTCCCACCTTGATTACGGAAGGATCATGTACAGAGGCCTCTTGAAAAAATGGGGCTTGTGCCTGCTTCTTCACTGTGACCGGTTCTGCCGCCTCGGCTGCTACAGCCTGTGTCGTGCTCTTCATGCCCGGATCCGGTACAAGGACCGCCGCAACTAATAGGGCGGCCATCCCCGCGGTTATGGTGACCTTACGCACTTTCAGATTCTTCATCATGTTCTCCTTTCGAATGGACAGTGTTTTTTGTAAACCCTTACATTTGTTGATACAAAAAAACCTGGATCTCTTGCCCTTTTCAAGGTACGTCATCAAACAAAGTGCTCACTTATTTAGTTTAGATAGAACTAAATAAGTTTATATTTAAACACAGATAGTATCTATCCTCGTCAAAATATTGTCAATACATCAAATTTATTTTAAATTTATATAAAATTAAAACAGAGATAAGAAGGGTTAACAGCAAAAAAAGACCGCCGGGTCTCCCCAGGCAGTCTCTTGACAGCACCATAGTGCCGAATATGTGATTGACTTACTCATACTTAAGTATTAGAACCAGAATTCTTCACGTTCAGCAGCAGGCCGAACCCGGCGCATACGATTCCGAAAAATGCTGCAGCCTTGAGAGAAGCTTCCTCTACTGCGCATCCGCCGTCTTCTGCTCATAAGTGACACCTCCTCCCTCTACTTAAAAGTAACATAAATACCCATTACCCAGCCACTTTCCTTTTGAAACAGGTATTTCAAAAAAAATTTACCGGATCTCCGAGGGGCTCTTGCCCGTATACTGCTTGAACTGACGGCTGAAGAAGAAGATATCCCGGTAACCCAGCGCATCCGCCACTTCCGTCACATTCATCCCTGCATGCAGCAGCAGGTGCTGGGCACGGTCAATCCTGCACTTGATAATGTAAGATTGAACGGAGGCTCCCGTCAGTTCCTTGAATTTGATCGAGAAGTATCGGGCTGAGAGGCCGGCTCTGGCAGCCAGGTCTTCAACGCGATGAGGAAGCCCAGGGTGCTGAAGCACATAATTAGCCACCTCATGGATGACTTCGGTCAGCTGATTGCTGACTTTTCTCTCCACTGGCTTCTCTCGTTCCTCCCGGAGCAGATAGATCATCAGCTGCTTGAGAATCAGGCGCGCTTCCTCCTCGGCCGCGTAGGCCTTGATCAGGAAGAGACGCACATAACGGGACAGCATATATTCGAAATCGAGCGTATCCTCAAGCACCCGGTAAGCTCCAGGCACCTCGGATACAGGCTCGTCAACATCAAAATGAATGTAAGTCAGCACCAATGGCTTCTGCGGATTATGCGTTGCACTCGTATGGTCCCCCGGACGGAACAAGAAGCAGCTTCCCCGGCTGACCTGAATCGGGCGATCATTCAGAACCACAGTTCCCTCGCCGCTCCATACGTAGAACAAATCGTAATTCTCCAGCGGTTTCTCCCGCTTCTGCCATTTCCAGCCGGGTTCACAGACGATTTTGGCAAAGGCAGGCTTCAGCACAAATGAAGATGTAGAAGCGTGAAGCATGACATTCCCCCTCTGAATAATGACATTCTCTTGCTTACAGCTTTGCTGTATTAGATTCAGTTAAAAATTCCGGCGTGTCGGTACGGTCGTAACTACGGGAAAAACTTGGACTTTCGGCCGCTGTTCTCTCCAGATTTCCTCATGTTATAGATTGATTATACCTTGTATTGAGCTTTTCTTGTACAAGCCTCCAGGATTTCATCAGCCGCCGTATCCCTTCAGACAGTTCATCTATCTGTAAATGGCCAAAGGAGAAGCAGGCAGCAGGCAGAGACGGAGTTAGCCCATAAGTCCGGGCATCCCTGAATTCTATACCATTCTGTACCGAAAGCTCGCACAGCAGCTGAAATTCCTCCTCAGAACGGAGCCACCGTGCGTAAATGTGCAGCCCAGCATCCGCGGGCAGCACCTGGAACAGCCCCCGCATCTCATCCTCGGACAGGAGCCTGCACAGCGCATCATACCGGGTATGGTAGATTCTCCGCATCCGGCGAAGATGCCGGTCATACTCGCCCCGGGCCATGAACCGGGCGAGCGCCCGCTGCTCCATCGCGGCCGGTGGAGTCGGCTCATACAGCGCCTTGGCACAGCGCATCGGCAGGGTCAAGCCTCGCGGCAGCACGGCATAGCCGATTCGCAGCGAAGCGAACATCGTGTTCGTGAACGAGCCGACGTACACGACACGCTCGTCCCGGTCGAGCGCCTTGAGCGGCTCAAGCGGCCGCCCGCCCCAGCGGAACTCGCTGTCATAATCATCTTCGATGATGACAGCCTCCTTCCGGCGGGCCCAGGCCAGCAGCTCCTGCCGCCGGGCCGAAGACAGCACAGCGCCGGTCGGGAACTGCCGGCCCGGCGTAACGAAGAGCAGCCGCGCCTGCCAGTCCTGCGGCACAATCCCGCTGCCGTCTAGGGCAGCCGGCAGCGGACTGCCGCCGCAGGCGCGAACGGCCTTGACGATCCCGTGATACCCGGGATCTTCCACCACGGCCGGCTCACCTTCCCCCAGCAGCAGCTGGGTCAGGAGAGCAATGGCCTGCATGGAGCCGCTGAAGAGGCAGATTTGCGCCGGCTCCGCGGTGATGCCGCGGCTCCGGCGCAAATGGGCAGCAATCGCGGCCCGCAGGCTTTCATCCCCGAACGGATCCTCGGGGATGTGAGCCGCCCCGCCAGCCGCAGCCTCCCTGCCGGCAAAGGCAAGCGCCCTTCTCCACTCGGCATGCGGGAAATGCCGTATATCTCCCCCGCCTCCCGAGAAGGAGAGATGGCTGTTCGGGCTCGGCGTCTTCCCGCGTCTGCCCGGTTCCTGGGTGGCTGCATCCCGCTTACTCCAGCCCCCCGAACTGCCCTCCGCCATTCGCTGACCCCAAGCGGATAACGGCAGTTCAGCCTCAGCGGCAGATCTCTCCGTCACTTCTGTCATCAAAGACGCCACGTAAGTACCCCGGCCTACCTCTGACAGCACATATCCTTCGGCAAGCAGCATATCGTAGGCCTGGGCTACACTGCCTCTGGATATCCCATACAGCTGCGCGAGCTCCCGGCTCGAAGGCAGTCTCGTACCGCCAGCCAGAGTTCCCTCATGAATAGCGGATCGCAGGGCATGGTAGAGCGCCAAATATTTATAGCGATACTGCTGCAGGCAGGCTTCCCAGGGAAGAACCAATTCCAAGCTCATCAGCCTCTCTCTACATTAGAGTGAAATTAACTTCTAAAAGTGGACCAATAATTTTAATGTAAATTGGTTCTTTTTATATGTCAATTCGAGTCTTATGCTGAGTATCAATATGGAACTGCGCCAGCAATGTATATTCATTTATCTTAAGGGGGACTTCAAAATGAGACGCAAAGAATTTACCGTAACCAAAGAGCAGGAAATTGAACAATTCCTGTTCTCGCAGAGCTTTGGTTTTCTGGGGACCACGGACGACGACGGATGGAGCCGGGTTACCCCACTTAATTTTGCTTACGGACAAGGGGTGTTCTATTTCCACGGCAGCCTGGCTGGCGAGAAGATGAAGCATCTCAAAGCCGATAACCGGGTTAGCTTCACTGTGGCAGAGGAATATGCACGGATTCCCTCCTATTACACCGATCCGGTCAAGGCCTGTCCGGCAACCGCATTTTTCAAAAGTGTCATGGTTAAGGGCAGAGCCGAGAAGATCAAAGACCTGGCCGAGAAGGCTGAGGCCCTGACGTTATTTATGAAGAAGCTGCAGCCTGAAGGAGGATATACACCAATTGATGCGGCAGACCCGGCGTATGCCGGAGAGCTTAAGGCAGTGTCTGTTGTACGGATCATTCCTGAGCAGATGTCCGCTAAATTCAAATTCGGGCAAAATATGACTGAAGACAAGCGCAATCAGATTGCACAAGGACTCACGGAACGCAATCAGGGCAAAGATATGGAGACGGTACGCATGATGACACAATTTTGTCCTTTTCATACGGAATAAGCGCCTTTTTAGTCCGTGACGGTTCCGTAGATAGGATGTTATAATGTTAGGCAGTAAAAACCGGAACTATGGAATCCAAACAGACTGGAAGGATGAACACGCGATGAATCCACTTGCCGAACAGCTAAACGAGAATATTAAAGCTGGTAATGCCAATGTGTACGAGGTGCTCTCGACACTTGGAAGAGAAATCTACTTCCCTAAGGAAGGAATTCTGAGCCAATCAGCTGAAGCCACAGCGAATGCCAAGAAGTATAATGCGACCATCGGAATCGCAACCGAGAACGGCGGTCCGATGCACCTCGAGGTATTTCAGAAGTCGCTCTCTGAATTCAATCCGAAGGACCTGTATCCTTATGCTCCTCCGGCTGGTAAGCCCGAGCTTCGCACGGTATGGCGCAGTAAGATGCTTCAGGAGAACCCTTCACTAGAAGGTAAGTCCTTCGGCAATCCTGTTGTAACGAACGCACTTACGCACGGACTCAGCATAGTCGCGGACCTGTTCGTGGGAGAAGGAGACGCTGTAATTTACCCCGACAAGAACTGGGAGAACTACGAGTTGACTTTCGGGATCCGCCGCCACGGCCGTATTGTGAACTACCCGCTCTTTACCGAGCAAATGACCTTTAACAGTGCCGGTCTCCGTGAAGCCCTGCTGGCACAGAAGGACAAAGGCAAGGCTGTTGTTATTCTGAACTTCCCTAACAACCCGACCGGTTATACTCCAGGGGAAGCCGAGGGCAAGGAAATTGTAGATGCTTTGTATGAAGCGGCAGAAGCGGGCATCAATGTGGTTGTCGTGACCGACGATGCTTACTTTGGACTGTTCTTTGAAGACTCCATGCATGAATCCTTGTTCGGCAAGCTGGCAGGTCTTCATCCGCGCATCCTTCCTGTCAAAATTGACGGAGCGACCAAAGAAGAATACGTATGGGGCTTCCGCGTTGGCTTCATTACCTTTGCCAGTGACAATCAAGAGGTACTCTCCGCACTGGAGCAGAAGACTCTGGGTATCATCCGGGCAACCATTTCAAGCGGGGCTCATCCTTCCCAGACTTTTGTTCTTGAAGCGCTCAAGTCTCCAGGGTTCGGATCGCAGAAGGAAGAGAAATTCGCTGTAATGAAGGGACGTGCCAACAAAGTCAAATCCCTGCTGGACAGCGGCAAATATGGGGACGTCTGGGACTACTATCCGTTCAACTCCGGTTACTTCATGTGTCTCAAGCTGAAGGATGTCTCCGCCGAGAGCGTTCGTCAGCATTTGATTCACAAGTATGGTGTCGGCACCATTGCTCTGGGTGACCATGATCTGCGTGTCGCTTTCTCCTGTATCGCTGAAGAGAATTTGGAGGAACTATTCGACCTTATCTATCAGGCTGTTCAAGACCTGAAGTAATCATAAGCCTACCAGGCACCGGCCCAAGCACAGAACCCATTCCCCTCATACTATACCGTGTACCTATACACTAGCGCAGGGAAAGGGGATTACTTTCATGGGTGAAGTTAAAGAGACAAGAGGCGGTTACGGCGGAGTTGGCGGTGGATTCACAAGCACAGGAGCCATCTTGGTTCTGTTCATTCTGCTTGTTATTATCAGCCGTACCATTCTGCTCTAAATAGGCTTGAGGCATCAATAAAGGCTGCTCCCCCAGTATAATACTGGGGGAGCAGCCTTTTAGTTAGTTGTTCATTCATCTTCTTCTTCCTTCTTCCAGCTGGTCGCGAATCGGCTTCTTAACAGAATCACCAAGATCATTCCTGCAGCCAGGCTGAACAGGAGCATCATCGGCTCTGTGTAACCCAGCCCAAGCATGGGCAGCCACATGATTACAGCAAGACCCAACAGGATCCGGAACATCAGCCGAAGGGCTGCCTCAATATGCGCGCCCTCCGGTACAGGATAGAACGAGACTGCCGGTGAGTCCCGGTGATACTGCCGCAATGTGCTTAACTGCATTCCGGCCGCGAACAGGAAGAACAGATAGATGATGGGTCCCCAGATGGAGTTCCCGGTCCACCATACCAGCAGCATGGACAGCAGGGTCAGCCTGGTGATAATGCCCAGCAGTTCGCTGCGCACAAAGGTCTTGATGAGCAGATAACGGAAGGCCGCTGCCTGGCCCCAAGGTACCTTATTCCCCGCTCCGGACAACCAGCGGCGTGGATATACCTTCTGTCCTTCTGCCGGTACATCCACGAACCAGCCTAGCAAGAGCATCACCCGTGAAGCCTGTGACTTCTCCGTGGCAATAAGGGTCTCCCAAGGAACGAGATGCTTGACAGCCAATCGAAGGGATAGAACATAATTGATCCCTACCAGAATAGTGAAGAATGCACTTCTCAGAGGTGACTGCCATATCCAGGCCGCCAGCATGAGAATGACAAGACACCAGCGCAGAAGACGGTAACCGCTCCGGGCTCTTGCTGAGCTCATTCGCAGTTCCTGCCATCCGCCGTAAGCACTGATGATCTTAAGTACAACAAGCACAAGAAACATCAGCCAGAGCGGCTTAGGATCCGGGCTGCTGCGGACATACAGCGGCCACACGGCGATAAGTAGAATGAAGAGCCCGATCAGCTTATAAATAACCCCGCTGCGATAAGCCGGGATGAAATAAGGCTTCATCCGATATTCCTGAGGCAGCAGGAAAGTAAGATCCGCCGGCTGCAAATACGTCCTAAAGCTTGCATATACCGTAAGCGGAGCAAGCAGGATTAACATAATCCAGCGAATTGGAAGCTCAGGAGGTATATGCTTCAGGAAGGAAGTGTACCAGGCAGCAAAAGCAATGAACAGGATAAAGGTGAGCATAGCCACACCGCTCTGTACGACATAAGGGAAGTACGGGACGATCTTCCCCCAGAAGGCCGCTTTCCGGCGGCTGCGGAGTGTTCTTACATCCATGGCTCTACTCGCCGCCCTTCACAAGCGCATAGAAGATATTCTCGAGCGACGCCCCTGGTGCGTTCGCCTGCTCTGCAATCTCGTCCAGCGTCCCCTGTGCAATTACAGCTCCCCGGTGAAGAACTATGAATCTGTCGCAGTAATTCTCAATCGTTGACAGAATATGCGAGCTGAGCAGAATCGACGCCCCGCTCTGCTTCATTTCCAGCATGAAATCCAGCAGGGAACGAATCCCCAGCGGATCAAGTCCGAGAAAAGGCTCATCAATGATATAAAGCGGCGGACGTGCCACGAACGCACTCATGATCATCACCTTCTGCTTCATCCCCTTGGATAAATGCATGGACAGGCTGTCCGCTTTCTCCCTCATATGGAACAGGTCCAGCAGCCTCTCCGAACGCTCACGGTATGCCTCCGGCTCCACCCCGTAAGCTCTGGCCGTGAACTCCAAGTGCTCGCGCACCGTTAATTCTTCGTACAGAAGCGGTGATTCAGGTACGAAAGCGAGCGAAGACTGATAACTTTGCGGCGCTTCATCCCTTGTCTTGCCCTGCACCAGCACAACACCTTTATGAGGTGTCATCAGGCCCAGAATATGCTTCATGGTCGTGCTCTTCCCCGCTCCGTTCAGACCAATCAGACCGACCATTTCACCCGGCTTTACATCCAGGTTGATATTATGCAGTACGGGCTTGCCAAGACTGTAACCTCCGCTGAGCTCTTCAATCTGCAGTACAGGCGTTTGTTCCAAAATGAGTTCCCCCTTTACCAGTCAATTCAATTACAAAACAAGCCGGCCCCTAAGAGCGAGGGGGCTGTTTATCTTTAAGCCACTTTGGCGCACCTTTATTCTTGCGGTCCCGGTGCCGGTCCAGCTTCCGTTCGCTGACCTTCGATTCACTGCGGCTGGTTCTTGCAGCTTCATGGGTATCGCGGCTGATTGCGCTGTTCTTATTCTTGCTGTCAGGGCTCCCCACAGGTCTGCCGCCGCGTTCTGTCCGGGGTCTACCGGCAGAGCTAGTTCTTGCTGTTCCCGCTTCGCGAGGCTCAACAATGCGTCCACCAAAAAGAGCGCGCTGCATGAATTCTATGCCAAGCTCCTTCGCGAACTTGCGAATGATGAATTCCTCACGCGCTGTCACGAGTGAGACCGCTAATCCCTTGCGTCCCATTCTGCCTGTCCGTCCGGACCGGTGCACATAGTGCTCCGAGTCGATCGGCGGATCGTAGTTGATGATGAGGCCCAAATCCTCAATATCCAGTCCTCTGGCAGCGACATCACTGGCAATGAGCAGCTGGATGCTGCCTTCACGGAACCGACGGAGCACCAGGCTCCTGGTCGTCTTGTCCGCATCGCCGTACAAGGCTTGTGCATGAAGACCTACGAAGTTCATCTTCGCCTCTACTTCGCCGATATCCTGTGTGTTGTTAACAAACACGATAGCTTTAGGGGCATTGTAGGTGCGGACAATACGCCGCAGGGTATCGATCTTCTCCCGTTCCTCAGTGACAAAATACACATGTTCCAGGGTCTTGGACGTCCGCTGCTCGGGCTCGATTCCAATCTCTGCGGGATTCTTCATCTCCCTGTATGCCAAGCTTCTGATCTCTGAACTTACCGTTGCCGACAGGAAAAGAAGCTGCCGATCCCGCAGGGCTGCGCGGATAATATGTTCTACATCTCCGGAGCCGCCCAGCTGGAACACCTGGTCTACCTCATCCACAACCAGAGTTTTGACCTCATGCATCTTCAGCTTCTTCACGGCCAGCAATTCCTTGATCCGTCCCGGTGTTCCTACAACAAGCTGGGGATGGAGCTTCAGCTTCTCGATCTGCCGTCCAATTGCCGCTCCGCCAATCAGAGCTTGAGTCTGAATACCCAGCGTTTCGCCATAGCGCTGGCTTTCCCGTAGGATCTGCATAGCCAGCTCCTGAGTTGGTGCGAGAATCAAGACCTGCGGCGACTTGATGGCAGGATCAATTCGCTGAAGAATAGGCAGCAGGTAGGCCAAAGTCTTCCCGGTCCCTGTCTGCGATTGGGCGAGTACGTCCCTGCCCTCCAGAATGGCCGGAATCGTCTCGGCTTGTACCGGAGACGGCTCTGTAATCCCGTATTCAGCCAAGCTCGAGGTTAACATCTCATTTACGCCGATCGAAGGAAATGTATTTATTGTCATGTAAGTATCATCCTTTATGATTAAAGTCATCTAAGCATATGCAGCTACCGAAATGCGCGATATTTCCATTATATGCGAAACCCTCAATACCAACAAATCAAGATACAAAAAAAAAACCGACTTCGCAAAGGAAATCGGTCTTCTATGAAGCAATTTATTAACCCGCCTTGTTCTCTCTGAGCTGGAATTGATTCACCAGCTGCAGCAGCGAGCTTGTAATGGATTCCACATGTCCAGTTGTGCTTCTTACCTGCTGCATGTCCCTGCTTAAGAGCTGGACGGTATCCTCCACTTCCGTAGAGATCTTACGGTTCTCCATGCTGACTGCGGCAATCTGCTCCATCAAGCTGACCATTTCATCGACCACCTGAGTCTTCAAGGAGTCGGACGCTCCTGCTTGCTGAAGGATCTGGGCTGCTGTAGCGACAAGCTGTGTCCCTTCTTCAACAACCTTGGAGCCCTCCTCCATCGTCTGGAAAGACTCTTCCGCTTTCTCATCAATCCGCTTCAGTGTGTCGCTTATGCTTGCCGTGGAACGGCTTGTCAGCTCAGCAAGCTTGCGGATCTCCCCAGCCACTACAGCAAAGCCTCGTCCGTGTTCCCCGACTCTCGCCGCCTCAATCGACGCATTGAGCGAGAGCAGATTGGTCTGGGCTGAAATTTCCTCAATCACCTTCAGCATGCTTGCAATTTCCTGGGTCGTCTCGGCAAAATCCCGCAAAGTGCGGTTCGTCTCTTCCACCTTGTGATGAATGTGCTGCATCTTGTCTCCAATGCGGACCACTTCGTTCTGGGCGACAGCGATTTGTTCCGAAGCCTGCTGCTCCAGTTCCTTCAGAGTTCCGCTCATATGCAGGGATACATCCTTGGCCATATCGATGTCAGCGAGCTGACGACGGATTCCTCTGAGCATATCGTCAACCTTATTCCCGGCTACATCTGTCGACTCTTCTGTAGAGGCTGCAGAAGCATGCAGCAGGCTCTGACTCAGCCGTACATCATCTGCAGCACGTCTGATATGAAGCATAATGCCCTCCAGGCTATCGATCATGTTATTGATCCATTTAGCCATTTCTCCCGTCTCGTCCTGTGGAAAGCTATCGATATCCAGGCGTTTCGTCAGATCCCCCTTGCCTTCTGCATTAATTCGGATGAACCGATTTAATCTTCTAAGATGCTTAGCTGCCTGTAAGGTTTGTCTACGCTCGATCAGGTATACTCCTGCCGCGCCATACAGCACATTCATGACGAAGAAGGCAGCTGCCGAGATCAAAGGCTTAGTCCCATTACCAAGCAGGAAAGCCATTAGAACATTCATAAGTACAAAGCCAGCGACCAGCCATAGATGCATCACTTTAACCTTCCAATGCAGACTGCGGACCCTATACACCTCCTCAAGATCACCTTCGCACATCATTCCCCACAAATCTAGACAATGGGGAAGCTTGAAGGTAATCCCCTTTCCGATAACAGGAATATGCCTGTAATCCGAGTAGCCTGGAAACTCCACGAATAAATTACTGCCATTGGTGATCGTTCCCGCAACCCCCGGGTGAAGCTGCCCCGTCGCCGGATCTACAAAGACGAGTTCCAACTCGGTATGATTCTGTACCTGGACCACCCCGAACTCGGTCTTAACGCCCTCCTTTAAATTATCCCCGTGAGTAAAGGTCAAGTCTTCAAATCTACTGCGGGAAAGAGCGGTACCTGGTTTGATATCTCTGCGAAGCTCAGGCTTCGCCATAAATAAATAATTATCCCCTGAATCGGGATAGACATGTCCGGATTCACGCTGGATCAAATCCCCTAATACATCATTCGGCACACGTCCGCACAATACACCAAGCAGGACTTTTCCTTCCATCACCGGATGCAGGAACATCAGCGTCATCTCATCATGGAACCTGGAGGTACTTGGACCTATTTCCTCAGTAAGCGGGTCAGCATAGGGGCCGACCAGGCATTTCTCACCATGACGAACCCGTTCCATAGCTTCTGACAATACGCCGTGGGCCAACAGGTTCTTACCCAAGTTACTACGGTATGTAGAGACATTTACTGCTCCGCTTGGATCAATGAGAGCAATCTCCGAGAAATCTTCAGCGCGATCGCGGCATGATGTGAACAACTCTTCATAGCAAGATGCCCCATCTGCTCCTTCTGACGCTTTCTCCGGGTAACCTTTCGATCTAATCTCACCTTCCAGCCGTTCCAAATGCCCCCAGTAATCATGAGCCCAAGCTTCAAGAAGATCTCTTCGTGTAGAGGCTATTCCCTCAAAAATTTCTTCGACGTCTTCCTTCATCCCCCGATTAATTTGATACGATAACCAAAGCGGCAATCCTTTTCTGAATCCGAGCCAATCAAACATGTTAGCTTCCCTCCCGTAACATAACACATTATGTAATATAATATGACAAGGTTATTTTTGATTCATTTTACCCTAAGAGTTGGAAATGCACAATGGATTTATAGGTATTTTCACCTAAAAAAATACACAGAATAAAATCTCCACGAGTCTGTTGTGATTAGAGAGATTCTGCGTATTACATTTTCCATAGACAAAAAAAGCCTTCCTCTCCCTGCTTGGGAGTAAGAAGACCTTGAATCCTTATTTATTATTTCTTATTTAGCAGCTGATAGCTGAGCTTGTCTGCCAAGCGGGGGAACAATTGATACAGCTTAGTTCCAGAGCCGGCGAACCATGGCAGATCGATTTCCGCTTTCCTCTTCTCAATGACCGAGACGATAGCTGAGGCCACCTTCTCCGGCTTCAACATGAACCACTTCACATTCTTCACGTAGCCGCCGCTTGGATCTGCAATATCAAAGAATGGCGTATCGATCGGTCCCGGATTAACCGTAGACACCGTTATTCCATACTCCTTCACTTCTTGTCTCAGCGCATTGCTGAAGCCAAGGACCGCATGCTTAGTCGCTGTATAGGCTGTAGACTTCGAAGTACCTATCTTGCCTGCCATAGAGGCAATGTTCACAATTTGGCCAGCCCCTGCTGACTTCATAATAGGCAGCACGGCTTTGGTGCAGCGAACAATCCCCATATAATTCACATTCATCATATCCGCAAATTCCTGAACAGGCATGTCATCACAGTACTCAAATTTGCCGTAACCAGCGTTATTCAAGAGTACATCTATCCGTCCATAGGAATCGATAATCTGCTTAAATACTCTTGCCACCTCATCATCACTGCCGACATCCAGGGGAATGATCTCATGTCGCCCCTGAAGTGAAGCGCTAACAGCCTGAAGCTTGTCTAATGAACGAGCAGTAAGAATCACAGTGGCCCCGTGTTCCGACAACATTCTTGATGTCAAGGCTCCGATTCCACTAGAAGCCCCTGTTACAACAATCACTTTATCTCTAAGCATGATCTTCCGCATCCTTTCCCCGTCGGCGGTCTCTGCCCGTAACTGGAACCCCCGTTCCATTGCCGCCGTAACTGGTTCTATTCTACGAGATCATGACTTGAATATCCACTTCGCCTACACCACTTATGGTAAGTGGAATATACAGCGCTTTGGAAGTTGCACTGTCAACAACACTTTGTGATTTGATGACTTTCGGCGGAGTAATATCTACAGTGAAACCTTGATTTGACAGTATGGTACTCGCGTTACCACTGATCATGTTGCCTAGTTCTGAAATGGCGCTGGTTCCCATTTCGTCCATCTCTGTGATCACAAATCCACCCATCATGAGAGAAACGATTCTTAAAGCGACATCCTCCTGCAATCCGAAGACCACATTGCCGCTAAGTTGTCCCGTCATGCCTACCTGAATCCATATGTGGTTATCAATATGAACAACATCCTTAATTCCAAGACTTCCAGCGGAAGGTGAAATTTGGATCACTTGTTCAATTACAAGCTTCGCGGATTCTAAAAAAGGATTGATCACTTCTGCCTTCACATAAATGCGCCCCTTTGCTCTGGGAAGTCCTGCTTTCGCAACAATAGTCCCATCTTTTGGTTGATTCTTATTATACTTTATTCCTAGAAATAAATCATTAAAAATTCATAAATACAAACGCAGGGATTGGAGGAGATTAAATCATGAGCTCCCTGGCCTTGTGATACATTGCCCTGATGAAGTGAATAGCCTATAATTATAGGAAAAGATTGCATTTTTCTGATACGGATCAAGCAATTGTGCTGAAGCAACAAGGAGGAGTCAGGGTGAACATAAGTCAATTGGAGACGCTCATCACGATCTCCAAAACGAAGAGTTTTCGCAAGGCGGGGGAGCTTCTGAATCTAACCCAGCCAGCCGTATCTGCTCAGATCAAGAGTCTTGAGGACGAATTCAAAACGGTTCTCGTCGATAGGAACCAGCCTGTCACTTTAACTGACCGGGGCCAGGTTTTTCTGCAGCATTCTGAACGGATTGTAGATATTGTCGAAGAATTGAAGCAAAAGCTATCCGACATGGAGCAAATTCCGCAGGGCCATATTGTTCTCGGTACCACCACATCGATTGCGATTCAGATCCTGCCCCGTATCCTTTCTTATTTTCAGGATCAATTCCCGTTAATCAAGACAAGCATACAATCCATGCCCTCTTCCCAAATTTATCAGAACGTGGAGAACGGGCTTGTCGATGTAGGTATTGGTTATTTAATCGAACGCAATCCGCAGATTCATGCTTCAGCCCTGTATTATGATACTTTTGAGCTTGTGGTCTCCCCGCTTCATCCTTTGGCTAAGGCAAGGAACCCCGTCTTAAAAGACCTGCAAGGTGTGCCACTCATTCTTCTCTCACCGGATACAGTGGGTCGCAGATTTGTGGAGGATGTATTTAAGCAGCACAACATTGAGCCTAATGTCGTTATGGAGCTTTCCAGCAGTGAGGAAGTCAAGCGGATGGTGGAGATCAACCTGGGTGCCGCGATTATCTCCAAGCAGTCCATTTCCCGCGAGCTCCGGCTTGGCACACTGCGCATAGTTCCTATTATTGAACTTGAAGTAACCCACCCGGTTGGCGTCATCTACAAATCCAGCCGCTACATCAATTCCGCCATGCAGCAATTTCTGAACGATCTAAAGGGAATGCCTGAGACTCATTTCATCAGTTCTGAGTAGATTACCACTTTTCGGCCCATTGAAAGGAGTATACCCCTATGAAATTCGATCTGCACACTCATCATTTTCGGTGCGGCCATGCCGACGGGAATATCCGGGACTACATCGAGGCCGGGATTGCCGCAGGCCTTCAGGTCATTGGCATTAGCGATCACACGCCTTATTTCGGGAGTCCGGAGGAGCAGCCTTTTCCCCGCATTGCCATGGCCAAACAGGAATTTGTTAACTATGTGAATGAAGTGCTTGCGCTAAAGACGGAGTATGAGGGGAAGATCGACGTTCTGCTGGGGATCGAATCTGACTTTTTCCCTGAACATGCGGAAGCTTATCGCTCTATGCTTAATTCCTATCCGTTTGATTATATTATCGGTTCAGTTCACAGCACATTTAATAGCAGCATCTTCAACAAGACCCGCTGGAAGGGTCTTAGCGACCAAGAGAAGGTGGAGCATAAGGAAGAATATTATAATCTGATCCGGCAGTCCGCACGCAGCGGAATGTTCCAGATTCTCGGTCATATTGATGCCATGAAAGGCAACTACCCTGCTTTCTCCGATATTCCGGCGGAGGCTGCAATTGAGGATACCCTGAAGACGATTGCGGAATGCAAGGTCGCCATCGAGATTAACACCTCCGGCAAGACCAAGCTCAGCGGCGGCTGGTATCCTTCCGATGCGATTCTGGAGCGTGCCTTGTTCCATGGTGTTCAGGTCACCTTCGGCTCGGATGCGCATAAGCCTTTCCGGGTAGGGGATGAGTGGGACGAGGTCGCCAAGCGGCTTAAGGAGATCGGGTTCAAGGAATGGGTCTATTTCAAAAACAAACAGCAAATTTCTGTGCCTCTCTAAACTCTACAGCACGCTCATGTAATTCATGTCAGCCCCCTCCATGCCGGAGAGGGGCTTAATTGTTATGACCGCAAAAAAAAGAGAACCCGAGAGGTTCGCCTCATCAGGTTCCAAAACCATTCAATATATTCAAAAGGGGGTCATGTTCTTATCTTACCCGCTTTCTGTTAGGGTTTAATAACAGCAATATTTCATTTGTGTAACAAAGCGTAAGAGGAGTGTTAAACCTCCAGTACAAAAGAAATCAGGCCAGGATATCCCGGGATTTCCATACCGCCCTCAGGGTCATCCTCCCTAATCATCCCGCAGTTCTGCATAACCTGCCGAGATGCCTTGTTCTCCTCCTCGCATCTTCCCCTGATCTTCTTAAGTCCCAGCTCGTGAATCCCAAAATCGATTACCGCCCGGACCGCCTCGGTCGCTATTCCCCTGTTCCAATAGGCTGGAGAAATGCAATAACCAAGAATAGCCGTCCCCTGCTTGTCATCCCATTTCTGAAGAGATACCAGGCCAATCAGATTCAAATCCTCGGGCAAGCAGACAGCAAAATGCAGCGTGGCCAGCGTCTGGTTGGACTCCTCAAAGTAGCGGTATAGCCGTGTGGGGAACAAGGCCGAAAAGGAGTGAAGGCCCAGGTTCGGATATACGGAAGGGTCTGCGATGCAGTTATACAGATTCATTTCGTCTTCCTGTGTGATTTTCCTAAGTACAAGCCGGTCTGTTCGAATTAAAGGGTAGCTATTCCGGATTGCAGCTCTATTCAGCATACATAATACCTTGATCGCTATTAAATCTCTTCGATTCCCTCATCGGACTCCTCGCCTTCATCACTTTTCACTGGATCATTACGCGGGCCCCCAAGAGGTCCGCCTAGAGGTTCTTCCTTAAAGATCTGACGGAACACCCCGATCATGGATAAAGCATAAGCCACCGTTACAAAGCTGAACAGCACCTCCATAATGACCACCAGTCGGCTGGTATCATCCACCGGTCTGATATCCCCATACCCTACGGTAGCGAAGGTAGCCACACTGAAGTACAGAAATGAAATCAGCTGGGAAAGTAGGTTCTTACCGATATTATCTCCCATAAATGCACTTTCGCCAAATGTTTTGTAGATTGACGTATACACCACCATGAAGAACAAAATGCACACGACGGTGGCGCTGAATATACGGATCACCGTTGACTTAAGCTGGACTTCTTTGTTCACGGAGAGCGCAATTCTGTGAAAGATGAAGATAATATAGAAGATCACCGAGAAAAGGACAAAGAGCAGGATAAAGGCTCTCATCAGGGCGGGCGAGATAAGTACGGCTGCGAAGTCAATGACCCCGAGCAAATCTTCCAGGCAGAGAGCAATATAAATGATTAGAGGAGCGAGCAGAACAACTCTTCCCGTAATCCGTTTATCCACCCGGTAAAAGAAAACAGCCAACACAATCAGACCAACTACATCAAGCCCAAGTACCGCCGTCTGCATAGAACAACCTACCTCCCCATTCAGAATCCTGATACGTGAATCATTACCCTCAAACCTGCTTCTCTATACCACTTATTTAATTGCCGAGCTGTTTAAGCAGAGTACAAAGGGATTTTCCAGAGGTGAAAAAATAAAGAAACAGAACAAAAAAGCTGCTCCTTACCATCAGGAGCAGCTCTTAAGTAACTTCTATACGCTAAGCCAGCGTTTGAACATATGCTTGGTTGTCTGCTTATTCATCTCGGCAATCGATGTGGTAAGCGGAATACCTTTCGGGCAGGAACGCACACAGTTCTGCGAGTTACCGCAGCCCTCGATGCCCCCGTCCTCCATTAACGCTTCCAGACGTTCTTCCTTGTTCATTTCACCCGTTGGGTGTGAATTGAACAGTCGCACCTGCGAAATGGCAGCCGGACCGATGAAGTTCGTCTTCTCGTTGACGTTCGGACAAGCCTCCAGGCAGACCCCGCAGGTCATACACTTGGACAGCTCATACGCCCATTGACGCTTCTTCTCGGGCATCCGAGGCCCCGGACCGAGGTCATAGGTTCCGTCAATGGGAATCCACGCTTTTACCCGCTTGAGTGCGTTGAACATCCGGCTGCGGTCAATGACCAGGTCGCGAACGACCGGGAAGGTCTTCATCGGTTCAACCCGGATCGGCTGTTCCAGCTTATCAATCAGGGCTGCGCAAGCCTGGCGTGGCTTGCCGTTGATAACCATTGAGCACGCTCCGCATACCTCTTCCAGACAGTTGGATTCCCAACATACCGGAGTCGTCTGCTTGCCGTCATGGTTGACCGGGTTACGCTGTATTTCCATCAGCGCACTAATCACGTTCATGCCTGGACGGTATGATAACTCGAACTCCTCTGTATAGGGTGCCGAATCCGGCTGATCTTGGCGTGTGATCAAGAATTTCACTTTTTTAGCAGCTGTTGTTGTCTGCGCCATAGCCTGTTCCCCCTTCTATTAATCCTTCGAATAGTCACGAACGCGCGGCGGGATCAAGGAGACATCCACGTCCTCGTAAGAGATCTGAGGACCTTCCGGCGTCCATGTAGCTTTGGTAGTCTTCAAGAATTCCTCATCATTACGATTCGGGAAGTCCGGTTTGTAGTGGGCACCGCGGCTTTCATTACGCAGTAGGGCTCCTAGCGTCATCGCTTCGGACAGCTCAAGCATGTTCCACAGCTGACGGGTAAATGCCGCACCGCTGTTATTCCAGTTCGAGACATCATTGATGTTGATGTTCTTGTAACGGGCCTTCAGTTCCTTAATCTTGTTGATCGTGGCTTCCAGCTTGCTGTTGTAGCGAACAACCGTCATATTGTCTGTCATCCACTCGCCAAGCTCCCTATGAATGACATAGGCATTCTCGGTACCATTCATGGCGAGAATATTCGTGTACTTCTCTTCCTGCTGCTTCTTCGCACTGCTGTATACGCCAGGCTGAACATCTTCGGCCGATTTCTTAAGCCCGCGGATGTATTCAACCGCCTTCGGTCCTGCCTGCATGCCGCCAAAGATCGCGGATACAAGCGAATTCGCGCCAAGCCGGTTGGCTCCGTGATATTGATATTCACATTCCCCGGCTGCGAACAAGCCCGGAATGTTCGTCATTTGGTTGTAGTCCACCCACATGCCGCCCATGGAATAATGGACTGCCGGGAAGATCTTCATTGGAATCTTGCGAGGGTCGTCGCCCATGAACTTCTCGTAGATCTCGATAATACCGCCAAGCTTGACATCAAGCTCTTTAGGATCCTTATGGGACAGATCGAGATATACCATGTTCTCGCCGTTGATGCCGAGCTTCTCATCGACACATACATGGAAAATCTCTCGCGTCGCGATATCACGCGGCACAAGATTACCGTAAGCCGGGTATTTCTCTTCAAGGAAGTACCATGGCTTACCGTCTTTATAAGTCCAGATACGTCCGCCCTCACCGCGTGCGGATTCAGACATCAGACGCAGCTTGTCATCCCCTGGGATGGCAGTCGGGTGAATCTGAATGAATTCTCCATTCGCATAATTAACACCTTGCTGATACACAGCGCTTGCCGCTGTACCTGTGTTGATGACGGAGTTCGTGGTTTTACCGAAAATAATACCAGGGCCCCCGGTCGCCAGAATTACGGCATCCGACATAAATGTCTTAATCTCCATCGAACGCAGATCCTGTGCACAAATTCCGCGGCATACGCCTTCATCGTCCAGAACGGCTGAGAGGAACTCCCAATGCTCATGCTTGGTGACAAGACCTGCTGCTTCATAACGTCGAACCTGCTCATCAAGAGCGTACAAGAGCTGCTGCCCCGTAGTGGCCCCTGCGAATGCGGTACGGTGGCGCTTCGTGCCTCCGAACCGGCGGAAGTCCAGCAGACCCTCCGGAGTCCGGTTGAACATAACGCCCATCCGGTCCATCAGATGGATAATTCCCGGCGCTGCTTCACACATCGCCTTAACCGGCGGCTGGTTCGCCAGGAAGTCCCCGCCGTATACCGTGTCATCGAAATGCTCCCAAGGAGAGTCGCCCTCACCCTTCGTGTTAACTGCTCCGTTAATTCCACCCTGTGCGCAGACGGAGTGTGACCGTTTGACCGGCACGAGGGAGAACAGCGTTACATGCACTCCCGCTTCCGCAGCTTTGATGGTGGCCATCAAGCCGGCTAGACCGCCGCCGACAATGACAATACTTTGTTTAGCCATGATCTATCGTCACTCCCTTTTTATCCGATGAATGTTCTAAGGGTCTGAAGCAGCGCTTCGCCGCCCGCCTGGAATTCCGCATTACGGAATGCAAACAGCGACCATACGAACATGATTGATACGATTACAAACAGACCCATGCAGATGTTAGAAGATACGCGCTGGGCACGAGGACCCACGGTTACCCCCCAGCTGACCAGGAACGACCAGAGACCGTTCGCAAAGTGGAACGAAGCTGACAATACCCCAATCACGTAGAAAATAAAGTACACCGGATTGGTTACAATGTCATGCATAACGCGGCCAAGATCCGCATGCAATACATGCCCAAGTGCTACCTGAACCCGAGTCTCATACAAGTGCCAGATTACAAAGACAAGAACAATAACCCCCGTTACCCGCTGGAGCAGATAACGCAGGTTCCGCTCGTTGTTGAACCTGCCGTTGTTCGGCTTAGCCTGAAACGCAATGTAGAGTCCGTAGATCGCGTGATACATCAAAGGCAGGAAAATACCAAAAATTTCAAGAATCAGTACCAACGGCAGTCCGTTCAGGAAAGCAACACTATCCTTGAACCCCTGCGGCCCGCCCTCTACGGCAGAAAAATTTGTAATCATGTGTTCCAGAATGAAGAAACCTAGCGGTATAACACCCAAGAGCGAGTGCAGTTTTCTGGAATAAAACCCTTTCATAATTGCGCGTACCCCTTTCCGGTATCCATCGTTGTCCGTTCATGGCGCATGAATTGTCATGCCCTCTGGCCGGTTGTAAATGATACATTCCACACTCGTAAGCGGCAGTACCTGAGACTGACCGATACCATGTGAACAACTTGTGTCAGTTTTTATGTTACTCCTTTTGAACTTATAATGGAATTGCAATATAATTATTAAATGTTATGTCATTTATGCATAAGGGGGCTAGGCCATGTTTGAGGATCTACTTGTCTATATTACTGTGGTAGAACAATCCAGTCTCAACAAAGCTTCAAAGCTGCTTAATCTGTCCCAGCCAGCACTTTCCCGCAAGATTGCCAAGCTTGAGGATGAACTCGGAGTCATGCTCTTCAACCGTAACGGCAAGCGCCTGGAGCTCACGCGTACAGGCCAGCTTGTCTATACTTATGCGGTCGAGCAGAGACAGCGGCATGTCCAGTTCCTAGAGTCGATCTCCAGATATAAGCAGGCCGAGCGGAGCGTGCTCACCGTCGGTGCCAGTCTGACCACTATTCAGACTACTCTTCCCCCTCTGGTCAAGGCCCTGATGAATAGGTACCCCAATACAGAGCTGAAGCTCGTCACCGGCAAGACCCACGAAATTGTATCCCACGTGCGGGATAAAAAAGTCGACTTTGGCGTGGTAGCCTCCTCAATTGAAGAGCCGGGACTGCTGTGCATCCCTCTATTTGAGGACCATCTGGAGCTCGTTGTTCCCAGCCAGCATGAACTGCTCCAGGAAGACCGCATTGTGATGGAGGATCTCAGCGGTCAGCCCATGATCATTTTCTCCAAAGGCACATGGTACCGCAGGGTGATTGATGATCTGTTCGCCAGGCACAATGTGATTCCCGACATTCGAATGGAGATTGACTCCTTTGAGGCCATTGTCCGGCTGCTGCCCACCTGCAAAGCCGCCGCTCTTTTGCCAAAATCATACCTTCGTACTCCGCTGCTCGATAAAAATGAAGTGGTCACCATTCCCATGAAAGAGCTGGAACAGACCCGCAGAAGAACCTGTCTGATCTTCGGACAGAAGACGGATCTTAATGCCGAGACACGCCAGTGGATCTCTGAAATGAAGAAAACCCTCTCCAGTGCCCTGTCCGTATAAACCTTAGCGGACCCTCACAGAGAGAGGGGATTTAAGATTTGGCATTCACCGCTTCTTCGAATTCCTCGATATTCTCATTGGAACCAATGATCACCATAATATCCCCCGTCTGGACCTGATCCATCGCTGTAGGAGCAACGATGCAGCCGTTCGGCTTTTGAATGGCCACGACGCTGCACCCGAAGCGTGCTCTCGGGTTAAGATCGCTCAGCATGTGTCCATCCAGGGATGACGGCACCTTGAGCTCAACAATGCTATAATCCTTCGACAGCTCGATGTAATCGACGAGATTCGGATTCACCAGCTGATGGGCTACCCGTATGCCCATATCCCTCTCAGGATAGACCACCTTGTCCACACCCAGCTTCTCAAGAGCTCGTCCATGGAGCGTAGAGATCGCTTTGGATACGACGGTCCGGATCCCCATCTCTTTCAGCAGTATAGTCGCCATAATGCTCATCTGGATATCATCTCCGATGGCGACAATCCCGCAGTCGAAATTACGAATGCCAAGCGATCTAAGCATCTCTTCATCTGTTGCATCAGCCACAACCGTGTGGGTTAAGTAGCTGCTCATATTCGAGACGACCTCTTCATTCCGGTCTACCCCGAGCACCTCATAACCTTGTTCAATAAGCTCCAAGGCAAGACTTGAACCGAACCGTCCAAGCCCGATAACCACGAACTGTTGTGTCTTCATCATACGAAGTATCTCCTTTAACCAATAATCATTTTGCCTTCCGGATGTCGGTAGAGCTCTTTCTCTTTCTTAGGCCCCAGTGCGTAAGCAAACGTTAAAAGCCCCAGCCTGCCTGCGAACATGGTCAGCGAGATCAGCACCTTTCCGAATACGGACAATTTCGCAGTGAGTCCCATAGACAAACCAACCGTACCGAACGCGGAAGTCGTCTCGAACAGGATACTCAGGAAGCTTGCATCCTCCGTGGCCGAGAGAATCATCGTTACCGCGATAATCAGGAACAGGGCAAACATCGTAATGGTGATTGCCTTGTGGATACGCTCCTGCGCAAGGCGGTAGCGGAACAGCACAAGCTCCTCTCTCCCCCGAATCATGGCTAGGACTGCCCCCACCAGAATCGTAAAGGTAGTCGTCTTGATTCCTCCACCTGTTGATCCAGGCGAAGCCCCGATGAACATCAAGATGATCATAAAGAATTGGGTAGCCTGCCTTAACGCTCCGATATCCAGCGTGTTGGCTCCCGCTGTTCTCGGAGTAACGGACTGGAACAGGGAACCCCATATTTTTCCTCCCCAGCCTAGGGGCGCGAGGGTCTTCGGATTCGTAAATTCAAAGACAAAGATCACCAAAGTGCCTATCACAATTAGGGCGGCTGTCATGGATAGCACAACCTTGGAATGGAGTGACAGCTTCCACTTCTTGCGATTGCTGCGAAGGCCGGTCAGATCCGAGATGACTACAAACCCGATACCTCCTGAGACGATCAGGAACAGGGTGACCAAGTTAACGACGGGATCATCCACAAACAGGGTAAAGCTTCGATATTCACCAAATAGATCAAAACCCGCATTGTTAAACATCGATACAGCATGAAAGATCCCGTAGTATAAAGCCTGTCCAACAGGCATATCAAAAGCCCACCTAATCGTGTAGACCAACGCAGCACACATTTCGATCAAAAGAGAGTACGTCAGCACTTTTCGGATCAGCCGGACGATTCCCTCCATGGTACTCTGATTCATGGCCTCCTGCAGGAGAAGACGGTCCTTCAATGAAATCTTGCGTTTGAATACCATAGCGAACAAGGTAGCCATGGTCATAAACCCTAGTCCGCCTACCTGAATCAGCAGCATAATGACGACCTGTCCAAACCTTGTGAACTCCAGTCCCGTATCCCTGACGACCAGTCCGGTTACACAGGTTGCTGACGTAGAAGTAAATAGCGCATTAATGAATTCAAGAGGCTTTCCGTCCGCATTTGAAATAGGGAGCATAAGCAGCAGTGTGCCAAGCATAATAATAGCAGCAAAGCCAAGCACCAGGATTTGGGGCGGAGAAAGCCGGGGACTTCTGAACTTCAAGACTTGTTCACCTCTTCATTAAGATTAGCAATTGTGTTATCTTTACTGTGGTTTATATTCATTTCATTAATTACATATTAATACAAAACAAAGGAGTTTGCTCATGAAAGCTGTAGGGCCGAAGCACAGGCTGCCGCTAAGCAACAAACCATTATGGATCATGGCCGTCATTGGACTGTTCATTTTCCTGTACATTCAGGTACTCCCTCTCACCTCCACCGAAGGACTCCAGCAGGAGACCCCAGGCCAGATCATCAGCAAAGATCGGGCAGTTGAGGCAGCACAACAATTCGCAGAGAACACCATCGGCCTTGACCGGCTGGATCCAAAGGTGAAACCTCTGGTCACCTACCAGTCTAACTCAGACTTTTACGGCTACTTAAGTAAGCAAAACCTGCTTACTACGTATAACCATAAATATGAGAAGCGGTTTCCCTATGATATTTACCGTGTAAGCTTCTCGAATCCTGCTTCTTTTGTCAAGCAGCTTGATGTAGACATACATATGAACACAGGTGCGGTGGTTGGCTTCGAGGCTGTCCAGCTGTATTCCCGCAAAGATCGTGAGGTCATGCTGGATCAGAATAGGCCGGTTGCTATGCAGAACCTGAAGCAGCTGGAAGGGAACCTTTCACTTACAGACAAGCAAAATAAAGCCATCCCGTATCTGGAAGCGGCTGGCTATAGAGCTCAGGAGCTGGAGCTGGTCAGCGGTACGGATGACCTGGGTCTGACCTACAAGGTCAAGCAGTCCACGATCGGTGACTCCCATGCTGAATTGCGGTTCCAATATGAGTATGGACAAGTCTCTTCCATGGAGGCCGCATTCAGCGTACCTGAGTCTCATCTGGATTATGTGAAGGCACAGACCCGCCTTGCGAACTGGCTTTATTTTGGCGGATATGCCTTGCTGTCCTTTGTGCTCGGTATTTTGGCCATTGTATACAGCGCTAGAACCCGGCCTTATGCCTCCTTCGGAAGAGGCATCTTTCTTACTGCGTTCTACTTCGCCGTTAATATCTTCACGGTTCTGAATCTGATGCCTGTTCTGCAATCGCAGAATTTGTCCAAAGGAGCACTTACCGTGCTTCTTGTTGTTCAATTCCTCTTCACCCTGATGGTTACCGCTTCGGTCTATTTCTCCCTTATAGGCGGAGACGGGTTATGGCGCAAGCAGGGGAACATCATGTGGATGCGTGCGAATGAGCCAGGGTATGGCGGACATGTTCTAAGTTCTATGATCCGAGGTTATGCCTGGGCCTTAATTCTGCTGGGTGCCCAGTCTGTCATCTTCGTTCTGCTTGAAGGAACGATTCATTCCTGGTCCACGACCGATGCGACCCAGTCGACTTATAATATGTTATACCCTTGGCTATTTCCTCTGGTGGCCTGGACCGCAGGCATTGGAGAAGAGGCCGTATACCGTTTATTCGGAATTCCGATGCTGAAAAAGATTTTTCGCAGCACCTGGATTGCCAGCCTGATCTCCTCTCTGATCTGGGCATTCGGCCATACCTTGTATCCGATCTACCCTGTCATCTCGAGACCGATTGAGCTGGCCTTCATCGGCCTGCTGTTCAGCTTCATTTTCCTTCGGTCGGGCTTTATCACGGCTTTATTCGCCCATGTTATCTTCGACAGTGTTCTTATGGGACTAAGCTTAATGGTTATGGGCGATCTTGGCAGCATCATGACTGGTATTATCTACATCCTGCTTCCGGCTGTAGTCGGCTTCTTGATCTATGTATTTAAACGGCGGGACACGGGAGCGTCTGCGGTCGTTACTCTGGATTAGCCATTTATTAAAAAGAGGCCTCATTTCGCTGCAAGCGCTCCTTATTTCCTTCTGGAGACGCTACGCGAACGAACCATTCCCCTAATCGCTGTCGTCCCCAAATTTACTGAATAATTCCTTAGCGGAATAAATTCGGGGACAAAGGCGACCGCTGACGCTTCTCTGGAATCGCTTCGTTCTCTCCGCTGCTTCAGTCTTGGGCAAGACAATGAGACGGAGTTAGATCCGTTTCAAATCTAAACAACTATAAATTCCAAGATTAAACAAAGCAGGCCGCCCAGGGTGTGATCCCCAGGCGGCCTGCTGTATTTATATCCCAGTGTGAAAGCCTCTCGAAAAGCGAAGCATTTGCCTTGGTGACTGGAATTCCACCTAATAAATTAATAAATGCAAATCAATCAAGGAACTCATAGCCGTACTAATTTGGAGTTACACTCTCTTCTTCATCACGAAGAGCAGCTATAATCTGTCTGGCAAGCTTATCGCCTATGGATAATGGCCGGAAGTCTTCAATCGAAGCTTCTTTGATCTTCTTAAGAGAGCCGAAGTGCCTAAGCAGGGCCTTTCTTCGCTTCTCGCCAATCCCCGAAATGGAATCCAGCCGTGAAGTCACCATCGACTTGCCCCGCTGCTCCCGGTGGAAGCTGATCGCAAAGCGGTGGACCTCATCCTGAATGCGCTGAAGTAGATAGAACTCCTGGCTGTCTCTGGGGAGATTGACCGGCTCAGCCGGGTCTCCAATCATTAGCTGGGCTGTTTTGTGCTTCGTATCCTTCACAAGACCCCCTACTGGAACGAAGAGCCCAAGCTCATTCTCCAATACATCGATGGCCGCTGAGATCTGTCCCTTACCTCCATCGACCACAATCAGATCCGGAAGCGGCAGGTTCTCCTTGAGCACCCGCTCGTACCGTCTGCGGATAACCTCACGCATGGTCTCATAGTCATCCGGTCCTTGTACGGTTCGTACCTTGTATTTCCGGTACTCCTTCTTATCCGGCTTCCCATCGGCGAAGACCACCATGGCCGAGACCGGATTAGCTCCCTGAATGTTGGAGTTATCGAACGCCTCGATCCGCCGAAGAGAGGATAGTCCGATCCAGTTCCCGAGACTTTCCGAAGCCTTGGAGGTTCGCTCTTCATTGCGTTCAATTAATCGGAACTTCTCGTTCAAGGCTACGCGGGCGTTCTCGACTCCCATCAAGACCATCTGGCGCTTCAATCCTCGCTGCGGCACGTAGACCTTAACTCCGAGCCACTGCTGCAGCGAAGCAGCCACGCTGGCGGCATCCGTAAGCCCCGAAGCCGCCCGTTCGGCAGCTCCAGAGTCTGTAACAGCGGCGGAATCTGCTTCCGCTACAGCTGAGTCTGCCTCATCCGCAGCGGATTCCCCGCCAGCTGCATCCTCTTCCGAGATTCTTGCAGCAAGCGCTTCTGCAGAGAGAAATGGTACTGCTGCGGCACTCCCTGCCGTCGTTCCGCTATCCGCTCCAGTCTCGGAACCTGTCGTCTCAGCTGCATCGGCAGCCGCCGGCTTCCGCTCTTCGCTCTCTTCCATACCCGGGAGCAGAATCTCCTGAGGGAGAGCCGGATTATCGCTGTAGTACTGGGTTACAAAAGAAAGGAAATCAGAATAGGCGTCCCCGTAGAACGGGAAAATAGAAGCATGGCGCTCGATCATTTTACCTTGGCGCATATAAAGGATCTGTACACACATCCAGCCTTTGTCCACAGCGAAACCGAAGACGTCGCGGTCCCGGGAATCAGCCATAGATATTTTCTGCTTCTCCATCAGGGCATCGATATTTACAATCTGATCACGCAATTCTTTGGCCCGCTCGAAATACAAGTCCTCTGCCGCCTCTTCCATCTTGCGGCGCAGCTCTTTCTTGATCTCCTCATGTCCACCGCTCAGGAACCGTGTAATTTCCTGGGAAATCTCGTCATATGATGTCCGGGGAACCTCCTGCACACAAGGGGCCATACATTGGCCCATATGATAGTACAGGCATACCTCCTTCGGCATCACATTACACTTCCGGAGCGGATACATCCGGTCCAGCAGCTTCTTGGTCTGATGAGCCGCATACCCGTTCGGATAGGGGCCGAAGTACTTCGCTTTATCTTTCAAAATCCGCCGGGTTACTTCCAGCCGCGGATGTTCTTCATTCGTTATTTTTATATATGGAAAAGTCTTGTCATCTTTCAGCAGCACGTTGTAACGCGGCATATGCTTCTTGATCAGGTTGCACTCCAGAATGAGTGCTTCCATATTGCTAGCCGTTACGATATATTCGAAATCACGTATCTCGGTTACCAGGCGCTGGGTCTTCCCGTCATGGCTGCCCCTGAAATAGGAGCGGACCCGGTTCTTCAGCACTTTGGCTTTACCAACATAGATGATGGTACCTTCTTTGTTCTTCATTAAATAACAGCCCGGAAGGTCTGGAAGCAAAGCCAGCTTATGGTTAATCGCTTCGAGCGCTTTCTCCTGCTCGTTCCATTCCTGGATGAATTCGTCCACGCAATTCTCTCCTCTCCGCGTGAATTCCCGCCTGGCGGGCTTCAATCTGCTGCCGGCCAAACGAAAGAAAACGCCCCCGGGGCATACCGGAGGCGTCTGGCTTACAAGAACAGATTACTGGTGTTTTGCAAGCAGGTTCTTAAGTGATTCTTTGGAGTTCAGACCCACAACTTTATCGACAGGCTGGCCGTCTTTGAAGAAGATAAGGGTCGGAATGCTCATTACGCCGAAACGGGAAGCCGATTCAGGATTCTCGTCCACATTCACTTTTGCAATTTTAACATCTACTTCACTTGCCAGTTCATCCAGAATTGGAGCCAGCATTTTGCAAGGTCCGCACCAAGGTGCCCAGAAGTCAACGAGAACAGTTCCCTGTCCTTCTACTTCATTACTGAAGGATTGATCCGAAACGTTTACGATAGCCATGTATATCTCCTCCTTATGTTTTAGAACATCATTTGTCGTGAATAACACAGTCCCATGAATGGAATTAAAAGTACAATAAGTGCTTCAGTTCCTTCCATACAGCGACAAATCAAGTATACCACATTTTTTTAGTAAATGGGAAACAGTAAGAGCCTGTTGTTCTTTACAAATGATTTGGCGTTTGGTTATACTAATAATAACCCAAAACGGTTTTGTCTATGACTATTTTAATGGATTATTTTTGACGAGGAGGCCCCGGCGCCATGGAGACCCCAATTCGCGTGAACGACCCGCGGCAGCATATTAACGAAGAACCCCGTAATGATTTTGGCGACTTAATGTTCGGCTTCACGGGCATGTTCGCGTTGATGTTTGTGATTTTCTTTGGCATGGTCATTTGGAAGTTCATTGCCAGCTAAGGCCCATCCACTGAAATCGATTTTATCTATGAAGAATAAGCGAACACCTTCCACGTATCTACGTTGGAAGGTGTTTGTTATTTTACAGAGAATGTGATTCACTCTCCTCATCCAGCACCTGCATTCCTCAGATAATCTCCCACGTTCGGCCGCCATCTTCTGTCTTGAGCAGTCTTGAATGCTTCATGTCTTCCGAGGTGAGGAGCACCCATCCATGATGAGCATCTGTGAACTGAAGATCCTTCATATTCGGGAAGGAGGCCAGCGACGAAGTAAATTCCGAGTTCACCTTCAGCACCTGCCAGCTTCTCGCCCCGTTCACCGTAGCTTTAAGCTCCGTTCCATTCCAGAACCAACCTATATCTGCTGTAACGAAGACGGGCCCGCCCTCGATAACATAGCTGTCTTCAGGAATATTCTCTTCGAACGGTACATAGACCCAGCTTTCTCCGCCATCCTTCGTACGGAAGCCGCCAATATCAAAAGCTTTATCCTTGTGAATGGAGAGCGGCATCCAGCCTTGCAGGTGATTCTTGCCGAAGAATACAGGTGCCGCAGTAATTTGGGGGTTATTATTGTTCCAGTTCGCAGCCTTGGACAGATCCACCAGCTTCCAGGTCACTCCGCCATCAGTCGTACGAACGAGACGGGGAACTCCATCACGGGATTGCATAGGCACCCATCCATGCTTGAGGTCCCGGAAAGATACCCCATATCCGGTAAATCCGTATTGAGGCATCAGCCCTTTCTTCGTCTCCTCTGTACTGGACAGGCTTGCCTCTGAGTTATCCATTATCTTTGTCCATGTCACTCCACCATTAGCTGTCTTATAGAATGTTTTGCCTGAATGCCCCATGGCCGCATCGCCCTCGGTCAGCAGGTAACCCTGATCTGATGAAACAAATGCTGTCGCTGCGCTCATCGCATGAGGCAGCACAGAGCCGCTTGACCATGTCTTCCCCCCATCCTTGGAATGCATGACTTTGCGTGTTCCGCTATTCTGGGAGGGAAACAGAAGCAGATGACGCTCATCCCAGGCTGCAAAGGTGCTGCTATCTGCATCTACAGCCGATACAGCTGGCGACGGACTGATATCTGTCCACGTCCTCCCCCCATCGCCCGAACGATATATACGAAGCGACCCCTTCGAAGCTTTGCCCCATGCGAATAGGGTCCGCTCCCCAACTACCTTGAAGCCGGTAAGGAGCGCCTGGATCTGTGCAGATTTGTCTCCTTTGGCGCCTGAAGAGTTAACCGCTCCGGCCTTCGCACCCCCGGACTCTGTGCTGCTCTGCCCAGTGCTTTGATCTGTGTTATGCCCAGATCCTTGCTCTGTGCCCTGCTTCACGTCCCCCGTACTCTGACTTGTACTCTGGCCAGCGGCGCCAGCTCCTTGGTTACTTTGGACATTCTGGGCTGTACCGTTCGCGCTATGATTAGAATCAGCCGAACCGGAACACCCTGAAGCTGTAACAGCTATCGTTAGCGACAGCAGCGTATACACCCATTTTGATTTCAACCTCATATCAGGTACCTCCTTAATTTTATAATCCAAAACGCTTTATATCCTTGAAATGTTCCCATTATAGCGGCATTGCATTTAGGTTTCGTGTCATTATTGTAAGATTACACCAAAAAAGGCCTGCCTACTCCCAACTGGGAATACGACAGACCTTAACAGCCATCTCCATTTAGTACGGTTAAAATAACATTACAATACTTACATATTTCATTTATTCCGGCTTCCACGCTTGTTCGTTCCATTTACGGATACGACATCCACAAATGGGGCAATCCGGTCCATCAGCCGCTGGCCTTTATGGGACTCTTCTCCATCCTTGCTCGTAAAGCTAAGGTGCTTCTCCAGAGCCTTCAGATCATAATTCGAGGTGTAAAAGGTGGGCCTCCGGTTCATACGGTAATTCAGGATTGCACCCATCACATGATCGCGGACCCAAGGATTCAGATTCTCGGCTCCAATATCATCAAAGATAAGTAGATCCGCCTCTTTCATAATCTCTACCGTTTCCTTCAGCTTCTGGCTGTCCTGAAGCATCGACTTCAAGTCCTCCACAAATTCCGGCATATAAACGATAACCCCTGAATGTCCCGCTTTGGCCAGCTCATGCAGCAGATAAGCCATCAGGAAGGTCTTGCCTGTTCCGAAATGGCCTACCAGATACAATCCGTGTGGGGACAGTCCATTCTCTCTGGTCTCATTAATATACCGGAACACCTGGGCAACCGCCGGCGAACGAACGCTGTCCTTGGCCATGATCTCAACCATGTCATAACCTTCCTGCATGGCTCGCTCATCAACGTAGAAGCTGTGTATCCGCTTCTTGACTTCAAGCTCCCGTGCCCGCGCAAGATGCTTCGCACAAGGAACCTGCTTGTCATACAGCTGAGTTCTGCCTGTCACGGTCTCCACCGTAAGCCGGGTGAAATGACCCTGAAAATCATTGGGGCAGAGGTCCAGGCCAGGGCAAGCGCTGCAGTGCCGGCTGTCATTTACATATTGATACAGCTTGCTGAGGTTCAGCGTCAGCTGATTCTCACTAATTTCGGGATGACGGGTACGCAGCTCCTGAATGAGCGGATCATGAAGCAAATTGTTCAGAATTTGCTCCGAACGCTGCCGAAACTGCGGACTCTTCATCTGCTGAAGCATTTCCCCCAAAGATTCCATTTACCCACCTTCAATCTATATCTTAAATGCCGTTATTCTTGCTTGCCTGCATCATTTCCGCCATCTTGATCAGTTCTGCAAATTCTTCTTCCGATACGCCGCCGTCCTGGTCCGCGGCTGCACTTTGTACAATAGGAATGTCCGGTTTGAGCTTGGCATTTCTCGAATAAGCCCGGGCCCGGCCTCCAGGAGCTCCTGCAGCAGCCGTCTCATTCTTGACCTTCACTTTGGATTGTTCCCTGATATAATGTACCGCCTTCTCATATGTATTGACCTGTTTCATCAACATATTAGAGGCAATCGCGTTCACGAAATTACGGTTGATTCGCTGTTCGCCGCCTGAAGTCAGAAGAGCCATCAAGTAGTGAATCAGCACATTGATAACCTCGCTTGGCAGCTTGTAGTTGTGATCAATATTCTCGAAGATATCAAGCAAATTGTCCGGTATAGCCCCCGGGAAAAAGGTCTTCAGCAGCCGGGTATAAGGCTCATTCCGAAGCATCATATTATATTGATGAATATCGCATTTCTCCAGGAACTGAGGCGGTACTTCAACGTAAAATTCCATTTGTACGGCATGCTCAAGCGGAGGCTCATTCGTACCTGCATGCTCCTGCTGCCTGAGCGAGATCACCTTGCCGCCCTGAACCTGACGCTCTTCCTTGCGTTTCTTCCCCTGCCTAAAGAAGAGGTTAGCCTTGTGCTGTAGTTCATCCTGCAGAATAAGGCCATCCGGGCCAAATACCCCATCTTCATCCAGCAGGCGGCATAGATCCTGAACGGACAGCTCATATTTGCGGGCTACGTAATTCACGGTTCCTAGCTGTTCTGTATTATAGCGGAGCCCTTCCACATAAGAACGGTTAGCGGAATCGCGCGGAAAGCGCAGAATAATGTCCGCATAATTGAACCCGTCCTCTTCAGCAATCCTAAGACCGGGTTGTCTGGAAATCGAAACCTCGGCAATAGCCTGCTCAAGCTCATAATCAATCGAATGGGCATTTAGTTCAAATATTTCATAGAAGGGAACAGATATGTTCTCCTTGTTCATGGAACGTCCCGGGAAATCTCCATTTTCCTTGTTCCACAGCTGCTCCTGAAGGGACAGCACAGCAAATTTGCCAATCTTGTCCCTGAGCAGAAGCGTCAGATGCTGGGTCTTGAAGAAGTCCGCCGGGGATAAAGGGGCCTGCAGCTCGTATTCATATAAATAATCATCATTCTCCGGCTGATAAATCCGGCTGGTCTGCATCAGTCCCACAGCCTCAAGCTTCGAGGTCAGCTCCACCAGGAACTTTCTGCCTTTCTCGCTAGGCTCAAGCCCAAGTGTGAGAAATAAGCGGCGCTGCTGCTCTACAGACGAGTAACCAACCTTCTCAAGCGGAACCTGCTGAAACAGAAGATGATATAGTGAAATCGCAAAAGCGCCTACCATCGGCTGGTAGACTTGACTCAGCATAGTTCCGTCTACGGTGCCAAGACCGAAATCGCGATATACGCAGAATGAATGATGTTCGGAGAAATGATGTAAATTAGTGATGCGCATAACCTATCGCTCCTTCCATGGCGAAATGTAGACTTTATCTATTCTAGCACAAATCCTTGTGACCGGAATCGTTAAAAGATTACAAAATTCGCCGATATTGGCTGATTACAAGCGAGCGTACAACGGCTTGTGTCCCTTTTGCCAATTATTCAGACTTGTGCAATTCCAGATAGGTTTCTTCTATGAATTTCCGGGATCTATTATATGGAAAATCCTTGACCCTCTCATGCGCCCGAGCAGCCAACTCCCTGGCTTCCCCAATCTGTCCTTTGGCTGCATACAGCCTTGCCATATAGGCATCGGCAGCATACAGATTCGAACGATCCGAGGGATGATAGGCAGTTCCTGGTATGACTACCCGGCTGAATGCATCAAGCGCTGCTTCCGCCTGGCCGGTATGATAGTAATAGATTCCAAGCTCCATCCAGTATACGGCAGTCTTCTTCTGCTGAATTCGGGCTACATTCTCAATATGGCCCAGCGCTTCTTCATAACGCCCTTCCCGATTGTGAACTCTGGCCTCAGCCATTTCAATATAGGCCAGGTTATCCTGATTGCCGGTGAATTCCGCGAATACTCGCGCCTTCTTTCGATACTCGGCCGCCTTCTCCCTTTCGCCGCTTTCATAGAATTCATTGCCCAGGATACGCAAAAAATGGTCTGTCATATAGTAGACTTCCTGCTCTTTGGACAGTGCAAGTGCAGCCAGCATGGCGTCCTTGCTCTCCCGGTTCATCCCAAGGGCAGACAAGGATACCGCCTCCGCGTAGTAGAGATCCAGCTCGAAGATCACATCTCTGCCAATCTTTTTTTGCTCATATTCACGTCTAACCTCCCGGATCAGATCCAGTGAGGAACCGTACTTCCCTTGAGAGAAGAGGTGAGCATAATTCAGATACTTGGCCTTGGAGCTCTCCACATATAGCCCGAAGCGTTCATAAATCTCAACAGCCTTCTGCACGGCCTCTTCCCCGCCAGGGTGAACTGTATGAAAGCAAGCCTCAGCGTAAAATTCCATGATCCGTGCCATATCGATGGTCATGGGTAGCTTGGTGCTCAGCAGGGGTTCTACCTTCCGCACTACATCCACATAAGCCTTCTTCTTACTATCCGCTTCAATCTCCCGGACCAATTCGGTGATTCCCCGTTCATCTTCCTCACCGAGAAAATACCCCGCTTCCTCACCCAGCTTCTCGGCCAAATATTGAAGCGTCCTCATGGACGGCATCGCCTTGCCATTCTCAATTTGACTGAGCATGCTCTTGGTCATATGCTCACCGGCAAGATCCGTCTGTGTCATACCGCGCTGTTTGCGAAGATGCTTAATTCGTTCTCCGATTATTGTCATATCCGTTCATCCCTATCTTGATTAATAAGCCAAGTATAGCGCAACAAGCTCTCCGGAGGAAAGATGTTATTACAGGTTAATAAGTTAAATTTAAATTAACTATTTGGTTGAAATAAGGAAAATTATTGCATATAATAAGTTTAATTATATTTAACTTTATTTAAAGGAGTGGTTATGATGGCACTCGGAATAGCCTGGTCAATGAAGGATTCCCGTAACATGCTTCTGATGTTCTCGGGCAAGCTTGTCTCCCTGCTGGGAGCAAGCATGTACACCTTCATATGCGGGTTATACATTCTTCGGCTGACCGGCTCAGGCAGCCAATTCGCCGTCACTTTGATCTGCGGGATGCTGCCGCGAATTATCCTTGGCCCGATTGCCGGGGTGCTCGCGGACCGGGTGAACCGCCGCAGGCTTATGATCGGAGCGGATCTGGCCAGCGTAGCGGTGATGCTGCTCGGATTCATGGCAGCAGCTCTGTATGGACCCACTGTCACAGGAATCTATATCACGCTTATTATGCTGTCGGTATGCTCCACCTTTTACAGCATCAGCCTCACTTCATCGCTCCTTCTGCTGGTAGAAGAGAGCAGCATCCAGAAGGCCGGCTCACTCAATCAGATGGCGACTTCGATCGGCAGCATCTTGGGCCCGGTGCTCGGCGGGCTTCTTTATACCTTCGTATCCCTGGACACCTTTATGCTGCTAAATGGTGCGGGCTTTCTGGTATCTTCCCTTATGGGCTTCGCGTTAAGGTTTCGTAGTACAACTGCTCCTGATTCCGTCTCGGCTGAAGCCACTTATGACATGAAGTCATCTGGCGGTACTATCCTTAGGCAGCTCTTCGGGAGCTTATCCGAAGGCTTCATCTATGTCAGACAGCGTCGGTTCCTGTGGTCCCTTCTGCTTATCTGCTTCTGGATCAACTTCTTCGCCAGCGCACTCGGAGTTACTCTCCCGTACATTATGGTTCATTCGCTTGGGATGGAATCCAGGCAGTACGGGGTCGTTGAAGCCTCACTTGCGGTCGGCATGCTGGCTATGGCAAGCGTCCTCTCCATCCGCAAAAGCAGCCATCACCCGCTTAAGCCTCTGCTCAGCGGTCTGATGATCTTGGCCTGCCTGATTGCTGCCATGTCACTTCCGTACATTCCGATCTTTAGCAAGGTATCCGCCTACTTCTTCTATATCGCTCTCATGGCCGCCATAGGAATGGTTATTATTTCGATTAATATCCCTCTGCAGATCCTGTTCCAGACTACGATTGATCCTGATTACCGAGGACGGGTATTCGGGATCATTGAGACTATGGCCGGAGCGATTGCCCCGCTGGGCACGGTTCTGTTCGGAGTGCTGCTCGACATCCTCCCTACCTACTACCTGCCTGTCTTCTCGGGAATCTCCCTGCTCATCGTTACACTGATTGGCGGCCGCACCCTGCGGCGCGAGCAGAGCTCCGAGGTGGGAACGGACCGTTCCTTACTCTCGGTATCTACTTAACTGGTCGTGTGCAGCGTACTCCGAATCGTCAGCTTTAATAAAAAGTTTTAGACTGATCCATTAAAGAAACAGCGGCGGACCAAGACTTAAAGAATAAAGTCTTAGACCGCCGCTGTTGTCATTCAACTAACATACCCGTTAGTTCACTCATACTCCTGCATTGGATTGTCTCGCAACACCTGATAAGCGCAGGCAGGCCAGTCAGTCCAACTCAAAAATTGGGAGTCGTGCTTACCATATTTATCATAGTGGTATATCTTCCGAACTAAATTTGTGCAGCTCCGCCATCCACAAACAATTCGGTCCCTGTGATATAACTACTTTCGTTGGAAGCTAGGAACATAACTGCTTTTGCAATTTCTTCAGATGTCCCCAATCTACCTAACGGCGTTGTAGACTTGGCATACTCCATAGCATTATCGAGCTCAGATCCAAATAATTCATCATAAGCTGGTGTAATAATCGTTCCAGGGCTAACCACATTAACACGAATTTGAGTTCCCTTTAAATCAAGAATCCAGTTGCGAATTAGTTGTCTGATTGCCGCTTTTGTAGCGCTGTAGATACTGAATGCCGGCATCCCCATTGAACCTGCCATAGACCCAGTCAGGATAATCGAACCTACATTGTTCGGAAACAAGGGTAATGCCTTTTGAACTGTGAATATCGTTCCTTTTACATTAACATCGAAGGTTTTGTAATAATGCTCCTCCGTAATTTCACCCAACGGAAGAAATGACCCCATTCCAGCATTAGCAAAAAGAATGTCCAAATGACCTTTCTCTTGCTTCACTGCTTTATACAGCCGGTCCAAATCCGCCAGATTGGAAACGTCGCCTTGAATACCAGTTACATTATCTCCAATCAGCTTCACTGCCGCATCAAGCTCACTTTGTCTGCGCCCCGTGATATAAACATGCGCCCCTTCTTTAGCAAACTGCTGTGCCGTTACAAGCCCGATACCGCTAGTGCCTCCTGTAACAACTGCCACTTTCCCATTAAACTTTCCCATGTTATGACTCTCCTTTTAAATGTGCTTTAAGTATGTCTGTCCGTCGCTTTGTCATCAAACAACTGTTCAGTACATCTCATAAATGATATTATGTAATGAAAGTAACCATAAAAATAGTACCCACTTTTTTGTTATATAGTAACTAAAAAGTAATAATTGTAATTGAAGGGAGATATACAACATGAGAGTTTATTATTGTAACCTTGAAGTTACCATGGAGGTAATTGGGGGAAAATGGAAAGGGCTAGTTCTATACTATTTGATAAGAGGTCCGAAACGAACGAGCGAATTAAAGCAACTTGTGCATGGTATCACTCAAAAAATGCTTATCCAAACTCTCAGAGAATTGGAAGCTGATGGACTTGTTAGCAGGAAAATGTTCAATCAGGTCCCTCCGAGGGTCGAATATTCGACCACAGAGCTTGGGCAATCGCTTGAGCCGATTCTAAAAGCGCTTTGTCAATGGGGTGACGGTTATGCAGATAAAACATTCGCTGAAGGAGAGTTTCAAATTCTTAATAATGAATTTTGATTATCCAACTAAGTCAGGATAGGTTATTAATTCATCCAGATACGCTTGCAAATGTTTCGAGTCAAGACCGTGAAACGTGCCACCAATAAAGGCTTTAGCGTTGGAGATGACCGTATGAAGCCACTTGAGATGATCTGCATTTTCTACAGGGTTAAACAGCTTGGCTTCATTCTGATATCCTTGTTTAGCCAGAGCCTGGTAAGACCGGTACTTGTCGCTATTTATTAAGTAATCTGCCCTTTAGCTGAGAAGGCCACCGTTTCGTGACGGCAGCCTTCTCATGGTGTATTCATTGAACTTTCGTTCTTCGATAGCATAATAGCAAAGTCTCATCTGACCTTATATAAACAGGTCCTAGTCAATTCGATATTATTATCAATTTCTCTGGTAACCTTGATATCTAGTTGTCCCATACAGACAGGCTAGGTGGAATAATTCCCCTTAAAACATCCATCCACTTTTCGAAACCATAATGGACAAGATCGGTTTCGTCAAACCTTTTTAATCCTCTGCTCTATTCCATCAAGTAATAATAAAACTCCAGAATTAAACAGTTCATCAGAACCCATCAATTTAAACATACCTTCTTCGTGCATCCGTTGAAGTAATTTGAATTGCGATAGATCTGCGTGAGCTTTTTCCTTTTTACTCTCCTCTAACGATATCTGTAACATACGTTGTTCATATTCTTCAACGGCGAAATTGATGACGTAGTTAAACAAATGGGTCGTATATGAAAATTTTTGTTTATCCGTCAATGAGGTAGGTTCGATCATCTGCAATAGGAATTCCAACAGCTCCATAAAATCAGCCTCTGGCCTTGACTTCATCAGAAGTTGACTGGAGCAAGGAAACTGCTGGAGCTTCCTCCGAATAACAGTTGCGCTTATCTGAAGCCTTTCTCGCCAGTCTCCTTGCTTGGGAAGATCGCTTATGATCTCTCTTGAAACCAGGTTGGCCAACGTTTTATAAAGGAACTGCTTACTCTCGAAGTACCAGTAGATAGTGGGGGCTTGAACATTCAATTCCTTGCAGAGGTTTCTTATTGTAAAATTTTCGATTCCTTGGTCGGAGAGAAGTCTCCACGAGGCTGCTATTATTTTCTCCTCGCTGATATGTGGCCTGCGTTTAGGCATAAAAAACAATCCAACTCCATTCCAAAAATTCTTGTATAACTTATTATACTCTATATAGAACAACACGGATTTAAATCGGATGAATAAAGAAACCACATTATTCATCCAATTCTACATCTTCAGCGGGCATCGGCTTTTGGTTGAACATGCTTTCCCCTGCTTTCGAGGAGAGCCGAACATCCCTCATCCCACGTTCAATGGCACTCACTTCATAATCGCGTAACGCGGTTAAAAGTTCCTTTTCCCCGTTTATAACGTTAATTAATTCTTTCGAGAGCTCGCAGGCATCAAAGAGTGCAGCGTTCCCGCCGATACCTGCCGGTGTCATGGGGTGAAGGGCGTCTCCCAGCAAAACCAGAGAGGTCGTTTCTTTCCAAGGCTTATACGGCAGAACATTACGGAGGTGATAAACAGCCGTTTTCTCTGGCTCCGCTAATTCCAGCATCCGTTTTACTTGAGGATGCCAATGTTTGGTTTTCTCTTGAGTAAAGGACAACAATTCAAAACCGTTCAATTGGAAGAGCTGCTCGTCAGGAATCCCAAGCCACTCGGGCGAGCACGCAAAAACAGCGTACAGGTAATCCTGTTGAGGAGAAATCTTCACATTAAGAGACATGGATTCCGGTAAATGTTCAATATTCGGCTTGAAGGCCATGTCTTCAAGAAGAAGGGAAACCGGAGCATCTCCTTCTGGATTTAGAATGCCTCTCATGCTGCCATCCCCAAGGAGCCTATTCAGTTCCTTTCTCCGCGCTTCATTCAGAAATACTTTGGTATAAAGAGCCCTGCCTCCAGTATCGAAAATTTTCACACCGGGTTTGTACTGATGGCGAACATTGGACCCTCCCCCATCAGCGCCAACCAGGACATCTGCATCAATATACTCCCCATTATCGAACCACGCTCTTAAGCGTCCGTTTTCTAACCTTTCATAATGGGTAAACCGGTATCCGTAACGGATCTTGTCATTAAGTTCGCCGAGCAACACTTCACGAAAGGTAAACCGATTTACAGATGGTGTGACATCCACTTTGTTGTACATCGGGTGCTGTTCTTCTGTGGGTTCCAGTGAGATCGAATCTAAGAAGACAGGGTGTGCCGGTCCAATAACGGATGTCTCAATATAGAGATCGTAAAATTTTTCAGGAAGACAAAACTGTAGCGCATTGGATCCATTCTCATTTATTTTGATTCGATAGCCAGTTTGAACAAAATTGTCTTCATGTTCGCGTTCGCAAACATGAAAGTCAATGTGATTTTTTTTCAAACTTTGTGCCAATGCAAGTCCTCCGAGACCGCCACCGATAATAAGTACAGATAGTGATTTCATATAATCCCTCACTTTAACTAAGTTAAATTTATATAACTAAGTTATATTGCAATTAACCTCTATTTGTCAATTTATGTTACAGGGTAAGCAATTGAAGCTTCTCAGGCAGTCCCAACTTTCTTTTATTCTTTATTTCACGCCGTAATTCCCACTTTGGGACAGTTATTCATTTAAACTCCAAATATAAAAGATTACAGGTGTATTCTGGTTCGCTCTGAACTAACGTTCGCCGTCGAACGATTTTACAGGTGAGGCCCGTGCAAAAAAAAGACTGCATCTATATTAGATGCAGTCTTTACTTTACCTGGACCAACTTAGAACATCTTATATCCGCCAAGCCGAAGCTTCTGAATCGTCCAGCCACTAAGGATGGCTCCCGCAAGCCCTGCAACCGCTGTCAAGTAATCCACCAGTCGGAAGGATTGAAGATAGGTTCCCATAGGCTGTGTATGATCCCATAATGAGTAGACGACAACAGGCAGAATAACGATGATGAAGATGTAGCTGGGAAACCAAGTCGTCTTCATCAACATATTTAAAATAAATCCGATGCCGAACATCATGACAAAAAACAGTACCATTAGTATAAAAACGATGATAAATCCAAGTCCCATGACTCTTTCGTACTCCCCTCATTCAACACTACTGTCAGTGTACTAAAAAATTGCAGGGCCTGCAATGAAGTTTATGAAGACCTGATGAAGCCATTTGCCCGCCCAGCCTCAATTAGCTACAATGGAGGAAGAGCATGAAATAATTAGGAGTGATAAGATGAACGAGGCAGCTTTAACACTAGAAGGATGGTATGCACTTCATGATTTCCGTTCCATTGATTGGACCGCATGGAAGGCCGCGGACGATGAGGAACGAGCTGTAGCCCTGGATGAACTGCATGTATTATTGCAGGAATGGGGAGCTATTGAAGAAGCTGGTACAGGCAGTACGGCTGTCTATTCCATTATTGGACAAAAGGCTGACTTCGTGTTCATGTATCTCCGTGAAACACTCGAGGAGATTAATCAGATCGAAACAGCTTTCAATAAAACTACCTTTGCTCAGTACACGACCAAAGCTTATTCCTACGTCAGTGTGGTTGAGCTGAGTAACTATCTCGCTTCTGGCGAAGGAGACCCGAGACAGAAACCGGAAGTGATTGCCCGGCTTCAGCCTGTGCTTCCGAAGTCCAAGCATATCTGCTTCTATCCGATGAACAAAAAGCGCGATCTCGCCGACAACTGGTACATGCTGTCCATGGAGGAACGCCGCAGCCTGATGCGCAGTCACGGCCTGATCGGCCGGGGTTATGCTGGCAAAGTGAAACAGATCATCACCGGATCTGTCGGCTTCGATGATTGGGAGTGGGGCGTAACGTTGTTCGCAGATGATCCGCTTCAATTCAAGAAGCTGGTGTATGAGATGCGCTTTGACGAAGTGAGCGCCAGATACGGCGAGTTCGGCAGCTTCTATGTCGGCAATCTGCTGACAGATGAACTGTTCGCCGAAATGCTCAAGCTCTAAATCTTACAGCGGATACTGAAATTTCGCTGCGTATACACAAAGAAGGGTGCCTTGGGAAACGTTACTGTTCCCAGGCACCCTTTTTGAATTGCATACTCATTCGACTGAAGCCGCAGTTCAATCCTCATCCTCTTCCTGCTCAAGACGCTTCAGAGATTCAAGGAACTCCGCCGTGGCCCGGTCCCGATCCCTACTCTTCTCCTTAAGCCGTTCTATTGCAGGAAGAATCAGCGTATCGATCTCCTTCTGCACATGGTAAGAGAGGTCATATCGCTGCTGGCTTTCCAGGAAAGACCCGGCTTCGATGAGCCCGTTATAACGATCCAGCTCATCGCGGGTCAGCAGCCCGCGTACCTGAACGCTGCAATGACGCATCTTAGAAGAACCGCCCTTTTCTGAGAACTAGCGGGATTCCGCCAATAATGAACAGATAACGCATATCGACCAGCTTTTTCAGCTGAGCCGCCGTCCATCCCTTGAACTTCTTGGTTCCTACTGTGGCAATAGCTTCTCCTTTACCCAGTGAAGCCACCGTGCCTTTGTTGCTGAATACGAACTTCTTAGGCTGCTGATTACGGATCGAAGCCACAACGTTGTGGGCACAGGTCACACCCTGCTGCATAGCAATCTGGGCGGTTGGAGGATAAGGCCGGCCTTCCTCATTGAACATGAGCGAGTTGTCTCCAATAATGAACACATTCTCATGTCCGGGTGCCCGCAAATATTCGTCGATCTTCACACGGCCGCGCATGGTCTCGAAGCCAGCAGCATCCACCAGGCGGTTGCCCCTGATTCCACCCGTCCAAATGACGGTCGCTGCCTTGATCTCTTCATCCGTTGCCAGGATAACGCCTTTAGGCGTGCACTCCTTGATCGCCGTCCCTATCTTGAAGGTAACCCCCTTCTTCTTAAGAACATCCATGGCATATTCCACGAGTTCCGGATCAAAGCCTGGAAGAGCGGTTGGAGCGGCTTCCACATTATAAATATGTACCAGGGCAGGATCAACATCATACTCCTTGCATAGGCCCGGGATCCGGTCAGCCAGCTCGGCAACAAATTCAATTCCGCTAAATCCAGCCCCGCCTATAACGAAATTAAGCCGGTCCTTGCGATTCTCATCGATCTTATACTGGGCGAACTGGTATTCAATATGCTGACGAATCAGGCGCACGGAATTAATACTGCGGATCGTCATGGCATGCTCGGCAAGACCTGGAATCCCGAATGATTCCGGTTCGCCGCCGAGTGCAATAATCAAATAATCATAGGAAAGCGTTCCATCTTCCAAGATGACCTTTTTATCATACAGACGAATTTCCTGTACATTCGATTTGACCAGATCGATCTTAAATTCATCAATAAGCTTGGAAATCTGAACTCGTGTATGATCTATAGAGTCTGTTCCTGCAGCAGGCATGTGAAGATGTGTAGTAAAATAATGATAATCATGGCGATTCACCAGGGTGACGTCGGCTTCGTTATAATTTAACTCCTTCTGAAGTTTCTGAGCGGTGAGTATCCCACCGTATCCAGCACCCAGAACAACGATTTTAGGTATGGAACTCATGTCTTTGTTCTCCTTCCAGCTGCATCAATCTATATTTGTTCAAATCGCCGAAATTATTTGTGAAATTATACACATAAAATCTTAGGGTATTGTAGCTTGATAATGAACATCTTAATAGTGTTCCTGTGATCTTATGCCGTTCTCTGCAAATAATAGGTCAAAATTAACTTGATTTCACTTGACTTTCCTTGAATTTTGCCTATTTTGGGCTTTTGACTCTTTTGAATAATAAAGGCTTTAAAGTAAAAGATCAAGTCTTAATTTCAGTGACTTTACGCCATGTTTCCCGGTAAAATCCAATGTATTTTCTGAGTTATTTCAGAAAAATTTGCAAGAAAAGAAAGCAGGATTATAATTAAAGGATATTGAATTATGCTTTATATTTCGGAGGTGCTTAATTAATGTCAGACCTTAATCCAAGCAGTGATTTCACGGATCTGCTTATTATCGGCGGGGGTCCAGCAGGAATGTTTGCTGCTTTTTACGGCGGAATGCGTCAAGCATCCGTGAAATTGATCGAAAGTATGCCTCAGCTTGGTGGGCAGCTTGCCGCGCTCTACCCTGAGAAATATATCTATGATGTTGCCGGCTTTCCAAAAGTTACGGCCCAGGAGCTCGTGAATAACCTGAATGAACAGATCAAACATTTCAATCCGGATATTCGCCTTGAAGAAAAGGTTATTAATGTAGAAAAAAAAGATGAGCGGCATTTCGTCGTGACGACCGATCAAGGCGAGCATCATGCCCGCGCAGTCATTATCACTGCAGGCGTAGGCGCATTTGAGCCCCGCCGTCTGGAACTCGAGGAAGCTGCCCGTTACGAAGGCAAGAACCTTCATTATTTTGTTAGTGATCTAAGCAAATTTGCTGGCCGCAAGGTCCTCATTAGCGGCGGCGGCGATTCAGCCGTTGACTGGGCTCTGATGCTCGAGCCGATTGCCGAGCAGGTAACACTGATTCACCGGCGGGATAAATTCCGGGCCCATGAACACAGTGTTGAGAACCTTATGTCCTCGGGTGTTCAGGTGATTACACCAACCGAAATTACAGCTCTGCACGGAGATGACTCCATTGAACGAGTGATTCTGACACACACCAAGTCAAATGAGACACAGGAAATTGAAGTGGATGATGTAATTATCAATTTCGGCTTCATCTCTTCTCTCGGACCCATCACAGAATGGGGCATTGATATCGAGAGCAATTCCATTGTCGTGGATTCCCGAATGGAGACTTCCGTGCCGGGTATCTTCGCAGCGGGAGACGTCACAACCTATCCGGGCAAATTAAAGCTGATCGCCGTAGGGTTCGGCGAAGCCCCTACCGCGGTGAACAATGCCAAAGTCTATATCGATCCATCCGCCAAGTTGTCCCCTGGACACAGCAGTAATCTCAAGCTCTAGATTGGAATGAATCCAGTACACATGTTTTAACACAATGAAGGGTATCTTAACTTCCGGACACATTTGTCAAGAAGGAGAGATACCCTTTGTCTTATATATGCTCACTATGTAATGGTCTCTTCGGCCTGTCGTTAGCTTGTCCAGCCTGTGGGCAACCTCTTGAGGACAGCGGAAGGGCTGAAGATTATATTGGCCCCTACAGTCCCTATAATTCAGCTGATCAATACGATGGAGCCGCTTCACATCCGTCAGGCTGTGAACATATCGTGAGCTGTCTGCACTGCGGAGAACAGTATATTTATCAAGTTGATCTTAGTCTAGCTTAATGTAGGACAAGCCCTAATTGTGAGTTAAGATTCCTCTTGTGAATTTCGGCTAACAGGAGTGCGATGAATTCCCTGTCTAATTGGAGCTCCTTGGCCATATGGTAAGAATCCAGCAGCATTTCATCTGTTAATGTCGCCATTAGAATCACTCCTTCCTAAAATTTTCCTGTTATTATCATACCAACATCAGAGCGACAGAACAAGCGTTCCTGTTATCCACATCTTGTTGTGGAAATCCTGTGAATAAGTTGTTAGCAAATGACGAAATTATTGTCAGACAGTTGAGGATATTGTGGATAAAAGTTATTCACAGGATATAAACACATGGTGAATCTCCAAAAATATTTTTTCGTATGGAAAAGATAGGTTTACACAGCTTTTTCAAATACATTAACCTTTCCCTGGCTTTCATAAACCTGTTTCGCAAAGGTGATAATAAAGTTATTGGGGACGAGTATTCACCTCAAATATCCAGATACGCCCCCGCGTATCTATGCCGTAATCGAAACCCAGCATACCAATACCCGGAAAGCTCCGCTCAAGGATGCTTATACATCGGTTCGTCAGTTCGCGCATCCTGCGCTTTTGCTGCTGTCCCTGGGATCCAGGCAGTGACTTTGTGAGAGCCTCCTTGGCCGTGAGCTGGGTGCCTCCCTTGCATAGATTGGTGACGAATAGTCCTGGTCTGGCCAGTCGTCCAACCATTGCACGGTATTCCCATCCATTGTCGCTCTTGGCTACCTTCACTCTATAATCTATGGGCCTTCCTGCGATAGTCGCCAGCTGAATTCCCTGCTGAATGAGGTAGGGACGCCTAACTTTAACCCGGTTCAGTGACCCCAGCATAGCCCCAAAACTCCTGAAAGATCGCGTCTCCTTCATGTGTGTATAAGAATATACGCCGCCGGAGTAGGTCACTTTGATCAATCCGTAACCTCCACCACCCCGGATGGGCTTCATCACCACCATGTTGTACCTTTTGAGCATATGCTTCAGATTAGATGGACTGTACAGACTGGTGTATGGAATGTGTCGATGTATCCGCTTATCTTTGAGAAGCGCTTCCGTCTTAAGCCACTTATTGGCCAGCTGTCTTCCCCCCATGGATCTGTCCCCTCTCTTGTGGACTCTTATAACCCAGCTTTTGGCGTATGTTTATTACTATTCAAGACAGGACCTTTGTTCTTGTATCTTTGTCCACCTGGCCCGGCTAACTTCACGGAAATCCGGCCCACACCCGCTTTTAGCGGATTTGTCGTTTCTACCCTTTTCAAACAATTCGTTCTGGTATATAGTAGACCCGTACCTACAGTTAATAGGAGGATTCTTTCTTTGGAGCAATTTTTCGGAATTCTTTACTGGATTGCTATGATTGCGATGTCCATTGTGCTGGTTGCAGTAACTATCGCGGTATTTGCCATAGGCGTACGATTTTTCAAGGATTCCCGAAGAGGCCTTGGCACCTCTTGCATGGCTTTCTCCATCGTTGCCGCCGGAATGATCTACCTCATGCTGAACAAACAATTCTTCTAGTCGCAGAGTCCTGTTAAACTTACTGTAAAGGAGTCAGGAAATGAACCATACATTAACCGCAGATATCGATTTCTTCGCTGCGGCGCTGTCCCAGAAAATCATCTCCGCCTGGCAGGAAGATGAAGCTGGTGTATATTGTGAAGTGGGTAGTGGAATAGTCGAGAAGTACTCAACGGATTCTGTTCGTATCCGTAGTATAGACACGGGCAAGCAGTCGCATTATGCCCGCGATATGACGATGTTTAGTACGGCTGAATAAACGGAAAGGTCCTCCAAAATTTGGAGGACCTTTCTTAATGGGGATCAAGATCATCAATATTTGAAGGAAATAATCAACGCTGGCGGAAAGCATGGGCCGATGAACCAGGAAACGGTTGATCAGGCGGAGGAAGTGACAGTGTTACGAAATTTCCAGCTTTTAAGCAAAAAACGGAATTAGGCAAAATGCTCGATTTAAAACAGATCACAGTCTGCCGCTTAGTTTTAATTTGTGAAATAGTTTACACCTTAGCTACAAATGAAAAAACAATAATATATTATTTTCTCTTTAACTTCAAAATAAAGTTCATGATAGATATAACAGCTATAACTCCCAGTAGTATGTTAGTGAATTGTAAGGTACCTGTAAGGTGTTGGATACTGTCAGTTGTGTCAGGCAAGTTTAAGTTTATGCTATCTGCTATTCTACTGATATTTTGAGACATACCAGTTATATATTGAACCCACTCTTCATTTTGCATCCCCGTACACCTCCCTTATTTTTAAACTATTAAATAGAATTATATCAATATTTTTACATTAAAAAGGCATAGAATGTACTATTTATCGAAATTAAATCAAAATTATAACTACTCCTAAAAATAAGTCACAAGCGCCTCGCTGAACCTTAGCCTTAGATACCCGCGCGCTACTCTAGTCTCTCCATTAGAAACGCGCCGTTCCCGCTTCTTCAGTGCCATACAAAAAACCTCCATTAGCGTATAGTTCGTGACTAATACGTGTGGAGGTCGTAATTAACTATCCATAAACGGATATTTCAGGGTTGTTTTTGTGCATCAAACGGGATTGTGAATGCCCAAATTACCGATGTTATTTCGTTGCCACAAACGTCCGTTGGGTATAAGCTTCCCTGTTGGATTGCGGCAGGCAAACGAAGTTCAAAACATTGATAAAGCTATCAGCACTGCTCCGGTGCAGGCTGTCCCGCATCGTCACGGGTACGGAAGCTTGAACCGCATCCGCAAGTGGCAACGGCGTTCGGGTTGTGGATGGAGAATCCGCCTGACATGCCTGAGGCTTCATAATCGATCTCAAGTCCATTCAGATACTTCAGACTGTCCTTCTCGACAACTACCTTAAGTCCTCCCACTTCCATGAAGACATCAGCCTCAGACTCTTCATCATCGAATCCCATTCCATAAGAGAAGCCGCTGCATCCCCCTGGCTGTACACCCAGACGAAGGAACATATTAGGTGTTTCTTGTTGTGAAAGCATTTCTTTTATTTGAGCAACTGCTGCATCAGTGATATTAATCATTGTGTAATTACCTCCTTATCCTTACCTTCCCTCATTATACTCCACATTGTACCTCCCCTCAAGGGACGTTCTCCAGCAGCTGTTCTTCACTATACTTATTGCCCGAATAGAGAGGGAGGTTTATAATGGTATGGGTGCATTCAACTGTCACAATTTTGACACCGGCATTTACGCCTTATTATCTAATAACCTGTTCTAATTTTCACAATGGTCCTTCCCCGCTGTAACTCAGCAAAGCGTCTTAATCCAGACGTTATTTTATAGCCATCAGGCATCAGGTACACACAATGAGTCACCGACCCTAGATTGGAGGATATCCCTATGTTAGTAACTGCAACTCCTCACACAGACCAGAGAATGGCTGAGATTATTGAAAAGGTACACCGCGGTGAGCGGCTGACCCTTGAAGACGGGGTATATTTATATGAAAGCGACGATCTGCTTACGATTGGTCAGCTTGCCAATGAAGTTAACCTCAAGAAGAACGGCAAGAAGGTCTATTTTATCGAAAATATGAGCCTGTACTTCACCAATGTGTGTGAGTCCTACTGTGCCTTCTGCAACTTCCGTAAAGACCAGGGAGAGGAAGGCTCTTACACCTTATCCGGCCCTGAAATGGTCGATTATGTGGAGCAGCATATTCACCCGGGTATCCGCGAGTTCCATATCGTAGGCGGACATAATAACCATGTTCCGTTTCAGTACTATGTGGATTCACTCAAAGCCTTGAATGAACGCTTCCCGGAAGTGACGCTGAAAGCCTATACCGCTGCGGAGATCGACTTCTTCACCCGGATCAGCGGCCTAAGTATCACAGAAGTGCTTCAGGAACTGCAAAAAGCCGGGCTACAATCCTTAACCGGTGGAGGCGCTGAAATTCTATCCGATCAATACCGGGAGAAGATGAAGGTCGATAAAGCGAATGTAGACCGCTATCTTGAGGTACACCGTACCGCTCACAAGCTCGGTATCAGAACGGGCACAACCATGCTGTACGGATCGATTGAAAGCCATGAGGACCGGATCCGACACATGATTCAGATTCGTGATCTTCAGGATGAAACCAATGGATTCATGGTCTTCATCCCCCTCTCCATGCAGCCGAAGAGCAAGAATGCCAGCATTATGCGCCGCAACTCGGCTTATGAGGATCTTAAGACCATTGCCATCAGCCGTCTGATGCTCGACAACATTCAGCATATCAAAGCTTACTTCATCAATATTGGTACCCAGCTGACTCAGGTCTCTCTGAGCTTCGGGGCTTCCGATGTTCATGGCACCATTCTCAAAGAAAAGATCAGCCATGCTGCAGGAGCGAATACGCCTGAAGGCTTGACCCGCAAAGAGCTGATCTGGCTTGTAAAGGGCGCAGGACGCGTTCCGGTGGAAAGAGATACCTTTTATAACGAGATTGAAGTATTTGAATAGTAAATAGCCAAGAGTATAACGAGCTGGACAAGAAAGGAACAGATAAAACATGAAACATTTTGTTATCCTGGGTGGAGGATACGGCGGAGTCACAGTAGCCAATACGCTGCTCAAGGGAAATATGCCAAGCGATATTCGCCTCACTATGATCGACCGGATGCCTTATCAAACGATGAAGACGGAATACTATGCACTTGCGGCCGGTACAGCCTCGGATGTAGAATTGCGCGTCCCCTTCCCCGTTCACCAGAATTTGAATATGAAGTACGGCGAAGTCTCATCTATTGACCTAGAGAACAAAAAAGTGATCATGGAGAACGATGACCCTGTGTACTATGATCAACTCGTTATCGCTCTTGGGTGTACTGACCGGTTCCACGGAATTCCGGGAGCTGAGGAATATGCCTGCACGATCCAATCCATGAGCGCTGTTCGTCAGACGTACCGTGAACTCAATGACATCAAGCCTTATGGCCGTGTAAATATCGTTGGTGGAGGCCTCAGCGGGGTAGAAATTGCAGCAGAACTCAGAGAGAGCCGGCCTGACCTGAACATCGCTCTAATTGACCGGGGCTCTCGTGTTCTCTCGGCCTTCCCGCCAAAGATGTCGGCCTATGTGGAAAAGTGGTTCCACGAGCATGATGTAGAGACCTTGTCCCACATCTCAATCTCCTCGCTGGAGCCCGGTGTGATCCACACGACAGGTGATGATATTATTTCAGATGCGACGGTCTGGACGGCGGGCATTCAGCCTGTTGAAATTGTACAGAAGCTGGAGGTTCCCAAAGACCACCAGGGCCGAGTGCTGCTTAATGAATATTATCAGATTCCTGAGCATCCTGAGGTGTATGTATGCGGGGATTGTGCAAGCCTTCCTTTTGCCCCTAGCGGTCAAGCTGCTGAGGGTCAAGGTGAGCAGATTGCCAACATCGCCCTAGCGCTATGGCGCGGCGAGACTCCTCGTCTGTCTCCGATCAAGCTGAAGGGCACGCTCGGATCTCTTGGCAAAAAGGCCGGCTTCGGTCTTATGGGCAAACGCCAGGTAATGGGCCGGGTACCGCGGATCTTGAAGAGCGGGGTGCTCTGGATGTCCAAGCACCATTTCGGATAATTCCTGAGGTATAACGAGGAATGGTGTTGTAAGATTTGCAGCTGTAAGATGACTTCTAATTTATTAGGGGTCATCTTTTTTTGATATCCATGGATTGAAGAAACGCCAAGCTGGCTGTACAAAAAAATTCTACCGTGAATGCCGCTGCCTATATCGAATTGGGGATACGCCATAGCGTTCAGCGAAACGGCGCGAGAAATACGGAGCAGTCTCAAAACCTACCTGTTCCGCCACAACCGCAACGGGCTGCTCCGTGCGAAGCAGCAGTAACCGGGCTTGTTCCAGCCTATATTCCGTTAAGTATTCCATCGGTGTCAATCCGTACACCCGCTTCATACAGCGGGTCAAATAGTTATAGTGAAAGTGAAGCTCTTCCGACAAAAGGGGGCCTGTCAGCAGTTCCTTATAATGGGCCCGAATATAGCTCTCCGTCCGCTCGGCAACCAGCGCCGCCGGGCTGCCTGACGGGTCTCGCTTCTGCAAATCCAGTGTGCGCAGCAGTTCTTCAAAGAGTCGTTGTCTCTCCCATACGGCGCTTAAACGAGGCTGCTTCTCCAACTGAAGCAATCGCTCCCCCTCCCCTCCTCCCCGTGGCGAAAGAGGGAATGTGCCGAATTGAGGCAGCCGGATTGTTACTGGCAGCGTACCGAACTGAGCCATATGCCGGTCACGATCCGCGAAGACGGGCTCGCCGCCTTTTACAATGATCCATTCGCCCACCGCCCGGAAATGAATCCATAGAAACTGAGTCTCTTCTTCACAGGGCTTAACCGAATAATGAAACCGGTCTGGAAGCAGCAGTATAGACTCTCCAGCACTCACTTCCCACCGCTTCTCCTCTTCACCTATGAACAGTGTCCCCTTCTCCACCAATATCAAATCAAATACTGTGATATCCCTGCGGTTAGGATGGCTATCACCTGGTGCATATATAGTTCTACCGCATTCCATGAAATAAGGAAACGGCGGCGCGGCCAAATAGATATAGGTCTGCTCTGTGTGTTCTGTCTCCATGCGTAACCTCTCCTTCTCTTAACGCTGGTGTCCAAGATCCACTACTCACTATCGAAACCCTTGAATTCTAATGTACCACGACTCCAGCACGAGTGTGAAATCGGACAAGAAATCGGGAGATTCTGTAGCTAACACCCTTAGATACTACAGCCTATAATGAGATTGTACCAGGATGAAATTATGCAACTCCGCCGAATTCTTCGGCTGTGAATGACCATCCATCATCTCGAAGGGAAGCGAACTTAATGAATCTATCCTCCACCAACAATCCAGCCATTGATCTAGCCTCCATACCGTCTACTGTAAAACTTCATGACGAATTCTGGTCGCGCTATATAGACCTCGCCAATGATGTGATCATTCCTTATCAGTATGACGCACTACATGACCGGGCCGCGGGTGCTGAACCAAGCGGGGCTGTCCGCAACTTTGAAATCGCCGCTGGCAGGACGAAAGGCGAATTCCACGGTTGGGTGTTCCAGGACAGCGACCTGGCGAAGTGGCTTGAAGCCGTAGGTTACTCACTCCAAATTCAGCGCAATCCCGATCTGGAGCGCCGGGCTGACGAGCTCATCGATCTAATTGCAGAGGCACAGCAACCTGATGGCTACCTCAACACCTATTTTACGATAAAAGAACCAGGGAAACGTTGGACCAATCTGATGGATTGCCACGAGCTGTATTGTGCTGGCCATATGATTGAGGCAGCTGTGTCTTATTATGAAGCGACAAGCAAGGATAAGCTGCTTGGGGTCGTACGCCGGATGGCTGACCATATCGATTCGGTGTTCGGCCCGGGCGATAACCAGCTGCGCGGCTACGACGGCCATCAGGAAATCGAATTGGCGCTGGTCAAGCTGTACAATCTGACCGGTGCAGAGAAATATTTAAAGCTTGCTGCCTTCTTTATCAATGAGCGTGGCACCGAACCGAACTTTTTACGTGCTGAATGGGAAGCGCGCGGTCGCCGGGGGCATTTCAATCCGCTGCCTGTAGACCGGATCGATCTTTCGTACAATCAGGCTCATAAGCCGGTGCGTGAACAGACCGAAGCATCCGGACACGCGGTTCGTGCCGTGTATATGTATACTGCAATGGCAGACATTGCCGGACTGACCGGAGACGAAGAATTGCTCCGAGCTTGCCGCACGCTGTGGCGCAATGTTGTTCAGAAGCAGATGTATGTAACCGGAGGAATCGGCTCCACTCATCACGGAGAAGCTTTTACCTTCGATTATGATCTTCCGAACGATACGGTGTACGCAGAGACCTGTGCATCGATCGGCCTTATCTTCTTTGCCCAGCGTATGCTTAGGCTTGAACCTGACGCTGAATACGCCGAGGTAATGGAACGCGCGCTATACAACAATGTCATCGGGTCCATGGCCCAGGATGGACGCCATTATTTTTATGTCAATCCGCTTGAGGTCTGGCCGCAGGCCTGCTCCCATAATCCGGGACGGGCACATATCGCAGCGGAGCGTCAGGCCTGGTTCGGCTGCGCCTGCTGCCCACCGAACGTAGTTCGCCTGCTCATGTCGCTCAATCGCTACATCTATACACAGCGTACGGATACGCTGTTCGTTAATCTGTACATTGGCAGTGAGCTAACAGCTGAACTGGGCGGTACACCCGTTCATATTAATCAACAATCAGACTTGCCGTATGGAGGAACAATCCGATTCGAAGTGAACCCCGAGGCTAGGGCAAAATTCGCCTTGGCGCTGCGGCATCCAGGCTGGTGCTCCGAGCTGAAGCTCTCGATCAATGGCACCCAGGTAGAGTTACCCGAGCTGCGGAATGGTTATGTTCTGATCGATCAGGTGTGGAACCCTGGCGACTTTGTAGAAGTTGAGCTGTGTGTAGAGACGCGGCTGGTCTATGCGGACCCGCGGGTCCGCGCCGATGCGCACAAAGCTGTCATCCAGCGCGGACCGCTTGTCTACTGCGCCGAGAGCATAGACAACGGCGATCTGATTGCCTCGCTTCGACTAAACCGTGAAGCCCGCTTCGCAGAACGGCCGCTAGAGGGTCTAACCAGCGGGGCCATTGCTGTGGAGACGGACGGCTCCCGAATTACGGTCGAAGATTGGGATGGTTCTTCGCTATATCGTACTGAACCCCCGCGCAGTGAATCCGCTCGAATTACAGCAATCCCCTATTATCTTTGGGGTAATCGCGGGCGCGGCGAGATGAGTGTATGGCTTCCGGTATCGGATGGAGCACCCTCGTAAGCGAATCACATCTGGATAAGAACAGAACAACCCGCAAGCAGGCACTTTATTAAGCGGCCTGCTTGCGGGTTGTTCGTTCAATACTTCTCAGTTACTTCCTGTTCAACCCAGATCAAGTTCGTTCCAGGCATCTATTTCTTTGATTTTGTTCATAATACGTTCGTACAGCTGCTCAGCGCTCTCAGCTTCTACGAATTCCCCGTTCACCAGAGCAAAGGGTGCCAGAAAGCATTCTCCGCAGTGAGTCAGGCACCCGTACTCCAGAACGTCATAATCCGGATTCTGCTCAAGCTTCTCCATGACTTCGTCTGTGCCAAAATGCATATTGTTAACACAAAATTCTATAATCGGTCTCATTCGGTCTGCCTCGCTTTACTAATGCCATTTAAATTTTATCTCATTTGTAATATAATATATAAGAAAGGAGTTGAGAAATATGAGCCAAAATGCACAAGATACTTTGTATGATGAAGTTCTGGAAGTGCTTGATAAACTTCGCCCTTTCCTGCAGCGCGACGGCGGTGACGTCGAACTCGTTGACGTGGAGGATGGCATCGTCAAACTTAAACTAGTGGGTGCTTGCGGCAGCTGCCCAAGTTCTACCATCACCCTTAAAGCAGGGATTGAACGCGCTTTGTTTGAGGAAGTCGAAGGCGTTCAAGAAGTTGTACAAGTATTTTAATTATACAGCGCAGCTATATGTTCAAAGCAGCTAGCCTCCGGGCTGGCACTTTCAGCAAGAGTCTTGACCAACCGGCATGCCGGGCGGTTCAAGACTCTTTTTCTCTGCTGGGAGCTGTATAGGATATGATTAAGTAGATGGTTTGATCCAAGGGCGGATGGGATCAAGTCCTCCTGAAATGTCCATAATATTCCCTGTGATAAAATCCGACTCGGGCTGGCACAGGAACGAAATCACGCGGGAGATATCTTCCCCGCTTCCAGGTCTCCCCCGTGGGGTCTCCCCATCTGCCTCTCCGCTGACCTCGGCAATCGATTTCTCCTTGTTCACACCCCGAATATCACCTGGACAGATCATATTGACGGTAATCCCGTAAGGCGCTTCCTCTACGGCCAAAGTTTTGGTAAAAGACACAAGCCCCGTCTTCGCAGCCGCATAAGCTGCCCGGTGCGGCCACGCCCTGGATTCAGCAGCATGACCAAATCCGAAGTGAATAATCCGTCCCCAATTCTTGCTCCGCATTCCCTCAAGCACCATATGATCTAGCAGCATCGGTCCCACCAGATTGCCTTCAATTAATGACAAAATTTCTTCTCTGCTGTATTCTGCAAACAATCGTCGTTCCCGGATAAAGGGCCCGGCATTATTAACCAGAATATCTATTCCACCAAGCTCTCTCTCTACTTCCGATACCAGCCTAACGATGTCCTCTGCACTTGATACATCCGCCTGAACGGCGATACACCCGACGCCTTTATCGCGGATAACCGCCTGAAGCTCGAGAGCTTCAGCTTCGCTGTGAACGTAATTCAGAGCGATGTGACAGCCTTGATCCGCCAAGGTGAGCGCCGTCTTCTTCCCCAAACCTTTGGCACTACCTGTAATCAGAGCAATTTTACCTTTCAAAGCGGATTCCCCTCCCAACAAGGCGTCAATCTTATCTCATACTGTATTTCACTTCAAGTATAAAAGATTTACTCATTCCCCACAACTTGATGAGCGAATCTGAAGGCTTGGTACTACGCTTCTACAGAATCATTCATAATCCTGCCTATGGGCAATTCTGAAGTTCATAATATATCGCAGCACAAAAAGAGCAGTTCCTCCATAGAAGGAACTGCTCTTGGATAACAATTTCACTGCTTAAAAACGCAGGGACAGTTGCTCCCTGGTGCATTTGTTCAGCTTAGAATGCTGGGACAATTGCACCTTGATACTTGTCTTCAATAAACTTCTTCACATCAGGGGATGTGAGGGCTTTAGCCAGCTTCTGGATAGCTTCTGAATCCTTGTTGTCAGGACGGGCAACCAGAATGTTGGTGTATGGTGATTCTTTATCTTCGATGAAGAGAGCGTCCTTGGTTGGAACGAGCTTCGCTTCAAGCGCATAGTTTGTGTTGATCAGGGCCAGATCCACCTCGTCAAGAACACGCGGTAGCATAGCAGCTTCAAGTTCTTTGATCTCCAGGTTCTTCGGATTGGTAGCAATGTCTTTCACTGTCGCATTGATTCCCACGCCGTCTTTCAGTGTGATCAGGCCATTCTTGGCAAGAAGCAGAAGTGCGCGGCCGCCGTTAGTAGCATCGTTAGGGATAGCTACTTTTGCACCGTTAGGAATTTCATCTTTAGTCTTGTACTTTTTGGAGTAAGCACCGAATGGCTCAACGTGAACGCCAACAACACCTACAAGGTTAAAGTTATTCTTTTTGTTCTGATCGTCAAGGTACGGCTGGTGCTGGAAGAAGTTCGCATCCAATTGCTTCTCGAACAACTGAGTATTTGGAAGAACATAATCCGTGAATTCTTTAACTTCCAGATCCACGCCTTCTTCTTTCAGCTTTGGCTTGATGTAGTTAAGAATCTCGGCATGAGGAACCGCCGTTGCCCCTACAACCAGCTTAACTGGTTCTTTTGCAGTGTCAGTTGTCGCAGACCCATTGCTGCTTGTATCCGAAGATCCCTGGCTAGTCTCTTGTGGTTTGCTGCCGCAAGCTGCAAGAACCAGTACGAGTGTGAGTAGTAGAAAAGCTGTTGACCATTTTTTCATTTCCAGACCTCCAATATGTTTTTTGAATAAGGATGATAATTTATATATTTAGACTTTCCTTATTTCCTTGTATAATGTGCAACCAGACGGTCACCAATCATTTGAAGCAGCTGAACGAGTACGATCATGAGAATAACCGCCACGATCATAACTTCCTTCTCGTACCGCTGATATCCATAACGGATAGCCAAGTCCCCTAGACCGCCACCGCCGACCATACCCGCCATCGCGGTATATGAGACCAGCGTGACAACCGTGATGGTCATTCCGGCGATCAGACCCGGCATAGACTCAGGCAGCAGGACCTTGCGAATAATCTGAAACGTAGATGCTCCCATGGAGGTCGCTGCCTCAATTACACCGCGGTCCACTTCACGAAGCGCTGTCTCCACGAGCCTCGCGAAGAAAGGAGCTGCCCCGATCACCAGTGGTGGAATAGTTCCCTCAACTCCAATGGATACACCAAAGATAGAACGGGTAATCGGAATCAACGCCACGATAAGAATCACGAAAGGCACGGAGCGCAGAATATTAACCACGAATGATAGAATCCGGTATATGAATCTGAGCAGAGCCGAGTTGGACCGGGCTGTGATGAACAATAGTACACCCAGAGGAAGGCCTATAATGAAAGTTAGTAGTGCTGATGCGCCGAGCATCTTGAGTGTATCTATAGCAGCTTGACTCATCTCTTCCCAGTCAACCATTGAGAAATCAAGTCCCCACATCAGTTCATCACCTCCACATCTAGATTCCGTTCTTGCAGCAGGGTGATTGTCCGGTTAATATTTGAAGCTTCCCCTTCAAAAGAGACTAAAAGTTGGCCATATGGCATGTCCTTGATCGTAGATATAGTTCCCTGCAGGATGGCAAAATCCACGCCTGTCTCACGCACAATTTGCGAGAGCAGAGAATCATAGGTCTGAGCCCCAAGGAAAGTAATCTTCACCTGCTTGGAAGATTCGGAATTTGTCGTGGACAGCGCCAGCTTAAGCGCATCCGCTCCAGTCGATTCCCGGTTGATGAACTCCCGGGTTACCTGATGCTTCGGCTTCAGGAACACCTCAGTGACCGGCCCCTCTTCCACAATCCCGCCCGCATGAATGACCGCGACCCGGTCACACACACTCTGAATGACATGCATTTCATGGGTAATCAGCATGATGGTTAGATTGAACTTACGGTTAATATCCAGCAGCAGTCTTAGAATAGAATCCGTCGTCTGCGGATCGAGCGCCGAAGTGGCTTCGTCACAGAGCAGCACATCCGGGTCACTGGCCAAAGCTCTTGCAATGCCTACCCGCTGCTTCTGTCCGCCTGACAGCTGAGCTGGATACTTGTTCTTATGATCCTCTAATCCAACCAGCGCGAGAAGCTCGCTGACCTTCTTCTTAATGTCCGCCTTGGGCGTGTTCGTTAACGTCAATGGAAAAGCGATATTGTCATATACGGTGGCAGAAGATAGAAGATTAAAGTGCTGAAAGATCATGCCGATTTTACGGCGATGCTTCTGAAGATCCCCTTTACCGAGTGCGGTCAGGTTAACTCCATTCACCCATACTTCGCCTGAAGTAGGGCGTTCCAGCAGGTTAATACAGCGGATCAGCGTACTCTTCCCTGCCCCTGAATGACCGATTACGCCGAAGATTTCACCCTTCCCAACCTGGAGATTCAGCCCGGATAGCGCGGTCGTGGACTTCTTCTTCGTTCCGTACTTCTTCGTCAATTGTTTTAGCTCAATCAAAGCTTCGATCCTCCTCTATATCACAAACGAAAAGAGCCCTCAGCAGAATTGTAGGGCTCTCGTAATTGAGACTTTGCCTTCTCATCTGCCAGAATCGTAGCAAGCTACGCTCCTGAAGGATTTAGCACCATGTCATTTTAGCTCAACTCACTCAGGTTCTACAGAACTTGACTGAATTGTGCACAAAATCGGTTGCCGGGCTTCATCGGGCCTGTCCCTCCGCCACTCTTGATAAGAATTATGAAATTTTTCAATCGTAAATTGAAATCTTTTCTGAAACTGATTCTCAGTATAGTGGCTTTTATACCGTTTGTCAAAGACAAATTATTCATTTTTGCATATTATTCCGATTTGATTGGTTGCTTATATAAAACTTGGTATATTCAAAGGCCGCGTGAAGGGATTCCAGCACCACCTGATAGCTTTGAGTAAGGTCTGCCAGATACTCATCCAGGTTCTCCAGTTCAAGCCTGCCCTGCATCGCCTGATGCTTGTGCCACAGATCATCCTGCAGCTCCGCATTCATGTAATGGATCTCCATGTTCCGTCTCCGGCGCAGGCGGGAGATATAGTCCTTGCGATGCTCATGAATCGACAACAGCTTGTTCCCAAGGTCACTATGTACTTTCAGATCATGCAGCTGACGGAGCACCGTGAAATAGGAGTAGTGCGGCTTCACTTTGGCGGTATTCAGTTCATACAGCTCGTTAAGGAGGGTCCCCAGCTTGTCCAGCAGGGAGAAGACCCGAATGAACGCGTCTTTGTAGAAATACACATAGCGGGCATAGTCCCCCTTCTCATCAGGACCCATGTCGTTCATGAACCGGGTATGGACTCTTTTGCGGAAAAAAGTCGCCGCATAGGTACACTGTTCCAGTTCATCGATCGATGAGATCAACCCATACGTCCAGACCTGCAGCTTGAAGAAATCCTGCTTCTGCTCATGATGCTTGTCCATGATCTGCTGGAACAGTCCAGCCGTACGTGTCATCGCTTCCAGCGTGTCCGCGAACAGTCCTTCATTCTTCCGCGGCGGTTCTCCCAGGAGACTGCGCAGCATAGGATCCCTCCTTTGTTGTTCTAATTTTTATGCAAAATAACTCTTCCAACGCTGATCCACCAGCTTCACAATATCTTCTCTAGGGAACAGTTCATCCGGATAGCCAGGTTTCATCCGGGCATCAATTACGATAGGCAGACTGTAGGCCAGGTGATGCTGACGTACTTCCGCATCCGCATAGATATCCGAAGCCGGATTGAACCGAGTGAACACGGTCCACGTGAAGGCGTTGGAGTTCTTCGCCACTTCCCGGGCGTGATCCACCAGAACCACTAACGGCCAGGCGGTTCCCTTCTCCCTGAGCCGGGCGAGCAGCCGGACCGGAAGCTCCGGTTCCTGTTCATATGAAGCACCGGAGACCACGAGGCAACCATCGTGGAACACCGCTATTTCATCGATTTCGGCTATTTCGCCTTCGTTATATTCGCGCGGGAGCTCACGAACCGGATCACCCACGCCGATAAGAATCGCTTTGCTGCCGTGATTCAGCTTAAGGCCCGTATAATCAAGCGTATCATTGGAGGTTTTATTAAATATAAATAAATCCGTCTGCGGATTGAAGCGTTCCAAGATCGTCTTCAGCGTAATCTTGATATCCGCCAAATCCACAGAGACATTCGTAAGCATCAAGAATTTAGTCAAGGACAGCTGGCCCTCACCGAGAATCCGGAAGCCGGCAACCAGAGCTTCCCGGGAGTAGCTCTCCCGGACCACCGCGGAAGCCAGGGCGTGGAAGCCGCTCTCGGAATACGTCCAGAGCGACCGGACACTTGGCATAACGACAGGGAAGGCCGGCGACAACAGCTTTTGCAGGAAGTCTCCGATATAGTAATCTTCCTGCCGCGGCTTACCCACGATCGTTGCCGGATAGATCGCATCCTTGCGATGCCACATATGGCTGACCTTAAGCACAGGGAACTCGTGCTGAAGGGAATAGTAGCCGAAGTGGTCACCGAACGGACCTTCAAGGCGCCGCTCATGCGGAGGGACGAACCCTTGAATCGCGAACTCGGCTTCAGCCGGAATCCGGTGGCCGCCCATCGGATTCACCGCCATAGGCAGCTTTTCTCCGAGAATAAAGGACGTAACCAGCAGCTCCGACACGTGCTCAGGCACAGGTGCGATGGCGCCGGCAATCAGGGCCGGAGGACCGCCGAGGAACACCGATACCGGCAGTGCCTCGCCGCGCTTCTCCGCTTCATGGTAGTGGAATCCGCCGCCTTTCTGAATCTGCCAGTGAACCCCTGTAGTCTGGTCATCATAGACCTGAATCCGGTACATCCCCAGATTATTGTCCTTGGTCTGTTCCGGATTCTCGGTATATACCAGCGGAAGGGTCACGAACGGCCCTCCGTCCTCCTGCCAGCTTGTCACCTTGGGCAGATCCGCAAGTGGACGATCCGTGCGGCATACCTGCAGAATGGGCGATTCTCCCTTGGGTACTGTTTTCATACCTACCTTTAACACTTCCCGAATTAATCCGCGCTCATTCCACAGCGCTTTGGGAGTTGGTGGCAGCAAGGTGTTCATGGCTCCAACCAGACGGTTGGCCAGCTGCTCCGGTCTCGGCCCGAAGGCCATTTCTACACGGCGCGGAGTGCCAAACAGATTGGTCACGACCGGAAAAGGCGTCCCTTTCACATTGGTGAACAGCAGGGCTGGTCCTCCCTCTTCAATTACCCGCCGGTGAATCTCGGCAAGCTCCAGATAAGGATCAACCGGCACATCCACTACGGCCAGCTGCTTGTCCTTGCGAAGAGCCTCAATCCACTGCCTTAAGTTCCTGAACCCCATAAGACGATACCTCCTCTAATAATTAAAGCGATTCTCCAACTCCTAAACTTATGTAAAGCCCCGCAGCAATGCGGAGCTTTGGGTCAAGACCATATTACTTTACTTACTCTACTGAAGATTACTTCCAATCACTATGTCTTCCTATGTCCGTTAAGCCTTGGTTCTGCTGAGCAGCCAGGTTCTGACACTCAGGTAACTCAGAACGCCGAACAGACATGCCAGGACGAAGATATGGGACAGGGAAGCGAAGATATACATACGCGGATTGGTCAGGTTCAGTACGAGAAAAGCACCTGTGAAAATTTGAACGATAACGAGCACAGTTGCGGCTACGCCAAGCGATCTGATCTCCTTGTTACCCGGATGCTTCCGGTAAGCAAAGTGGCCGAGAATCCCGATGACGATGAACAGCGTCATAGCGCCCAGTCGGTGAATGAAGGCGATAGCCACACCGCCCGTAAGCTCGGGAATCACTTGCCCGTTACACAGCGGCCAGCCGCTGCAGCCTCCGGCTGAATTCGTATGACTGACATAAGCGCCCAAATACACAACGATATAAGTATAACATGCCGCGAACCACACCAGGTTGCGAAATGCCTTGGTTACCCGGCCGGATGGAAGCTTCGGCATATTGGCTTCTTCCCGTTCCTGTTCCCGCATGCCGAGGGCAAGCATCAATGAGCTGGCAAAAGCGATCAGCGAGAACCCGAAATGAAGAGCCATAACGGCAGAAGATTGAGAGAACACTACTGCAAAAGCGCCCATGATGGCCTGGATGACAACGAAGATCAGGGCGAACAGGGCGTACAGCTTCAAGTCACGCCGTTCCTTGCGGTAGATCATAAAAGCAACAAATGCCGCCAGGGCAAAAAGTCCCGCGGCCCCGCTTACCGCTCTATGCGACCATTCAATCAGCGAAGACAGCGTATGAGCGGGCACGAACTTGCCGTTACAGAGCGGCCATTCGCGGCCGCAGCCAAGGCCCGCATCCAGCTTCGTTACTGCGGTCCCGCCCAGAGTAGCCATCAGCATCACAAAGCTTGAGGCATAACTGAGCCATTTTAGACGTTTGGTATTCAAGATTTCCTCACCTGCTATATATTAATTTAATTTGAGCCATTCGGATCGGCTCTTTCATTATAACCGATGGGTATGTACATAACATAAGTCACTTGTGACAAAATGTTCAAATCATAACGACGGCGCCACCCATTTAAGGATGACGCCTGTGATCTTCATTATTGCTTTTAATTCTCTTTGCGTTCCGCCGTATCGTGAAGCGTGCGGTATACATCCAGGGCTTTGTTCAGGAAGTCTTCAATCTCTTCGCGGGATTTACGCGCTTTGTTGACGAAGCGGACCAGCTCGCGTCCATCAGTATAGGCAACGAAGCTCGGAATACCCAGAATGTTCTGCTCCTGGCTTACGTCTCCAACCTTGTCCACATCCACTTGGAGGAACGTGATGCGATCCCCGTATTTCTCCTCAACTTCAGGCATGAACGGATCGATGAATTTGCAATCTCCGCACCAATCGGCTTTGAAGACAGCGACAACCAAATTACTGGACTGTGTTTCAACCGTGAACGCTCCTGCAGATGTTACTTCTTTCATGAGCTTCATTCCTTTCCTCTAGTTATCTCTCTTAGTCAATCAAAATGAAGAGTGGAAGTCAAACTTTTAGGCCATAATTGAACTAAAATCTTCTTTTCTTACGAAAGAGAGGAATCATGATGAACGAGCCTCTTAAGCAGGATGGGGCCAAGCCCCCCGGTCTTGCCGCCGTACTCAAAGAAATGCTGTTCTCATTCCCCTCCATGGTGAGTGAGGTCGTGAAGAGCAAGACGGCGGGAATTGCTGCTTCCTCACGCCTTCGCGAGGAGCGGGTGAGCCTGGACTGGAACGAGGCCTCGGCCCGGACTGTCTATACAGAAATTGAAGACCTGCTGCGCCGCAGCAGCCAAGGCAGAAATATAGACGAGCACCTGGCCGTGTCCCATTTCCCGGATGGACTAACCCCAGCTGATCAGGACATCATCCAGGAGATTGAGGATGCGGTCAGCCGCAGCAATGTCAGCAATCTGACCCGGACTGAAGCCTACCTCAAAATTTATCAGGCATACCCTGAGCTTCATTGGTCCTTCCTGGCTCATATGGTATCCCGAAATGCGGGCTGGAATATGAGTGATCTGCGCGGCGGCCAAATGTACCCTCTGCTCAGCGAAGCCAGCAAGGAAGCCACGTACCGGTTCCTGGAAAGATGCAATGCGCTCATATTTCAGGACGCATATCCGCAGCTTCTCCTGTATAGGAAGAGCCGGGAAGTCGGCTCAAGCCTTTTTCACCTGCTTCCTTATTTCCACGTCTCCCGCTTCATGCAGCCTTTCTGGGAACGCTTCTGGCTGGAACGCGGCAGTGCCCTGCTTGCTGTTGGGCTGATCATCAATGAACAGAATTATATTGAGACCAGGGTGGTTAGACATCCGTACTTCCAGAGCCGGGTGACGGACAAAGCCAATTTCCACCTTCATAGCTGGGCTGGACTCAATCAGATTATTTTCCCTTTGCTTGAAGAGGAGGATGTGCAGATTAAATCTGGCGTGGAAGGATCTAGCTCTGAATCGCTGTGCCTCGAGGGCCGAATCCCCCGGCTTGCGGGCCGGATTCTTGGGGATTTCTCAAGCCTGAGTGCACGCATCACATTCGGCAAAAGCCTCTATGCCCTGCTCTTCGGCCTGACCTCCCTGCGCAAAGGAGCGGAAGCCTTCGCTTCGCGTATTCCGCATACCGGCTCAAGGGCCGATTATTGGCCGGGGCTCTTCACGCCGGACAAAGAAGAAGCCCTGTCCACTGGATTAGAGGGGACAGAGCTTCTTGAGGAAGGGAGTCTTCCTCTGGACAAGCGCTTATATGCGCCCAAGCTGCTTGATGCCTGGGGTGACACGAGCTATGAGCCGATCTCCCGTGAGGACTGGATGCAGGATCACAGCGCTCTGGACGGGCTGAGCAAGCCACAGCAGCCTTATTTGTGCGATATCAGCTTTGAGCATCGGCTCGGCATTATCAAGACGGCTTTCGCCCATGATGCCGCGGGCACCGTGCATTAGTTAGCCGAGGTACTGGAGCCTCGCTGGAGTCTCATCAGCGGGCGGAGTACTTTTTGCAGCACTCGTGGGTAACTACCCAGCTCATCTCTGCGCACAACACGCAGGATTACCAGCATCACAGGGTATAGGACCAGAACAGCCACACCGACCAGGCAGCAGGCCAGGAAGAAGCCGATTCTCGGGTGCATGAAGGATGTGGTAAGATCGCCCACATAATTCAGTCCGTAACCGACACCGAACAGGATAACCACGGTCAGTAGGAAGCCTATCCAGCGTCCGCGCATAATTTCGAATGAGACCATTTGTTTCATGGAACGCAGATTAAGAAGGGTAATGACCAGGAAGCAGATCCCGGTAGCCCCGATAATTCCATAAATCCCGAATACCGTGGCCAGCGCGAAGCTGGCGACCAGCTTGACGATAATGCCTACAATGACATGACCCATCGATAAGTTCACCTTGCCAAGCCCGATCAGGATGGAGCTTGTGATGGACATCGTAATCTGGAAGATGGTTCCCAAAGTCAGCAGGCCAATAATCCCGCTGCCCTCCAGGCTGCTGAACAGCAGACCGTTCACGGAGTATGCCGCTGAACACAGAATGATGACAAGGGGCATGCCGGTCAGAATCGACACGCGCATAGCCAGCGTAATCTGACGCTCCAGATGTGGACGGTCTCCCCGGGCAAAAGCAGCCGCGATGACCGGCAGGAGCGATGCGCTGAGCGCAATGGACAAAATCGGCGGGATCCCTGCGATACTCTGAGCCCGGCTACCGAGGATACCCAACGTATTTGTAGCGGCCAGGTTGCCCATCTGATCGATCAGAAGCGGCTTGACCAGGGTTGAGTCAATAAAGTTAATAGCTGGAACAGCCAGAGATGAGAGCACAATTGGAATCGAGAGCTTGAAGATATCTCGGTAAATACGCATCAGCGGGATCTGCTCATCCCCTGCGGACAGATCCTCCAGCTGCAGCTTCCGGTCATCCCTGCGCATCTTGATGGAATACCAGATCATAATGCCGAAGGCAGATATGCTTCCGAGCACTCCCCCGAAGGATGCCCCTGCGGCCACCCATTCATCTGTATAGTTAGCATGAAGAAGGAAGAAGGCAAGTCCAATCCCGGTGATGACTCGCAGCACCTGCTCCATAATCTGGGATATCCCGTTAGCAGCCATATTGCCTCTTCCCTGGAAGTAGCCTCTCATCATGGCTATTGCCGGGAAGAGCAGCAGAGCTGGAGCTATTGCCCGAATCGCAGGAGTAGCCTCGGGCTGCTTTGTGTAGTTCGCATAAATGGGTGCCAGTACGTAAAGTAGTACCGTCATAACTACACCAATAAATACGGCGAAGATCAATGCAGCCTTATAGACTCTGTTCGCTTCTCCCGGGCGCTTTAAAGCATAGCGTTCCGAGACCATCTTACTTAGAGTGCTTGGAATTCCTGCCGTCGCGACGGTCAGTAGCATTAGATATACAGTATTCGCCACCGTGTAAGAGGCGTTGCCGACCGCTCCAAAAATATGCTCAAGCGGAACCCGCTGCACCAGGCCGAGGACCCTTGCCACCAACGCGGCGGCCGCTAGGATCAACGTACCTTTTATAAATGATTCTTTCTTAGCCAAACCCATTTCCCTTCTTTCTCATGATCCAAGTCACAGCATTAACTTTCTTAGGCAATCCAGATAAAGAACAGGATAATCATTACAATCTCAAGGATGGTCTTGACGACCATACTGCTGAATAGCCCCACAACCGAGCCGACCCCGACCTTAAGTGATTTTTGAAAAGAGGAGCCTGCCAGCAATTCTCCTGCCACTGCACCGACAAACGGTCCAATAATCAGCCCGAACGCGGGGATCACAAAAGGTCCTATGATCGCACCGATGGTACTTAACCATACGGACGCTTTGCTTCCGCCAAACCGCTTAACGCCCCATGCGCCAACCGCATAGTCGGCAGCCAGCAGCACGACGACGATCAGCGTCTGTATCGTCCAGAATCCCCACCCGAAATGCTCAAAGGTGAAGAACCACCCATACACGAGAAAGGCTGCGTAGACTGCAATAACACCAGGCAGGATGGGAACTACTGCGCCCGCCAGCCCGACGATGAACAGACCGATAACCAGTATCCAGCCAAGGATGTCCATTCAGGTATCACTCCTCTGTCAAAATAAACTTCCGGATCACTTCTGCAATTCCATCGTCATTGTTGGATGAGGTTACGTAATCCGCGTTCTCCTGAACGGCAATCTGCGCGTTCCCCATGGCTACGCCGAGCCCAGCGGCCTGGATAGCCGCCAGATCATTCAGGCTGTCGCCTACAGCGATCACCTGTGACATGTCAAGTCCTAGCAGTTCGCACACGGTCTTGATCCCCGTGGCTTTGTTCACACCCTGCGGATTAATCTCGTAATTGTACGGTGACGAGTTCGTGATCTCCAGGCCGCCCATCTCCTGAAGCCTCATTAGAATCTTGTGGCGCAATTCCGCATCTTCGGTATGGTAACCGAACTTAATCCACTGGTTCGTATCCAACAGTGCTGGGTCCCAGTTCTTCTCATTATATGTACCCTCAACGGCATACGCCCAGAACCAGACACCATATTCTGCAGCAATCGTATGCATCCTGGCAATGAGTTCTTTATCAAACAGCTCTCTGCGATATAATTCGTGGGGTGTCTTCCAGACCTCACTTCCATTTACAGTCACCATCGGCGTCTGCAGCCCAAGCTGATCCCCGAAAGGCACAGCCTCATCAAAAGAACGTCCTGTAGACAAACAGACATGAACGCCTGCAGCCGTCGCCTTGCCAATCCACTCCGCTGTTAGCGGTGAAATCTCATGGTTGTCCGTCAGTAAAGTTCCATCCATATCGAGTGCAAGCAGTTGGTATCTCATCCGTTCACCCTCCATCTTTAATCTATATAAGCTGCACCTTGAAATTTTAACATTTGAACGGTTGTAACTACAGGGAATGCTTGGACTTTCGGCCGCTGTTATCCCCAGATTTCTTGATGTATACCCTCTTAGCGGTGAAAATCCGGAGACAAAGGCGGTCGCTGGCGCTCCTGCAGTTCCAGGTTTCCTCTCCGTCACGCCCTTCAATATGTTAATTTTAAAGTGCACTATATAATTCTCTGTATTTACTCTTACACATATCTTAGTCATTCTACCACAGGTCCAACTGACCAACAAAGAACTCCAGCCACAACCAAATAACCGCGCTTCGGCCTTGATGGCTGAAACCCGGTTACTTGGGATTTAGATCTATTCTAATCTTGCTACTGCTCATCCTGCCAGCACTATGAACGCCAGAACACTAAGTGTAATTTTGGCCCGCTGCAGCGGACTCTTCTTCACTTTAATTTCCATGGGGTTACCCTCCTTCATATTCAACAGCTATAGTTGCTGAGCACAAAATTTGCATCAAGATAATAAAGTTTCCTTAATGCAAATTTTATGCTAAATAAGGCCGATAAGCAAGGGGAATCTTCCCCCTACTTTGAACATAACCAGCCTAATTTTGAAGAATCGCATGCTGATTATAATAAAGAGACGATCCCGACAGGCTGTAAAAGTCTGGTCAGGATCGTCTTCACGTTAAACCTTATCGGGTTGTTCCTGCTGCTTGGCCCGTTGTGTCAGCCGCTGTGCCAGCTGCTCCATCCTCAGCTTTCTTCAGCGTTTTCTTCGGAACCCCGTCCAGGCCATACTCCATGTCGTAAGCGTCAAAGATCTTCCGGGCGACCGGAGCGGCGCTTTGGGCTCCGAATCCGCCCTCTGGAATAACAACCGCTACCGCCAGCTTCGGATTATTCCGGGGAGCGAAGGCGATGAACACCCCGTTATCGACAGGTTTTCCGCCAACACTTTGGGTCGAGGTCCCTGTCTTACGGGCAAAGTCATACGGGAAGTTTTTAAAGACGTCGACATCGGTTGCCATCCCTCTTATAATTTCATTCCAGTAAGAGTCCTTGAATTTCGCTTCACCCAGAACCTTTGGCTCGAGTTTCTTCACAATGTTCCCTTTGGCATCCTTGATCATGTTGACCAGATGCGGCTCCATTCTTTTCCCGCGGGAAGCCAGCATGGCTGTATACTGCGCAAGCTGCATCGTTGTATACTTCCCCTGCTGTCCGAAGGAAGCATAGGCAAGCCGGGATAATACGGTTTCCTTCTCATTCGTATACTCTCGGAACCCGAGATATTCATTAGGCAGATCGACCCCTGTGGATATACCGAGACCGAACTGCTTCATATATCCGTCCCACTTATTGATCCCTTGCTCCCCAAATTTCTTATAAAGTCTCTCTCCGACCATATCGACCATGAATGCATTGGAGGAGTGATGGATCGCATCTGCGGGACTGTTAAAATAACCATATGCGCGACCTTGGGAGTTCTGGACTCTTGATGAGTCATTCTTACCGAAGGTCGCGTAGCCCTTGTCGTAGTATGACGTGCTGGTCGTGAACAATCCCTCATTCAGGCCGACTAGGACGGACAGCGGTTTGATCGTAGAACCAAGCAGAACTACTGATTCGGGATGTTGACCCTTCTGGCCGGAGCCAAAAGAGCGGATCGTCCCGTTCTGGTACACATTCTTGATCTTGTCATAGTTATCACCGGAAATCCCCCCGGTACGCCATACATTCGGATCATAGTCTGGCATACTTGCCATGGCGACCACATTTCCTGTATTTACTTCCATGGCTACCGCGAATCCGGTTCTGGCATTCGCGTGATATTTCCCGCTGACCGGATGCGTGTGCAGCCAGCTCAACTGATCCATAATTGCATTCTGCGCAGCCAGCTGCACATCGCTGTCGATGTTCAGGTAGAGGTCATGCCCTTTCTCCGGCGGGGTCACGTCAGCCACGCCGCTAGCCATGTTCCTCGGATCAACCGAGACGCTCTTGAATCCGTTTCTCCCGCGCAGCTCGTCTTGATACCGATACTCCAGCCCGTCAAAGCCGACATCCTCCGTATCCGTGTACTGAAGAGCCGGATCTTCCGCTCTGCCGGTCTTCTGTTTATAGAAATCCAGGCTGGTCGATGCTCCTTTGAATTTCTTGATATAACCCACGGTCTGAACTGCAAGTCCATTCACGCCATCCTTCGGATCGGTGTAGTAATTGCGAATACTCTCCTCTACCACATCGATCCCAGGATATTCAGACTTATGTTCCATAAAATAAGCGATTTCTTTATTGGACAAGCCCACCTTCAGGCGGCGAGGTGTAAAGCCCCCGCTAAGGCGAGACTTGAGATCCATTGCTTCTACAACCTGATCACTCGTCAGTTTCTCGCCGCCCTGGTCCCCCAGTTCGTTGAACTTGGCGACCAGCTTCTTCGCCAGCACCTTCGCATTTGCTTCATTATTCCCTGTGTACTCATTCGTCAGGGTCATATACAGCGATTGAACAGGGGTGGAGTAAGCTAATTTGATACTCTTCCGGTCGTAGATCGTTCCCCGGATTGGAGGCAGCGGAACATCAATAATATTGGGATCTCCTCCCTGCTGCTTAACGAGCTTGGGACCTTCTACAAATTCCAGAACAGCCAGACGGATAATAATAATCGTAAAAATAACAAAAGAACCAAAGAAAAACAGGTTCAGCCGCTTAATCAGATCTCTCTTCTTAAATGCTTCTTGTTCCTGCTCATTGGGATTAGCATGTACACGCATAGGACTCGGGGACACCTGCCTTGTCATTAAAGGAATTATTTACCTTATTATCATATACATCATCTTCCCGGTAAAGCAAATAAAAAGACGATCCCGACAGACTGCAAAAGTCTTGTCAGAATCGTCTTCACGTTCCACCCTTACCGAGTTGTCCCAGCTGCTTGGCCCGCTCGGCCTGTTGTATCAGCCGCCTTGCCGGCAGCTGCATCCTCAGCTTTCTTCAGCGTTTTCTTCGGAATCCCGTCCAGGCCATATTCCATATCATACGCATCGAAGATTTTCCGGGCAATTGGCGCAGCACTTTGCGCACCGAATCCCCCTTCAGGAATAACGACCGCCACCGCCAGCTTCGGATTGTTCCGTGGAGCGAAAGCAATAAACACCCCGTTATCGACAAGCCTTCCTCCTACGCTTTGGGTCGAGGTCCCTGTCTTACGGGCAAAATCATACGGGAAGTTGTCAAAGGCGCTGACATCCGTTGCCATACCTTTCAGAACTTCATTCCAATAAGAGTTCTTGAATTTCGCTTCGCCAAGAACCTTGGGTTCGAATTTCTTCACAATGTTCCCTTTGGCATCCTTGATCATACTGACCAGATGCGGCTCCATTCTTTTCCCGCGGGTAGCCAGCATGGTTGCATACTGGGCAAGCTGCATCGTTGTATATTTCCCCTGCTGTCCGAATGAGGCATAGGCAAGCCGGGACAGTGCAGTCTCCTTCTCATTCGTATACTCCCGGAATCCGAGATATTCATTAGGCAGATCGACCCCTGTGGATACACCGAGACCGAACTGCCTCATGTATTTATCCCACTTATTGATTCCTTCCTCCCCAAATCTCTTATAGAGTCTCTCTCCGACCATATCCACCATGAACGTATTGGAAGAGTGCCGGATCGCATCGGCCGGGCTGTTCAAATACCCATACACGTGACCTTGGGAGTTCTGAACCCTTGATGAGTCATTCTTACCGAAAGTCGCGTAGCCCTTGTCGTAGTAAGGCGTGCTGGTCGTAAACAATCCCTCATTCAGGCCGACTAGAACGGACAGCGGTTTGATGGTGGAACCAAGCAAGACTACTGATTCAGGATGCTGACCCTTCTGGCCGGAGCCGAAGGAGCGGATGGTCCCATTCTGGTATACATTCTTGATCTTGTCATAGTTATCACCGGAAATACCGCCGGTGCGCCAGACGTTCGGATCATAATCCGGCATACTCGCCATGGCGACTACATTTCCTGTGTTCACTTCCATGGCCACCGCGAATCCGGTTCTGGCATTCGGGTGGTACTTGCCGCTGACCGGATGCGTGTGCAGCCAGGACAGCTGATCCATAATCGCATTCTGCGCAGCTAGCTGCACATCGCTGTCGATATTCAGGTAGAGGTCATGTCCCTTCTCCGGCGGTGTTACTTCCGCAACGCCGCTGGCCATGTTGCGCGGGTCAACCGAGACACTCTTGAACCCGTTTCTCCCGCGAAGCTCATCTTGATACTGATACTCAAGCCCGTCAAAGCCGACATCCTCCGTATCCGTGTACTGGAGAGCCGGATCGTCCGCTCTTCCGGTCTTCTGCTTATAGAAATCCAAGCTGGTGGATGCCCCTTTGAATTTCTTGATATAACCAACGGCCTGAACAGCAAGCCCATGAATCCCATCTTTGGGATCGGTATAGTAATTTCGAATACTCTCTTCGACCACATCAATGCCGGGATACTCCGACTTGTGTTCCATGAAATAGGCGATTTCATTGTTGGACAGGCCGACCTTCAGACGACGAGGTGTAAAGCCGCCGCTTAGACGCGACTTAAGATCCATCGCTTCTACAACCTGATCCACGGTCAGCTTCTCACCGCCCTGGTCCCCCAGCTCGTTGAACTTGGCGACCAATTTCTTGGCCAGCTCCTTCGCATTCGCTTCATTTTTCCCCGTGTATTCATTCGTCAGTGTCATATAAAGCGATTGAACCGGTGTCGAGTAGGCTAATTTAATATTCTTACGGTCATAAATTGTTCCCCGGGTTGGGGGAAGCGGGATATCCTTAACGGCCAGATTGCCTCCCTGCTTAATCAGAGCCGGTCCTTCTACAAATTGAAGAATAGCAAGACGCACAATAATAACTGTAAAAATAGCAAATGCGCTGAAAAAAAACAGATTAAGCCGGATATTAAAATGACGCTGCTGAGCCGCTTCCTTCTCTCTCGGGTCATCTTGGTAATTCTTTTTCATCTTCTCCTCCTGCTTAATTTGGAAATTTATCTTTTATCTAAATGATAACATAGGCCTGTCTCATTCTACGAATTTCTACAGAACGGTGGCTTAAATGGCCTTATCCGCGATATGTGTCTCGTTAAAAGCCTTCGGATTGAACCAGTCTCCACTTTGTGCCCAGGTTGGATCAAGAGGTACCCACTTCTTGGACTCACCAAGATATACCTCGTTCCAGGCATGGGGACCGTAACCGCCCTGACCGTTATAACCGAGTCCCGTGATCACCTTTACCTTAAGCCCTTGCGAACGGGCCATGACCGCATACAGGCGGGCATAATCGATGCACACTCCAAGCTTCGTATCGAACGTCATCTGCGGAGTCTGTTCGTGCCAGATCTGCTTTTCTTCGTAATCTTTCACTTTATTATAGTCATAGCTAACCCGTGTCCCCACCCAATCGTAGAGCAGGCGGGCCTTCTCTTCATCCGTTGTGGCACCCTTGACCACCGCTGCGGCAGCTTGGGTAATATTATCCGGCACCTGAGCGTCCAGAACCTCATATCTGCGCTGCATAATACCATTGAGTTCTTGTTCCACACTGCGTGTAAATACGGGAAGCTTGTCTTTGATCAGACTTCCTGATATGGGCTCAATAATAGTCTGGGCGCCTTCACGATATACCGGTGACGATTCCACATAGTGACTGAATTGGCTGTTCGGATATAAGGTCACAATGATAAATAAAGCCGCAATAACCACGATGCAGCGCGCCCCGCCAATAACCGCTCCAATCCCGGCACCCGCAAGTCTGCTTACTACGGAAGAGGGTCTGTCCCTATCCCTACCGCCCCACCTGCTGAACAGCGCTGTTCCCCCGAACACCAGCGCAGCCAGAATTCCAAGAATAGAGCGGATTACCCAGTATCCAACGATGAAGACTACGGCGAACCGCATAAGCGGGAACTCGCGGATGGCTGTAATAAGCGTATAGTAGATTTGTTCCCATTTGCTTAGATCCCGTGCCGGCAGAGCAACCGCTGACAACCATTTTTGGACAAGGGGGGACAGCCACATTGCAAAAGGAACGGACAAGGCGATTCCCACCAAGGACAATATCCCTCCACTAATCAGAGAAAACAGACGTCCTGCGGATCTGGAACCGCCCCGAAAGAGTCCCTGCAGAACAGAGACAGCCATAATCAGAATTAACAGTAGATTAACAAAATTATAGTTTTGCACATTTTGAACCCAGCCTTGCACGTTCAGCAAACCCCTCTCTTGATCGCTAGGACTCAAAATGGTTGTTGTTATTTCGAGTTCCCTTTAGCTTGTTGAATGAAAGCATTCAGCGCATCACTTCGGCTCCATTCGCCGAGAGATACATCCCGGAATGTGACTTTGACTTTATCGCTGTCGGCTTTCCCGGTGACTTCCAGGTTGGGCGACTTGACTGCAAAAGTTCCATCCGGATTCTGCGTGAACTTGGCTTCCTTAGCCTCGCTTGTCATCATCTTGATCGCTTCATTCTTAACCACATCCGTCGTTTGTGTGGTAATGGTGGATGCCACCTGTCCCAAATCCTTGAGCGAAATTCCGCTGTATATAACCAGGAAGGCCACAATGACAAGAATGAGCCCCCATTTGACCACAGTCTTGACTAAATTCACAATCAGCAGCAGCGCAACCAATGCAATTACGAACACAAGCCAATTTTGCTTAAAAAAATCAATCCACACTTGCACGTCCATCCTATTTATACACTCCTAATATCGTCATTTTGTTGGAGCCTTGCTGTCAAACCGCCAAGTTGCTCTATTTATTATACATGATGGCCATATGGGATGTCAGCCTAACCCCCTAGGGGGTTCTATCCAGTGATTTTATGGAATTCCAGGAAAAATAGCATAAGTTCGTCCCACCGAACGTACAAGTAGATCATGACGATCGGACGCGCATGCTTTCGAAGTGAGTTTTGTTTCACAAAACTTAAGCTAATAAGTTGAACTAATGATTTACTTGCTAGTCAGCCGTATGAAATGTTCTTACGATGGCTCCGCTTCTCCAGAATCATTTCGCACTCTTGCCTAGAAGTAATTCTAAAATTCAACTTATGCTTACGATGTAAGTTTTACTTCGTAAAACTTTAAGGAGGGACGGTATGAAGATCGCATTTTGGCTGTATTTTTTTATGTTCATCGCCTTTTTTGACCTGCACGCCCAGTATCCGATTCTCACGCCGTTCGCTCTGTCATTAGGAGCTGCTCCCACTTTCATCGGGTGGATGATGGGGATCTATTCCATCACGCATCTGCCGGGCAATCTGCTGGCGGGCAGAGGTGTCGACAAACATGGCAGCCGCCGCTATCTCATCTTCAGCTTGATTTCTGCCGGGATCATCCTGCTTGTTCAGGCACACGTCACTGCTCCCTGGCAGCTGCTCCTTCTTCGTTCACTCAGCGGCTTCGTGCTTGCCTTTCTGGCTCCCGCCTGTCTGGCTCTGCTTGCTTCCCTATCCGAGGATCGGATAAAGCAGGGCAAGCTCATGGCCGGACATGGCGTGATGCACACGCTAGCCTCGGTCGTATCCCCGGCAGCCGGCGCTTTCCTGGTAGCAAAAGCGGGCTTTGGCTTAACCTTCCAGTCCCTGGGCTGGCTCCTGATCGGAACCGGGATCATTGCAGTATTCATCATCCATGACCGCCAGGGAAGCAGTCCGGAACTTGCACATTCTGGATTAACGGAGGCGGGCAGGGAATATACCGGCTTCAGGGTCATTCCCATGAGATTTTATTTACTGCCGCTCTTTGTTGCCTGTGCGCAGGGCATCCTGTTCTTCGAACTCCCCCTTCAGGCTGGCGGACTATCCGGCATTCTCGATACCGGAATCTACTTCTCCCTGCTCAGTTTAGGCGCTCTGGTTACGCTAAGCATGCTCTTTCTGCACCGCTACTCTCCATATGTTAGAGCCACCGCGGGTGTGCTGGGCATGGCGCTGGCATTCTACTCCATGGCTTCAGCATGGAATGTGCCTCTGGCCGCATCCCTGTTCTTTCTTGGCATGTCCAAAGGTGTGCTCTTTCCAGCCATGGCATCTCTCTTCATCGAGCTAAGCGGCGGCAAGAGACTGGGCACTGTCTTTTCCCTGCAATCCATCTCCATGTCACTAGGCGCTTTTCTTGGCCCGGTGGTGGCGGGTCAAATTCGTCACGTGTTCTCTCCATACTTCCTGGCCTTTCTCCTGCTTATGATTCTGCTCGTCACCGTCCCCCCGCTCCGCACCAAATCCGAGTCAACCGGAACCGGCAAGACGCCGACCACAGTCGTATGACGACAGCAAAATTCATTCTCTGTAGGCTGCTGCACAAGACCCCATAGGGCAAGGATCATACTCTGTTAATGTACTAACAACCACTTGAAGGCAGGTGAATGAATCATGAGTTATGCGGGTCACTGTGGTCCTGGACCAGTCGGACCTGGAGTGGGATTCTGGACTTCTACAGGTACTATCCTTGTACTGTACATCTTGTTAGTCATCATCCTTCGCACTCCGTTCTTCTAAAATAAGTATTACAGTTCAGAAAGAGGCTTGCCGGATAGGGCAGGTCTCTTTGAATTTTGCATGGAAAACGCAGTTAGGTTTACACTATAAAGGAAGCCAAGCTTGTGAGGTGATCCATCATTCCTGTATACATCATTGTTGAAGGCAAGAACGACCGCAGCAAGCTGCGACGGGTGCTGAATGAAGAAGTCGAAATCCTCTGTACCTTCGGAACCCTGAATACCCAGAAGTTGGAGACACTCCGCAAGAAGATCAAGGACGAAGAAACCTATCTGTTCATGGATAATGACGCTTCCGGCAAAAGAATCCGCGGCATCCTCAGAGATACCTTTCCGGATGCCGGACATATCTACACCCGCCGGGGCTACGCCGGCGTCGAAGGTACACCTGATGAATATGTCATTCAGCAATTAGAAAAAGCCGGGCTGGAGGAATATATTCTGTATCCTCCACCCGGCTTCTAGCGGACAAGTCTAGAGACTTGTCTCTTTGCCCTATTCTTTAGCCAAACGTTCCGCCTCATCTGCTATTTCCTCAGCGGACACGTCGCTTTTATAAAATTTGCGGTAATTCCCTTCCCGGTCTACAAGTGCAATCAGATCGGAGTGCGCGAAATTGCCGTCCCTGTCTTTATTAATGATGAACTGGAACGTATTCATCGCGAATTCGGCCGTCTTCTTCTCGTCTCCCCGCAGGAAGTACCAGCCGCTGTAATCGGCACCGAACTTATCCCCGAATTTCTTGATCTCCTCACGGGTATCCCTTGTGGGATCGAAGGAAATCGATACGAAGCTGACGTCCTTGCCGAACACGCCGTCTTTCTTGAGCTGATTCTGAATCTGCGACATCTTGAAGGTGGTCAGCGGACATACATCCGTGCACTGCGCGAAGAAGAAATAAAATAGCCGTACCTTTCCATTCGTGCTTTGCAGCGTAACCGTCTTGCCATCCACATTCTCCATGGAGAAATCCTGAACGGGACGGATCAACGGGATTTTGGGCTTACTGTATGTATCAATCAGAAGATATCCTGCCAGAATCACGCATATAGCAAGCAGAATCCATGTCCATTTGTACTTTCTAAGCATTGTTAAAACCTCGCCTCCTTGGATCATCATCTTAAAAAAAGAATCCCATGCTGCCATGGGATTCTCTTGGTACTTCGGATATCCGGCTTAATGATGAACTGTATCCAGAATCATAACAAGCAGGGTAATCATTAAATAACTGATGGAGAAAAGAAATACTTTCTTCGCCCAAGTGTCGGTATCTGCCTTCTTGCTGAAGCCCATCAAGGCCATGTACAGCCACATGACAGCTACGGCCTCACCGATGATCAAGAACCACATGCCTGTATATCCATAGGCATACATCAGCGGCGGAATCGGCAGCAGCAGAGCAAGATAAGGAATCATTTGAACTTTAGTTCTGGCAATACCTTTAACAACAGGAAGCAGCGGGAACCCGGCTGCCCGGTATTCTTCAACCCGGCGAATGCCTAGTGCCCAGAAGTGGGGCGGCTGCCATAGGAAGAGTAGAGCGAATAACAGGATCGCTCCGAGGTCAATCTTTCCGGTCACGGCTACATAACCGATAACAGGAACAGCAGCACCCGAGACAGCGCCAACGGAAGTACTCCATGTCGAAGTACGCTTCAGCCACATGGTGTAAATTCCTGCATATACGACAAACCCAACAATTCCACTCAATCCGGCCAATAGTCCGGAGAATGTGAACAGGACGCCAAATCCGGCAATCCCCAAAATAATTGAATACCAAAGCACAACGGCTGGCGCAAGCTTGCCCGTAGGAAGTGCACGTCCCTTAGTCCGTTCCATCTTGCTGTCCAGCTCACGGTCATAGTAATTGTTGAAGACGCAAGCAGAAGCCATAATAAGAACCGTACCAAGAAGTGTCAATAGAAGCTTTCCATATTGTAAATCCCAACCGGATGCGAGCCAAAATCCTGCAAAAGCGGCAATCAGGTTGGAGCGAAGGATTCCGGGCTTGGTCAGCGCTACAAAATCTCTCCATGTGGCAGTGTCGCCGGTCGGTGATGGTCTCATAGCTATAGCTGGGGAATCCGAAGGAGCGGTGTAGCTATATTGTTTACCCACGCGGATTGTTCCTCCTTATTTGATCATAGCGGGACAACTTTTCATCCTCTGCTATAAACTTTATCATATCAAAATGCTTAAGTGTTTGACAATTAGCGAACAATCCAAGTCATTGTATGACAATTCAGTGACACCGATGCAGGGACAAAGACGAAGCCGGACACATGGTCCGGCTTTCACAGTTAAAATGTTCACATGGATCTCCAGATATTCTCGCTCTGTCTCCATTACAAAGACTTAGGCTTTGGGCAAGAAGCCCATTCTCTTCTGCACTTCGGCCAGGGTGGCCGCTGCCATCTCTTCCGCCCGCTCTGCGCCCTGACGGAGAATGTTGGTAATTTCACCGGATTCCCGAATCTGACGGTACCGTTCTTGAATGGGCTCAAGCTTAGCGACGACCACCTCGGCAAGATCCTTCTTGAACGGACCGTACATTTGCCCTTCATAGCGCTTCTCCACCTCTGCCAGCGATAAGCCCGAGCACTGGCTGTAGATGCTGATCAGATTGCTGACCTCCGGCTTATTGGCCGGGTCATATTTCACTTCTCGGCCGGAGTCTGTTGTAGCCCGGCTGATTTTCTTACGAATCTCGGCAGGAGAATCCAGCAGCGCGATATAGCTGCCCGCATTCGGGTTGCTTTTACTCATCTTATTAGAAGCATCATCAAGTGACATGACCCGAGCGCCCACTTTAGGAATATAAGGCTCCGGGATGGTAAAGAAATCACCATACCTGTGATTGAACCGGCCCGCCAGATCACGCGTGAGCTCCAGGTGCTGCTTCTGATCTTCGCCAACCGGTACCAGATCGGCGTTATACAGCAGAATATCCGCAGCCATCAGGGATGGGTAGACGAACAATCCGGCGCCTACGGAGTCTTTTCCAGAGGACTTATCCTTGAACTGGGTCATACGCTCAAGCTCACCCATGGAAGTCAGCGTGGTCAGAATCCAGCCCAGCTGGGCATGCTGCGGAACATGGGACTGCATATATACATTCGCTTTATTCGGATCAATGCCGGCCGCGATGAACAAAGCTGCTACAGCCTCGGACTGTTCACGGAGAGCTTCAGGCTCCTGAGTCACCGTAATGGCATGAAGATCGACAACCATGAAATTACAATCATATTCGTGCTGAAGCTGAACGAAATTCTGCATCGCACCAATATAGTTACCGAGCGTAAGCTTGCCGCTTGGCTGAATGCCGGAGAGAACGATTTTTTTCTTCATCTGTAAATCCCCTTTATCACGTATTTGAACACAAAAAAACCCACATCCGAAAGGGACGTGAGACCGTGGTGCCACCCTAATTCGCTGCTAGTCCTGATTGAACTGACTTCAGCCTTAGATTCCTGTAACGGGGAATGCCGTCCGGACATACTGGGATTTCACCGAACACGGCGCACTCCGTTCCTTCCGTCACTCCGGGGTCCATTCCTCATGAAGCCGCCTTACCGGTTCGCATCATCCACCGGCTTTCTGCTGAAGACATCTCCTGGCTACTTATCCCCATCAACGCGTTGCATATCTTTTGAGTTTATGTTTCCATATTAAATGTGCAAAACCAAACTTGTCAAATCAGATTTTCCGTCCCCAGACAAAAGTGTTATGATAGGTCTAGCTTTGAATTTTGATTATAGTGGGAAAAGGAGCAACGATATGAAAAAAGTGACCAAAGGGCAATGGAACGGCTACGACACCTACATTTTACATAGCCGCGAACTTGAAGTCACACTGTTGCCACGACTCGGGAATAATGTAATCGCTCTAACCGATAAAGTGCAGCAGCGTGAAGTGCTGCGGCGGCCCGAGGAGAACGAACTCGATTTTTATCTGCAGAAACCTTACCACTTCGGCATTCCTCTTCTGATTCCACCAGGAAGAATCCGCAGAGGGCAATTCGAATATGCCGGACAACATTATCAATTCGATCGCAATACTGCTAATGACAATCATATTCACGGACTTCATCGCACACAGTGCTGGAGGGTCAGTGATATTGAAGAAGATGAAGAAGGCTGTGCCATTACAACTGAATTCCTGACTTCCGATGATCCGGAATGGATCCGGCAGTATCCCGTTCCACTCAAGCTCGAAATGACCCTGAGATTGCAAGGGGCTTCATTATCCCAAACTTTCAGAATTACACATCTGGGCGACAAGCCCGCTCCCTTCGGTCTGGGACTCCATACCTGGTTCCTGCTTGATGGACATCCTGAAGCTTGGACCTTACGTCTTCCTGTAACAGAGACCTACCTGCTTGATGAGGAGAATGTCTCTACCGGTGAGACCGCTCCCCTAGGCGAATTGGATCTTCTAAATACAGGACTGAATCTGAAAGGTACGAACTTTGATACCATGTTCAGTATCGGCGGTAAGCCTGCCGAAGCGCTGCTGCAGCGTGAAGACGGGTATGCCATTCGTTACACGGCTGACCCTCAATATTTCAAGCACTGGGTCCTCTATACCAAAGGTGAGGCCGATCAATTCTTCTGTATTGAGCCGTATACCTGGCTTCCCAATGCACCGAATCTGAATCTTTCTAACGAAGCTACTGGGCTTATTGATCTTCAACCCGACCAGCAGCTCACGCTTCAGGTGAATTTGGACATCGTATACCCTTCATAAGAGCTCTTTGATAAGACGGTACCGCTCTACTAGCGGTTACCGTTTTTTTATTATCCCCCTAATCGATCTCTCCGGCCACTCTAATATTTACCACCTCTTACACTCTGATTTCCTGTGCATATTTTATGAGTCTGAAACCATACTAACATCACTAAGGTCGAAGGAGGTGACAAACATGGCAGGTTCAAACAACCGTGGCGGAAGTCGTCGCAGTAACAACCTTATCGTTCCTCAAGCGAACCAAGCATTGCAACAATTGAAATATGAAGCAGCTCAAGAGCTTGGTGTAACTATTCCTCAAGATGGTTACCTTGGGGATAACACTTCCCGTGAGAATGGTTCCCTTGGGGGCTACATCACAAAACGTCTGGTGCAATTGGCAGAACAGCAATTATCGGGTCGTTCTAACCTATAATTTGCGTTCTATCCTACTTTGATATAAAAACAGGCGGTCTGCTGAGCAGGCCGCTTGTTTTTATGTGGGCCTCTTCTCGGCCCTATTGACAAAGGTTGGAATTTGAATATTATAGTTGTATGACTATTGAACAACGTAAGATAACCGATGATACCCGAGTACATATTTTAAAAGCACTAGCTGATCCTACACGTATTCAAATTATTCGCACTCTGCGTAACAGCAGCACCGAGCTGAGTTGTGGTGAAGTTGGAGAATTGTGCGAGGCCTCCAAATCCAATGCTTCTTACCACTTCCGCACCCTGCGAGAGGCAGGATTAATCTTGGTTCGGAAGGAAGCTCAGACGAAGTACATACAGATTAATCACGATACCTTCTCCGCATTTATTCCCGGATTCCTGGACTCATTGTAATCCGGGTTTTTTTATCTTACTTAGTTCAATAGTTGTTTAATTAATGAATTACGTTGTGATTTATTATCTTTTTTAAGGAGGAGTTAAATTTGAAGAGGTCTGTTATCATCTTATTTTTCTCGGTCATGTTCGTCATTGGTACAGATACGTTCTTGATCAGCCCGCTTCTCCCCTTGCTTCAGACGAACTTTCATATTCAAGCTGGTCAGGCAGGGTGGATGGTGAGCAGCTATGCTATGGGTTATGCATTGTTCGCCTTAATTGCAGGGCCTTTGTCCGATCGTCTTAATCGCAAAAAAGTAATGCTCATCGGACTTACTGCCTTTGCTGTTTCGACAGCGCTTTGCGCCTTTGCGTACAGCTTCTGGAGCATGATTATCTTTCGCTTCGCTGCGGGAGTTAGTGCGTCCTTCGTAACCCCACAGGTCTGGGCTTCCATACCGATTCTTGTTCCAAGAGACAAAATCCTCAGGGCTATGGGCATGGCTACGGCCGGCCTATCCATTTCACAGCTGATTGGCCTGCCCTTAGGTAGCTATCTGGCTTCCTTTGATTGGCGTATTCCTTTCCTTGTGATTGGATTTCTGGCACTCTTGCTTGCTGCTGCCGTATGGACTGTACTTCCCGATCTTGTTCCGGATCTTGGAGAAGACAACTCACGCCCACATTTCATGTTTCAACCTTATTATCAATTACTTGGTTCTGCTAAGGCAGTTCTCGCTTTCACCGCTTATTTCTTATTTCAATTTGGCAATTTCGCTGCATTCTCGTTCCTGGGTTCATGGCTTTCGGTATCCTACCGCCTCAGTGTCTCAGAAATCGGGGGAGTTATGCTGTTTCTAGGACTCGGGAATACGATTGGAAGTGTGTGGGGAACCTTGTTAATCGGGCGTATTGGGGCCAAGAATGCCTTAATAATCGGAGTTATTAGCAACGGGCTGCTCTATTTGGTTCTAGCCTCTGTTAGTAATTTGACTTTAGTTAAGGCAGGCCTGTTCCTGATATTCAGCATAGGGGGAACTCTGTTTCCAGTCATGATCAGCTCTCTGCAGACCTTGTCTTCCGCTGCCAGAGGCACTATTGCTGCACTTACCAACGCCTTGATGTATCTGGGGACTACGCTTGGGGCTGTGGCAGCGGGCATGCTATTTGAATCTACCGGAAGTTTCCTCTCCATTGCAGCCCTAACATTCGTCAGCTTCATGCTGTTTCTAGTCCTGTTCTCCATCAGTGGAGTTCTGCCTCAACGGAGAAGACCGCACTCCTGACAGGGAACTCATATTAAAGTAAAAGCAGGGCTTTCCCTGATCCGCCTCATACGAATCGGTTAAGTCCTGCTGGTTCTCTGCTGCTATTCACAAGCAGATGTTCATGAATTAGGAATGCTCTTGATATGTATGGGTAGTATCTTTCCTTGGATAACGTATCATTAGGTTAGCCATATTATAATTAGATTCAAGTGTGGCATCGACAATAACGGCATCTTTGCGGAGTGCAAATTCATAGCTGATTTCACCATGAGTCCACTGACGTTTGAAATTAAGCGATTCAATTGCCATTTTTCTAAATGAAGCTTGCTGTACGGCTGTCAGTCCCAGTTCATCCCCAGATAAAAGTCCGTTTCTCCCACTAATCGGATTCTGGCGGATACCGAACTTACCGATAACATTGTTGCGGATCTGTACAAATACAGTCCCCGACGTAAGTCCTGTTAACTCTCCCTCTAGCTCTCTAAATACTAAATCCAGTTGTCTTGCTAATGAAAATTGTTCTGTCTTCACAATACCCACCCTCCCTTCCCCTTTAAAATTCCCTTATATAGGGCTTATGTCTCATTATATTCCATTCTAATATACCCATCAACAATAACCTACAAAATTGGGTAATTATGCCTATATAAATAGATTTTACAATTTCCTTTTCTCTTAATATTCGTCATTGCTCCTTATATAACGACAAAAAAGCCGCCTGGCAGTCAGACCATATCTCACTGCCTAAAGCGGCTGAGGTTGCATTTTTACTGATAATTATTCGGTCATTTCCAGGAACAGCTCCACATCGGCCACGGCCAGGGATACAGCTTCCTGCCAGAAATCCGGCTGGGTCAGGTCCACATTCAAGTGCTTCTTGGCTAGGTCTTCCACCGTCATCCGGCCGGTATCCTGCAGCAGGGCATCATACTTCTCGGCAAAAGTATTCCCTTCACGCTGCGCCCGGGCAAATATGCCCGTACTGAACAGGTAACCGAACGTATACGGGAAGTTGTAGAACGGTACATCCGTGATGTAGAAATGAAGCTTGGAAGCCCAGAAGTGCGGGTGATAGGAAGCCAGGGCGCCATCAAAGGCTTCTTGCTCCGCTTCTACCATGAGCTCAGAGATCTCCTCCGCATTCAGCAGGCCTTCCTTGCGCTTCTCGTAGAAGCGGGTCTCGAACAGGAAGCGGGCATGAATATTCATGAAGAAAGCGACACTGCGCTGGATTTTATCTTCCAGCAGGGTAATCTTCTCTTCCTTGCTTGCCGCATTCTTCACCTGGGCATCCGACAGAATCATCTCGGCAAAGGTAGAGGCCGTCTCAGCCACGTTCATGGCATAATTCTGGTTGAAGGGCGGTAGATTCTCCATGACATGCTGATGGTACGCATGGCCCAGCTCATGGGCTAATGTTGATACATTTGATGCCGTACCGCTGTAGGTCATGAAGATCCGTGTCTGTTTGCTCTCAACCAGAGAAGTACAGAAGCCGCCCGGACGCTTGCCCTTACGGTCCTCGGCTTCAATCCAGTTCTTATTAAAGGCATCTATGGTGAAGTCCGCAAGCTTCGGACTGAAGGTCCTGAATTCTTTGACAATTTCTTCAGCAGCCTCATTATAATCAACCTTGGTATCTATATTCCCTAATGGAGCCTCCACATCAGCCCAGCTAAGGCGCTCTACACCCAGCAGCTTGGCTTTGCGCTCCAGATATTTCACAAATACTGGTTTGTTCTTCGTAATCACGGTCCACATCGTATCCAGCGTTTGCCGGGACATCCGGTTAATACTCAGCGGCTCCTTAAGAACGTCTTCCCAACCTCGTCTCTCATACAGCTTCAACCTGAAGCCTGCAAGACGATTGAGAGTGTCCGCGCAATAATCGCTGACTTCCTCCCAGGCCTTCTCCCATTTCACGAAAGTCTCTTCACGGATCTCCCGGCTTGGGTTGTGGAGCTTATTGTGAGCCTGACCGGCGGACAGTGCAACCTCTTCCCCATTACTCTCTTGGAATGGAATGCTTACCTTGCTTACGATCGTATCATAATGCTCTCCCCAGCCGTGATACCCGTCTACAGCCAGATCAAGTACAAGACTTTCCTGCTCGGGAGGCAGCTTCTCCCGGGTTCTCTCGCGGCTCTCGTTCAGCGAGAAGGCAATGTCAGCAACCTCCGGGCGCTTGATCCACTGCGTGAACACGTCATCCTCTGTAGCACGAAGAATGCTTTCGAATACGGTGTTAAGACCCTGCAGCGCAGCCTTGAGCGAGGTGACCTTGCCGGAGAGCTGAACGGCCTTCTTGTCTGTTGTATCCTGGGCTGTCAGACAGCCCACAAAGCTCCCCGCCTCACTAATGCGGGAATACGCACTCTGAAGGGACGCGATGAAGCTGTCCAGCAGGGCCGTCTCCTGAACGGTCTTGGGAGCTTCAAACTCGCGTACTTGCTGCCCGAGGCCCGAAATGTCCTGCTCCAGCTTGCTGAGAAAGGCTTGGAATTCTAATGAAGAAGAGCCCCCAGGGAACAAGGAATCCAAATCCCAGGTCAAGGAGACTGGCTGTTTAAATTGTGTCATACTATTCATCCTTTCTATGGTGTTGATTGATTCGAGGCCAAAAGTGTATAACTATTATATTAGCCCCTAGGGCACACAAGGAGGAGCCAAATGAAACCACTACAAATCTCAGCCGAAACCGCTGTTAAATTAGCCGAGAAGCTCGGAGTCCCTTTGGAGAACCTTATGCATATGCCGCAGCATATTTTACTGCAAAAAATTGGTGAGCTTGCAAAAGAAGATGCAGGTTCAACCGATCAACCGAAATCATGATTCCCTTTGAAAAGGCACTTCCCTATGATCTTCTGATGGGTGACATTTATGTACAGGAGTGTCCTTTCTGCGGCAGTGAGCAAGTTCTGTTACCCATGAAACCGCACGAAATCCAAAGCGTCCGCGAAGGCAAGAAGAAGCTTCTTGTCTTCCCCTGCTGCCACACCCGGCTCACCATCCTCGATAGTGACTCGGACTATCTTCTGACGAACAAGGTCGTTCGTAAATAGTTCATATTATCACTCATTAACGGGCAGGGGAGCCCGCTGCGCGGGGCGCAGCGGTTCCTCTGCCCGTTATAAGCGGTAAGGCTATCCTTGCATTTCCTCGGGAATTTCCATTTTGGCTGCCAGCATATCCTCTCTAAGCACCTGCCACTGTTCACGGGAAGCCCGGATCATCGCCGCATCCATAATTTTCTTGTCATTAATTACACGTGAGAACCAGCGCACCGCCTCTGAATACTGTCCGAGGCGCCTGTTCAGCTCCCCGATCAGGTACATCAGCCTGGCATCGTTAGTGCCGGCCCCTTCCAGCTCATACACCCGAACATAAGATTCCAGACTGAAGCGTAGGAAACGATTCTCCTGCTCCTTAAGGTCCTTATAACGATAGAGCCAGGCAATATGATGAAGCAGACTCGAAATAATCCGTTCCTTCTCTTGAATGGATTGAGCGCAGAGAAGCGCAAGCTTATACGTCTCGAGCGCCGTATCCCAGTCCCTTGGACCGCCGAAATCACGGAGTACCATCCGATTGCCAATCTGCTTCTTAAATTCAGCCCGCTGGGTATCCTTGAGACGCTCGTCAAAATTCTCGGAAAAGGCAAAACCGCAGGATGGACACACTCGAACTACGTAGAAATCAGGGTTCTCCTTGGCATAGTATCGGCAGAAATCAGTGTCCGTCTTTACAGCTCTCTTGAAGCTTGGTCTAACCCTTGAAGTGGTAAATTCATGTTCGCATTGTATACAGGTTACCTTGATTGTATAGAGCGGCTCTAATTCCAATGTGCCATTCTCCTTTTCATTTATTCCATTTAGCTAGGAGTATTTATAAAATGGTGGGCAGGTCCCGACAGACGCTGTAAAATGACAGCCTGAAGCGGATCCTCTACCCCGATCTCATGCAGTGCAGAAGCCATACAGGAGAGCCAAGCTTCCGCCCGTTCTTCAGTAACTGGAAAAGGCAGGTGCCTCGCCCGCATCATCGGATGTCCATATTGATCCGAATACAAGGACGGTCCACCGAAAAATTGAGACAGAAACATAAACTGCTTGTCCATAACAGGGGTAATATCCTCCGGAAATAAAGGTCCCAACAGAGGATTTGCCTGTACTTTCGGATAGAAAGCCTCCACCAGCTTGCGCAGGGTGCTTTCACCTCCAAGATTCTCGTATATAGACAGACTTGGATTGAAATTCATCGGACTCTCGCCAACTTCCCTCTAAGATCTGTGGAACAAGAACAAAGAACCTAAACCTCACGTTCATTTCCCTAATCACACAGTACCATTATACCAAAAAACGGGCTTAGGTGTGCGCTCATCCTGATATGCAAAAAAAGACGCTAATGAGAATTAGCGTCCTGATGTCGATCAAATTATTAATAGCTTCGCCAATCCTCTTCACCGGAATGGACTAGAGAGGCGCGTATAACATACACAAAGGCGCATACGAGAACACCGGCAACAAAACTCATATCCATCACTCCATCCATATGAATTAAATTCAGGCCGAAAGGTCGGGCGCTTCTTGTATTTGTATTTTATCATAACCCTGCAAAAAAAACAGCCCATTCTGAAATCGCTTTCTTGTGTTTTTTGTACTGTTCGTCCACAGATACTCATATGTCTAATTATAAGCTTAGGCAATTATTGAGGGGGCCCTATGCGCATGTTGTTAAAAAAATGGAGCGTTCTGCTCCTGTTAATAGGCTTAACCCTGTTATTCGGGCTTATGCTCACCTTCCCGGATTCATCCTGGCAGGCGGCGGTCCGGGGTCTCGCCATTTGGTGGGACGTGCTGTTCCCGTCCCTATTTCCTTTTTTTGTAATATCGGAGATGATGCTCGGTTTCGGTATCGTGCACTTCATAGGCATGCTTCTGGATCCCTTAATGAAGCCATTATTCCGTATCCCTGGTAGCGGCGGATTTGTGGCGGCCATGAGCCTCGCCTCCGGTTATCCGGTCAGTGCCAAGCTAACCTCCAAACTTCGGGAACAGCAGCTGATTACCCGGGAGGAAGGGGAGCGGCTGGTCGCCTTTACGACCACGTCCGATCCCATCTTCCTCATTGGAGCTGTGTCTGTCGGATTTTTTCATAATCCGCAGCTCGCCGGAATACTCGCCGTGGCTCACTATGGAAGCTCCTTTATAGTAGGACTTCTCATGCGTTTCCATGCCCCTAAAGCCGCTCCTACCCCTGCGGCAGCGGGCCCCCGAGCCGGGTTCAGTCTCCGCCTGGCTGTGAAAGCGATGCATGAAGCACGGCTGCGAGATGACCGTACCTTTGGCGAGCAGCTTAGGCAGGCCGTGACCTCGGCGCTGCAGCTCATGACGGTCGTAGGAGGACTTGTTGTTGTCTTCTCCGTACTGCTGGAGGTGCTCAGTGCATCCGGCCTGATGACGCAGCTGTATGAGCTGATCCGTCAGGTCCTCTCTATTCTCCACCTGCCACCCGCTCTTGCTGAACCTCTGGTAGGAGGAGGATTTGAGGTTACGCTTGGCGCCAAAGCCTCCGCTGCGGTTCCCACCTCAGTTCCTCTGGCCTTCAAGACAGCGGCTGCCGCATTCATTCTGTCCTGGGCAGGTCTGTCCGTACATGCCCAAATTGCGAGCATACTTAATGGAACCGGCCTGCGCTACGTCCCCTTCTTGCTGGCAAGATTGATTCATGCGGTGCTTGCCTCGCTAATGGTTCTGATCTTGTGGCCGCTAATGGGTCCCGATACCGAGGTATTCCAAAGCTTCGGGCATTCGCCCCTCTACCAGCCGGGCTGGAGCGGGCTGCCTTCCGCTGTTCTTGTTACCTTGCAAGCCTTATCTCTACTCCTTATTTTGTCCTGTATCATCCAGATCATTCAGCATCAGTTGAACCAACGAAAGGCCTGGAAATGGAAATGAAACATTGTTTTCTGTCTTGTAATTGATTATGATCGGTACAAGACATAAGGCAAAGGAGCTTTCATCTTGAGATATTACGTTCTTGACCGCGGAGATCAATTATCTGTCGAGTTAAGTGAGCAATTTCATAAGCTGGCGGCCGAAAATGGATTTGAAATGGATGCCGAATCCCCGGAGATTGTCATTTCTATCGGTGGAGACGGTACGATGCTGCACGCCTTCCATACTTTTATTGACCGGATTCCCTCCATCGCATTTGTCGGGATACACACGGGCCATCTGGGCTTTTATGCCGACTGGAAGGCTAATGAAATCCCCGAGCTGATTCAGCTCATGGTAGGTCATAAGACGCCTGAACAGCCGAGACCCCGAATTGTCAATTATCCGCTGATCGATATACAGGTACAGAAGAAATCGGGGACTTCGTCCTATATTTGCGTAAATGAGTTCACTCTCAAGGGAGTCGATGGCACAGTCGTCGCCCAGGTGGATATTAATGACCAGCAGTTCGAGATGTTCCGGGGTGACGGAATATGTATATCTACCCCGGCAGGAAGTACAGCCTACAACAAGAGTCTCGGCGGAGCTATCATTCATCCTTCTATCGAAGCTCTGCAGATTACCGAAATTGCTTCCATCAACAACAGGGTATTCCGAACTGCCGGATCGCCTTTGGTGCTGCCCAAGCATCATCACTGCGACATTTACTCCCGGAAGGATCAGCGACTGCTGCTGACCATTGACCATATCAATCACCCTGTGGATGATCTGATCTCGGTTCGCTGCCAGGTGGCCAAGCAGAAAGTAAGCTTTATCCGATACCGGCCTTTTCCGTTCTGGAACCGGGTGCGCAATGCGTTTCTCGGCTAAAGAGGTTTAGAGCATTGTTTGTACATGCTATGCCAATGATCGATCCCACGATCATTGGCTTTTTTGTTGTCCACAAACTTCATAAGTTGGACTATTGAATTACACGTAAGAGAGCGTCCGTGAAACGTCCTAAGAGGGAAAGTTTTTATCGCAAATGACTATGCTTAGCCTACTTAAAACTCTACTTACCGGGCATGGAAATATATACAAAAATAATCGTAGACTTTAGCACGCAGCAGTGGTATAACCGATCTATCTGCTCAAAATTGACCTCAAGGAGTGCATAATTTCGTGAAACGTATTACTTCCGCACTAACTGTACTTGCTCTATCTCTGGCTCTATCTGTACCAGCCCATGCTGCATCCAAGACCATCCAGGTCTATATTGATGGCAGCCCAATCAGCTTCTCCGCTGGCGCTCCTTACACCCAGCAAAGTACAACTCTTGTTCCTTTCCGCGCCCTGTTCGAGAAGCTTGGACTTAAAGTGGACTGGAATGCCAAGACCCAGACAGTTACGGGAAAGAAGAATGGACTTTCGATCGGTCTGACAATCGGCAGCAACCGGGCTACAGTGAATGGAGTCGTCAAGAAGCTGTCCATTTCCCCAGTCACGGTTAAAGGTACCACCTACATTCCACTCCGGTTCGTCGGGGAAGCGTCGGGTGCCGATGTGGAGTGGGACAGTGACTCCAATTCCATCTACATTCATACGGCCGCATCCATTGCACTCGATGAGCAGCAGATCCAAACTGTGCTTAACCAAAGCATTGCGTACTTTAACAATAAAGACATTGCCAAAGTAGCTGATCTTGCCTCTTCGGATTCCCCAATCAAGGATAGTGTAGAGAACCTTCAGAAGGAGGCAGAGGATTATCCTCAATTCAGCAAAATAGTGGACCTCAAGATCGTTAATCTGGATCAAAGAATGGGAGAGGCCGTTGTCCAGACCACCGAAGAAGCTACTCGCACCGGAGGTATCTATACCCCAGACACCCGGGTTAATTATGTGTACACTTTAGTGAAGGAAGAGGGTTCGTGGAAGATTTATGATTTCCAGTCCCAGGGTGTGAACTACTTTGTCCCCGTGGACGCCTTGACCAAATCAATTAGTGTCCCATCCAGTGATGAGACCAGCCTCAAGCAGCTTATTGATACCTATATCAAGAGCTTTAATGACAAGAATCTGGACGGTATGCTCTCTACACTCGATCCAAGTCTTGCGACCGATGATTTCAAGAGCGAAATCACCTCTTACTTCAAAGAGTATGAATTCAAATCTACCACGCCTACCGTCAAAATCATCTACTACACGGCAGAAGAAGCCGCGGTATATGTAGAGGAGAATGAGACCATTAAGGCAGATAACGAAACTTATCAGCAGACTTATAAGTACGTCTATGTAATGGGCAAATCCAAATCAGGCAGCTGGCTGATTACAGATACTTATACTTTGGATCAATAATTAGTAAAGGAAGACATTAACCCATGATTAAATTTTCTATTCGGAATGCACTTATCAGTACCACACTTACTCTCTCTCTTCTTCTGCTTCCAGGAGCTGCATTTGCCGCAGACAGCCAGCAGACAACTGCTGCCGGGACTTCGGAGAGCACCCAGGCTTCCGATACCCAGCTCATTCAGGAAGTGCTCGACTATATTAGTGATCACAACGTTTCAGGCGTTAAGCGAGAAGAGCTCATCCGGGCAGCCATTGAAGGCATGATCTACCAGCTGGATGATCCCTACACCTCCTACTTCACGGCAGATGAACTCAAGCAGTTCCAGGATTCCATCAACCAGGATTATGTAGGCATCGGTGTCACTTTGTACTTCGATAATAACAAGCTGTATATAGACAGCGTAATGTCCGGATCACCTGCTGAGAAGAGCGGCCTCAAGGCTGGGGATATCATCACCCGGATCGACGGGCAGCCCGTGACTGGACCGGATACGGCAGCTGGCCTGGCCGGCGAGGAGAACACCCAGGTAACGATCACCGTGCAGCGCAGTGGCATTATCAAGCTTTTCACAGTGACTCGTGCGGAAATCTACCTGCCTACCGTGAATTCGGCTATCACGGACAGCAAAATCGGCTACATTCAGCTGACCAGCTTCGCCGAGAATGCGGATGAAGACTTTGCGGTTGCGCTAAGCAAGCTTCAGGCCTCTGGCATGAAGTCACTGGTCCTGGATCTTCGTGACAATGGGGGCGGTTATATTGATACCGCTAATAATATTGCGAAGCATTTTATAGATAAAGGTATCTTAATGTACACTCAGGATCAGAGCGGTCTACTGGTTCCCCAGACCATTACAGATGGTGTTAAGATCGGTGTGCCCGTAGTGGTGATTACGAATGAGAACAGTGCCAGTGCCTCCGAGATTCTAACAGGTGCGCTGCGGGACAATCACGTTGCCACCACGGTAGGTACTACCACTTACGGTAAAGCCCGTATTCAGAATGTAATCTCCCTATCTAACGGAGATGCACTCAAGCTGACTACAGAGAAATACTTGACCCCAAGCAAGGAAGATTTCAACAAAATCGGTCTCAAGCCTGACTTTGAAGTGAAGAACTGGACGGCTCAGCTGATTACTGCCTTCTCTCTCGCAGGCATGAAGACGATGAAAATCAGCGGTGACAGCCATTCTCTCAGCGTGAACGGAAAGTCCTTTGACGGGGCGCTCTACACGATTAAGAAAGGCAGCTCCATCTATGTTCCGGCACGTGTGCTGACTTCACTGGTCCAGGGAGAAGTTGCCTGGAGTTCGAAGGAGAAGAAAATCATTGTGACTGATGGTGCCGGACGGCGTAATGGCTTCACCGTAGCATCAAGTCAAGTGGTGTTCCAGAATGAGGAGAGCTATATTGAGCTGCATGCCTTTGTGAAGAAATACCCATCGCTGAAATGGAGCTATAACCAGAACAAGCTGACGCTCAGCACTCCATAACTAAACCACAAAAAAAGGTTCCCGATTATTCGGGAACCTTTTTGTTATCCTGCGTCATAACTTGGGACGAATCCGAGGTCTGCAGCGGGCTTTCCTGTGCAGCTTGGCTCTTAGCCGATGGCTCAGCTGACTGAGCCGGCTGTTCAGCCTGCTCTTTAGCACGCCCTTGACCTTGTGCAGGCTTCGCTGCTGATTTCGGCTCTTGAGGGTTGTCGGCGGGCTTGTCTGCCGGCTGTTCTCTCGGTTCGGATGGCTCCTTGACTACCGCTTGCGGATCACGGGGAACCTCCTTCACTCGTTGAAGCACAAAATAAGGACAACCAAAATTGCAATACTCGTTAATATAATCCATGATCCCGGAAATCGAAGAGTCTTTGTTCACTTTGGGATGATTATCCCGGTAGAATCCCTTCAGACGAAGCTGATTATAGCCCCAATCCCCGATAATATAGTCATATCGTTCAAGCACATCGCTGTATCTTTGTTTAAACGCCTCAGGATCCCAGCCATTTCTGTTCTCCTGAATTACTTCGTAGCTTTTGCCATTAACCTGGATCAAAAGAACGTTCCCCCTCTATTCCCACTTAAGGTTTACGTGTGAATGCCTTCCTTCTTGCTCTTGGCTGATTTGACCTGCTCATGGGCATGATAAGAACTGCGGACAAGTGGTCCGGATTCCACATGGCTGAAGCCTCTCTTCAATCCTTCTTCCTTAAGCATGGCGAATTCTTCGGGACGATAATATTTCTCCACGTCCAAATGCTTCGGAGATGGCTGCAGGTATTGACCGAGGGTAAGGATATCGACATCCACCTCGCGCAGATCGTCCATAGCTTGAAGAATTTCATCCCACTCTTCTCCTACACCCAGCATGATGCTGGACTTGGTTGGAATTTGCGGCTGCATTACCTTAGCCTTCTTGAGGAGCTCAAGTGAGCGGCGGTATTTCGCCTTCGCCCGAACTCGGTCAGACATCCGTTCAACCGTCTCGATATTGTGGTTCAGAATGTCCGGCTTCGCGTCCATAACAATCTTCAGGGACTCCGTATCCCCCAAGAAATCCGGAATCAGAACTTCCACACTGCACAGGGGCAGACGGCGGCGGATCGCATGAATGGATCCGGCAAAAATTTGCGCTCCCCCATCTTTGAGATCATCACGGGCCACGCTGGTAATTACGCAGTGCTGCAGGTTCATATTCTCAGCGGCTTCTGCCACGCGCTCAGGTTCTTGGAGATCAAGCTCTGTCGGCATTCCTGTATTCACAGCACAGAAACGGCAGGCACGTGTACAAATATCTCCCAGAATCATAAAGGTAGCGGTACGATTAGCCCAACATTCATATATATTTGGACAGCGCGCTTCCTCGCACACCGTATGTAGTGTTTTGGAACGCATCATGTTCTTGATGTCCTGGTAGTTCTCTCCGGTAGTCAGCTTAATCCGAATCCAATCCGGTTTTGGCTCTTTCACTTGTTTAGACAAAGGTCTGACCTTCCTTCTTCTATAGTTCAATCCATATTACTGCCCATTATTATACCATGAAAGTAATTGAAATACTTCTCAGAATAAAATAACCCCGCTTGCTCCACATTAAAGAAATCAGACATACGGCCTGAATACATTACTCCGCAGGCAGCAGGAGGAGGACATACAGCGTGTATAACAGAAGTTCACTAATAGGTTCAATCCGCTTCATTCTTCTAGGTTGGCTGGTTCTTACCCTGGTCGCTACTGATTCGGTTCCCCTTGCCTTAGCAGCAGAAGCCAAGCCGAATACCAAAGCTACTCCCAAGGAGGATACCCTTCTCGCCCGGCGTCAGCTTTATGAGGAGATGGGCAGCCTCCTGCACATCCCTTGGTATAGGCTAGCAGCAGTAGATCAGTATGAACGTACTCTTACCCCCAGCTCCAAAGAGCCTCAGCTCAAGGAGAAGTTGACCCGGATTTCTTTTCTGCCCCCTGTCTGGTCAGGATGGGTGAATCCACAGCCGGAGGATACGAATCCCGTATCGATTGCTTTGTTCGGCGGGATGGGAAAAGACGCTGATGGAGATGGAATTGCAGATCCGAAGAACGACAGGGACGCTATTTTTACCATGGGCCGTTATATTACCAGCTTCGGTTATGCCGAGGATGACTTCAGGATTGCCCTATGGAAATACTATCAGAATGACCGGGCTGTTCAGCGGATCAGCCAATTTGCCCGAATCTACCAAGCCTTCGATCGCCTGGATCTGTTCGAAAATGCGTTCCCGCTCCCGATCTCCAGCATGTACAGCTATAACGATACCTGGGGGAACTCAAGGCATTGGGGAGGCTTCCGGATTCACGAGGGCAACGACCTATTCGCTCCTTATGGCGTGCCTGTGCGAAGCGTCTGCTACGGAATCGTGGAGATCAAGGGCTGGAATCCGTTCGGAGGATGGCGGATTGGAATTCGGGACCTGAGCAACCGCTATCACTACTATGCTCATTTGAGCGGATATGCGAAGAATATAAATGTAGGCGATATGATGACACCAGGCCAAGTCGTGGGATGGGTAGGCAGCAGCGGCTACGGTCCTCCGGGGACGCAGGGCAAATTCCCGCCGCATCTTCACTTCGGTATATACCGGGATAACGGCAAGAGCGAGTGGGCTTTCGATCCTTACCCGCTGCTCAAGCGGTGGGAGTATGCCGAGAGAGTCCGTCTTCGCAAAAAGTAAAAAAGGGCCGTTCCTTAAATAGGAGCGGCCTTTGCTTTGCGGCAAAAGTCCAATTGGCGGTAAAAGGATCTCTGGTGAGCGCCGGCTCCCTACCCTCTTATCCCGAAGGGTTCGCCGGGAGCGTAATATTCGGCGCATTTGGACTGTTCTCTCCAACCGGATTGCCGTTGTTATCATAATAGTAAGTCGGTACATCACCGACAACGAGCAGATAGGAGACTGGAATCTCTGTCTCTACAGATTGAGGAAGCATATCGAATGGAACTACGACCGAGACCTCGGTCTTCACCCGCAAATACACTTCAACCAGAATCATGTTGATCCCCGCATTCTGTCTTCGTGTATTCAGATCGACTTTCACATCACTCTTCGGTTCAATCCGGAACGGAATTTTGGGACCAAAGGAAGCAAGAATCGGGCTGCCCAGCGCTTGACCGAGCGGGATATTCTCGGACAGCTTGGAGATCCGGTCCAAGGTCGACTGAACCGTGTGAATGGTATCCGAAGTGATTTTCATATGAGCCGAGTAATTGAGCACGAAGCCTTTTATTTTCCCCGTATCATCGGTCTTCCACTGGATCAGATCATCGAACTGCTTCTGGTCCTTCACCTGAGATGTAATGGCCTCATTGATCGATTCTGTAGCAATCTGCTTGACCCGGACTTTGGCCAAATTGCTGATTGGCTCTTTCATCTGACGTTCGATATACAAGAAAAATTGCATCACACCCACAAGGACGACGATCACCGAGATCAGCCAGACCTTCCGTCTGCTGAATCTTTTCCTCTGCCTACGGCTGTGCCATCTCCGTCTTCTCCACACTGACAGGCCCCCCTACTAGCGGTCAATCTTCATTAACTATATGAATCGTGCTGCCTCGTATCCCCCGGTTCTGTATCCTTCATTCCTTATTAAATTATGCTGGACAGCTCTGAAAAAGAAGAGACAGGCCTTGGCGAAGGCATGCGCGCCGCACTATAGTGTCTGTATTTATGCATACAAATCCTATATATTTAGGGTTGGGACTTATCACATCTAGGAGGTATACAGCATGAAGCAGGTACAAGCGTTTGGACCCCAGGATTTGAGATGGGTAGAAGCGGATTCGCCAGTGGCAGGTACCGGCGAGGTTGTCGTCGAAGTCAAGGCATGCGGAATCTGCGGCTCGGATAAATGGTTCTGGTATGTGAAAGAGCCTTCAGATTATGTAGCCGGACATGAAGTAGCCGGAATAGTGATCTCGGTTGGTGAAGGGGTGAAGCGGCTTCGTCCCGGAGACCGTGTAGCTGTAAATAATGTCCGGGGATGCGGGGAGTGCCCGGCTTGTCTGAAGGGACAATTTGTTCGCTGTGCTCATGGAATTACGCACATGGGTTTTGGATTTTCCGAAATGATAGCGGTTCCAGAACGCAACTGTCTGCTGCTGGATGATGCGATCAGCTACGAGGCGGGCAGCCTGATCTTTGATAACTGGGGAACCCCTTATTCCGCCTTGCAAAGAACGAAGCTGGGCGAAGGAGACTGCGTAGTAGTTACGGGCTGCGGGCCGATTGGCCTTGCCGCCATTACACTAGCGAAGCTCCGTGGAGCCCGAGTAGCCGCTGTGGACCCTGTCCAGACCAGGCTGGAGGCGGCGATCCGACAGGGGGCTGATCTTGCCCTTCTTCCTGGAGAGGCACTAGATCCGTTAAAAGAATGGATGGGTCCTGAAGGTGCCGACTATGTGATGGAATGCTCAGGCAAGCCATCCTCGTATGAACTCGCCTTCTCGGTTCTGGGGATCGCGGGAACGCTGGTCGTGATTGGGGAAGGTGCCCGGTATGAGATTAGCTCAAGTGAGCTTATCCATAAACATCTTACGTTGTCAGCTTCGCTGTACTCCACCATGCAGGATGGAGCCGATGTTCAGAATTTAATGCTGCAGGGATCGATTGATCCTATGGCATTTGTTACACATACATTTCAATTGAAGGAGCTTCCTTCAACATTTGGCCAGGTTATCGAGTGCAGTGATGGACTGCTTAAAGCGGTTGTAGTCCGCTGATCTTTCATGTGTGAGGATTATATTAAAAGGAGTGAACGGCATTGAGACTGGGAGGACAAGTCTTTATTCAGAATATGGACCCGCTTAGCTGGGCAGCGGCGATTAGGCAGGAAGGATACCGCGCAGCCGTCTGCCCGATTCAAAATGATGCGAACGATACCACGGTTCAGGCCTATAAACAGGCTGCTGAGCAGCATGACCTTCTTATTGCCGAGGTCGGTGCCTGGAGCAATCCGATCAGTCCAGATCTTGAAGTTCGCAGGAAGGCCCTGGATTACTGTAAAGCCCAGCTTGATCTTGCTGAACGCATCGGAGCCAGAGTCTGTGTCAATATTGCCGGATCACGCGGAGCGCAGTGGGATGGCCCCCATCCGGACAATTTCTCTGACGATACTTTCGCACTCATTGTGGACACGGTAAGAGAGATCCTTGATGCGGTGAAGCCGAAGTCTGCCTTTTATGCGCTGGAGACCATGCCCTGGGTTCTTCCGGATTCGGCGGATACGTATCTTGCTCTGGTCAAAGCTATCGACCGCGAACAGTTCGCCGTCCACCTTGATCCTGTGAATATGATATCGAGCCCTAGAACCTACTATAGAAATACGGAGATGATGAAGGAGTTCTTCACAACGCTGAGACCTTATATCAAAAGCGCTCATGCCAAGGATATTCGTCTTGGCGGCCAATTAGCGGTTCATCTGGAAGAAGTGCTGCCGGGTACAGGCTTGCTTGATTATAAGGTGTTCCTAAGCGAGCTTGCCCGCTTGGATTCTGATACGCCGCTGATCATTGAGCATCTTCCGGATGAGGAGCAGTACCGCAAGGCCGCAGCCTTTATCCGCGAGACCGCAGCAAGTCTTCAAATTGAGCTATAAATCCAAGACCCTATTTAGGGTCTTTTTTATTACCGTCAATATAATCCTCCTTTTTCAGCAATTTATTACGTTGTTTATCGATTGCGAACCCCTTAGACTATTGGTGTAAACGTTTGCACACGGAGCTTGATCACACGTGTGAGTCTCCCGTCCCTTTGTCATAGGAGGACCGGCTTCCTTGCCCGTCATTCCAAATTTGCTTGGAACCTTGTTCCAGGCCGGATTCATACCAAGAGGAGGATGATCTATTTGCACGGTACCAAAGCTACAATGAAACGAGGCTATTTATTTACTTTAATTCTCTCACTGGTCTTCTCGACTTTCTTAACTCCATTCACGAACACAGCCAGAGCCGAAGTAGCAAATGACTTTCAGGCTTCTGTCATGGCTCCGTTGACCAAGATCACAGACTGGAATGCATTCAAGAATCAACTCAAGACACTTAAGGACAACGGCGTCTACGCCCTTACAACCGATGTATGGTGGGGAGACGTAGAAGCTGCTGGCGACAATCAATTTGATTGGAGCTACTACAAGCAGTATGCAGATGCGGTGAGTGCTTCGGGCCTCAAATGGGTTCCTATCCTCTCCACACATGCCTGCGGCGGAAATCCAGGGGATGATTGCAATATTCCGATTCCATCCTGGCTCTGGAGCAAAGGCACTGCAGATGAAATGAAATTCAAGAGCGAGACCGGCTATGTGAACAACGAAGCCCTCTCCCCTTTCTGGAGCGGACTCAGCCAGCAGTACAACGAACTGTACGCTTCCTTCGCCTCCAACTTCTCAAGCTACAAGGGGCTGATCGCCAAGATCTACCTGAGCGGCGGACCATCCGGTGAGCTTCGCTTCCCGTCCTACTATCAATCAGCAGGCTGGAGCTATCCGGCACGCGGGAAATTCCAGGTCTATACGGATACTGCCAAGAATGCTTTCAGAACCGCAATGATTAGCAAGTACGGTTCGTTAAGTGGAGTTAATCAAGCATGGGGTCTTCAATTGACAAGTACAAGCCAAATTAACCCTCCAAGTGATGGGGATTCTTTCTATTCAACTGGCGGTTATAACACAGCTTACGGCAAAGACTTCCTGTCCTGGTATCAAGGCGTTCTGGAGAACCATCTTGGTGTAATTGCCAAAGCCGCACACACGAATTTCGATTCTGTATTCGGTGTACGTATCGGTGCCAAGATCTCCGGTATCCATTGGCAAATGAATAATCCATCAGCTCCGCACAGTGCCGAGCATGCCGCAGGGTACTACGATTACAATAAGATTGTTCAGAAATTCAAAGATAGCGATCTAGATCTCACCTTTACTGCTCTGGAAATGTATGATAACGGTTCGGCACCAGCTTACTCGATGCCATCCACACTTGTAGACACCATCTCTTCCATAGCCAACGCCAAGGGCGTTCGTCTCAACGGGGAGAATGCGCTGCCTACAAGCGACTTCCAGAAGATTGAACAACAGCTTACGAAATGGAATTACAATGGCTTCACTCTGCTGCGTTTCGCAAATCTCGTGAACCAGGATGGTTCTCCTACAAGCAATATGGCGGGCTTCAAGCAATACGTAATTAGTCATGCCAAGCCTATTGTTGATCCGAATGGAAATAAAGTAACGATTTACTACAAAAAAGGCTTCTCCACTCCTTACCTGCACTACCGCCCAGCTGGCGGAACTTGGACTACTGCTCCAGGCGTAGCTATTCCAAATGCTGAAGCAGCTTACCCTGGATACGGTAAGATTACAGTTGATATCGGTTCTGCTACCCAATTGGAAGCCGCTTTCAATAATGGCAGCGGTTCATGGGACAGCAACAATACGAAGAATTATTTCTTCGGTACTGGTACCTCAACTTATACGCCGGGCGCTAACGGAGCCGCTGGAACCATTACTCCTGGGGCACCTGGTGGCACAGGCGGAGACGCAACCGTTACCATTTACTACAAGAAAGGCTTCACTACTCCATACATCCACTACCGTCAGGAAGGCGGAACTTGGACTACGGCTCCTGGTGTTGCCATGGCAGATGCTGAATCTACTTACCCTGGCTACGCCAAGATCACACTTCCTCTAGGATCAGCTACTCGTATCGAAGCCGCTTTTAACAACGGTAGTGGTACATGGGATAGCAACAACACCAAGAACTACTTCTTCAGCCAAGGAACTTCTACTTACACACCGGGCTCCAATGGAGCTGCAGGTACCATTACCACCGGAGCACCCGGTGGTGGTGGCACCACCACAGCCACAATCTACTACAAAAAAGGCTTCACCACTCCATACATCCACTACCGTCAGGAAGGGGGAACTTGGACTACAGCTCCAGGTTCCGCTATGGCGGATGCCGAAGTGGCTGGCTACGCCAAGATTACACTTCCTCTAGGATCAGCTACACGCATCGAAGCTGCTTTTAACAATGGCAGTGGTACTTGGGACAGCAACAACACCAAGAACTACTTCTTCAGCCAAGGAACTTCTACTTACACACCGGGTGCTAACGGAGCCGCCGGGACAATCACTCCTGGTTCGCCAGATGGTAACACCACCACCGCTACAATCTACTACAAAAAAGGCTTCACCACTCCGTACATCCACTATCGCCAAGAAGGAGGAACCTGGACTACAGCTCCAGGTTCCGCTATGGCAGACGCCGAAGCGGCATACCCTGGCTACGCCAAGATCACACTTCCTCTCGGATCAGCTTCCCGTATTGAAGCCGCCTTTAATAATGGCAGCGGTACTTGGGACAGCAACAACACGAACAACTACTTCTTCAGCCAAGGAATTTCTACTTACACACCAGGCTCTAACGGAGCCCCAGGCACCATAACATCCGGGACACCTGATCTGAATGGCGGTAACACGGGCACCACCGACTGGAGCAAACAAAGCATTTACTTCATCATGACGGACCGTTTCAACAACGGAGATACCTCGAACGACAACGCCGACGGCTTTGCATCTGACAAGAACGATCTAACGAAATGGCATGGCGGTGACTTCCAGGGAATTATTAATCAACTGGATTACATCAAGAACATGGGCTTTACGGCGATCTGGATTACACCGGTAACCGCTCAGAAGAGTGCTTATGCTTATCACGGCTACCATACTTACGATTTCTACTCTGTCGACGGGCATTTGGGAACGATGGATAAGCTGAAGGAGCTTGTAAATACAGCTCATAGCAAGCAAATCTCGGTTATGCTCGATGTCGTTCCGAACCACACGGGTGACTTCCAGCCGTATAATGGGATAGCCAAAGCCCCGTTCGATAATCCGGATTGGTATCACCACAACGGAACGATTACTAAGTCAGATTATGATACCAACAATCAATGGAAAATTGAGAACGGCGACGTTGCAGGTCTGGATGATATTAACCAAGAGAATCCCGCGGCTGCAAACGAGCTAAAGAACTGGATTAAGTGGATGATCGGCGAGACAAAAGTTGACGGCCTGCGTGTAGATACGGCCAAGCACGTACCAAAATGGTTCCTGAAGGATTTTGATACAGCTGCCAATACTTTCACTATGGGTGAAGTCATGGACGGTGATCCAAATAAGATTGGCGATTACTCCAACTATCTGGATGCAGTACTCGACTTCCCTATGTACTATACGATCAGAGACGTATTCGGTCACGATGATTCTACTACCAAAATTAAGGACCGTTACAATCAAGACGGCAGCTACCGCGATCCTAAGCTGAATGGTGTATTCCTGGACAACCATGACGTGAAGCGGTTCCTCAATGAGGCTTCCGGCAATCCTAGCAACCGCTCGGATAAATGGCCGCAGCTCAAAGCCGCACTCGGCTTCTTGTTGACATCACGGGGTATTCCAATTATTTACCAAGGCACCGAGCTTGGATACGATGGCGGTGAAGACCCTGACAACCGCAAGGATGTTGTGCAGAATCCGAATCATGAGCTGTACAAATACATTGCCAAGCTTAACGCCGTGCGTAACAGCCACCCGGCACTGCAAAATGGTTCTCAAAAAGAGAAGCTGGCTGATGGCTCATTCTACAGCTACCAGCGCTCCAATAACGGGGATGAAGTAGTTGTGATCATTAACAATTCCTGGAGTACTTCGTCCCGCACGGTCTCAGGTATCGACAATCTGTCTAACGGAACCAGCCTGAAAAATCAATTAGGATCGGATTCCGTACAGGTTAATAACGGTTCGATTAACGTAACCTTGGGACCGAAAGAAGTGAAGATTCTGGCGAAGGCCAGCTAATTAGAAGAGGTTAAGAGGTCCCTCCTCTCCTCTTAGTGGATTGTCAGCTACAATGAATGCTTGGTGGATGACTGTATCCAGCAATCAGCCCCCATCCGGGTTTGGATGGGGGCTGATTGTTAATTTTTTAATAAGACTGCTAAACGTTAGAAATGCCTCGATATATACAATTAATGATGGAACAATCGCACTCCTGAGAAGGCCATGACCATTCCGTATTCATTAGCCGCTTCAATAACTTCCTTATCCCGTGACGACCCGCCCGTCTGCAGAATGTATTTGGCTCCGCTTAGTGCAGCACGGTCAATATTGTCCCTGAAAGGCAGGAATGCATCCGATGCAAATGAGACCTCCTGCAGTGCAGTTAAATACTCTCTTTTCTCATTAGGTGTGAGCCTATGAGGGACTTCCTCGTAACACTCTTCCCAAGCTTCTCGTTCGGGGACGGTAAGATCATCACAGAGCCACTTATCTATGGCATTATTTCTCTCCGTAGGTGAAATTCCCTCGCGAAATTTCATGGTTAGAGCAGCTGGATGCTGCCTCAAATACCAGTTCTCTGCTTTTGATGCAGCGAGCCTCGTGCAGTGGATACGGGATTGCTGCCCTGCTCCCACGCCAATCGTCTGCCCATCCTTCGCAAAACATACCGAATTGGACTGCGTATATTTTAGTGTGATTGCTGCAATTAACAGATCTCTCTTGGCCGAAGCCGGAAAGACTGTATTCTCGGTTACGATTTGGTCTAAAATTTTCTCGGTGATTAACACATTATTTCTATCCTGTACGAGGTTAACTCCAAATAAAGTTCTCTCCTCTACCAGCCCCGGCTCGTAATCTGGATCGATCTCAATAATTAGGTACTTCCCCTTTTTCTTGGCCTTGAGGATTTCCAGGGCAGCATCATCATAAGCAGGCGCCACAATCATGTCGGAAATTTCCTTTTTCAGCAATTTAGCAGTAGGAAGATCCACTGTATCACTTAAGGCCGCACAATCACCGAAGGAGGAGATGCGGTCAGTTCCCCTTGCCCTCGCATAAGCGACAGCCAGAGGTGACAGCTCCATACCGTCCACACCATAAGCCTTAGCCAGTTCGTGACTCAGCGGGCTATACACAGCCGCTCCAGCAGGACTTACGTGTTTGAAGGAGGCTGCCGCAGGTTGCCCTATGGCTGTTCTGAGCTCTCTTACAAGCTGATAAGCGTTAAGCGCATCGAGTAAGTTAATGTAGCTTGGCTCACCATTAAGAATCCTGAAAGGCAGCTTTCCAGGCGATGTGACTCTTGCGTTACCTTGATTCGGGTTAATCCCATACCGCATTTTGATTTCTTCCATTTGTACCTTCACCCTTTCATAGCAAATAAAAAAAGTGTTTGATTAGATCAAACACTTTGCCCAGGCGAACGGCTTATATATCCATGTGCTCCCCCGTGGTCATCCACGTTTCATCGCCAGTAGCACATGGTAACAGTCTTATATACAAGGTTGATTTTACCAAAATATCCCTATGGGTTCAAGTCGATTCAATTCGATGTCCTGGCTGCTGAAAAGCCTTAGGCTTGATTTGCTTTTGGTTTTCTTTTCAGGAACCAGATAAGGAGGAGAACCAGAACAAGAAGCACAAAGCCAAGCAGCAAATACTTATGAATGGCTTCTGTAACCGCCAGCCAATGCTTGCCAAGGTAAGTTCCCAGCGTGATGAAAGTGAACGCCCATAGTATCGCCCCCGGTGCAGCGTAAGAAAGGAATGTACGGTAGGGCCACCCGCTGATCCCGGCAAAATAAGCCGTGAGATGCCGAACACCGGGTATGAAATAGCCCAGCGTGAGCGCGAACTTGCCAAATTTCTTGAACCAACGCCGGGTATGATCAAGCTTCTCCTTCGTAATCCGAATCTTCCGTCCATGCTTCTCAAGCAGCGGATACCCAAACTTCCGCCCAATGAAATAACTGACGCTCATCCCCGCGAAGCTGCCCACTACCGCGACCAGCAAGGTCACGGCATAGGATAGTCTCCCCTGGGAGATGAGATATCCCGAATACGTCATCAGGACTTCGTCCGGTACGGGCAGACCGACAATCCCAAGGACCAAGGCTCCAAAGATACCGAAATAACCATAATGTGCGATGAGATAAAAGATTTTGTCTTGGAGCATCTAGATGGACTCCTTCTCTTGATGCCACCATTTGGCATGTTGGTTAGGTGTGAAAGTAAGGGAGAGAAATGGGTTCTCTCCTCTTCTTTACTTTAACCAATTCTTTGCCGGAATTTTCGGGTTTAATAAGATGCTTGTTCGAGCCATACCGCTCAGATTGGCACAAGGTACCTTTATCAAAATCTTCCCATTGCTCTTTTGCCTGTTTATATTAATCCAAAATTGGACGTTGCGGAGGCAAAAAAGAAAACCCCAAGCGAAGATTAGTCGCCTGTGGTTAATTTAAAAACTCTCTTTAATTTCTTCGTGTGTTTTTCCTTAAATTCCTTTAGGATCTGGTAGAAGAAACATAACAAACAAAACTAATAAGATAAATGTGATAAGCGCAAAAACAACCGATGTCCATAAAACAACACGCAAATAGAACCTACGATCTTTCCTCACTTAGAAAATTCACTCCTATTAAATACTTCTTATTCCCTGATACGATATTATCTTTCCGGGGATTCTATTCCGAAGGTTGGATCTGTTGGGTTCGGCAGAGCAATCTTCATGATGATCTCGGTACTTTGTTAATCAAGTTCCCGTTATTAATATACTTGTAATTAACGAGCATCGCACTTCCTTGAGAATTCCAAGGTTAGTCTCCTTGTGGATTGATTTAAAACTTCAGTTTGATGAAGTTCTAACAACAAACACTTCAGTTAGAACAAAAATTGTATATACAACAAAAGCTAAAACGAATCCAGTACTTCCACCAAGAAGAATAGTAACTATTATTGCTACTGGTAACAGTAGAAGTGCGCGATATAAACTTCTTTTTAATTTTATTTTAAGTAGAACAAAATCAATTAATGACAAGAATGAAGAATAGAAGAGTACCACTATGAAGAATACGACCCCAGACAGTAAAAAGAAGAATATGTCTGGATAAGTTATAGCGATAATGAGGCTTGACGTTAACCAAGTTATTAAGATTCTCTTTGCCAATACTTTTATACCTCCCAATTTCGGTGAGTACGATAGATTTGTAATTAAAAATAAATTGCAAAAATTTCTTTACCTACTTCACTTATTGAACAGTAATCTCATCAACATATACAGCTTCATAATCTTTTGCCACAACCCATCCATTTAAACCATAAGAAGATAAGATAACGTAATAAAAATACTCCCCTTCAATAATCTCTCTCTTAATTCCTCTTCAGTTTTATAAAAAAACGGCCAACAATATGGTTTAAGTTTCTTCAATAACTCACTATAATCCTCCAAGAACTCTATGATATCATATCTTTCAATTTTCAAAATAATGCTGCCAGGAAGCTCTTGCTCAAATAAATGAACTAAAACACCAGAAAAGATAAGATCCATTTTTTTGCAAATGGATGAAGTTTGATATTCAGTATGTATAATTATTTTCTCAGACCTTAAATTAACTTCATATGAAACAATCTCATTATCATGTACGCTTTGCATGATTCTCTCCCTCCTTTAGTCAACTTTATTAATATTATATTTTATATACTCCCGTCTCGGCACCCTTGTTAATTAAGCTCCTTAATTATTTACGTACGTATTTTGAACCAACAATACCCAAAAACCAAAAAAAGAAGCCGACAACCATCAGCTTCTTCCCTCAACTCCCCAGCCCTCTATCCTCCCAAGAACTCCCGCTGCCTAAGCGCCTCATACAGCAGAATTGAGGCCGCCATGGCCACATTCAGGGACTCTGCATGGCCCTTCATCGGGATGATCAAGGCATCGTCAAGCTCAGCCAGAATAGGGGCTGACAGGCCGCTGGCCTCGCTGCCGAACAACAGCCAGGTCGGGCCCCTAAAGTCATACTCGTAACATATCCGAGCTGCCTGAAGGCTCGTTCCTGCCAGGCGGATTCCCTTCTCCTTCACCTTGGGAAGGAGCTCGGCCAAGTCTGCTTCGATCACCGGAAGGTGAAAGATCGACCCCATGGTGGATCTAAGCGTCTTCGGATTGTAGATATCCGCACACCCTGGCCCCACAATCACACCGCTTGCCCCGGCCGCATCCGCCGTGCGGATAATGGTGCCTACATTCCCGGGATCCTGCACCCCGTCCAATACCACGACCAGGCTGTTATCCTGCTCCATTAGAGCTTCCCACGAGCTGCGATGCTTGCGGATTACGGCAAACACAGGCTGCGGCGATTTGGTATCGCTGCACTTTGCGATAACAGCTTCAGATACCCCAACCCACTCGACTGACAGCTTTCCTGCCCCGGCCTGAGCCAGCTCTGGAGGAATGCCGTATTCTACCGAATAAGCGATGACTTCAATCTCGGCTTCGGCTTTGAGCGCTTCCTGCACGAGATGGATTCCTTCCACAAGGTACCGCTGCTGCCGGTCCCGATGCTTCTTCTCTAATAGCTGTGCCCACTCTTTAACACGCGCATTCTGCGGCGATATAATGTCCATATTATTCATCCTAGCTTCTAAATTTGGGAATAAGCAAGCTCAAGCTTGGTTAAGTCACTCTTCTCACCGACGATGACGAGAATATCACCTTCGATTAACCGGTATAGAGCATCCGGCGAAATATTCATTTTCGTCCCGTTCTTAATGGCCATGACGTTGCAGCCGAACCGGGCACGAATATTCAGTTCCTTCAAATTCTGGCCAATCATGGCCGAATTCGCTCTAATCTCCAGTATGCTGTAATCATCAGACAGCTCAATGTAATCCAGAATATTAGGCGATGCCAAATGGTGAGCAACCCGCTGACCCATATCCCTCTCCGGATAAATGACTTTGTCGGCGCCGATCTTCTGCAGTACCTTGCCATGCAGTTCATTCTGAGCTTTGACTACAATAACAGGCCCACCCAAGTCCTTCAAGATTAAGGTGGTCAAAATACTGGCCTGTATATCCTCACCAATCGCAACAACCACCACATCGAAGTTCCGAATTCCGAGCGCCCGTAGCGCCTCTTCTTCTGTAGAATCCGCCGACACCGCATGGGTAACAATGTGAGACACTTCCTGGGTACGCAGCTCGTCCGAATCAATGGCCAGCACATCAAACCCCATCGTACTCAGTGAATTCGCTACACTATATCCAAATCGGCCCATTCCGATCACCGCAAACTGCTTCTTAGCCACGATTTAATCTCCACCTGCCCGGTAATTATAATGCAATTAGTATACCATACTCCAAAGTGAACTTGAATTTACAAGTCGAGATTCGGGAACAGTAAGATGCGGCCCTTTTACACCATGGTACACATTAAAGGAGGAATTCGAGTGGGAATCATGCTGGATCTGAGACAAGCTGTCGTTCATAAGGTTCATGGTCAGGATGAGAACGGCCTTAGAAGCATGATCGAAGGTTCTGTGGATGGACCGGAAGCTGCTCTTCCCGGTCTTGGTGTCATGTTCGAGATGATCTGGAAACAGATGGACAGAAGCAGACAGGACGAGCTAATCAGCCTCGTTAGTCAGCAGCTGAAGACCACCGAACTCAAACCGCTGCGTTAGCAAAAGATTACCGGAGCCCCAGGCTCCAGCTCTCAAAGCTGCAAAAAAACCCTCTCCTTGCTCACACAAGGGGAGGGGGTACTTATCCATAGAAAATCATTACCGTTTATGGTGCAGTCTCCAGGAACTTTGCTGTCGGATTCTTCTCCATCGCGGTTCTCATGGCATATTCGTTCTCGAACAGGACTACATAGTTATCCTTCTTGTCTTTCACAAGAGTGGAGTTAATCCGGAATTTGGATGGATCGATCTTATCATCAATAATCCAGCGGGCGAACTGATAAGGGACGCGCTGCAGCTGCACATCTACCCCGTATTCCCCCTTCATCCGATACTCGAACACCTCGAACTGGAGCTGTCCAACCACGCCCAGAATCGTATCATCGAAGCTAACTGTGTTAAATACCTGAATCGTACCTTCCTCAGTGAGCTGATCGATTCCCTTCTGGTACTGCTTATGCTTGAGCGCATTCTTAACCGTTACTTTGGCAAAAATCTCTGGTGAGAACGTAGGCAGCTCATCGAACACAACCTCGCTGCCTTGACTCAGTGAGTCTCCAATCCGGAAAATACCCGGATCGAACAGACCGATAATATCACCGGGATAGGCCTCGGATACAATGTCACGGTCTTGCGCAAGGAACTGCTGCGGTTGGGAGAGCTTGATCTCTTTGCCTACCCGAACATGCTTTACAGACATCCCCCGCTCAAATTTGCCCGAACAAATACGCAGGAACGCGATCCGGTCACGGTGTGCAGGATTCATGTTAGCCTGAATCTTGAACACATATCCGCTGAATTTCTCGTTCGTCGGTTGGATAATTCCCGCCGTGCTTTGACGCGGCTCCGGCTTCGGTGCAAGCTCCAGGAAGTTCTCAAGGAAGGTCTGTACCCCGAAGTTATTCACCGCACTGCCGAAGAAGACCGGGGTCAGTTCTCCGCGTCTTACTTTCTCGTAATCAAAAGGATCTCCCGCCACATCAAGCAGCTCTACGTCCTGACACAGCTGATCATGGAGATACTCACCAGCCATTTCCCGAATCGCAGGGTCATTGTAATCTTCAACCTTCTTGACTTCGATTGAGGAGTGATCGTCTCCCTGGAACAGCTCAACCTGGTTCTTCATCCGGTCATAGACGCCGCACAGCTCACGTCCTGATCCGATCGGCCAGTTCATAGGAACCGAACGGATTCCAAGCACTTCCTCAATTTCTTCCATCAATTCAAATGGACTGCGTCCTTCGCGGTCCAGCTTGTTAATGAAGGTAAAGATCGGAATTCCACGTTTGGCACAGACCTGGAACAGCTTTACCGTCTGGGCTTCCACGCCCTTGGCTACGTCAATCAGCATGACAGCACTGTCTGCAGCCGTAAGCGTCCGGTAGGTGTCTTCACTGAAGTCCTGGTGACCTGGCGTATCCAATATATTAATGCGGTGGCCATTATAATCGAACTGCATCACGGAGGAGGTTACGGAGATCCCCCGCTGCTTCTCAATTTCCATCCAGTCACTTGTTGCATGCTTGCTGGCTTTACGGGCCTTTACAGATCCCGCCGCTCGAATCGCTCCCCCGAACAGCAGAAGCTTCTCCGTCAATGTCGTTTTCCCCGCATCCGGGTGGGAAATAATCGCAAACGTTCGACGTTTGTCTACTTCCTGCTGCAGCACTTCTGACAATGCTTTGCTCATTTCTCACTTATCCCTTCGTTCCACAAGTCATGTTTTATATTGTAACATATTTTATCCGCCTGTACGCAAATCATCCTCATGCATAACATACATGAGGATGAGCTGCTTTGATCTCTTAAATTATAGATTCACACCAAGCAAACTTCCCAAGCTTCGGACCTTAGCCAGGTTATCCCTGATTCTTGATCCAGATCACATTGTCTTCGTCCTGCCCATTAACCGGCCACCAGTGGAAGCCATCCTTCGCCAGAAGATCATGTGCCTCCTGCGGTCCCCAAGACCCGGCTGGATAATGCTTGATATCTCCAGGGTTCTGCTTCCACGCCTGTGCGATCCGGTCGATAAAGGACCAAGCAGTAGCCACTTCATCCCAGCGTGTAAAGTAAGTGGAGTCACCTTCAGCCGCGTCGTGAATCAAGCGCTCGTAAGCCTCTGGTGAGTTAATTCCCACTTGGCAGCTTTGGCAGAATTCCATAGCCAGCGGCTCAATTTGGGATTCGGTTCCCGGCTTCTTGGCATTGATTTTGATATAAATGCCTTCCATAGGATTAACCCGAATGACGAGCAGGTTGGGTTCCAATGTATGCTTTTGCCCAAGGTACACATTCGTAGGCATATTCTTCAATTCAACTACAACCTCGGTTGTCTTAACAGGCAGGCGTTTGCCGGTACGGATATAGAAAGGCACACCCGCCCAACGGAAGTTGTCCACAAGCACCTTGGCCGAGAAGTAAGTTTCGGTGTTCGAATTAGGATCCACTTTATCTTCCTCGCGGTAGGCCGGAAGCTTCTGATTCCCGCTCTCCCCTTGTGTATATTGAGCTCGCACGACATTCTCCTCAACTTCCGCTGCGGAAGAGTATGGACGAAGTGAGCGAAGGACCTTAACCTTCTCATCACGGATATCCTCAGGCAGCAGACGGCTTGGCGGCTCCATGGCAATCATGGTGAGCATCTGCAGCATGTGGTTCTGTCCCATATCGCGCAAGGCCCCTGCATGGTCATAGTAGCCTCCACGCTCTTCTACTCCAACCGTCTCACTCAGCGTAATTTGAACGTTAGCGATGTGCTTGTTATTCCAAAGCGGCTCGAAGAACGCATTGCCGAACCGGATGACTTCAATATTTTGAACCATTTCTTTGCCGAGATAGTGGTCAATACGGTAGATCTCTTCCTCTTTAAATACATGACTGAGCTCTTCATTCAGCTTTTGAGCGGACAAGAGGTCGTAGCCGAACGGCTTCTCAATCACGAGACGGTGCCAGCCGGCGCTGTCCAGCATGCCGCCCTTTTGCAGATTAACCGAGACGCTTCCGAATAGTTCCGGAGCCAGTGCCAGGTAGAACAGCCGGTTGCCCGGAATTCCATAACGCTTCTCCAGACCTTCCGTTTGTTCCCTAAGCTCATGGTATCCGTCGATATTATTAATATCCAGGGATTTGTACTCGAAATGTTCCGCGAATCTGTTCCAGTGTGCCGTGTCGAGCACCTTATACCGGCAGAACTCCTGAATCGAGTTGTACAGGTCATCATGGAATTCTTCTCTGGAACGCGGTCTGCGTGCTACACCAATAACTGCGAAATCCTCAGCCAGCTTGCCCTCGCGATACAGAGAGTAGATTGCCGGGAACAGCTTGCGCCGTGCCAGGTCACCAGTTGCTCCAAAAATAAAAAATACAGCTCCAGGGGTCTTTAGTGCATTTAAATTTTGTTGTTCAGCCATGGCTCCTCATTTCTTTCTATGTAGTATAGTTGTATATTTATGCACGAGGCATAATGTATTTCGCATCCATTTATTTCATTTGTGTTGATTAATTTTAGCATATTCGCTACAAGGATGCTATCCACAACTATTGTGATCAGATAACTATTACTTACCTATCCGATAAAAAGATATTATATTAATATTCCACGGTCAATACGGGCGATCCGATCGATAATTCTTTTTCCCCGGTTCCCGTATTCAAGTGAATAGCCATTTGCAGCCCGATGTCTGAACTTCCACTCCGTACGGTGATCGGAAAGCTTGGAACTTCATAGGACTCTGAAGCGGTGTACTGATCCTGAAAGCCCTCCACCCGATGAAGCTTGAAGAACACTCCTGCTTTACTTTCTGCCTCACCAAGGAGCTTCATGACCTCTTTATCTTGCTGGCCCGCTGTTCCCTCTCCGAGCATCGGAGCGTTCCCTTGTGCCGCCGCATTCCACTGAATATCCACGCCAAGTCCGCCGAGCTTTTGCCCTACAGCGGTCTGAGCCTGCATCAGCTCCGAGGTATTCCCCTGGCTGGATCCATTAATTTGTGCCACTACATACAATCCCTGTTCCTTTTTAGTTACAGAGAACTTGACCGGAATCTGTCCGATTCGTCCCTCTGAACGATACACAAAGTGATCTTGTACCACCACTGCTGAAGGCTTAGCTAATCCCAATTGTGCCGCAATAAGTTTAGCTCCTTCCCCGGGCTTATAAGCAGTATTCCAAGCACCCTGCCATTTTATAATCATATCAAGCGGTTCATGGGTAACAGAGCTGCCTGCCGCTAACACCGCATTCAGCTGTTTCTCCGCATCTTTTACACAGTCCGAGCTAATGCCGGAGGCCTCGTCGCCATTTTTGAATCCCAGAACGCCCACTACGAGCAGTATCACAATAAAGATAAGTCCCCACCCTTTAATCATCCCAATAACATCCTCTCTAGCAAATCTATCAATCTATGAATCAGGATGTCCTTTCGCCGCTCACTTTATACTCCTTATAGGATCACAAAAAAACCGGAGACCTCCGTCTCCGGTTTGCTTCTGGCCTTCACAGCTTACTCGGCCAATCCGTTCTTGTAGGCATAAATGGCTGCCTGTGTGCGATCTTCCACATGCAGCTTGGCCAGGATATTGGTCACGTGAAATTTCACGGTCTTGACCCCAATAATTAGCTCATCCGCAATATCCTGATTGGACTTCCCTTGCGCCACTAACCGGAGAACATCCATCTCCCGCTCCGTCAGCTCCTCATGAGCCGCCGCCTCCGCCTTGGGCTGACGGAATCGGTTCATCATCTTGGAGGCTACTTGAGACTCCAGAACTGATTGGCCTCTCGCCGCAGCCCGGATGGCATCGGCCACCTCGGAAGCTCTTGAAGTCTTAAGAAGATAGCTGAACGCTCCTGCTTCGATAACGGGGTACATTTTCTCATCATCCAGATAACTGGTCAGTACAATCACCTTGCATTCCGGATACAGCTTGAGAAGCTGACGCGTGGTCTCGATGCCATCCATTCCTTCCATCACCAGGTCCATCAGAACCACATCGGGTCTGTACTCCTGGGCCAGACGAATGCCTTCCTGTCCGCTGCTAGCTTCACCTACTACTTCAATTCCATCCTCAGTCCCCAGGACAGCAGCGAGGCCAATACGCACCATTTCGTGATCATCAACCAGCAGTACTTTAATTGGAATCTCCGTCTCCATCGTTCTCATTCCACCCGCCTTCCTCTATCATTAAAGGTACTGTAATTTCAATCCGGGTTCCAGCTCCCGGCGAAGTAATGAATTGAATGGAGCCGCCAATTTCATGAACGCGCTCCTGCATCGTCGATAGCCCGTATGACGTCTGCTTCTTCTCATCCATTTGAAATCCGATTCCATTGTCTCTAAGAATAACTTTAACAGCCTCTGGACGATGATGGATACGAATCTCCATCTTATCGGCCTTGGAATGCCGAAGGGTATTGGACAAGGCTTCTTGGATGATCCGGAAAAGGTGATTCTCAATCCCTTTGACAAGCTTGATATCAGGATCCATATCCAGCGTAATATCCATGGGCACTTTACTCTTCAGCTCTCTAACCAGCTCAGCTACTCCTTCAGAGAGCGCCTTGCCTTCCAGGTATACCGGACGTAAATGGAGCAGCAGGGCTCTCATCTCGGATTGAGCCACAGACGACATCTCCTCAATCAGCTCTACCTGTCTCTGTGCTTTGTCAAAATCCTTCTCCAGCGTTCGCCCCACCGCGGTTGCCGTCATCGATATAGCGAACAGCTGCTGGGATACCGCATCATGGAGTTCCCGCGCAAGCCGCTGGCGCTCTTCCACAATGGCGGATATTCTTGCCTGCTCCGCCAGCTGGGCATTGTGGGTGGACAGCCGCTGCAGGGAGTTGACCTGCTCCTCCCATCTTTTACCGATACGCTCCAGTTGTTCTCCCAGCCGTCCAATCTCGTCCTCGCCAAGCTCCGGAACCGATCTGGACAGATTTCCCTTCTCCCACTGCAGCAGAGAATCTCTAAGCAGATCCATCCTTCTTTTCACGCTATAAATTTGATAGAGTCCATATGCTGCTCCGGTACCAACCAACAACAGACCTCCTGTTAAAGCTGCCTGGATGACCTTGGTCCACGAAGAAGCTGGACTTAAATAACCATATGTATTAAGCAGGTACAGAATAGCGCCGCATAAAAAGAAAGACAGGAGAATCCCGTCACGCATACTGCGAGAAATCATATTCACCGGTTTTTTTCGTCTCATCAGGGACTCCCCTCCTCTCTATGATAAACGTATATCAATATCTCCTACGAGGTAAGAAATCATAATTTTCACTTTTTTCTCCCGAAATTCGTAATTAGGCGAACGCCAGTACAATCGGTTCACCATCCCGGTCTCTTTCTGTGGCCCGAACTCAATTTGCCCGAACATGACGAAGGCCTCAATTTCTACGCCATAATCCTCCGAGATCACGAGATCTATGTCTCCGACCACGCCTTGGAACATCATGATATTCTCAGGCTCTTCCACTATAGCCAGGGACAGATCAATGTCATGCTCACCAAGCACATGCCACATACTGATACTCCGAAGCGCCCAAGGGTCGCTGTCCCAGTGAACACCTGCAATGAAATTCTGCTTCTGAATATGGTCTCCCCGGGGGAGCATCTTCTTGACCTTTGCATAGAACAATCCAAGTGAAATCAGGATGACGGCCACAACGAGCATCAAATGCTCAAGCAGTATAAGTCCACTGCCTATGGCCAGCAGAATATAGCCGGTCTTGACCTCTTCTCCTTGACGGATTTTGTAGACTCCGTAGACAAGAAATAGCAGGGCCGCAATGGTAAGGAAGTTGATGCCTTGACCAAAGAACAGAAGAAGTCCGAATCCGATAAGCATAATGGCCACAAAAGATTTCCTTTTATCCATGCTGCACCTCCTGTCTAAGTATAAAAGATTCATCCGCCCAAATATAGAGTCCTGGCTCCAAAAGCTCGGAAAAGCCATGACGGTATCTGCATACCGTATGGCTTCACCTCAACTAGAATATCATATTCCACTAATGGACGGTAGTTATTCTTCAGATGCTGCTGATCCTGTGTTAGAAGGAGGGTTCAGCTTGGATTTGAGCGCATTCAGCTGCTCTTCTACCCGAAGCTGTTTCTGCGCATCTGCAGGGCTGATATAAGAACCAGCACTTGCTGAAGGACGGTAAGGCGTACCCAGCACATCTGCTTCGGCTTCCATTTGAAGAATTTTCTCTTCCATACGGCTGAAACCTAGGGCTGCACCTCCACTTTCAATGGTGTTCAGCGGGTTAGCCTGGGACAGCTGCTTCTTGGCTTTGGCCATTTGTGCACGGGCTACAAGCTCATTGCGCTTATTCCGCAGCTTGTAGAACTCATCCTTCATATCATGGAGCTGCTGCTGCAGATCCGATGCATGAATTTCCGCTTGGGCATGAAGATCTCTGAATTCCGTCTGTATTTGATCAAAATGAATTTTCTCTTCGAGCAGACGGCGGGCAATCTCCTCCTGACCGTTCTTCAGCGCAGCTTCAGCTTGAGCTTCACGCTGTGAGGATACACGATAAGCCTCTTCCAGGCGCTGCTTCATACGGCGTTCATTTGCCATCTGCTTCGCAACCGTTACCTCAGCATCCCGAATCTCGGCTTCCATATCCCGAAGATATTGGTTAAGCATAACAATTGGATCTTCCACTTTATCGAGCATTTCATTAACCGACGCTTTAGTGATATCTTTGATTCTTTTAAATACTCCCATAATTACAAATCTCCCTTCTCATATTTGGAAAGCTTGCGGCGAAGCTCATCCAATTCTTTTTTTAGTGCTTTTTTCTCGATGTCATCCATCATGGAATCCAAATTTGAAGCCTCATCCTGTCCTTTAAAAGAAGAGCTGACTGGCCGCCCCCCCTGTGAAGGGTTCCCTTGGAACGGATTGCCCCCAAAAGGGTTACCTCCAAATGGGTTCCCGCCGAACGGGTTATTCCCATACTGCCCGTTACCACCATATTGGCCATTTCCGTAAGGAGGCCGCTGATTGTACCGTGGATCCCGGGGATCATAACTGCCCGGACCCGGGCCATATTGCCCGCCGCCCGGCCATCCGCCCTGATGGTAGGGATCGTAGGGGGTGTAAGGCTCTTTAGAAATAACAAGCGACGCGATCAAGTAGATCAGAATCGTGGTGCCACCGGAAAAAGGAATACTTACGACTGTCAGCAGTCTAAGCACACCGACGTTTACGCCAAAGGTCTCTGCAAGTCCCCCGCACAGACCCGTAATCCATCGGTCGCGCCGGGAACGATATAATGTGCCCATCGCAATTACTCCTCTCCTCGTTTGTTCAGCTTCTGTTTAAGTCGCGTGAGCTCCTGTTCCAGAGTAGATTGAATCGCAGTTCCTGCCTGATTGAACAGATCCTGCCCTGCCTTGCGAAGATCTCGCAGGCTCCGGGCTTCCCATTCCATATCGGAGACCCGATCTTCAAGACGATTGAACATTTTAGGTACATCTTGTGTGCCATAGCTGCCCATACGCTGATTCATTCTTTGCTGGAGACGAAGGGTTTCCATTCTCGCATAGTAATATTGTCTTTTGTTATATACAGCTTGATATTCCGTCTTAAGCTCATTCATTTGAGCTTCAAGCTGGTTAAGGGCTTCAAGACTTTGGCTGTACAGCTCCGAGTACTGCTCAAGCTTTTCTTCATAGAGCAGTTTCTCCTGAAGAGCCAGCTTGGCTAAGTGCTCCTCGCCTGCTTTTAGAGCAAGTAATGCCTGCTCTTCTCTCTTGCTGAGCATGGTGCTTGCATGGTCAACCTGCTGCTTCAATTGTCTGGTATGTCCGGAGTATTGATGATGCAGCTTCTCAGCCTCTGCAATCTCCTGCCGGGTTTCAACCAGGAATTGATCGATAAGCTGAACAGGATCCTGTGCTTGCTCCAGACGTTCATTCAAAGTGGCTACAGTAATATCTCTTACCCGTCTAAATACACTCATGATTGTTCAATTCCCTCCTAACCTTAATAGTACTGTGTATTAGTAAGTCCGTTTATTTCTAAGTGAGGAAATACCGTATACAATCAGTCCGATACCGAGTAGTGGTACGATGATCCAAGCCAGCTTGGAGATCAGGGAGACCACACCGATAAACAATACGATCCATCCGAAAAATGCGTTACCTCTACGAATTCCGTAATATCCAAGGGCAATCATTACGATGGCTATCAGAATACCGAACAGACTGCCGAAGAAAGGCGTCAGCTTGCCTAACAAGATCAGTACCCCAAGTGCAATAAGCACGATTGCAAATCCGCTTGGTTTGTTATTTGTTCTCATTTCTTTCACCGCCTCTCTTTAAGTTCAACCTTATGTCTTTATTCTAGGCCTTAACGTCATTTCCCAAAACGGACCGGGGACGGTTTTTTATACTGGACTAAGGTCGAGGATAAGCCGGGGCCTCAGATAGAGAGCGGTCTGGCCGTTCTGCGATAACCGCTGGGATGCGAGGGCGGCTAACTGCCAGGTAACTACCTGGGTTAACATGCCAGGGAATCTGATATAAGCATCCAAGCATCCGATATCTTCACCTGCTGTCTGCCACTAGCCCCCAGTTGCTTGTTGAAGGCACCTTGCGATGACCCCTACTGCTTGCTGTATGCCAATATTAAGTTCGTCACTTAAAATCCTTTCTCACGTTGATTAACAGTCCCTCTCATTACTCTCATTATTTCATTACTCTCCTTACTCTCCTTACTCTCCTTACTCTCATAACACCCATAACACCCATTCTTTCGTTGATCCCGAGTCCGGCGTAATCAAAAAACCCCTGGTCAGCAAGGACCAGGGATACTAGGTATTCATTCTCTGCTTAGTGAATTAAAAGCCGTTCTGCTTGAGGAAATTATCAGTTTGGCCAATTAAATCTTTGAGACGAATCAGAACATCTGCCGCTTCGGCGCGTGTAACCACCGCATCAGGTGCGAACATTCCGTTCTTCAGGTCAAGCAGCTTCAGCTTCAGCACAATCGCAGCTGCTCCTTTATGGGTAACACTATTGGCATCGGCTGCTCCAAGGAGATCTGTTGGTTGGTTGTAATACTGTGCCAGCTTGCTATACTGCAGCATTTCTACCAAATAGTTGGCTAACTGGTCGCGTGTTAGCTTGGCATCTAAAGTTAAGGTGCGATCTGGATCCACCGTCATCCAGTTATTATTGATAAATACCTGCAGCCCTTGGTAATAAGGGCTATCCACGCTAACTCCGGCAATTGAGCTATCATCCATACTGCCATAGTAATATCCCATATCGGGACTAACTGCTCTGGCTGCCATGTTGATCCACTCCCCTTGGGTAATCTGCTCATTTGGAAGTACAAGCCCATTACTATCCGGGACGATTACCCGATGCTGAACAGCTTCGCTCAAAGCCTTTTCAAGTGGATGTCCTTTAATGTCAGTCGCTTCTTTAACGCTTCCTCCGTATGGTGCGTAAATTTCTCGGCTTTTCCCTGTAAGGGCATCAAGCGGACTGTATGAAAAGTAATCATTACCGTTCTCTGAACTCGGTACTGGAGCATAGACCAATTTAACACTTGCTGGGACTGGGCTTCCATTCATTTGGTACATACCGCCAATACGCTCGTATTTCAGCTCCATTTTCCAATTCTTCAGATATAGATTCTTCGCTTCCTCTTTGCTAATCACAGGCTTATTATCTGGAAATCCGGATGAACTCGCCTTGGCCCCTGTAGTAAAGGAGCGGATCACGCCATCTGAGCTGAGATTCAGATCAATGGAGTCATACATAACAGGAATTCCGTTAATATATCTCTTGAAGCTGTATTGATATGTCGATGAGGAAACCTTCTTATCCCTGTCACTGATAAAAGTGAGCTTATACTCACTAGAAGCATTAGGAACCAATTTCTTCACAACCTGGAGCGCCTTTTCCTTGGCTTCTTTCGAGCTTAGAATTTTGCCTTTAGGTTTATATTCCTTTTCCGGAGGACTATAAGCATCAAATCGGAAAGATAAAATTTGACCCGTGGCCGTATCTATTACAGCATTGATGACTTCATTAGGGCTACCGCCAGTCTGATTATCCCTTAATGAAATATTCCACACTTTCTGCGAGGGGTTATTCCAGTATCTTGATATCTGCTTGTATTCCACTGTGAATTCGGCAGGAATTGGGATCAATGATTTGAGCCAATTCATAGCATCATCACCGTCTTGAATTGCTTCCTTGGAAGGAACGAAGTTATTGCCTCCAGAAGGAATTCCCTCAGGTTTCGAAAGAATTTGAACAGTACCTGCTTGAGGATCTATCTTCTTTCCTGTAACTGCGTCAATACTATTCGTGCTTCCATCAACCGGAGTGTAGCCCAAGAAGTACTTGGCCGATCCTAGGGAGTTAAGTTTCTCTGGAATATATGCCAGTTCTACATCAAAATTCTCCTTGAACTTTTGATCTGCATTTTCCAGGGTAATTGCCGGTTTTGGGGATGGATATTCAGCAAACGTCTTATATCGAACATAAGACGTAACTTCACCGTAATTGTTAACAGCTACCTGAACTCCTTCATTATCGGAATACAATCCGTTAACAGGTAGCTTGAAAGTGAAATAATAATTTTGCGTTATAAATAAAGAACCGTCCTGCCCATTATAACCCGAAGTGTCTTTCAAGCTTGCTACATCAATATTCTTTACTTTAGCTTTTAACCAATCCAGGGCAGCCTTCTTCGCTTCGGTTCGATCAACCTTAACAGCATCTTTTTTAGTGAACATTTGAATTAAACGATCAGGCAGACTAACCGACAATACCTCACCAGTCACACCATCGACTTGGGCGTCGAACCCAGTTCCGTAGTTGCCCACCTGAAGGGTATATTGAAGCTCCCACTTCTTGTCATAATCCACTGGATAACTATTCTGACCACCGAACTCAGCCATGTTCAATGTGGCTTTAAAGAGCATTGGAAACATTTCTTTAAGAGCTTTGTCAGCCTGGGAAGAAGTGATCTTTGCTCCTTTTGGAAGCTTATCTCCTGCTACACTACTGCCTGTGGAGGCAGCTGCCGAGCTGCTTGTAACTGTTGTATCCGCCGATACCTTCACCTTGCTGTCTGCCAAGGCAGCCGTAGGACTACTTAACATAAGCAGCACTAACGTACACGCTGCAAATATGAGAGGTCTATTCTTTCCTCCATATGTATTCTCTACAAATTTTTCAGTGGCGTTGTTACTGCTATTCTTCTCGATCATTAAAACTTCCCCTTTCCCTCCAGCTAATAAATGAAGCCTATAATAAAGAACGTCTCTAAATTGGAAAAGTTTGGTGGGAAAACACAAAATAAACATAAAAAAACCACGAACAAAATGTTCATGGTTTACTTTAACATATATGCCGGTGAAGGGACTCGAACCCCCACGGTTTCCCTCACGATTTTGAGTCGCGCGCGTCTGCCAGTTCCGCCACACCGGCATGGTGTGTGAATGTTCCCGATAAGTTAATGGGAAATATGGCGCGCCCTAAGAGATTCGAACTCCTGACCTTTTGATTCGTAGTCAAACGCTCTATCCAGCTGAGCTAAGGGCGCAAATATTTACTGCTTTGAAGAGATATTGTCAAACTTTAAAAAATGGAGGCGCCACCCAGATTTGAACTGGGGATAAAGCTTTTGCAGAGCTGTGCCTTACCACTTGGCTATGGCGCCATAAATGGAGCGGACGACGGGAATCGAACCCGCGACCCTCGCCTTGGCAAGGCGATGCTCTACCGCTGAGCCACGTCCGCATATTAATGGCTGGGGGTATAGGATTTGAACCTATGCGTGACGGAGTCAAAGTCCGTTGCCTTACCGCTTGGCTAACCCCCAACATTAATCATTACATTTCTAAGTAAAATGGGGCGATCGATGGGACTTGAACCCACGAATGCCGGAGCCACAGACCGGTGCGTTAACCCCTTCGCCACGACCGCCATAATACTAAGAATATTTAATTGGCAGGGGCAGCAGGAATTGAACCCACACCAACGGTTTTGGAGACCGTTGTTCTACCTTTAAACTATGCCCCTAAACACTGGTGGAGGCTGATGGATTCGAACCACCGAACTCGTAGAGAGCAGATTTACAGTCTGCCGTGTTTAGCCACTTCACTAAGCCTCCAAAGAATGGTGCCGGCGAGAGGACTTGAACCCCCAACCTACTGATTACAAGTCAGTTGCTCTACCAGTTGAGCTACACCGGCACGGTGTAAAAGAATGATGGTGGCTCGGGACGGAATCGAACCGCCGACACGAGGATTTTCAGTCCTCTGCTCTACCGACTGAGCTACCGAGCCATAATACATGTTATCCAGTTGTAAGATTTAAATGGCGGAGCCGACGGGATTCGAACCCGCGGTCTCCTGCGTGACAGGCAGGCATGTTAGGCCTCTACACCACGGCTCCACACTATGTAAATCAATTGCGGGGGCAGGATTTGAACCTGCGGCCTTCGGGTTATGAGCCCGACGAGCTACCGGGCTGCTCCACCCCGCGTCAGTAATATAATATGGTGGAGGCTGAGGGGATCGAACCCCCGACCCTCTGCTTGTAAGGCAGATGCTCTCCCAGCTGAGCTAAGCCTCCATATGTTAAACATAATCTTTATATTACCAGATGAACCTCAATAAAATCAAGTGTAAATAGTGGTGACCCGTAGGGGATACTCGTTCTCCGAACGAGACTGCGATGTATTCCTACCGAAGCAATTGCTCCGACGAACCCTTTTGAGTTCTCATCCCTATCTGATGTTATCTAAGAAAGTGGTGACCCGTAGGGGATTCGAACCCCTGTTACCTCCGTGAAAGGGAGGTGTCTTAACCCCTTGACCAACGGGCCTTACAATAATGGCGGAGAGAGAGGGATTCGAACCCTCGAGACGCTTGTGACGCCTACACGATTTCCAATCGTGCTCCTTCGGCCAACTCGGACACCTCTCCATATGGCTCCCCGAACAGGACTCGAACCTGTGACAACTCGATTAACAGTCGAGTGCTCTACCAACTGAGCTATCAGGGAACATTATTCAGTTCAGGCTTGATCGCCTGAAAACTAGATACGAAACGAATCTGCGTATGCTCTTCTTGGACTACGTCCTTCCAAGCTTGTTGGATAAGCCCTCGACCGATTAGTACTGGTCAGCTCCATGCATTGCTGCACTTCCACCTCCAGCCTATCTACCTCGTCGTCTTCAAGGGGTCTTACTAATTGGGAAATCTCATCTTGAGGGGGGCTTCACGCTTAGATGCTTTCAGCGCTTATCCCTTCCGCACTTAGCTACCCAGCTGTGCTCCTGGCGGAACAACTGGTGCACCAGCGGTGCGTCCATCCCGGTCCTCTCGTACTAAGGACAGCTCCTCTCAAATTTCCTACGCCCACGACAGATAGGGACCGAACTGTCTCACGACGTTCTGAACCCAGCTCGCGTACCGCTTTAATGGGCGAACAGCCCAACCCTTGGGACCTACTTCAGCCCCAGGATGCGATGAGCCGACATCGAGGTGCCAAACCTCCCCGTCGATGTGGACTCTTGGGGGAGATAAGCCTGTTATCCCCAGGGTAGCTTTTATCCGTTGAGCGATGGCCCTTCCATGCGGTACCACCGGATCACTAAGCCCGACTTTCGTCCCTGCTCGACTTGTCAGTCTCGCAGTCAAGCTCCCTTATGCCTTTGCACTCTTCGAATGATTTCCAACCATTCTGAGGGAACCTTGGGGCGCCTCCGTTACTCTTTAGGAGGCGACCGCCCCAGTCAAACTGCCCACCTGACACTGTCCCCATACCGGATCACGGTACCAGGTTAGAACTCCGATACGATCAGGGTGGTATCCCAACGTTGCCTCCACAGAAGCTGGCGCTCCTGCTTCTTAGGCTCCCACCTATCCTGTACAAATCGTATCAAAGTCCAATATCAAGCTGCAGTAAAGCTCCATGGGGTCTTTCCGTCTTGTCGCGGGTAACCTGCATCTTCACAGGTATTAAAATTTCACCGGATCTCTCGTTGAGACAGCGCCCAAGTCGTTACGCCATTCGTGCGGGTCAGAATTTACCTGACAAGGAATTTCGCTACCTTAGGACCGTTATAGTTACGGCCGCCGTTTACTGGGGCTTCGGTTCATAGCTTCGGGTTACCCCTAACCACTCCCCTTAACCTTCCAGCACCGGGCAGGCGTCAGCCCGTATACTTCGCCTTGCGGCTTCGCACAGACCTGTGTTTTTGCTAAACAGTCGCTTGGGCCTTTTCACTGCGGCCCCCTCGTGCTATTCACACTACCGGGGCACCCCTTCTCCCGAAGTTACGGGGTCATTTTGCCGAGTTCCTTAACGAGAGTTCTTCCGCGCGCCTTAGAATTCTCTTCTCGCCTACCTGTGTCGGTTTGCGGTACGGGCACCTTCTCCTGACTAGAGGCTTTTCTTGGCAGTGTGAGATCATGACCTTCGCTACTATAATTTTCGCTCCCCATCACAGCCCAGCCTTACGGTGTGCGGATTTGCCTACACACCAGCCTCACTGCTTAGACGGACATCCATCAGTCCGCGTCACTACCCTACTGCGTCACCCCATTGCTCATAACGGATTACGGTGGTACAGGAATTTCAACCTGTTGTCCTTCGACTACGCCTTTCGGCCTCGCCTTAGGTCCCGACTTACCCTGAGCGGACGAACCTTCCTCAGGAACCCTTAGGCTTTCGGCGGATCAGATTCTCACTGATCTTTTCGTTACTCATACCGGCATTCTCACTTGTATGCTGTCCAGCGCTCCTTACGGTACACCTTCAACCTACATACAACGCTCCCCTACCCCTGATGCAATGCATCAAGCCATAGCTTCGGTGGTGTGTTTAGCCCCGTTACATTTTCGGCGCAGAGTCACTCGACCAGTGAGCTATTACGCACTCTTTAAATGGTGGCTGCTTCTAAGCCAACATCCTGGTTGTCTGTGCAACTCCACATCCTTTCCCACTTAACACACACTTGGGGACCTTAGCTGATGGTCTGGGCTGTTTCCCTTTTGACAATGGATCTTAGCACTCACTGTCTGACTCCCGGATACAAGTTTATGGCATTCGGAGTTTGACTGAGCTTGGTAACCCTTGGCGGGCCCCGCACCCAATCAGTGCTCTACCTCCACAACTCTATTTTCCGAGGCTAGCCCTAAAGCTATTTCGGGGAGAACCAGCTATCTCCGAGTTCGATTGGAATTTCTCCGCTACCCCCACCTCATCCCCGCATTTTTCAACATACGTGGGTTCGGGCCTCCAGTGCGTGTTACCGCACCTTCACCCTGGACAGGGGTAGATCACACGGTTTCGGGTCTACGTCCACGTACTTAGTCGCCCTATTCAGACTCGCTTTCGCTGCGGCTACGGCTCTTCACCTTAACCTTGCACGGGAACGTAACTCGCCGGTTCATTCTACAAAAGGCACGCCATCACCCATATAGAGGGCTCTGACTTCTTGTAAGCACACGGTTTCAGGAT
>NZ_CP168527.1:3530000-3695000 GCF_059492195.1 Paenibacillus sp. Paensp111
TTGTCCGGAGGGACCTCATCTTCTTCCAACAAGCGCTCGACAGCATTACGCGTCCACGGCAGTGAGGCAACCGATCCTGCTTCCGGACTTGCCGCCCAGTGCTCATCGTATGCCATCAGCATCATGTAATCGACCATCCCCGCCAAGGACTTCCTGTCCATAAATTTGGACCACATCTCACTATTTGACTTGGGGGTAACGTCAATCGAGATGATGAGACCCTGCTCTTTGGCCAGAGGCATGAGTTCCCGCACAAACTGGGTAACATTATCCCCATCCTTGGTATATACATTCTCAAAATCAATATTAATTCCATCCAGCTGATACAGCTTGGCATAATGTAGGATCTGAACAATGGAGCGAAGCCGGCTCTCAAAGCTTGAGAGAGCTTTGGTTGTTCGGTCTGCGTCAAAAGCATTACTGAATAGCGCCCAGACGTGCATCTTGTTCTTATGTGCCCATTTCACGTAGAGATCATCGGCCTTACTTTGAACATTTCCGCTTCCGTCCATGATTTGAAACCAGGTGGGGCTTACAACGTTCACTCCCGGCAGACTCCCAATCGAACCCGGATCAGGCTGCTTATCATACACAGCTTCCCAGGTAAGGTTCACTTTCTTATTGCTCCACTTCTCACGGGCGGTATTCGGAATTGCCTTAACTTCAGGAACCTTTCTTGTGTCGGCGGACGTTAGATTCTTCCCTGACACATATCCAGCATAGCCGTTATCCAGCTGGATGAATGTCCAATCCCCCTTAGTGTTTATCACTCTTACACGAGTGCCCGGAGGGATGTCCTGAAGTATAGGCGAATGAATACTATCCTCTGTTCTAAGCGGAATGGTATCTGAGGATGATCCTCCGCTCACTTTTGCCGATTGAATCTTCTCTCCGGACTTGAACAGCATGACGGCACCCGATGACTTGTCCTCTGTCCACTCGATTCCGTAGATTTGCTTAAGCAAAGAGATAGGCAGATACTGTATTCCTTTCACGGTAACAGGAGCGAACATAAGCTTAATTGGCTTATTGTTAAGCTTGGCATCCTTATGATTTATCTTGAGGTGGACCAGCTCTTTGGAGGTGGTTATGATGACAGATTCCGTCTTCTCTTCATAACGAATATTAGGATCAATCTCCTGCTGGATCACCGGCAGAGGGAGCTTAAGACTGTCTCCAGAGCCTTCCGCTGAATACTTCATGACTTCTCCTTGAACAAAAACAGGCTTCTTCATGGACTTCCACGGCGGATCTGTATGCTGCCAATTGGGAATGATAAAATATAAAGCTGCCAAGGCTATTAAGGCAATGGCCACGATGGACAGAAGCACCCTCGCCTTAGACCTGCCCCTTCTCCTGCCGGGCTTGAAACCTTGTCGATACGGACGATTTCTCAATATGCTGTACCTCCATTAATGGTGTAGCTACTGGAAATAAAAAAACGTGGAGAATTCCTTGTGGAATTCCGCACGTTATATTGGTTACTGCGCTTAGTGGCTCCGGCAATCATCACAAACACCATAGAACTCCATCCGGTGTCCAAACACCCGAAACCCGGTGCTTTCTTCCGCTTTACGTTCTACTTCTGTCAAAGGTTCATACGAGAAATCCTTGATCTTACCGCAAGTCTCGCAGATCACATGATAGTGATCCGAAACATCGGCGTCAAAACGACTGGAATTATCCCCATAAGTGAGCTCTCGTACCATTCCAGCCTCAAGAAACATCTTGAGGTTGTTATACACCGTCGCTACACTCATACTGGGAAACCGCGGCTCCAATGCCCGGTAAATCTCGTCCGCAGTCGGATGTCCCATAGATTCCATCAAAAAAGACAATATGGCGTGACGCTGCGGCGTGATGCGGACACCATTAATTTTCAGTTGGTCTAATGCATTCTGAACGCGCGTAGTCATGAAGTCCACCGCCTTTATCTACTACTTAAGTCCTGCTTAACCTTTTTCGCTATAACTTTATTGTACGTTTACACGAATTCGTTTGTCAACGGAACATGACACATGGTGTAGGCTGCAGTTTAGTTCATAAATTTCCGGACACTCAGGTCACTGTTGCCTTCTACATCGATTTTGTACTTACCTTCTCCAGCCTCGCCCTTAATTGTCTTGTTATCGATATCAAAAGGCAAATTCGTCTTGATCTCGCCGTATCCGCTTGACCCGGAGAGCGAATAATTACCGAGTTCGGGAATCTGCACATTAATCTCTCCCACTGCGCTGTAAATGGTCCAATCACCGCCAATGATGGGTGAGCGAATCCCAATTTGACCGTTAAGCGACTCAGCCTGCAGCTTGTAGTAGGCCCTGTCTATTGAAATGTTGCCGTTCCTCGTATTTACGCTAATATCATTGTCCGCGTGAACGATGGAGATATCACCGATCATCGTATCAAATTTGACGGGGCCAAAAATGCCCATGCCGATCATTTTGCCGCCTAACGTCTCGAGGTCTACCTTCCCCGTTACATTATGAAGCTCTACTCTACCGCTCAAAGTCTTCCCTGTTACATCACCTGTCACGTTATTCAAGTAGAGATTCCCTCTCCCGGTCTGGAGAGTAATATCTGCAACCGCCTGAAGATTCACGAGCGATATCCCGCCATTGGTCGTACTTACATTAAAATCAAACTTGCGACTCTCCGGTACGACAATCGTTAGATTCACACGCGGGTGCCGGCTGCCGGACGCTCCGTAAGTGCGGTCTTTCACTGTAATGCCAACCTTCGCTCCTTCGGTGGTCTGGACTGTGGTGTTCTTGGCAACGGTCTCAGCATCCTTATCCTGAACACCATCGACCCATATCACCGGTTTTACGACAATATCCTGGACAGGACCCCGTTCAATGGCAATCCGTCCATTAATTCCATCGATGACAACCTCAGAGGTTGTGATATCCACCGGAATCAGAATAGGATCACGTACCTCCGTGAATCCTTTCTCATCACTAAATTCCGAGCCTGCGGCCGTAAGGTCAAGGCTGACCCGATTCCACAAATGCAGGTATTGATCTTGCTGGGTTACAGCAAATACGGAGATTCCAAGCACCAGCGAGATCATCAGACCTCTCATATCAAATCGAAGTCTACGATCCGGACCCTGCTGTCCAACCCTTTTCCATAGATAAAGAGCAATATATTCAACCCCGATTAGAACGAGAACAACAGGCCACCACTTCAACAAGGATAGGAGGTAATCCTGCTTGATCCACTGATCCAGAATTAGCAGAACTCCAAGGGCTATAAGAATGAACGAAGCCGTGAAGCGGCCTGTGCGAATGAGTCTGCGGCGCAGCTCCCGTATGCTCAACCATACGCCCGCTATGATTAACACTGCGGCTGTAAAGTATCCCGCATTATATTGAAAGAACCCATTCAGCCAAAGAGGCTTAAGGTGAAAAGCAAATGCCAGCAGACCTCCGCCGATAAGCAAAAGCCCAAACCCCAGGTGACTCAATATTCCCGATTTGGGTTTCACCGTACTCTCACGGGGACTTCTTCCGTTCAGTACATCTGTATTTTGCAGAACGCTGTAGACACTATAGAAATAAACTACCGGAATCAAAAGCGCCAGCAAAATGAGCAGCGGCACATTAACTCCAAAGCGTACGGAAGAGAAATACAGGATTGCGGAGACATCTATCACGATGAAATAAATTAATAGTATGCCTTTACGAAACATTCGCAGATAAAGATGACCCAGTCCCGGAAAAAGCGCGGCAAGCAGTCCTGCAACGAACTTACGCTTACGCCGCCTTGGCTTAAAGCCAGTACTGCTCTTCACAGGTTGGCTTGCCGCTCCTTCTTCAGACGCCGGGGGAAGGTTCAAGGACATGTTACTTCACTCCTCTCCCATGTAATGACTCTCTCTTATTCTCTCCCTATAGATCATACCCGATTGTAATCATGCAAGTAACTTGGAATTCACTGGACAATATAAAAATCCCCGGAGGTGAGCATAACAGGAAGGAATTGGGTTCCTCCTTGTTATATTCCCGCCAGGGAAATTATGAATTACAAGCTTAACCATCCCGCTGCATCAAGATAAGTTCAACGCCCACATCCGCCATATAGGATTCAACAGCAGCAAATCCGAATTTCTGATACAGGGAAATAGCTGGTGTATTAAGAGCACTCGCATTCACCAAAAAATGCTTGATGCGGGAATGATGCTTAAGCACATGCCGCAGCAGTTCACTTCCGATGCCCTCCCGGAGATGCTCCGGCTGAACCATCAGCCTCGTAATCATCAGCTTCTCCGGAGTCTCCTCAGCGACTGCAATTGCGCCCAGCAGTTCTCCGTCCTCCGTCAACAGACCGTAAAATGTCTCAGTTGAATTCGCCAGCGACTCAAAGGTCTCGGGCAGCGGCGGGATTTGACGCAGTCCAATGGCTGAAGCCTCCAGGCGAAAAGCCAAGTGCTGCAGCCGCCAAATCTGCTCCACCATGTCCGGATCCTGCAGCGAGATTAGGGATATCATGTTAGGACTTCAGAACATCCACCAGAAGCTTATTAACCAGCCCCGGGTTGGCTTTGCCTTTACTGCGTTTCATCACTTGTCCTACCAGGAATCCGATTGCTTTATCCTTACCGGCCTTGTAGTCTTCAACAGATGCCGGATTCTCGGCAACGACTTCATTCACAATTGCGAGTATCGCACCTTCATCGCTAATCTGGACAAGTCCTTGCTCCTCAACGATAACCTGCGGCAGCTTGCCGCTTAGGAGCATTTCCTTAAATACGGTCTTCGCGATCTTGCTACTGATTGTCCCTTTCTCAATGAGTCCGATCATTTCGCCCAGCCCTTGACCAGTGAGCTTCACCTCAGACAGCTCTTGTCCTGTACTGTTCAAATGTCCGAGCAGATCACCCATGATCCAGTTGGCTACAGATTTGGCGTCGGAGGTATATTTAAGACTCTCCTCGAACAAATCAGCCACAGGCTTGGAGGAAGTAATTACCCCGGCGTCATAGCTAGGAAGACCAAGCTCAGTCGCGTAACGGGCTTTGCGCGCATCCGGCAGCTCAGGAATAGTCGCACGAATCCGGTCTTTCCAATCCTGATCAATATAAATCTTCACGAGATCCGGGTCCGGGAAATAACGGTAGTCATGAGCCTGCTCCTTACCGCGCATGGACAGCGTCTTGCCCTGGGCTTCGTCCCAGCGGCGGGTCTCCTGAACAATAGTCTCGCCCTCATCCAGAGCCTCAGCCTGGCGGAACTGCTCATATTCAAGACCGCGCTGTACGCCGCGGAAGGAGTTCATGTTCTTGAGCTCGGCCTTGGTGCCAAGCTCCTTCTGCCCATGAGGACGAAGGCTGATGTTCGCGTCACAGCGAAGCGATCCTTCCTCCATTTTGACATCCGATACGTCACAGTACTGCATAATTGCGCGCATCTTCTCAAGATAGGCGCGTGCTTCTTCAGGAGAAGAAATCTCCGGCTCGGATACAATCTCAATCAGCGGAGTACCTACCCGGTTGAAGTCAACCAGGGAAGCATAGCCTCCATCCACATGCGTCAGCTTGCCGGCATCTTCTTCAAGATGCAGACGGGTAATTCCAATGCGTTTGGTAGTTCCGTTCACTTCAATATCGATATAGCCATTCAGGCCGATCGGCTGATCGAACTGCGAGATTTGGTAAGCCTTTGGTGAATCGGGATAAAAGTAGTTCTTCCGGTCAAATTTGCTGACATCGCCGATTTCACAATTCAGCGCCATTGCGGCCTTAATCGCGTAATCTACGGCCTGACGGTTCAGGACAGGCAGCACACCGGGATGTCCGAGACATACGGGACACGTATGGGTGTTAGGGGGAGCGCCGAATTCAGTAGAGCAGCCGCAGAAGATTTTGGACTTCGTATGCAGCTCCACATGGACCTCCAGCCCGATCACCGTTTCATATTTCGATGTTGACATGGGATACCTCCTAATACCTCTGTATTATAGAACCGGGCGCTTCTTGTGGTGCTCGGTGTGAACTTCGTAAGCGTGAGCAGTCCGCAGAATCGTACTCTCATCGAACGCCTTGCCGATAATTTGCAGTCCGACAGGAAGCCCATCTGCAAATCCGCATGGAACACTTAAAGCAGGAACTCCTGCGAGACTCACCGGTATAGTCAAAATATCATTCAGATACATCGTAAGCGGATCATCTACCTGTGATCCGAGCGGGAATGCGGTGGTTGGTGCAGTAGGTCCAATAATAACGTCATACTTCTCGAACGTCTGGTCGAAGTCTCTCTTGATAAGAGTCCGCACCTTCTGGGCTTTCAGATAATAAGCGTCATAGTAACCGGAGCTAAGTGCATAGGTTCCAAGCATAATCCGGCGCTTCACTTCAGGGCCAAAGCCCTGACTTCTGGATTCATGATACAGATCGAGCAGATTGCCGGCATGATCGGCACGAACGCCGTATCTTACCCCGTCGAATCTGGATAGGTTCGATGATGCCTCGGAAGAAGCCAGCAAATAGTAAGCGGCAACCGCATATTCGGTATGCGGCAGGGATACCTCTTCCCATACAGCTCCAAGGCTTTCAAGCACACGCAGAGCTTCAAGAACCGTTTCTTTGACTTTAGGATCGATGCCTTCCAAGTACTCTTTCGGCACGGCAATACGCAGCCCTTTAATATCTCCGGTTAATGCGCTGATATAATCCGCAACCTCTACGTTCGCCGATGTGGAATCCTTGGCATCATAACCTGCGATAGCTTGAAGAACATATGCGGCATCTTCTACATTCTTCGTAACAGGACCAATCTGATCCAGAGAGGATGCAAAAGCAACCAAGCCATACCGGGACACGCGTCCATAAGTCGGCTTAAGGCCAACTACACCGCAATAGGATGCCGGCTGACGAATAGATCCGCCTGTATCCGAGCCTAGTGTGAAGTAAGCTTCACCCGCAGCAACCGCAGCTGCGGACCCGCCGCTCGAACCACCAGGTACACGGCTTAAATCCCAAGGATTGCGCGTAGGCTGGAAGCTGGAGTTCTCATTCGAGCCCCCCATGGCGAATTCGTCCATGTTCAGCTTGCCAATCGTAACAGCATCGGCCTGCTTCAGCTTAAGCACCGAGGTTGCGTCGTAGATCGGATTGTAATTAGACAGAAATTGGCTGGCACAGGTCGTGCGCAGGCCTTCGGTTACCATATTGTCCTTGATTCCAACCGGCAGTCCGAACAGCAGGCCCTTCTCATCCCCGGATACGAGCTTATTGTCAAGACGGGCTGCCGCAGCGCGCGCTCCCGCTTCATCCAGCGTAAGATAAGCTTGAATTCGTTCATCTCTCTCACCAATCGCAGTGAAGGCTTCCCCTACCAGATCGGATACGGACAACTCCTTGGCATGAAGCTTGTTATGTATCTCCTGCAAACGCAAATCAAATAATGACACGTTAAATGCCTCCCTTCATTCTTCCTTCTATTCGAGTACCGCAGGTACTTTAAACTGCCCGTCTTCTTCGTCAGGCGCATTCAGGAATACCTTCTCTTCAGGCAGACTTTCCTTCACGACATCCTCGCGCATCACATTGCTTAGATGCAGGACGTGTGTAGTTGCCTCTACGTTATCGGTATCCAGTTCATTCAATTTCTCAGCATATTGTAAAATGGAGTTCAGCTGCTCTGTGAATGTCTCCTTCTCCTCTTGAGTCAGATTCAATCTTGCCAGCTTGGCTACATGTTCAACATCTTTTGTCGTGATACTCATTTCGGTCGTTCCCTCCTAATGATTTCTGATCGGCCGAGCCTGCTACATATTGTACAGCATGTCCATTCTCAAAGTCTTTAGCGTCACCTTATAATCCGTATAATTATATTGTAGATAAGCTTATATTTCAATTGGAACCATGCTCTGAATGGCCCAGCATAACAAAAAAAGAGCCCGCATCAGCAGGCCCTTCTTAAATTAAATCCAAGCACGCAAATTTACCTGTTTGATAAATTCCGCCTGAGACATAGCTTCCTGTACCGCTTCCTCTTCTTCTTCCGACCGCTCTATCTCCCCATTCATAACCTGAAAGAAAAGCTTCTCATTATGAGTGCTAAGAGCGAAATCAATCAGCGCTTCACGTTCTACGCGATCTACTTCTTGTTGAATCAGATATTGTTCTGACTCAATGTCGCTCGATGGAACGAAATAATTCCGATTGGTCTTTGGAGATCGGACGACATAATCGAATGCGTTATCCGGATTACGATCGTAAGCAATAATATAACCGTATCCTCCGACAGGAAGATTCTGCTCAAAGGCGTCAGCGACGATAACAATTTTCTCTCCTAAACGCAGCATCGTCTACCTCCCTGATATGATGTTCATGTTATTACATTATCCTACTAAAAATAAATAGGAATGTCCACGAAAAAGGAAGAAAGATGTCGGCTAATTTTTGAACGTTATATTAACGTTTATAAGAAGAGGTCCTTCGGCAAACCTCCAGCCTCTCAAACCATGGCTGTGCAATTCCCTTGCTCGTGCCAGCAGCTTGCCTCCACCCGGGCATCCGCTTATCCGGACTGGCTAAATTCTGCCTCTTATTCCTTGTCCGGTCTGTGGCCATTCGCCAATCAAACGAAGATATCCCTTCAAATTCCACAATGACTCCCCCAATAGAATTTAAATCTGTACACGCCTTACCTGCCTGTAAATCTTCAACTAATTCTTATATAGGCAAAAAAAGAACGCAAACCGGGATTGATTCCACAGCTTGCGTGCTTCGCGTAGTTAATAACATTTAATTAATATACATTCTAACAAAGGATGCTAGGGATGTCCACCCCTTTTTCCCTATTTTGACAAATGAAAGGCGTAAACTGACAAACATTCCTTAACTCCTGCTAGGATACATAAGGGTTATTAGACTTCTCAAATCCAATCGTAGTCTTCGGTCCATGACCTGGATAGACCTTAACTTCGTCCGGCATACGGAACAGCTTGCCTTTAATCGAATCATACAGGTCACGCTCACGGCCGCCTGGCAGATCAGTCCGTCCAACGCTCATTTTGAAGAGTACGTCGCCTGAGAACAAGTCGTTCCCCGAGAGAAAGCTAACGCTTCCCGGTGAATGTCCGGGAGTATGATACACAGTGAATTCATGCCCTAGCAGCGTCAGCTTCTGTCCCTCGGCAAGGTCGAACTCCGCAGGGTCCGTCGTTATAGGATCTGTAACCTCTGTCCAGCGCATGGATCCGTTCAGCTTGGCATTAACTAACCATTCGGCTTCCAGCGGGTGAAGGTATACCGGACAGTTCTTCGCTTTGCGGATTTCATCCACACCGCCAATATGATCAAAATGTGCATGGGTTAGCAGAATAGCTTCAATCTCCAGATGCTCAATCCGGCGCACCAGAGCGGCAGGATTCATTCCAGGGTCGATGATAACGGCCTTGTTATCGTCTTCCCCTCGGATTAGGTAGGCATTGGTCTGCAGGGGTCCAAGGGAAAAGCTCTCAATTCTCAGCATGGTCTACAACCCGGATATAAGGTCACGCAGCTCAGATACAATCACAGCATGGACCTCATTGCCTTCCCCGTATTTCTCCAGCATCTGCTTGCGGGCCTGTAAAATATTCTCCTCGTAGGTAGGAGCTTCACGGTCCGGATTCTCCTGCTTGAACTTAATCATGACCTCCTGCACATGCTTAGGCCGGGGACCCCACTGTCCAAGCACATGCCCACCCGTATCCGCAAAGATCACGACTGGCACGGATCGGCCACCCATAGTCAGGAAGTTATCCATAATATCCAGGTTCTCTTCGAGAATCAGCACCTCAACCGGCCATTCCGATACTTCAAGCGCCCGGAACACAACAGGGATATTACGTACCACATCTCCGCACCAATCCGCTGCCAGAATCAGCACCCGGATGTCGTCCCGGTAATTCAGGCTTTCAAAAAACTCTTTGTCCTCTTCACTCGGCCATTCAAACTGGTTATACCCGGATTCAAACGCTTCCTTGTTCTTGGTCATTCCATCCATGAACTGCTGCGGGGTTAAGCCCGTCCGGAATTTGTAGCTTACATTATGTTTATTGATGCTCATACAGCATCCCCTCTCTTCTTCTTATTGGAATACCATTTATATAGTACATACACAATCAGAATCGCAATCGCAACAAGCAGGATTGGCGTTACGTAAGGAGCAGCCTTCTCATGAATATGCTCCCACTGGTTCCCGAGGGCCTTGCCAAGGTATACGAATAAGAACGACCAAGGAATTGAGGCAAGCACGGTTAATATAGAGAATCGGAAAAGTGACATTTTGGCAATACCGGCCGGAATCGAAATGACCTGCCGCATAACAGGAACAAACCTTGCCGTGAATACAATTCCCGATCCGTATTTATTGAACCAGTTCTCTGCGATATCCATATGATGAGGCTTTATCTTAATATACTTACCGAATTTGTCCAGGAAGGGACGCCCCCCGAATCGGCCGATAAAGTACAGAATCCACTGCTGTACCAAAGCCCCTACGGTACCAAAGAACACGGCCCAGTAGAATTTGAGGTCTCCCTGATACACCAGGAATCCTCCATAAGCCAGAACAATTTCACTTGGAATGACTTCAATTGCAAGTCCCAGCACGATTCCAAAGTAACCTAGTCCCCGTATCACTTCAAACAAATGCTGAATTACGTTAGATATGATATCCACTTTCGACCCACTCTCTCAATATTTTCTATATGAAGTTTATTCTATCATAGCGCGGTACATGCATTCTACTTCAGTAAAGCAGGAGAGCGGTATCCATGGGAAAGACGGGCGCATATGCTGTGGGGAGAGGAGTCGATCACATGCCAACTTTCCCGGATAAGCATAAGTCCGCCCTGCCTTCCCCGCGCGGAATACGCCGCGGCTGCAGTAAAGAGTTGTACCGGACCATCAAACGAATGAAGGTCTACATTCCCGAATCCAAAATCAAGGAAGGGGAAGAGATCTATTACCGAAAAGTTATTGGAAACCTGATATGGATCCACGAGAACAGCAGCAACCGCAGGGTGCTGGCCAACTGGTGGGATGAACATGTCAGCCAGGAGCTTGCAGAGCTGTGGGAAGTTGACCGGACAAAGCTGTGCGAGGCGTTCAGGGATGCATTTGGCGGATAGCAGGCTGGCTATTTGAAGTGGGCTCTCTTGAAGAAAAGCCGCTCTCAAGCAGCAAGGCTTGCTGCCTTGCCGCTTCCGTTACATGAAATTTACGGTCATTGCAGACGTTCTTCCTATGTCCAAGTGTACCCGCCAAAAATTGATCCCGGCGGAACAAAGCAAGACCTGCCTGAACCGCATGGGCCAATTCACTGGGACGGCCTGCCTGATCCAGCCTCCATCCCAGCCTATTAAGTTCCCTCAAGACAGCCGTATGCAGATTACTATTGTAACGGTCCAGCAAGGCCGCCTTTTCCATAGCGGTAATGGCGGCGGGGTTGCCCTGCTTCGACTGAATCCGTCCCAATGCCCACCAAAGCTCCGGCTGCACCCTGTTAAATATAGCTCCTTCGCGCAGCACGCTCTCCGCTTCGGCTGAATTCGAGAGGGACGAGAGAACAAGCCTTGGACCAGAACGATAGGGTGCGAGGTGGATAGCTCTCTTCAGCAGGTCACTTGCCTCCGAAGTACGATTCAATCTGATGGAATGAAGGGCCTTGCTGGTTAACAACTCACTCTGCATTAAACTCATGCTTACCATGCTCAGTATTAGAAAGACCCATGCGGCGGCGGCAGCTATAAGTCGGGGTGCGTGACTTAAGGCACGCTTCACCTTTACCTTCTTCTGCTCAGGAAGCCTATGCATGCCCGGCAGGATATGGGACAGGCTGTATCCATTATAGAACCGGGTATCCGGATTAACCCTGCAGGCGGAGGCTGAAGTAATCCGAGTACCCGGATGAATCCGGCAGGTGGAGGCTGGAATAATCCGGGCGACCGGATGAATTCGGCAGGTGGAGGCTGGAGAAAGCTTCGACTGCAAGAAAGCCCGGGCCTCGGTAGATCGAGCTCCCTTCCGCTGATCGGGAATCCCGTTCGTACCAAGTACCGCTATCCAGATCAGGAGCAGCCAAGTGAGAGCATAGCTCATATCAAAATCGATTCCTGCATGCAGGACAAGGACTATAAAAGGTGCGAGCCACGGGCTTCTTCGTCGGAACATTAGCAGCCCTGCCCCTGCAATCCAGGCCAACATGACGAGCAGGCCGATGACTCCTAGACCCAGCAGCATATCGAGATATCCGCTATGTACCTGTGCGCCTACATAAGGCTGGCTCTGGATGCTGCGGTATACAGACCTCCACACCTCACCTCCCCGTCCCCACAGCGGGTTCTCCTCGACCTGTTCCATGGCGTCTCGGTACATCAGCAGCCGGGCCGATACGGTGCTCGTCCCGGTGCGAACGAGCCCTGCTCCGCCGCTGCCCGGCGCAGGAAGGGCTAGCGCAAGTCCCGCCCATGCGCAGCAGACGGCCGAGACTGCCAAGATGCGTAGACGCTGGGGCTCGGGCGAGGCTATGCGCCGCGGAGGCTGCTGCTTGGGCAGGACGATGTGGCGCCGGTGCTCCGGCGCGAGTAGGACGATACGACGCGGGCGCTGGAGCGCGAGTCGGCCATGGCGGCGGGAACGCTGGGGCGCATGGCGGGCATGGCTACGCGGGCGCTGCGGCGCGGGCAGGACGATGTGGTGCCCGTGCTCCGGCGCGAGTAGGACGATACGACGCGGGCGCTGGAGCGCGAGTCGGCCATGGCGGCGGGACCGCTGAAGCGCGAGTGGCACGGGGCGAGGCGGATGCTCCGAGCGCTGCGGCGCGGGCAGGACGATACGACGCGGGCGCTGCGGCGCGGGCAGGACGATGTGGCGCCGGTGCTCCGGCGCGAGTAGGACGATACGACGCGGGCGCTGGAGCACGAGTCGGCCATGGCGGCGGGACCGCTGGGGCGCGAGGGGCACGGGGCGAGGCGGATGCTCCGGGCGCTGCGGCACGGGCGAGGCTATGCGCCGCGCCGCGTAGGACAGCGCCAGCGTGCAGGCGGCTGCGCCCGCCAGCTGCGCAAGCCCCGGCAGCTGCGCCGGGGCAAGGCCAGCTCCGGCGAGCTGGCGGTACACCCACAGACCGCCGCCTCCCAAGATGGCGGTCTGAAGCAGCAGCTGCCGCCGGGCTGCGCGCCCGGCGAGAGCGAGCGCGGCGGCCCAGCCGGCCGCCGTGCACAGCCAAGCGCCGCGCGACTCCGTCAGCAGCAGGCTGGCGGCGCAGCCCAGCGCAAGTGCAGCGCCGAGCGCCTGGCGAAGCGGCGAAGCGCGGTGATCCGCGCGAGCGAGCGAGGCCAGCCGCTCGAGCAGCAGCGCCCCGAACACAGCGCCCAGCGTGTTCGGGTACTCAAGCAGTCCGCCGAGCCGTGCTCCGGCGGCGGACAGCTCTGCACTTGCGGTGCGCAGCACCGCATGCGGCAGCGGCAGCAGGCCGTACACCGCCGCAAGTCCGGCGGCGGTGAGAATGGCGGCGCTGGCCGCCGGGCCGGTGCGCAGCACGGCCCGGGCCTTGGGCAGCTTCACGGCCGAAGTAAGCCCGGCCGCGAAGACCCCATAGAAGGCCCAGCGCAGAGCCTGATCCAGCGTACCCTGCATCGACACCGGAGAGGTCAGCATGTGTGCACCGTACAGGATTGCCAATATAAATGGCACTGCCACGAGCAGAAGCTTGACATACGAAGTCTGCCCGCTTCTAGTGGAGGCGGCAACAGAGCTTCTCTTTAGGTAACAGGAAGCCTTTTCCCAATGATTATCTCTATGCTTTTCTCCATACTTTACTCTAAACTTGACTCCATGTTCTTCCCTAAACTTTTCCCCATGCTTTTCCCTATGCTTTTCGTTATGCTTTTCGTTATGCTTCTCGCACTGCTTTCCTCTCAGCTTTCTCCCCCATTGCACGGTCCCCACTGCCATAATCAGGAATGCCGCGGCCATCCATGGATACATGCCTCTTCCTTCATAGAAACCGGTGCACACACAAGCAGCAATCAAGAGAAGTATATATCCTGCCGCTATGGATACCTGCAGCTGTCTGCCTCCCATCTTACTCCCTCCAGCTTAATCTCAACTGAGCGTTTCCGCTTTGTTATGCCCTCTGTATGTAGTCTTATTTAGAGTGTTGATATCCAACAACACCAAAAAGGCCAACCCTGTCTCCAGTGTTGACCTTAAGCCGGATTCGCAAACGGCGGCTGTTGTTCCATCTTTCCATGTGCAAGGCTTCTACTCTACAATTGTAACTTTGTTGCTTACTGACATTCTACAACTTGATTTCGTTGCCTGCTCCACTTTCCCCAGGCAGCAAATCCCGGCAGGCCTTCTCCAAATACGGGGAGACATGCAGGAAATCACGAAATTCTGTATACTCCGCCCACAGCTTGGCCTTATCTCCAGCCGAGCCCTTCACGGCACGAATCAGGATATTTTTGGGCGTATGCTCCATATCGATAAATTCAAGCAGCTGTGTCTTGTATCCCATAATATCCAGAAGCTTTGCCCGGATTGCATCCGTTGCCAGTGCAGAGAAGCGCTCCTTCAATATTCCATGGGATAGCAGCGGGTTCAGCACCGGAGATTCTACCTGGGCGAACAGCTCATGCTGACAGCAGGGCACCGACAGAATAACAGAGGCATTCCAGCGGATTGCCTTCTCAAGCGCCGCGTCCGTAGCTGTATCACATGCATGAAGCGTCACAACCATATCCACCTGGGACAGCTCGTCATATTCGGCTATATCGCCGACCAGGAAACGCAGATTCGAATAATTCAGCCGGGTAGCCAGGGCACTGCAATGCTCAATCACATCTGCCTTTAGATCAAGCCCGACCACATTCAGGGTTCTCCGCTGCTCTACCGACAGGTAGTGGTATAAGGCAAAGGTCAAATAAGACTTTCCGCAGCCAAAATCGACGATGGTAAGCGGCCTGTCCTCTGGCAGATGAACGATGATATCCTGGACCATCTCCAGAAACCGGTTGATCTGCTTGAATTTATCGTATTTCCTTGCCAGAACTTTGCCTTCCTCATTCATAATTCCGAGCTCTACCAGAAAAGAAACGGGATGCCCTTCCTCAAGAATGTACTGCTTTTTACGATTATGAGACAGCGAAGCGCTCTTCTTGGAAGGGGATTTGGTCAGGATGGAGACTTTGAATTTCTTGCTGATCAGCACCTGATAATCCGCTTCTTCCGTACAGATCAGGCCTTGACGAAACGTCTCCTCAAACATCGTATTTAACCGCTGCTCCAGTTCGGAAGCAGGTATATTCTCATGTGTAACTTTATTCTCGTAATAAAAAGCCAACTGGTAGTGCAGCGACTTCTTAAGCTCAACAGGTTTGATTACGACCTTCGTAAAGGCAACCTCCCCCGCTTTGCGGCGCTGACTGAGCGTAGCAGAAATCAGGCTCTTCTCCTCTGCTAATTGGTGTACAAGTTTCCGCAACGATTCCATTATGTTGACAGCTCACTTTCCCATTATCATTAATTGTAGATCGGTTTATTTCTTAACACGGCTAAGGCCCGCCAGGCCTTCTTGCACCTCGTTCAGCGGCAGGCCTCCCCTGTCCAGCTGCTCCGGGCTAAGCGTAAGCAGGCGTTCATAGAATTCTCTGGCTTCTTCCGGCTGTATTATACTCCGATCGATCAGACGGTACAATGCATTCTCTGCCAGATCGTAGCGTCCCCGCTCTTCTTCATATCGCAGCAGCAGCTTCTCTGTCTCTGACGGAAGCCGGTATCCCTGCACCATGGATTGGAGCTCACTTACCTGAGCGTCCAGGTTCCACAGAGAGCGGTCCGCTCCCTCAAGAGCCGCGAAGAGGAACAGATGAAGGGCCTTGATGGAACGGATAAGGCCTTTATCCTTTTCCTGATTCTCTATGTAGATAAGTGCCTCCTCCTTCATGAGAAGAGCTGCACTCTGCAGCTTGTCCACTTCCAGAATGCCTCCATAACGAAAGATTTCAATAAGATCCCGGATAGACAAAGAATTCATTAGCTCACTGTTCAGCCGGAAATGCTTCTTATATTGTTCATCCAGCTGCCAGAGTAATTCTGTGCGCTTCTTCTGCTGCTTCAGGCCAAGGAATGTGCCCATCACCTCGGACATCTCTTCGATCATCCGAATGAGATAATCTCTTCTTAACATCTCTTTCGTCCGCCTCTCCTGCTCAAGCCAATCTGCCCCAATATTTTATATGATAAAAATTTTAAGTTATTTTCACGCTGATTACCAGTTTCCCGGTTCCTCCCTCCAACAGAAATAAGCCGGGGAACCCTTATGGGCGCCCGGCTGCGTAACATTTAACTACCTATATCATTGAATCTGTAAGTCATTCTCCGGATTAAGCATGTACCTGCTTCATGAAATCCAATATCACCTCGGCCAGCTGCTCGGGAGCTTCGTACATACTCATATGTCCAGAGCCTTGAATCACCGCTTCAACCACATTGCCTCCCTTGGCCGTGAACGTCTTCTCGGAGGGAATCAGACGATCCTTCTCTCCTGCAATCAGAAGGCGCGGCAGTGTCGACGCGGACAGCACATCCGTACGGTCTGGACGTTCGCGCATAGCCAGAGCAGCACCCGCAGCTCCTTGGGGCGGAGTCTTGTAGCCAATTTCTTTGGCCCGGGTCACTTCATTCTTCAGCTTCTCTACATTCTCCTGTGCGAACAAGCCCGGTACAAGACCATCGATAAAAGCAGTGATTCCCTCGCCTTGAATCGTAGAGACTGCCTTCAGCCGCTTCTCCTTGGCCTCATCGCTATCCGGATACGCCGTAGAATGAAGCAGACCAAATGCATTCAGCTTGGAAGCATATCTCTGAGCAAGTGAGAGTGTAACATAACCGCCCAGGGAGTGTCCGATCAGCGTATACTTGCTGACCCCCAGAGATTCAAGCAGCCCTGCAATATCATCCGCCATCTGCTCCATGGTATACGAGCCAAGGGGTGCATCCGAGAAGCCATGTCCCCTCAGATCGGGAGCGATAACCCGGTAAGACTTCGATAAAAGAGGACTCAGACGCTCAAAGTAAGCTGAGCTTCCGCAAAATCCGTGAACCAGGACTACGACTTCGCCTTCTCCGCGGTCATCGTAAGCGATTACCGTTCCATTCACATTTACTTTGTCCATTGTATATACCTTCTTTCGCTTATATGTAGTGGGATTATGATTACTATTAATCTAATACCGCCGACTCTGAACCATGCTTGGTTGCTAAATTGGGAATTATACCGAAAGCGGCCGCCGCAGCACTTGCAATTTCTTCTGCCATGCACATGACCCGGTACAGCGATGTCATCTGCAGGGAAGTGTATGGCTTAGGCCCCTTCACATTTACAATCGCCGCCACACTATAGTCCCCGACTGAAGGCAGTGTACCGCCAACAGATTGAGCAGGCATCAGGGACTGCCGAGCCAGAATATAGTGGCCGACAGAAGGAGCGGTCCCCAGACAAGCATCAATGGCCACAATCCGGTGGTTCTCGGGGATCGTCTTCAGCCGATCAATGAAATTCATTGAATCACAAGGATGTTCCAGGGTGCCGATCACATGACGGAAGCCGTATTCAACCAGCTTGCTTCCTACCAAAGGGCCCAGCGCATCCCCGGATGAACGATCTGTTCCGATACACAGGAAGGTCACCTCATCTCCCTGATTCTGACTCCAGACTTCCATGAAGAACCCGTTCAATTCGCTGGCTGCGGACCATTTCCGGCGAACCAGAGCTTCCTCCAAGGGGCCGCGTTTGTGTGTTCTCATCCTAATGTATTCTCTCCCTAACCTGAGTCACTGTACTGCTATTGTACCTTATCTTCTCTGGATGCCGCAAAAGTGATACAATACCCTGTATGATGCTGCAATGAGAGGATGAGAAGTATGGACTTGACCCAGAAGACCCAAGAGAACGTTGAATATATGATCGAAGCGATCAAGAATAAGCTGAGAATGGCTACAGGTGCTGCCATGCAGGCTTCCGCCTTCTCCGTCCAACGCTACGATGATATTTATGAAGTGTATGAAATTGTAATGAGCAAGGAACGACTCAGCATATCGGAAGTTGAAGCCGTAGCTTCTGAACTGGGTAATCTGAGAGGTTAAGTACGGAAGCTATCTAATGAAGCAAAGAAAAAGAGTCCACTCCGATTGTCTGATCTGACAGGTCCGGAGAGGACTCTTATTCATTACTGAATATTCTTATTAGTGCTAATCTGGAACTCATCTATTAAGGCATATCTACGATCAGCAATTCTGCCGGACCGCTGCTTCCTGTTCCCTTGAAGGCAAGATCGCTGCTTTTCTTGATGCGGGTAGCATCCCCTGGATTCAGCGAAAGTTGTTCATCTCCACACTTCAAATCGATATCCCCATCGATCAGGAATACATGAGTCCTGCGTTCATCCCGGTGAGGAAGACTCACCTCATGCCCCTCTTCAAGCGTGCTCAGGTAAATGGTTACCTCTTGATTAATAGGCAGCGTGCCTTCAGTTCCATTACCAGATACCACGGGCAGCAGCTTGTTCAGCCGATCTTCTGTGTTAAAAGAAAGGGTTCTCCAGGTTGGAGACTCACTCCTCTGATCCGGCAAAAACCACATTTGAATATACCGGACCTCCTCTTGACTTGAAGGGTTCTTCTCCTCGTGTTCAACCCCTGTACCGGCACTCATCACCTGGACATCGCCAGGCCTCAGTTCATGAGAGTTACCCATATCATCGCGATAAGCTAGCGTTCCCGACACTACATAACTTACAATTTCAAGGTCATGATGCGGATGTCTCTTAAATCCCTGCTCCGGCTTCAGTATATTCTCATTATGGGCCAGCAGACATCCGAAATGAGCATTACTTGGATCTTCGTACTCAGAAAATGAAAAGCTGAATTCACTTGTAATCCATCCACGGTCAGAAGTATGGCGTTCATCCGAAGTTATCACTTTTATCATTCGTATCAACCTCCACGGTCCTATATTTGACTTCATATATGAGAATGTGAGCCTTGAAATGCCTATATATCAGCACTTTCTTGCTATTCCTTACCCTTAAGCCTTCAGAACTAATCATGGGCATTTCCAGTCTCATCGCTGATCGAAATCTCTATTACAAAGCAAAAAAGAACTGTCCAAGAGCCACGAATATGGCCGCTTGAAACAGTTCAATCTAGGACACTTCTATCTTAATGGGCAGCTGTTAATTCAAAGTTGGTCTCCGCATATCCCACTTTCCGGCCGGCATCATTGAAGATCTCATTGCTGAATGCCCCCCTCAGCCTCTCCAATGTCTCTTGGCAGCTGTAGCCCAGCTGCTCCAAAATCCTCAGAACAACCAGCCCCCACTCCTCTTCAGATCCATCCAGAATCTTCAAAGCTACGCCAAGCCGTTCCTTCTTCAGGCTGAAGCAGTATACCCCCTTGAATCCGCCTTTCGCCACGATGTTGGAATCCTGCAGCAGGATGGAATCCACTCTGTCTGTTCCGCCGACCAGAACAGGATGGGCGTTCATCGCGCCCGTAATCTGAATGACCGCTTCGCGTGTAGCCTCATCTTTGATTTGATCCGGACAAGCCAGCTTCAAATAAGCCTTGGCTAGCGAGGACAGCGGAAGCGCAAAGACAGGGAACCCGCAACCGTCCGTCCCAAGCCCAATCTCTTCCCTGTCCATCTCGGCAAGTGCTGCCAGTGTGGTTAAGATCTCCTGCTGAACCGGATGTTCAGGCTGATCATAGCCCTGAATCGGATAACCCATCATTTTGGCGTAAGCAAGGACTCCAAAGTGCTTACCTGAACAATTATGGAACAGTCTGCGCCGATGACCGTCCGCACGCAGCAGCTCCTCCTTGGCTGTCTCATCCAGCGGCAGGCTAGGCGCACAGACGAGACAATGTTCTTCTATATCTATTTTGTCGCTTAACCGCTCAAGCGTCTGTACATGTACTTCTTGTGACCGATGGGACGCCGTCATAATCGCCACTTCGTCTGCCGTAAGATGGTAGTGGCCGACCACACCGGCCCGTATGGCGGGAATAGCCTGGAAAGGCTTGGCTGATGAGCGCGTGAAAGCGACAAAATCAGGATCTCCTGCCGAGTAGACCACGTCCCCTTTCTCGTTCACTATACTTATATGACCCTCATGCGCACACTCCAGAATGCCCGCACGGAACTCCTGAACCAGGACAGCTTCTCTCATCTCTGTTCGTCTCCTTATCGTCAACGCATCTTAATTTCAGCTACTACAGTATATTATACCTATTTGTTTCAGCCAAAGGCATGAAGTTTATATACAAAGTAAGCTGAGCAACAATCAGAGCCTGGCAACGCAAAAGCTCTTCAAGATACAGACTGGACTACACCAAATCTGGCTCAGATTATCTAGTTCGGCTGTATAACATAAATCCATTAAGGAGTGATTAGAATGAATAAAGCAGAAACAGATTATCCGGTACAAAGCGGTTCGACTTTCACAAAAGGTTTGATCATTGGCGGTCTTCTTGGTGCAGCTGCAGCTCTTCTGTACGCTCCAAAACCGGGCCGTGAAATGCGCAGCGATCTGTCCGATAAATGGAGTACGGTATGCGACAAATCCAAAGATGTAGCTTCCGTTGTAACGGAAAAGGCTACAGATCTGGCTAAGAATGTTACAGCAAAAACAACAGATTTGGCAAAAACCGTAGGTTCAAGCGCAAGTACGCTTGTATCCAGTGTGAAGACAGCCTCTTCTATGGTTGGCGAAGAAGTGAAGCAAGCAGCTACTAGCGTATCGGAAGATGCTAAAGATTCCGCGAGTGAAGTAGCTAGTGAAGCCAAAGACACTTCGAATGAGCTTTCCAGCGACATTCGCAAGGCTTCCCAGGATACTGCCCGTGAAGTTCATAACAAAACAAGTGCTTCTTTCTAATCTCTAAGAAGATGATCTTGTGAAATAGCCAGCCTTCTTCAGCTGGCTATTTCTTATCCCTACTTTTACAGAAAGGACGTGAATTTCTATATGGGAGAACTGAAGCAATATGACACCAAAGACCATCCTTTTGAGCTCAGGCATGAAGTGAAGCGCCTGAATTCACGCCTGGATGATATTGCGGATGCGCTGGAAAGATCCGACTTCAAGGATATTATTGAGAATTATACAAATCCTAAGAAGCGGCTAATCTCGAATTTCACCGCAGGTCTGGCACGCGGGCTTGGGCTGACGATCGGTACTGCGTTGCTCTTGGCTTTATTCGGTTGGATCACCAGCTTCTTTGTCTCGATGCCGCTGATTGGTGAATTCCTGGCCAACATTCAGCATTATATGGATGCGTATAAGAAGTAACATTACACCCGGAAAGGGGACTTTAGCATGAGCTCCAATAATCCCAAAGATGAACAAGAAAAGTATACCCGTGATCAAATCATTGATGCTGCAGCAGGCAATGTGCCTAAGCACAAGGATATCAACGAGGCCGAGAACGGGTCTATGGTTAATGACATGAAAGATCTGAAGCGCCTGGGTAACGAAATGGATCAAATGGATACGGTCACAGAAGATAAAGAAAAGGGTCTGGAGAATGACCCCAAACAATAAGAAGAGCACCTAACCAGGTGCCCTTTCATGGCCTGAGCAGCTGCGCAGGCTTATTTTATTTGTACTTCTTTTTACAGATTCGATTCCTCATCTTCAACCTCAAGCAAATCCCCTGTCCACCCCTTGGCTTTAAGCCAAATACCCAGAGCTATCGTACTGAGCAAAATGATGGTCGTGATTAAAGCGAACCCCCATACCCCGGTTTTGATCCAGGGCAGATAGTCAAAGTTCATTCCCCAAATCGCGCCAACCACGGTTGCTGGGGTGAATATAGCAGCGATAATCGTAAGTGTCTTCGTGATTTCGTTACCCCGGAATGCTGAAATCGCATCATCAATGGAGATGAGCGTATCGATCTCCCGCTCATAGTGGAAGAACAACTGCTCTACCCTCTCCAGCCTATAATAATACCGCTTGAAATACACACTGTTGTCCATTTCCTCTAAATAGGCTTCGCGTGAGGCGGTGAGGAGCTCCTGAAAGGGGATGAATAAATTGTGCCAATACAGCAGCTCAAACCGGGCGTTGAGAATCCGGTCCATAATGTTCTTCTTATTGCGCTTCCTCATGATATCCTCAACCCGGCGGAGATTGGCCTCAAAGTTATCCATACCGGTATGGAAATAATGAATCAAGGTCCTGCCGAGAATAAACAACCCGTCGCTCGGATGGGAACATCCTTTCATCACTTTCAGGCGTTCATCCGAGGTCATGATGCGGCGAGTATCTTCATCCAGGTTAATGGTTATAAATACGTCATCACTCAGAAAAAAGTGAAATTTACTGCAAGACTTAGAAGAATCAATTTCAAGCTTGACCGAGTACAGCATTGTACCAAATATAATCGGACGGTCATTGTCGCCTAATCGCACGGAAAGATAGCTGGTCTCTACCTTGGGAATCTCATGAAGCCATTCGTCAGCCAAATGATAACTTTCTTCCAGTGCCTTCACCTCTGCCATTTCCCAGTTCTCAATATTCAAATTAATCCACTTCCAGCCTTGGTCCATGGTCCATTCCTGCTGCACTTTTGATTCTTCCTTCATTACCAGGCTCCCCCTTTCTCTGTTCAAAATAAATTCTCTTCAAAAAAGACACGCCTCATTCTTGGAAGAATGGCGTGTCTTCAGGAGTCATTAGAGTTAATAAAGAACATATTAGGAACCCGAGTTCGACATGATCTGCTTAAGCTTCTCGGTGGCACGTTTTTGAATACGGGAGACACTCATTTGAGATACTCCAAGCTTCTGGGCAATCGCACGTTGGGATTGACCATCCTGGAACGCCAGAAGCAGTACACTTTGCTCCTGCTCTTTCAGCTGGCTAAGTGCCTGTTGAAGATCCATTCTTTTCTCAACCGTATCATAATCGTTAGCATCGGAGCTGATTAATTCTCCGAGGGTTGCCGTACTCTCATCCTGCGAGAGCGGTGAATCCAGAGAGACATAATGATAGCATTCCCGGCCGGCGAGCACTTCAATCGTCTCTTCCACCGAAAGATCCAGGAATGAGGCAATCTCCTTCACATCCGGAGACCGTTCGAGCTTGACGGTAAGCTCATCAATCGCCTGCTGAACCAAGGCGCCCTTCTCCTTGATTCGTCGCGGTACCTGGATATACCAGGATTTGTCCCGCAGGAAATTCTTCATGTGACCGATCATGCTCTTCATGGCATAAGGCTCGAAAGGGATACCCAGCTCGATATCGTACTGCTGAAGCAGCCGAATCAGAGCCATCTGTCCCACTTGATACAAGTCCTCATACAAGTCCGGACGGTTGCGGGCAATCTTGCCTGCAGCCATCTTCACCATAGGCTCATATTTCTTGATGAGTACGGTGGCAATTTCATTATCTTTGGTCTGCTGGTATTCCCAGATGAGACCGATTGCTTCATTCATCGACTCGGGGGGAGTCAGTCTATCCGTCATACCTTCTCCTCACTGCGAGCGAGGTTGCGGATGAGGACTACCTTTGTTCCTTTCCCTGCTTCGCTCACAACGCTCACGTCATCCATAAGCGCCTGCATTAAATAGAAGCCGAGACCACCGATTTGGGCATCGTCCAGATTTTTATCATGAAGCGTTACCCGATCGTCTGTTTTGTCCCACGAATCAAAGCTCTCCCCTTCATCTTTGACCGTAATTGACAATGAATCCGGCTTGATATCAAAAGTAACCTCGACCGTGCCATCCTCCTGCTTGTAGGCATAGAGAACCGAGTTGTTACAGGCTTCAGAGACTGCAACCTTCATATCTTCAATGTCCTCATAGGAGAAACCCATCTTGGAAGCAATCCCGTATAAATTCAATCTAACAATATCGACATAATCCGCCGTAGCCGGTAAATGTAATGTAACTCTTTGAACTTCGTCTTTCATTCTAACTTCGATCCTTTCCTATTGGGGATTCTCCTGTGAAGCAAAAAATTTAGCTATTCCGGTCATGTCAAACAACTTTTGAATTTGGGCCGGAACTTCCCGAACAAGAAACTGTGCGCTCATGCCATGTCTGGCCTTCAGTATAGATAACAAAATGCCAATGCCTGTGCTATCAATGTATTTCAAATCCTTGAGGTTAATCACCAAGTCAAGCTCCCCATCCCCTACAAGAGGTTCCATTACCTGTCTAAAGTCCGGAGCCACGGATAAATCCAGTTCTCCTTTTAAATAAACTGTGCAGGTACCGTCTTCTACCTGGGTAGTAGCGTTGAACTTATCATTCTTATTTGTATTCATAGACACTCTCTCCTGAAATATGTTTTCTTTTTCTTTAATGTGAACAGCCCATTCTACATTCATTAACCCAAAAGTGAGCTCGTGAACCAAAGCAATAAATTGCGGCTGGATTAGCTGCCTTTTAACTGCTCCATTTCGTCCATAGTTACCAGGTTCTCCGTATACTTGGTCAATATTTTCTTCAGGCTGCTAAGCTTGACGGGCTTACTGACGTAGTCGACCATCCCGGCCTCCAGACAGCGGCTTCTCGTACCTTCCATGACATTCGCGGTCATGGCAATGATCATCGGCGCCTGGTCCACCTGAGCTTCTGCACAAATCCGCCGGGTAGCTTCCAGTCCGTCCATAACCGGCATCTGCAGATCCATAAAGATATAGTCATAGCCTCCGGGCATTTGAGCCATCTCAATCGCCCGTTCACCATTCTCGGCCACGTCCGCAGTATAGCCGAGCTTGCGAAGCATACTCAGCATCAGCTTCTGATTAATCGGATGATCGTCCACGATCAGAACCCGTCTGGGAGACAGCAATTGAACAATTTCACTCCGATCTTCCAGATTTCCGTTGCTAAAATCCTCGGAGTGATCCTCATACTTTCCCACATTTACCGTAAAAATAAAGGTCGCTCCGTTCTCTTCCATTGATTCTACTCGAATCTCTCCGCCCATCATTTGAACGAGTGTACGGCAGATCGCAAGTCCCAGCCCAGTTCCTCCGTACTTACGGGTCATAGACGAATCAAGCTGGGAGAATGGCTTGAACAGCTTATCGATCTTCTCAGCCTGAATACCGATACCTGTATCTTTTACCGTGAACTCCAGAGACATGCGCTCGGCTTCCACATATTTTGGCGTAACGACCAGATAAATTCCGCCATGGTCTGTAAATTTGATTGCGTTTGAGATCAGATTGATCAAGATTTGACGTATGCGCCCTTGATCTCCGTAGATTACCGAAGGAATCTGTTCATCGATGAAGTAGACCAGCTCCAGATTTTTACGGCCTGCGTCCACCGAGAATAGATTGAACACCTCCTGGATCCCGCTCTGAAGCTCGAACGGAGTCTCTTCAAGCTCCATCTTGCCAGACTCCATCTTGGTGAAATCCAGGATATCGTTAATCACGGTTACCAGCGCGTCCGCACTCTTGCGAATGATATCCGTATATTCCTTCTGTTCGTCCTTAAGCTCCGTCTCCATCAGAAGATCAATCATTCCGATAACCCCGTTCATCGGCGTACGGATCTCATGACTCATCATGGCCAGGAACTCAGTCTTGGCTTTGGCTGCAATCTCCGCAGCCTCTTTGGCCTTGATCAATTCCTCGTTAATTTTCTCCAGTTCAAGGGTCTTCTGATGAAGCAGCATCGACTGTGTCTTATGCTTCTTGTTGGTCAGATACATACTGACGAACCCTTCGATCTTCGATCTTAAAATCTGGGGAATGAACGGCTTCACCATATAATCGATAGCACCTGCTGAGTACCCTGCGAACAGTTGGTCCGCTTCTTTGCTGTTGGCTGAGATGAAAATAATTGGAATGTCCTTCGTCTTGTCACGGGCTTTGATCAGCTTTGCCGTCTCAATCCCATCCATCCCCGGCATCTGCACATCAAGCACGATCACGGCGAATTCATCTTTCAGCAAGTGTCTAAGAGCCTCTTCCCCCGAGGTTGCCTTAACCAGATTGTACTGCTCACTATCGAGCACCGCCTCCAGAGCGAGCAAATTCTCGGGGCGGTCGTCTACCAGCAATATGTGAATTGGTTCGTGATACCCCATGGAATCCTCCTCAAAAATGGTGACAAATTTATTTGATCTTACGATAAATTTTCTCTGTCATGTCCATTGGCTCATAGCAGTCAGCAAAGTCTGTGAAATGAATGGATTCTTTCGAGCCTAACACCAGTACACCAAAGTGATTTAAACTTTCGTGAAACAATTTATGGACATGATTCCGAAGCTTGTCGTCGAAATAGATCATGACATTGCGGCAGAAGATCACATTGAACTCATTAAAGGAACCGTCTGTCGCCAGATTGTGTTCTGCAAACAGCATGTTCTTCCTTAGAAACGGCTGGAAAATTACCGAGTTATATTTCGCTGTATAGTATTCTGAGAACGACCGGGTGCCCCCAGCCGCCAGATAGTTCTTCGTATAGAGCTGCATTTTTTCAATATTGAAAATCCCTTCCTTTGCCTGAGCAAGGGAACGATCGTTCATATCCGTTGCGTAAATCCTCGATTTCTCATAAAGACCCTCTTCATGCAGCATAATGGCCATGGAGTATACTTCTTCTCCAGTTGAACATCCTGCGTGCCAGATCCGGATGTACGGATAGGTTCTGAGGATCGGAATTACCTTCTGGCGAAAAGTTTTGAACAGCTCAGGGTCCCTGAACATTTCCGTTACCGGAATGGATAAGTTATATACCAGTCTATCAAAAGAATCCCGGTCATGCAGCACCTTTTCCTGCAGGCTGGATACGGTCTTCAGATTCTCAGCATGAATACAGTGCCATATGCGGCGCCTGAGAGAGGGCATCGCATAATTCCGGAAATCGTAACCGTAGAGACGATGAATCCCCTCAAGCAGCAGTTCGATTTCGATGCTCTCCCGTTCATGGATATCTACTTCAAGAGGGGAGTGAACATCACCTTCGAATAAATGGTCTGGTGTCATGAATTTCATCCCCTGCCTTCGAATTCATCTTATCAAGTTAATCCTTATTACCCTATAATTCCGCTTACGAATACAACCAAACCCTCATTAATGATAAAAGCTGATCCGTTTGAATCGGCTTCTTCATATAATCCGAGGCTCCAGCTTCGATACATTTAAAGCGGTCATCCTTCATTGCTTTCGCTGTAAGGGCAATAATCGGGAGCTTCTCGAATTGCGGTATCTCACGGATCCGGCGCATCGCTTCATAGCCATCCATCTCCGGCATCATCATATCCATCAGGATCAGATCGAAGTCGCCCTGCTCTTCCAGAAGGTCGATCGCCTCCCTGCCATTCTCGGCAAAGACAACCTCCATTTGATATCCTTCAAGCACGCTGGAGAGCGCGAACACATTGCGGACATCATCATCCACCAGCAGAATCTTCTTGCCTTCGAACAGCTCCTCCTTGTTATGGAGCTTCCGCAGAATCTCCCGCTTCTCCTCAGGAAGATTCGCTTCTACCCGATGCAGGAACAAGGTCGTCTCATCAAGAAGACGTTCTGGCGACTTCACATCTTTGATAATGATAGACTCTGCATATTTCCGCAGCTCTGTCTCTTCCTTGCTGTCAAGTTCCTTCCCTGTGTAGATAATGATCGGCAGATCATGAAGGTTCTCATCATCTCGGATCTGATCAAGCAGAGCAAAGCCGGTCATATCCGTCAGCATCAAATCGAGCACCATACAGTCATAATGCTTGCTATGAAGCTCGCGAATCGCTTCCTCTCCGGAAGAGACGGCCGTAATGATGACATCATCATGTCCGACCAGCTCGATAATCGCCTGCCGCTGTACTTCATCATCTTCTACCACTAACAGGTGTTTCAAACTCTTGTCCATATAAGATTCTATGTGCGAGAACGCCCGCTCAAGACTTTCCCTTGAAGAAGGCTTCTGCAAATAAGCGATGGCCCCCATCTTCATGCCCTGCTTTACATCATCCACAACCGAGATGACGTGAACCGGAATGTGGCGGGTATCCGGGTTGCCCTTAAGCTCACCAAGAATGGACCATCCGTCCATGACAGGCAGCTGGATGTCCAGAATAACAGCATCCGGCAGATACGTTCTTGCCAGCTTCAGCCCCTCGTCACCTTGAGAGGTGGTCAAGGTTTTGAATCCATAGGCTTTCGCCATATCAATGAGGATCTTCGCAAAATTGAGATCATCCTCGACAATGAGCATCACTTTATCCTGCGGAGTAATGCTGTTTCGGTCATCAGGCAGGGTAAAGACTTTATCTCTCTCCTCATCCGTGCTGCTTGAATCCTTCTCTATAGGAGGCTGCTGCATAACTGGAGCCCTCGATGGTTTAGACGCACGTGAGTTCACAATCGGTGTAATCCCGTCCTTGGGAAGATATAGTATGAACTCGCTGCCTTCTCCTTCCTTCGTCTTCAGGGAAATCGCTCCGCCGAGCAGGGAAGCTAGGCCACGGCTGATGGAGAGTCCAAGACCTGTGCCTCCAAATCTGCGGCTGGTCGTGCCGTCCGCCTGCTGGAAGGCTTCAAAGATCAGGTCCGTCTTATCCTTCGGAATGCCAATTCCTGTGTCCTTAATGCTTAGAGCTAGGTATTCTCTGTCATGATCGAGATAGTAAGGAAGATCTTCGGAGCTCGCTGCGGAGACCTTAAAGCTTACTTCCCCCTCACTCGTGAATTTAAAGGCATTGGACAGCAGATTCCGTAGAATCTGCTTCACCCGGTAACCATCCGTTTGGATGGCATCAGGTACGCCCTCCTGGACTTGTGAATGAAGCTTGAGATTCTTCTTCAGCGCTACTTCTCTAAAGTTAGTGTCCACAAATCTCTCTAGTTCAGTAAAGCTTACTGACTCTTCATTAATCTCCATCTTGCCGGCATCCACTTTGGACAAATCAAGAATTTCATCAATCATCTTCAGCAGATCCGCCCCCGACATATAGATAGTCTGGGCATATTCCTTCTGCTTGAGGGTCAGATTCTCTTCCTTATTCTCAGACAGAAGCTGAGAGAGGATCAGCAGACTGTTAAGCGGCGTTCGCAGCTCATGGGACATATTCGCAAGAAATTCAGACTTATATTTGCTGGTAAGCGCAAGCTGGCTGGCCTGCTGCTCAAGCTGAAGCTTAGTCTTCTCGATTTCTTCGTTCTTCTCTTCCACTTCCTGAACCTGCTCCTGCAGGGCATGTGTCTTCGCAAGCAGTTCGGTATTGAAATGCTCCAGCTCTTCCTGCTGGCGCTGCAGCTGCTCTTCCGAACGCTTGAGCGCGAGAGTCTGCTCTTCCAGGTTTTCATTAGAGCGGCGAAGCTCCTCCTGCTGGCTTTGCAGCTCTTCGGACTGACATTGAAGCTCTTCGGCAAGAGTCTGAGACTCCCTAAGCAGTTCTTCAACTCTTAACCGGCCCATAATATTATTAAGAATGATACCCAGACTTACGGCCAGTTCCTTCAAGAGCTGCTTCTGAAGGTCGTTGAAATGCAGGAAATTCGCAATTTCAATAACACCCAGAACCTGATTTTCAAATATAACCGGATAGATCATAACTTCTGCTGGCTCAGCCTCCCCGAGTCCGGAGCGGATCGAGAGATAGCTATCCGGTAGCTTGACAAGTGTCAGCGGTTCTTTCGTGAGAGCTACCTGACCCACAAGCCCCTCTCCCAGCTTAAATGACTTATTGGGACGTCCTGCCTCATCCATGGCATAAGCTGCCGCCAGATGCACTTCATTGGGACTGTGCTCATCACTTTTTGTATACAGCGCCCCGTAGCGGCCGCCAAGTATAGGCGTGAATTCGGTAATGAACATTTGTGCCACTTGTTCAAGTGAATTGACACCCTGGAACAGCTCGGTAATCCGGGCTAAATTCGAATTCACCCAAGCCTGATCCTGCTGGGCCTGCAGATATTTCTTCTCGAGTTCCTGCTTCTCCTCCAGGTCCTCAGATAACTCCTGAAATACCCGGGCAACATCGCCAATCTCATCCTTATTGCTCACCTTAATACGTCTAATCGCCCTGAATTTCCCATTCCCAAAGCTCGTCATCATTTGGGACACGGTATTGAATCCTCTGGTGATACTCGGGATGATCCAGAGCATGATCCCAAGAGCCAGCAGCAGGCCTGCGGCCATTACTGCTACAGTGATCTGCACGGACTGCTCGTAGGCATCCCGGGCCGACCGAACTTCCTCTTCAATCTTCAAATCCTGATACGTGCTCAGCGAGTTAATGCTATCCACAATTTTATTCTGAAGGTCTATTCCCGTAGCATTGCGGAAGTTAATCGCACGGCTTCTGTCATTCTCACTGAATAAGGACAGCTGTTTGTCCAAGTACGCTTTGTACTGGTCCCATGCTCGGCTCACATTCGATATAATAAGCTTCTCTTCCGCACTGGAATTCTTATTCTTCGTTAGTGCGGAGAGACTTTCGTCCGCCTTACTAACATTGCCCATAATCTCAGGTGTTGCACTCTCAACGGAAAGGGATGGGTTAAGCAGCAGATTCGCCAGCTTCTTGGTCACTTCGTTAACCTGCCCGCGCATCTCTCCCGAGCTCCGTATATTCATATATCTCTGCTGATATACTTGATCGATCTGTTTCCGCATGAAATCCATTCGATCGTAACCAATAAAGGTTAAGACAAGCAGGATTGCCATGATTGACCCAAAGCCAATGACCAGCTTACTCTTGATTCTCATTCCGGCCTTCCCCTTTTTTTAGTGATATCCATACCAGACATTTATCATCTTCACGCTCCTGAGGACCGTGATCATCAAAGAACATTTCCTGCATTTTCGGAAGATCCAGTCTATGATCATCTGCTAGATGGGTAACGAGATATTCGATCTGATCATCCTGAGTGCCTTCCACAGCCTCAAGCAGTCCATCCGTATAGAGAACGATGTGTCCGTCCTCCTCATAGGTGATGGAGCGGGTCTCCGCATCTATTTTGTCAAATAGCCCCACTGGAGGACATCCTGTCTCCAACATAGTCACCGATCCATCTTCCATATATAGAAGCCCAGGCGGATGCCCCGCATTCACATAATCAATACGCTTGAACTTGGTGTCCACTACCAGATAGATCGCCGTAAAATAATACTGGACCAGTTGGCTGTCTATATGAAGCTGGCTGAATCTCCGATTGAGCTCCTGAATGACTTTCTCCGGCTCCACATAAGTATTGACTGTGTCCTTCAGAACCGAGGCAATGAACATACAGAATAACGAGGAAGAGATTCCGTGCCCCATCATATCCAGCAAAATAATACCGTATCTGCCTTCTCCCAGCGGATACCACGCATACAAATCCCCGGCAAGCTCGAATGAAGGCTTATACAGGGCATTAACCTCAAAGTAGGGATCATCAATGGGTGCGCTCAGCACCGCATGCTGAACCAGGCCTGCCAGCTTAAGCTCCTCCTGCAGACGCTGATCGCGTTCTTTATGCCAGTCCTTCTCCTGCTTCAAGCGCAGGGCAAGCCGTATGCGGGCCATAAGCTCAACCTTGTTAATCGGCTTGGTGACGTAATCGACAGCACCCGCATCCAGCGCCTCGGCCAGCTTCTTGGAATCTCCTACAGCGGTAACCATAATAATCGGAATATCCCTAAGCTCTTCATACTGCTGTACAATACGGCAAGCCTCTATACCATCCATCTCGGGCATCATCATATCAAGCAGAATCAAATCTATATCAGTGGCTGCGATTACCGCTCCCTGCCCGGTATGATCCAGACCAAGATGCTGGAACATTTCGAACGCGGAGGAGACAGCAACCGTATCCCGGTAATTTTCTTTTTTTAGAATTTCACGGACAATGATGATATTCGTCGGATTATCGTCCACAATTAAAATTTTCATAGCGCTCTCCCTGCATTTTATTCTTTCCCCTGGGACTTCAATCAGTTCAACTATATCATTTTCTTCACAAGCTGCTCAAAAAAATTAACGTTTATTAACATACATCTTCATATATCCCAAAATATAGATAAGGAATGAGGGAAAATCCCCATTCCTTATCTAAAAACCGACAAATTTTTCTTCATGCTCTATCTTATTTCCGGACAGCAATGACAAGCACCTTGCCCAGATCCAATTCTTTTTCGTAGAATTCTGCTTCGGTATCTGTAAAACCAAGAGAGACTATCTTGGAGCGCAGTTCATCCCCACGGGAGCGGAACAAGTTAGCCAGGGAATGAAATACTCCCTCTTCCTTGATTCCTACCTCCTGGGCATTCGTAGCATCCACGATTCGGTCCGTGCGCTCCTGATCATGGGCCAGTACATAAATATTCTCAGCCAGATAACCGGTAGAACCCAGCTCTTTGACAGTTTCCACTGCCTGAACTCCGTTTTGCACCACTTTTGCATAAGATTTAGTACTTTCTATACTCATGATATTTACACACTCCTTTACTAAATGCTGTTCATGCTCTGAATACCTAAATAGCCATTAACCCAATCTGCCGTCCCGTGAATCACCTTGCACCATTTACCAGGTCAGTCAAAAGCTCCAGCATCGAACAAATCAATGCCCTGTACAGCTCCTGCTGCGTCCCTGTATATCTTGATCGCGCTATATCCCCGGGTATATACATCGCCATCCTCGGCGGTATAATCAGCAGGTCCGAAAGCCCGGTTCAAAGAGGAGGGTTGAAGTGCAACCCACTGCTTATTCACCTTCATCTCCTTCGCATCAGCGCCCAGATGAACATAGTATACCTGACCGTCAAACAGTCCGACGGTGACATCCTTATAGTGATATTCCGTATAACCGGTCAGTTTGTCTAGGGTTACCTTATCAGGCTTCCCTTTCTTGCCGATTACATCCTCGGTCTGATCACTAAGCGAAATGTCATTCAAGGTATCCAATTCAGTCACTCGTTCGTGCCTCGTCCCAAAGTGTGCAAGAGAAGCCTGCACTACCCCAGGCGTGAACGAGGCGGCATTCGAATTCATTGCCATGTCATCAGCTGAGGGCGATGAACCGTTAAGGGGAGAAAGTAGTCCGATAAGCAGCAGAATTGCATTCAACATGAAGCTCACCCTTTCTTTATGCTGCCGGCCTTGCGATTAGTGGCGAAATTTCTGCCATGCGCCTGCGGCAAGATCAATCCATTTGGTCCAATTGCCTGAGTTCTTCTTGGAATAGGTTGCCTCATAACTTTGCACGGTCTTCTCCGAAGGCGTCTGCAAAGACATGCGTGCTGCATCCTTCGTGGAGATTCTCGCCTCAGGCGGCTTCTTGAATCTCTCAATTAAAGCTGTGGATACTTGTTTGGCACTAAGTGTGACCTCGTTCAAGATTTCGCCAACATTCTTCACGGTTTCAATGACCGGATCAATTTGCTTCATTTTGTGCTGTACATCCTCGGTAATCCCGTTCGCATGCCTCAGCACTTCTTTCACTTCATACGTAAGTTCATCAATCGTCTTCTGAACCTCCTGAAGCGTTTGGGATGTTTTATCAAGGGAATTCTCTGCTGCCTTCAGCGTTTTAATCAGGAAGATAACCAAGGCTACAAACGCTAAAGCAATAACGGCTACACTGAGCTGCCAAATAAGTGACATCAACATTACCTCTCTTTCTTTCCTCGTAAGCTTGTGTTACCCCATAGTTACCCCGAGCCGTTTTGGACGAAACAAAGGAAAATGCTGCCTAAAGCCTGACGGAGAGCGCGGTTGTTTCATTCCTAAACAGCTCGGTTAAAGATCATTACGAGGCGGGAACAACCCGCACCGAAGCTTTGTCCGAAAGCCCGGTTCTATACCGGATCTTCGGATAGAGGCTTTACTAATCTTCTATGAAAGAAGGTGGATCTTCATGTTAAAATGGTCCCTTATTTTTCTGGTCGTTGCCTTGATTGCAGGTATCTTCGGTTTCTTCAATCTAGTGGTGGCAGCAACAGCTTCTATAGCAAAAATATTGTTCTTCGTCTTCCTGGTTCTGTTCATTATCTCCCTCTTCACAGGTCGTAATGGACGCCGATCGCTTTAACCAGTAAGCTTTACTATTGAATTACTCATAAGGCAACCGCGTGAAATGTTCTTCCGATCGCTGTTGTCCCCAGAGTTCTTGATTAAATTTTCAAGGTAAAAATCCGGTCACAAAGGCGAGCGCTCCGCTTCTCCAGAATCATTTCACACTCTTGCCCAGGGGTAATTCTTAGTTCAACTTCAACGGCATATAACAATGCAAAAAGGCGATAATGACCAAGTGTCCAGTGGACCTTGGTCATTATCGCCTTTTTGTTCTGCTAACATATATTCTTTATTCTTTATTAATTATAAGATCCGCATAATCTCCAGCCAGTTCAAGGACAGTCTCGCTTCAATGGAGTCCTCATGAAAGATCATATCCTTAACCTTAATCATCTCGGGCAGCTCTTTGCCCGGCGGTACACTAACCTGCTTCAGTCCCAGCTGCTCAGGGGTTAACTTGATCCCCTTAATCTGCACTGAAACCGGAGTCAGTACAACAAGTCCCCCGGAGAAGTCCATATTATAGACTGCTTTTGCTCCGAAGGGTATAATTCCCCACTTTCCGTTGATATCCGCATCGATCCGGTTCCCATGCTGCTTAAACTCCGCACCTGTCACATCAACCGGTAGCTCACCTTTAGCTAAGTATTTCACCAGCTTCTGCTTGGCCATTCTGTTGAACTCATCGGCGTTAATATGGATGACCGGTTCACGAGTATCGATCATCTGGGTAATCTTCGCTTTCCAATCTAGTTCAGTGTAATCGAGATTCAGATCTTGTGTCGGACGGATGTATAGAATCACAGCTGTAACTGCCACAATAACTAGGATGAACGGGATGATTAACAACCATTTTTTCCTCATACTCTCCACTCTTTCTCTACTTAATCTTTTACACTTCGTTAATAAAAACACCTTAGGCCCAAAATAATTTTCCATAATTTGATTCTGAGGTCGCTTGGCTGGTTATTTAAAATATACAAAGCAACACCAAACATATCCTAGGGAGGAAATACAATGAAAAAACTAGCAGCAATCACAGCATCACTTGCTTTATCCGCAGCTTTCGCTACAGCGGCATCTGCAGACACAGCTCCAGTGACCACTACAAATTCGACAGGAACGACGACAACTACGTCCACCCCTGTAGTTACCTCAACAACAGTAAGCTCTCCCATTATCATCAATGATCTTATTGTAGCTAATCCTCCTAAAAAATGGGAAATCATGAAAGTAACTACATTCTATAAAGACCCTAACGGCAAAGCATGGGGCAAGCTCGATCCGCAAGTGCTGGAGCCAACCGGCCAAATTATCGGAGATTGGGTTGAAATCTACACTTGGCTGGGCAAAGGCTGGGTATGGGCACCAGAATATACTAAATAATATAACATAAAGCCAAGACCAACCAAAAACAGCCTTCCGGCGTTTACATAACTGAAACTAACCGGCCGGCTCCTATACAAATAACGCCCTACTCTGGCAAGAGACTTGATCTCTATGCTGAAGCAGGGCGTTTTGTATGAACTGCGAATGTAACGAATTATTGAAGCACACTTCCCCCAAATAAGAACCGCTTGGCCCATGAGCCGGTTAACGTATCTATGCGCACGCCTCCCGAGCTTACAGAATAAGTCTGGATCATTTGTCCGTTGCCGAGGTATACCCCCACATGATTAATCCGTTCGGTATCCTTATTAATCCCTTGGTATGCCGCATCCGAGGAACCCTTATAACTCATGAAGAAGATCAGATCGCCTGGTCGCAGTTCATTCAGATTATATACAGCTTTGCTGTTATCCTTAATCCACTGGCCCTGTGCTCTTGAATCGGCTGGTAGGATGATATTCAGAGCTTCCCGGTAGATTTGCCTTGAGAAGTCGGAGCAGTCGAAGGTATTCGTCGTATTTCGGTCTGAACCGAATTCATAGGGTGTACCCAGATACTTCTTGGCTGTTTGGAAAAGAAGCTCCAGCTTCTGCTCCCGCTCAATCTGAGCATCCGATTGCTGGGTATTCTCCGATTTGACTACCGTTCCGGAGTTCAGCTTGATGTACTTCTCCGATTTACTGACATATCCCGCCTGACCGCTGGACGTAAGCACTTTATAGAAATAAGGATTGTCCTTCGCCGTGATGCTGACAGTCTCTCCTGTCTCCAGCATTTTAATGATGCGGGCAGAAGTGGACGGACCGACCCGAAGGTTAACACCATATTGAATGGTTCCCGTAAGTCCGGCCTTCTGAACAGAAGCCGCAGCCTGTACGTGAGATGATGCAAGTATACCTGAGTTACCTAATAAAAGGGTGGTAATGAGTCCAATCGCCAAGCTCTTTTTCATGTTGAATCCTCCCTGGGATGTTCTAAGTTGTAAGTTGTCCGCCTAAAAAGGCACTTGTCCCATTTATCGGCATCACCAAGAGAACTCAACATATGTCTTTCTGCGCAAAATACACGGTAATGCTAACTACCTAACTTTTGCTTATGAACAGGCCTTAATGCCTACCTGACCACGAAAAAAGCTATTCCCTGGCCCAATGGCCCTGAAATAGCTGCTGATAATTCGGCATGTATTATTTCACTACCCCTGCTCGGCTTTCGTTATCTTCCGCGGGGTCTCTTCCGGCTCAGCGCCCTCCTGCTTCGGTTCTACGTGAACATGAACATTCATGACATTATGGCGCTCCACCATCTGCGCTTCGATGAGATCGCTGATCTCATGGCTTTCCGTAACGTTAAGTCGCGGGTCTACCTCAATAACGACATCGACCAGCACATGATTCCCATGGACCCGCGCCTTCACATCCTTAAGGCCTTCCACACCCGGAATCCGGGCAATAGAGCTACGCAGATCCTGCAGCTCATTCTCGTCGAAGCCGTCTGTAAGTCGGTATGTGGCATCCTTAAAGATCTCCCAGGCTGTCTTGCAGATAAGCAGCCCTACGGCGATAGCCGCTACGGTATCCAGCCAAGGCAAGCCGAACTGGGCGCCGAAGATTCCTATGGCCGCTCCGATACTTACAAATGCATCCGACAGGCTGTCCTTGGCGGTTGCCATCAGCGCCTGATTGTTAATTCTCTTGGCCAGTCTCCGGTTATACACATAGACTCCGAACATGCCGGCTGCACTCACAAGCGCGATAACCGCTGACAAAGGATCGGGAGCTGCCTTTCTTCCTTCGAACAACCCTCTCCCCGCTTCAATCAGCACCTGAATCCCTACCGTAGCCATAATGAAGGAAGCGAGCAGCACAGCTACGGTCTCGGCCCGGAAATGTCCATAGGCATGGTCTGAATCCGGCGGTTTCCTGGAAATACGAAGCCCGATCAGAATGGCCGTCGACGCAATGATATCCGTAACATTGTTGAACCCGTCTGCAAGCAGGGCGCTGGAATGAAATAAATATCCACTGATCAGCTTTAACGCGGACAGCAGCAGGTAGGCGGCAATACTGATGATGGCGCCGCGCTCTCCCTGTTTGATCTCTTTGTATGTATCCATTCCAAATGGCACCTCCAAAATCCAATATAACCATTATTCCCGTTGTCCAATGTTTTAAAAACGTATAAAATGAGATCAGCGCTCCCATCACGCAAAGGAGATGATAACGATGACAGAAGAGAATAAAGAGCCTAAAAAAATCGACCTCGCCGAAGCCATGAGGCTGAAATTACAGCAAAAGAAGCAGAATCAGGCTTCCAATAAACAAGGCCAAAGCGGAATGAATACCACCAAAACACTCAAAAGCCAAAACAACAAAAAACCGAACAACCAGCGCCGCCGCACCGGCGGATCTTAGGAGCCTCTAAAGAAAATGCTGTCCCTTAAACCCAAGGGACAGCATTTTTTATACTTATGAATTCAGAGTTCCTGCCGGGTACATTTCCTTGCGCAGCTGCTGAATTTCCTCATTCTCCAAATACTCGTCATAAGACATTTGGCGATCAATTACGCCATTCGGCGTAATCTCAATAATCCGGTTGGCAATGGTCTGAATGAACTGATGGTCATGAGAGTCGAACAGGATCGTGCCGTCAAAGTCAATCAGGCCGTTATTGAGGGCCGTAATGGATTCGAGGTCCAAGTGGTTCGTAGGCTCATCGAAGATCAGCACGTTCGCACCGTTGAGCATCATCTTCGCCAGCATGCAGCGAACCTTCTCTCCACCGGAGAGTACGCTTGCCTTCTTCAAGGCTTCCTCGCCGGCGAACAGCATACGTCCAAGGAATCCGCGCAGGAAGGTCTCATCCTGGTCATTGGAATATTGGCGCAGCCACTCGACAAGGTTCAGATCCACCCCGTCAAAGTAAGCCGAGTTGTCCTTAGGGAAATACGCCTGGGAAGTGGTAACGCCCCAGTTATACTCACCTGCGTCCGCCTCAGTCTCACCCATGATGACTTGGTATAAAGTCGTCTTCGCAAGGCCATCCGGGCCCACGAAAGCGATCTTGTCGCCTTTGTTCACCACAAAGCTGACATTGTTCAGTACCGTTTCACCTTCAAGAGTCTTGGTGATGCTGTCTACCGTCAGAAGCTGCTTACCTGCTTCACGCTCGGCTTTGAAGTGAAGGAACGGATATTTCCGGTTGGAAGGACGAATATCATCCAGTGTAATCTTGTCGAGCTGCTTCTTACGGGAAGTTGCCTGCTTCGACTTGGAAGCGTTGGCCGAGAACCGCTGAATGAACGCCTGCAGTTCCTTGATCTTCTCTTCCTTCTTCTTGTTGGCATCCCGAGTTAATCTAAGGGCCAGCTGGCTGGACTCATACCAGAAATCGTAGTTACCCACATACAGCTGGATTTTGCCGAAATCGATATCCGCAATATGTGTACATACCTTGTTCAGGAAGTGACGGTCATGGGATACCACAATAACAGTGCCTTCATAATCAAGCAGGAAGTTCTCCAGCCAAGCGATAGAATCAATGTCCAAGTGGTTGGTAGGCTCATCGAGCAGCAGGTTGTTCGGAGTACCGAACAGCGCTTGGGCAAGCAGGACACGGACCTTCTCGTTACCGCTAAGCTCGCTCATCTTCTTATCATGCAGGTCCTTCTCGATACCAAGACCAATCAAGAGTGAAGCCGCGTCGGATTCCGCATTCCAGCCGTCCATTTCCGCAAATTCGCCTTCCAGCTCACCAGCACGAAGACCGTCCGCCTCGGAGAAGTCGGCTTTGGCATACAGCGCATCCTTCTCTTTCATGATGCTGTACAGACGGGCATGACCCATAATCACCGTCTCAAGAACCGGAAATTCATCATATTCGTAGTGATTCTGCTTCAGAACCGCCATACGTTCGCCCGGAGTCATATGAACATCACCTGTGTTAGGCTCAATTTCTCCAGACAGAATCTTCAGGAACGTAGATTTGCCGGCGCCGTTCGCACCGATCAGACCATAGCAGTTCCCAGGCGTAAACTTTATATTTACATCTTCGAAAAGTGCTCGTTTTCCGTAACGGAGCGTTACACCACTTGTACTGATCATTAATCATTACCATCCTTTATCTGCTTAGTTCGTTCCATCTAGCTCATCATTATAGCATAGAAATCCCCTGCACAGGGAACTAACCTCAGCGGGATGGTGTTTCGGATGGCTTAAGCTTCGGATACCGAAGGGTCTCCCCGTACAGCAGCACACGAATCGCCTCTTCCGGTATGCCCCGTTTCTTGCGTTCGGCTTCCATGCGGTCCAGCGCTTCCCGCGCCGTATCATCAGCCAGCTTGAAGGTACCGTAATGCATCGGCACCATCGTCTTGGCCTTGACATCCAGGAAAGCCTGGATGGCCTCTTCGGGATTCACATGCTGTGAGGTCATGAACCATTCCGGCTCATAGGCCCCGATCGGCATCAGCGCAACATCGATATTGTAGCGCTCCCCGATATCCTTGAATCCTTTGAAATAACCGCTGTCTCCCGCAAAATAAATCACAGGATCTGACTGCCCCTGCTGCTGCGGAGAATCTATCTCCATAACAAAACCTCCCCAATGGGAAGTATTCGTATCGAAAGGGGTACGCCGTGTCCAGTGCTGAGTCGGGACGAAGGAGAATTTCACATTCTTCACCGTCACATCCTCCCACCATTTCATCTCCTCGCAGCGGCTGAAGCCTTTGCGTTCCATCTTGCGCTTCAGTCCTACGGGGACCAGAATGGTCGTACGGGCTCCATATAATTTGCGGATCGATGACACATGCATATGATCATAATGAGAGTGGGAGATCAGGATGATGTCCACTTCCGGAATTTCTTCAATCGGGATGCCCGGAGATCCAAGCCGGCGCTGAAAAGCCATTCTTGGGGCCCATACCGGGTCGGTCACAATGTTGAGTCCCTGATACTGAATCAGGAAGGTTGAATGCCCGATCCAGGTAATCGTGGTATCTACCCGGTTATTTTTCAAATATTCAATTTCTGGTTCCGAGTTAGGAATAACATAGGAGTAATCCTTTTTCTTCCTGCGGCGCTCTTCGCGCCATTGGCTGAACTGTTTGAGTGTTTTATCTGTACTTACATTATCGATATTGTTAAAGCGGTGTCTGGGCATGAAGAGGGCTCCTCCCTTCCTATTTCCCTGTATAGTCTGATAAAAGGTTTCCCTGTTCCATCGCCTTTCTTTCATCTTAACCTACTATTACCCCGAATTCCAAATTCCCTAGCAGGTGACTTTCAGCTTCTAATTATTCCCCGGAATCCTTGTATTTCACTGCGTACACAAACAAGAATAGAATCGCTCCGGCCACCACCAGCTGGGGAGCATACATCATCATAAAATGCTCAATCATATGTCTATGACCCTTTCTTCGGTGAATTCCCGCGAATATACCGGGCATCGAACAGGAACAGTCTCATCAGCAGAACCAGGGAAGGGACGAGCAGGATGAACCCGGCAATGAACGCGGCAAGCAAGGCCGTAGCCATAGCTTCATTCGTGAAATTCTGATAGATGTTGACATACTTGTAGAGGACGTATGGCAGATGTGATTGTCCATACCCATACCAGGCAAAGGCGAACTGAAGCAGAACCAGGATAAAGGACCAGCCGAGGCTTCGTCTCCGCCATACCAGATATACTGCGCCCAGGAAGCACACCAGAGAAGCCACGAACATCCATGCGATGTGGAGCATGTTCTGAAAGTGCTCCGGGTTCTGCCTGTTAATCTGGAAGAAAGCGAACACACTGGCCAAAATGGTAGGTCCGCTCCAGAAGAGCGCATACCTCCGCAGAATTTCAAAAGCTATCATATCCTCTGCCTTGGAGGCATAATAGCTGAGGAACATCGCCGAGATATACAGCACCGAGACGATGGCCAGCAGAACGACCGACCAGGTATACGGATTCGAGAAGAACGCTCCCCAATTGAGCAGCACCAGCCCTCTCTGCTCCTCAATGATTCCTCCTTCCGATAAGGCCAGAACGGTAGACAGTGCCGCCGGAATCAATAGACCCGTGGCCCCATACAGCGCCATGTATACCCTATTCCCATTATTTGAAATGCCGTAAGTGTTATAGGCATAATAGACAGCGCGGATCGCCAGCAAAATAATCACAATACTTCCCGGTACAAGCAGCGCAGTCCCATAATAATAGGCAGACTCCGGAAAGAAACCGATCAACCCGATTTCAAAAAATATCAGAAATACATTCGTGACCTCCCATACCGGAGACAGATACCTCTGAACAACCCGGTGCACCTTGTTCTTATGCCCGGTCGATACACTGTAGAAGCTGAAGAACCCTGCCCCAAAGTCGATGGAAGCCACAATCAAATACCCATACAGAAAGGTCCACAGCACCGTAATGCCAAGAATCTCATAGCTCATTTCAACCCACCGCCTTCCGGATAAAGCTCCCGCAGTTCTTCTTCCACATTTTTGTTACGGAACATCTTCCCCAGCACCTTGAGACAAGAGACACACAGGACCAGATACAGCAGCACGAACAGCACCAGCATCCAAGGCACGTTCGTTGAGGTGGTTGCCCCTTCAGATACCCGCATGTAGCCGCGTAGAATCCAGGGCTGACGGCCAACCTCGGCAAAAAACCATCCTAGCTCGACAGCCACAAATGCAAGCGGAGCGAGAGCAACGATTCCGATCAGCAGCCATTTAGGCACGGACCCTCGCATTCCGGGGATTCTTTTGCGCAGCATATAGATGAAAGGAATGAGAATCAGCATGATCCCATTCGTAACCTTAAGATCGAACATATAGTGGATACTGAGCGGAGGAATGTTCTCCTTAGGGAATTCATTAAGCCCGATCACGGTCATATTCGGCGAACTGCCAGCCAGGATGCTCAGCGCATAAGGGATCTTGATCGCATATTTGACCTGATTGTTCTTATCCAGAATCCCTCCATAAATAAGCGGTGCCTTATCTCTTGTATCAAAGTGCCACTCCGCTGCCGCAAGCTTCTCGGGCTGATACCTGGCCAGATACTTGCCTGAGAAATCACCAATCACGGCTGTCGCCAAAGCAAATACAAAAGAAGACACGACCGTGAGCTTAAGCGCCTTTTTGAAATAGACATGCCTCCGCCCTTTAAGCAGACTGAAGGCAGCAATAGCGGCCAGCAGACAGGCACTGACGGTATAGGAAGAAGCGATAACATGTGATACTTTCGTGGGTGTAGCGGGGTTGAACATCGCCATCAGCGGGTTCACATCGGTGAACACTCCGTTCTTCAGGGTGAACCCCTGGGGCATGTTCATGAAGGCATTCATGGACGTAATGAAGAAGGCCGAGGCGGTAGAGCCAATAGCCGTTGGAATCAGCAGCAGCAGATGCAGATATTTGTTGCGGAACCGGTCCCAGGTATACAAATAGATGCCCAGGAAGATAGCTTCAATAAAGAACGCGAACGTCTCCATGAACATCGGGAGAGCAATGGCCCTTCCGGCAACGCGCATAAATGTTGGCCAGAGCAGGCTGAGCTGCAGTCCGATCGCCGTACCTGTAACCACCCCTACGGCAACCGAGATTACGAAACCCCGCGCCCATCTGCGCGCGAGCAGGATATAATGAGGGTCCCCGGTACGAATTCCCCTCCATTCGGCCAAGGCCATCATGACAGGCAGCCCAACCCCAACCGCTGCCAGATTAATATGAACGAACAAGGTGAGTCCGGTCAGAATCCGGCTCATCATTACCGGGTCATTGAGTGACATCAACATTCATCTCCTGTTAACTTAGTGGTAATGCAGGTACCTGATAAAACTGCGAATCGTTCCAGCGAGCATAATTATCGTGACGATGAGACATACCAGGACCAGCTTTCTCTCCTGCTTCAAGAACACTTTCCCATCCACCCTTCACGTTCCATTCGGCTTGTTTCAGTTTTCCGCCGGCATCTCCTATTTATTCCACAAAGTTCAAGGTTTTACGCGGAGTCTCGGTCTATACTTAGGAATACTTCGGCAATTGTTGTAAAATAGACACAACACCCCAAAAGGAGATGTCATTCGTCTATGAAAATCAAATTTATCGAACCGACCCCAAGTCCCAATACGATGAAGCTTCATCTAGATGAGACACTGGCCCCGGGCCAGCGCAAAACATATACGTCTGATAACGAACGCTCTGCTCCAGCCTGGATTCAGCAGATGCTGCATATTCCCGGCGTGAAGAGCATCTTTCATACCGCGGACTTCATCGCCCTAGACCGTAAAGGCAATGCCGACTGGTCCGCCATTCTAGCCAGCGTGCAGGAACAGTTCGGCCAGGAAGGCATGGAATCTGCCTGGAAGCCGGATGAAGAAGCCACGAACACAGGCTACGGCGAAGCCCAGGTGTTCGTTCAGTTCTTCCGCGGCATTCCGATGCAGGTGCGCGTGAAATCCGGCTCCCTTGAGGAGCGGATCTCGCTGCCTGAACGCTTCGTGAATGCGGTGACTGAGGTCGCCAGCGCGACCCTGATCAAAGAGCGCAAGCTCGTAGATTATGGCGTCCGTTATGGCGAGCTTGCAGATATTGCCCGCGAGATCGAGCAAGAGATCGAAGCGGCCTTCCCTCCAGAGCGGCTTGCAGATGTGATCCGCCAGGCCATTGCCCATGGCCGCAGCGAGAGCGAATTCGTTGAGGAGCGCCGCGAGCTCAGCCTCCAAGAGGTGCAGGAGCGCATGCAGAGCGGCGACTGGCGCGTGCGCTACGCCGCGCTCGATGCGCTGCAGCCGAGCGAAGAGGCGCTGCCGCTGCTGGCGGAAGCGCTGCGCGACCCGCAGATGCAGCTGCGGCGGCTCGCCGTGGTCTACCTCGGCGACATCCGGACGCCGGACGCCATGGCGCTGCTCTTCGAAGCGCTGCGCGACAGCTCCGCCGCCGTGCGCCGGACGGCAGGCGACACGCTCTCGGACATCGGCGACCCGGCCGCTACCGGGCCGATGACCGAGGCCTTGTCCGACCGCAGCAAGCTGGTGCGCTGGCGGGCCGCGCGCTTCCTGTACGAAGTCGGGACGGACGACGCTAGGGAAGCGCTGGAAGCGGCAGCAGATGACCCCGAATTCGAGGTCAGTCTGCAGGCGCGGATGGCGCTGGAGCGTATCGAGTCCGGCGAGCAGGCAGCGGGTACGGTCTGGCAGCAGATGGCCCGCCGCGGCGAGGGCGGAGTGTCATAAATACGTCTTTATTTTGCATAAATTGTCTGTTGCTGTTCAGTTTTTGTTGATTTATACTGAATGAAGTTTCAGATTCAGATGATGATAGTTGATGGAAGATACAATTGAATATTACCTCATCATTTCCTAGTTTCAGGGTGAGGTAGAGGTCGCGGCAGTTGAAGAGTAGACCGGGGAAGGCGTATAAGGACGCTGTTGATCCCGGGGTGAAAGGCAGTGCCGCCGAAGCAGAGTTGTTCCTCTATACCATTTCTGCTGGGGCTGTTACCGAAAGGGACAGAACTGTCACGTTCGTCTATACCAACGGATGAACGTGTTGAGCTATCTTTATTTTGAAGGTATGATGCGGGTATTAGATACGAAGCCGCGGAAATTTCTTCCGTGGCTTCTTCGTGCTTCCTTGAGACTTATCTCTTCACTCTATATTAAGGAGAATTTTTATGAGCAACCGTAAAGTAGATACTGTATCGCTCAAGGCTGGACTTAAAGCCCGCCATATGACGATGATTGCCCTCGGGGGTTCCATCGGAACAGGGCTGTTCCTGGCAAGCGGCGGAGCCATTGCCTCCGCAGGTCCCGGAGGCGCCCTGCTCGCTTATGCCGCAGTCGGCATCATGGTCTATTTCCTGATGACCAGTCTTGGTGAGATGGCCACTTATATGCCGGATTCCGGATCGTTCGGCACCTATGCCACCCGCTTTGTAGATCCTTCGCTTGGCTTTGCGCTGGGCTGGAACTTCTGGTATAACTGGGCGATTACCATCGCGGCCGAGCTTTCTGCGGCGACCTTGATTATCAAATACTGGTTCCCGGACAGCAACTCGTTCTGGTGGAGCTTGCTGTTCCTGGCCGTGATCTTCGCCCTGAACATCCTGTCAGTCAAAGGCTATGGGGAGTCCGAATACTGGTTCGCCATCATCAAGATTGCTGTCGTTATTATTTTCCTCGCAGTCGGCGTATTGATGATCATTGGGATTATCGGCGGCGAGACCGTTGGATTCAAGAACTTTACGATTGGAGATGCTCCATTCCATGGCGGATTCTTCGCCTTCCTCGGCGTGTTCATGGCTGCGGGCTTCTCCTTCCAGGGTACGGAGCTGATCGGGGTTGCCGCCGGAGAAAGTGAGAACCCTCGTCAAAATGTACCCAAAGCGATTCGCCAGGTGTTCTGGCGCATTCTGATCTTCTACATTCTGGCGATCACTGTTATCAGCTTGATCATCCCTTACACCAATCCGGACCTGCTGAAGAGCGGTGTGGATAACATCGGAGTCAGCCCGTTCACGCTGGTATTCGAGAAGGCAGGACTTGCTTTTGCGGCTTCGGTCATGAACGCGGTTATCCTCTCTTCCGTGCTGTCAGCCGGTAACTCGGGTATGTATGCTTCCTCCCGCGTCCTGTATGGTCTTGCCAAGGAGGGAAAGGCTCCGAAATTCCTGGCCAAGCTGAATCACCGAGGAATTCCGGTGAATGCGCTGCTGCTGACAACGCTGGTCGGCATGGTCGCATTCCTGGCATCCCTGTTCGGTGACGGAGTAGTGTACTCCTGGCTGCTGAATGCCTCCGGGATGTGCGGCTTTATTACCTGGCTCGGCATCGCCATCTGTCATTACCGCTTCCGGCGGGCCTATGTGGCTCAGGGACGGGATCTGAACAAGCTGCCTTATAAAGCACGCTGGTTCCCATTTGGCCCGCTGTTTGCTTTTGTACTCTGCTTTATCGTTATTATCGGTCAGAGCTACACCGCCATCTCGGAGAACGGGATCGACTGGTACGGCATTCTTGTCTCCTATGTCAGCATACCGCTGTTCCTGATCGTATGGCTCGGGTACAAATGGACCAAGCGCACCAAAGTCATTCCGCTGGAGCAGTGTGATGTGACCACAGGTGCCCATATAGATTAACGAACTCTTTATACACACCGCACAACACAAAGGGAATGTCCACCGGCTGTATGGCCCGTAGACATTCCCTTTTTTCCACTCATAATAATATTATTCCTGCCTCATTACTGAGGACAGCAGCCGCTGTCCAGGGCGTTAATCTTTCCAGTCTATTCTCACCTTGAGGTCTGGGGTCTCTTCAAGAGGTTCATTGTAGTAGGTTATATGGCTGATGTTCAATTCATACAGATATGGAAGATCATTTAGCAGCTGATCAACAGTACCCGAATATCGAAGAGTTATCGTATGCTTCTCCTGCTTGATGGCCTGCTGTACCTTCAGCTTCATTCCCTCCGCCGAGTTCACAGCCATTCCTGGCTGATACAGAGTATATCCTAGCTCCTCCTGAAGGGATTCCAAGACCGCTTTGCCTACTCCACCTGCAGATTTCGAGAGCGAGAGCAGGGTATCCTTGTATGCGGTCACGGCACCCGGATAAGAACGAGTCCAGCTATGATCCTGCTTCATCTGCTTATCTGTGCGGAGGTAATAGTTGTAGTGCACCTCTCCGGCCCGATCCGGTGTCGGATCATCCCAAGTCGTATCCATGTGGTACCACTTTCCCTGAAGCTTCAGCAGGTTCCAGGCATGCAGCTGGCCTCCGGCTGTCCCCTCCACAATAAGATTCGGAATTCCCGCTTCAAGCAGTAATTTATAAGCCAGGAGAGAATATCCCTGACAGACTGCCGCTCCGCTCTTAAGTCCTTCATAGGCCGTATATTTACGCAGGGTTTTGTCATATTGAAGATGCAGAACAATCCAATCGTGCAGGGCTTTTACCTTCTGGTGATCATTCATCCCGGGCTTGACCACACTTTGGACAATCTGCTTCACACGGCTGTTCACATAATTCGTCTGCGCAGCTGATTCCCGGTATACGAATCTCACCGTTACGGCCGCCGAAGTCGCGGTGCCTCGCCAGCTGAACGAGTAGCTGTCAGTAACATACTTGGTGTACACATCCGAATCAAGAGCCCCGGTAAGAGCCTTGCTCAGCAGTGAACGAAGGGCGGAAGTCTTGCCTTTATAGGTAAAAGTAACACTGCTGAGGCGAGCCTTCGCTGCATTCGTCAGCTTGTCCTGAATCTGGTCAGCAGTGACTACCGTACCCTGTTCAGAACCTGCATATACGACGGTTCCAAAGTCGGCTGCTGAGGGAACAAATCCAAGAAGAAGAGAGCCTGCTAACACAATTACTGCACATTCCATCCAGCGTTTCTTCATTGCCGCTTCCGCCCTTCTTCAGACTGCTGTCTCCAGGGGTTCCATCCTGATTCTATACCCTCCGAGACCTCTGTTAGGCATTATTGTATCATAGCTTGGCTGGTCAAAGGCCTTCTACTTTTGTCGATTGTTCGGGACAGGCACAGGTAAATTTGTTCATACAATAGACGTATTTCAGCCCATTTTAACCGTGAAAAACCGTCCCAAAAAACTTGATTTTCGTTATAATAAAGTTAAAAGTGTGATTTATCTCATTGCGCAAGTCTTATACTTGTAGAAATGGAGCGAGGAGAGCTATGACGATCCCGAATATTTCCGACATTTCCGTGCAAATGTTCGTTACTGTATTTTTCTTTCTGCTGATTATAGCCCCACTCTTCAGCCTGGGTGCTCTTCGTCTGTTCCAATCCAGAAAGAAGGCCGGATTCACCTTGATCGGAGCCGGTGTAGTAGGCTATTTGATCTTTATGCTTGTTATCAATCTCATAACCTGAATGCGTTTGCAGCAGGTATACCTGTTATGACACAAAGGGGATAACTCCACCATCCATCCTGGATCTGTGAGCTATCCCCTTCTTGCCTCTATTCTCAAATAAAAAGGGCCCTTCCAGCAGAAAAGTCATGATCTGCATGGGAAGTGCCCTTTTCTAGTTGTTAATTAGCGGCTAACGCCTTATCGAATTGCAGCTTGTTCATCCCTACAATTTTGAAATCACCGATCAAAGTAACCGGAACCGCCCGCATGCCCATATCATAAACCTGCTGCGCGAATTCCTCATTTGTCTCCACATTTCGTTCCTCAAAGGATATGCCCTTCTCGGTCAAAAAGCTCTTTACCTGCTTGCAGTGAGGGCAATTCGTACTTGTATATACAATCGCTTGTTCCACGTTCATTCACTCCTGTTCATTTTCTAATATCGTTATGGCTATAAGCTTCTCTTACAGAACTGCAGCTTCATGCTCCAGACTCTCAATATATTTCTCCGCGTCCATCGCAGCCATACATCCGCTGCCAGCTGCAGTGATCGCTTGACGGTAACGGGTATCCTGAACGTCACCACAAGCGAATACGCCTTTGACATTGGTCTCGGTGGTTCCTGGATTTACAACGATATATCCGTTCTCATCGGTAGTAATCTGGCCGCCAAGGAAGCCCGTATTCGGATGATGCCCGATAGCTACGAATACCCCGCTGGCTTCGATAATCTCTTCTTCGCCAGTTACGTTATTCAGCACTTTCAGACCTGTTACCCCACGGTCTCCGGCAATCACTTCAAGCGGAGTGCGGTTCAGTGCCCATTCTACCTTCTCATTCGAGCGTACGCGGTCCTGCATAATCTTCGAGGCGCGCAGCTCCTCGCGGCGGTGTACCAATGTCACCTTGGAGGCAAAGCGGGTCAGGAAGCCTGCTTCTTCAAGCGCCGAATCCCCGCCTCCTACGACAATGATCTCTTTGCCGCGGAAGAAGAAACCGTCACAGGTTGCGCATGTGCTGACTCCGCGTCCCACATTGTCCTGCTCACCTGGAATGCCCAGGTATTTCGCAGTAGCCCCTGTAGACAGGATCAGAGTTTCTGTTACCAGTTCTCCAAGGCCCTCTACCTGAAGCTTGAATGGACGGCTGCTGGTGTCCACACTGTTCACCCATCCGGTCCGGAATTCAGCCCCGAATCGTTCAGCCTGCTTGCGCATGTTGTCCATGAGTTCAGGACCCATAATCCCTTCAGGGAATCCTGGGAAATTCTCCACTTCTGTAGTGGTCGTAAGCTGACCGCCCGGTTGAGGCCCTTCAATAATGAGTGGGCTAAGATTCGCACGTGCCAAATAGATAGCGGCAGTCAAACCAGCAGGTCCTGTTCCAACAATAATAGATTTATACATAAGAATCGTCTCCTTCATATCGCTTCAATCTAAGTACGTATCCAGCTAGGTTTGTATGAGAAATCAGAGTAATTATAAGCTGCTTACTTTATATCATAATTATCTTAAATCCCCCATGGATCGTCAACATTCCTAGCGGACACGTTCAGTGAAGGTTAAATGAAGGAATGATGAAGATGTTATCTCAGCAGCCTTAGACCATTCAGAATCACCAGAATTGTGCTTCCCTCATGACCGATAACCCCCAGCGGGAGCGGGATACCCTCTATAAAGTTTCCGGCAATCAGGAGCAGAATCACACTGATCGCAAACACTATATTCTGTTTCACAATCCTCCGCGCACGGCGAGACAAGGTGATGGCGTAAGCAATCCGCTCCAGATCATCATTCATCAGAACCACATCCGCAACTTCCAGGGCAGTGCCGCTTCCGCTTGCCCCCATCGCTACGCCTACCGAAGCCGTGGCGAGGGCTGGGGCGTCATTGACGCCGTCACCGACCATAACGACATGGCCATACTTCTCACGGAGCGTTTTAACATGTTCCACTTTATCTGAAGGAAGCAGATCTCCATAGATTTGATCCACACCCGCTTCACGGCCAATGGCTTCAGCCGTTGTGTTATGGTCCCCTGTAAGCATGGCAGACTGTATACCCAGCTTGTGCAGTCTTGCGACAGCTTCCTTGGCCTGCGGGCGGATATTGTCTCTTAGCGCAAGAAGACCGATTGGGTTCTCCCGGTGCACAATTACAGATACGGTCTTCCCTTCCGACTCCAGCTTGCGTATCTCTTCCTCGCACCACTGAGGCAGCTCCCCTTCCATAGCTGAAGGCTTGCCGATCTTCCAGACGTCTCCGCCGATCCGTGCCTCGATTCCCCAGCCGGCAATACTCTTCATTTCTTCAGCAGGTAACAAGTCCAGCCCTTTCACGCCAGCTTCCTTCACTATCGCCCGAGCCAGCGGATGATCGGATAAATTCTCTGCCGAAGCGCAGTAGCGCAGAACTTCATCCGGCTCATACCCTTCTGCCACGATCAGATCCGTCACTTCAGGATTCCCCATCGTCAGCGTCCCCGTCTTGTCGAAAGCCACAACGGAGGCATAGCCCAGATTCTCCAGGTGGGCACCGCCCTTGAACAGCATCCCCTTACGGGCTCCGTTCGATATGGCAGACAGCATGGCCGGCATGATGGAAGAGACAAGCGCACAAGGAGAAGCGACAACAAGGAAGACCATGGATTTATAAAAGGTCATCTCCCACGACCAGCCCAGCACTAGCGGTGCCAATACAATCATGCACAAGGTAGCCCCTACGACAATCCGGGCGTAAATGCCTTCGAACCGCTGAATGAACCTTTGGGTCTTGGGGACTTCGCTCTGAGCTTCTTCAACTAATGTAATAATCTTGGAGAACAAGGAGCCTTCTGCAGGGCTAGTTACCTCGATGTATAGAGCCCCCTCCCCGTTCAGGGTTCCAGCATAGACTCCTTCACCGGCCATCTTATCTACCGGAATCGATTCACCGGTAATAGAAGCCTGGTTCACCGCTGAGCTGCCGCTCTCAATGACTCCATCTGCCGGGATGACTTCACCTGGCTTAACCAGCAGGAGATCACCGACCGCAAGCTCCGATACAGGCACCAGCTTCATGCCGCCCTCTTCAATACGAAGAGCCGTCTCCGGCTTTAGGGAGATTAAGGCCGAAATATCCTTGCGGCTGCGCTCTGAAGCGAACGACTCCAGCGCCCCGCTGAGGGCAAAGATAAAGATCAGCATCGCCCCTTCGTTCCAATAACCAATTGCCGCAGCCCCCATTGCAGCTGCAATCATAAGCAAATTAACATCCAGATCCCGATCTTTCACCAGTGTCTCAATCCCGTCCCTGGCCTTGCCCCAGCCGCCAACCGCATATGCCGTAACATAGACCATGATAGACAGCAGGGGAATCCAGTTATGCATCCCCCAGGCGATTAGCATCAGCGCTCCGCTTCCAAGCGCTTGAAGCATTTCCTTGTGGCGAAGCAGACTCAACAGAGTCTGGCGTTTGTTACGCCGAGGGTTGGGCTTATTGGCCATTTTGTCCGCAGCGGGCATGGATTTGTGAATAGCTTGCATAAGAATCACGTTCCTTTCTAAATTGTTGAGACTGTTCTCTTCTAATTGAGAATGAGAGCCGTTATTAATACCCTTAAAACAGCACATGCTGCTTCGGGGAAACCCCGAAAGCAGCATGCTCATTGAGAATGATAATCATTTTTGTATTGGTACAATATTGTTTCCTAGTTGCAACTTTAATTTCATAGTAATCCTTTCCTCTTAATTTGTAAAGGGCATTGATCACGGGGGTCTGTATCCTAACATTAAGCAGGCTGAAAGTTAAAAATACCCCGGGAGGTTATTCCCGGGGCACTCTCTTTATTGATCAATCTTTTTAAAGCGAAAGGCTTCGCTTCTCCTAAATCCTTCACATTCTTGACCATTGTGATTCTTAAGTTCAATTTATATAAAAACATCTCAAGGTCCTAGTTCTTATCCTCAGCTACCATACGGTTAATCAGCGAACCTAATTTCTCAATCTCGATGGTCACTTGATCCCCATCCTTCAAATACACCTGCTGCTCCGGCGGATACCCCAGCACGACGCCCTCCGGTGTGCCGGTCAGAATAATATCACCCGGCACCAGCGTCATGTGCTGTGAGATGTAGCTGACAATTTCTTCGATTCCAAAGATCATATCCGACGTGTTCGAATGCTGGCGGATCTCTCCGTTCACTGTACACTTAATGTCGAGACTGTTCGGATTACCAACCTCATCGGCTGTAACAAGGTAAGGTCCAAGCGGGGCGAACTTGTCACAGGATTTGCCCAGCAGCCACTGCGGGGTCCGCATCTGCAGATCACGTGCAGATAAGTCGTTGGCCGCACAATAACCGAATACATAATCCAATGCCTGCTCCTTGGGAACATATTTGGCTTCCCTGCCGATCACAACGGCAAGTTCTGCCTCGTAATCGACCTTGGCCGTTACTTTGGGAAGAGGAATGTCCTCGCCGCTCGCAGCTAATGCATTGTTGAACTTATTGAATAGTATCGGATATTCCGGTACTTGGGCATGAGTCTCCTCAGCATGCTTACGGTAATTCAGCCCCACACAGATGATTTTGTTCGGATTCGTCACACTGGGAGCCCACTTTAGGCCCTTCTCCTCAAGCCACAAGGCGGAATGATCGGCTCCTGAGGCAGTCAGTTGTTCTATGTAATCTTTCAGAACCTGGACCGCCTCCTGACCACCTTCAATGACTTCGGGAACGGAGACCGGAACAGGAGCCCCCGATTCTGGGGCAACCGTATCTAATGCCCTGGCTATATCCAGCACTCCACGTTCTGTCAGAATTCCTAGCCGTACGCCGCTTTCTTTTGTGAAATTTAGCAGCTTCATTTTGATTTGCCTCCTTATGTCTGATGCCGGGCAAATCCCGCCCATCACCGATAATTAAAATGGTGTGTATCATGTAGGATGACTGTAGCGCTTTCTCTGGTAAAAGACAAGCCGAAGCTGCCGCCGCTATCCCTCAATCATACGGATATATACTCCAAGCTGTACCAACCAGCCTTCTATGGGTTAATACATGCGCTTTAGCAGCAATAAACCAAAAAACGCTGCTCTCCTATTAGGAGCAGCAGCGTTTCGCGCATAGTTATATGAGCCCAGCCTGTACCTTAAGCCTGGCTGGCCTTGATAGCCTGCTCCAGGTCATACAGGATATCATCAATCGACTCGGTGCCGATCGATAACCGGATTAAGCCTGGCGTTACCCCTGCACTTGCCTGCTCTTCTTCTGTAAGCTGCAGGTGAGTTGTACTTGCCGGATGAATAATCAAGGATTTGGAATCGCCGACATTAGCCAGGTGGGAGAACAGCTTCACACTGTGAATCAGCTTACGTCCAGATTCAATGCCGCCCTTAATTCCAAAGGTGAGAATCGCCCCTTGGCCTTTAGGGAGATATTTCTTGGCAAGCTCGTAAGATGCATGACTTGGCAGGCCTGCGTAGCTGACCCATTCCACATCTTCATGCGCCTCCAGATATTGCGCAACCTTGAGCGCATTCTGACTGTGACGTTCCACTCTTAGGTGAAGGGTCTCCAGTCCCTGCAGCAGCAGCCATGAGTTGAACGGAGATAATGAAGCTCCGAGATCGCGTTGAAGCTGTACACGCGCTTTGATAATGTAAGCAAGTGGTCCTACCGCATCGCTGTAGACAACCCCATTGTAGCTTGGATCCGGTTCAGTCAGACCTGGGAATTTGCCGCTTGCCTTCCAGTCGAACTTGCCGCTGTCTACAATGACACCGCCAATTGTCGTTCCATGACCGCCAATGAATTTAGTGGCGGAGTGAACAACGATATCAGCCCCAAATTCAATCGGGCGCAGCAGATAAGGGCTTGGGAACGTATTATCCACGATTAGCGGAAGGCCGTTCTCATGAGCGATAGCGGCAACCGCTTCAATATCCAGCACATCACCCTTCGGATTACCGAGGGTCTCCGCATATAATGCCTTGGTCTTATCGGTAATCGCTGCCCGGAAATTCTCCGGATTGGAGGCATCCACGAAAGTAACTTTAATGCCGAGCTTCGCCAGCGTAGTGGAGAATAAGTTATAAGTTCCGCCGTAGAGTGTCGATGAAGATACAATCTCATCTCCCGCACCGGCAATGTTCAGAATGGAGAATGTAATCGCAGCCTGTCCAGAAGAGGTCGCAAGAGCTCCTACCCCGCCCTCAAGCTCGGCAATCCGTTTCTCAAATACATCATTCGTCGGATTCATAATACGCGAATAAATATTGCCGAATTCTTTGAGCCCGAACAGATTGGCAGCATGCTCGGTATCACGGAAACCATAAGAGGTTGTCTGATAGATCGGTACCGCACGCGATTGCGTCGTTGGATCAATTTCTTGTCCACCGTGAATGGCCAAGGTTTCAAAGCCGAATTTGCGTTCTTCTGACATGAATAAAATCCTCCTTATCAAGTAACAAAAACCGCAGAATAAATTGCATTTTCCATATTCTCTCACACAATTTGTTATTTGAAAAGACTATTCCGACAAAAATGGTGTGTTTTTTCTATAAAGGATAATGACAAGCCGCGAAGTGCCCGCTCCCAATCTCAACCAACTTGGGCGCCTGTTCCCGGCATAGGGCTGTTGCAGCCGGACAGCGGGTATGGAACCGGCACCCTTTGGGCGGGTTAGCAGGGGATGGGATCTCCCCTTGTATCGCTGAGAACTCCCTTTTCCTTGTGGGATCTGGCCATGGAATGGAGGAGATTAATGCTGCGGTATAATGGTGTGCAGGATGGCGAAATAATTCTTCGGCAGGAGCAATCTCTACCAGATTACCGAGGTACATGACACCAATACGCGAGGATACGTGTCTGACAATATTCAGACCGTGCCCAATGAATACATAAGTCAGTCCCAGCCGGGCCTGCAGCTCCTGCATCAGATTCACGATCTGGGCCTGCACGGATACATCCAGCGCCGAGACCGCTTCATCCGCAAGGATAAAGCTTGGTTGAAGCGCTATAGCCCGGGCAATGCCAATCCGCTGGCGTTGCCCGCCGGAGAACTCATGCGGGTAGCGGCTCGCCCATGCCGGATTGAGGCCAACCCAGCCAAGCAACTCATCCACCCGGCTCTTGCGCTCTGCGGCGCTTAGCTTCTGATGTACTTCCAGCGGCTCTGCAATGGTATCTCCAATCGTCCAGCGGGGATTAACCGACCCATAGGGGTCCTGGAAGATCATCTGCATGTCTCGCCTGAGCATTTTGCGGCGGGCGGGCTTCATAGCCGTAAGCTCTTCTCCCTGGAAAAAAATCTCTCCGCCCGTCGCCTTCTCCAGCTGGATCAGGACACGCCCGAGCGTGGACTTGCCGCTGCCGGATTCGCCGACAAGGCCGAACGTCTCTCCTTTGTGAATGGAGAACGTCACGTCATCCACGGCGTGGATGACGGCCTTCGTCAAGCCTAACGCGTTCTTGACAGGATAATGCTTGGTAAGCCCCACCACATCGAACAGCAATCCTTGTTCAGCCCCAGGCAGTTTCGGCTTGGACTCACCGGCAACCGGTTGAATACCGATATTCTGCGGATCTGGATTGATCTTCCCTAATTGAGGAAATGGACGCGACATTTCCTTAAGCAGTTCGTCCGTATGCCAGCATGCAGCTTCATGACCGTCACTACCCAGCAGAGGAGGAGCCTCCTCCCTGCACTTGGCTGTAGCCAGCGGGCAGCGCGGATGAAACCGGCAGCCTGACGGAAATTCCGTCACATTCGGCGGGGCGCCTTCAATCGTGTACAGCGGAGCGCTGCGATCGCTGTCCATGGCCGTGATGGAGCGCAGCAGTCCTGCGGAATAAGGATGCCTTGGCTGTGCGAAGAGGCGATCCGCCGGAGCCTGTTCGGCAATTCTGCCGGCATACATGACGATCATGCGATCTGCGATCTCGGCTGCTATGCCGAGATCGTGGGTAATGAGCAAAATTGACATGCCGAGCTCGGTCTTGAGCTCCTCTAGCAGGCGCAGAATCTGAGCCTGAATGGTGACATCGAGCGCTGTGGTAGGCTCATCAGCAATAAGCAGCTCCGGACCACAGGCAAGAGCCATCGCGATCATGGCACGCTGAAGCATGCCGCCTGACAGTTCACTTGGATACTGGTCCATCCGAAGCTTCGGTTCAGGCAGTCCCACACGCTGCAGCAGATGCACGGCATGGGCCCGTGCTTCCCCGAGGGTTCGCCTGTCATGACGGCGAATCGTCTCCACTAGCTGGGCACCTATTGTGAATACAGGGTCGAAGGCTGCCATGGGCTCCTGGAAGATCATGGATATTCCTTTGCCCCGAATGGACCTAAGCAGGCTGGCCGGAAGAGTCGTCAGCTCTTCACCATCCAGCTTGACGCTGCCTGATTTGATACGGCCGCGTTCGAAATCAATCAACCGCATAATGGCTTTGGAAGTGATTGTCTTCCCGCTGCCCGATTCTCCCACAAGGCAGACGGTCTCACCCCGGCCAATGTAAAAAGACACGTCCGATACCGGTTCAAGAAAACTCCCGGATTTCTCAAATTCCACCGACAAGCCCTGGGTGGCCAATAAGGGTTCTGTCATAGGCTGCCTCCTGCCAATAATACGGAATGTTCTAAAGATGCACCTTATCTCATGCAGTCTAACTCATATCTACTTAACCGCCGCTTTTTCTCGGATCCAGAGCGTCGCGGACCCTATCGCCGATCACATTCACAGATAGCACAAATAGCGCAATGGCTGCGCCAGGAAAGGTACATATCCACCAGGCTACCGTCAAGTAACCTCTCCCCTGTGAGAGGACGGTTCCCCAATCGGGAATCTCCTTGATCACCCCAAGCCCCAGAAAGCTAAGACCTGAGCTCGTCAGAATGGACGTGCCAATACCGACTGTAGCCATAACCAGGAACGGGGAGAGCGAGTTGGGAAGGACATGCTTCAGGAAGATACTCAGCCCCGAGCTTCCGATCGAACGTGAAGCCAGCACATAGGGCTTATTCTTCACCGTCAGGACCTGACTTCTCATCACTCTTGCGTAATTAGGGATAACGCCCGCTGAGACCGCCAGTACAATATTGAACAGACTAGGCCCCACTGCGGCTGCAATGGCAAGCGCAAGCAGAATGCCCGGAATGGACATCAGGATCTCGATCAGCCTCATCACCAGGACGTCCACCCATCCCCCGGCATATCCGGATAGAGCGCCGATAGCGCCCCCAAGTCCGCCTCCCACAAGAACGGAAGCGACTCCGATAAGCAGCGAATCCCGGGCGCCATATACCACCAGGCTGAAGACATCTCTTCCAAAGTAATCCGTTCCGAGCAGATGGGCCGCCCCTGGAGGCTGCAGCAGCTGATTGGGATCCATAACCTCAGGTGAATAGTGGGCTATCCACTGGGGAACTATCGCACACGCGGTCATAAATGCGACGACCAAGCAGGCAGCATATAAGAAGAATGAGGATGCGCTAATGCGCCTTAATGACACACGCGCTTTCCAGGTTGTTTTCCAAATCGGCTTAAGCGCCGTTGCTTCCTTCATCTACACTCCTCCCTTAAGCTGCGAGCGTCTAACCCGGGGATCGATGAACGAATACGAAATATCTACGATCAGATTGGTCAAGACATAGATCATGGCCGTGAAAAAGATAACTCCCTGCACAACTGGGATATCCTTGGACAGGATAGCATCCGCCAAGATTCTTCCGATTCCCTGCCGGGCGAAGACGGTCTCGGTCACCACAGTTCCGCTGAGCAGCTCCCCGACCGTAAGGCCAATCATGGTCAGCGCCGGAATCAGGGAGTTGCGCAGAGCATGACCGTACATGACAGCCCTCTCAGAGAGCCCTTTGGCCCGCAGTGTCAAAATATACGGCTCTCCAAGCACCTCAAGCATCGTATTACGCACCATCCGTACGATGAATCCTGCTCCGATGAGCCCAAGCGTGAGCCCTGGAAGAACCAGCGTCCTCCAGCCGTCAGAACCCATGGCGGGCAACCAGCCAAGCTGAATGGAGAACAGCAGCAACAGCAGGATTCCCGTCCAGAACGCAGGCATCGAGATTCCGAACAGCCCAATGAAACGGGCCGCGAAATCAATAACTCCATTCCGGTGGATGGCAGAAAGTACACCTAGAAGAATACCTACAACTAGCGATACGGACACACTAACAAGGGTCAGGGTCAGCGTAGCCGGAAGATGTTCCAATATCTTCGGAAGGACCAGATCCCCATTCACTCTGGAGACCCCAAAGTCGCCCTGAAGCAGATGGATAAAATACCTGTAGAACTGGACATAGAACGGTTGGTCAAGCCCAAGGTGGCTCTTCAGGCTGGCGATGGCTTCCGGTGTAGACGCATTGCCGTCAAGCATGATCAGCACCGGATCACCGGGCAGCAGATACATAATAATGAACACCAGCATCGATGAGCCAAGAACAACAAGCAAGGAGGAGAACAGACGGGTTGCGATGGCTCCGGTCATATGATTAGCTCCCTGTTGTCTATTTGCGAGTCGTTACGTCGTAGAACTGTGGATAGCCCAGAAGATCGAACTTCAATCCTTCTACGCTGCTCGAATGGGCCACGGTATAAGGAAATACATAGATTGGAAGGGCGAGAGCATTCTTGATCACGTACTGCTGAATCTGCGCATAGGCCGCCTTCCGCTTCTGCGGATCGGTCTCTTGATAGCCTTGATCCAGCAGCTTATCGATTGCAGGGTCATTCAGCTTCACGTAATTGTAACCGCCCTTGCCGTATACTCTGTCCGATCGGAACAAATTGCGCAAAATATCCGGGTCAGCCTTAACCTGGGAATTGCCGACCAAATCATACTCGCCTTGAGTCAGCGGGGTAACGGTATCCTTGGTAATTGTCAGCTTGACATCCACACCGACCTGCTTCAGCTGCTGCTGGACAATCGCGGCAATATCATTGCGCTTCTCCCGGTTGGGTGAAGACTCCAGGTACCGAAGCGTCAGCTTCTTGCCGTCCTTCTCACGGATACCATCTGCCCCTTTGATCCAGCCAAGTTCATCCAGCAGCTGGTTCGCTTTCGCCGCGTCAGCCTTCACGCTATTCTCGAGTGTGGCATCATAACCAAGTATGCCAGGTGTCAGAACGGACCAAGCCCGTTGATACGTGCCCAGATACAGGGTCTTTACAATCGTATCCACATCTACAGCGGACCTCACAGCATCTCGCAGCTTGGGGTCGCTCCATGGCGCATTGCTTGTGTTGAAGTAGAGCGTGTACGGTGTACCATTGGTTATAGCTGTATCCAGCTTAATATTAGGATCGTTCTTCAAAGTCAGAATGTTCTGCGGGGGCACTGTCTCTGCGGCAAGCACCTGTCCGCTCTGGACACTGCCAATCCGGGTGGCTTCTTCAGGGACAATTTTGAAAATCAGCTTATCCAGATGCGAAGCTCCTTTGTTGTCCGCAATCGGCGGTCCCCAGTTATACTCTGAATTCCTCTCAAGTACAATCTGGTCGTTCTCGGACCAGCTTACGAACTTGAACGGGCCAGTTCCCACAGGGTGCTTACCGTATTGTTCACCATACTGCTGAAGTGCCTTAGGTGAGGATATCCCGAGAAAAGCGGAGCTTAAACCGCTAAGCAGCGGCTCAAAAGGTTCCGTGAGGTTCACTTTGATCGTATCCTCGCTAATGACCTCGGCGGATTTATAAGGCCCAATCAGCGTGCGCGCCTGCCCGGTCAAGGTCTGGGTATGATCGAGAGTGGCCTTCACCGCTTCCGCGTTAAAAGGAGTTCCGTCATGGAACTTAACGTTGTGACGCAGCTTGAAGGTATAGCTCTTGCCATCCGCCGACTTCGTCCAGCTCTCAGCCAGCCATGGCTTGAAGGTGCCGTCAGGCAGCTCGGATACCAAGCTGTCAAAAACATTACGGAACACCCTGTGAGATACGGCGTAACCGCTCTTGCCAGCGTCCAGAGAATCCGGTGAAGTGGCCAGCGCATAAGTCAGTTCACCGCCTGATGAAGAACTGCTGCTGCTCCCTTCAGCCGCAGCCTTTGGCGTTCCGGTATCGTCTGATCCCTTGCTTGAAGCGCATCCGGTAAGTACAAGAATGAATGCCGCCGATACGAGTACAAATTTCATCCAATTTGAAGCTTTTCTCTTGTTCAATATGATCTCTCCCTTTTGACAAGTTTGAACGTGAACAGCAGTAGGTACTCACTTTATTTCGCAGCTCTGTTAGGCTTGAGGCACCTCATCCTGTGCGAACTGGCTGCTAATGCCTCTTTGATCCGGTTAATCTGACCGATATGATGATGCACATGTCTGATGAACCCCGATACGATCGCTTCAGCTGTTACCGTCTCTCCTTTGAAATTCACTCCGGTCTTCTTCCAGTCCGTATCCGTCAAGCGTCCAAACAGCAGGCTGTTATACTGAAGCAGCGCCTGATACACAGTCAAGATCTCTTCAATGCTGCTCTCGTTCGCCTTCTGACCGTATACCCAGGCATCCTGATCAAAAGCAGGCAGCTGAGCTGTCGTGCCGGCAAGCACATCGCGAATCCGGAAAGACACAACGAAGTTGTGATCGGCTAAATGGGCCAGCACTTCAGTGATACTCCAAGATTCGGTTGATACTTTCCATTTCAGCTCTTCAGGGCTAAGGCCCGCGACGGCTTGTTCTAACACTCGGTAAGTATCCAGATAGTCTGGAATATGAATAGTACTCATGGTAAGTTCCTCCCGAAATATATTTTAATTTTATTTAACTTACCGAATTAGTCGGATTTAATAGAGCACTGGGTGCACTGAGTATAATAAAGTCTCCCGTAGGTAAGAGTGTGAATGATTCTGGGTGAGCGAAGCGTTGCCTACAAGCTTTCTGAAAGAAAGCTACATTGGAAGCATATTCTTTGTTCCAAAATTCCACCTAATAAATTTAATTAAGAAATCTGGGCAATAGCAAGCGGCGGCCTTCCGGGCATATTTCTTCCGTGCATGTCACTTTAGTGGCTCACTTTGTTCAAGCTTGGTTCCAGCACCGAAGAAGACTCCCATACCGCGCTGGGGATTTCCCGCTTCAGCACAGGGATAACCTCAGTTGCAAACCGTTCAACCTGCTCCAGTTGCTCAGCCTCGGTCAACCCGTCTACGCTGATACTAAGCACTTGATGCCCGTAAGCCTCATGATATTTCAGGATTTTCTCTATAACCCGGTTTGCACTTCCGACCAGAGCGGGTCCATTCTCGATATTGTCCTCAAGGTCTTTGAACGGGGACTGGTTATGCTTGGCGGAATCGGTAGATTGGAAGGATTCATAATAAGGACGATATCGCCGGATAGCTTCCTCATTCGTATTGGCAAGATACAAGCTGCCTCCACCTGCACCGACTACAGCAGTTTTGGGATCATGTCCATAGTAGGCCAGCCGCTCGCGGTAATGATCAATCAAGGCTTTGTATTTAGCCATAGGGTGAAAGGTATTGGAAGAGAAGATCGGCTCCCCGTACTTCGCAGCAAGTTCTGTTGATCTCGTGCTCGACGCGCTGCCATGCCAGAGCGGAATCGTCTTCTGAAACGGTCTTGGCTGTGTTGTAACCTGATCCAGCGGTGTACGGTAGTGTCCCTCCCAGCTGACTTCCTCCTCTCTCCATAGGCGCCGCAGCAATTCATACCGCTCGGCAAGGGAGTCCCACTGCTCCTCTTCGGTAATCCCGAAGAGCGAATAATGGCGCGGATCATTTCCTTTGCCAATAATCATCTCCAGTCTTCCTCCCGAGAGGTGATCGAGCGTAGCATAGTCCTCGGCTACCCGAACCGGGTCAAGCACACTCAGAACAGTCACAGTACTAAGCAAGCGAATCCGTGAGGTTCTTGCTGCTATGGCTGTCAGCACTAACGGCGGAGAAGAGGACAGAAAAGGAGCACCGTGACGCTCGCCAACCCCGTATGCATCGAATCCAAGCTTTTCAGCCAGAACTGCCTGGTTCAGCACGTTCTGGAATTTCTGCTGTGCCGTCAATGTCTCCCCGGTTACAGAATTGGGAATGTTCATCATCAGGCTGAACAGGGCAAATTTCATTTGGTCTATTCCCCTTTTATATGGATTGAACTAAAGACTATGCGATTAATTCCTCCATATAGATATTAATGCTCACCTTTAATAGGAACCCCAAATTCTGCTTTGAGGGCCAGCCTTATAAAATAATCAAAGCTCGGGTTAGTGTCTCTCCACGTCTCAGGCTGGGTACGCGTAAGTTCGTTCTTGTCAATGTCATAACCAAAGAAAGGACGTGCCGTGTTCCTTCTTCGCATGGTTGTAGACTCCCTTTCTCCACAAGATTGGCAATTCAACGCTCAAAAGCGGTAAAGAGTCGATCTAGACTTAAGAACTACCATACGGCTTTACGTTCAGGTGCTGATCTAAATGCACCCTCCCGCTCTTCCTGCAGAGCCTCAAATACGAACTGTACATGAAGCTTAGCGCCCAAAGTAAGTATCGATTCATCCAGCTCAAACTTCGGATGGTGAATTGGATAGACTGGGTTGCCCCCTTCTGGCGACGATCCCAGAAAAGCAAATGTACCTGGAACTTGTTCGGTATACAGCGCGAAGTCCTCCCCAGCGAGGATCGGTCTAAGCTCCTGAACACGGAGCTTCCCGAACACAATATGTGCGGCTTGTTCAGCCAAATGGAGCACATGGCCATCGTTATTCAACACAGTTCCGGTACGCTGAATCACCTCAGACGTTCCTCCATGTTGCAGTGCGATCAGTTCCGCTGTTCTTTGAATCCTGTGCGTAATTTTGTCTACCACAGCCGGATGGAATGCCCGGAATGAGCCTTTAATCTCACTATGGTCTGCAATGGCATTCAAGACAGTACCTGCATTCAATGTTCCAAAAGACAGCACTGCAGGTTCAAGCGGGTTCACCATGGTGGTCATGGCCAGCTTGATCTCATTAATGAATTGGGCGGCCATGAGGATGGCATCTGCTGCCAGGTGCGGCGAGCTGTGATGTCCGCTCACGCCATGGAAGCGGACTGTAAAGTGAGAAGAAGCCGCCATGGCCTCCTTCTTGTGCAGCCCAAGCGTTCCAGCCGGTAGATCTGGCCAGACATGTATGGCGAAGCACATGTCCACGTCCTCCAGAATGCCGGCCTCAATCATGTCCCGGCCGCCGCTGATTAGGCGGCCGTCTGACTCCAGCTGGCGCGTGCCCTCCTCCGCCGGCTGGAACACGAACTTCACCTTACCGTGAAGTTCGTTCCGGAACCGGCTGAGCGCTTTGGCTGCGCCCAGCAGCATGGCTGTGTGCGCATCATGCCCACAGGCATGCATGATGCCCGCGTGACGGGAGCTGTATTCTGCTCCCGTCTCCTCCTGGATCGGCAGGGCGTCCATATCCGCCCTCAGCAGAACCGTCCGGCCCTCCTTGCTTCCATGGAGGAGGCCGATAACCCCGCTGCCGAAGTGCCAGCCCACATGGCGATGTACTTCAAGGCCATACTGCTCTAGCAGCTCGGCTACCTTACCCGCCGTTCGCGGAACATCGAACAGCACCTCCGGATACTGATGAATATCCCGGCGAATCTGGGTAAGCTCCTCCTTCAGTGTATCGATATAAGCAAGGATAGGCGCCGTGTGCATCAGCTGTTCACTTTTTGCTTGGCGTAGCGGTTCTCAGGAATAGGCACCTCCAGATTCCCTCTCAGCGTATCGGCCTCGTAATCCAGTCTGTATAGACCTCGTTCTTGCAGAATAGGAACCACCAGCTCTACGAAATCACTCAGTCCGCTAGGCAGCTCGGAATGAATAATGAACCCGTCAGCAGCGCCCTCCTCATGCCAAGCCTGGATCTTATCTGCTACCTGCTCAGGTGTCCCGATAAATCCGGTTCTCGGTGTTGCGGACTGCAGCGCAACCTGACGCAGCGTCAAATTCTGCTCTTTCGCTCTCTGCTTGATCTTGTCGGTTCCGCTGCGGAAGCTGTTGGACCCAAAGTCACCCAGCTCCGGGAAAGGCTCATCCAGCGGATATTGCGAGAAGTCATGATGCTCGAAGAACCGGCCCAGATAATTAAGGGCATTCTCAATGGTCACAAGCCCCGCGAGCTCCTGATATTTGCGCTCCGCTTCTTCCTCTGTTCTGCCTACGATCGGGCCGATTCCCGGCAGAATAAGTATGTCCTCCGGCGACCGCCCGAACCGGACAGCGCGCTCCTTCACATCCTTGTAGAATGCCTTGGCCTCCTCCAGGGTCTCCTGACCTGTGAATACGGCGTCTGCTTCCTTGGCCGCCAGATTCTTCCCATCTTCCGAGGATCCGGCCTGGAAGATCACCGGCTGTCCCTGCTTGGAGCGGGCAATATTCAGCGGGCCCTTCACCGAGAAGAACTCTCCCTTGTGGTTCAGCGTATGCAGCTTCTCCGGATCGAAGAAGACTCCAGACTCTTTATCGCGTACGAACGCATCATCTTCCCACGAATCCCATAATCCTCTGGACACCTGCAAATACTCTTCTGCGATCTTGTAGCGCTGTGGATGAGATGGATGCTCTGCTCTGCTGAAATTCAGCGCCGAGCCCTCCAGCGGAGAGGTGACCACATTCCAGCCGGCACGGCCGCCGCTGATATGATCCAGTGAGGCAAACTGTCTGGATACGGTGAAGGGTTCGCTATACGAGGTAGACAGGGTTCCAACCAGACCAATTCGCGAGGTGACCGCAGCAAGGGCGGACAGAATTGTAATCGGTTCAAAGCGGTTCAGGAAATGAGGAATAGATTTCTCGTTAATATATAGACCGTCCGCAATAAAGACGAGATCAAACTTGCCTTCCTCGGCCTTTAATGTCTGACGCTTGTAGAATTCAAAATTCACACTGGCGTCGGTAATCGCCTCCGGGTGCCGCCACGAGGATACCGACCCTCCTACCCCATGTACAAGTGCGCCGAATTTTAATTTTTTAGAGCTAGCCATGAACATCTCCTCCTTCTGCAAAATTATAATTTATACAATTCCGATAAGTTAAATCGTATTTATGGCGATAACTATACCACCCGATTTTTCCCTCCGTCAATCCGGCAGCCAATCAACTCTTTCTATTCGTTAATAGATAACTTCGATAAGAGTTATTTAGTGAAGATGAGCTTCTCTCCCAGCCGTGAGAAAAGCTTGCGCAAGCGAGGTACTCTCCCCTATGCGCGAAATAATGTGGGTGTGCAGAGCGTTGCCTGATATCTCGGGAACATGAACAGGGATCAGCCGCCCCTCCTCGGTTTCTTTCCTCGCACACAGCTCCGGTAGGAAGCAGATCCCTGCCCGGTTCATCACCAGCTTCTTGGCCGTCTCCAGGTTATCCACCTGGTAGTTAATTTTGGGACGCTCAGACAAGCTGTCAAAAGAACGCTGGATTCTAACCCAGTCCAGTGATCCGCACTCAAAAAAGATGAAGGGCTCACGACTGAGAAGCTCTGCAGACACTTCCTCCAGCGTTGTAAAAGAATGTCCCTCATAGACAAATAGCCTGATCGGGTCCTCCAGCAGCTTAAGGGAATGAATATGCGGATGAATTACATTCCTCACCAGCCCCAGATCGCTCTCATTGCTCAGAACACGGTGCAGGATGGTATCACTTGCAGCCGTGGTAAGTCTGATGTTGACTTCCGAGAATTGCTCTTTAATCCTTGGAAGAATCTGCGGAATTATGTAGTTGGATACCGATACCGTACAGTCAATTCTCAGCTCTCCCGTCACTTCTGCAGCCCGGTGCAGGTGCTGCTTGGAGCTTTGGTAGAGACGGAGAATTTGCTGAGCATCCGGCAGGAACCGCTGGCCCTTGTCCGTAAGATTGATTTTTTTGCCCATACGGTCGAACAGTTGGCAGTCCAAATCGCGTTCAAGTGATTGAATCCTTGCGGTTACCGAAGGCTGTGACAAGAACAAGGCATCGGCAGCCTTATTAAAACTTCCATAATGGACAACGTATACAAAGGCCTCGAGATTATCCAGGTTCATCCTATTCAACCCTCCCAATGAACAATACACATTTAACATATTAGTTAACTCGGAATTAAATGTGCATGGTTTTGTTTAGGGACGAGTATACGGCACATGGTTTGTATGCGTCAATTAAAATATCCTAATTTTTCTATTCATCTTGCCTGAAAGTTGGTAGAAGTACTATGATAGAGATAGGTCTAAAGTCCAATTCCAAAATGAGGTGTCCTCTGTGGGGTTCAAAGGTAGGATTGCCGCAGTATCCATTACATTCTGCTTACAAACAGTGTTTGTTCTCTACGATACAGCCAAATATGGACGCCTTGATGCTTTCGTACTGGCAGGTTACTTGTTGGTTCTGCCTGTTGCTTACTGGGCGGGCTTCCACTTTGACCGGACTAAGGCTGAATCCGAGAAGGATCCGCTCACTCGCCTGTATAACAGGCGGTACGTCATGGAATCTTATCCCAAGCTTACGATGCGTGCAAGCAGACAATTAGGCAAGCTGTTCGTGCTTATGATCGACTGTGATAATTTCAAGACGATCAACGACAAATTGTCGCATGAGAAAGGAGATCTCGTCCTACAAAAGATCGCCGCGCTCCTGTGCGCGCATACCCGATCTTCCGATATTGTGTCCCGCTGGGGCGGTGATGAATTCCTGGTTATCGGGGAGTATAATGGATCTGAAGCACTAACCGCCATGCTCAAGAGGATTGCAGGTGAGCTTGAGAATCTCTCTCTTGAAATGGGTATCCCTATCTCCGCCACGATCGGATCCGCCGTATATCCGGATGACCATCATCACATTAATGAACTGATCAAGATTGCAGACAGAGAAATGTACTCCTATAAGCCCCGCACGAAGGAAGAGGACGCGTTCCTTGCCTACGATCTGCCTGAGCAGCATTGATAGATTTGCATTCTAATATAAAAAGACGCTCTCCTAAGTTCATCCTAAGGGAGCGTCTTCTTTTTATTTAACCTTATAAACGTTTAATGCTGTACACAAGCTTTCCTTCCGCATCGGTAGAAGTGAACTCGCTCTCTGCAAGCTCTGTCAGCTGCTCGAATACAGGAACGGCGACGAACTGCCAGTCACTAATATAAAAGCGGATATATCCGCCATCCGAATCCAGTTCCGTGCGTGCCAGATCATACGTCTTGGGCGGTGCAACCGGATCCAGTCCCAGTCGGTCGCTGATCCTTACTTCGATAGGATGACCGTGCCATTCTACCAGCTTGTTCAACATGCTAGGGTCCATGTGCCTACGCCTCCTTCATCCTGCAGCTGCCTGCATCTTCTTGGGGGATTACCTGCAAAGAGTACCCACTGAGCCAATCCCAGCATGGGGAATTCAACCTTGGATCAATGAAGGTCAGAAATTGGTCTTCGGTCTGGCAGACGGTAAGCCCTTTGCCCTCCGCAACGGTTATCAGGAGATCATCCTGTCTTTTCACTTCCACATGCCAGGTAATATGTTCATCCAGCTCTGCAAGTTCAAGGTCCAGCATGGCCTTCATATCTTCCGGAGCCGTCTGAGCCGTGGTGATGAAGACGAGATCCCAATTTAACTGACTGATATTCACGGAGGGTCCCCCTTTCGGCTTGTTAATCTTTAAGCAAGCTTTGACCTGCTGCTCGTAATATCGCTGAACATTCCAGAGTAGTTCGTCACTTCACCAGATTCATTCTTCACAGCACTAATCGTTAACCATTCGAGATAGACTTCTCCATTCTTCTTGCGGTTCCATATTTCTCCCTGCCAGTATCCATGCTCACGAATGTTCTCCCACATGTGGTTATAGAACTCCCGCGATTGCTTGCCGGACTTCAGGACACTTGGCTTCTTGCCAATGACCTCGGCCGCAGTATAGCCGGTTAATTTAGTGAATGAAGCATTAACGGAAGTAATCGTTCCCTTCTCATTCGTAACCATGATCCCTTCCACGGTATTCTCGATAATCGAAGCAGACAGTCCCAGCTTCTCTTGATAGAACATCCAGATAACCAGAATCAGGCTGGCAAGTGCAATTTCAGATAAAGCCATGAATCCAATAGCATAATGCCCGGTTGCCTTGAACAGGAGAGTAAGCATCAGCGGCGGGAAGAAGCCACCGAGTCCGCCCATGGCAGAGATGATTCCGTTCGCGATCCCCGCCTGCTTGGTGAAGTGGAGCGGCACGAGCTTGAAGATCGCTCCGTTCCCTGTTCCTGCACAGAAGGCCACAGTCAGACAGCCAACCGAATACCAGGTAAGCGTAGGGGCGAATGAGAGCAGCACAGCAGACGCAGTCAAGCCGGCAAATACAAGAATGAGCAGCTTGTAAGGATTCATGATATCGCCAAGCTTACCCCCGATTGGGCGCATGGCCGTAGCCAGCGCGATAAAGCCGGCTGTACGTAGTCCTGCATCTACCTTGGACAGATGGAAGTAAGTAACCAGGAAGTTAGGCAGATACACGGTGAAAGCAACGAATGAACCAAAGGTAATGAAATAGAAAAGACATAACAGCCACAGCTTCTGATTGCGGGAGACTTCCTTCACCTGCTTAACCAGTGAAGTTCTCACTTTCGCCTGCGGCTCCTTGCGGTCACCGAGCGTAAAGTTCAACAGCGCCATCCCGATAAGCAGAATTCCGTATGCCAATACGGTCTTGGACCAGCCGATTTGATTCGCGAGCAGCGGTGCCCCAAAGGTTGAGAAGGCTGTTCCGATATTGCCCACACCGTAGATTCCATTCACGAAACCGTGCTTTTCCTTACCGTAATATTTAGGGAGTGAAGTGACTCCAACCGAGAATACGGCACCGGCAGTCCCCAGGAAGAAGCCGCCGATGATCAGATCCCAGAAAGAATCGGCCTGGCTGACCCAGTACAGCGGGATGAGCAGCAGTACGAAGCTGTAAGCGAACATTCTGCGTGCACCAATGACATTCGTCCAATAGCCAAACGGCACTCTCATGATGGAGCCCATCAGCACTGGAACTGCCGTTACCCAGGTTAGCTGGGTTGCGGTTAGGTGAATATCCTCCTTAATGAAGGGCATTAATGAGGATATGATAACCCACACCATGAAGCCGGTAATCAAACTGACGGTTTGGACAGGTAGTTGAAATTTTCTAGTATTCATTTGACGTCACGCTCCCGAAAATAAATCCATATAGCAATTGGAAATAATACGATATTTAGTACTGCAAAAAGCACCACACGCTCATAGCGATCATAGAAGTAGGCGTTCACTGCCTGCTGTGTACAAATAATATTAAGCAGCAGTACGAAGCAGAGTAGAATGACACCACGGTAACTACGTTTCATACCGCTTCACTCCCGTCGCATAGATTGCTCCCTGCTCTTTGGAGAGAACTACTTCAGGAAGGGGGCGCTGCGGAGGACCCGCCGTCGGCTTCCCTGTCTTCACATCGAAGAATCCATGATGACAAGGGCATACCAGCCTGCCTTCTTCTTTGCTCCAGAATACGGGGCACTTGAGATGCGTGCATGCGTTCTGATAGGCCTTGAATTCATTCTCTCCCAGGCGGACCAGCAGTGCGGCATCATGCTCGCCAGGGTAGGCAAATTCAATGGCTTCCCCTATCTTCAAGTCATTCGTGTTAGCCAGCTTTTGCTTCGGGTGAGACTTGCTGCCAAGTCCAGTAAGCTCCTTCACGGCGAGTGTGCCCCAAGGCAGGGTAGACACCGCGAAGATCCCGGCCGCGCCAACCATAGTCTTCATGAATCCGCGCCGGTCCAGTCTGCGCTCCCCAGCCTTGCGGATATTGTGGGTATAGTTATTCTCGTCAAATGGAATTTTGTCGTTGCTGATCTTGGTACGGCCTGGATCTGTCTTCTTGTTATTCTTGATCTCCTCACTCATATATGGATCCCTCCTTCTTCAGCGGTACATGCTTGATTAGAATAGCTTCTCTGTGCCTTGCAAAATTCCCGGCAGGTTAATCTTCACGTGAGTCTCCCCTTCGAGCGGGTTCTCCGGCAGCCGGGAGGACATCCATTTACCCAGCCGGTGCTTCTCCTGCTTGGCTGCGAACTCTTCCTCCGTAATCCACTGGAGCGTATTGGTCGGGCAGACCGAAGCACACATTGGAGGAATCCCCTCTTTGGTACGGTCATAGCACAGATCGCATTTGTACATCAGGTTCTGTTCCTCGTCGAATTTAGGAATTCCGTAAGGACAAGCAATCGTACAGTTCTGGCACCCGATACATTTCTCTACGAGCGCTGAGAGAACAGCACCCTCTTCAGTCACTTGAATCGCCTGTGCCGGACAACTCCGGGCACAAGCCGGATTAACACAGTGCAGGCACATCAGCGGGATGGTCTGACGGTTCACAAGCGGATTGACATCATATACATAGTTACGATTGCGTTCATCGTGTCCGCCGCACTGCGTGCAGGCAGCAAGGCAGCTTCGGCAGCCGATACAATTGTCCATTTCAATATAGAGCAGCTGTTTCATCATTGGTGAACGGCCTCCTTCTCTGCCTTCTTACTGCCTGTTGTCCCCGCCGCCTGTGGATTCGTGCGTTCAGCTCCGAGCTTATCAATCTCAGCCGCACATACTTTAAATTCCGGCATCCGCGACATCGGATCAAGCGCAGGAATCGTAAGCAGGTTCACGGAATCATCATGACCGAAATGGTACGGTACGAATACGGTATCCTTACGAATGGCTTCTGTAATCTTTACTTTATATATACACTCACCGCGGCGGGTTCTAAGCCGAACTCTTTCTTCATGCTCAATTCCGTAATGTGCAGCCGTCTCAGGATGAACTTCGACATAAGGCTCTGGACACATATCCAAGAGGAATGGAATTCGCCGGGTCTGGTTACCGGATAAATAGTGATAGACAACACGGCCTGTAGTCAAGCGAAGCGGATAGGTCTCATCCGGCTCTTCCGCAGGCGGGCGGTATGGCAGCGCACACAGCTTCGCTTTGCCATCCGGGTGATAGAACTTCTTATCCAGGAACATATGTGGTGTTCCCGGATCCTCTTCATCCTTACACGGCCAGAAGACACCGTTCTGCTTCTCGATTTTGTCCCAGGTTGCGCCGTAGTAATCGGCATACCCGCCCTTGGAAGCCAGCCGGAATTCATCAGCTACGTCTTTGGCTGTCTTCAGATGACTGAAGTATTTACCGCGGCCCAGCCGTTCAGCCAACTCCACGGCAATCTGCCAGTCCGGCTTGCTCTCACCCAGGGGCTCCTGGGCCTTATTGATCTTGATGATACGGCCTTCCAGGTTGGTTACCGTTCCCTCATCCTCAGACCAGGTCACGGACGGAAGAATCACATCTGCGAATTCAGCAGATTCGGATAAGTACATATCCGAGCAGACCATGAAGTCAAGGTCTTTCAGCACTTTGCGAACGTAATTCAGGTTCGGTGCCGATACAGCCGGATTGGAGCAGAGCAGGTACAGTCCGCGAATCGTCTTCTGTTCCATTAACTCGAACATTTCGTAGGCAGATACGCCAGGCAGCGGCATTTCTTCCGGTGTGATCCCCCAAACCTTGCATACCTCTTCCACATGCTTGGGATTCGTAATCTTGCGGTAGCCTGGCAGCAGATCGGACTTCTGGCCGTGCTCCCGGCCGCCCTGTCCGTTGCCTTGACCCGTAAAGGTCGCTACTCCCGACTTCGGCCGGCCGATCTTGCCGGTCACGAGCGGCATATTCGTATAGCCGGATACGTTGTCGGCTCCCTTTTGCTGCTGCTCGATTCCCCGCGCGAACATCACAACGGCTTCCGGAGCTTTACCATAGATCTCTGCTGCGCGAATCAGCTTCTCGGGTGCAATCCCCGTAATTTCGCTTGTATATTCAGGCGTGAACTCCTTCACGACCTCTACCATTTCTTCAAATCCGCCTGTATGCTCTCTGATGAAATCCTCATCGGCATATCCGCCTTGAATCAGCAGATTCACCATACAGTTAGCCAGCGCCAAGTCCGTTCCGGGGCGCAGATCCAGATGAATGTCGGCTCTTCTTGCAATCGGAGTCTCCCGCGGATCAGCGACAATGAGGTAACCGCCGCGGCTTTGAACTTCCCATACTCTGAACATGGACGTAGGGTGACACTCAGCCGTGTTGCTTCCTGCAATGAAGAGGCAGTCTGTCTCGTGCAGATCTGTCCAAGGCAGGGTTGATCCCCGGTCAACTCCGAAGGTCCGCAGGAATCCTGCCGCAGCGCTTGACATACAGAAGCGGCCGTTATAATCAATGTACCGGGTCTGCAGGGCCACACGGGCGAACTTTCCGGTAAGATAACATTTCTCATTCGTCATGGACACTCCACTGAAGACGGACAAGCTGTCTTTGCCATACTGTGCCTGCATTTCCTTGAACCGGCGGGCAATCAGATCGTACGCTTCATCCCAGCTGGCTTCCCGGAAGCCTTCCTTGGTTCCCTTCAGAGCCGGATTATCACGGATTAGAGGCTTCAGGATACGATCTGGGTGATTCGTCTGCTGATAGGCGGTTACGCCTTTCGGACACATTTTCCCCAGTGTTACCGGCCAGTCATAACGCGGTTCAACCCCGATAATCGTGTTCGATTTGGTATCGACGCGCAGATTCATCCCGCACTGCATACCACAGTAAGAACAGTGTGTTGGAACCAGCTTCTCACCCGGGTGAACCTTGTTCTCTATAACCTTAAAGAATTTATCCTTTGGCATTCTGGTTGGCCTCCTTTACAGGGATCTTGTGTGTCTGAATACCCGTGAACCGGGACATCCGGTATTTACGGCGGCAGGGCAGGCACAGTTCAGCAAGATGGTATCCCTCTTCTGTCTGGAATTTGATGTCGTTCTGTCCAAGCACATTAATTACATCGTTCGACTGTTCGGCAGAGACAAATCCGTTACCGCATACAGCACATTTCTTCGTCTCCTGCTCTGCATAATGCTCACGGTAATTTCTCGCAAATACACTGAGCGGCCGGAATGGAATATGAGCGAGCTTGCCGAACGGGATATAGATCATGGTCAATATTACGGACCACTGATGAATCATGGTGATAACCGGGTGCCCTTTACCATGAAGGAACATATTGGAGAAGGTCAATGCAAGGCCGGTAACACATACGAACAGCAGCAGGTAAAGCGGCAGGAAGTCATAGGCAAATGACTGCTCAGCTCTGGCCTGCATGTTCTTGACTCTGCGGTACAAGGCCATGCATACCCCGCCGATGACCATGAAGGCCGAGATATTCAAAGCGTTATAGAACAGGTAACCCAGCAGCCCATCCGCCTGAATGTGCAGCACATCAATACCGAAGAACACAACCCAGTAGTAGCCGTTCTCCGCCATGGTGAAGTACATCCAGCCGAATACCAGCGGGAATGTAACCAGACAAGAGATGATGCAGCCCCAGCCAAGCAGGACGTGCTGAGTCCAGCGGTACCAGCCCCGGTTCCAGATGAATTTGTAAGTCACCAGATGGTTGGCTGTTGTCTTAGGCGTGCTCTTACGAAAGAGCAGCTTGATTCCTTTTTTGATGATAATCTTGGTCGGAGGTCTCTCCCCCCAGGCAATGAACCGATAGAAAAATCCACATATAAATACCAGCGTCCCTACCATGTAGCCGTATAAGGCCAAATCCAGATGTGTGAAGAACCGCGAGCCGATATAGATCAGCACCAATAGACCTAACACAGTCAGAAATACCGATTTTGCAAATTTGGAAGCGAATGCCCGATCCATTCTGTTCATATCCCCTTTCGCGCCTGTTCGTCTGAACCTTAAGTTCTTTCTCTTCAGCCGCTCGTTCACGTTCTATACTTTTTTCTTATTCATCATAGCTTGGATAACGAGAACACGTTATCGGGGGAATACCTGATATTTAGGGGGGCAATTCCCTTATTCGACGTAAGAACAAAGCCCCCATACATTAGCCAGTCAAGCTCATCTGCTGACGAACTTCCTTTCAATCGGCAATGTAAGAGGGCATAATAATTAAGCTAATAATGACACACATCATATTTTGTACTCAGCAACTGCTATACTCTTTAAAGGTACCCACCAAGGAGATTCAGTGTCAGCTTCGAAATAAATAGGGGGATTCCCCGACTTACAGGGCGGGTATGGAGAGAGTACAATAATAGCAGACTTGATAACACAACTAGAACGGGGAGCTTTATCCCCCCATGTTTGGTTTGTATTGGTGTATCGAAGTGTTCCTATATATTCCCAAGGAGGCGCAAGCCGATGATCACAATAAAAGATCATATCGAGCAGGAACTGGACTCCCTGCGCGCACGAACAGGCAGCGATTTCTCCGGCCTGCTCCTCATGGACAACCCGGATGCAGGGCTTCGCTGGAACTTTGTCTCCGGGAACCGGAGCAATCGCAGCAAGCAGATCATTCTCCGGCCGGGACAAGGGCTGCCGGGATTAGTTATGAGGCTCGGCCGGCGGGTAGTCCTGGACAACTCAATCCCGGATATTCGTAATTTACGCTTTGACAACCCGATTATGCTGGCTGAGAATCTACACGCCGTTGCTGTTATACCGATTCTGAAGGAACGGGATATCCTCGGTCTGCTGATGATCGGCAGTCGCAAGCCCACGCTCTACACATCTCCACTAATAGAGATGATTGAACGTGAAGCTGAAATCTTAAGTCCCGTTATCGATGGACTGAAATCAGATACAATCTCTTCGCGGTGAACCCTTTGCTTGTTGCTGGGGTTCATTTTTTTTTATATGATACAAAGTAACGAGGGGGTAAGCTCATTAAATGATTAGAATTCTGGTAGTTGACGATCATATTGTAGTCCGTTCCGGGCTTATGGCACTCCTGAACGGGAAGAACGGGATGGAAGTCATCGGAGATGCAGCTGATGGGCAGGAAGCCATCCAGAAAGCGCAGGAGCTGAAGCCGGATGTAGTTCTGATGGACTTTAGCATGCCTCAGGGTATGGACGGGCTGACCGCCACCCAGGAGCTGAAGAAGCTCCTTCCTGATATATCGGTGCTGATATTGACTATGCATGATGATGAAGAATACTTGTTCCGCGCAATTCAATCCGGAGCATCGGGCTATATTCTAAAAAGCGCGCCTCATGATGAGCTCGTAAGTGCCATCATGTCCGTGGCCACCGGAAGCGCTTATCTCTATCCTTCTGCAACCAAACGTCTGATGAATGAATACCTGGATGCGATGAAGAATGGTGAATCCCAAGGCGCTTTCGATACACTTTCCGAACGGGAACGCGAGATTCTATCCTGGGTTGCCAAAGGTTATTCCAACAAAGAGATTGCCGAGCACCTTATTATTAGTGTGAAGACGGTAGAAACTCATAAAAGTAATCTGATGGAGAAGCTCGGTCTCAAAACAAGGCCTGATCTGGTGAAATACGCCATGAAGAAGGGGATGCTGAATTTTGAATAAAGATCGCTCGTATCGTGACAGTGGAGATATTTTGGGCAAGAGCGTGAATAGTCTGCTGGACCAGATTGGTGAGCATCTGCAGGACTCCGCTTTTGCTGCAGAGCTTAAGGACTCTCTTCAGATGCTCTCGGATCTCAAATTCGCTCTGGATGAGTCCTCCATTGTAGCCATGACGGACAATCAGGGAACCATTATCTATGTAAATGATAAATTCTGCGATATATCACAGTATTCTCGCAGTGAACTTCTTGGGCAGGATCACCGAATTATTAACAGCGGTTATCATGACAAAACCTTCATTCGTGATCTCTGGCGGACCATTAACCGGGGCCAGGTATGGCGCGGAGATATTAAGAACCGGGCCAAGGACGGCTCCTACTACTGGGTCGATACCACGATTGTTCCTTTCCTCGGCGATGATGGACGGCCTTATCAGTTCCTTGCGATTCGTAACGAAATTACGAAACAGAAGGATTCCGAAGAAGCTCTTCAGTTCATGGTCACTCAAGTGATGAATATTCAGGAGAATGAGAGAAAACGGTTCTCCCGCGAGCTTCACGACGGGATAGGGCAAAGCCTCTTCTCTCTGGTCATCCAGCTTGACCAGCTTATTGCAGCCGGACACTCTCCGGACGAGCTGGAGTCGCTGCGCAAATATGTAACGGGAATTATGGAGGATGTACGCGGCATGGCTTGGGAAATGCGCCCCTCCGTGCTCGACGACCTCGGGGTTGTACCCGCACTTCGAACCTATATCGATAATTATTCCAGACATTATGGCATGTCTGTTACCTTTAATTGCACGCTCAAAAGACGGCTGGGCGTGAACGTAGAGACGACCATTTACCGCGTTATTCAGGAGGCACTCACCAATATTGCCAAATACGCGGACGTATCCGAAGCGGCCGTATCCCTGCTTGATGAAGAGCATGAAGTGCTTGTGCTTATTCGCGATGAAGGAATGGGCTTTGCGAACCGCCATGAAGGTGGCGGTGTCGGCCTGCTGAGTATGGAGGAACGGGCACGCAGTGTGGGCGGAACTCTGACCATCCAGTCTGAACCTGACAAAGGGACTACAATTGACCTGCGTATTCCGAAGAATACACCAGATTCTACTGATTAACCTCCCCTATCCTTTGGACGAACCAACCGGAAGCTGCCAGCTTCCGGTTTTTTTTGGCGCTCATCTCCGCTCCCTTCTCCAGCGACCGAAAGTCCAAGCCTTCTGGCACCTGACAATTGTCATATCCATATTGTGACATTCATGAATGTTGTCCAGTGGGAAATCCCGGTAACATAAAAGCATGAAATCAAACACGGGAGGAAACAAAAATGCCATCTGTAATCACTATGGAACATGTAGATAAGGAATACAAAGGAACACACGCTGTAAAGGATTTGTCACTACATATTGAAGAAGGCACCGTCACCGCCCTGCTCGGTCCCAACGGGGCAGGCAAGACAACCACCGTCTCTATGCTGCTGGGGCTGCAAAAGCCAACCCGCGGACAAATCCGTATCCTCGGGGGCTCACCGGATCAGCCCGAGGCACGACAGTCGGTCGGCGCCATGCTGCAGGATATCAGCGTGATCGACCGCCTTACCGTCCGCGAGACTATGGATCTGTTCCGCAGCTACTATGCGAACCCGCTTCCGCTGGCCCATTTGCTCGAGATATCAGGACTTGAGAAAGAGCAGAACAAATTCGCAACCTCCCTGTCCGGCGGGCAGAAGCGCCGCCTCGACTTCGCCTTGGCGATGGCGGGTGATCCCAAAATTCTGTATCTGGATGAACCTACTGTAGGGATGGATGTCGGCTCCAGACAGCTGTTCTGGGAAAGTGTCCGGGCCATGGCCGGCAAAGGCCGCACCATTATCCTGACTACCCACTATCTGGATGAAGCGGACAGCATAGCAGACCGCATCGTGGTGATTAACCAGGGGAAATTGATCGCTGACGGTACTCCAGCCGAGATTAAAGCCGCACAAGGACACAAAATGATTACTTTTACCGCTGGAGAACAGCTTCACCCGGATACCTTGGAGGGTCTGCCCGGAATTGTAGATACCGTATGGAGCGGCCGCAAAGTGAAATTAACCAGCACGGACACCGACCAGCTTATCCGCACACTTATCCAGCACAATTTGGATATTCATGATATTGAGATTTCAGCAGGTGGGCTTGAAGATGCCTTCCAAACTTTAATTCAAGGAGATGCTAAATAATGATGAAATCCATGATTGCCCAGTGTAAAGCCGAAATTCTTCGTACGGTCCGTAACCGCAGGTTCATTATCTTCTCCATCGTCATGCCGGTCATGTTCTACTTCATCTTCACCAGCACCCTCGGGAATATAAAGGTTAACGGAGTTGACTGGAAAGCCTATTACCTGATGTCCATGACCGTGTTCGGCGTCATCGGCGCCAGTATCAACACGCTCAGTGTAAGATTCGCCCAGGAAAGAACACAGGGCTGGGTGAGATTGATCCGAATCACTCCTTTGCCAAATGGTTCGTATGTGCTGTCCAAAATTTTGTCCCAATCCGTGATTAACCTGGGAACGATAGTCTTTATGTTTTTGATCGGTCATTTTGCCAAAGGGATTGACCTTAGCCTCGGAGAATGGATCACCTGCGGCCTGTGGATTTGGATCGGTGTACTGCCTTTCATGGCTCTCGGCACGCTCCTCGGCACTTTCAAAAGCGTTGAAGTCGTTCAGGTTGCCGCCAATATCATCTACATGTCTCTATCCGTCCTCGGAGGACTGTGGATGCCGCTGACTACGATGCCAAAAATTATGCAGGATATTGCCCAGTACCTCCCCTCCTACCGATTCGGTCAAGGAGCATGGAACGTGCTTGGCGGAAGCGGACCTGACTGGACCGGAATTGCCATCCTGGCTGCTTATGCCCTGATCTTTATGATATTATCAACCTATATCCTAAAGAGACAGGAAGCGGTGTAAATGCCCAAATCGCGGGGAGCAGTGCTGCCCTCAAGAATTAACAGTTATTTCCCTCTGATGTGGCTGGTCTATCTGATCTATCCGGCCGTGAGCCTGGCCGATGAGCCATTAAGGGATATGCTCATCGGCTACGCCGTGCTAGCCCTGTTCATCGCCAGCTATCTCAGAAGCTTCTGGTATGAACGCGGCAGACTGGTCTTCGCCACCGTGAACATGATCCTGACAGGCTACTTCTGTATCCTGTTCAATGATCCGGGGTTCGTGACTATGAACTTCTTCGCGACCGCCATGCTCAGCATGCTTGCATCCTCCAGGCAGTTCTGGACCGGTATGGGAATCCTGATTGGCACCTCGGCCATCGCACTCTGGATCAGCGGCAGCCATACCCGGGCCGCGGAATGGGTGAACATCCTGCCCCCATTAATTGTCCTGTTCGTCTTCCCTTTCTTTCTGCGGATGTTCCAGAACACAAGGAATCTCAAATCCGAGCTGAATATAGCCCAGGAAGAGATCGCCAGATTGAGCAAAAATGAAGAGCGCCAGCGGATCGCTAGAGATCTGCATGATACGCTGGGACATACACTCTCCCTTATTACGCTAAAGAGCGAGCTCGCCGAGAAGCTCGTCCTGAAGAAGCCTGAACAGGCGATTCAAGAGGTGAAGGACATCCAGGCCACCTCAAGGGCTGCCCTTAAGCAGGTCAGGGAGCTGGTATCCGGAATGAATGCCTTATCCATCCAGGAGGAGCTGAATAATACCAGAGCGATTCTTGAAGCTGCAGGGATCGGATTGTCCCTATCTGGCGAACCCCGGAAGTTAGGGGCTCCTCCGCTGGTTCAGAACATTCTGGGACTGTGTCTCCGGGAAGCCATCAACAATGTGGTCAAGCACAGCAGGGCGGACACCTGCTCCATCTTCCTGGGCGAGGATACCCATGAGCTAACGCTAACTGTGACGGATAACGGAGCTGGAGCAGAGCTGGACAGACCCGAAGGCGTATCCTCCGGACGCGGTCTTCTGGGCATGAAGGAAAGACTGGAGCTGATCCAGGGCACGTTAATCTACAGCTCCATACCAGGCAAAGGAACAACCCTGAGTGTGAAGGTGCCTAAAGTTGTGAAGAACCAACAGCTTGGAGGTGTATCATGAAAGTAATTATCGCGGAGGATCAGAGCATGCTGCGCGGAGCACTCAGCGCCCTGCTGGATCTTGAAGATGATATCGAGGTCATAGGACAGGCCGAGAACGGCTCGAAAGCGCTCGATTTAATTCTGCAGCTGTCTCCCGACTTGTGTCTGCTAGATATAGAGATGCCGGAGATGACAGGGCTGGATGTGGCTGAGAAGCTTCAGGAACTGAAGCATCCCTGCCGGGTAATCATCCTGACCACCTTCTCCAGATCCGGTTATTTCCAGAGAGCCATTCGGGCCGGAGCGTATGGTTACTTGCTCAAGGATGCACCGGTCAGTGAGCTGGGCGAAGCTCTCCGCCGGGTCAATGCTGGCGGAAGAGCAATCAGTCCAGAGCTGTCCATGACCTTCTGGCAGACGACCAACCCGCTTACAGACCGTGAACAGGAGGTTCTAGGACGTCTGGCGACAGGTCTCTCTGTCAAAGAGATTGCTTCCGAGCTGTTCCTCTCTTATGGAACCGTGCGTAACTATGTATCTGAAATTATCCAAAAGCTCGAAGCCAAGAACCGGATCGATGCCATAAGTATTGCCGAGAAGATGGGCTGGCTGGGTTAATTCCTGCCGGCTCTTTCTCTTTGGCTGAGAAATTGACAATTCTGTACACGATAAGCTTAAGCTTCATCTAGCTGTCATCTTCTCCCCCGCAGGAACATAAGGAAGAAAAGAGCCTGCAGACGGAAAGGATGAAGCTGACGTGCTGGATTGTATTATTGTTGGCGGAGGGCCCGCAGGGCTGAGTGCCGCCCTTGTCCTGGGCAGAGCCAGAAGGAAGGTTATTCTCTTCGATGATAACCGCCCAAGGAATGCCGTTACTCGCGAATCGCACGGATTCATTACAAGAGATGGAACGACCCCCGCTGAATTCAGGCGTTTAGCCCATCAGGACATCCAAAAGTATTCCTCTGTTGAATTCCGTACCGAGCCGATCACCACGGCTGACAAACATCCAGAATTTCTGGAGGTTACTACTTCTTCAGGGGCCGTATACCACACCAAAAAGCTGCTTCTCGCCACAGGGCTTAAGGAAGTTCTGCCGGGTATTCCCGGAATACAGGAGTACTACGGCAGAAGTATATTCAGCTGCCCTTACTGTGATGGCTGGGAACTGCGCGATCAGCCGCTCGCCATCATCTCGGAGGATGAGGAGCATGCCCGGCATCTGACCCGAGTCCTGTGGAATTGGAGCCGGAAGCTCCTGGTATGTACGAATGGCAGAGCCACTCTGTCACCTGAATTCAAGCAAGCTCTGCGCAGCAGAAATATCGCCTACAGCGAGCATCCGATCACCCATTTGATAGGCCCAAGCGGGCAGCTGGAGCGGATTATCTTCAGTAATCAGGAGGAGGCTGCCCTTACTGGCGGCTTCATCAAGCCGGACTGGTTCCAATCTTCCGAGCTTGGGCGCTCGCTAGGCTGTGTTATCGATCCTACTGGCGGTATTCATACCGATGAATTCGGCAGAACGAGCATCCTTCACGTCTACGCGGCTGGCGATACCTCGATCATCGCCCCCTCTCAGGTCATCATTGCCGCTGGAGAAGGCAGCCGGGCTGCTATTGGAGTGAACACAGATCTAGCGCATGAGGAATTCTAATTTCACGCAGACGACAGGAATACCACAAAAGGGGCTATCCCAGCAGGTCTACATACCTGGCTGGGATAGCCCTTTTCTCAACAATCAGACGTATAGTTTAATAAAGGCTTGCGATCTGCACATTAGCCGGCAGCTTGAACGGATTGTCCGGGTTAATCCGGTCATAGAACATGATGCCATCGAGGTGATCAAGCTCATGCTGCATGACGATGGCGGGAAAGCCCTTGAAGCGGAGCTTCAGTTCATTGCCTTCTTCATCATAAGCCTTGATCAGAACCTTCTCATAGCGGGGAACGAATCCCTGTATGATACGGTCCACTGACAGACAGCCTTCGCTTTCAGGCAGATACGTCATGGCTGCAGAATGACTGATGACTTTAGGGTTGAACAAGGCATATTCCTTCGTCTGCCCCTTCTCATCCGTTAAATAAGCGGCGAACATGCGCTTGTTCAGGCCAATCTGATTGGCTGACAAGCCCACTCCGGCCCGAAGCTTATATTTCTTCGCAATGTCCTCATCCTGGCTGTTCTTCAGGAACTGCATCATCGCCGCCATCTCAGCGCGGTCCTCTTCACTTGGAGGTATGCTGACCGGCTCTGTCTTCACGCGGAGAATCGGATCCCCTTCACGTACAATATCATCCATCAATATGAAATAATCGCGGGTAAATTTACTCATAGAGACGACCTTCATCCACCTTTTCCTACAGTATTTATGCGGCATCCGCATCATTTTGGAGGTACCGTTTTCGAACCTTAAGCATTTTAAACCTATCACTTCAAGCTTCTTCTGTCAAAATATGCGGATCTACGTCAACCATGCCAACTCTATAATATATTCCGCCCGCCCTTGTCCTATTTCCCTTGTGTCTTGAATAAGCTGTACAAGCACATTAAAGCGAATGCTCATGGCAGGAGGAATTGTAAGCATATGGATATTTTCAGCTGCTTGTTGCTCGGACTATCTTTGTCCGCACCCATCGGGCCCATTAATGCGGCCCAGCTTGACCGCGGGATTCGGGGCGGCTTCTGGCCTGCCTGGCTGCTCGGTCTGGGAGCAGTTATGGCAGACGTCGTCTACATTCTTCTGGTGTATTTCGGAGTCGTACATTTCGTGGATACCCCGTTCATGAAATCTTTTCTCTGGCTGTTCGGATTCTTCGTCCTTCTGTATATCGGAATCGAGAGTCTGCTCACCGCACAAAAAATAACGCTTCAGGAAACCCGAAGCGCCGAATCTTTATCCAAATCCTTTGTTGCCGGATTCTTCATGTCTCTCTCAAATCCGATCTCCATCCTGTTCTGGCTGGGCATTTATGGCTCTATCCTTGCGGAGACCGCTGCCACTTATGCGCCTAAAGAGCTCGTCATCTTTAGCGCTGCCGTCTTATCCGGAGTTCTCCTGTGGGATGTCACCATGGCATCGCTGGCCAGCGCATTCCGCAGATGGCTGACCGTTCCCCTACTGAAAGCCATCTCGATTATTTCCGGTCTATCTCTGATCGGATTTGGTCTTTACTTTGGGTTCGAAGCTGCCAAGGTGCTATTCTTCCGGTAAAATACGCAGTCAATGAGCCCCGCCGCGCTTTCTTCTCAGCATGACTCTGCGGGAGTACCGCTTCTGCTTCTTCCAGACAGCAGCCTGCATGATCAGCGTTACACCGCCGATCACCCCCACAAAGATCAGGCTGCCCCAGAAGCCGGGCCGGCTCGTCTCATGCAGCAGGGTTCCGCACACGGCTAGCCCGATCAGAGCCATGCCGAGGAATCGCTTAACCTGCCCGAATACGGATAACTCCAGCAGCTTGCCGGATGTAATGAGAATGAACAGCCAATTATACAGCAGCAGCAGCCCTGCTGCTGTTGTTACGTATTCATAGATTTTGCCCGGCATAACCAGAGCAAGTATAATTGAAGCAACCAAGCCTGCTGCTGTAAGCGAGATGGCGAACAGCGGCTGCTTTCCCTTTACTTTTTTGGCGAACAGGGGCGGTGCATCCTTGTCCTCCGCTAGAGTGACCAGCATGGTAGTTACCGCGAATAAAGACGCGACCATGGTGGAGAAGCCCGCAATAATCAGCACCGCATTGAACAGATGCGGAACGAACGGCAGCGGATAATTAGCCAGTGCCGTAATGAAAGGACTCTTCTTCGGAGTAAAGGCTTCCCAGGAGACGATCGTGACGGCCAGGCCAAGCGACAGAATATAGAGGGTAGTGAGCAGCAGCAGCATCACTCTACCGGCCTTGGGGGCATCCTCCAATTTCTTCAGCCGGATGGCCATTAAGCCAAGCACCTCAATACCGCCATAAGCATAGAACGCGAAGATGAAAGCAGACCAGAGACCCTTTATGCCGTGCGGTAAGAAGCTTTGCCGGGTGTGCGGGAAGACAGGAGCTCTGCCCGTTCCCTTGATCCAGCCCATTAAGACAATGACCGCAATCACGATGAACATGACAATGGCGGCGATCTTAATGATAGACAGAATATTTTCAAGAGAATCAAATCCTTTATTGCCGAGCATGATGACAATGAGTCCAAGAATTGCATAGCCGGACGCGAATACCCACATCGGTATGGCCGGGAACCAGAACCTTGTGAATATGGAGAGTGCCGTAAGCTGGCTGCCCATAATGAGCAGCTCCGAGCCCCAGTAGACCCAGCCGCTGCTGAAGCCGGCCCACCTGCCGAAAGCCTTTTTGGCATAGGAACGGAACGAGCCCTTCTCGGGATGTTCTGCAGTCATCTTGGCAAGCACATCATATACCGTATATGTGCCCACAGCGGCCAGGACAAATACAATCAGAACAGAGGGTCCTCCCATATGCAGGGCCAGACTGGATCCCAGGAAGTAACCGGTTCCGATCGTGCAGGCTACCCCGAGCAAAGAGAGCTGCCACCACTTCAGAGTTGCTTCTTCATTCTTGCTTTGTTTAGCCATAATTACCTCTCTGGACATGTATTTGACTTCTTGTGTGATCTATAGTGTTTCGGAACATGGGTAATTTTATGTACGGCACCGGGCCAAACACGGACAAGCCGTGGATACAAAGTGAGGCGAAAGCCCCCCATGGCGTATGTACTTTCCTCCTATTTTGTATGCATGATAACCGCTTTATGATAAGAAATGAAGGAATTTACAGATTTCTTGTTTAATAGCCCCACAAAGAAGTGTAAATCATATAGAAAAGCTAAATTTTCAGACACCTAACTAGATCGTACCAGGAGAGGATTAAATGAACACAGAACGGGAGAACCAAGCGACCCATGTCATATCTAAGTCTGCAGAGAAACGGATCCTGGCTGAGAAAGCGCTAAAAGAACAGCAAATCATGGCCTGGATGCCAATCAAAGTGAAGATGGCCCATCATTGGATAGAGAACGAGAAAAAACAGCTAAGCCGCAAAATGGTTCGGGGAGCCATTCATTTTTGTCATTTCGGGGAAAATGTAGGATGTGAGCAGAATGAGGAACGTCCTGTTGTGATCATTTCCAATAACACTGTTAATTCGACTTCCGGTAATGTAATTGTCGTACCGCTCACAAAGAACCTGAAAGCCAAAACCAACTTCAAAACCAAGCAGCCGGTCCTCACCCGCGACGGCAAACCAGTGCCCAGATTTCAAAGCCATTATTTCTTATTCACCAGTAAATATGACTTTCTTGCCTTTGATTCGGCCGCCAAGACGGAAGAGACAACTTCAGTAAGCAAGGTCAGACTTAAAGAACATCTTGGAAATTTGGACGAAGAAGACATCAATCGATTGGAGACTCGGATGAAATGGACGCTTGGTCTTTAAAAAAAAACGTGAAAATTGTATTGACAATAACTTACGAAATAGGTTACTATAAGTGCAGAGATTGAGTTGTGACCACAGTAAATTATGTCATCCACCTCGTCGTGGATAAATTCACACGTTTCACGTGTCTTGAGTCTGAAAGAGGAGCCTTACGTGCTCCTCTTTCCCTTTTGCATGATTAAATACTCCTACTTATAAGCCACCGATATTTCATATAACTGGCATAAATTTCGATACCACAGATAGGATAATAATATGTCGCTCACCACGTCGTGGGCAAATTCACCCCGTCCGGGCTCCGGCCGGGGGTTATTTTTGTTCACGTGCCCAAATCCTCTACCGTTAGATCGTTAGATGCTATTGCAATGTTTTTACCCGCTGGGCTGAGATTTAATCAGTTTTCGGCGGAAGTCCTTGCAAATAGGCCTGTAAAATAAACCGAAGGCTGTCCTCCAGCGATGTCGGCAGACCGAATCCTCCCTTCTGCTCCAGCGAGCAGAATCCATGGAGGATACTTCGCAGTCCCCTAACCGCATGAGTCTGTTCCTCCTCATTCAGTCCCCTTCCATTCAGCAGCCCCACGATGAGTTCCACCATCGCATGACCGGCCTTCTGCAGCTCTTGATCCTGCGGATCCGGCGCACGCAGGGTACTCTCATACAGACCGGGATGCTGGTGGGCAAAATCAACATAGGCCCGGCTGTAAGCCAGCAGCGCGTCGTCGCCGGTCAAGTCCGCGGCAGCGGCTTCCAGCTTGGACTGAAGCCGCTTTAAAGAGTGGACGGCCAGTCGGTTCCGGAGCCCCGGCAGGCCGTCAATGTGGTTGTACAGCGAGGGCGAACGAATGCCCAGCTTCTGAGCCACCGAAGCCAGCGTCACGGCCTCCAGCCCGTGACGATCGGCAATCTCCGCGGCCGCCTGGGTCACGGCCGCAGCATCCAGGCCGGCCCTAGGCATGAGGGCCGCCCCCTTTCTGGCCGCCGCCCGAAAGCTTACGGGCGGCGCTCAGGATGGCCCGGTCCATGGCTGGGACCGGGCTCTCGAGCATCTCGCCGTGGCCCACGGCGAGCAGCGACGGTGCCAGGTCCCGCAGCTTCTGCGCGGACCGTAGCGAGGTGCTGCTGCTCCAGGTGCCCCAGGCGGGGAACGGGAACAGCGGGCGAATCTGCCCCGCGACGGCGATGCCGCCGCGCACCTGGAGCGCATCGCCCGCGATGAGCGCCCCGCTGCGCGAATCCAGCAGCGCAATGGAGCCGGGCGTATGGCCCGGCGAAGCGATGACGCGCAGGGAGCCGACAAGGTCGCCTTCCTTCAGCAGCACGTCCGGACGGGTCTTCAGCTTGGAAGACACACCGCCGCTTATTGCTTCCGGGCTTTCCCCCGGATCAAGGCTGCGGTCCCCTTCGAGCAGCCGGGCATCCCGCATAGAGATGAAGACCTCGACCTCCGGCAGAGCCTCCTTCAGCTTATCCAGCGCTCCGACATGATCATCATGCGCATGGGTAATCACGATCCGGGTCAACGGCTTACCGATTTGCTTGGCGGCCTGCAGAATCCCCTTCGCGCTGTAAGAAAGCGCTGCATCAATCAGGGTAAGGCTCTCTTCTTCTTCGACCAGATAACAATTGACCGGGAATACCCGAGGCAGAAACGTTAATTGATATAAAAATTGATTACGCCGAATACGCATAATATCACTCCATTCATACGATTAACTAATGTTATTAGTTTTATTATAACTAATGTCGTTAGTTTTGCAATAGTCTCTTTACATTTATTTCATTCAGATCTCCTCCCCCCTGTCTAAATACCAAAAAACCCGCGTTATCCCTTAGGCTCTCGCGAGTTTCTTGGTATTCTTGGACCGGTACATTTCCCGGTCGGCTTCAAGGAATAGATAATCCATCTGCTGCAGAGAATGCTCGCTATAGGCATATCCAAGCGAAATATCCATGTTCAGGTCTGGACGCTCCATCCGGAATAGAGCCACACTTTGCTTGAGATCCTGAACCAGCTTGTTCACCTCATAAAGCGTCTTGCCAATCACTAATATGGCGAACTCGTCTCCGCCAACCCGGCAGACCATCACTTCTTCAGACACCAGCCTGCTGAGCAGTCCTGCTGCCTCTTTGATGTACAAGTCACCCATAATATGACCAAAGTTATCGTTCACATACTTCAGATTATCCATATCACAGACAATGATCGCCGCGGGGGCATCTACCTTCACATCATAGTGGGAGACCAGAATCTCGAAATGCTCCCGGTTATATAGACCGGTCATGGAATCATGGGCGATCCGGTATTCCAAGTACTGCTGGTATTCCAGCCTCTCCTGAGCAGGCCTCACAATTCCTTGAACAGCTGTAAGCTTACCCTCTTCATAGACGGGGGTTGCCAGCTCCTCATACCACCTGTAATGTCCATAACAGTCCTTAATCCTATACAGAATCGACTGCTCGAAATCAAATTCAGCATTCAGCTTCTGATAGAACTGATTCATATCCTCGGGATGTATCCGGAGAAACACCAGCTGCGGGTTATCCAGACCTGATATCTGATGTTCCGGCTCCATTAAACGGTCAAGCGGGGCATATACATATTTATATCTGCGAACAGGCTCAAGCTCCAAATAGTACACAATATCCCGAGTGCCTTCAAGGAGTTCAACTGCTCTTATGTCATCGCTGCAGGTGCGCCTGCTTCCTCCTGACCGAATTCTCATTGCCACCCCCAATACAAGGGCACTAAGGAATACACCTGATAGAAAAGAGATCCACCACATTTCATCACCTTCTGCAATCGATTTCATTATTTCACTTTCTCAAAGAACAATCCGCAGATTCTTAGATCTTATGTATAGTGAGCTTAATTCTAATGACTCCTCTGCGGTTCCGACGTTGGAGTAGGGGTCTGCACGAGCTCGGCGGGTAATCATATACCAATTTGTTCAACGAGGAGGTCGAACTGAGTCTATCAGAGGATATTCTCTCATCTGTCTTGTATGACTTACGGGCTCATCTACATCAAACTTTTGAACTAATTCATGGGGTTTAGTACTATATTCGACCTATACCCATGGAATTCCTCGTCCTAATCTCTCATACAATGGAAAAAATTAATTTTTTTAATTTTTCTCCATATGCAAAAAAAGAGGCTGTCTCCCGGCAATCCATACTTTCCGAGGGACAGTCTCTCTCGATCCTGAATTCAGCTAGATCTTCAGGATCCTTATTCTTAATGGAATTAATAATCGCTCCAGACTACTTGAATTTCTTCCAATCCATACTGCTGCTGCCCAGTAAGTGCTCAAAGTCATTCTCCAGACGCTTCTGCTCTGCTTTGCGTGCTTCTTCCGCCTGCTGGCGAGCTTCCTCCTGACGTCTCTGCTCATCTGCCTTCATCTCGGCCGCTTGAGCCTGAAGCTTGCTTAGAACTTCGCTGCTGAGGAGGTCCTTCAGCGTAGCAGGTTTGTCTTCCGCACGTGCGGGCACAGCCGGACGGATTTTCTTTTTGGCCATTATATTCACCTCGTTAACCTTTGCTATAGTTAGTTATATTATATAGCAGCCCCTTAACTCAAGTAAGATTAACGGGGAATATTCCATTTATTCCTCAATACTAGAAGGTAATTTAGTTATGGTAACGTCATAGGCGCTGTAGATAACTCCGTTTATCGGATCTCCATGAGCAATAATTTGGCGGAAATCAGAAACACTGGAATTATCACTAGCTTTCTTCAAATTGACAAACGAGTAACTTCTCATTCCAACCTGATATATATTTGCGTAGGCTACAATCGAACCATTATCAGAAATAGAAACCTTATCGCCCGCAATGATATTGGGATTCATTATTACGCCCATCTGCCCAATTGCAGACGCAAGCAAATAAGCTTGACCAGCACTAAATGTAATTGAGTCCGCTAATTCCGCTTCAGCTGCCACCGCTCCGGTTGCTGCGCTCTCGATCGGTGCTCCCTTGACTGATCCCGTACTAGCCACAGGAGTGACCTCAAAGCTTATATACTTTCCTACGTCCTCGGAGACTAAAGTATACGTGTTAGAGTTAGCTCCGCTGATTACTGCTTTATTCGTACCCACTGCATCATCCGCACGATACCACTTGAATTCAGATGCGCCTTGGCTATCACCCTCGTAATCGAAGTAAGCATAGCCTGCAGTTAACGTCTGACCCACCTTCGCTGTTCCGCTAACTTTTACATTTTGTGCCAAGGGGGCTTGGTTAGATGATTTGATCATTATTTTATAATCTTTATTATGTTCCCCGTTTTCAGAGAATACAGTTAATGTATAAACCTTTCCAAACTCCAATACCTGAACAGCATCTAAGGGAGTCGTTAGTGATTCACCAAACACTTCATAAGTCTGCTCCGATTTGTCTGTGGATGCAATCCAGTCCTTTAGTGTCCCTACCGTAACGGCTGCTTCAGTCTGCCCGACCAAGATGGTCTGATCTTCAATCGTTTGTGTAATGAAGCCATCAAGGGTAATACCAACTTCCGAACTTTCAGCGGGCCCTTGCATAGTTATAACCTTGTCTTTGTAGCCTGTCGCTTTGATGGTAACCACTAAGGTGTTCCCAGGACGTATAGGTTCAAATTCCAAGTGTCCTGTTGAGAAATCAAACACCTCTAAAGGAATCTCTAAACTTTCGCCCCCGTTCTCTTTAACAGAGATGCTGTTAATCTTGCTTGTCCATGCTGTATCCACTGCAAAAGAGAACGAAATACCCTCGCGGGTAACCGTGGTGTTCACCTCTGGCGGTGTCAACAAGCTAGAACCCGGAGATGGAATCGGTGTTGAATCCGGTACTGGCGTTGGTACGGGTACTGGTGTAGGTACGGGTACTGGTGTAGGTGTTTTTGCCGACTCTTCTTTTTTCTCGTTCAGCTCGGTTTTGACTGTGATGAATTTGGAAGCTACCAGAGCAACCTCTTGGCGCTGAGCACTTTTACCTGGCGAAAAAGTATTGTCACCTACGCCTTTGATCAATCCGGCTTCTACCGCGAAACCAACGGCGTCCTTCGCATAAGCAGCAATTTGATTGGCATCGCTGAACTTGATTTTCTCTCCATATCCAGCCGCATCTACACCTAAAGCTCTGACGAATAGCACAGCCATCTGTTCCCTTGATAACAGATCCGACCCTTTAAATTCACCGTTGGAATACCCTTTGATGAGACCTGCTCGTACAGCGGCTTCGATATAAGCGAACTCTTTATTGGTAGATGGCACATCTTTGAAGGTTGCCTTTACAGGTGCTTCATTTACATTAAGCTTGAGCGCTTTCGCCAGAATAATAGCGAACTCTTGTCTTGTAATTAAGCCGTAAGGGTTGAACTTCTCTCCTCCAACCCCGTTGACAATTCCTGCATTAGCGAGCTCCAGGATGGCATTCTTGGCATAAGAGTTCGAGATATCCGTAAATGTCGTGGCAGCCGCAAACGCCTGATTACTGAATAACGGACCTGCCAGAAGTGCTGAACTTAGAACCAGACTGGTTAACTTTTTCGTATTCTTCATAGATGCCTTTTTCCACCTTTAGCAATAGTATTTATAGTCTGCATATATATCGGTGGATTTAGATAAAATTTACAGTCATTTAGGAAAATTATGCCGAATAAAGTAATTAAATGACGAATTATCAAACTAATTAAGTTGGATCTATTGTAAAAGGGCTATAAAACGGAAGGACGCTAGAGTTTCCACGCGGCCATCTGTCCCCTATCCCGTTTTATTTTCTCAAAAAAGGTTTATCTTCCTCCTAAATAAAGTAAAATCAATCTTAAGTCTATTCCACTTTAGAAGGGAAGGCGTTCCGTTGATTGATTATTTTAGCGTAGAAGAAGCAGGCTCTTTCAAAGCCTTCTCCACATCTCACCTGGTTACTCTGGGTGTGTTCCTCTTCAGCCTCCTGCTTCTCTATAGCTGCCGAAGATGGCTTCAGAGACCTTCAAGAAGCCGAACCGGGCGGTATGTACTGGCCGGAATTCTGATCTTGTGTGAGCTCTCCCTCAATGTCTGGTACATCTGGGGCAATAGGTTTGATGTGAGAGATACTTTGCCGCTGGAGCTGTGCAGTATATCTCTGTATCTGTGTGTATTCATGCTGCTGTTCAAGAGCCGATTTATCTTCCAGATCGTATATTTTACAGGCATTGGAGGGGCACTGCAGGCCATCCTGACTCCTGCCTTGTCCTATCCTTACCCGCACTTCAGGTTCATCGAGTTCTTCCTAGCCCATATTGCAATCATTCTAGCTGCACTTTATATGGTGTGGGTAGAGGGGTTCAGGCCAACTCTGAAGTCGGTCGGTATCACGATGATCTTCCTGAACATTCTGCTAGTCCTGATCCTGTTCATCAATCATCTGACGGGCGGCAATTACATGTTCTTATCCCATAAGCCCGAGACGGCTTCCTTAATGGACTTTCTGGGTCCCTATCCCTGGTATATTGTCTCCCTGGAGACCGTGGCCTGCATCTTGTTCCTCCTGCTGTATATGCCTTTCGCCTTCTCTGCGGCCCGCGGCAAGAGGAACAAGCAGCAGCTGAATGCCTAGGCTGTTATTCCAGCTTCCCGAAGTCCATCCACTCTCCGTCCTGCGGAATGTGGACCGAGGAACCGAGTCCCTCAGAGGCCACCCGGGCCCCTAGGTCGTCACGGGTGACGAGGCAGTGGTTAATCGCCTCCATATGTACTGCGACAATTCGGGTGTAAGGGGCACAGCGTGCGAGCTGGATCACATCCTGCTCATTCATAATAATCGGGTCCCCGGTGATAAACCTGGCGCCGCCCGCATGAACTACTGTAACTTGAGGCTGGAACTTGCCTAGCGCCTCCTCAACTTCATCACACCAAATGGTATCACCGGCAAGGTACAAATCTGGCTCTCCCTCGGCCTTAAGAACATAACCGGATACCTGTCCCATTCTCAGTCCAATCTCTCCCGTCCCGTGCTGACCTGAAGTCCGGTGTATCTGAATCTGCTGAATATGGGCCGTAGACTCTACAGGCTGAACCCGGCTGAATCCGGCTGCCCGAAGAATCTCTTCATCACCAGGCTGACAGAAGACAGCCGCAGATTTGTTCACTGCCTTGGCGGCAGCTGGATCCCAGTGGTCTAGATGCAGGTGGCTGACCAGCACCAGGTCAGGATTAGACAGCAGGTGCATGCCTACCGGAAGAGGGACGAGAGGATTTCGTCTGTCGTTGGATGAGTTCATGATCGGGGGATTAGCCCCCGCTTCGCTGAACATAGGATCAACCAGTATGGTAAGTCCCGCATATTCAATCCATAGTGTCGCATTGCGGATCAGTTGTATTCTCATCTTCATCTACTCCTTCTTTGTGGTTATGCTTTAATTATAGAAAATGAGGATCATGCTGGCATATAACCGGGTGAAATGAATCTCACGTTAATTTTTTCAAAGTGAAAGGAATTTATCTTCTATGACCTTAAGTGCAATTGACGAGATTGATCTGAAGATTCTGAATTGTCTCCTGCAAAATGCGATGCTCTCCCACCGCGAAATCGGAGAGAGTGTTCATCTGACAGGCCAGGCTGTAGGCAGCCGGATCCGCAAGCTGCAGGAGCATGGAATCGTAGAAGGCTATACTGTTCGCTGGAATCCAGAGAAGATTGGCTTGTCTGTGCACGCCTTTGTTACGGTATTCCTTAAATCCGGGCCCGCTCATCAGACGTTCCAGGAATTCGCTCGGCAGCGGGAAGACATCACCGAGATGCACCGGGTTAGCGGTGAGGGCTGTTACTGGCTTCGTGTGCGTACAAGAACCCAAGAGCAGCTCAGCCAGCTGCTCGATGATCTTCTAGCCTATGGGAATTACAAATTAAGCCTATCCATTGGACAGATCAAATAAGGCAAAAAAAGCCCGGATATCCTATATGGATTCCGGACCGGGTTTCGAGGCGGAAAGCACCGAGGCCTCCTGCTTCTTGAAGCGTCTGAACAGGACGAATACCAGCAAAAATAAAATCATCACAAAGGAAGAATACCGGTACATTTGCGAGTAGCTCGTCGCGGAGGCGACTACACCCAGAAGCATGGAGCCGACCGCCACGCCTAGATCGAGTGAATTGTAGTAAAGGCTGTTCACCATGCCGTGCTGCTTCGGCGGGGTCTCACGCAGCATCCAGGCCTGCGTGGTGGGCTGGATAGCACCAAAGCCAAGCCCATACAGCAGCGCTGACACAATAAGCAGCGAAAGGGAATGCGTGAACGAGAGCGCAAGCAGGCTTGCGAAGACCACAAGCGAAGCCGGAATCAGCACGGCAGCCGGACCTCTGCTGTCGAATATGCGGCCAGAGATCGGCCTAATGACAAGCACAGTAAAGGCATTGAACAAGAAGAACAAGCCGATCTGAGCCAGATGGATTTCTGCTCCGAATAAAGCAAGGAAACCTAACAGCCCGCCGTAAGTCACGGAAATGAGCATATTCAGCGCCGCCGGAAGAATAATGCTCTTCGGAAAAGGGAGCTTGGCGGCGTGAGGCTCCCCTGCCGCAGGCGCTGTGGCCGGCTGAGGAGGAATGCTTCTGGTGAACAGCAGCAGGGGAATAATTAACCCCACTGCCACAGTTCCCAGCAGCGTGAGCCACGGAAATCCGAATCCAGACAGCACGGATAATCCAATCATAGGTCCAATGGACATGGCCAGACTAGTGGATAACCCGAAATAGCCTATCCCTTCACCAATCCGGTGTTTGGGAATAATCTGCGATACGAGCGTAGGCATTACCGTACTTGCCATCCCGAACCCTACTCCAAAGGCGATGCGCAGCAAGAGAAGCAGAAGCATGGTATTCGCGAACGAATACAGCGCTGTAGCTGCGCCTGCAATAATCAATCCGGTAATGAGCACCGCATTCCGGTGAACTTTTCGCATAACGGGAATCATGACGAACCGGGTTACTATGGCTGCCAAGGCGAACAAGCTCGTCACCAGACTAACGGTGAAATCGCCCGGGTGGAACCGTTCCTTCGCGTAGGTCGGGAACGGAGCCAGCAGCATTTGAAGACATAAAAACAGCAGCAAATAACTTATTGTCAGCATGATGAACGATTTCGTCCACAGCTTCTCTCTTTGATGATCCTGATCCATATTGATCGTTAATCACTCCTTCTTCTCTCTCTCTATCATCTCGTCCGCTTTCACGGTAATCTGCCGTAGCAGCTTCAATAACAGCTTGGATTCTTCGCCTGAGAACTCCTCCGTTATTTCTTCAAGCACCTGATGTTCTATCGGTTCCGTATGCCTTATTACCGTCCTTCCCTCATCGGTAATGAAGATGAAGAACGAACGGCGGTCATTCTCCCCGCATACCTTCCGTATAAACCCTTTCTCTTCGAGAGCAGTAAGGATTCGGGTAGTTGTAGGTTTGTCCTTTCCTGAACGTTCTCCAATCTCTTTCTGGATCTGACCGTCCTTCTCCCATATCCGGTACAATACAGACCACTGCTCCGGGGTGATATGGTAATCCCGCATACGCTGCTGCAGAATGAGGGACAGCTTACGATAAGCAATTCCCAGGTGAAAACCGATAGATTCATCAAGCGGACTATTCAAGATTTTTCTCTCCATCCATAATAGTTGTCACAACAACTATATTACGAATTTCTCTTGTTGTCAATTTGGAGGACTGTCCCTCCGCGCACGCAAAAGCCCGCATTCCTTAGCAGGAACTGCGGACTTTTAACTTGGCGGATAGTTAATCTTATTTCAAGAAATACTTATCAATCATTTCAGAGATAACCTGACTCTTGATCGGCTTGGTGATGTAATCCTGCATTCCCGCCTCAAGACACCGGCCCCTGTCGTCCTTGAGCACATTCGCTGTCACAGCGATAATAACAGGGACTTTACCCGGGGGTAGAGTCTCATGCAATATCTTGGTGGCTTCAAGTCCGTTCATTCCCGGCATATGCATATCCATAAAGATAAGATCAAAGGTTTGATAAGCCACTGTCTGAATAACCTCAAGACCGTTGTTCACGATGACTACGCTGTGACCCATGTTCTCAAGCATTTTTCTCAGGACCAGCTGGTTAATATCGTTATCCTCCGCTACAAGGATCTTCAGCTTCAGCTGGGAGTGAACCTCTTCGGCGCCTTCCCCTCCGGGATTTGCTGCATCCGAACTGCCCTTCACTCGCTGAAAACTTAACGTAAATACGAATGTGGCACCCGGCCCATCACTCGGCTCGACATGGATCTCCCCGCCGAGCATCTCAACCAGCTTTTTGGTAATCGCAAGCCCCAGGCCTGTGCCTTCATACTTCCGGTTCATGAAGTTATCCAGCTGATGGAAAGGCTGGAACAAATACTGGATCTTGTCCTCAGGGATCCCGATTCCAGTATCCTTTACCCTAAATTCAAGAAGCGTATGTCTCTCACAGCTGGAATGCAGATCAACGCTTAGTGACACCCCGCCGTTATAAGTGAATTTGATCGAATTACCTAACAGATTAACTAAGATCTGTCTCAAGCGATCAGGATCTCCAATCAGCTTATCCGGCACACTTTCCGAGACGGAAAGGTTCATACGCAGCCCCTTCTGATCTGCTCTCGCACGAAGCATGTCCATCGCTTCCCTCATCGTGTCCCTTAGTCCAAATTCAGCTTGATGCAGAACTGTCTTCCCTGACTCGATTTTGGCAAAGTCCAGAATGTCATTAATAATAGCCAGCAGGGAATCCCCGCTCTTGCGGATAATCTCTACAAATTCACGCTGGGTATCGTCAAGATCCGTCGTCTCCAGCAGAAGATCCGTCATCCCGATCACACCGTTCATCGGAGTGCGGATTTCATGACTCATCATCGCCAGGAACTCACTCTTGGCTTTATTCGTGTTCTCGGCTGCTTCTTTGGCGGCAATCAGCCTTTTCTGCTCGGTCATATCCTTTGCGATGACATAGAAGCCCACATTCTTGTTGTTAATAATAATGGGAGCAATGGTAGTCAGCACCTCGGTGACATGACCGTCTCTGTGCGCTAAGGTATCAATATTCCGCTCAACCGTGTTATCCTTCAGAGCATGATGAAGGATGTCTCTCAGATGCTTAATTCCGATGAATCGGGAGAAGCTCGTCCCGGCTATTTCCTTAATCCTGTAACCGGTCAGCTGCTCGGCTACGGCATTGCAATTAATAATATTCCCTTCGAGATCGAGTGAAATTACAGCATCATGATTATATTTCTTCAAAGAGTTGTATCTCTCTACGCTCTCTTGTAATTTAAGCTGGTCCTGCTTGCGCTCCGTTATGTCCTGAACCGTTCCCATAATGGTCTTGGGCAGCTTGCCGTCCTGCCCATATGTGACAATTCCACGCAGATCCAAGTACTGGGCTCCCCCATCCGGCCGGATCAAGTTAAGCTCAAATTTGAATTCCCTGTTCCGAATCGCATCATTAAAGATCCCCTTAAAGCGTTCCTTCTCTCCCTCAGGGACCAAATCCATAACCTCATATACTTTCAGAGGATCCTTGTCACGGGGGATTCCGCATATTGAATACACCTGTTCCGAACAGATAATAGTATTTCTATCTACATCCCACTCCCAGCTCCCTATGGAGGCGATCCGCATCGTCTGGGCCAAGAGCTCCTCGCGGTCCTGCATGTTCTTGCCAACATGATAATCAGACGACACGAACATAATAAAATAAGGCGGAAGATCTTCCTCCTCCCTCTTAACCAAAGAGATGGCTACCTGAGCCAAAATAACGCTTCCATCTTTGCGAATAAGCTTATGCTCCAGATTAAGAGCGGTGTGCTCTTCCTCGTGCAGCCTCTTTGCCTTGGCGTAGCTATCTGCATATTCCTCCTGATAGGTAATCTCTCTCATATTCAAGTTAAGCAGTTCCTCACGGGTGTACCCAAGGAGCTTGCAGAGGGCCGGATTAACTTGAAGCCATTTTCCATCCGCCGAGATAAATGCAATGCCTGTTGGTGATAAAGCATAAACTTGTTCATAATCAGGATATTGCTGAAGCAAATCATTATGCATAATACGCCTCCAACCAATGAAGTATATAGAATGAGCTATGGGGCTAGACAAGTTCACTTTTTCTAATAGATATCAGACAACTCATAAATTGTCAATTTACATTTTCTATGTAGCAGCGCATCGGTCCTCACTTGTATAACCCCCTGGATAGATGCTACTATATAAATGAAAGTAACTTCTCATATCATTCAGATCAAAAATCAGAGGAGCGTGAAGAGAAATGAGTTGGACTGAAATTTCAACTATAGATGAATGGAATCAAATTCTGGAGCAATCCAGCAGCCGGGGACAGCTGGTTCTGAAGCACAGCACTACCTGCCCGGTTAGCGCGAACGCACTCAAGGAATTCAATCAATTCGTTGAGGCTAATCCTAGTACAGATGTAGATTACTACCTGGTCAAGGTTATTGAATCTCGCCCTGTCTCCAATCAAATTGCTGAGGATCTGGGCGTGAAGCATGAGTCTCCTCAGGTTATATTTGTGAAGGATAAAGCTAAGTATTGGACAGCCTCCCACTGGTCTGTGACGAATGCCCATATTGCAGCCGTACTGAATTAATTCTTAGCTATGGAATATACCAAAAAAAGCCCGGCATCATGAAACATATGATGCCGGGCTTTCCTATGAGCCTTCGTTAGCTCCTTATTGCCCTCCCCTACCGCTTCGGGAGCAGCTTGACATATTCATCTGATAAACTCATCAGCTTCAATATATAATCGTAATCCTTCTTGTAAGGTGCAAGGTCAGTGATCGGCTGCATCGTCTTAAGAGAGACGGCCGTCCCGTCATCGAACCCTTGTCCGGGAACGAAGAGGATCTCATTGTTGAAGAAGGACCCTGTCGGCAGATAGTATCGCATTCCTACCACGTTCTGATCAATATTCAGCAGATCATGACCGAATGCAGTGAACTTCTCATCCTTCAGCGATATTCCGAGCAAATTGGCTACTGTAGGCATAATGTCGAGCTGACCGCCAACCTGGTTTATCACTTTCCCCTGAGTCTCTCCGGGCAGATGGATGAGCAGCGGAATATTGAACCGCGTAATTCGCGGGTCATAATGAATTCCGAGCTGCTGGCTCACGACAGCCGGATCATTGTCCTGCGGCTGCAGTCCGAAATGATCTCCGTACAGCACAAGCACTGTATTCTCCCACATTCCATTCGCCTTCAAGCGGTCAATCAGCGTTCCTACCGCATAATCGGTATAGTTCACTGCCTGAATATAATCACCTAGCTGCGTTCCCTTCATGGAAGCCGGGAGGGTTATCCGACTACGGTCGTCCGGAACCTTGAACGGAAAATGGCTGGATACCGTTACAAATTGTCCATAAAAGGACTTTCCGGCCTGGCTAACGGCTGACAGCTTATCAACACCCACGCGGTACAGTTCCTCGTCTGAAGCCCCGAATTCATTAAAATGGTCATTATTATAAAATGGCTTATCATAATAATGATCAAAATTCAGCGCCGGATACAGCTTGCTCCGGTCCCAGAAGCTGACATCGTTCACGTGGAAGGTATTCGCTTCGTAATGATATTTTTGCAGCAGTCTCGGTAGACTTGGCAGTACCCTGTCTCCATAACCGGTTGACATCGCTACGGTACCCGTTGGATAAATCGACGTATTGGACATGAACTCGGCATCCGAGGTATTGCCCTGGCCTATCTCCTGGAAGACATGCGGGAAGTACATGCCCTCGGAAGCCAGCTTATTCAGTACAGGAGTGACCTCCTGCCCTCCAAGCTTCAAATGGATCGGAAAGTTCTGAAAGGCCTCCATCTGTACAATAATCACATTCTTGCCCTTAGCCGCACCAAAGTAATCTGGTTTCTTCCCTGCTGTCTTCTTAGCCGAAGACTGGTAAGGATAAGACGATTGCAGCTGATTGATCCTGCTTATGGTGTCGTTGATATTCCCATTCTCGATCGCGAGACTCTCATCTCTGGCCTTCAAAGCCGCTGCAACCTGGTAATCGAAGAATCCCAGATTCTCGGCCTGAACCAGCTCATTCGTAATGGACCGTCCAGAACGAATGTACTGTGCTGAGACCAGCACACTGATTACTGCAATAAGGGCAACCCCTATTTTCCAGACCGGTCTTCGTCCTGCAATCCGAACTCCTCTTACCCGGTTCACTATCCAAATACAGGCAAACACGACAACATCGGCAAAAAAGATAAAATCAGTCCAGGTTATCGTGGATTGAATACTCGACTGAATCTTGGTTACCTGATGCAGTTCATTCAGCGCGGTATAGGTGGGCACAGAATTGAAATGCTCAAAATATAACGTAGATGAGAATAAGAGCAGAGAGAAAATCAGATTAAACACCCAGTATACCGGCCCCTTGATTCGGGCAGGCGTGACAAACTCCAATATAGAAAGCATTGCCAGAAGGGCAAGTGCATCTGTTAGCAGCCTTGCAACCTCAACCCCGGCAAAGAAAAAATAACGTAAAAGTACAAGCTTCAAAAAAAGCAGCACAAACACGACAAAAAAAGGCGTTCTGTGGTAAGCGCCCCTGTTCTTTTCCATACTCACTACCTTAACCTCTCTACTTAGGATGAAATCTAGTATACCACTAAATAGAACATTAAGGCTACTTTCCAGATCATAGGAAAAAGCCCCCGACACCCGGCAGATTCAAGGATCAGCTGGGATCAGAGGCTTGCTAGTTATATAAAATTAGTTCTTGCTAAGAACGTCTGTGAGAACAGGAACGATCTGGGATTTACGGGATACTACACCTTTCAGCACAGCTTTGTTGTCATCCAGCTTCACATTGTAAGCTTTCTCAACAGCTGCAGCCTGCTTGCCGAGTGCAAGACCGATCGAATCATTGTTCAAAATATCAGTTACCACGAACAGGAACAGATCAAGGCCCTTTTGCTCGATTACACTGTTCAGTGCAGCTTCTACTTCAGCTTGGCGGGACAGTACATCGTTAGTGTCTACGGCATTGACTTGAGCAATTTCAACTTTGGAGCTGCCCATTTGGAACTCTTTGGAGTCGATGGTAATCAGCTGCTCAATGGTCTTATCGCTCAGGTCCGCACCCGCTTTAAGCATATCAAGACCGTACTTGTCCGCATCTACACCAGCAATTTCAGCAAGCTCACGGGCAGCAGCCACGTCCTGCTCGGTGCAAGTAGGGGATTTGAACAGCAAGGAGTCAGAGATAATGGCAGACAGCATAAGACCCGCGATTTCTTTCTTAATCGTCTTGCCGTTCTCCTTGTACAATTTGTTAAGAATCGTTGCTGTACAGCCAACCGGCTCTGCACGGTAGTACAAAGGACCGCTTGTCTCAAAATTAGCAATACGGTGGTGGTCGATAACTTCAACTACGCGAACCTGATCAATATCGCTTGCACTTTGCTGACGCTCATTGTGGTCAACCAGGATCACTTCTTCAGCTTCATTCGCCACAGTCTCCACTTGGCGTGGTGCTTCCACCTTGAAGAAATCAAGCGCGTACTGAGTCTCGGAGCTTACACTTCCGAGGCGTACAGCTTCAACATCAAGACCTAGCTGCTTCTTCAGATCAGCGTAAGCAATCGCGGAGCAGATTGTATCGGTGTCCGGATTTTTATGACCAAAAATCAAAGTTTTTCCCATTGTAAAATTCCCCTTTGTCAGTTATTAGGCATCTATTCAAGCCTCAGCCTTGCATAGCTATATAGATTATAGCGATAAATCCGCCTTATTCCAATGCCTTTACCCATATTAGTTCACAATCTGCTTCTCCATGCATAGACTGCTCTCCCAATCCGCATATTCTCCATACCTCTCTATGACGTTGTACCCATGCTTGAGATAAAAGTTAACGGCCTCCACCTGCGGCTCCCCCGTCTCCAGCCTGATCGTACGAAAGCCTCTTGTTCCGGCTACTTCCTCCAAATGGGTGAGCACCTGCCGGGCGATGCCCTTGTTGCGGTAAGCAGGATCTACGAAGAAACGCCTCAGCTCGGCAAATCCCTGTTCGGGAAAAGGTAGAAATCCCCCGCATACAACCGGGGTATCGTCTAAGTAGGCTACGGCAAAGTAACCCTTTTGAATCGTCGGATCGCTGAAATCCACTTTGGATATTTCTTCCGGCGGATATTTCGTTAACAGGTACTCATCCAGCTTCAGAATTAATGCAGCAAGGCTCTCATCAAGTGGCAGCACCTGTCTTATCTGAGTTCCAACTCCCATTCTAGTCCTCCTCTCCTCCAGTTAGTGGGCCGTATGGATCGGCTTGTACAAAATATGCTGTGGTCCCTTTGGCCCCATTCTCATCTGGCCTTGATCCCTGAATCCGCATTTAAGATATAAACTGCGCGCCGGCTGATTATGTGCATTCACTGCCAGTACCAGCTGCGCAGTCCCGGGAAAGTGTTCATTCACATACTCCCCCAGCTGATTAAGTCCCTGCTTGGCATAACCTTTGCCCTGATGGGCAAAATTTATAGAGAACGCCCTTACTAGAAGGGAATGCGGCTCGCTTGTATAATCGGTTCGAATCTCTTCTCCATCATACAAGATGAAGAATCCAACCGGAACAGACTCAGCCACAATGACCACAGGATGACGATGCGGATCTGCCGCCGCAAGCGCCAGCATTTCTACAGGCATGCCTGTGAACTGCCGCTGATCTTCTGTCAATTCAAACCGTTCAAGTTCTGCCAGATGAGAGTCGGCCTGATAAGATTCAATTCTTACCCCATTATCCCGAAGATATGGCATGGACATTAATTTTCTCCCCCTATTTGGACTCAGACTCTGTGTATGTTCTGTATTATAACGATAATTTTTGGGCCAAACACCTACTTGACGTTTCCCAATCCTCTCACTATAATAAAAAACCAAATACAGGAAGAAGCGAGTATCAAAGACATGATTCGCCTCAAGGACTGCCCAGAGAGAGAAGTGAGTGGTGTAAGCTTCTCCTGAGACCGGAAGCGAGTTACCCCTTTGTAGCCGTGAATTGGAACCTGCCGATGCGTATGCGGTGGTATTACATTTCACCGACTAATCCCCGTTAATGGATTCTAATCAAGGATCTGCATATCCATGCAGCTACGGTGACGCCGCTGCGAATGGACTGATGCAGATTGAATTAGGGTGGAACCACGAGCTGAACGCACTCGTCCCTTTGCCGGGAAGAGATGTGTTTTTTTGCGTTCAAACCTTGTTGTATCCAAAAAATTATTGGAGGTATCCACCATGGACAAGAAAGAAATTCAAGTATCCCTGCCGGACGGTTCCGTCCGAGTCTACCCGAGTGGGATCACGGTTGAAGAGATTGCCGCCAGTATTAGCCCTGGTCTTAGAAAGGCAGCCATTGCGGGCAAGGTGAACGGCCGAGCCGTGGATCTATCCTGGCCTGCCGACGAGAATTGCCAAGTAGAAATTTTGACTCTGGACAGCGCGGAAGGCCTTGAGATATACCGCCACAGCACAGCTCACCTGATGGCGCAGGCGATCCGGCGCATTTATGGCTCCGAAGCGGTAAAGCTCGGAATTGGTCCCGTGATCCAGGACGGGTTCTACTATGATATCGACCTCGCGAAGCCGCTGTCTGTTCATGATCTAGGGGAGATTGAAAGTGAGATGGAAGCCATTATCCGGGAGGACCTGCCGATTAAACGCCGGGAAGTCAGCCGGGAGGAAGCCATTCAGCTGTTCAGTGAGCTTCAGGAGCCGCTTAAGCTGGCGCTTATTCATGACCTGCCTGCAGAAGCCGTCATTTCACTCTATGAACAAGGCGAATTTGTGGATTTGTGCCGCGGTCCACATCTTCCATCTACAGGCCGGATCAGAGCATTCAAGCTGCAAAGTGTAGCCGGTGCCTACTGGCGCGGAGATTCCAAGAATAAGATGCTTCAGCGGATCTACGGCACGGCTTTCCCGAAGAAGAGCCAGCTGGATGAGCATCTGCACCTCCTCGAGGAAGCGCGCAAGCGGGATCACCGCAAGCTCGGCAAGGAGCTGGAGCTGTTCATGTTCTCGGAGGAGGCGCCCGGCATGCCTTTCTATCTGCCGAACGGTATGGTCATTCGGACCGAGCTCGAGAATTTCTCTCGCGAGGCCCAGCATCACTATGAATACGATGAGGTCCGAACTCCCTTCATGATGAACAAGGTGATGTGGGAGCAATCGGGCCACTGGGATCATTACAAGGACAATATGTATTTCAGCAAGGTGGATGAGACCGAGTTCGCCCTGAAGCCGATGAACTGTCCCGGCCACATGCTGATCTTCAAGAACAGCCTGCGCTCTTACCGTGACCTCCCGATCCGGCTCGCCGAATTCGGTCAGGTCCATCGCCACGAATTCTCGGGCGCATTGAACGGTATGATGAGAGTTCGGACATTCTGTCAGGATGATGCGCATATCTTCGTACGTCCAGACCAGATTGAAGAAGAGATCAATCAGGTTATCGCACAGATAGGCTATGTCTATCAAGTGTTCGGATTTGAGTACAAGATTGAATTGTCCACACGTCCCGAGGACTCCATGGGCTCCGAGGAACTGTGGAATCAGGCCGAGCAATCCCTGCGGAATGTACTTGACGGAAGAGGTGTAGACTACCGCCTTAATGAAGGCGACGGCGCCTTCTATGGTCCGAAGATTGACTTTCATATCCTTGATGCCCTGGGACGCAGCTGGCAGTGCGGAACAATCCAGCTGGATTTCCAGATGCCTGAGAAGTTCGATCTGACTTATATCGGGGAGGATAATCAGAAGCACCGCCCTGTCGTGATTCACCGCGCCGTGTACGGCTCCATCGACCGGTTCATGGGCATTCTGACTGAGCATTACAGCGGCGCTTTCCCGCTCTGGCTGGCACCGGTTCAGGCCCGGATTATCCCGGTCTCCGAACCTTTCACGGATTATGCCCTCCAGGTCAAAGCCGCGCTTGCCGCAGCCGGCATCCGGGCTGAGGTGGATATCCGTAATGAGAAGCTGGGCTACAAGATCCGCGAAGCCGGTATGAAGAAGGTTCCTTATACGCTCGTTCTTGGAGAGAAGGAGCAGAATTCCGGAACCGTGTCGGTTCGCCAAAGAGCGGCGTGCGCGATTGGCGAGACTTCGCTTGATTCTTTTATCCAGCAGATGAAAGAAGAAATTGCCTCCAGAAAGTAAACATACAGCATACACAAGAACGGTACCTTCGCCTATCTGCGAGAGTACCGTTCTTAATGTTAACCTTGGTCCGTTAGTGTCAGCTTAGGGCTGTCAGCTTAACCTGAATGTTGAACGGATCCTTGGCGAACCAGCTCCCGTTCTTCTGCTGCACTTCAACCCCAGCCTCCTTAAGCCGCTGAACCACGGCCTCCACTTCGGAGCGATTAGGAAGTACCAGCTCATAGTAATCCAGACCGGCCGCATTCTCCGGAACCGGCGGGGCTCCTACCCCTGCCCATGTATTAAGGCCAATATGGTGATGATAGCCACCCGCGGAGACGAACAGCGCCGAGCTTCCGTAATTGGCAACTATATCGAAGCCGAGCACCTTGCAGTAGAATTCTTCCGCTTTCTTCAGATCAGACACATGAAAATGCACATGGCCGATTCGCGTACCCACCGGCAGTCCAGCCCACGCCATACCTTCCGATGCAGCAAGAAGTCCATCGATATCCACCGGGTCCGTCGTCATTACATAATGACCTTGTTCATCGCGCTGCCAGGTCTCCCGCGGGCGATCCGCATAAATCTCGATACCATTATTGTCCGGATCATTGATGTAGAGCGCCTCGCTGACCAAGTGATCCCCCTGTCCCACCGGAATCTGATGTTCCACCAGGTTACGCACGGCCAGCCCCAGTGAAGCCCGATCTGGAAGAAGAATGGCAAAGTGATAAAGGCCTGCTCCTGCTCTTCTCGGCAGAACATCCGCCTGGTCCAGCTCCCGTAGAATTAGAAGAGGATGAACACCATCCACCGTAAGCTCTACAGTATTTCCCTGCTGATTAAGTATCTTCAATCCTACAACTTCCTGATAAAAAGCAACTGAACGCTCAAGACTGCTTACCTTTAACTGTACGACCCCAATCTCGGTGGCCGGGTGTAGTTGATCTGTCATCTCTCTCATCCTTTCGGGTCATGTTAATTGAATACATTTATTCCGCCATTAATCACGGTTTCTTGTAAATAGAGCATCCAGTGACAACGGAGTTGTCTCTGTGAAGACCAGATGCAGGGCAATCAAGGCGAAAGCGATATCCAGCTCATACCCTGCCATTTGTCCATTTCCGAGAAGTCCGACAGACAGCTTAGCAGTGAATATGGCGCCGATCATAATAACAATCACAATCGCGGATACATACCGCGTCAAGAAGCCCAGAATAAGGGCAATACCTACAATAAGTTCAGTATAAGCAATAACGTAACCCAGAACACCAGGCAGCCCCAAGCTTTGGAACCAGCCCGAAATATTCGGAAGACCTGTCTGAAATTTATTGATGGAATGAGCCACGAACAAGATGCCCAAAGCCACACGCAAAATAGTAGATACATATTTGTTCAACATCACGATTTCTCTCCTTTTAATCTTTTTAATATTTAATTTATATTACTAATATCTTGCGCAAATTTTTTTCGAATATTACTAATATAAATTATTATTTTGTATTAACAATTTATCATGAGGTTATCTTGATGTCAATCATTTATTTGTTATAATAAATATATATTTGGTATTTGTAATATGAGGAGACGTGGGTAACTATGGACAATATGGACATTGGCTCGAATATCCGGTCTATTCGGAAAAGCAAAAATTTGTCGATCGGACAAATCTGCGAGAAAACAGGATTATCCCAAGGCTTTATGAGCCAGGTAGAGAACAACAAAACTTCCCCTTCCATCGCCACTCTGGATAATATTGCAGGTGCGCTGGATGTTCCGCTTGCCTTCCTGCTCCTGAAGAAGGATGAACGCATGCATATCATCCGCAAAGAAGAGCGCCGTAAAACGATTTACGGAAAGGAACAGTTCCAGGTTGAGCATCTCAGCGATCGGGGCAATGTTAAAATGATGCTCGTTGAAATGCCGCCAGGCGCTTCAACGGAGGAGGCCCATGCGCACGCCGGTGAGGAAATTCACTTCGTCATCCAGGGTACCGTCTATGCCGAGCAGGGCGATGTCTCCGCCACTTTAAATGCGGGCGACTCCTTCAGCTGGAAAGCCTGCTTCCCCCATTATGTGAAGAACATTGGGGATGGGCCTGCTGTTATACTGATTTCGGTGCACCGGGATGGTGGGAGTGAAGATTAGAAATAGAGGGGCACTAGTGAGGCATCGGCGCGCATTGTGAGCATTGTGAGCATTGTGAGCACTGGTGAGCATTGTGAGCACTGGTAAGCATTGCTGGGCACACTGTATGAGTACACTGGGAGCACTGGGGCCGCTGCGCTGCCGGATCGCCTTTCGATCGCTGTTATCCCCGGATTCTTTGAATTGTACTAGTAGTATGAATCCGGGGATAAAGGCGAACGCTTCGCTTCTACAGGAGATTCCGGCCGCTCCGCTGGGTCCGTGCTTGGCGTGGTCAACCCCTAACCTCACTTAGGTTTGGGGTAATAAAAAGAGGGCTGACCTTTAATTGGGTCAGCCCTCTTTGACTTAGTTACTGGGAGAAGAACAGTCTTTTCTAAAAGACTGTCTTCTCCCCTCTGTTATACGAGTGAATTAATAAGATAAATAGCTAATAAAACAAAAATGGAGGCAAATGTTATTTTATAAAACGCTTGGAGAGGTTTGTTGTCTTTCTTCTTTATCCAATAAAGAATCAAATAAACGATAGATAACATTATTATCAATATGGCTAATATTGTAGATAATGTAGGTGACATCGCTATTCTCCTTGAAATTGATTTACTAGCTGATTATCAAAGAGTGAACATACCGCCAGCTGCATAATCAATAACACCTAATTCGATTCGATAGTTGGGCTTATTCATTATTTTTTAGCCCATATATGTCTATGCGCCATACACGGGCTAGAGAATCATTTAATATTTAGCATTTACTCAGGTTTGGTATTCAAAGGCTTGAGATTCGCTTCGATCTGCGCGCGCTGGGGTTCCAAGAATGGCGGGAGGGCGAGGGATTCGCCTAAATGCTCCATATCTTCATCCGTGGCGAAGCCGGGGCCATCCGTAGCGAATTCGAACAGAATGCCGTTCGGCTCCCTGAAATAGAGCGAATGGAAGTAGAAGCGGTCGACATAACCGGAGTTCGGGAAACGGCCTTCGCTGATTTTGGAGATCCAGGCATGAAGCTCCTCATCATTCTCCACCCGGAAAGCCACGTGATGTACTCCGCCCCTTCCAAGCCGTTCGCGGGGAAGGTCATTCCTCTCCTCAATATGCACCTCCGCTCCGCTGCCGCCTTCGCCAGTCTCAAATACAAGAATGTCCGGCTGACCAGCTGCATCGGCCGGATAGGTGCCTTTGGCCCGGAATCCAAGCAGATCCTGGAGTACGGCAATCGTCGGCTGCGGATCTTGAACCGTCAGCTTAACCGGACCCAAGCCTACAATTCCGTAGGCCTGCGGGACAGGGCTCTTCGTCCAAGGGTTACCGCCGGCAACACCGTGATTGTTCTCATCGGATACCAGAAGGAAGCGCTGCCCCTCCCCATCTCTAAATGCCAATGCGGAGCGGCCGGCCACCTGCTTAATTTCATCATGCTCCACACCGAATTGATCAAGCCGCCCCTTCCAGTACACAAGCGCTTCATCGCTAGGAACGCGCAGGGACAGGGCCGAAATACTGCTGACACCTTCACGATTGCGCCCGGCCATTGGAATCTCGAAGAAGGTAAGCTCTGTGCCCGGGCTTCCCTCTTCATCTCCGTAGAATAGATGGTATACACGGGTATCATCTTGATTAACGGTTTTCTTAATAAGACGAAGTCCAAGCACTTCGGTATAGAATTTAAAGTTCTCTGCTGCATGAGCTGTTAGGGCGGAAACATGGTGGATGCCTTTGAGTTCCATAACTGCACCTCCGATTTTTATTAACGTACAACGATTAGGTTTATTATACACTAAAATTAAGTAATTTACAAAATGTAAGTTACTAATTAATAAAAAAAGATAACTAGTTTCTTCACCTAGTTATCTTGCGAATGAATGGCGAAAAGTATCCTTTATTTCTTTATGGGCTGCTTCTTCGCCGTAAGTCTCCCATACCTTAGGATCTTTCTAAACATCCGTTTATCCTTAAGCGCGTTGAAAATGTACTTATCCGGCCGGCTGTTGACCTCGATGATCCAGGGCTTTAGTTCTTTATCCATCCCGATATCCACCCCGTAAGCCCGAAAGCTTGGAAAAAAACCGCCAAGATGGCGGCTTACCCGGATACCGAGCTGATTCAGACGTTCAATATAATTGCTGATCTCCGCCTTGGACATTAAGGGGGCGAGCAGCTCTTCAATCGGCTTTGGCTGACCGCCATTGTGGTAGTTCGTTACTACTTTGTTCGGCTGGGCTACCCGCCCCACAATTCCGGTGACCTCCCATTTGTTCTGCGGATTCCGCTGGACCATCACACGCAGATCGAACGGGCTGCCATGATGGCGAAGCAGCGGAATTCCCTTTTGAACCAGGTAGAATCTGCGTCCCTTGCCCTGCTCAAATGCAGCAAATGCAGCAAATGCAGCCTCGAATGTCTTGTACGTGCGGCTCTGCGTCCCGCCCTGCAGGCGGTACCCCTCATGTGTATGCTGCAGCCGATAAATTCCATATCCCCCAGTCCCCAGATTGGGCTTGAGGTAGACTGTGCGGTAACGCTCTAGCATTACTCGTACATTCTTACGATCTGCCGGAGCTGTCTGGGGCAGGTGTCTGGCCAGTTCCTTCTCCTTAAGCATCGCTTGGTGCTTACCAAGCTTATTATTCCAATACACCCAGGATCACCTCATTATCTAACTTCATCATGGATTAGATATATGCGGGATCTTACCTCCTGTGTGGACGTAGTAACTACGGACCGTGAATATCTATTACCTATTCGGACCTCTGGTCACACTTTCAGAATGCCGCTGGCTTCCACCGCCTGAACTGCTTGTGCAAGCAAATCTTCATCCTGTACCAAAGCCAGCCGGACATGTCCCTCACCCGATGGACCAAACGCACTTCCCGGCGTAACAATAACGCCCGCCTTGCTCACCAGATCCATGGCAAAGTCCTCTGATCTCTCATAATGAGGCGGAATCCGGGTCCAGATAAACATCGTCGCCTTCGGTTTCTCCATATTCCACCCGATGCTTGTGAACCCCTCGCAGAGGATGTCTCTGCGTCTTTCGTAAGTTCTGGCCGTCTTCTCCACACTGCTCTGATCCCCAGTTATGGCTGCAATAGCCGCTTGCTGAATGGGAATGAACATTCCGTAGTCCATGTTAGACTTTAATGTTTTTAGCCGGGATACGATTTCAGAATTCCCTAGGCAAAAGCCGACCCTGGCGCCAGCCATCCCATAAGTCTTGGATAGGGAATTGAATTCCACGCCAACCTCCATCGCACCTGGATAGGCAAGAAAGCTGCCGCCAGTTCGGCCATCGAACACCAGCTCGCTGTAGGCATTGTCGTGAAGGACGATAATGTCGTATTGTCTCGCGAAATCAATCAGTTCGATATAGAAGCTGTCCGGTGCCAGGGCCGCCGTGGGGTTGTTGGGATAGGAGACAATCATAAACTTGGCTCTTCTCGCAATATCGGCGGGAATATCCTGAAGACGGATCACATAGTCATTCTCTTTCTTCTGCGGCATGAAATAGAGCTCGGCGCCGGCCAGCAGCGGTCCATCTGCGAACACAGGGTAGCAGGGATCCGGTACAAGAACTAAATCCCCTTCATCCACGATGGACAATGAGATGTGAGCAAGGCCCTCCTGTGAGCCTAACAAAGAGCAAATTTCGGTCTTTGGATCCAGCTCTACCCCATATCTGCGGGTGTACCAGCTGCTCGCCGCCTCCAATAAAGCACTCTGGTCATTGACTGCATAAATATAATTGTTCTCATCGGCCGCTGCCGAGCACAAAGCTTCTATAATGTGGGATGCCGGAGGAATGTTGGGAGTCCCCACACTGAGGTCAATGACTGGCTGTCCAAGATCCAGTCTCTTTCTCTTGATCTCAAGTAATTTGGTGAAGATGCCTTCTCCAAAACGGTCCATTCTTTTAGCAAACTTCATGATGGCTGCTCTCCTACTTTCCTGTAAACGTATAAATTGAATGAACTAATGGATCTTTAGTTCAATCCGTATAGTTAAGATTATAGCTTATTCCAATAGGGAGTGAACCATAGGACAGCTCATCTTCTCCATCATCTGCTTACGTCCGGGATCTACCTAGGTCCGCTGGCGAAGCAGCGATTCAATCACAGGATCAAGATCCATAGGTTCCACGGTAGTTTCAAATCTTCCGCTCACCCGGCCTTCATGGTCGACCAAGAACTTGGAGAAATTCCACTTCACCCCGTTACCGGCATAGATCTGCGGGTACTTGTCCCGAAGGAAGTTATCCATCCACTGGCCTTCCTTGGTCTCTGTATCGAACCCTTGGAACGGAGCCTGCTGCGTTAAGTATTCAAATATAGGATGTGCGGATGGCCCCATAACGTCAATTTTCTCAAATAGCGGAAAAGTAACTCCGTGGTCTGTCTTGCAGACTTCGAGAATTTCGGTGCTGCTTCCTGGCTCTTTCGCGTTGAATTGGTTGCACGGAAATCCAAGAATCTCCAGCCCCTGCTCCTGCCTTCGATCGTACAGCTTCTGCAGATCAGCGAACTGACGGGAATAGCTGCACCGACTTGCCGTGTTAACGATCAGAAGCACCTTTCCGCTGTATCGGGACAGGGGCATTACTTCGCCTAGAATTGAGGTGGCCTGATAATCGTATATAGACATCTCTGCATTCCTCCTTGGGTAGGGTAATCGGATATCATTTCATTCATCATAACCCTCCTTCTCTTATAGTTCTAATATATAGTTCGAATAGACTTTATAGGTTATTGTTATAATCCCCCTACAAAAAAGAGACAGCCATGAACGAATCCATAGCTGCCTCTATTTATACTATCATTATAATTTAATTCTCTGCAGCCGCAGCGCATTCAGCACGACCGAGACTGAACTCAGTGCCATAGCCGCACCCGCAAGCCACGGGGCGAGGAAGCCCAGCGCAGCAACCGGAATCCCGATCACATTATAAGCTAGCGCCCAGAACAAGTTCTGCTTAATGTTCAGCATGGTCTTTCTGCTCATGAATATGGCATCCGGGATGCTGTTCAAATCCCCGCGCATCAGGGTCACATCCGCAGCTTCCATAGCTACATCCGTCCCTGTGCCCATCGCCATTCCGATATCGGCTGTTGCCAATGCAGGCGCATCGTTGATGCCATCCCCAACCATGGCTACCTTGCGTCCGCCCTCTTGAAGCTTCTTCACCTCAGCAGCCTTGCCTTCAGGCAGAACCTCTGCGAGTACATGGTCAATGCCTACCTGTGCGGCAATAGCTTTCGCAGTACGCTCATTGTCTCCTGTAATCATCACGACTTCGATGCCCAGCTTCTTCATTCTTGCCACAGCTTCGCTAGAAGTCTCCTTGATCGTGTCGGCAACAGCCACCATTGCGGCATACTGGCCGTTCACCGCTACCAGCATCGCTGTCTTCCCTGCCTCTTCCAGCTCATTCATCTGTGCAAAAGCAGCTTCGGCACCAACCTGATGCTTGTTCATCAGCTTGCGGGTACCGATCAACAGCTCCTGACCTTGTACGGTGGCACGAATTCCGTATCCCGGTATAGCTTCGAACTGCTCCGCATTAGGCAGTTCAATTCCTTTCCGGAGAATTCCCTCCACAATGGCTTCTGCAAGCGGATGCTCCGAGTTCTTCTCGGCAGCTCCAATCCATCTAAGCAGCTCGGTCTCCGAATGGCTTTGATCCGCGACTACTACATCGGTAAGCTCAGGTGCCCCTTTGGTCACTGTACCTGTTTTGTCGAGAATGATGGCACTGATCTTGTGGGTAGCCTCAAGGTGCTCCCCGCCTTTGAATAGAATTCCCAGTTCAGCCGCCCGTCCCGATCCGGCCATAATGGAAGTCGGTGTAGCCAGACCCAGCGCACAAGGGCAGGCAATGACAAGCACCGCGATCGCCTTCTCAAGAGCACTTGAGAAATTGCCGGGTTCGACGGCGAAATACCATACGAGGAAGGTGACCACGGCAATGCCGATAACAATGGGGACAAAGATCCCCGAGATCACATCCGCTACACGCTGGATTGGAGCCTTCGAACCTTGAGCCTCTTCTACCACACGAATAATCTGAGATAATGCAGTCTCTCTGCCGACCTTGGTCGCGCGGATTCTAAGCAGCCCGTTCTTATTGATCGTCGCACCGAACACCTGGCTGTCCGCACTCTTCTCCACCGGAAGGCTCTCCCCGGTGAGCATCGACTCATCCACCGAGGAAGTTCCTTCGGTAACTACGCCGTCTACCGGGATTTTCTCGCCGGGCTTTACGATAACAATATCCCCTTGGACCACCTGCTCGATCGGCACCGAGATCTCCTGATCTCCGCGAACCACGAGGGCCGTCTTGGCCTGCAGGCCCATCAACGTCTTGATCGCTTCCGAGGATCTGCCCTTCGCAAGGGCTTCGAACAGCTTCCCGAGCAGGATTAGCGTGATCAGCACACTGCTGGTCTCGTAGTACAGCTCAACCCCGCCATGTCCATGCATGTTAAGACTCTCAATAGACAGGTACAGACTATAGAAGAAAGCCGCCGAAGTGCCAAGCGCAACCAGCACATCCATATTCGCACTGCCATTCCGGAGAGCCTTATAAGCGCCCTTGTAGAACTGAGCTCCGATGATGAGCTGCACGGGTGCAGCAAGGATAAGCTGAAACCAAGGATTCATGAACAGTTCCGGCACCCAGATAAAGGAGGTAAAAGAAAAGTGGCCCACCATCGCCCACAGCAGAGGGAATGAGAGAATCGCCGAGACAATGAGTTTGGTTCTCTGCCGTGCAATTTCCTTCTTGCGATGGTCACCGGCTTCCTGCTTCTCCGTCTTGAGAGCAGCCGTATAACCGAGCTTCTCCACCTTCTGGATGATCTCCTCTACAGATACCTCACCAGGAGAGAATTCAACCTGTGCTGTCTCCAGCGCAAGGTTCACTGAAGCCCGGCTTACCCCGCCAAGCTTGTTCAGTCCCTTCTCAATCCGGGTTGCGCAAGCGGCGCAGGTCATCCCGCCGATCTGGAAATCTGCCGTCTCCTTGACGGTGCCATAACCCAAAGCTTCGATCTTCTTCTCCAAATCTCCGGGATTAAGGACAGCCGGATTGTAGGTTACCGAGGCCTTCTCCAGCGTAAAATTCACATTGGCTTCGGACACTCCTTCCATCCTGCCAAGGCCCTTCTCGATCCGGCCTGCGCATGCGGCGCAAGTCATACCGGTAATTTGTAATACTGCCTGTTCCTCTCCTGATTGCTTCAACTTATCCATGCTGTTTCACCCCTAACCTGAGAACTTAACTTATAGAACTTCGTATCCCTGATCTTCAATAACTTCTTTCAAAGCCTGCAAGGAAATTTGAGCTTCGTCATACTGCACTTCCACCGTCTTGGAGGCGAGGTCCACCTGGCCGGATGCCCCTGCACCTTTCAGCGCCTTCTCAATGGAATTTACACAGTGACCGCACGACATACCTTCAACCTTCAATGTTGTTGTACTCATAATTCAACTCCTCCTATTTGATATGTTTTGTTTGTTTCGTTACTCATACTATACCCCCCTACCGTATAATTGTCAACGGGTTATTTGTATTTTTTCCCACACTGCAATTCTGCTGATCTCCATCCTCCATCCGGACGCGCTTAGATCCGGTCTATGTTTCCTACGACTTTACAAATCTTTTACACAAAACGCCCCTGCCCATGATGTTTGAATACTACCCTAGGGAAGTGAGTGCCTGGAAAACCTGTCACCACTTAGAATATCCATTATGGGGAGGAAAATCATGACCAGCAAATTTGCAAAAAGAATTATACCTACCGCTTTACTAGCTTCAGTAGCTGTTACCACTCTGCTCTCAGGAAGCATTGTGAACTCAGCTCCCAAAGCCGAGAAGAAGCAGAGCCCTAATGAGATCCGCAACGTGATCTTCCTGATTGGGGATGGCATGGGTGTCTCCTATACTACTGCATACCGTTATCTTAAAGATAATCCAGCTACTCCTCTAATGGAGAGAACGGAATTTGATAAATATCTCGTGGGCAACCAAATGACCTACCCGGAAGATGAGCATGAGAATGTAACCGATTCAGCTTCAGCCGCTACAGCGATGTCAGCCGGAGTGAAAACCTACAATGCTGCGATCGCGGTAGATAATGATCATACCGAAGTGAAGACCGTACTTGAAGAGGCCAAGAAGCAGGGTAAATCCACAGGTCTCGTAGCTACGTCCGAGATTACACATGCGACACCTGCCGCATTCGGGGCTCACGATATCAGCCGCAAGAATATGGATGCGATTGCGGACGATTATTATAATGAGAAAATTAACGGCCAGCACAAGGTCGACGTTCTGCTTGGAGGCGGACTGAATAACTTCGTGCGCAAGGACAAGAATCTTACGGATCTGTTCAAAAAAGACGGCTACAGCTTCGTGACTACCCGTGACGAGCTTCTCAAAGACAAGAACAAGCAGGTTCTTGGACTCTTCGCTCCTGGCGGATTCGACAAAGCTATCGACCGGGGTCCGCAGGCTCCTTCGCTGGAAGAAATGACGAACACGGCGATCTCCCGCCTGAACACCAACAAGAAAGGCTTCTTCCTCATGGTTGAGGGAAGCCAGATTGACTGGGCTGGTCACGATAATGATATCGTAGGCTCCATGAGCGAGATGCAGGACTTCGAGAAGGCCTTTAAAGCGGCGATTGATTTTGCCAAGAAAGACGGACATACCCTGGTTGTAGCGACCGCAGACCATTCCACCGGCGGACTATCGGTCGCCGCAAATGGCAAATACAACTATGACGCCAGCCCGATCAAAGCTGCCAAACGCACACCTGACTTCATGGCAGCTCAAATCTTCGGTGGCGCTGATGTAGAAGCAACTCTGAAGCAGTACATCGCTCTGGATCTGACTGCTGAAGAGATTCAAGCTGTTAAAGATGCGGCAGCTAAGAAGGATAAGGATGCTACCGGCATTGATAACGCGATTGAAGCCATCTTCAATGCAAGAACGAATACAGGCTGGACTACAGGCGGCCACACCGGTGAGGACGTACCTGTCTACGCCTTCGGCCCGGGCAAAGAGAGATTCGCCGGCCTGATCGACAATACCGACAATGCCAAGATTATTTTCCAAATCCTCAAGAACGGCAAAAAATAAACTATACTATATAATCTCCAGAATCATTTCATACTCTTGCCTATAAGTAATTCTTTAAATCCAACTTATATATTCACACAACAACAACAACAACAACAACAGCGGCAGCCTGGACGATTATGTCCAAGGCTGCCGCTGTCTTTATTAAAGCAGGTCCCAGCTATGTGTGATCCCGCATTAGAGATACAGATAGCTTGTCACCTCTCTATTTTGCGGTTCAGCTCTACATCAAGCTCCTTTCGTACTGCACGAATTACAGGTGCAGCCTGTTGTAGCGCAGGACGATCTTGTGACCTTTCGTCTTTGGTATAGGACGACTCCTATGATTATGAACATCAGAGCAAGCCCCGCCAGAACGAGCGGATTCAAGAAGATGGACGATACGCCTAGAATAGTAATTCCTCCAAGCAAAGGCAGTGCGCAGCATAAAGCACATGCTCCCAATAATCCGAGACCTGTCAGCCATTCCCCTTTTTTCATTTACATCACCTTCCAATTGAATTTATAATCTTATCATAGAACTTAAAGTTAACTTTAAGTCAAGGAGGTGTTGTGATGTCAGGTCTAAGCATTGGTCAGCTTGCGGACAAGGCTGAAGTGAACGCGTCTACGCTGCGGTTTTATGAATCTGTCGGCCTGCTGCCAGCTCCAGAGCGGAAGAATGGCCGACGCCAATATGATGAGCGAATTCTGGATCGCATCCATTTTATCAAGATTGCTCAGCAAACCGGCTTTAGTATCCAGGAAATTATTATTTTGCTGGAAGGCTTTGAACCAGGCGATTCACTTTCGGATCGCTGGGAGCAGATGGCAAGGCAGAAACGCTCCGAACTGCAAGAACGTAAGAAACAGCTTAATTCCATGATCCGAATACTAGAAAGCGGGCTTAGCTGCAAGTGCATGACTTGGTCGGAATGCAAGACTCGAATAGAAACGGATGGCTCGTGTTAGGAGAGAATGCGGATCTCTCCTATATTTTAAATTTATCCACCTGGGACTGCAGGTCCTCTGATAATGCCGCGAGGGCATCAGCTGAACTGGATACCTGCTCCACCATAGCCAACTGCTCCTCAGAGGCTGAGGATATGGTCTGGGTTCCTCCTGCTGCCTGCTCGGCCAGCTGCGCAACATACTGGATGGAGGTCACGATCTCTTCAGCGCTCGCCGACATCTCTTCTACAGCCGCAGATACCTCCTCTACCTGGGAAGCGACTCCATTTACCGACTGTTCAATACTCTCGAACGAGGCTCCCGCCTGGGATATGATAACCGAGCCCTCCTGTACATCCCGAATGCTCAATTCCATGGAGTGAATGGCCTCCGACGTGTCTGACTGGATGGCTCTGACGAGTTCCGTGATTTGTCCCGCAGAGATTCTGGATTGCTCAGCCAGCTTCTTAACCTCATCTGCCACTACCGAGAATCCAGATCCGTGCTCTCCAGCCCGGGCCGCTTCAATCCCCGCATTAAGTGCCAGCAGATTCGTCTGTGAAGCGATCTCGGTCATAACGGAGATAATCTTATCAATCTCGCCCGAACGGGCATCCAGCCCCTTCACCACTTCAGATAGACTGTGAATAGACTGGGTGATGGAATCCATTTGCCTAATAGCACTTTGAATCGATAAGCTACCTTCTGAAGCCAGCGATAAGGAAATATTCGAAGACTGGGACACGCTCTGTGTATTCATCGCGATCTGCTTGATTCCTGTCGACATTTCACTCATTGTTGCCAGGTTATGCTGAAGTGCACTCACCTGCTTCTCCGTCCCCTCAGCCACCTCCTCAAAGAAATACGTAATCTGCTTCGCAGCCTCCCGGGTCTGATTGGAGCCTGACTTCAATTCTTCCGAAGAAGCTGCAACTTGATAGGTCGAGGCACCAACCTGTCCAATTAACGAGCGCAGATTCCCAAGCATCAGATTGAAATATCGGGCGAGCTCGCCAATCTCATCCTTCGAGGTAACCTGAATCGTCTGGGTCAAATCGGCTTCTCCCTCTGCAATTTCCTTGAGTTGCTTGTTCACCTGCTTAATGGTTCTGGCCATTTTACCCGAGATAAAAGTAGCGATGAGAAATCCAAGTACCGTTGTGATGATGGTTACGGATATAGTCAATTTGGAAGTGAGGCTGAATTCGCTGTCCATCTCATCCTCTAGCTTCGCAATGCTCGCCGCTGTACTCTGGTGCAGTGCCGCCAGTGAAGAGATATCTACGGATGCCTTGGTGTAAGCCGCTTGTGCCCCTGTCACGTCGCCCTGCTTATAAGCTGACATCATTTGATCGATCTGATCAAGATAGAGATTCCACTGCTTTTTGAATTTGTTGATTACCTGCTTCTCGCTCTCAGAGGCAGTCTTTTCAGTAGTGCTCATTACTTCTGACATCTTGGTCACATTATTCTGATACTGCTCTAGAAGATTGTCGCTAGTCTGAGTATCCTTACTAAGCAAATAAGCCGCCGCACTTTGCTGGGTACTAAAGATGGATAATCCCAAGGATTCTACAGTCACCAGATTAGACTTTTGCTGACTTAACGTCTCACTCAGGGTATTCAGCTGGGTCTGACCATAGGTCTGGCCCATAATAGCTACAAGGAACAAGGCAATAATTACAGCTATACTTGTGAACAACTTCATACGGATTGACTTTCTCATTATGTATTCTCCTTCGGTGTGTGCGTCATTTAGTTACCCGCTAAATGCTGATAGACCGAGTATAGTTGTCCAAGCTGAATGCTTACTGAGGGGAAGCTGAGTGAACGTTGAAAGTGGCGAAGGGGCTGAGGCATCAATAATTCTATTGAGCACAAAAAAACAAGGCTGCTTTGAATTTAACTTCAAAACAGCCTTGTATAGGATTACTTCTGCTTGCTCATATGAGCCTGCAATTTAAGAAGAACGGTTACAGCCTCTGCTCTTGTTGTTCGATCAGCCGGAGCGAATTCATTGAGGCCTTTGCCTTGAATAAGGTTAAGCTGTTTCAGTGACGCCACTGCGCCTTTCGCCCAAGCGGGAATGTCCTTGTCATCCGCGAACCCCGTGGATGAGACAGCTTCGCCAGATAGACCTAATACTTTCGCGACCATCGCGGCCATTTCCGGACGTGTAATTACGGCATCCGCACGGAATGTGCCATCCTCATAGCCGCTCACAATACCTGCCTGCACTGCTTGCGCGACTGCTTGCTGTGCCCAGACGCTGATCTTTCCGGCATCCGTGAACGTCAGCGGCACACCTTCTCCTTGCGGCTTCAACATATTCATCAGCATAACTGCAAATTCCGCACGCGTCACGGCTTGATTCGGCTTAAAGGTCCCATCCTGGTAACCACGTACAATTCCGCTGTCTACCGCTTGCTGGATATTGGTTTCAGCCCAGTGACCCGAGATATCTCTTAGCTTGACCGTCCCTGATGTTTGAGTTACAGCCAATACCGCAAATTTTGTAAAATGATTGACCTCTACGGTAATCTGATTACCGTCTACCTTGCCGCCAACTTCTACCCATTTCTTCTGGGACTCATCATAATAAAACACAGACGGCTTTGCTCCATTCAAGCTTGCCGGATTGAACGAGAAGCTTAAAGTTACCGGCTTGCTGAAATTCTCCGGGAAGTTCTTCATGAGCTCATAGACCGGAGTAGCCAGAACCTCGCTACCCTTCAGCAGGGCCGCTGTGTTCCATACTTTCTCGATCGTTAACTTCAATTCTTTGTCAGCAGCGCCTGCCGGAACAGCGACAGAGATCGCATTGTCCAAACTGACCAATCCGCTCTTCCCAGCAGGGAGGGTTAGCTTGCCATCGGTGGAGACGACTGGCGCGCTGTCGCTTGGCGCTGTCACGGGTGATGAACTTCCCCCGCTGCTTTCAGGTGCTCGCGTTACTGTAATCGTGTAGGTCTTCGTTGTACCATCTTGTGCCGTCACAACGATGGAAATCACGTTATTGCCCACATTCAAGTTGATGGCTTGGCTTGCATGACCACTGGCAACCATGGCTCCATTCACAGTCGTTGTAGCGTGGCTGTCTGCAGTGCTCGGCGTTACCTTAATGCTGGACACTTGGTAAGCCGCTGCAGCGCTATAAGAGGTTCCCCCCGGTGTGAACACGGGAGTCAGCGTGCAGCCCTGATCCAATGCCAAGTCTGACAGATTGGCATTGGTAGAATGCCACTGGGCATAAAGTGTAATATTACTCATGCCTACCGGGAATGTTGCGTCCGGATTATAACGGGTTCCGATGCCATCCGCCGTCGTACTCCAGCCGGCGAACGTGTAACCTGGCTTGATCAAATTCCCGGTGTTGCCGGCCACAGTAACCGATGCTCCTTCTTCATAACTATTACTGTCTGTCGGTACACTGCCACTGGTCGCCCCATTTCCATCATAGGTTATGGAGTAGACCGATTTGGTAGTAATAGACTGCATGGTATAAGCGGTTTTATTCCCGTCTGTATCCTTGACGATTACATTGAAGTAATAGGTAGTTCCCGGTTCAAGTCCTGCCACCTGGTATGTGCCAATATCCGCCGTAGAGCCTCCGAGTTCAGTTCCGTTCAATTCTATATTGCTCACTGTATCTATGTTGGGGCTGGCTGAGCGATACACCTGATACTGCAGGCTGCTGCTCAGGCTAAGGTTATCGGTTGCTTTTACCCAGTTCAAAGTCACGCCGTGGGTGGTTAAAGAGTCAGCATTAATCGTTCCGCTGCTAAGCGTAGGACCTGTAAGATCCTTATCCCGAGTTATATTGACTATGTACTGCTTGGGATTCGTGCTGATGCTGGAGAGTGTATCAATCTTTACCACATTACTGCCCACATCCAAAGGGATTGCCGCACTGTCCGTACCGCTTCCTGTCGTCACCCCTTTCACCTGCATGGAGCCTGCCCCATCGTTCAGCTTGGCCTTTATTGTCAAAGAGGACGTAGTATAGGGCACGTGGACTTCATAGGAATAGGTATCCTTGTCAAAGGCAGGTGACAGCGTACCCGCCGAAGGTGCCAAATGCCTCAGATCTGAATCCGAGGGTAGCGGAGAATGGACATGCAAGTTAATGATCCGGGATGCTGAACCATCAGGCGAAGTAATTCGAATTTCTACCAGGTTGGTTGTTCCCTGATTAATGAGGAAGTAACCAGAAGAAGTCCAGTCCCCAATATTAATCCAACCACCTCCATTAACCTGATAGGCCCTGGTTTGATTCGGATCCTGAGACATCACTGCGAGATAGTACATATTGGAAGCACTCGAATCCATGTACACATTATAGTCATTAGTCTCATTTGAAAACTCGGGAGAGTGCTCCGTTCCCGTTGGAAAATTTAAAGCCAAGATATTCACGTTGTTATTCACAGCTTCCGCATTAGCTACTCTCCCTAAAGAGACGGGCAATAGCAGACATACCGCAATAAGAATCAAGCCTACTTTTTTCAACATTTGATTTCAACTCCAGGAAAGCAGAATAGGATACTATTATTATTTCAATAACAAATGTATCACAAATGTTGATATTGTCGGATAATTATATGACAAAAATTTTCCTCAGCGAAAAATCGTAGATTCCAGAACCCCCATCGCTTCCGAAATCTTGACAAGCTCTGTATCGGACACCTGCTCGATCCTTTGCATAAATATCTTCCTCATATGCTCATAGGCCGCCGAAATCCGTTCCTCTCCTAATGAGGATAACCTGATATACTGCTTTCTTCGATCTTCGGCATCCTCAGTTCCTTCGCAAAGCCCTTTTAACCGCAGCTTTCGGATTTCCCGGCTCATATTGGGCATGGAGATGCCTTTGCACTCGCTGAGCTCACTTATAGTGATGGGCTGCTTCACAGACAAGAGCTCCAGAATTTCGTACTGTAGCGGGGTAATGTCGTCCATCGGTATATCCTTCGTGAAATCGTAGTGCAGTTGATGGGTTGAGGCAATAAGAGAAGCCAACTGCTGAAACAATACTTCTTTGCTCACCATAAGACCCGTCCTCCTTTGGCAGGTATATATCCTCTTAATTATTATCAAAATACAATTATCATTTGACAAGTATTTTCGGTCTGTGCTAACTTATTATCAAATGATAACAAAGTAGGTGCGATATGAAAATCCTGATTATCTACACTCACCCGAACCATCAAAGCTTATCCTATTCTTTTCTCCAGTCCGCAATTCAAGGCTTGGGCAACAACCCGAACAAACACGACATTGAAGTAGTGGATTTATACGCCGAGGCATTCGATCCGCTTCTCGTGTTCAATGAACACAAACGGAGAAGAGATATGCATCTCGATCCCAACCTGGAGAAATACCGCAACCAGCTGCTTTGGGCCGAGAAAATCGTGTTCATCTACCCGATCTGGTGGGGGCGCCCTCCTGCTATGCTGCTTGGCTATATTGACCAAATGTTTGCTTCAAATTTTGCTTATCGCGACAAGGGAGGTCTTCTCCCGGAAGGATTACTTAAAGGTAAATCTGTCGTCTGTATCTCGGCCATGAAGGGACCCGCCCTTTATCCGCTATTCTGGCTTAATAATGCCCACAAAACTCTGATGAGAAAAGCGTTATTCCGCTTTGTCGGAATTAAGAAAGTCAAATTCTTTGAGTTTGGAGGCATGGAGAAGACTGGTGGTAAGCAGGCGAAAAAGCTCGAGCAAGTTCATCGGTATTTCCAGACTATCACACAATGAAATGGAGAGTAAATGCGCAGTGACAACCGGAAATAAGCTATTCTCACAAGGAAGAATCGCTGTCTTTCTATTTTCTCTGGCCATACTTGCTATGCTCGTCATAAACTTGTTACCCCTACCGAATTCTGTGTCTTATATTCAAAGGGTATCCCATTCCGGGGCCTCTCTCCCCGATACGTTATTCTATTATAACAGTCATCGGCTGTATGGAGTCCTTGACTCCCTTGGAGCCTCAGGCAGGGCTGCTTACCGGACCTTCTTACTAACCTTAGATACCGGATTCCCCCTCCTCTACTCCAGTGCTTTAGCACTGAGTATCCGGGTGCTCCTCCGCCTCGCTGCACCCAAGTTAGCCCGCGCGTCCATTCTTTATCTGCTCCCCCTACTTGCCGGGCTTTTGGATTACATGGAGAACGTCTCCATGCTGCTAGTATTGTCCAACTACCCAGGACGCTTAGACACTATAGCCGCAATCGCAGGCTGCTTAACATCAGGGAAATGGTCCCTGTCCTTCATCTCGTTAACGATTCTAGCCATAGCCGCCGTTATGGCGTTATGGAGAAGGCGGGGTCAACTATTTAATTACTAATTTAATGTACCCAACACAAACATGGCTCTCCGGTTTATACGGAGAGCCATGTTGTACTTTCATTAACTTATGCGGGGTTACAGGAACCCGATATATTGCAGCAGCCTTCTAATCAAAGTGACTGCTTCCGCTCTGGAAGCATCCGCCCGTGGATGAAATTCACCATTTGGGTAGCCCTGCATCAAATGGGCATTTACCAACCCAGCAGCTGCAGTGGTGAACGAATCCATAATCTGATCCGCATCCTTAAAGCGTCCCAGACCGGATAAACTTGTATCCAGGTTAATCTCTGGGAATTGCCCCTTAATCACTCTAAATATCATGGCGGTCATTTCTTCCCGGCTTATACTCTGGTTCGGTTTGAAAATCCCTTTCCCATATCCCTCTATAATACCGGATAGAGCCGCCGACTGAATCTCTTCATAATACCATTCGCCTGAGGACACATCCTGAAATTGCTGCTCCGGCGAAGCCTCATCCACCAGACCAAAGATACGTACCAGCAAAGCTGCAAATTCCGCTCTCGTTACAGACTTATCCGGACTGAATATATTCTCATCCTCACCAATCACGATTAACTTCGATGCCATGTTTTCAATATCGCTTTTGCCCCAACTGGTGCGGATGTCATCAAAAGTTTTCGTGTACTGAATCACGCCGGAAATGCTGTTATTGCGCGATATGAACAAGTGGTAGGAGTCCGATCCCGGTGCTGTCATACGCCATGGCGCATAACTCAAATGACCTTTTAAAGTTAATACTGCCCCGGTCGTTTGAACGAACTGTCCCTTTACTGCGGGTGAAGCCAGTCTCAGGACTCCTTTTCCAGTCTCAAAACGGTATAGGATACGTTTCTGCTGTACGTCCGTATAAATGGAGAACTGTGTAAACGGTTGAGTCACGGTGAAGTCTTTTGCCTGCCGTTCGGAAGATATCGCCTTGTTCTCTTGATCATTTGTAGTCCGGATGTGATACGTCAAATTATTCGCAGAATCGGCTCCAAGTCTACGATTAATCTGGGAATCGGAAACAATACCCCATGGGATTTGGTAGCGCTGATCTGTCATCTTGATCTCGAAGTTTATTCTCTGCTGTATACTGTAATGCCGTACTATGGACCAGGGAATTTGGATATTGTACTCGTCTGCTTTCACAACGATATCAAATATAATTTGATCATATCCTTCCTCTCTTAGAACCTTATCAAGTTGATCGTCCAGCACATTCGTCCCCAAAGTAACTTCAACCGCCCGGCGGGACTGGTTGAGACATCCATCAATGATAATGCGATTGGCATCCCTGTATACTTTGCAGTTCGCATTAGCTGGACTCTGCGGGTTATCGGCCGGCAATGTAGGCCCTGGAAGTCCAATTGGCGGTGCTGACGGAGTACCGGTTGGACTTGCTGTATCCAAGGTTCTTACCTGATAAATCGGACTAGGCAACGACCAATTCCCTACCGCGTCCCCTGCCCGGACTCTCATGCTGTAGATTGTCGACGGCGACAGGCCGCTTACGTTCATGCTCGTTCCGCTTACCTTACCAAGCGATACGCCGTCTCGGTATACCTCATACTGCGTTACTCCAACGTTGTCCGTCGATGCGTCCCAACTTAAGATGAATCCACTGTCGGTGATGCTCGAAGCATGCAGACCGCTCGGGATGCTCGGGCCGCTTGAGTCGCTAGTTGGGACCTGCGTGCCTGGATCGGACGGAGTGCTCGGAATGCTCGGGACGGGCGGATCGCTTGGGATGACCGGAGTGCTTGGAGTGCTTGGGCCAGACGGATCGCTTGGAGCGACCGGGTCGGACGCATTCGCCGGGTCAGGACTTGACGCGGCATCTGCTGCTGTCACCGGATAACCGCTGCTCTGTAACGACCAATTTCCTGCCGAATCCCCCGCTCGCACTGTCATGCTGTAGATTGTAGACGGCGACAGGCCGCTTACGCTCATGCTCGTTCCGCTGACCGTTCCGAGCGATACTCCATCTCGGAACACCTCGTACTGCGTCACTCCGATGTTGTCCGTAGAGGCATCCCAACTTAGGACGAATCCGGTGTCTGTGATGTTCATTGCATTCAGACCGGACGGAATGCTTGGGGAGCTTGAGTCACCCGGAGTGCTTGGAGTGCTTGGGCCAGACGGATCGCTTGCGACGACAGGGTCGGACGGATTCGCCGGGTCAGGACTTGATGTGGCATCTGCTGTTGTCACCAGATAACCGCTGCTCTGTAATGACCAATTTCCCGCCGCATCCCCCGCTCGCACTGTCATGCTGTAGATTGTAGACGGCGACAGGCCGCTTACGCTCATGCTCGTTCCACTTACCGTTCCAAGCGATACGCCGTCTCGGAATACCTCGTACTGCGTCACTCCGACGTTGTCCGTAGATGCGTCCCAACTTAGGACGAATCCGCTGTCGGTGATGTCCGTTGCATTCAGTCCGGACGGAACACTTGGGGCGCTTGAGTCACCCGGAGTGCTTGGAGTGCTTGGGCCAGACGGATCGCTTGGGACGACAGGGTCGGTCGGATTCGCCGGGTCAGGATTTGACGCGGCATCTACTGTTGTCACCGGATAACCGCTGCTCTGTAATGACCAATTTCCCGCCGCATCCCCCGCTCGCACTGTCATGCTGTAGATTGTAGACGGCGACAGGCCGCTTACGCTCATGCTCGTTCCACTTACCGTTCCAAGCGATACGCCGTCTCGGAATACCTCGTACTGCGTCACTCCGACGTTGTCCGTAGATGCGTCCCAACTTAGGACGAATCCGCTGTCGGTGATGTCCGTTGCATTCAGTCCGGACGGAACACTTGGGGCGCTTGAGTCACCCGGAGTGCTTGGAGTGCTTGGGCCAGACGGATCGCTTGGGACGACAGGGTCGGTCGGATTCGCCGGGTCAGGATTTAATGACGCGGCATCTACTGTTGTCACCGGATAACCGCTGCTCTGTAATGACCAATTTCCCGCCGCATCCCCCGCTCGCACTGTCATGCTGTAGATTGTAGACGGCGACAGGCCGCTTACGCTCATGCTCGTTCCACTTACCGTTCCAAGCGATACGCCGTTTCGGAATACCTCGTACTGCGTCACTCCGATGTTGTCCGTGGATGCGTCCCAGTTCAAGGTAAATCCGCTGTCGGTAATGCCGGTTGCATTCAACCCCGTGGGTACACTTGGCGATGTGCTATCTGCCAGCGTCTTCACAGTCACCGCACTGCTCTCAGCCGACCAGTTCCCTGCGGCATCTACCGCCCTCACCGTAATATTATAGCTGGTCGATGGCTCCAGACCGCTTACGTTCATGCTCGTTCCACTTACCGTCCCAAGCGATACGCCATCTCGGAATACCTCGTACTGCGTCACTCCGACGTTGTCCGTCGCTGCGTCCCAACTTAGGACGAAACCGCTGTCGGTAATGTCCGACGCATTCAACCCCGTGGGTACACTTGGCGATGTGCTATCTGCCAGCGTCTTCACAATCACCGCACTGCTCTCAGCCGACCAGTTCCCTGCAGCATCTACCGCCCTCACCGTCATACTGTAGCTGGTCGACGGCGATAGTCCGCTTACGTTCATGCTCGTTCCACTTACCGTTCCGAGCGATACGCCGTCTCGGATTACCTCGTACTGCGTCACTCCGACGTTGTCCGTCGCTGCGTCCCAGTTCAAGGTAAATCCACTGTCCGTAATGCCCGACGCATTCAACCCCGTGGGTACACTTGGCGATGTGCTATCTGCCAGTGTCTTCACAATCACCGCACTGCTCTCAGCCGACCAGTTCCCTGCGGCATCCACCGCCCTCACCGTCACGCTGTAGCTGGTCGACGGCGATAGTCCGCTTACGTTCATGCTCGTTCCGCTGACTGTTCCAAGCGATACGCCGTCTCGAAATACCTCGTACTGCGTCACTCCGACGTTGTCCGTCGCTGCGTCCCAACTCAGGACGAATCCACTGTCGGTAATGCCCGTTGCATCTAACCCCGTGGGTACACTTGGCGATGTGCTATCTGCCAGCGTCTTCACAGTCACCGCACTGCTCTCAGCCGACCAGTTCCCCGCGGCATCTCCGGCTCGCACCGTCACGCTGTAGCTGGTCGACGGCGACAGACCCGATATATTCATACTCGTCCCCGCTACCGTTCCGAGTGACACTCCATCTCGAAATACCTCATACCGCGTCACCCCGACATTGTCCGTGGATGCATCCCAGTTCAAGATAAATCCACTGTCGGTAATGCCCGACGCAATCAACCCCGTGGGTACACTTGGCGATGTGCTATCTGCCAGCGTCTTCACAGTCACCGCACTGCTCTCAGCCGACCAGTTCCCTGCGGCATCTACCGCCCTCACCGTCATGCTGTAGCTGGTCGACGGCGATAGACCACTTACGTTCATGCTCGTTCCGCTTACCGTTCCAAGCGATACTCCATCTCGGAATACTTCGTACTGCGTCACTCCGACGTTGTCCGTAGAGGCGTTCCAGTTCAGCTTGAAGCTGCTTACCGTAAGGTTAGAAGCACTCACCCCCGAAGGCACAGACGGACGTGTTATGTCGCTTGTCGTTGTTACGTCTACTTGATTGGAATTTCCCGAATTGCTGCCGCCAGTTACAACCAATCGGAAATGGTAGGCCGTGCTCGGTGTCAAGCCGGTGACAGTCGCACTAACCGCATTACTGGCAATTGCCCCTGTATTAGCAGGTGCCCAGTTCACACCATCACTCGACTGCTCAATCATAATGTTTGTAGCCCCGCTAACCGCAGGCCAAGTGAATCCTATACTTGTATCCTGAATCGTATTTGCAGCAAAACTGCTCACTGGTACCGAACTAGACGTAGTAACAGTCTGAATGGAAGACGATCCCGCATTGGTTCCCCCAGTAACAACTAATCGGAATTTATAGGTGGTGGCAGGAGTGAGCCCCGTAACCTTGGCCGCAGTGGAAGATCCCGTTATCGACGAAGCTGTGGTCGAATTGGTCCAGGTCGATCCTCCATCTGTAGATTGTTGTATCTTCACGGAAGCTGCATCCGGGCTGCTGTTAAAAGAAAAACTTGCCGTATTCCCTGTAACTGCTGTGTTCTTGAAATTATAGTCTACTTGCGCCAAAGGCGCCGAGTTGGAAGTCAGGTCGAATTCACTAAAATCTGAAACATTCCTTTTGTATCCATCCACGAATGCATCGGAGGGATAGGCTGCCCACATTCTTTCATTCATACTTGTCTCCTCTAACATAAAGGAAGCAAACTGAATCGTTTTGGGATTCCCAATATTCGCTAATGGGATCTTATATTTTACCATCTCATTATTGAAACCACGGTAAGTGGTCATATTCCACCCTGCATCTACCCACGAAGAGCCATTATACATCTGGACATTGGTGTAGGACTCATCTACCTTCCAGCGAAGATGATATTTTGCCTTAAAAGGAAGCGTAGGTTGCTGAGAGTTATACATAGCCCCCGTAGAGGTACCCCCAGAGCCGCCAATGTACATTTGAACCCATTTGTTGCTCTGATTGGTGTAAGTGGTATTGTCTTTATTTACCTCAGCACCATAATAAGCTACGTATAAATAAGAACTATCCCAGGTTATATACGTGTAATAATTAGAAGTCGATGTTGTAAATATCTCATCACCATTAAAATTCGTTCCATTATCCATTGGAATGGTGTGCGTATATGCAGCCGAAGCCGAATTGACATAGGACAACATTAGGACAAGAATCAGCAGCATAGAAGTTATTCGTTTGGAGTATTTCGCGTTCAGCTTCATCTTTCTCCTCTCTTAATTTTCGAATCGCCTTTGTTCGACTGTATTCGACAAATTTTCGACATTCCCTCCCCTATTTAGTTATTTTACTAACTATTATTTTTTACGGCTTTTTCTCTGATAATAATTAGTATTCTTAGGCAATCCATTCTATTAAAAATTACCTATCTCCCAGCACGCCATATAAAAAAGGAGATGCTCGCTTTAAAAGCAAGACATCTCTTTTGAGTTGAACCTAGTATTAATTATTGAGCAACAGAGTAGTTGAAGTCCTTGGAATTATTGCTGTCCCAAGTACCTGCATTATTCTTGAATGCCATGTTGAGTACATTGGAGCCGGAAGGAAGTGTGATCACACCGGTCCAGGTCCCATTCGATTGTTTGGTCATGGTCACATCTGCTGGAGATACCCAACCATTGGTTCCCCAATGAAGTGTCAGCGATGTTGCACCCGCTGCTAAGCTTCCGTTATACGTAATCGTTGTCTGCTTGCCTGCTACCGGGGCTGGATTTGCCAGAACAGGATTGCTTGTGGACCATACGTTCAGATTCCAATCCTTGCTTCCGTTGTTATCCCAACTGGTTCCATTTGTAAAATCAAAGTTCAGCACAGTTGCCGATGTTGGAATTGTGATCGTTGCCGCCCAGAAACCATCAGATCTTTTGGTCATGGCCACGTCGGTTGTACCTGTCCAACCATTGGTTCCCCAATGCAGCTTGACTTGTGAAGCGCTTGCAAGAGACCCGCCGTAGTAGACGGTAAAGCTCTTGCCTTGCACTAAAGTGCTGCTGTCATAATCGACCTTGTAGCCCGCATGAGGAGCATAGGCTGTGGTTCCCGTAGTTCCCGTATTGTCTGTGGTTCCGGTATTGCCAGTGCTTCCCGTACTTCCTGTTGTCCCACTGCTGGCGGTTACAGGAATACTCCAGTTAGCGGAGTTATTGTTATCCCAAGCCGAGCCGTTAGTGAAGACTACGTTCAGTGCGCTCTTAGCCGCTGAAGGGGTCGTGATTGTTGCTTTCCAGATGTTATTACCAGAAGAGGTCATTACCGTATCCGTAGTTCCATTCCAGCCATCATATCCCCAGTGAAGCTTCATGCTGGAAGATCCCTGCAAAGAGCGACCAGTTGCATTATAGGTTATTGTTACAGTCTGACCTGCTACTGCAGTGGAAGGATCGCTGCTGACAACCGCTGTAGGCGTAGGTGTCGGTGTAGGAGTCGGTGTTGTAGTTGTATCATTATACAGCACAATGATAGAGTTCGCCGGAATATTGCCGCTGATCGTTCCGTTCGAAACGGACAAAGTCGCTGAGGCGCTGCCATGGTTGCTGTAAGTACCATTTGCCAAATTAGTTGGCGAATTGATATAAGTGCTATTTCCATAGTTAACGATTACGGTTCCTACTGTACCACGGTCGATCAGCATAGTAGAGTTGTTATTTGTCCAGCGTAAATATTCATTTTGACCGGCCATTGCATTATGGAACTGGTTAATGGCTACGACATCTGTATCATGCCACTGCCCATCCCCTGCAGAACCGATGCTGCCGACAGGTCTGTTGAAGAATAGCGGAGTCGCGCCAGCTCTGGATGCAACTATTGCCCAGCCTGCTTTTCTTTGCCAGTCAGTCAAGTTCTTGCTGGTCCCGTCTTCGTAAGTATCATGTGTTTCAACAAAATTAACTGCTTTAGCCGGATCTAAGCCGCCCATTCCGCTCGCAGAAGATAAATTGCCGGAGCTAAGAGCATTTCTAACCGATCCGCCAAAATTGCTAGCGGTTACATTCATGAACGAGGCATAAGCGTTAACATTATCCGCCGTTCCATCCTGCAGAATTTCTCCATATACGAACAGGTTCGAGCGATTATGGACGTTACCAAGTACATTAGTCCAATAGTTCCCGGCCCAAGATTGGTTAGCATCTAGCCCTGTGTTTGTTTCAATATGTTTGGCTGCATCAAAACGGAATCCACCAGCACCTGCATCCGCAAGCTGGTTCAGGAACGTAAGCGCTTTACCTTGAACGGCAGAGCTTTGGGTATTTAAGTCAGGCATCCCTATTCCTTTTTGTGTGATCTCCCAGCGGTTACTCCAGTTAGCAGCCTGCCCCAAATTGTGATATAGGCTTGGATCTTTGAAGCTCGCATCAACCGTGGAATCCAGCTGATCCGCGTTACCGTTATTAGCCATATGATTCATTACAACATCGACAATGATTTTAATGCCGTAGTTATTGGCCTCACTGCATAGGGCCTGGAAATCGGCCAAGCTTCCGAGCTGCGCATTACCAACCGATTCATTCGTTGGCTGGTATAACAACCACCACTGAGCAGGATCTGTACTGGAACTCTTGGTTCCTTGAACAGGGGACACTTGAATGGATTTATACCCCGCTGACGCAATTTGCGATAGATTGGCACGTATCGTATTGAAGGACCAGTCGAATGCATGTAGCATAACGCCATCTTTTGCGTTCGCCGGCAGTGCTGGAGCAGCATACGCTTTCTCGACCGAGAAGACCTTTGTAAACACACTAGCCGGAGTAAATGCCGATGCAGCTAACATCGCTCCTGCCAAACCAACAGACACCATTCCTTTAATCCACTTTGACCGCAATCCTATCTACCTCCTCAAAATGTAAGCGCTTATATGGATTATGTGACATAGTTCAAACGTTTGCAACGCACTAGATAAGGATGAAATTACATATATATTCACCAATAGGATATTTATGGATTATTTTTAACTAAAATTTTACATATTTCATCAAAAATAAGTCTTTAGTCCTATTAAAAAATCCATTCAAACGTTTGCAGATTATCCAGTAAAACATGAAAACGCCAAGGAGACCGAACCTCCTTGACGTTGATTCAACTACACGACCTCAATCTTTAGATAAGCTTAATTCATTTCATTATAGCGTTCGATTGCCTTACTTAGCTTATAATTGAAATTCTCAGGTGTGCCGTCCGTCGTGTTCAGGAACTGACCGTTCAGGTCAGAATCAGATACGGCTTCTTTCTTATTGATGCGTTCAATGATTTTCGAAGCAGCTGCTTTTGCCTCAGTGGCTGAATCCACATAGTTCTGGATACCGAAGCTGTTTATGCCTTCTTTTTGTATTCTTTTCTTGTCCTTTGTGATGGTGATCAGCTCATTCATATCTGCAGTCATGATGTCGTATTTGGCTTTAAACTTCTTCATATCCAGCTTCAGCACATTGCCTGCAGTGATTCCCTGCTCGTCCATTTCAATGGCCACAGCCTCGGCATCGATCAGAAACTTTAGGGCATTATACCTGATTTGCTGGTCTGCATCCTTAAGCTTTTGCAGTTCAGCCAGACGCTGCTCATTAGCCAACTTCTGCAAAGCAGTATAGTATCGCTTGGCGACAGTCTCATACGCGAGATTGGCACTTACCAGTCTGGTATGCAGCTGCTTACCTTTTGCAAAATTATCATCTACGTAGCCTTTTGAATCATAGTAAGCCTTCTGATCATCCAGGACGGACAACAGATCTTTGATGACAGGAGTCAGCTTGATCACTACAGGGTCCACATCTGCAAAAGCGGGTTGGCTTGCAGTATAGCTGTTCGCTTTATCAATAACCTCCCGTTCACTATCTGCAATCCCCAGCATGATAAAGCTGAGGTTTTTCTCCATTACAGGCTGTTTATCCACTCCGAATTTCTCGAAGTAATGAACCAAGACCTCATTAATTCGGCCTGTCATCAGGTTATTCAGCCCTACATACGCATTGTACTTCTCGATTTTTTTGCTCTCTCCTGGCGTAATGCTTGCAGCTGCTTGATCCGCAGCGGGTGTGCTGGCTGAACAAGCGGACAACATTGTACCTAACATGATAATGGCCATGATCCATGATAACTTTTTCAAAATAGGGATTCCTCCGACTGAGTAATTTATCGTGCCACCTGTCTATTCTATGTATCTGCAGATCTGAGACTCCTATTTCTGTTTTTGATACGCTGTAAGAGTCAGCCTGATCTGCTGAATCACGAACTGAACGTGCTTGTTGTCCCGGGTTAACCGGCTGGCCATAACCCCGCCTTCCAACGAAGAAACCACGAATGACGCAACGGCCTCCGTATGGAGGTCTGATGACAGTTCACCTGTCAAAATCCCCTTATCCAATATGCTTTGAATAAAAGCTACGAACTGACCATGGGCAAGGACCGCCTTCTCTCTGAGGGGAAGATATCCGTCATCTGCCTCTACCGCCGTATTGAATAAAGGGCAGCCACCCTCAATTGGAGAATGGTTGACCGGATCTTCGTACACCTTGCATACCGCTATGATCTTATCAATCCCTGTCACGGCCGCTTCTGAAGCCTTCAAAAAATTCTCCATCGAAATTCGCATGGCATAATCGAACGCTTCGAGCGCAATTTCGTCTTTCCCGGAAAACGTCCGATAGACACCGCCTTTAGTCAATCCCGTGACTTGTATAATGTCTTGTATTGAAGAGCCTGCATACCCTTTTTGATTAAACAGTTCGGCAGACTTTTCAATAATATGCTGGCGTGTCTTCTCACCCTTCCTCCGCATTAACGGCAACCCCCTAGTTACGATAAAATATCTTTTTTCATTTTAACATTCCTATAGCTTATTTGAGAAACCTTTGGTAATATATAAAAAAACCGAACCGTTCGGTATTTTTTTATTAAAAGGGGGACTCCTACTTATGACCCAAGTGAAGATAATCCGTATTCCTATTCTGCCTTTGAGCATGGTGAACGCCTATTTGCTTCTTGGACCGGACGGCTGTGTGCTGGTCGATGCCGGCATCCCGGGATCCGAGCATAAAATAGGGAAAGCTCTTGCCAAAGAGAAGCTGACCTTCAAGGACATCAAGCTCATCATTATCACCCATGCTCATGTCGATCATGCCGGCAGTGCGGCAAGATTGCGTGAACTTACAGGGGCTCCTATCCTCGCCCATGAAGGAGATGCCAAGCACTACAGCCGGGAAGAGGAGATGACTTTCTGTCCGACGAGTCCTTTTGCCCGTATGTTCTTCAAAACAGGGTTCATTGTACAGCCTTATGAGGGTTTTACGCCAGACTTATTGGTCTCCGGAGAACAGGGTATTGATTTACAGCGTTTCGGTGTTCCCGGCACGGTTATCCACACACCTGGGCATACCCTGGGTTCTATTTCGGTTGAACTGGAATCGAAAGAGGCCATGGTAGGTGATCTATTGGCCTCTGGTATTCTACTCGGCGGCATTATGCGGAGGAACCACCCTATACGCCCGCCATTTGAAGACGATCCTCACCGGGTAGCTGAAGAGCTCCTGCGCCTGATCTCATCCGGCCACCAGACGTTTTATTTGGGCCACGGCGGCCCGCTGGGGGTAAATGAAGTTCGCCGCCATGTCGATTATCTAAGAAATCTACCTAATTAAGCTAAATCTCCTAATTTTTATTTTTTATACAACTACTATTTAGCTTTTCAACCTATCTGTTAACTTGTTTGTCCCTTCGGATCACACTCGTGTTCAAAAGCCGATAATTTCCGTGTACAATGACTTCGGAGGGATAACGATGAAAAAGATATGGTTCATACCAGCACTGCTAATTGTCCTGATCGCAATATTCGGATTCTATCAATACGGTCAATGGATTCAATCCTCAGAACCATCCGGCAACCAGAGCGAACCGGAAACGCTGACCACCGTATTTAGCTTGCGGCCCTCTCTACAATTCAAAAATGGCGAGACCATTGAGGATAACGTGCATACCCGGTTAGTCCGGGATAAGTTAGGTATTAATCTTCGATACTTATGGACGGCTCCTGATACCACCTTCTCTACCACATTGAAGCTGCAGCTGCTGAACAAGCGGGAGATGCCCGATATTATTCCCGTAAGAACGGATGTGGTTCACCAGTTGATCGATTCCGGTCAATTTGTGGCCGTGGACGATCTGTTTGAGAAGTACGCCTCCCCGGTATGGAAAAAGGCGATGAACGAGAATTCCTCCGTCTGGGATCCTTACGAAAGGAACGGACAGCACTATGCTATTCCGATTCTCGATTATGATTATAATTCGGACCCGATGATGTGGATCCGGAAGGATTGGCTGGATAAGTTAGGCTTAAAGCCCCCTACCACGCTTCCGGAGCTCGAAAAGGTTCTTGCTGCGTTCACTTATAGAGATCCCGACGGTAACGGAAAGAACGACACCTACGGCCTGGCTGTCAGTCTGGGCAACGCAATCAGTACCTGGATGGCGGACATTAGTTGGGTATTTGGCATGTACGGCAGCCTCCCCGAACAATGGAATTTCTACGAGACCCCGAATCGGTTAGAGTTCGGTTCAGTTCAGAACTCAGTAAAGCAAGGATTGATCAAGCTTAGAGAATGGAGAGAAAAAGGGTACTTTCCGAACGAGGCCTTATGGCAGGATGAAGAGACAGCCGCCAGGTTATTTTCCCAAGAAAAAGCAGGCATTGTCGTCGGACCTCATTGGATGCGGTTCTGGCCGCTTAATGGGTTAACGGACAAGAACCCGAAAGCTGAGTTCATCGCCATTCCGTTTCCCAAAGGACCTGCCGGCAAATCGTATCACCGCGCTTCCCCGCCTAGAAATGGTGCCGTACTAATCAACAAAAACAACAAGAACCCTCAGACTTTTTTTCGGTATATGAACGATTTGTATGACACTCAAGGCTTAGGTAAGGGAGAATATTCGTACGGGATGGCAAAAGATTACGACTACGCCATAGTTAATGGCATACCTTCCAAAAACCGCAATCTCATACCCGGGGGTTATGTTGATGTATCGGCCTACACCCTCACCTATGACGGCGCGAGAATTCCGTCCCATTGGACTGAGATGGTAGCCGAGACCGAGAAACCGGTCCTCGCCAAATTATTATCCAGCCGCATGCCCAGCTTATATCAGGGTCCTCCGACACCAACCATGCAGGAGAAAGGGGATCAGCTTCAACAAACGGAGCATGAGACATTCTTGCAAATTATTTATGGCAAAAAAGATATAGACTACTTCGATAAATTCGCTGCCAACTGGAAAGCAAACGGCGGAGACCAAATCACCACAGAGGTCAACGACTGGTATCGATCGGTCCATGGAACAAGTAAATAATACAGTAGCCTTATTGAAAGATTGCTCTTTAAGCACCACCCTACGCCCTTATAGAATGAAGAAAGACTAACCGAAGGGTGGATGTTAAATGAATAAGAAAATCGCCTTATTTGCCGTATTAATCGCTATTTCCACTTCTGGCTGTTCAGAGAGAACGGCTACCAAAGAGGCAAAAGCTGAAGAAGGCACCTGGGTTCAACCATTTGCCAAGCACGATCCGAAGAAATGGGAAATATCCACGGGTTATTCCAACGGAGCTCCTTTCGACTGTGTATGGTCCTCTGATAATATTCATTTCGACGGCAAGAGAATGGAACTATCCCTTACGAAGAACAAGGCTGGAGACAAACAGGGTTCCGAGTATAAGTCCTTGGATACTTATCATTACGGAAAATATGAAGTCCGCATGAAGGCAGCTCATAATACCGGGATCGTCTCCTCCTTCTTCGTGTATACGGGACCTTCCTTCGGAACACCATGGGATGAGATCGACATCGAATTCCTGGGCAAGGATACGACAAAGGTTCAACTCAATTATTACACTAACGGGATTGGCGGCCATGAGAAGCTGATTGATCTCGGGTATGATGCCTCAAAGGAATTCCACAACTACGCCTTTGAATGGAAAAAGGACGCCATTAACTGGTACATTGATGGCCAGCTTGTCCATACGGCCACGGATAATCTTCCTGTAACCCCTGCCAAAATCATGATGAACCTATGGAACGGCACCGGTGTTGACTCATGGCTTGGACCTTACGACGGAGCAGCGCCGATCACAGCTTCGTATGAATGGGTTAAATTCACTCCTTATGCGGAGAAATAAGTAACACAAACCGAGCTCACAAATAAAATCAGGGACCGCCTTTTGGGCGGCCCCTGATTTTATTTGTCCTTACTGCATTTGTACGGCAGAGTCAGATCCAACAGTTGGATCCCCTCGTTCTCTGTCCAGACTACCCTTTCACTGCGCCGGCTGTCATACCGCTGATAAAGTATTTTTGCGATAAGAAGAATGTAATAATAACCGGCAGCGTAACGACGGTCGCCGCTGACATCAACAAATCATAACGGTTGGTATATTGTCCGACAAACAGTCTGATCCCTACAGGAATCGTCTGAACTTCCGGAGTCGTTGTGAGAACCCAGGCAAACATCAACTCATCCCAAGCCGTCAAGAAAATATACACACACATGGCGATAATACCAGGCAAAGAAAGGGGCAGAATTACTCGCACAAACGCCTGTATCCGGCTGCAGCCGTCGATACGTGCTGCCTCTTCCAAATCTTTTGGAATAGATACAAAAAAGCTTCGAATGATCCAGATACTCATAGGCGTATAGAATGCGGAATACACCAATATCATTCCCCAATACGTATCCACCATAGGTATGCCAAACACTTCTTTGATTTTTAAGAACATTAAATAGATTGGCAGCAGAAACATGATACCCGGTATCATCTGTGTCCCAATGACACTCATACTGAACAAACCGGAACCTGGGAACTTGTATCTGGCAAGTGCATATCCCGCCAATACAGCCAGGAAGCTGGAAACTACTGTTGTGGATAGGCAAATAATCAAGCTGTTCTTAAAGTATTGACCGAAATTGATCGTCTCCCAGAGATCTTTGTAGTTATGCCATTGCGGATTAGGGATCGGGAGTGTAGTGATCCCCTGTAATATCTCGCCATTCGTATGGAGAGATACCTTAACCATCCAAAAGATGGGAAATACAACTAATGCAACGATCACCCAGGTTAGCGTATTTAGGGAGTAATACTCCATTTTTTTCTTGATTCGAGTACTCATTCCACTCTCAGCTCCGATCTAAAGAATCGATACCATATACCGACAACGATTAGCATAACTCCCATCAGGAGGAAAGATGCTGCTGCGCCGACCCCGAAGGACCAATATCCAAAGGTTTGTCTAGTCAAGGCCGTCATAAGCAGATCACCCCATTTTCCAGGGTAGCCCGAGCCGTTGCCGAACATCATGGCGACGATATTGTAAGAGTACACGTTGTTGATAATCTGGAACAAAAGCTGGACGGCAATAATCGGCTTGAGCATCGGAAGCGTAATCAAAAAGAATTGCCTAAATCTATTAGCCCCGTCAATTTTGGCAGCCTCGTATAGATCATCAGGAATCGTCTGGAGCCCTGCTAGAAAGACAACCATCATGAAAGGCCAGCTTCTCCATACGGTGGGAATAATAATCGCCCAAATCGTATTCTGCCCGATAAGCCAGAAAGGTTTATCTGACATCAAATGCAGGATATCCACTAGAATATAGTTGATGATCCCATCCTTTTGCCACATGAAACCCCAAAGAACCCCGACAACATAGGAAGGGATAACCCAAGGAAGCAGCATGGCTGCTCTAGCTATTCCTCTTCCCGGGAAGTCCCGGTTCAACAGCATCGCTACCAGCAAACCGATAACCATTACGCATGCGGTTACGACTACGCTATAGATCGCTGTATTACGCAGCGCATATCCCAAACCTTGACGGACAGGATTGTTTTCATTGAAAAGAAGATCCAAGTAATTTTTGATTCCAGTAAAAGGAGCACTTAAATACTGACTTAACGTAAACTGATTCAATTTCAAGAATGACATCACGAATCCCTGAATCATAGGAAACACGTGCACAAGGATCATAAACAGAAAAGTGGGAAGAATGAATAAATACGCTATGCGGTATTCCTTAAACCCCTTTTTGAGCCGGCTTCCAAACGTATTAGCGGCTTTAGGCGTCTCGGGGATTCTTGATATTTCCACGGTGTCTCACTTCCTTCTAATGAAGTGTGCTATCAAGCCAGCGCTTGATAGCACACTCATTGATTATTCTTGTATTACCATTTACTGATTCAGAATGGCATTGACCTCGTTAGCCGCATCATCAAGCTGTTTTTGAACTGTTTCTTCACTATAATTTCCTGCAACTCCTGCTACGATATCCCAGATATTACCGAAGTATTTTACTAGAGCCGTCTCGCAAGGTCCCCACTGTGGAATGGAAGGATACGACATGCCGTATTTCGTAGCTTCCACCAATGCTTTATAACCTGGATCCGTGGTTAGGGAATCCATGACTGACTTCTGAGCGGGCAGCTGGCCGGATAACTTGGAATAAGCAAGCTGTGCTTCCTTAGTGGACAAGTACTTAATGACGTCCCAAGCCGCATCTTTATTCTTCGAACCTTTAAAGATCGTCAAGTGGCTGCCGCCGATAAAGGTTGAAGATCCTGAAGGTCCTGCTGGAAGTGCAGCAACGCCATAATTTTTCGCCGCGGGTTTTTCAGCCACACCGCCATCTTTCGAAGGGGTTGCGAAGTTCTTGATCATCCAGGCACCACTCATAATGACTGCGGTTCTACCATCAGAGAAGTCGCTCTCAATCTGAGATGAATTCTTCTCGAGAGATGCTTTATCTACAAGACCATCGTTAGCCAGTCCAGTGTAGTACATAACCCCTTTTAGAGCCGTTTTGTCATTAAACATAGCCTTCGTATTGTCTTCGTTGAAGACTTTGCCGCCGGCAGCCCAAATCCATGGGAATATATTGTGAGGAACGTTCCAGTCGTTTTTACCCGGTACGCCGAAGGCTGTCATCTTCTGGCCTCCGATTTTGACACCGTTTAATTTGCTCAATGTTTGCTTAAAGGTATCCCAGTCTTTGAATGCCGTTGCTGGATCCAATCCCGCTTGGGCAAGGGCATCCTTGCGATAGAAGAGCGCGCGGGCATCTACAAACCACGGTACGCCATATACCTCGGACTTCCCGTCGATCATCGTTGTTTTCCAGCTGGCCGGTAGGTAATTGTCAGCACCTCCTACTTCGCCGACGCGGTTCGTCAGGTCTTCAATTCCGTCCATTGCAGCAATGGCCGGCACCCAAGTCGTGCCCAATTGAAGGATGTCAGGGCCTTGACCGCTAGTTGCAGCGGTTGTGACTTTCGTCCAAGCCGAACCCCAGTCCAGGACCGTAACATTGACTTTTACATTTGGATGCTGATCCAGGTAAGGCTTAAGGGTAGTCAGAAAGTCTTTATCAGGCTTTGGGCTGTTCGGCATGATCCATGCAGTCAGCGTCACGTTCTCTTTCGAATCGGTTGCCTTAGTGCTCTTTTGATTTTCTGAATTGCTGTTACTGCTGCCTCCACATGCCGATAAAAACATGCTGCACAACATCATGATCGACAGCAGTATCAGACTTGCCCGCCTTTTGTTCATTTTTGTCCCCCCGTTTTTTCGTGTCAAAAGAATGCCCCGCGCAGGTTTTGGAGATGTTGGACGCTGTTCTCTTTGCAATCTGCAGTATTACTCGGAAGTACGCTTCCATGAATTTCAAATTCCCACCTGCGTTGTATCTTTATTTTACGGAGAACCAGGCGCGGCCAAAATAACTCGTTTTCAACATACCTATAATTTTATTGACTTACCTTACCTTCACCAATTTGGATGAAGCTTAGAAAAAATTGAGATCACTAACAAATTAACAATGAATATAACAAAAAATAAACAGCTTCCCCTACTCGAAGGCAGCCTGCGGCGATCCGAGCGGAGAAGCTATCTCTAATTCTATATCTGTTCCCTAAATTCATTTGGAGTCATGCCGAATTCTTCCCTGAATAACTTGCTGAAATACGCCGCATTTTTAAAGCCCAACTGTTCTGAAATTTCATAGATTCTCAAGGCGTCGTCTTTCAGCATCTCCGCTGCCTTCAGCATGCGCTGCTTGTGGATATATTCGCTGACCCCTTCCCCAGTCTCCGCTTTATAGAGCCGGGACAAATAAACGGGATGAAGGTAGACCGCATCCGCTATCGTCTGCAGCGATGCCGTGCTCAGATTACTGTCGATGTAGTCCCTTATTTTGAAAATCATTTTATCTTTGGAGCTTCTCTGCTCTGCCTGATCGCTGTGCCGAATTTTATCAAGCATGTAAAGCGTCCATTCCGATAACTGCTGAACGGAATGCACGACCCGATTCAGGACAGTCTTACCTCCGACAAGATCGCAGAGCAGTCGATTGTGTTTGTGCGCGTAATAATAGAACGAACCGACCACTACGGTATAAACCTCACGTACATGCTCCTCCGACAAGGTCTCAGCCTGTCTCATGTCATGAATAACCTTCTCCAGCTTATCCTGGTATTCTGCCCATCTGCGGTTCTCAAGTAAATGCTGAAGTGTAGGTGTTTCGTATAAGCGATGCAGCGGCTGCGGATCCACTCCTCCTTCAGTCAGTTCACCGGATAAGAAGCAGCCGGATTCGTTAGCAAGCTTACTTCGAATATGCTCGACAATATGGTTGTACAGCATACCGATATCTTCGGGAAAACGTCCCCACTTACTGACAATAACGGAGACGACTCTTTTCAGATATAATCCAATATTTCGCTGCAGCTGCATAGCGAGCGAATCGAACTTCTTATGATGCTCCTCCGGAAGCGTGTTCTCATCTCTGCCTGACTTTTCACGGGCAAGCAGAACCAGACAGCCATTAGCATCCTTGCATGCCCATAGGTCATGGGTATCTCCAAACATCTCGACCGCTATATTGATAACGGCATATTCCAGCAGGAAGAAGTCGCGCTCGTTATATTCCGGTAAGGTTTCCTCCATCCGAATGACCATAATGCATATCTCATCACCGTAACAGAAGGGAATCTCGTACAATTCCAGAAGGTAGCGTAGTGAGTTTTCATTTACCCCGCCTGTTAACATCTCGTTCAAGAGCTTATCTTTTAGCACAGGCAGGCTTTCCTTCAAGGTAAGAACAACCCGTCTCTGGGATACGATTTCCTGCCATTCCTCCCTGATCTTTACTACGATCTTGCCTATCACCGCGATAAGATCTTCGTCGGACACGGGCTTAAGTAAGTAATCAGATACGCCATAATTGATGGCTTGCTTCGCATAGGCAAATTCGGCATGACCCGAGAGCAAGACACATTTCACATGCCGATATTGCCGATAAATCTGTCCAACCAGTTCAATCCCCGTCATGCGGGGCATATTAATGTCCGCAATTAGAATATCAACTGCATTCTCCGATAGAATCGATAGAGCCTCATTTCCGGAGTAGGCTTTATACACCGTTAATATCCCTATTTCCTCCCAGTCAATGGTAAATGCTAGTGTATCGACAATCGTCGGTTCGTCATCAACAATCAGCAAACTTAACATGAGGTTCCTCCTGATGGTTAGTCATACAGCGAATGGTAACCCTGAGCCCACCCAGACTAGAATAATCGAATTCCAAGCCAGAGCCCGCCGCATACAGATTAGCTACCCTTTGATGGGTATTCCACAAGCCGCATCCTGTTTGGGGAGAGAGGGGAAGCGCCATTTTTTCGTGAAGTTCCTTAAGGGTGTTCGAGTCAATGACTTCTCCAGAGTTTTCTACGCTGATTACGAAGCCGCCGGAAATATAATCGCCCTTGATCTGGATTTCGCCTGGTTTTTCACTTTTTTCGATGCCGTGAATGATTGCATTTTCAACTAGGGGCTGAATCAACAATCGGGGAATGGATACCTCCAAGAGGTCTTCCGCAATCAGAACTTCGTAGGACAAAGGTTTCCGAAAGCTATGTATATTCAAATAGCTCTTCAGGTATTTAACTTCCTCCCCTATCGTGGTCATCGGATTCTCTAGACGCGTTGTATAACGGTAATATTCCCCGAGATTCAGCGCCATGGCTATAACTTGTTCATCTTCCCCCATCTTGGCCATATTTTTGATATAGAACAGGCAGTTATACAAAAAGTGCGGGTTGATTTGAGATTGCAGCTGCTTCAGTTCAGCCTCTTTCCATCTAAGCTTCTCCTCATACACCTTTTCTATTAGCTCCTGAATACGCTCTGCCATGTCATTAAAACCAGAGAAAACATCCTGAAACTCATCACGGTGCTTTGCTTTCAAGCGGGAGGATAGGTTTCCTGATCGGATATCCTCCAGCTTCGTGACTAGTTCGTTGATAGGATGCTGAATTTGCCTGTACATAAGAGCAGTGATCACCACGCCAATCGCTAACATCACAATAATTCCAAGTATGAAAAATTGACTGCTTTCCTTCACCGGGAGTACTACCTTTTCAAGCGGCACCAAGTCAATGATGACCCAGCCCAAGCTTTCCACCGGAGCGTAATTGAGGAGCAAGCGATGTTCCTTATAATTGAGAATCCGGTTGCCCGGCTGCTTCAGCGTATTCCAGTCCAGCTGCTGCTTCCAATCTCCCAGTTCTAGAGGGGGATTCCCGATAAAGCCGTATTTCGGATGATAGAGCATGGTATACCGATTGGAATTTTTCTGAAATTTATTTAACATATCACGAATATAAGTGTCGGATAGCCGGGCAATGATGGTATATCCCGGGGTCGATCTAACCATGGTAAAGTGATTCTCACTGTTGCCCTGACTTGGCTCGTACACCCATAATCCATTGCTGGGGTCTACCTTGGGGATAGCTGCAAGGTCCTTATACGTCACATCCTGCCGGGTAGAGATCACTTCCTGCTTAGATTTCAAGAACACGCTGATCTCTATAGGCCAGTTGGATGAAGCGCTCTGCAGCTTAATCCTTTCAAGCATATTGAACCGAAGCTTATTAGAATCGAACAGATCTTTAGGTGCGGTCGTATTCATGTATTGTTTCATGATCGAGTCCTCTTCCAGCTCGAGCAGGTTAGAGGCCACATTATCCACCTGATTGTCCAACTGAGATAGAAAGAATCTTAACTGCTCGTAGTAAGTGCCCTGAATATCACTTTCTATAACATGTATGCTTACCTTATAAGAGCGGCCATATAACGCAACCGCAATACTCAATAGAACGAACAACACGATCGAGAACTTTAACGATAGCGTAAATTTGATTTTCATTTTCCTTTTGTTCCATACCATCCATCATCACCCAGGTTAATTATACTTTTATAGTGAAGAAATTAAATACGATGACCCTGAAAAATCGACGCTTTTTTCGTATTATTGATATAAAGTTGAGAAACAGTTATGTAAGTTAAAATCCTGATATACAGCTTAAACACCTTTCAATTTTGTTACCTATATTTATTTTTTGCTATAGAGATGAGCAGGTATGCGGGATATGATGAGGTTGAAATATGAAAACCCTTACAAGGAGGTTTACAGTCTTATGAGAACATTTAGAAAATTTTGGCTTTCCTGTTTGGTTACCGTAATTTCTTTGACCCTACTCGCCACCTCAGTATCTGCCCAAGGGGTATTTTGGGAGCCTCTCACGTATTTCAATTCCAGCACCTGGGCAAAAGCAGATGGTTATTCCAACGGGAATATGTTCAACTGCACATGGCGAGCGAACAACGTATCGTTCGTGGGAGATGGTAAAATGCGACTAGCGATCACAAGTCCCTCCTCTAACAAGTTTGACTGCGCCGAATACCGTTCGACTGGCAAGTACAGTTACGGGTACTATGAAGTCAATATGATGCCGGCCAAAAATACCGGGATTGTCTCCTCCTTCTTCACTTACACCGGGCCTTCTGATGGTATGCCTTGGGACGAAATCGACATCGAATTCCTGGGTAAAAATACGACGCAGGTCCAATTCAATTACTACAAAGACGGAGTCGGCGGTCATGAGAAAGTCATTAATCTGGGCTTCGATGCATCAGTCGGCTATCATACTTACGCCTTCGATTGGCAGCCGAACTATATTAAATGGTATGTGGACGGTCAGCTGAAACACACGGTCACCGGCAGCCCCTTCACTTTACCTTCCCACGCCGGCAAAATCATGGCCAACATCTGGAACGGTACTGGCGTGGACGGCTGGCTTGGTGCTTACAATGGCGCTAATCCGCTGTACGCCTACTATGACTTCATCAAGTATACGAGCAACTAGGTAATACAATACAGCAATAGGAAAAAGACCGCAGTTCTAGAGCTTCGGCGGCAGCCGAAGAATCTGGAACCAGCGGTCTCTTTCCTGTTTGCTTCCAATCATTCTTTTGCTAATTTATATTACTCCGTTCGTATTACAGTTTAACGACCGGCCAGTCGTTCTGTACATTGGCGAGCGTATTAAAGTAATTGGTAAGTACGTTGAGGGCTAAGTTAGCGACAACCTCACCGATCTCTTGATCGGTTACGCCGGCATTACGGGCGTTCTGAAGCGTAGCTTCATCGACAGCACCTGCGTTGTTGGCGATTTCGTTCGAAAGTTTTAAGAGTGCTGCAATATGGGGATCAGCCGACTCCGCATGGCGGGCTGCGTCCAATTCAGCGACATCTACCTTTGCAATGTTATCTCCTATGTAGGTGTGTGCCGAAAGGCAATACTCGCAGCCGTTCAGCTGAGCAGTGGCGATTGCCAGTCGTTCGCGAACTCCCGTCGACAGTACACCCTCGCCGACAGCACCGGCAAGTGCAAGGTATCCCTTTAACAGTGCAGGACTGTTCACCATGACCTTCGTCATGTTCGGGATTAAACCAAGCGTCTTCTTGACCTGAGTAAGCAGTTCTGCGGCCTGCCCAGTTGCACCTTCGAGTTCGATCGGTGTGAAGTTTGACATTGTAAATTCCTCCTGAGTTACCCGTTCTAACGGGTTATTTATTTGTTTCCCGTTAGAAATGTAACACATATTTCTAACGGTTGCAACACGTTTTATCCGTTATTTTTAGATTTATGAACGGCAACCTCTTTTTCTGCAAAAAAAAAGAGACCCTCGAAGGGTCTAGAACGGACGGATGAGAATATAGGGTAAATCACGTATTGCTTCTTAGGAGTCTCGTGAGGGCGCATGCGTACGCACCCGCTCGTAATGCCGCGCAGCTCTCACCCGATTGCCGCAAGCCTCTGAGCACCACTCCCGACGCGCATGCGTTTTGAAATAATAAAGGACGCATCCCGGCGCTTGACAAGCGCGTAATTGTGAGGCCTTTGGCTCCGTAAACAGACCTATTGCCTCATCCGCGATGGTTGCGAGGCCAGCACTAGTCGGCGATGCAAGGGAATCTTCCGCGCGCACAAGTTTTCCATTCAAATGGATTAGCTTCTCTCTAGGTAAGTCTGCGGCGGCGTCATTGACTTGTCTGATGGCTTCTGCTACACCCTGGATCGGGGATGCAGCGGCCAGCCTCGTATCTTCTGTGATGAATGCCGCAAGCTTCCGTAAGGAGTCGCGCAACTGACGGGCGCGCGCATGTTCCTCTCCAGTGACGGCCTCTATCTTGTAATCCGAGATGACGGCGGCCAACCAGTCGTGCAAATCCAATGGAAAACCGAGATCATCATGGATCCCGTTTTTATCGGCCCAAATGGTATTCATAAATCGTACCGCGATGGGTTCTTCCGGAAGTACCCATGCGCGGAGCTCTGTTCTTCTCCCCGCATCATCGCTTATCGGATCGTCTCCGGCATCTTTATGAAGTTCATCCGACGAATATTTCCGGCTCAATTTCTACACCATCCTTTCGTTTCATCTATCGCTCACAGGGTCGTTGTTGAGCGTTATACCCGTACCTCTATTACCTTCATCATACACGAAAGTAACGCCGATTTCCTGATTAAATGCGGAAAGGCCGTTCATACTTTCGTAAGAAAAAGATAACCTGCACGCAAGGCTTTCGTTGCAGGCGGGTTATCTTTATGTCGTAAGCTGGGTTTATCAACCGAAAGGGGAAATTAACTATGTGGAAAAAAAGCAGTATTTTTGTCATGATGATCGCATTGTCTGCAACACTGGCGGCATGTGGAGGAGACAATGGTTCATCCGGGAATAACTCGACCGGCGGCACGTCTGGAGAAAGCCAAATGAAAAGTAACGACATGATGAAGGACAACATGGCGAAGGACGACATGGCGAAGGACGACATGATGAAGGACGACATGGCGAAGGGCAACATGGCGAAGGACGACATGATGAAGGGCGACATGGCGAAGGACAACATGGCGAAGGACGACATGATGAAGGACGACATGATGAAGGGCGACATGGCGAAGAACGACAGGATGAAGGACGACATGGCGAAGGGCAACATGGCGAAGGACGACATGATGAAGGACGACATGATGAAAGGTGACATGGCGAAGAATGACATGATGAAGGACGACATGGCGAAGGACAACATGGGTTCAAAGTAACGCGCTTCAGCATGAGGTCGGAGTGACCGTTCGAACTCTCTTAATGAGGCCGCAGGACTTTGAGCCGTATTGTCCGGTACGGACAGAGACTGCTGCCGAAGAAGTTGAATTCTTTCGTTTCCAGGGGTACTGGGCTATAATCAGTTTGGCAGGTAATGGAAGAATTGGCCAAAGGGGGCAAGTTATGAGTACGAAAATTCTCATTGCGGACGATGAACGAAATATTACGGACGTTTGCAGGCGGTACTTGGAACGGGAAGGTTACGCTGTACATATCGCCCACAACGGGGCGGAGGCGCTTCGGTTATGGGAAAGGCATCGACCAGACTTATTGATACTCGACATCATGATGCCGGAGGTGGACGGCTGGGACGTATGCGAGACTGTGCGTCAGGAAGGCAGCACGCCGGTCATTCTGTTAACCGCTCGCGGAGAAGAGCCGGACCGTTTGTTCGGTCTTGGTCTCGGTGCCGACGATTACGTGACCAAGCCGTTCAGCCCGCGCGAGCTGGTACTTCGCGTGCGCAATGTGCTTCGGCGCACAATGAGGACAGCTGGCGTTGGCGGCACGGAGGCACGGGATGGCCGGAGCCCACTTCGTTTCGAAGGCATCGTGATTTACCCGGAGCAGCGCCGTGTGGAGCTGAAAGGCACATCGGTTGAACTGACGATGAAGGAATTTGATCTGCTATACCTGCTCGCAACTTCGCCTGGACGGGTGTTCTCGAGAAGTCAGCTGCTGGACCACGTATGGGACACTGCCTTTGAGGGTGATACGACGACCGTGACGGTGCATATCCGGCGGTTGCGCGAGAAAATCGAGCCGAATCCGTCGGAGCCTGAACGCATCCGGACGGTATGGGGCATTGGCTACAAGTTTGAGGGAAGGACGGAAGCCGTGATATGAAGCTGCGAACATATCTTCTGTTGGCCGGAGCAGCGAGCATCGCCGTGCTGCTTCTGATGCTGCTTGTCAGCTACCGCCTTATGCTGCTCAACGCTTCACAGTTCTTTTGGCTGTCCGGAGCGGCATTGCTTGCAGGCAGCTTATCCTTCCTTCTCCACATTTTGCTCGTAAGACCGGTAGAAAAAGCGGTCTCGCTCGTGGCGGAGGGCGCAGAACGGATCGCGGCGGGCGATTTTCGCGCGATGGTTCCCGTTGTAGGTCCTGCCGAGATGAGAGAGCTGGCGCGACGGTTCAACAGCATGGGCACGGAGCTCGATCAAAGCTTCGCGCGTATTGTCCGAGCGGAGGCCGCGCGCCGGGAACTGGTGGCCAACTTAGCACACGATCTCCGTACGCCGATGGCGTCCGTCCTTTCTTATGTCGAAGCGCTGGAGGATGGTATCGTGGCTGATGAAGAGTCCTTCCGGCGCTATCTGTCCACGATCCGTTCTGAAACGGAACGGTTATCCCGACTGGTCCGCGATCTTTTCGAGCTGAGCGCCTACGATGGAGCTTCGTTGCCGCATGCCATGGAAGACATCCCACTGGAGACACTCCTCGTGGACAGTCTGCAGACCTTCGAGCTTCCTGCGTCAGATAAAGGGATCGAGATACGCGTCAGCTTGTCCGAACCTCCGGGCACTGTCCGATGCGTGCCGAAGCAGATCGTACGCGTTCTCCAGAATCTGCTGGAGAACGCGCTGCGTCATGCGCCGGCTGATTCCGTAATCCGGGTAACGGCCGATCGGGACGAAATGGGCGGCATACGCATGGCCGTGGAGGACAGGGGACCGGGAGTTGCGGAGTCCGACCGGGACCGAATCTTCGAGCGATTCTTCCGATCGGACCGATCGCGCAGTCGGGAGAGCGGTGGGACCGGGATCGGACTTTCCATCGCCAAAGCCATCGTGGACCAGCACGGCGGGGTGATCGGGTACAAGCCTCTTGTAGGCGGCGGTAGTTGTTTCTGGTTCAGCCTTCCTGAAGGACAGAACCGGAATGAATCTCATTTAGAACCAATCGGCCTACGTACAACGGGGTAGAGAAGGAGGAATGTGCGGATGAGCGCATGGTTGGAGAGTGTGCGCAAAGGCTATGGTCGAAAGCTGAAGACTTTGCATTCTGTGAACGGATGGATCGTGACCCTTCTCGCCATTTCGGGGCTCATCCTGGCGCTGGGATTTTGGCGGGGCGTGCTCGGCGAAGGGCGGGTTTGGTTGAAATGGGTGCATATTTGCATCGGTCTCGCCTCCATGAGCCCGGTGATCTTCTATCTGCTCCTTGCGGCGAAGCACTGGAAGCAACTGCGTGGCAAGCCGTTGCAGCGATTCAACGTGCTGGTCGTGCTTGGACTGCTCTTGGGCTGGCTCGGCTCAGGCCTGCTGCTCTGGCAGTTCCGCGGGGTCGGACCCGTTTGGTCTAACAGGGCACTACAGATTCACGATTTGCTGACATGGATCGGACTACCTTATATTATTTATCATTCTATTACCCGTTTGAAATGGCTCAAAGAGCCGGGAAAGCAAACTGTCCGCCCAAAACGGGGGCAGGTCGTGGAAGGCAGATCAGCGCCGGAGAGGCCGCAGTCGGTGATGACACGAAGAATGTTTCTTCGTTCAGGAATTGCGGCAGGACTGCTGCTCATATTCGGACCCTCCCTTCTCAAATCACTTGGCAGCTTTGGCGGGTTGAACAGCGGCGTTAAGCCGGATCAGCTCGCCGGGACGGACGTTAATCGGTTCGTCCCGAAGCCCAAGCCTCTTCCCGCCTCATCCCCGCCGATCGGCGGCGGTAGCAAGGGTAACTTTCGCGTCTATACAGTAACGCCAATTCGCCCGCTTACGAACAATACCTGGTCATTCACGATAGACGGACTGGTAGAACGGCCGGTAACCTACGACTGGGAGGCCTTTGTTAAGCTAAAGCGAACGGTGCAGGTAAGCGATTTTCATTGCGTAACGGGCTGGTCCGTTTATAAGAACACCTGGGAAGGGCTTTCGCTGAAGCAGCTGCTGGAACAAGCGGGAGTCAAGTCCAGCGCAACCCATGTCAAATTTTACTCTGCTGACGGCGTGTATACTGATTCACTTACACTAAAGCAGGCTCGCATGGACGATGTCATGGTAGCCATGCTACACGACGGCATCCTTATCCCTAGCGAGCTTGGCGGTCCAGTCCGGCTTGTCGTACCCAAAATGTACGCGTATAAGTCGGTCAAGTGGCTGAACCGGATCGAGCTGATCGACATGGATCACGTCGGCTATTGGGAGCAGCGCGGCTATTCGAAGGACGCCTGGGTTTAGAATGGAGCGGCGCTACTGAAATTGTAGAGTGTATTGGGAATGTACCATGATTCAGGAGATACAGACTCTTAACGTTTACCTCCGACGGGTTACTATTTCCCATTGCAATATCGCTCAGATTTCCTTAAGAAATGCCTGAACTTTTCACAAACTGAATATGGTTTAAATTGTTCTCTTCCGGATACAATTGATTCTTAAGACAATATCACTCAATAACTTCCCACCTAACCTACCGTGAAGTCTCGTATATAATTAGTTTTTTATACAAATTAAAAGGGAGCCTCGAGTCTTTCCTCGGGCTCCCTTTTTGATCTATTAACTCTTATTAACCTACTCTCTTACTCTACAGTTACACTCTTCGCCAGGTTACGTGGTTTATCCACATCGTGGCCAAGGGCTAGTGAAGCGTAGTAAGACAACAATTGCAAAGGCACTACCGACAGAGCCGGTGTGAACAGTGGCAATGTCTTAGGGATGGCGAAAGCTTGATCCACGGATTTCAGAAGGCTGGCAACATGCTCTTCATGCGTAATTACCATTACGTCAGCACCGCGAGCTTTCACTTCTTTGATATTGCTTACTGTTTTCTCAAGAACAGCGTCTTGAGTTGCCAGAGCAATTACCGGAATACCCTCTTCAATCAGGGCAAGCGTTCCGTGCTTCAACTCACCTGCAGCATAGGCCTCAGAGTGAATATAAGAGATCTCTTTCAGCTTCAGAGAACCTTCTTGGGCAACGGCATAATCCAGACCGCGTCCGATGAAGAACAAATGCTGATTATGAGAAATCTGCTCTGCATATGCTTTGATGGCATCGGAGTTCTCGAGCATGCTTTCTACCTGCTCAGGCAGAGCCTGGATGGCAGAGATCATGTGAGCAACTTGATCTTCCGTTTGTGTACCACGAACTTGTGCGAGGTACAAGCCAAGCAGATAGAACGCGATCAGCTGGGAAGAGTACGCTTTAGTTGAAGCTACAGCAATCTCAGGTCCAGCCAGTGTTACTAGCACATCATCAGCGTCACGAGCGATAGAGCTTCCTACCACGTTGGTTACTGCAAGGACATGCGCTCCGTTGCTCTTTGCTTCACGAAGTGCAGCAAGTGTATCTGCAGTTTCGCCAGATTGGCTCACCACGATAACCAGAGTTTCAGGAGTAATCAATGGTGAACGGTAGCGGTATTCAGAAGCAACATCATTATACACAGGAACACGAACCAGTTGTTCAATTACAGTTCCACCTACCAGACCAGCATGGTAAGCCGTTCCGCATGCAACGATATGAACGTTCTGAATCTGTTTGATACGCTCTTCTGTCAAATTCAGATCCTTCAGCACTACCTTACGGCCGGACTCGTCAACACGTCCCCGGATCGTATCACGGTAAGCTTTAGGCTGTTCATGGATTTCTTTCAGCATGAAATGATCAAATCCGTTCTTTTCTGCTGTCACAGCATCCCAATCGACATGAATCATTTCCCGAGAAATAAAGTTCCCCTCAATAGTCATCAGTTCGACAGAATCTTCTGTCAGAACTGCCATTTCACCATCGTTAAGGATATAAACGTTTCTTGTATATTTGAGAATAGCGGGAATATCAGAACCGATAAAGTTCTCCCCTTCTCCAAGTCCGATAATAAGCGGGCTAGCTTGACGTACAGCTACCAGTTTGTGCGGCTCATACTCAGTTAACACACCAAGGGCGAACGCTCCGCGCATGTAGCTAATCGCTTTTTGAACAGCTTTCACGATATCGCCGTCATATTCACGAGCAACCAGGTGAGAGATAACTTCAGTATCTGTCTCCGATACAAATACATGTCCTTGACCGATCAATTCCTCTTTCAGCTCCAGATAGTTCTCAACAATACCGTTATGAACAACGGAGAACTTCTCACTGTTATCTGTGTGAGGATGGGAGTTAACATCCGAAGGCTTACCATGAGTTGCCCAGCGTGTATGCCCGATGCCCGCAGAACCAACCAGCGGTGCAGCTTCAAGCTTGGACTCCAAATTAGCCAGACGGCCAATGGATTTGCTGATTTGCAGACCTTGCGGTGTGAATACAGCGATTCCGGCAGAGTCATAACCACGGTACTCAAGCTTCTTCAGACCCTCGATCAGAACTGACTGTGTATCTCTTTTCCCAATATATCCGACAATACCACACATTTTATAAAATCCTCCGTTTCGTTATCTATCAATTTTAAGGTCGATGGACGTAAGGAACCGGAAGACTGCGCAGCAGTCTGGAGTCGATGTATTTTATTTTATAATGAAAACTTTCTGATAAAGCCAATTATTTTCATGAATGTACATTCTTCTCCACTACTACGAATCAACCGCAAATCTCCTTACGTACATTCACAAATTTATATCGAACACTCTTTAATATTAATGGCATCGGTCGGCAAGTTTGTTAGTAGGGTCGCCCCTACCTTTTGCTTATCCGACTTTCGGTTAGATGCAATTACCGGGAGGCCCCCGCCGAACATTTCGAACACCTCCACCTCGTCAGCTTCGATTGCCGTGGATATCCGCAAGCCTTAAATGCGGTAATCCTTCCCGCGCGAATCCGAAGCTCTGGCGCTTATTTCAATTAGAACCTTACTACCCTCTCTTTCTTTCTAGGAATAATGTTATTATATGCACCCCACTAGCAATTTGCAATGGCATGAGGACCCATCCCGTGAAAATGCGACTTTCCTACCCATAAAAAAACCGCTAGAACAGGAAAACCATTCCAGCGGCCTAATTACCCATTAATTTAGTATGATTTCTTGGTCCTACACGAGTTCCCGCTCAACCACTTTAGTAATCTGGGATACGTATTGTTCAAGTTCAGTTTTATCCGGCCCTTCAGCCATTACACGGATCAATGACTCCGTACCTGATGGGCGAACCAGCACCCGTCCGTTACTACCAAGCTGTTGTTCTACAACGGTAATCACTTCTTCAATCGCCTGGTTGCCATTGTACTTGCTCTTATCCTGAACACGAACATTTACCAGCACCTGAGGATACTGGACCATCAGCTTCTTAAGCTCACTAAGAGGCTTGCCTGCCTTCTTCATGGTATCCACCAATTGAATTCCAGTCAGAATGCCGTCTCCGGTAGTATTGTAATCCAGGAAAATTACATGCCCGGACTGCTCACCGCCCAGGTTGTACCCGCCGCGCAGCATTTCAGCCATGACATAACGGTCACCTACGGCTGTTTTTGCTGTATTCAAGCTAAGCTTTTCAGTTGCCTTGTAGAAGCCAAAGTTACTCATAACCGTAGAAACAATCGTGCTTCCGTTCAGTTTACCCGCGCGGTTCATGGCCTCTCCGCAAATACAGAGGATATGGTCTCCGTCTACTTCCTCGCCCTTTTCATCAATAGCAATCAGGCGGTCAGCATCTCCATCAAAAGCAAGACCGAGGTCTGCTCCCAGACGTACTACTTCTTCCTTAAGCAATTCCGGATGTGTTGATCCGCAGTGATCGTTTATATTAAGCCCTGTTGGCTCAGCAGCAATCGTATACACCTCTGCTCCGAGTTCACGGAACAGCTTGGGTGCAAGCTCATAAGCAGCGCCATTCGCGCAGTCCAGTACAATTTTCAAGCCTTCAAAGTTTGAAGAAATTGTCGTCTTAAGGTGCTCTAGATATTTATACTTGGATTCATTGTCTACGGTAACACTTCCCAGCTTACCGCCGATTGGACGAGGAAGCTCATCCAGTTCTTTATCCAGAAGGTCTTCAATTTGAAGTTCTGTCTCATCGGACAGCTTAAATCCATCACTGCCGAAGAACTTAATTCCATTGTCCTCTACCGGGTTATGAGAAGCTGAGATCATTACACCCGCATCCGCATTTAACACACGGGTTAGATAGGCGACAGCCGGAGTGGAGACAATCCCCAGACGAATTACGTCTGCTCCGATAGACAATAAGCCTGCTACAAGTGCGGATTCAAGCATTACACCCGAGATACGAGTATCCATACCGATAACAACCTTTGGCTTCTCTACTTGTCCTGCCAGTACATACCCGCCGGTACGGCCAATTCGGTATGCAAGCTCAGCAGTCAATTCCTTATTCGCTACACCACGTACTCCGTCTGTTCCAAAATACTTCCCCACAATTACTCACTCCTCCAGATAAATGGTTTCTCATCCATAACTTACATGTTTTTATTTTACTTTAATCTGTCTGCTGCTTCTAAGGTTCTTTCCCTGTCTGATCTGAGTTAGTGCCTGTTACCCCGGCAGACCCATCTCCCCCAGTTCCCGGGTCAGTTCCTGAATTCACATCCTGCCCATCACTACTCTCCGTATTCGTATCTGAGGGAGTCGAAGTCACAGGCTTAGCATTAGTCTTAACTTCGATTTCGACCTTCAAATTAGCAGGACTTGCCAAAGATACAAACTTGGGAAGCGTAATAGTCGGGGTAATCTTGTGAATCCCTTGTCCAAGACCGGATACATCAACACTGATTGCAAAGTCCCCTGCTTCTATAGACTTTAGCACTTCATCTGAACCCTGCACCGTCAGAGACATTTTTCCATTTGCCGGGCTTAGAATCTTTACTGTCGTCTTCTCGCTCTGATTTTTGATCGTAACCGGAATGTCATTCACTGTCTTTTCACCTAGAGGCGCAGCTTTGACAACGACCTTTACAGAGCTCGGCTCGATTTTCTCAGAACCTTTCGGCGGAGTCAAGTCCAATGAGTATTCAGTCGCGGTTGGACCCTTGAATTTACTTAAATCCACGCTAACAGAGTAGGAATCTATCCCCTCTAGCACATCTTTAGTCCCATACACTGCAACACCTTCTACGTCTGCCTGAACTTCAGACAGAGCGTACCCTTGGGGTAGCTTTCCTGTTTGCTTAATTTCTATGGGCACCGTTTTGTAAAGCTTGTTCATAGGTACATCGACCTGTATGGACGAAGGGCTGATCTCGGCATCGGGAATCTCCCGTCCATTCTTATCGTATGCCTTTAGCTTTACGGATTTGCCTTCTACTGAATCCTGCGCTCCACCAACATCCAGGGTTCCTTCCACTTTATGGACTCGCTTGAGCTCACTTTCCGGGAGTGTCACACTAACTTTCCCATCGTTCTCCATAATGGGAGTCCCCATTTGCAGGCCGCCATCCGGAACCCCCTTGAGTACGATGCTCGCGCTGTACGTCTTCGTCTGTTTGGCTTCAATTATTACCTTGGCTGATGAGGGATTCTTGGATACCAGCTCAACTCCATAAGGAAGTTCAACGGTTAGTGGTACCATAGTCGTACCCGGACCTACATCTTCCAAGTTCAATTTCACTCTATAATCGGTAAATACGGAGGTGATATTAGGACGTTTCCCTTTAACTTCCAGACTCACAACCTTAGGATCCATATCCATTAGAACATAAGATTTGTCATCAAAACCAACCACTTCCACTTTGACATCATTGATTGTCTTGGTATCGATTGAAGAACCCGAGGTACTCGGCGTACTGCTGTCGATATGAACCATGGCCCACAGAAGAATACTAATGCAGAGTGCCAAAATCTTGGCAATCGTGTTATTGTTGAACCATTTATCCATGCCGGCGCCCCCCCTTCATCTTCCAGAATGGGGCCTTCTTGTCCTTATGCGCTGTGCTAGGACTAAGCTCTTCATAAAGCTTGGAGATGAGGGACTCCTCATTAATGCCCCGCACCACCTGTCCGTTAATCGCGAGTGAGATTTGACCCGTCTCCTCTGATACGACCACGGATACCGCATCACCGACCTCACTGATTCCGATGGCAGCGCGATGTCTGGTCCCAAGCTCCTTACTGATGAACGGATTCTCAGATAAAGGCAGATAACAAGCTGCCGCCGCAATCCGATGCTCTTGAATAATAATGGCTCCATCATGAAGTGGAGTATTAGGTATGAAGATATTTATCAGCAGCTCAGAGGTAATAACCGACTGGGTTGGAATTCCCGACTCTTTATATTCATTAAGACCCGTATTCCGTTCAAATACAATTAATGCTCCAATCTTTCCACGTGATAAATAATTAACTGCTTTAATAATCTCGCCGATCTCCCGGCTAAACTCTTCCTCATCCGCAGTTGTACGGCCGAATAGTTTGCCTCGCCCAAGCTGCTCCAGCGCTCTTCTAAGCTCAGGCTGAAAAATGATAAATACAGCAAGTACACCGAACGTGAACATTTGATTCATCAGCCATTTGAGCGTATAGAGATCGAACCAGGTGCTTGCGGCCCATATTACTACCAGCACGAGGATGCCCTTAAGCAGCTGAACTGCCCTAGTTCCCCGTACAAGTAAAATCAAATGATAAATAATATAAGTTACAATTAGGATATCTATAGCATCTTTAATGGACTCCTGCCATGTTAAGTCCGAAAAATAATTCATACGACAACCCCCGGTTTTCCCTTTTAGCTAGCTTATCAGTGTTATGTTGTCCCTAAACTCTAGGTTATAACGATCGAACTTCAGTTGCAAGCTTCTTTGTCTCATGCCGACTATAATATGTATATTCTACCAGTTTAATACAATAAAAGGCGCCTCTCTATAGAGTGGCGCCCTTACTTTGGGTTAATATCTCCAATTATCGATAGGCGACTTCAGTCAACGTATTTGTGATCTTATACCAGATCCAATCAAGCGCCTGATCAATACGTTTCACATCACCAGATATTTTAGCCGTTGAAGCTTGATACAATGAACCATCAATAACGGTAAGATTTCCATTCACTTCACCATAGATCTGGGCCTTTCCATTCTCCACGGTTAGATCTCCGGCAATCGTCTTTCCGCTTGGAACAATGACCGTTCTTCCTTCAATCACAACTTGATCCAGCCCGGCACCTTTGACAATTAACTGGTCATCCGCTTTCCAGAGTGACATCGAGCTAAAGAGCATAACGAAGATAAACATGGCCACTGCGGTAAGGGCTGGGTGCCTCTTGATCCATTTTATCCACACACGCTGTCCGCGTTTCCTTGGAAGCTCTCGCATAATCCGATCTACCAGTTCATCTGAAGCGGATGGAACAGAGCTCTTAACAGCATGGAAAAGCATCATCTCCGTTTGTTCCAGCTCTTGAAAATGCATATTGCAGGATGGACATAGTACAAGATGTTTCTTCAGTTCCAAGGCTTGTGCTTGGTCCAAATCGTCATCCAGATATTGATGCATTAAAGAGGCAGCTTGTTTGCAATCCATATGAGCCAATCCTTTCAGTTGAAATCTGCATGGAATGAACGCTAATCCCTAAGCCATTCCATTTATATAGACATTGTCCTTGCAATTAAGTGGCAAAGCATTCAGGTATACACTTTAAATACGCTCTACTATGTATATCGTTTCAACTTTTTTAGCTGAGCCGTCAAATGTGTTTGTTCTCCAATCTTTTGCGCAAAAATTCACGCCCTCTGTGTACACGGGTTTTGACCGTCGTTACGGGCATGCCCAGCACATCACTAATCTCCTGCAGAGACAACTCCTGCAGATACCTGAGGATCATAACCGATTTATATTTTAACGGAAGGCTTTCGATTGCAGAATGAATGGTCTCGCGGGTCTCTGATACCAGATACTCACTTTCCGGAGTTCGATTGTCCCCTGGAATTAGCGTATATCCATCCATACCTTCCTGGTCATTCATCTCGGCATCCAGCGAATAACTTGGCTTTCTCTTCCTTAGTCGATCTATACACAAATTCGTAGCAATACGGTAGATCCATGTAGAGAATTTTTGATTCTCATCGTATCGCATCCAGTTCTTATGTACTCTTAGAAAAGTTTCCTGCACAATATCCTCGGCCTCATGACGGTTATTCAGCATGCGGTAGGCCAAGTGGAACAGTTTGTCTTTATATAGATCTACAATTTCTGCAAAAGCACCTTGATCACCCTTACGGGCTAGCTTTATGAGTCTCGCATCATAATTGTCAGTCATTTCATTTTCCCCCAGATCCGCCAAAACGGTCTCTTGCCGGTTCCAAAGCCATGCAATATGGATAATCGTGCGGTTGGACCGCAAAAAGAACGGACGGTATTGGCATGTCCCGGCGCTTCATTCAAATGGTAATTCAACTGCTCGCAAATTGCAAGCATACACATATACTCTATAATCCAAGATTAATAAAAGAACCGTGTCTTGAAGCGACACGGTTCTTATGCATTCTAGATGTGTAATTGGACCGATCAATCAGCCTGTATTTCTGAGTCCTGCAGCAATACCGTTAATAGTAAGGAGAACTTCACGAAGCAGGATAGGATCATCTCCACCCTGTTCTCTGATTGTACGTAATTCTGACAACAATTGTACCTGTAAGTAGCTAAGCGGATCTACATACGGATTACGCTGACGAATAGATTCTTGAAGAGTAGGCTCATTATCAAGCATTTCCTGCTCTCCTGTAATCTTGAGAATTAAGCTCTTCGTCAGATTGAACTCCTCTTCAATTTGCTTGAAGATGCGGTTCTTTGCCGTTTCATCACTGCACATATTAGCATATTCTGATGCAATAATCAGATCTGCCTTAACTACTGCGAACTGCAGCGTATCAATCAAGGAACGGAAGAACGAGAAGTTGGCGTACATTTCCTGAAGAACCTTCAGCTTCTCTTCATCGTTATCGTAGAAATCTTGAATTCCAGTACCTGCTGCATACCAAGCCGGGAACAGATAACGGCTTTGTGTCCAAGCGAATACCCATGGAATCGCACGCAAATCTTCGAACCGGTCACTGTTCTTCCGCTTGGAAGGACGTGAACCGATATTGAGTTCACCTACTTCACCAAGTGGAGTAGATTCTTTGAAGAATTTAAGGAAATCAGGTTCACGGAATACTAGTTCCTGATACTTATTCAGAGATACCTCAGACATTTGTCTAATGATATTTTCCCACTTTTCTTCATCTAGATCGCTTTGCTGAGGCTGACGAGCAAGCACTGCCTGGGTTAGCAAAGCAGAAGTTGCTTGTTCAAGGCTGCGGTAAGCAATCCCTTTTAAGGAATATCTGGATGAGATTACTTCACCTTGTTCCGTAATCTTGATCCCTCCGCCTACAGTATGCGGCGGCTGAGCAAGGATACTACGGTTCAGAGGCATGCCTCCACGTCCTAGAGCGCCTCCGCGCCCGTGGAAGAACTTCAGCTTCACGCCGAACTCTGCGGCTACCGCTGTAATTCCCTTCAGGGCAACGCGCAGCTCCCAGTTAGCTGTCACGACGCCACCGTCTTTGTTACTGTCCGAGTAACCCAGCATAATTTCCTGCAAGTCGCTCATTGCTGCTACGGACTGACGGTAGATCGGCATTTCGAACAACTGACGCATAATAGCTGGTGCGGCATGAAGATCATCAATAGTCTCGAACAAAGGAACCGATTGAAGGGTGCAGACTACAGTACCATCAACCTCTTTGCGGAACAGTCCAACTTCCTTAGCGAACACCATAACCTCAAGGACATCACTGGCCGCTTCAGCCATACTAATCAGGTAGCTGCTGATACAGTGCTCTCCAAATTCCTGCTGCGCCAAGAACACGGTACGGTAGACATTCAAGCATTCCGTTGTGCTCTCGCTGTATTCTTGGTAAGGCGAAGTCAAAGGACGAGGATCATTAAGGATACGCTCTAGCAATTCCACCTTAGCATCTTCACTAAGCTCACCATAGTTCTCTGTAACATTCATATGAGCAAGGATTTCAGTCATTGCATTCTCATGCTCCTGACTGTGCTGGCGAATGTCCAGCTTCGCTGTGTGGAAGCCAAACAGCTCCACCTGGCGGATCAAGTAACGGATATGTGTGTCGGCTACATAATCTGCATAGTGATGACGGAGACTGCGATCTATTACATTAAGATCTTCAACCAGTTCCTCTACGCTGTTATATCGTTCAACCGAATCCTTCTTGGTGTCATCAATGACATTGTGCAGCTTTTCTGTCATATAAGTGAGTTTCACCCGGTAAGGTTCCTTTTCATTGCGCCATTGAGGCGTTTTGTTCAGAACCACAGTCTCCCGGTCTTTTTGAATTGATGCTTGAAGCTCATCAGTAACATTGACGATAGTTGTACTGAAGCTTAAATAACGGAACAATTCAGCCAGTATACGCTGATATTCACGCACAGCCAGCTTGCGCTGCATTAACAAAGTCTCCCAAGTTACTTCCGCTTTTACGGAAGGATTACCATCACGGTCCCCACCGATCCAAGATCCAAAACGGAGATAGGTCGGAACATGCCAGTTATGCTCAGGATAATATTTGGTCAAGCAGCGTTCAAGTTCCTGATAGACATCAGGGAGTACATGGAACAAAGTCTCGTGGAAATAATACATTCCATTCCGCACCTCATCGAGTACGGTAGGCTTACGATCTCGTAGTTCATCCGTCTGCCATAGCGTAATGACTTCATTCAGCAGCTTCTCACGCAGCTGCTCGCGTTCTCTGAATGTCAAAGTAGGATTATCCAGCTGCATCACATCATCTGCAATCCGTTTATGAATATCAAGAATCGCACGACGCATCGCTTCCGTTGGGTGAGCAGTCATAACAAGCTCCAGAGACAAGCCCTGCAGAATCTCCTGTACTTCATCATAGGAGAAGCCGCGTTCCTTAAGGTCCCTAACCGAATCTTCGATAGATCCAGGCTGTACGGTCTCACCGGCAGAACGCTCATAGTCACGTTTGCGGCGAATACGATGGTTCTGCTCCGCAATATTAACTAGTTGGAAATAAACAGCGAATGCCCGAATGACTTGATGACGGATATCCGGCTCAAGTGTATTAATGATCTGTTTAAATTCCTCATGCAGTTCAGGTAAAAATACCGCTCTAAGTGACTTGCTGGCTTCACGTATCTTTTCGACAATATCTAAGAGTTCATTACCGCCTTGATGTACAAGGACTTCTCCTAATATATTGCCCAAAAAACGAATATCACGCCGCAGCAGGTTGTTGGAATTACTTTTGTTGGCAGTTACCGCTAGTTCTGTCATGCTTCTCCTCCCACTTCATCCTGTTTCCGTCTTTATAATGCCTTTTTCCATCATACAATAAACTGTGCATAAAATCTTTACTTTATTTATAAAAACAAGGCTGTAGAGGCAGCCAAAGAGGTAAACACACTAAATATTTAATCATTTATTTGTATTATTATAGCTCATAGTTAAAGCTAAGCTACCCACTATAATGCATAAAAAAAGTGGATTAAGGCCCTTTCGGAATAGATGTACATTATACAATACATGTATAAATAGCCATATTAACATTTAATCAATGCGTTGACACGTCAAAGCAGTAAAATCAATGGGTAAAAATAAAACCCATTATAACAAAAAACACCATCGTTACGATGATGCTGTTGGTGAATTATGGAGCGGGTGATGGGAATCGAACCCACGCTATTAGCTTGGAAGGCTAAAGTTCTACCATTGAACTACACCCGCACCGGAGAAAATAATGGTCGGGACGACACGATTTGAACATGCGACCCCCTGGTCCCAAACCAGGTGCTCTACCAAGCTGAGCTACGTCCCGAGATATGGTGCTGCTTATGAGATTATCAATTGCAAAAGCAAGAAAATGGCGCGCCCTAAGAGATTCGAACTCCTGACCTTTTGATTCGTAGTCAAACGCTCTATCCAGCTGAGCTAAGGGCGCAAATTATGGAGCGGACGACGGGAATCGAACCCGCGACCCTCGCCTTGGCAAGGCGATGCTCTACCGCTGAGCCACGTCCGCAAATGGTGCGCGTGGAGGGACTTGAACCCCCACGTCAAAGACGCTAGATCCTAAGTCTAGTGCGTCTGCCAATTCCGCCACACGCGCACAAGTAACACTGTTCACCCTGACAATCAAGGTAAATGGTGAGCCATGAAGGACTCGAACCTTCGACACCCTGATTAAAAGTCAGGTGCTCTACCAACTGAGCTAATGGCTCAAAATGGCTGGGGATATAGGATTCGAACCTATGGGTGACGGAGTCAAAGTCCGTTGCCTTACCGCTTGGCTAATCCCCAATGTCTCACAATGGACAACTTGTCCTCTGTTAAAAAGAAACTATGGTGGAGGCTGAGGGGATCGAACCCCCGACCCTCTGCTTGTAAGGCAGATGCTCTCCCAGCTGAGCTAAGCCTCCATATTTAAGTGAATAGTTATGGATACTTCGGCAAGACAATAGGATATAGTATGTACTGACATCACTCAATTGATTCTAGCCATAATCCAAAAAAATAATGGTGACCCGTAGGGGATACTCGTTCTTCGAACGAGACTGCGATGTATTCCTATCGAAGCGGATGCTCCGACGAACCCTCGTGGGTTCTCATCCCCATATGAAGCAAATAATGATAGTGGTGACCCGTAGGGGATTCGAACCCCTGTTACCTCCGTGAAAGGGAGGTGTCTTAACCCCTTGACCAACGGGCCTTATAGTAAGTATGCATAACTTCCATTTAACCAGAAGTAATGGAGCTCTCAACCGGGATCGAACCGGTGACCTCATCCTTACCATGGATGCACTCTACCTACTGAGCTATGAGAGCAATGGCTCCCCGAACAGGACTCGAACCTGTGACAACTCGATTAACAGTCGAGTGCTCTACCAACTGAGCTATCAGGGAATAAAAGTGTTCGCTTGGCGGCGTCCTACTCTCCCAGGACCCTGCGGTCCAAGTACCATCGGCGCTGGAGGGCTTAACGGTCGTGTTCGGGATGGGTACGCGTGGAACCCCTCCGCCATCGCCACCAAACGGAATTCTCTTCAGGCTTGATCGCCTGAAAACTAGATACGAAACGAATCTGCGTATGCTCTTCTTGGACTACGTCCTTCCGAGCTTGTTGGATAAGCCCTCGACCGATTAGTACTGGTCAGCTCCATGCATTGCTGCACTTCCACCCCCAGCCTATCTACCTCGTCGTCTTCAAGGGGTCTTACGAATTGGGAAATCTCATCTTGAGGGGGGCTTCACGCTTAGATGCTTTCAGCGCTTATCCCTTCCGCACTTAGCTACCCAGCTATGCTCCTGGCGGAACAACTGGTGCACCAGCGGTGCGTCCATCCCGGTCCTCTCGTACTAAGGACAGCTCCTCTCAAATTTCCTACGCCCACGACAGATAGGGACCGAACTGTCTCACGACGTTCTGAACCCAGCTCGCGTACCGCTTTAATGGGCGAACAGCCCAACCCTTGGGACCTACTTCAGCCCCAGGATGCGATGAGCCGACATCGAGGTGCCAAACCTCCCCGTCGATGTGGACTCTTGGGGGAGATAAGCCTGTTATCCCCAGGGTAGCTTTTATCCGTTGAGCGATGGCCCTTCCATGCGGTACCACCGGATCACTAAGCCCGACTTTCGTCCCTGCTCGACTTGTCAGTCTCGCAGTCAAGCTCCCTTATGCCTTTGCACTCTTCGAATGATTTCCAACCATTCTGAGGGAACCTTGGGGCGCCTCCGTTACTCTTTAGGAGGCGACCGCCCCAGTCAAACTGCCCACCTGACACTGTCCCCATACCGGATCACGGTACCAGGTTAGAACTCCGATACGATCAGGGTGGTATCCCAACGTTGCCTCCACAGAAGCTGGCGCTCCTGCTTCTTAGGCTCCCACCTATCCTGTACAAATCGTATCAAAGTCCAATATCAAGCTGCAGTAAAGCTCCATGGGGTCTTTCCGTCTTGTCGCGGGTAACCTGCATCTTCACAGGTATTAAAATTTCACCGGATCTCTCGTTGAGACAGCGCCCAAGTCGTTACGCCATTCGTGCGGGTCAGAATTTACCTGACAAGGAATTTCGCTACCTTAGGACCGTTATAGTTACGGCCGCCGTTTACTGGGGCTTCGGTTCATAGCTTCGGGTTACCCCTAACCACTCCCCTTAACCTTCCAGCACCGGGCAGGCGTCAGCCCGTATACTTCGCCTTGCGGCTTCGCACAGACCTGTGTTTTTGCTAAACAGTCGCTTGGGCCTTTTCACTGCGGCCCCCTCGTGCTATTCACACTACCGGGGCACCCCTTCTCCCGAAGTTACGGGGTCATTTTGCCGAGTTCCTTAACGAGAGTTCTTCCGCGCGCCTTAGAATTCTCTTCTCGCCTACCTGTGTCGGTTTGCGGTACGGGCACCTTCTCCTGGCTAGAGGCTTTTCTTGGCAGTGTGAGATCATGACCTTCGCTACTGTAATTTTCGCTCCCCATCACAGCCCAGCCTTACGGTGTGCGGATTTGCCTACACACCAGCCTCACTGCTTAGACGGACATCCATCAGTCCGCGTCACTACCCTACTGCGTCACCCCATCGCTCATAACGGATTACGGTGGTACAGGAATTTCAACCTGTTGTCCTTCGACTACGCCTTTCGGCCTCGCCTTAGGTCCCGACTTACCCTGAGCGGACGAACCTTCCTCAGGAACCCTTAGGCTTTCGGCGGATCAGATTCTCACTGATCTTTTCGTTACTCATACCGGCATTCTCACTTGTATGCTGTCCAGCGCTCCTTACGGTACACCTTCAACCTACATACAACGCTCCCCTACCCCTGATGCAATGCATCAAGCCATAGCTTCGGTGGTGTGTTTAGCCCCGTTACATTTTCGGCGCAGAGTCACTCGACCAGTGAGCTATTACGCACTCTTTAAATGGTGGCTGCTTCTAAGCCAACATCCTGGTTGTCTGTGCAACTCCACATCCTTTCCCACTTAACACACACTTGGG
>NZ_CP168527.1:3700000-4421279 GCF_059492195.1 Paenibacillus sp. Paensp111
TGGCTGACGAGCTGGGTTATAAAGTTATCCAGTGGGATACCGATTCTCAAGACTGGATGAATAACGGCGTTGACACGATTGTGAACCGGGTAGTTACAAAGTCTCATCCTGGGGATATTGTGCTGCTTCACGCCAGCGATTCAAGCAAGCAGACCCATGAAGCACTGCCCGTTATCATTGATGAGCTTCGCAAAAAAGGGTATGAGTTCGTTACCGTATCTGAACTGCTTAATCAATCGAGCGCCAAAGGCTCTGAAGTCCGGGATCAGGCTTGGGTAGATCAGCAGGTGGATACAGCGGCCGGACTTTAGTTCTGAATATCTCGGTTAAGACCTTAAGACCCCCGTTCTAACGGAGGGTCTCTTTGTATTTCAGCCTGTTATTCGGAGCTCCTATTCATACACAAAAGCCCGGCAAGAGTGCCGAGCTTTCCGGATACAGGTGCCTTAAGCACTCTTCTTCACTAACTTATGTAAAAGCAGGATTTGATAAGCATTACAAGCAATCAAAGGAACCAGAATTAATGTTGTAGCAAAATTCACCTGGATTTTGAGTACACCCACCATTTCAACAATGGTCCCGGCAATCATAAAAAACAGGGTCGGAATCCAGGCATTCGAGTTCGTAGCCTTGACTTTAAAATAAGAGATCACTGCGCCCACCAGTAGGATGATCACGCCCAAAGTGATATCTCTGTTATCCCCTGACTCGCCGCTAACAAAGATACGGAAGAACATCAGTTCAAGCAAAGCCAGTGCAGTAAGCACAAGCTGAATATACTGCCACGTTCTCCTGGAGAACACTCCAGTCCCCATATAGTTCATCATCAAATAGGCGAAAAAGCCCATTTGTGAGTAGACACTGACCATGATCCCTACACCTATAAGTATTCCCATATAAATAAAAAAGTCTGCTGTATTCTTAAATCCTGTACCCTGACTAAGTTTAAGAATTTCTCCCGCAATCAGTGCACAACCCGCACCTAATGCAAGCGTTGTCCAAAATAAATAAAGCCATCTTTTTAAGTTCAATGTCGCTTCGCCCCCCACTTCGATTTATTTTACCAACGTTTATGATAAAAAACCATTCCTTTACCGACATAATTCCTTTTTGACGTTCACATACTACCCACAATGATGCTTAGAAGGAGGCAAGGAACCATGAAATGGACGAAGTCCCGCCCATTATTGTGTATTGTATGTATGATTATTCTCCCGCTCACAGCATGCGGTTCAGACCAAGGGTCCTCCTCTTCTTCCCAAGGTGGGGGCTATAAAGACACCAAAACGATGGTTCTGGATATTCTCAAGACGGATGATGGCAAAAAAGCAATTATGGAGGCGCTAAGCTCTGGCAGCCAAGGCTCAAGCAGCGGTGAAAGCGGGGGAAGCGGAGGCGGCGGAGAATCAGGGTCTGGCGATTCCGGTTCCTCTGGCGGTGGCGGTGGCGGAGGCTCAGGCTCTGGAGGAGGAAGTATGGGAATTAAAATGCTCCTCGCGCCTCAGACAGCAGACCAGGTTCGAACTGCGGTGAAGGATACGATTACCTCCCCAGAATATAAGAAAGAAATCGAGAAAATTATGACTGATCCGAAATTTGCCGGTGATTTCGCTAAGGTCATTAATTCACAGAGCAAGCAGCTCCACATGCAGCTGATTAAAGATCCGACCTACCAGAAATCGATCAGTGATATTATGAAGTCCCCGGAAATTTCGAAAATGTTCCTCGACCTTATGAAGACACCGGATTACCGAAAGCAGTCCATGACTGTCATGCAGGAGTCCATGCAGAGTCCTCTTTTCAAAATGGAGGTTATGGACTTATTAAAAACTGTAGTTCAGGAGCAGTTAATACCTAAAATTGAGAAAGAGCAGGGCGGTGAGCAAGGACAAGGCGGGCAGGGAGGACAGGGAGATAATCAGTCCAAACAAAGCAACGGCGGGGGCAGCAGCAGTAAAAGTGGTGGCGGTGGCGGTGGCTAAATCGTCACAAAAAAACAAGACTGGCCCAAAGGGTCAGTCTTGTCCGCATTTTTGGATGACTTGAGCTGCTATGTCTGCGTAGATTTGTCCAACATTGCTGTTCTCTTTGTATACAGAAGGCGAGTAGTCCGCTTCCGAAATATGGTTATCCGGCGCTCCAAGCGGGATTTGGGCAAGCAGTTCGCTGTGAAGATTCTCCGCTAGCTTGGCTCCTCCGCCACGCCCAAATATATAATCGCGCTTTCCGCAGCCCGAGCATTCATAATAGGCCATATTCTCCACTACTCCCAGCACTTCGTGCTTCGTCTGTACAGCCATGGCTCCTGCCCGCGCAGCTACAAACGCTGCGGTAGCATGAGGGGTCGTAACAATAACCTCACGGCTCTGTGGCAGCATCTGATGCACATCCAGAGCAATATCACCGGTACCTGGCGGTAGATCAAGAAGCAGGTAATCTAGTTCTCCCCACTTCACGTCGGTTAAGAACTGGCGAAGCATTTTCCCAAGCATAGGTCCACGCCAAATTACTGGACTATTCTCCTGGATGAAGAAACCCATGGACATGACTTTAACGCCAAATCGTTCAACCGGTTTAATTGCTCCGTCCAGTACTACAGGAGACTCTTCAATTCCCATCATATCAGGAATACTGAAGCCGTATATATCGGCATCAATCAAGCCCACCTTCTTCCCCTTGCGGGCAAGAGCTACGGCCAGATTGACGGTAACGGTTGACTTCCCTACTCCGCCTTTACCACTGGCTATGGCAATAAAGCTCACCTTGGAAGCCGGATCAAGCAGCGGCAGATCCTCAAGGCCCTCCCCGCGTCCTTTATAGCGTTCAGAGGAGGATTCAGGCTGCTGCATGCCTGCTTCTTGTCTCTCATGTTCTGAAGCTTCTCTGAACCGGATGTGCACATCATGAACTTCAGCTGCAGCGAGCCGATCCTTGATCTCATGCTCCAGTGCGGACTTTGTCTCCTCATCTGCTTTAACACACACTACAGTCAGCGAGACGCGGGCTTCTTTCACCATAATATCCCGGATCCACTGCAATTCGACTAAGCTTCTCTTTGTTGCAGGCTCCATAACGGTACGCAGTGATTCCTGTACTTGTTCTCTTGATAACAATATCAGCACCTCGACTTTATTTCAGAGATATATGTCCTAGTCATACCCAGTCCATTATACCACTATGAGGCGCCTCCTGCGGAAGAGCTCGTTTTCTCGCCTGAACTATATCTGAGAATGCCCTTATAAATAGATGCAGCTACTTTACGCTGATACTCCTGCTCTGCCAGCAGCTTGGACTCCACCGGATGCGACAAGAAGCCTACCTCGACAAGTATGGAAGGAATCTTCAGTGACTGCAGGATATAAATATGATCCGCACTCTTAGCTACCCGATCGGTGTTCTCCAAATTCCTTCTGAGTTCCTGCTGAACGAAATCGGCCAGTGTTCCGCTCTCTGCCTGTTTATCCGGAAAGAACGTCTGAGCTCCACTCCACCTGTCCGAGGGAAAGCTGTTCATATGGATGCTGACGAACATTTTGGCTTCCTTCTCCTTGATAAAACGAAGCCGCTGCTGAAGATCTTCGCTCTTCCGCTTCTTATACCCTTTGGTGCCTGGATCCGCGAGGTCCTTGTCTTCTTCTCTGGTCATGACCACTATAGCCCCGGCCTGCTGCAGATAGTCACGCAAATAGAGCGCTACAGCGAGGTTAATATCCTTCTCGATCAATCCCTGCTTGCTCACCGCTCCCCCATCTACTCCGCCATGTCCGGCATCCAGAGCGATAACCTGACCCGCCAGCGGAAGTCCCCAATAGTTCCACACCTTCGAGGAAGGCACCTCATAAGCAGCTATTCCAATTATTACTGCCAGCAGAGCAAGTCCAATCAGGGCTCGCTTAATGTGACTCAGCTGTATCCAGACCGTAACCTGATCCTTCTCTCGTCTCATCAAAAAAGTCCACCTCCGCACCCATAAATGATTCTAATCATCTATATGGGACGAGGTGGACAAATATAACCTTAGGAATTCACGTGTTCTTTCATACCTTCAATGAGTACCTGGGCTACTTCAGGACGTGTAAACTCTGGTGGCGGGCAAATCCCTTCACGCAGAAGTCCGCGTACTTTCGTACCCGAGAGGGTCATATGATCTTCTTTCGGATGCGGGCAGGTCTTGCTTGAAGCCATATTCCCGCAGGTTGTGCAGAAGAAGCTGTGCTCGAAGAACAACGGGGAAATCCCTAGCTCATCAGCAGTAAAATTGGAGAAGATCTGCTGAGCTTCGTAGGTTCCGTAGTAATCCCCTACACCAGCATGGTCGCGGCCAACGATGAAGTGCGTACATCCATAGTTTTTACGAACCATGGCATGGAAGATCGCTTCACGAGGTCCAGCATAACGCATAGCAGCCGGGAATACTCCAAGGAATGCTCTGTCTTTAGGATAATAATTCTCAAGAAGAACCAAGTAGCTCTTCATCCGTACGTTAGCCGGTACGTCATCGGATTTGGTCTCGCCCACAAGCGGGTTCAGGAACAGACCATCCACAATTTCCATCGCACTCTTCTGAATGTACTCATGAGCACGGTGAACCGGGTTACGGGTCTGGAAGCCAACAACCGTTCTCCAGCCCTTGTCGGCAAAGATTTGGCGTGTCTCGGAAGGAGTGAAATAGAACTCTTCAAATTTAGCCGGCTTTGGACGGTTCAGGACTTGAATCGGCCCGCCCACGTAAGTCGAAGACTTCTCGAACAGCTTCTTGACTCCTGGGTGTTCCAGATCATCGGTCTTGAAAACGTTTCTGGCCTCTTCAGCTTGATCTACCTGATAAATGCTCTCGACATCAATCAAACCGTAGGTAATTCCGTCCTCACCGATTAAGGCAACCTTGTCCCCAACCGAAAGTGACGCAGCATCGGCTTCCTCGACTGCCAGAGTAATCGGAATACTCCACACCGTTCCGTCTGCAAGACGCATACGATTTACAACTGACTTATAGTCTTCTTCATTTAGGAATCCGGTCAGTGGAGAGAAGGCTCCCACTCCAATCAGATCCAGATCAGATATAGCCCAAGAGCTGATCGTCAGAGATTTAAGCTCCTTAGCAGTCTGTAAAAGCTTGTCCCGTTCGTCCCCCTCTACAACACGTTGTACGAGGGTGCCTCCATGCGGCAAAATGGCTGTCATATCATTCGCTCCTGTCTATTATTTATGAAGTCCACATTCTGTCTTCTCGGAGTTAGACCAGCGGCCTGCACGCGGATCTTCACCCGGCATTACAGCACGTGTACAATATTCGCATCCGATACTTGGATAGTTCTGATCATGAAGCGGGTTATAGGCAACGTTATTCTCACGGATGTAATTCCATACATCTTCTGTGGTCCAGTCAGCAATAGGATTGAATTTGATCAAGCCAAATTTATAGTCATATTCCACTTTCTTGGCATTAGCGCGTGTAGGCGCTTGGTCACGACGAATTCCTGTGATCCATGCATCATAACCGGACAGAACGCGGGTTAGCGGTTCTACTTTACGGATATTACAGCAAGCATTCGGATCACTCAGCCATAGTTGCTCTCCATGCTGAGCAGCCTGCTCTTCAGGTGTCAATTTCGGTGATACACGTACAAAATCGATGTTATACTTCTCAGCCATCTTGTCACGTGTCTCATAAGTTTCTTTGAAGTGGAAGTCTGTATCCAAATAAAAAATATCCGCTGTAGTGCTGATCTTGCGCAGCATATCCACAATAACTACGTCTTCTGCACCAAAGCTGCAGGCAAAAGTGATATTAGGAAAAGTCTCAACAGCCCAAGCGATAATCTCTTGCGGAGTAGCTGTTTCCAGCTCTTCTGCTTTGATCTTGACCAGTTCTTCTTTCTCCATCAAGTTCATATTGTATTCCCCCAAATTTGTTGTAATAAAGATCTAAAGCGATAAAGTCCAACTAAACGAATAAGAATTACTGTTAATAGTATAAAACACTTGGATTTGATGTCAATGGCTTAGCGCGAATTCGAATATAAATCCATAAGAATTGGACTCAAGTCTGTCAAAAAAATAGACACCTCCTAAGTCGTAGGGGCCGACTCAGGAAGGTGTCCATTAAATCCACAGTAAATTCCGGGCAAAGGAACTTACATTTTGTGAATCAAGTTATAGAGCACTTGGGAAGCCTCTGCACGGGTAGCCTGCTTTTTAGGTGCGAAAATATCTGTTGAACGTCCCTTAAGCAGTCCTTCCTTCACAGCAATACCCACGTAATCCTGTGCCCAAGTGCTGATGTCCTTGCTATCCTGGAAGGAAGCCGTTCCAGTGCCATTGTTCTTACCCGAGGTCATGTTATAAGCTTTGACAATCATTACGCTCATTTCTTCCCGTGTAATCTTCTTGTCAGGACCAAACTGAGTCTGGCTGATGCCGTTAACCAGACCGTTGCTGTAAGCAGCCGCAATGGCATCCGCATACCAGCTGCCTTGGCTTACATCATCCAACTGAACCGGCTTGGCAGCCTTCAGGTTCAGCTGTCTGACCAGCATGGCCGCGAACTCGGCCCGGGTGATCTCTTGTTCCGGGGCAAAGCTTGTATCGGTAACCCCATTCACTACGTGCTTGGCCGTAAGTTCCTTGATGACCTGGCTAGCCCAGTGGCCCGCTGACACATCACTATAGGATTTATCGAAAGCAAATACTCCATATTTACTGAAGTGGGTAACTTCCGCTGTCATCGTATTACCGGATAGCTTCCCGCCTACATATTGCATGCTTCCAGTGTCCGGGATGTAATACACCCCAAGCAGAGCTTGGTTCGCTTGTCCCGTTACCTGAAAGTTCAATACAACCGGCTTCGTGAATTGATCCAGCTTGGTTGTCTTCCCACTGCTGTCCTTAGCGGAAAGGGTTAGTTCCAGAATTGGACTCGCTGGCTGCACTGTTCCCCCGTTGGTGCTATTTGCTGATGAGATTTGGCTGGCCTGCTCAGAGGAAAGCTGATTAACCTGCAAGGAGATCTGCGAATCATTCTGCTTATCTGACGGAATTAGCTTCGACAGACTATCCACAACTTCTTTGGGAATCGTTAGCGAGGCCGTTCCCCAATTAAGCTGGACTGGGCTATCTCCGGCAAGCTGGCCTAGATTTCCTGGCAGCAGGACTTCTGTGCTAGTTTGGTTCTGAGGAATGCTGACATTGACACTGAGCACTCCATTCTGTGGCTTAGGCAGATCTGTTGGCTTGATGACCACCGAGATTGGAGTTTGATTCGGCTTAGGCGTTGTTGTATCAGTGCTTGGTGTAGTAGGCGTGCTTCCGCCATTATTAGGAGTACCCGGGTTTGCTGGGGGTGTGTTTCCTCCAGCCAGAGAAAGTGAGTAGACTCCAAATCCTTTATCATCTGTTTTGTTCGTATATTTGATATCAGAGTAGTTACCCAGATACTTCACCGCTTCCGGAGAAGTTGTAAAAGTAACGTTCACCTTGTTATTCACCGGGAGGATCGACCAGTTGTTATCTGCACTTGGGTTAATGTCCTTCTGCTCGGTGATATAGTTCATCAGAATTTGCCGGTTCTCATCAGCTGAGTCAACAACCAGCTCCGCACCCTTTAAGCCAGGGAAGTTACCACCGCCGCCTGCACGATAATTGTTCGTCACCACGATGAATTCCTGATTAGGATCGATAGGCTTGCCATTGTATTGCAAATTCACAATACGACTTGAGTTTGCGTTATTTACGGTGCCATCTGCGTTGTATTTAGCAGGCTTGGTTACATCAACCTGATAAGTCACACCATCAATAACATCAAAGTTAAATACCGCAAATTTAGGATTAAGGAGTGACTGTTCTTCTGTCTTGGCTGGGTCGATCTGATTGAACATTCCCGCCGACATTTCAAGCCATTCTTTTACCGTGGAGCCTTTGATTTTAACAGCTTTCAACGTGTTATCGTACAAATACAGATCGCTGGCACTCTTAATGGCAATGGGGCCTTTAGCGATATCTGTGTATTCCGCCGGACCATTTCTCCCTGCCTTAAAAGGAGCTCCTACCGATAAGACCGGCAGGTCCTTATACTGAGGGGCATTTTTAGCAATATAGTTCTTAACGAACCATTCTTGGGCTTTGGTCACGATTTGTACGGATGGGTCATCTTTCACCAATGCGAAATAACTATAAATTGGCGCCGACGTCTCTCCAATCGGTCCATTCGCGTATTGAATCGTAGCTTCATGCTCAGCCTTAACTGCATTCTCAACGGCAGGATCAGCGTCTACCAAAGGCTTCTTATTTACTTTGTCATAGATTTCTCTGTTAGAAGATTGAGAGTTGGATACTTTCCAGTGTCCTTCTCCATCTTTCGTCAGCGTTAGATCAATGATACCTAGTTCAGCACCGCCGTAACCCGCCTGCACAGCAGCTACACCATTAATGGTACCTTTTACATTATCGACACCAGCAACTGGATTGCCATTAGCATCTTTAAAAATAACATCAAGCGATTTGTTGTCGCCTGTAGGGAATACCTTATGGGTATGAGAGAAAGTAATGGCATCGATCCCTTTCACTTTGCTCAAAGGAAGGATGGCATTCTCAGCCATCGTGTTCGCCTCTGCATTTGCATCAAAACCGGAATGGGTCAGCGCGATGACAATATCGGCTCCTTCCGCTTTCATTTGTGGAACAAATTTCTCGGCGGTAGCTACAATATCCTTGGTTGTTACTTTCCCTTCAAGGTTGCCTTTATCCCAATCCATAATCTGTGGGGTAACTAGACCAAGCACCCCTACTTTAACAGTCTGGGTATTACCATTCTCATCAATATAGGTCTTGTCCAAAATTTTGTATGGAGTAAAGTTGTTCTTATCATTGTCGGGATTATTGTCATGGTCATCGACGTATACATTGGCATTCACATAAGGGAAGCTTGCCCCTTGAATGGACTTGTCCAGGAAATCAAGGCCATAATTGAATTCATGATTACCAAAAGTGGCGATATCGTAGCCCATCACATTCATGGCTTTGTACACAGGGTGAACCGCATTCTCGCCTTTTAGCTGATCGATCTTGGCCATATAGGTTCCAAGTGGAGTTCCCTGAATCAAGTCACCATTGTCGACAAGGAGGGTATTCTTCACTTCTTCACGCGCCTGCTTCACTAAGCTAGCGGTCTTGACCAACCCTACTGTAGGTGAAACCTGGTCCTTATAATAATCGTATGACATTAAATTCGTATGAATATCGGTTGTTTCCATGATCCTTAACTTAAGATCAGTGTTATCTACAGGAGTAGTGTCCGCGGTTGGGGTGTTAGTCGGGTCTTGATTAGCTGAAAGGAGGGCCGCAGATGATGTCTGCTCAGTTGACGATACTCCTGCATTGGAGGCAGCCGCCGCATGCATCTGTCCTGCTAGAAACTGAGTTGATAATACACAGACAGCAAGCGTACTGGTTGCTGCCTTCCTGAATCCTTTTCGAAAATTGAATTCCATTCCTTGTTATCCACCCTTCTAGGTTACTGTTACTTGGGGGAGTTATCCCTTATTATTAATTTAATTTTTGTATGTTAGCTAGGTTCTCTTTTATTGTTTATTAAAGTGGTTATGTAAGTAAAAATAAGTAAATCATTTAATCGACGACAAAAAAACCACTGTTTTGTTAAAATCAGCGGCATTAAATATAAATATACGGTTTATCTGCAGAGAACAAAAAAGCCCTTGACCGAATGGCCAAGGGCTTTGCTGTTGATTAACGTTTCGAGAACTGTGGAGCGCGACGAGCGGCTTTGAGACCGTATTTCTTACGCTCTTTCATACGTGGGTCACGAGTCAAGAATCCTGCTTTTTTCAAAGCTGGACGGAACTCAGGGTCTGCTTTAAGCAGAGCACGGGAGATACCATGACGGATCGCACCCGCTTGACCGGAAATACCGCCACCATGTGCAATAACGATTACATCATAGTTAGTCAGTGTTTCAGTCAGGTTCAGAGGTTGTTTAACGATAAGTTTAAGTGTTTCCAAACCGAAATATTCATTGATATCACGTTTATTGATGACAATGCGTCCTTCACCCGGTACAAGGCGAACACGAGCTACCGAATGTTTACGACGACCTGTCCCATAGTATTGTACTTGTGCCATGAAACTGTCCTCCCTTTTAATTATCCGCGAAGTTCGTAAACTTCAGGTTTTTGTGCTGCATGTGGATGCTCAGTGCCAGCGTATGCTTTCAGTCTCAGCTTCATTTTCTCACCTTGGCGAGTTTTAGGAAGCATGCCGTGAACAGCAGATTCAATCATGCGTTCAGGTTTAGTCTTGAGGAGATCCTGAGCAACTGTCACTTTCAAACCACCTGGGTGCAGGGAGTGACGATAGTATTTCTTATTCTCCAATTTCTTACCTGTCAAATGAATCTTCTCAGCGTTGATTACGATAACGAAATCACCAGAATCAACGTGAGGTGTGAATTGTGGCTTGTGTTTGCCGCGAATAAGAGCAGCAGCTTCACTTGCCAGACGGCCCAATGTTTTGCCTTCAGCATCAATAATGTGCCAATTGCGCTCTACTTCATTTGGCTTAGCCATATAGGTGGTACGCATGAAAAGATCCTCCTTCATTCTCGTCCGAAATCTAAGTTTCTATGATACAAATGTTCAGCTGTAAAGCTCATCATTCTATCATATATATCTTCGTTCGTTGTTAGTTGTTGTAGTTAGTAAAGCTAAAAAACGTTGTTATGGCGGTTTTCTTAATTGGGGGCTGTGGGATAGCCGTTAAGAAAACACAAACTTTATTTTACAGCATACAACTTTATTAAGCAAGTAGTTTTTCAAAACAAAGTGCGCGTTTTAGCAAAATTATTCAGGTTAATCGAATAAGTCTCCGAATACATCCAAAACGGACTTTTTCTTCTTAGGGTGTCCATAGTTCTTATGGTTGCCATTCTGAGGATAGTGAGAGTCACGGCGGTCTTTGCTGTAGTCAGATCTATAGTCATTCTCATGAGGTTTACGGTACTGCTCCCGGTCGCGTTCACCGTACCATTCATCAAAGGCGGGACGTGCCTCATTCACCTGACTCATCAGCTTATCCAGCTCTCCTCTGTCGAGCCAGACTCCTTTACAGCTTGGACAGACATCGATTAGAACCCCATTCTTCTCTACTTCCCTAAGCTGTACTTGATCACAAATCGGACAAAGCATATGAATTCCCTCCTAGAGTAGACGCATTTCTATCCTTCTGTATACGTCTAAGGCAGGCTCCAGGTTTCACTCAGGGGAATTAGCTGCATCCTCCTCCACCTCATCCAAGGCAAAAGAAGGCGGCTCTGGCTTGTCCTCCATAAAGTTGTACTCTACATTCCAAAGCATCAGGCCTTTCCCCTCTGCCGTAGGACCGGCGGCACTGCGATCTCTAGCCTCCAAGATCCGCTGGATATCCAGCGGATTACGCTTGCCTTCACCCACTTGAAGGAGCGTACCTACAATAATCCGGACCATATGCTGCAAGAATCCATTCCCGGTGATGAAGAGCTCGATGACCCCTTGATCTCTGGGATGACCCTCGCGGCACATAGATGTATCCACTTCGATATGGGCCTCGTATATCGTCCGCACATGATTCTGCTTGGTAGAGTGACGCGAAGCGAATGAAGTATAGTCAAACGTACCCACAAGGTAGGTCAATGCCTCTTTCATCGCATCAATATCCAGAATTCCTGGATGATGCAGCTGGAGATGACGTATGAATACATGCGGGTACTGGTTCGCGTTGATGGTGTACCGATAAGTTTTACGCTTAGCTGAATGCCGGGAGTGAAAGCCCGGCTTCACTTCTATAGCATCAAGAATAACAATATCTTTGGGCAGTCGGCCATTCAGGGCAAGACACCAGCGATCCAGAGGAATAGCTGATTGCGTATGAAAGTTAAACACCTGCCGGTAAGCATGAACACCCGCATCCGTTCTTCCCGAACCGATAATTTTGATCTCTTCTCCGGTAAGCTGTCGTATCGCCTCTTCCAAGTGATCCTGTATGGTATTACCATCGGGTTGTGATTGAAAGCCGTAATAGTTCGTTCCGTCAAAGCTGACGGTCATACAGAGATTGCGCATCGAAGTCCCTCCTTAGTCCCCCAAGGGGGGATTCCAAAGGGCTGCGCCCTCTGGACACCTATTAAAGGATGGTGATCCTTAAAACCTATTTTCACAACCCTCCCAAACCCTCCCTTGCCTAAGGGAGGGCCCCAAGGACTCTGCCCTCTGGACACCCTGGTGAGTGACTTAAGAGCAATAGAGATGGTTTTTGGCGAGTGCGTGCTTGGATTCGCTTGTCGTCCCCTACGGGGACCCGCTTGGGTTGGTGGTGCATAGTTACAAGCTGAATTGTGGCGGAGGGAGGCTTATTAGCGCGTGAAAGAGCTGCATGGTGCAGCGAGCCGCTTGCCGTCCCTCCGGGACCCGCTCCACTTCTTCGAATCCACCTGCAGGGTCTATCCCTCGGGAGGTCGGGTCCGCAGGACGCGCTGACCGGGAGGTGATCCGCTTCCCAGAATAGCCCACGAAGATTGCTCCTGCAGGTCGTGGCCGGTAAGCCACGCTGATCAGGGAGCCACACGCTCCCCTGAACTCACCCCCAAGATTTGCCCCTTGGGAAGTCGGGTCCGCAGGGCCCGCTGACCGGGAGGTGCCCTGCTTCCATGAATAGCCCCAGACAAACTAAAACTCTCTGGAAGTCGGGTCCGTAGGGCCCGCTGACAGAGAGTAACTTAGCTTCGGAGCTATACTTGTACAACATAGGAGCAGCTCTATAATAGAGCAAACCCCGCGCAAACCAGAAGGCTCGCCCGGGGCTGAAAGCCGCGGGATTGAGCCGGGCTCCACCGCGAAAGTCGCTCTCTATGAGTATCCCTTATCCATCCACAAGAAACTTGCGGGTGTCCAGAGGGCTGCCGCCCTTTGGGGTCCCCCTTACAAGGGGGATTTAGGGGGTAAGCTCAACATTATGCGCGGTCTACCAGTTCCAAGTAAACCATAGGTGCGCCGTCACCACGACGAGGTCCCAGTTTCAGGATACGAGTGTATCCGCCTGGACGCTCAGAGTAACGAGTTGCGATTTCCGAGAACAGTTTTTGGATTGCATCCTGTTCACCATCAACGGATTCGCGGCGTACAAATGCAGCTACTTGACGACGAGCGTGCAAGTCACCACGTTTTGCTTTCGTAATCAATTTCTCCGCAATAGAGCGAACTTCTTTCGCTTTTGCTTCGGTAGTTTGGATACGTTCATACAAGAACAAATCTGTTACCAAGTCACGGAACAATGCTTTACGAGCGCTGGAATCACGTCCCAATTTTTGATAAGCCATGTTTTTCCCCTCCTTTGCTAAACGTTAGCAGGCTATTCTTCTGTACGGAGTCCCAAACCGAGTTCCTCGAGCTTCTCTTGAACTTCTTCCAAAGATTTGCGGCCCAGGTTACGAACCTTCATCATATCTTCTTCAGTCTTCGTAGTCAGCTCTTGTACTGTGTTAATACCAGCACGTTTGAGGCAGTTATAAGAACGAACGGAAAGATCAAGCTCTTCTATCGTCATTTCAAGCACTTTTTCTTTTTTGTCTTCTTCTTTCTCAACCATGATTTCAGCGTCCTTCGCTTCGTCCGTGAGGCCCACGAACAAGAAAAGGTGCTCGGTCAAAATCTTAGCACCGAGACTAACCGCTTCTTCCGGTCTAATACTTCCATCCGTCCACACTTCAAGCGTAAGCTTGTCATAGTTGGTTACTTGACCAACACGTGTGTTCTCAATGGAGTAATTGACACGGGAAATCGGAGTATAGATAGAATCAACAGGTATCACACCAATCGGTTGATCGTCGCGTTTGTTCTTATCTGCTTGAACATAACCACGGCCACGATTGGCAAAGATACGCATGTGGAGTCTGGAACCCGGTGCCAGGGTCGCAATGTGAAGTTCTGGATTCAGAATCTCCACATCACTATCTGCACGGATATCACCTGCAGTGATTGCTCCATCGCCATCAGCATCAATCTCGAGAACTTTCTCCTCGTCAGAATGAATCTTCAGGGAAAGAGCCTTCAAGTTCAGAATGATTTCCGTAACGTCTTCCATAACACCTGGGATCGTAGCGAACTCATGCAGAACACCATCGATTTGAACCGAGGTTACCGCTGCACCTGGAAGCGAGGAGAGCAAAATCCGGCGTAATGAGTTGCCGAGAGTTGTTCCATATCCACGCTCAAGTGGTTCCACTATAAATTTACCATAGGTGCCTTCCACGTTAACGTCTACGGTCTCAATTTTTGGCTTTTCGATTTCTATCACTGCAATACCCTCCTTCGAAACGTCGTTTCTTCTGAAACTGTCACCTTTTTGTGAGTCTATCATGTAGTATGCCTAAACAACCATTCTTACCAAGTTGCGATGGGGTTATACCACACTAGAGGTTGACTTCATTAGACACGACGACGTTTTGGAGGACGGCATCCATTATGCGGCACTGGAGTAACGTCTTTAATCATGTTAACTTCGAGTCCTGCAGCTTGAAGCGAGCGGATTGCAGCTTCGCGGCCAGCGCCAGGACCTTTAACCATGACTTCAACGGACTTCATTCCATGCTCCATTGCAGCTTTAGCAGCGGTTTCCGCAGCCATTTGAGCGGCAAAAGGAGTCGATTTACGGGAACCTTTGAACCCTTGACCACCAGAACTTGCCCAAGAGATCGCGTTACCGTGTGGATCCGTAATAGTAACGATCGTATTGTTGAATGTGGAGCGAATGTGCGCCACGCCAGATTCGATATTTTTACGGTCACGACGTTTAGTACGTACGACTTTTTTCGGTTTAGCCATTGTCTGTTATCCCTCCTTCTTATTTCTTCTTGTTCGCTACAGTACGACGAGGTCCCTTACGAGTACGGGCATTCGTTTTAGTACGTTGTCCACGAACCGGCAATCCACGACGGTGACGAACACCGCGGTAGCAACCGATCTCGATGAGACGTTTAATATTTAAAGAAATTTCACGACGCAGGTCACCTTCAACCTTAACCGTTTTGTCGATAGATTCCCGGAGTTTGCTTACTTCGTCTTCTGTCAAATCCCGAACGCGAGTGTTCGGGCTGATGCCTGTTGTGCTCAAAATTTTCTGGGAAGTCGTTTTACCGATTCCGAAAATGTAAGTCAAGGCGATCTCAACGCGTTTATCACGTGGCAAATCCACACCAGCTATACGAGCCATTTTACGCTACACCCCCTTCTTAACCTTGTCTTTGTTTGTGTTTCGGATTTTCGCAAATAACCATTACATTGCCTTTACGACGAATGACTTTGCATTTTTCGCAAATTGGCTTTACAGAAGGTCTTACCTTCATATCAATTACCTCCTAAAAGTTTTACCTGAGTAAAACTAATTTCGAAAGCATACGGCTGGTTCTGACAAGCAGAACCCACCTCCAAAGTTGTTAACATGGTTTACATTAATTCACATTAATAAAACCCAACTTTGCTATCATACCACGAAACTATACTCATGCGGTATGGAATCTATTTACGGTAAGTTATACGGCCCTTAGTCAAATCATAAGGTGATAACTGTATAACCACTTTGTCCCCTGTCAGAATACGGATAAAGTGCATCCGCAGCTTACCAGAAACGTGAGCAAGAATCTGATGACCGTTCTCAAGCTCAACCTTAAAAGTAGCATTCGGCAACGGCTCAATTACCGTTCCTTCAACTTCAATGACATCTTCTTTAGCCATAAGTCAGTCTCCTTTCTCTTCAGCTTTGGTTTCGGTGAATTGGACAAACGTGCTTATTGCATGACGCAATTTGCCGTTCGTTACCCGACCACTTTCATTTAAACTATTAACAACTTCGCTGCTAATCAAGTCCAGAAATTCTAAATGCTGAATGTTCTTCCGTTTTGCCTGATCAAACTTTCGTTTGTTACCATCAGCGATCCGGACAAACTTGTCATCCAGAAGCTCAACAACAACTCCGATCCCTCCAGCATCTTTGCCTTTGAGAATTCTTGCGATTTGACCGATCTGCGGGTCTGTGCGGTGTGTCAAAAGGATCACCTACGCATTCAGTTTCGTAAGAATTTCGAGGCCATCAGCTGTGACAGCCACTGTATGCTCAAAGTGAGCGCACCAGGAACCATCAACCGTGACAACCGTCCAATTATCTTCCAGCGTCTTGACATAACGCTTTCCGATATTGACCATCGGTTCTATTGCAAGCACCATCCCAGGTTTAAGCCTAGGACCGCGATCGGGAACTCCGTAGTTTGGAATCTGAGGTTCTTCATGGAGCTTGGCTCCAATCCCATGACCTACATACTCTCTGACAACAGAAAAGCCTGCATCCTCAATAACTTTTTGAATCGCATGCGATATTGTAAATAAGCGGACATCCGGTTTGACAAGCTCAAGACCGGCATACAGGGAACGCTCTGTTACATCAAGAAGCTTTTGAACTTCATCAGTAATTTTACCTACTGGATAAGTCCAAGCCGAGTCACCATGGTAACCCTTATACTCCGCTCCGATGTCAAGACTGATGATGTCGCCTTCGTTTAATTTACGCTTGCCGGGGAATCCATGAACCAGCTCTTCGTTAGTCGAAGCGCATATGCTGTAAGGGAAACCATTATAGTTTTTAAAAGATGGCACTGCATTTTGACTCCGAATGTACTTGTCAGCGATTTGATCAAGTTCTCCCGTCGTAATACCGGGCTCGATCGCTTGTGCCAAGATCCGGTGCGTTTCCGCAACGATCCGCCCTGCTTCTCTCATAAAGCCAAGTTCCGTTTCGGATTTACAAATGATCATTCAGCTAACCTCTCAGTAAAGATACGATTTCTTTGGATACCGTATCGATTTCCAGTTCACCATCGACTTCGCGAAGCAAACCTTGCTGTTCATAAAAGTTAAGGAGCGGTGCAGTTTTGGTGATATATTCGTCCAGTCTTGTACCTACGCTCTCTTCGTTATCATCGGAGCGCTGATACAGCTCACCGCCGCATTTATCACATACACCTTCCTGTTTAGGAGGATTAAAGACCACATGATAGGTAGAGCCGCAAGATTTGCAAATGCGACGTCCTGTAAGACGCGCCAGCAGCTTATCACGATCTACCTTCAGGTTGACAACATGATCCAGTTTGCGACCGAGTTCCGTAAGCAGTTGATCCAGCGCTTCCGCTTGCGAAAGGGTTCTTGGAAAACCATCCAGTAAAAAACCTTTTTCGCAATCGGACTGCTGAAGACGCTCACGAACGATGCCAACTGTCACATCATCTGGTACCAACAGGCCCTGATCGATGTATTCTTTAGCTTTAATCCCAACGGGAGTTCCTTGTTTGATCGCTAGACGAAATGCATCGCCTGTTGAAATGTGAGGAATGCCGAATTCACCGATAATGACTTCTGCTTGTGTTCCTTTTCCTGCCCCAGGAGGCCCCATAATTAAAATGTTCACGTCTGCCACTCCCTCCAAAAATAGCTTGAGTGCAAGAACATAACAATAGGTGCCGGTTCGAGTCTAGAAGAGCCCGGCCGGAACCTATCGCCTACTTATTAATAAACCCTTTGTAATGGCGCTTCATCAATTGGCTTTCGATCGTCTTCATCGTATCCAGCGCAACGCCGACCACGATTAGAAGGGATGTACCTCCAATTTGAATTGAGCTAGGTAGTCCAGCCCAAGAGCCCAAGGCTATCGGAAGTAGTGAAATGAGTGCCAGGAAGATTGCACCGGTCATTGTCAAACGTGTCATAACACGAGTGAGGTAAGTGGCCGTTGTTTTTCCTGGACGAACTCCCGGAATATAGCCTCCGTTCTTCTTCATTTGGTCCGCCATTTGAGTCGGATTCATTTGAACAAAGGTGTAGAAGAACGTGAAACCAATAATCATTATGACATACAGCACCATAGCAAGAGGTGCAGCTTTCTGCATCGAGAAATTGTCGATAATCCACTGAGCCCATTTATGCGTAGACCAGAAACCAGCGATAATCGTTGGGAACTGAAGAAGGGATACAGCAAAGATAACAGGAATAACGCCAGCCGCATTGATCTTCAATGGGATATGCGTGTTTTGTCCACCGTACATCTTGTTGCCTACAACCCGTTTTGCATATTGTACCGGGATCTTGCGGATCGCCTGCTGAATGTAGATAACACCGACAATAATCAGTATTACTACCAGAGCGATGATTATGAATTTAGCAATATTCAAGAAGGTTTGCCCTTCTGCAATGAAATCAGAGTTAACCAAGCTTTGAATGTGACCTGGAATACCTGCAATGATACTCGCGAAGATAATCAGCGAAATACCATTACCGATTCCCTTCTCTGTGATTTGCTCACCCAGCCACATCAGGAATGCAGTTCCTGCTGTAAGCACGATGGCAATCAAGGCATAGTCCGCAAATGTAGCATTTGGAACCATTTGTGTGCCATAGATCCGGTTGAATCCGATCGACATTGCAAAGGCTTGAATCAGACCTAGCACAATCGTTAAGTAACGCGTAAGCTGAGCTGATTTCTTTTTCCCCATCTCACCCTGTTTGGCCCATTCCGCTAACTTCGGAACGACATCCATAGACAAGAGCTGAACGATGATGGAAGCCGTGATATATGGATAGATCCCGAGCGCCAGAATTGAGAATTGTTTCAATGCGCCGCCCGAGAACGTGTTCAGGAGGCCGAACAATGCATTACCTGCTTGATTTGTTGCCGTGAACACATCTGTGTTAACACCCGGTACCGGTACAAAGGTACCAATCCGGTAGATCAAGAAAATAAACAGTGTAAACAAAATCCGGTTGCGTAAGTCCTTCACATTCCATATATTCTTGAGGGTTTTAAACATTAGATCACCTCGGTTTTACCGCCGGCAGCCTCGATCTTCTCTACCGCAGATTGAGAGAACTTATTTGCTTTTACAGACAATTTGACCGTAACTTCACCGTTGCCAAGAATCTTAATTCCGCTTTTCGCGTTCTTAACGATCCCTTGTTCAAACAACAGTTCAGGAGTAACTTCTGTATCAGCCGCAAAGTTGTTAAGTTCCTCGATGTTCACAATCGCATACTCTTTACGGGTTGGGTTAACAAAACCACGTTTTGGCAAGCGACGATAGAGCGGGTTTTGTCCGCCTTCGAAGCCCGGGCGAACACCACCGCCGGAACGAGCGTTTTGACCTTTGTGACCACGTCCAGATGTTTTACCCATACCGCTGCTGGTACCGCGTCCTACGCGCTTGCGCTCTTTGCGGGAACCAGGAGCTGGGGAAAGCTCATGTAACTTCATCGTTCGTTGCACCTCCTTCATAATTGTAAGCTGAATCTATATGTCTTAGTCTTGAATTTCTTGTACAGATACCAAGTGAGTCACTTTGTTAACCATGCCACGAATAGCTGCGTTGTCATTGTGAACTACTTGTTGATTGATTTTGCGAAGTCCCAAAGTGTTAACGGTTGTACGTTGGTCTTCTGGACGGCCAATCAAACTCCGTACGAGGGTAATTTGAAGTTTTGCCATTTAGATTCCCTCCTTAACCGAGAAGTTCTTCGACGGTTTTGCCGCGCAATTTCGCAACATCTTCAGCACGCTTCAGACGGGACAAGCCCTCCAAAGTCGCGTTGACCATGTTCATGGAATTCGAAGAACCTAGGGATTTTGTCAAAATGTCGCCTACACCAGCAAGTTCAAGAACTGCACGAACTGGTCCGCCAGCGATAACTCCGGTACCTTCCGATGCCGGCTTCAAGAGAACGCGGCCGGCACCAAAGTGTCCGGTCACAAGGTGAGGGATAGTCGTTCCAACCAGGGGAACGTGTACCAGATTCTTCTTCGCATCTTCAATACCTTTGCGAATTGCATCTGGAACTTCGCCTGCTTTACCGATACCAGCACCAACCCAGCCATTGCCGTCACCGACAACTACTAGTGCGCTGAAACTAAAACGACGTCCGCCCTTTACAACTTTAGCTACACGATTAATATTTACAACTCTTTCAGTCAGTTCTAAAGCGTTAGGATCTACACGCAAGTCGTTAACCTCCTTTTAGAAATAGTCTTAGAATTCAAGTCCAGCTTCACGAGCCGCATCAGCCAAAGCTTGAATCCGTCCATGGTACAAGTAACCTCCGCGGTCGAATACCACATTTTTAACGTTTTTATCTTGAGCGCGCTTAGCGATGAGTTCTCCAACTTGACGAGCAGACTCAACACTACCGCCATTTTTAACATTAGCGCTAAGCTCTTTATCAACAGTAGAAGCAGACACAAGAGTTACGCCTGCTACGTCATCGATCAGTTGAGCATAGATATGTTTGGAAGAACGGTATACGTTAAGTCTTGGACGTTCAGCCGTTCCTTGGATTTTTTTACGCACACGCAGGTGTCTTTTCAGACGCGCTTTGTTTTTATCCGCTTTTGTAATCATGACTTCCATTTCACTCCCTTCGGTTTACCATACAAGCTGTTTCAATTCAAGCCGCAATCGGGTTAACTGAGTTAAGAAGCTTACTTCTTCTTACCAGCTTTACCTTCTTTACGAATAATACGTTCGCCTTCATACTTGATCCCTTTACCTTTATAAGGTTCTGGTTCGCGTACGGAACGGATTTTAGCAGCGTATGCACCTACGCGCTCTTTATCGATTCCTTTAACGATGATCTTTGTGTTAGCAGGAACTTCAAATTCGATGCCTGGTTCCGGAGAGATTTCAACCGGGTGGGAGTAACCCACGTTCAGGACGATCTTGTCGCCAGATTTGCTTGCACGGTATCCAACCCCAACCAATTCAAGGTTCTTAGAGAAACCGTCGGTTACGCCGCTCACCATGTTGCTAACAACGCTACGCGTTGTGCCATGAAGGGAACGGTGAAGTTTATTATCGGAAGGACGTTCAACTGTGATTTGGTTCTCTTCCACAGTTACTTTCATGTCCTTGTGAAGTTCACGAGTCAAAGTACCTTTAGGTCCTTTTACCGTAATTACGGTGTTATCAACTTTGATATCAACACCACTTGGTACATTTATTGGTTTGCGACCAATACGAGACATTTGCTGCACCTCCTTGTTTTGTGACTTTAATTACCAAACGTAGCAGACAACTTCGCCGCCAGCTTTGGATTGACGAGCTTCTTTGTCGGTCATAACTCCCTTGGATGTGGAGATGATCGCAATACCCAAACCGCCGAGGACACGAGGAACTTCATTGCTCTTCGTATACACGCGAAGGCCAGGCTTACTAATTCTTTTCAATCCGGAAATAACACGCTCGTTATTGGATCCGTATTTCAAGAAAATGCGGATAATCCCTTGTTTATTGTCATCGATATATTCTGCATCACGGATAAAACCTTCACGCTTCAAGATTTCAGCGATTTGTTTTTTGATCGTGGATGCAGGCATTTCCACAGTTTCGTGACGCACTACATTCGCGTTACGAATACGTGTAAGCATATCAGCAATTGGATCTGACATAGTCATTCGTGTAAACCTCCTTCCCGTTGTTGATTGTTTACCAGCTTGCTTTTTTCACGCCAGGGATCTGGCCTTTATAAGCTAATTCACGGAAACAAATTCTGCAGATTTTATATTTTTGCAGCACCGAATGTGGACGACCACAACGCTCGCAACGTGTGTATGCACGTACTTTAAACTTAGGTGTGCGTTGTTGTTTAACTTTCATTGAAGTTTTTGCCACTTAGCCTGACACCTCCCGAATCGATTCCAAGAATCGAATTTTTCCTTACTTTACAAAAGGCATTCCGAGTTGAGTCAGCAATTCGCGGGACTCTTCATCAGTTTTAGCCGTAGTTACGATAACGATATCCATACCGCGCACTTTGTCAACTTTATCATATTCGATCTCAGGGAAGATCAATTGTTCCTTGAGGCCGAGTGTGTAGTTACCACGTCCGTCAAACGCTTTGTTTGATACACCGTGGAAGTCACGTACACGTGGAAGTGTTACATTGAACAGCTTGTCGAGGAAGTAGTACATACGCTCACCGCGAAGTGTTACTTTCACACCGATTGGCATGTTCTCACGAAGTTTAAATCCGGCAATGGATTTCTTCGCACGAGTGATTACTGGCTTTTGACCAGAGATCAACTGAAGATCATTCACTGCAGAATCAAGTACTTTCGAGTTGGATACAGCGTCACCAACACCCATGTTGATAACTACCTTCTCGATTTTTGGCACTTGCATAACAGTTGTATAGTTAAACTTTTGAACCAAAGCTGGGGACACTTCATTCAAATAACGTTCTTTCAATCTTGCTGCCATGAATCATGGACCTCCTTTCATTCAATGCTGGATTAGTCGATCACTTCTCCGGACTTCTTAGCTACACGAACTTTTTTGCCGTTATCCAATACTTTGTAACCGATACGAGTTACTTTTCCGCTCTTTGGATCGACATGCATAACGTTCGATGCGTGAATCGGAGCTTCTTGTTCAATAATTCCGCCTTGTGGGTTGAGTTGATTTGGCTTTTGGTGTTTCTTAACCATATTCACGCCTTCCACAAGCACACGGTTCTCACGAGGATAAGCAGCGATGACACGGCCTTTTTTGCCTTTATCTTTACCACTGATCACGATAACCGTATCGTCTTTTTTGACGTGCAGTTTATTGTTGTGAGACTCCAGAATCTTTTTCAATCTAGGCATTTGTTACACCTCCCGGTTGCATGGATATAAGGGACTAACTTTATTTAGATAACTTCCGGAGCCAAGGAAACGATTTTCATGAAATCTCTATCACGAAGTTCGCGAGCAACAGGTCCGAAAATACGAGTACCACGTGGGCTCTTGTCATCTTTCACTACTACAGCTGCATTCTCATCGAAAGCGATGTAAGAACCGTCTTTACGGCGAACAGAACGCTTAGTGCGAACTACTACCGCTCTTACTACATCACCCTTTTTGACAACGCCGCCTGGTGTTGCTTGTTTCACCGAGCAGACGATCAAGTCACCGATTTGAGCAGTACGACGACCTGTACCACCCAGAACGCGGATACACATCAATTCCTTCGCTCCAGAGTTATCAGCAACGTGCAATCGTGTAAATGGTTGAATCATTCTAATTTCCTCCTTTCGACTTCACTAACGAGTTCAATTAGATAATAACCGCTTGTTCTACGACTTCAGTCAGTCTCCAGCGTTTATCTTTGGAAAGCGGGCGAGTTTCTGTGATTTTCACAGTGTCACCAATTTTCGCTGTATTGTTCTCATCATGCGCTTTGAATTTCTTAGTATGCTTAATGCGTTTATGGTACAAATCATGCTTTTTGTAGGTTTCAACAGCTACTACGATGGTTTTATCCATTTTGTCGCTGACGACTTTACCAATTTGAACTTTACGAGTATTACGTTCGCTCATGGTTAGCCTCCTTCCTGATTTCAAGCACTGCTATTGAAGCTGCACTTTGATAATTAGCTAGTTATGCCAAGTGCTCTCTCATGTAAAATGGTTTTAGCACGAGCTATATCCTTACGCACATCACGGATTCGAGTTGGGTTGTCAAGCTGGCCAGTAGCCAGTTGAAAACGCAGGTTGAAGAGTTCTTCTTTGAATCCAGTGATTTTTTGTTCTATCTCAACAGTGGTTAAGTTGCGAAGTTCATTAGCTTTCATTTGCTTCACCACCCAATTCTTCACGTTTCACAAACTTAGTTTTTACAGGCAGTTTGTGAGCGGCAAGACGCATCGCTTCGCGTGCGATTTCCTCCGATACACCAGCAAGTTCAAACATGATCTTACCTGGTTTCACAACTGCAACCCATTTCTCAACGTTACCTTTACCACTACCCATACGAACCTCAAGAGGCTTTTGAGTAATTGGCTTATCAGGGAAAATCTTAATCCATACTTTACCACCACGTTTGATGTAACGCGTCATGGCAATACGAGCCGCTTCGATCTGACGGTTCGTAATCCAAGATGGCTCAGTTGCTTGCAGGCCGTATTCACCGAAGTTAAGTTCAGTGCCGCCTTTAGCTTGACCTCTCAAACTACCGCGTTGTTGTTTGCGGTGTTTTACACGTTTAGGTACCAACATGATTAGTTGCCTCCTTCCTGAGCAGCTTGCTTCTTAGCTGGAGGAAGAACCTCTCCACGATAGATCCATACTTTAACGCCGATACGGCCGTAAGTAGTATGTGCTTCAGCTGTACCATAGTCGATGTCAGCACGAAGTGTATGAAGTGGAACAGTTCCTTCGCTGTAGCCTTCTGAACGAGCAATTTCAGCACCGCCAAGACGGCCGCTTACTGCTGTTTTAATCCCTTTAGCGCCGGAACGCATAGTTCTTTGAATCGCTTGTTTCAATGCACGACGGAAGGAAACACGACGCTCCAATTGTTGAGCAATGCTTTCTGCGACTAGAATTGCATCCAGTTCAGGGTGTTTGATTTCAGAGATATTGATGTGAACTTTTTTACCGCCTGCGATTTGGGTGATTTCGTTACGAATGTTCTCAACTTCAGAACCGCCTTTACCGATAACCATACCTGGCTTCGCAGTGTGGATAGTTACATTCACACGGTTAGCTGCTCTCTCGATTTCAACACGAGATACAGCAGATTCTTTCAATTTGCCTTTTAAGTGTTCACGAATTTTAACGTCTTCCATAAGAAGATCACCAAAATCTTTACCTGCATACCATTTAGATTCCCAATCACGGATAATACCTACCCGCAATCCGACGGGATTTACCTTTTGGCCCACACGTTTTCCCTCCTTATTTTTCGGATACCACCAAAGTAATGTGGCTGGTGCGTTTGTTGATCCGGCTTGCACGTCCCATAGCACGTGGACGGAAACGTTTCATTGTCGGACCTTGGTTAACGAAAACTTCCGAAATAACCAATTTATTTACATCCATAGAATAGTTATGTTCAGCATTCGCAATCGCCGAGTTCAAGAGCTTCTCCACTACCGGTGAAGCTGCTTTAGGAGTATGGCGAAGAATGGCGATGGCTTCACCCACTTGCTTGCCGCGGATCAGGTCAACAACGAGTTTAACCTTACGAGCAGCAATACGGATGGATCTTGCATGTGCTTTTGCTTCCATGTTTGTTACCTCCTCTCAAACGAAGAACTCATCTTAACGTCTTGTTTTCTTATCGTCGTCCGTATGCCCTTTGTAGGTACGTGTTGGAGCAAATTCACCCAATTTGTGTCCTACCATGTCTTCCGTAACATATACAGGCACGTGTTTACGACCATCGTATACTCCGAAAGTATGTCCGATAAATTGTGGGAAAATCGTAGAACGGCGGGACCATGTTTTGATCACGGTTTTTTTGTTGCTTTCGTTCACTTCATCCACTTTTTTGAGTAGGTAGCCATCAATAAATGGCCCTTTTTTCAAACTGCGACCCATAGCTTGAATCCTCCCTTCATGAAACCATCATAAGTCTCTATTCCGTTAGCCGGTGAAGTAATGCGCCTAAGCGTATTACTTCGTACGACGGCGAACGATGTATTTATCAGATGCTTTACCTTTTTTACGCGTTTTGTAGCCAAGGGTTGGTTTGCCCCAAGGTGACAATGGCGATTTACGACCGATAGGAGCGCGTCCTTCACCACCACCGTGAGGGTGATCGTTAGGGTTCATGACGACACCGCGAACTTCCGGACGTTGTCCGAGCCAGCGATTACGTCCAGCTTTACCGATTTTCACAAGCTCGTGGTCTCCGTTCCCTACGGAACCGATTGTAGCACGGCAAACTTTAAGGAGCTTGCGAACCTCACCGGAAGAAAGACGAACTGTGACATATTTTTCTTCTTTACCAAGAAGTTGAGCTTCAGTACCAGCTGCACGAACGAGCTGTCCGCCTTTACCTGGTTGAAGTTCGATGTTGTGGATAACGGAACCCACTGGAATGTTTTCCATTGGAAGTGCGTTACCGATTTTGATATCGGCTGTAGGACCTGATACTACAACGTCATCAACTTTCAAGCCTTTAGGAGCGATAATGTAGCGCTTCTCTCCGTCTGCATAGTGGATCAAAGCAATGTTGGAAGTACGGTTCGGGTCATACTCGATTGTAGCAACGCGGCCCGGTATTCCATCTTTGTTCCGTTTGAAGTCAATAATACGATATTTACGTTTGTGTCCACCACCGTGGTGACGAACCGTAATTTTACCTTGGTTGTTACGACCAGCAGTTTTGCTAAGTGGTGCAAGCAAGGATTTTTCCGGCACATTTGTAGTGATTTCTTCAAAAGTAGACACGGACATTGCGCGTCTTGCCGGGGAAGTCGGTTTATACTTTTTGATTGGCACTTATGTTCCCTCCTATCTTCAGAAATTTCTTATACCGATTCAAAGAACTCAAGCGGTTTGCTGTCTGCCGTAAGAGTAACGAACGCTTTCTTCCACTCTGGTGTATAACCAAAATGACGTCCGTAACGTTTAGGCTTCGCAGGAACACGCAAAGTGTTAACTTTACTTACCTTCACGCTGAAGATCGCTTCAATTGCTTGTTTGATCTCAGTCTTATTAGCACGGATATCCACTTCGAATACATATTTTTGTTCACCCATGTATTCAGCCGTACGTTCCGTAATCACTGGACGTTTGATAACATCACGAGGATCTTTCATTACGCGAGCACCTCCTCTACCTTCTGAACTGCTTCTTTCGTAATGATCAGTTTGTCGTACGTAAGTACGTCAAGAACATTGATGCCGTCAGCTGCTACGAACTTCACACCTGGAATGTTACGTGCAGATAGCGCAACTTTATCATCATAGCTAGAACCTACGATCAAAGCTTTGCGTTCTACTTTCAGGTTATTCAGGATAGCTGCGAATTCTTTTGTCTTCGGCGTTTCAAAGCTCAATTGATCTAGTACGATAATGTCGTTATCAACAACTTTCGAAGAAAGCGCGGATTTGATCGCCAAACGACGAACTTTCTTAGGAAGCTTGAATGCATAGCTACGTGGTGTTGGTCCGAAAACGACACCGCCGCCTACCCATTGCGGTGAACGGATCGAACCTTGACGAGCACGACCAGTACCTTTTTGTTTCCAAGGCTTACGACCACCGCCGCGTACTTCAGAACGTCCTTTAACTTTGTGTGTACCTTGACGAAGAGATGCACGCTGCATAACAACAGCATCATGAAGAACATGAACGTTTGGTTCGATACCGAATACCGCATCATTCAATTCAACTTCGCCCACTTGGCTGCCACTTACATTAAAAAGTGCTACTTTAGGCATTGATTGTTCCTCCTTTCTTCAGAAGATTATTTCTTCACCGTTTCTTTGATTTTCACGAAGCCTTGTTTAGGGCCTGGAATAGAACCTTTTACAAGCAATACGTTACGTTCAACATCGACCTTGATAATTTCAAGTCCTTGAATCGTAACTGTCTCGTTACCCAGATGTCCTGGCAGGTGTTTACCTTTAGGAACACGGTTTGCTTGAATGGAACCCATCGAACCCGGTCTACGATGATAACGGGAACCGTGAGCCATTGGTCCGCGGCTTTGTCCCCAACGTTTGATAACGCCGGCAAAACCTTTACCTTTGGAAATACCTGTTACGTCAACAAATTCGCCCTCAGCGAAGACATTAGCTTTAACCTCTTGGCCAACCTCATATCCTGCCAAATCAATACCGCGAATTTCGCGAACGTAGCGCTTAGGTGCAGTGTTAGCCTTTTTGGCATGCCCTGCTTCTGGTTTGTTTGCTCTGCTCTCTTTTTTATCAGAGAAACCTAGCTGAACCGCTTCGTAACCATCGTTATCTGCATCCTTTTTCTGCAAAACAACATTGGGGCCTGCTTCAATAACGGTTACTGGAATTACATTACCTTCAGCGGTAAATACTTGAGTCATTCCAAGTTTTTTTCCTAAGATACCTTTCATGTTGACACCTCATTCCCTTTTCTAATCAAATGCTTTTATTAGACTTACAATTTAATTTCGATATCTACACCGGACGGTAGATCCAAGCGCATCAAGGCATCCACAGTTTGTGGAGTCGGATTAACAATATCGATCAAACGTTTATGAGTACGCTGCTCGAATTGCTCCCGAGAATCCTTGTACTTGTGTACCGCACGGAGAATAGTAATGATTTGCTTTTCTGTTGGAAGTGGAATCGGTCCAGATACACCAGCACCCGAACGTTTTGCCGTTTCAACAATTTTCTCAGCGGATTGATCAAGAATTCTATGGTCGTAAGCTTTCAAACGAATACGAATCTTTTGCTTTGCCATTTTTAGTCCCTCCTTCTATCGCCCAATTTATTATCGGACATACTCCGTGAAAATTTTCCAAACACCTGCCTCATGGCAAAGGGGCCGGGTGTGTCGGTAACCTCTCACATCATCGCAACGTCACAGAACAACATATATTATTATATTAAAAAGATAGGCTCAATGCAAGCCTTATATACAAAAAGTTTTAAATTCCAATTGCAGGGAACGAGCCAATGTTCTCCTGACATAAAACAAGAAGGTTCATCTCCAAAGAGACGAACCTTCTCTTCTTTCGGTTACAGTACATTGTTACTCGTTACATCACACTGTTGCTTTATATCAATCAGGCTATCAGCGCCTAATTACTTTTGAATGCTTGCTACGGAACCGGCACCTACTGTACGTCCGCCTTCACGAATGGAGAACTTAGTTCCTTCTTCGATCGCGATTGGGGAGATCAAGGAAACAGTAACGGTGATGTTGTCACCAGGCATTACCATTTCAGTACCTTCAGGCAAGTTGATGATGCCTGTTACGTCAGTTGTACGGAAGTAGAACTGTGGACGGTAACCAGTGAAGAATGGCTTGTGACGTCCACCCTCTTCTTTAGTCAACACGTAGATTTGAGCAGTGAATTCTGTGTGAGGCTTAACAGAACCCGGCTTAGCCAATACTTGACCACGCTCGATCATGTTACGGTCAACACCACGAAGAAGTGCACCAATGTTGTCACCAGCTTGAGCGGAATCCAGCAATTTGCGGAACATCTCAACGCCTGTTACAACGGATTTCTTAGTTTCTTCAGTGATACCAACGATTTCGATTTCTTCGCCGACTTTAACAGTACCACGCTCTACACGGCCAGTTGCAACTGTACCACGGCCAGTGATGGAGAATACGTCCTCGACAGGCATAAGGAAAGGCTTGTCAGTTTGACGCTCAGGAAGTGGAATGTAAGTGTCGATAGTTTCGAACATTTCAACGATCTTCTTAGCCCACTCACCATCAGGGTTTTGAAGAGCTTCACGAGCAGAACCACGAGTGATTGGAGTATCATCACCAGGGAATTCATATTCGTTAAGAAGGTCGCGAACTTCCATTTCAACCAATTCCAAAAGTTCTTCGTCTTCAACCATGTCACATTTGTTCAAGAACACAACGATGTAAGGCACGCCTACTTGGCGGGACAACAGGATGTGCTCACGAGTTTGTGGCATAGGACCGTCAGCTGCGGATACAACCAGGATTGCTCCGTCCATTTGTGCTGCACCAGTGATCATGTTTTTAACATAGTCGGCGTGACCTGGGCAGTCAACGTGTGCATAGTGACGGTTGTTTGTTTCGTACTCAACGTGTGCAGTTGAGATTGTGATACCGCGCTCGCGCTCTTCTGGAGCTTTATCGATTTGGTCGAATGCTACAGCAGCACCACCATAAGTTTTGGACAATACAGTAGTGATTGCAGCAGTCAGGGTTGTTTTACCATGGTCGACGTGACCGATAGTACCGATATTAACGTGCGGTTTTGTACGTTCGAATTTAGCCTTTGCCATTTTGAACAGTTCCTCCTTAAAATATGGGATTGTTATGTTTTACTGTGCGGAGTGTCTCCCTAATGAAAAACACCCGAACAGCAGTTGAAAATTAATTAATCTGAACCTTTTGCTTTAGAAACAATCTCTTCTTGAATGGACTTCGGTACTTCCTCATAGTGAGAGAGTTCCATCGAGAACACACCGCGACCTTGGGTACCGGAACGGATAGTAGTCGAGAATCCAAACATTTCGGAGAGAGGCACTTTAGCACGGATAATTTGAGCTCCACCGCGGGAATCCATACCTTCGATACGGCCACGACGGGAGTTCAGCATACCCATTGCGTCACCCATGTACTCTTCAGGCACTGTTACTTCAACTTTCATAACAGGCTCAAGAATAACTGGCTTACATTTTTCCGCAGCAGCTTTAAGCGCCATGGAACCCGCAATTTTAAATGCCATTTCGTTGGAGTCAACATCATGGTAAGAACCATCAACGATAGTTGCTTTTACATCCACGAGTGGGAATCCAGCGATAACACCATTTTTCATTTGCTCTTCAATACCTTGCTGTGCAGGTCCGATATATTCTCTTGGTACCGAACCACCCACAACTTTGCTCTCGAACTGGTTACCAGTACCTGGCTCCAATGGTTCGAATTCAACCCATACGTGACCGTATTGACCACGACCACCGGATTGACGTACGAATTTACCTTCTACACGCGCTGGCGTGCGGAATGTTTCGCGGTAAGCAACTTGTGGTGCACCCACATTTGTCTCCACTTTGAATTCACGACGCATACGGTCAATGATAATATCCAAGTGAAGCTCTCCCATACCAGCCAAGATGGTTTGACCTGTTTCTTCATTAGTATGCGCACGAAGAGTTGGATCCTCTTCTGTTAGCTTACTAAGAGCAACACCCAATTTATCTTGGTCAGCTTTGGTTTTTGGTTCAACGGCGATCTCGATAACTGGATCAGGGAAGTTCATAGACTCCAGAATAACTGGACTCTTCTCATCACACAGTGTATCACCTGTACCGGTATCTTTCAAACCTACGGCAGCTGCAATGTCACCAGAATATACTTCACTGATCTCTTGACGGCTGTTCGCATGCATCTGAAGGATACGTCCAATACGTTCGCGTTTGCCTTTCGTTGCATTCAACACATAAGATCCGGATTGAAGCACACCGGAATATACGCGGAAGAACGTAAGTTTACCAACGTAAGGGTCTGTCATGATTTTAAATGCAAGCGCCGAGAACGTTTCTTCATCCGAAGACTTACGAACCGCTTCTGTACCATCTTCAAGGTGTCCCTTGATGTCAGGTACGTCAATCGGAGCTGGCAGGTAATCAATAACTGCGTCCAACATCAATTGAACGCCTTTGTTACGATAAGAGGAACCACAGATAACTGGGAAGATTTTTACTTCTACAACACCTTTACGAAGAGCTGCTTTGATCTCCTCAACAGAGATTTCTTCACCTTCAAGGTATTTCATAGTAAGATCTTCATCAAGTTCTGCAACTTTCTCAATCAATAACGAACGAAGTTCTTCGACTTGCGCCTTGAACTCTTCAGGAACATCAACCACTTCGATGTCTTGACCCAGATCGTCTTTGAACATGTGAGCTTTTTCTTCAACGATATCAATGATACCAATGAAATCATTCTCTGCGCCGATTGGCAGTTGAATTGCAACTGCATTCGCTTGGAGACGCTCGTGCATGTCTTTTACAACGTTCAGGAAGTCAGCACCAATGATATCCATTTTGTTAACATATGCGATCCGTGGAACGCCGTAACGGTCAGCCTGTCTCCATACAGTTTCAGACTGAGGCTCTACGCCTTCCTTCGCACTGAAAACGCCTACTGCCCCGTCCAATACACGAAGGGAACGTTCAACTTCAACTGTGAAGTCAACGTGTCCCGGGGTGTCGATGATATTAACGCGGTAACCCTTCCAAGCAGCGGTAGTAGCGGCGGACGTAATCGTGATCCCGCGCTCCTGCTCTTGCTCCATCCAGTCCATTGTAGCAGCACCCTCGTGAACCTCACCGATTTTGTGCGTACGGCCTGTGTAGAACAAGATCCGTTCTGTAGTCGTGGTTTTACCGGCGTCAATATGCGCCATGATCCCAATATTACGTGTATTTTTCAAGGAGAACTCTCTTGCCATGAATAAAGTCTCCCTTCAAAAATGAAGTTATTAGTTTAGGCCTTATCCTACCAACGATAGTGTGCAAACGCTTTGTTTGCTTCAGCCATTTTGTGCGTATCTTCGCGTTTCTTAACAGAAGCGCCGGTGTTGTTGGATGCGTCGATGATCTCAGCAGCCAAACGCTCTTCCATAGTCTTCTCTCCGCGATTGCGGGAGTAGTTCACGAGCCAACGTAAACCAAGGGAAGTACGTCTTTCCGGTTTAACTTCGATAGGCACCTGATAGTTCGCACCGCCCACACGGCGAGCTTTAACTTCAAGAACTGGCATAATATTTTTGATCGCTGCTTCAAACACTTCCATTGGGTCATTACCAGTGCGTTCTTGAATCAGTTTGAACGCATTGTATAGAATGCTTTGAGCAACGCCGCGTTTTCCATCGAGCATGATGCGGTTGATTAGGCGAGTAACAAGCTTGCTGTTATACACCGGATCTGGCAACACGTCTCTTTTTGTAACTGGACCTTTGCGTGGCATTGATTATCCCCCTTTCAGAAATAGTTCATTCTAGTTTGTTCAATCTTTCTTACTTCTTAACTTTAGGACGTTTTGCACCATATTTCGAACGAGCTTGCATACGGTTGTTAACACCAGCTGTATCCAAAGCACCGCGAACGATGTGATAACGTACTCCTGCAAGGTCTTTGACCTTACCTCCACGAATCAATACAACACTGTGCTCTTGCAAGTTGTGTCCGATACCTGGAATGTAAGCAGTAACCTCCAGACGGTTAGTCAAACGCACACGGGCATATTTACGAAGTGCGGAGTTCGGTTTACGCGGAGTCATAGTACCCACACGAGTGCAGACACCACGTTTTTGTGGAGCGCTCAAATCTGTAGTCTCACGCTTCAGGGCGTTGAACCCTTTTTGGAGAGCTGGTGATTTGGACTTCTCAACTTTGGCTTGACGGCCTTTACGAACTAGTTGGTTAATTGTTGGCATGTTGTTGCCACCCCCTTCCTCAATTTTTCATGTCTTTACAAACCTTTTAATTAAGCCCACAGACCCAGGCGGTTCATAAAAGAACAAAGGAAAGTTTCTGCCCCAAGCTTTCACCTGAAACAAAAACGTTTCATACCATTATTGTTTTACTATCGCAGCCACCGCTGCTCCAACTTCAATCCCACATGCCTTACCGAGTTCTTTCATCGTATCGACATAAGTGATCTTGATCGAAGCTTTGTTACAGAGCCCGATGATCTTTGACGTAACACGAGGATCTGCATCTTGTGCGATATAGACCTCTTCGGCTTGCCCAAGTTCCACTATCTTCGCAGCTTGCTTGGCACCGATCTTGACATGAGCATCCTGTAGTCCTCTATCATTAGACATCTTACGATACCTCCAAAAATACAGGGAATTACCGCTACTCACGCACCTTTACTATATTAGCATCTGAATTGGGCGATGTCAAGTGTTTATATTAATTATAACGGCGGAGAAGCCGCATATTGCTTAGATCCACAACATGGACTCCTCCGCCATTTCTTAATTTATAAATCTATTCTACTGAAACAGGCTCAAGATTCTCTGCAGAAACATCGCCTTCTTCTTGATCGTCAAACTGAACGCTGCGATAACGGTTCATACCAGTACCCGCTGGGATCAGCTTACCGATAATAACATTCTCTTTCAGGCCGAGCAGCTTATCGACTTTACCTTTAATAGCAGCATCGGTAAGTACCCGAGTTGTCTCCTGGAAGGAAGCGGCCGACAAGAAGGAGTCTGTTTCAAGAGATGCCTTCGTGATACCGAGCAGTACAGGCTTAGCAACAGCAGGCTCTTTATCCGACAGGATCGCCTCTTTGTTAGCTGTTTCGTATTCGTAGATGTCCACGAAGGAACCTGGAAGGAGAGTAGTATCTCCTGCATCCACAATACGGATCTTGCGCAGCATCTGCTTGATCATGACTTCAATGTGCTTATCGTTGATTTCTACGCCCTGGTTACGGTATACACGCTGCACTTCTTGCAAAATGTAGTTTTGTACGCCGCGAATACCTTTAATGCGCAGAATTTCTTTAGGGTCAATTGAACCGTCGGTAAGCTCATCCCCTGCTTCGATCTCTTGACCTTCGCTAACACGGAGACGAGAACCGTAAGTTACGGAGTAGACTTTAGTCTCTGCTTCACCTTGGATCTCGATTTCCCGGCGATCCTTAGCTTCGCGGATTTCTTTGACTACACCATCAAGTTCACTGATTGTGGCTTGACCTTTCGGATTCCGAGCTTCAAAGAGCTCCTGAATACGCGGCAAACCTTGGGTGATATCGTCTCCTGCAACGCCCCCGGTATGGAACGTACGCATCGTGAGCTGGGTTCCCGGCTCCCCGATGGACTGCGCTGCGATGATACCAACTGCTTCACCAATTTCCACGAACTTACCAGTAGCCAGGTTACGGCCATAGCACTTCTTACAAACACCATGACGGGCACGGCAGCTCAGTACGGAACGGATCTGAAGCTTCTCAACACCCGCATTTACGATAGCATTCGCACGATCTGTATCAATGAGCTCATTACGAGCTACAATGACTTCGCCAGTCTCCGGATGCTTGATCGTCTGGAACGAGTAGCGTCCTTCAATGCGGTCGAAGAGATCCTCGATGATTTCTTTACCGTCCTGGATACGGGATACGGTAATCCCTTTATCGGTTCCACAGTCATCTTCGCGAACGATAACATCCTGTGCAACGTCAACCAGACGACGGGTCAAGTAACCTGAGTCGGCTGTACGAAGGGCTGTATCCGCCAGACCTTTACGCGCTCCGTGAGTCGAGATAAAGTACTCGAGGACTGTCAGGCCTTCACGGAAGTTCGCTTTGATCGGAAGTTCATAGATACGTCCTGATGGTGTCGCCATCAGACCCCGCATACCGCCCAGCTGGGTGATCTGCGATTTGTTACCCCGTGCTTTGGAGTCAACCATGAGCATGATGGAGTTGAAACGATCCATCGATTTCATGAGGACTTCTGTCAGTTGGTCCTTGGATTTGGACCAGATGTCAATTACACGGTCATAGCGTTCTTCATCCGTAATCAAGCCGCGGCGATACTGGTTCGTAACTACACGTACTTTCTCATCGGATTCGCGCATGATGGTTGCTTTTTCTTCAGGTACTATAACGTCCGATACGGCAATACTTACACCGGCACGTGTAGAATACGTGAAGCCAAGCTGTTTGATTCTATCCAAAATCACAGACGTTTCAGTCGTGTGATAAGTCTCGAAGCAGCGTGCAATGATGGACCCTAGATATTCCTTACCAACAGCCCCTGCAATTGCAGGATCGTTGATACGTTCTGCGAGATCCGCACCTTTTTCATGAACGAAGTAGCGATCCGGTGTCCCGTTGAACAGGTTATCGCGAGTGGCTTCGTTAATGTAAGGGAAGCTGGATGGGAAGATTTCATTGAAAATGATTTTCCCGACCGTAGTCACCAGCAGCGCTTTTTGTTGCTCAGGTGTGAATCCATCTTTATTCAAGGCTTTAGCCGGAATAACAACACGTGCATGCAGGGATGCTGCTCCACGCTGGTAGGCGGACACGGCTTCGTTCACGCTTCCCAGAATCATACCTGAACCTTTAGCTTTGTTATCATCCATAGTCAGGTAGAAGGATCCAAGGACCATATCCTGAGATGGAGTAACAACCGGCTTGCCGTCTTTAGGGTTAAGAATGTTACCTGATGCAAGCATCAGGATCCGAGCTTCCGCTTGCGCTTCAGCTGACAGTGGAACGTGTACCGCCATTTGGTCACCGTCAAAGTCGGCGTTATATGCCGTACATACGAGTGGGTGAAGACGAATCGCGCGTCCTTCTACCAAGATCGGTTCGAACGCTTGAATACCAAGACGGTGAAGCGTCGGTGCACGGTTCAGAAGAACCGGATGCTCCTTGATTACTTCTTCGAGCACGTCCCATACTTCCGGGCTCACACGTTCTACTTTGCGCTTCGCGCTCTTGATATTATGAGCAAGTCCTTTGTTGACCAGCTCTTTCATCACGAACGGCTTGAACAATTCGAGTGCCATTTCTTTAGGCAGTCCGCATTGGTACATTTTCAGGTAAGGACCAACCACGATAACCGAACGTCCAGAGTAGTCAACCCGTTTACCGAGAAGGTTCTGACGGAAACGTCCTTGCTTACCTTTCAGCATGTGGCTGAGAGATTTAAGCGGACGGTTACCAGGACCCGTTACAGGACGGCCACGGCGGCCGTTATCGATCAAGGCATCTACCGCTTCTTGAAGCATACGCTTCTCGTTCTGAACGATGATATCCGGTGCACCAAGATCCAGCAGGCGCTTCAGACGGTTATTCCGGTTAATTACACGGCGGTACAGATCGTTAAGGTCAGACGTTGCAAAACGTCCACCATCAAGCTGAACCATCGGACGAAGTTCCGGAGGGATGACCGGAAGAACGTCAAGAATCATCCACTCCGGCTCATTGCCGGAGTTGCGGAAAGCTTCAATAACTTCAAGACGTTTGATTGCCCGGTTACGGCGCTGACCTTGAGCGGTACGCAGTTCTTCCTTGAGGAAATCAAGCTCTTTCTCCACGTCGATATCCTGCAGAAGCTTCTTAACAGCTTCGGCACCCATACCGGCTTGGAAACCGTAGCCGTATTTCTCACGGTAGCTGCGGTATTCCTTCTCGGACAGGAGCTGCTTTTTCTCAAGCGGCGTATCGCCAGGATCTGTTACAACATATGATGCAAAATAGATAATCTCTTCCAGAGATCTAGGGGACATATCCAAAGCCAATCCCATACGGCTTGGAATCCCTTTGAAATACCATATATGAGAAACTGGAGCAGCCAGCTCGATGTGGCCCATGCGTTCACGGCGTACTTTTGCACGTGTTACTTCAACGCCGCAGCGATCGCAGACAACGCCTTTGTAACGTACGCGTTTGTATTTACCGCAGTGACATTCCCAGTCTTTTGTAGGACCGAAAATTTTCTCGCAGAAGAGCCCTTCTTTCTCCGGCTTCAGCGTACGATAGTTAATCGTCTCCGGTTTCTTCACTTCTCCGCGGGACCAAGAACGAATTTTATCTGGGGAAGCAAGCCCAATTTTCATAAACTCGAAATTGTTGACGTCCAACAAAGAGCATCCCTCCTTAACCAAATCCTGATTTGTAATGCTATTCTACGCCGACTTCAGAGCCTTCCAGGTTCAAACTAAGTTTGTCGCCTGCAGCATCCTCTTCATCGTCTATTTCTCTCATTTCGATCTCCTCTTCATTTTCACTCAGGATTTTTACGTCCATACCCAAGCTTTGAAGCTCTTTGATCAATACTTTAAAGGATTCAGGAACACCCGGTTCCGGCACATTCTCACCTTTGACAATGGATTCGTAGGTCTTAACCCGGCCCACCACGTCATCGGACTTGACTGTCAGAATCTCCTGCAGGGTGTAAGCAGCACCGTAAGCCTCAAGCGCCCATACCTCCATCTCCCCGAAGCGCTGACCACCGAACTGAGCTTTACCACCCAGAGGCTGCTGAGTAACGAGAGAGTACGGACCCGTAGAGCGGGCATGGATCTTATCGTCAACCATGTGAGCGAGTTTGATCATATGCATGACACCAACAGTAACTTCACGTTCGAACTTATCACCTGTACGGCCATCATACAGCACCGTCTTACCGTTACGCTGCATACCGGCTTCTTCCATGGTATCGAATACGTCATACTCTTTGGCGCCATCAAATACTGGAGTTGCTACGTGGATACCCAAGTGCATAGCCGCCATACCCAAATGGATTTCAAGCACCTGTCCGATGTTCATCCGTGAAGGTACCCCCAGCGGGTTAAGCACGACTTGTACTGGTGTGCCATCAGGCAGGAAAGGCATATCTTCCTCAGGCAAAATACGCGCTACGACACCCTTGTTACCATGTCGTCCGGCCATTTTGTCACCTTCGGAAATTTTACGTTTTTGGGCAATATACACACGAACAAGTTGGTTAACGCCTGGCGGCAGCTCATCCCCGTTCTCACGAGTGAAGACCTTGACATCAACAACGATTCCGTCAGTACCGTGCGGTACTCGCAGAGAAGTATCACGAACTTCACGAGCTTTCTCACCGAAAATCGCATGCAGAAGGCGCTCTTCCGCAGTGAGCTCAGTTACCCCTTTAGGTGTAACTTTACCAACAAGGATATCGCCAGCACCAATCTCAGCACCTACGCGAATAATTCCACGTTCATCTAGATTTCTAAGCGCTTCTTCACCCACGTTCGGAATATCGCGAGTAATTTCTTCTGGTCCAAGCTTCGTATCGCGAGCCTCGGATTCATATTCCTCAATGTGGATAGATGTGTACACATCTTCTTTGACGAGCTTCTCACTAAGGAGAATGGCATCCTCATAGTTATAACCTTCCCAAGTCATGAAGGCTACGACCACATTGCGGCCCAGTGCCAATTCACCCATCTCTGTAGACGGACCGTCAGCAAGGATATCACCCTTCTTGACGACTTCGCCTCTTTTGACGATTGGACGCTGGTTAATACATGTTCCTTGGTTCGAACGCATAAATTTGTGTAATTTATATTTAACAAGGTCGCCTTTAACTTCCTTGCCTTCGACTGTCTCAACACGGCGGAGCCAAATTTCATTAGCTGCCGAACGTTCGATGATCCCGTCATGTTTAGCAACTATACATACACCTGAATCTTTCGCAGACTTATGTTCCATACCCGTTCCTACAAGCGGAGCTTTAGGAATAAGGAGTGGTACAGCCTGCCGCTGCATGTTCGATCCCATGAGTGCGCGGTTCGAGTCATCGTTCTCCAAGAAAGGAATAAGCGCGGTGGCTACCGACACAACCTGTTTTGGAGAGATATCCATGTAATCCACGCGATCGCTAGGCATTGTCAAAATGTTATCCGACTGTTTGTTATAACGAACGATAACCTGATCTTCCGCAAAACCACCGTCTTCATTCAACTCAACATTGGCCTGTGCGATAACATAGTTATCTTCTTCATCCGCAGTCAAATACGAGATCTGCTCCGTAACTTTACCTGTCTTAGGATCTACCCAACGGTATGGCGCTTCAATAAAGCCATATTCGTTAATGCGGGCAAATGTGGACAAGGAGTTGATCAGACCGATGTTCGGTCCCTCCGGTGTCTCGATCGGACACATACGGCCATAGTGAGAGTGGTGAACGTCACGCACTTCCATGCCCGCACGTTCCCGTGTCAAACCACCAGGTCCGAGTGCAGACAGACGGCGCTTATGCGTAAGTTCCGCAAGCGGGTTCGTCTGGTCCATAAACTGGGACAGCTGGGAGCTTCCGAAGAACTCTTTGATCGAGGCAATAACCGGACGAATGTTGATTAGAGCCTGCGGTGTAATTACATTCGCATCCTGAATCGACATTCTCTCACGAACCACACGCTCCATACGGGATAAACCGATACGGAATTGGTTCTGCAGCAGTTCACCAACAGAGCGCAGACGGCGGTTACCCAGATGGTCGATATCATCCGTGCTTCCGATTCCGTGCAGCAGGTTAATGAAATAGCTGATTGAGGAGATAATATCAGCAGGTGTAATGTTCTTAACTGATTTATCAATATCGCGGTTAGCGATAACTTTAACAACTTTACCATCTTCAATTGGCGAGAATACATCGATTGTCTGAAGAGGTACATCCTCGGATTCAAGCACACCATTAGCTACATGGTAGGTTTTGAAACCAACACCTTCTTCTAAGTTCTTAAGGATCTCATCCAGCAAACGACGATCAACCATTTGACCCGCTTCTGCAATAATCTCACCTGTTGATGTGTCAATCAGGGACTCTGCAAGACGTTGGTTAAAGAGACGGTTCTTAATATGAAGCTTTTTGTTGATTTTGTAACGACCTACGTTCGCGAGGTCGTAACGCTTCGGATCAAAGAAGCGGGCAACCAGCAAACTTCTTGCATTATCAAGTGTAGGAGGCTCGCCCGGACGAAGACGTTCATAGATCTCAATGAGCGCTTTCTCCGTGGAATCCGTATTGTCTTTATCCAGCGTATTGCGGATATATTCATCGTTACCGAGAAGGTCAAGAATCTCAGCATCTGTACCAAAACCGAGTGCGCGAAGCAGTACGGTTACTGGAATTTTACGAGTACGGTCGATCCGAACATAAATAATGTCCTTAGCATCCGTCTCAAGCTCAAGCCATGCACCGCGGTTAGGAATAACCGTCGCCGTGTAAGTCTTCTTGCCGTTCTTATCTATTTTGGTATTGAAATAGACGCTAGGGGAGCGGACCAACTGGCTGACAATAACCCGTTCTGCACCATTGATAATGAAGGTGCCGGTTTCGGTCATCAGCGGGAAATCCCCCATGAACACTTCCTGCTCTTTGACTTCGCCGGTTTCTTTATTAATGAGCCGGACTTTTACTCTAAGCGGTGCCGCATACGTAACGTCACGCTCTTTCGCGTCATCTACTGTATACTTTGGTTCACCAAGACTGTAGTCGATAAATTCCAGAATCAAATTGCCGGTAAAATCCTGTATCGGCGAGATGTCCTGAAACATTTCCCGAAGACCTTCCTCCAAAAACCACTCGTATGATTTTTGTTGGATTTCAATCAGGTTCGGAACCTCGAGTACCTCGTTAATTCGCGCATAACTACGCCGAGTGCGTCGACCATATTGAACAAGATGTCCTGCCAACTTAAACTCACCCCTCATGTCTACTCACTTAAAAATTTCATTGCGAACCCGTGTTTGTCCCTATATAATAAAGTCCATAGAAACGGATTCATGCACAAATAAAGAAAAGCCCTTATCGAATGCTTTCGAAAAAAGAGCATCATTATTAGTGCCTTTCCTGTCGATGTCCTCAATATCAGTAGATTTGCCAAAATTGGGCATAATATACGTTTATAGAAGATTAGAGAACCTCTACTCCCGAAATTATGCTTGACATTTCAGCAGACTAAAGCCATGTAGGGCATCCTAATACTGACATTTTACAATAATACCACACTCATATACTCAAGTCAACAGCTATCTTTTGCTTAATTCCATGATCTTTGTGGTTGCGGATTAATTTTTGGTAGCCTTAAAGATCCGGTATCCCTTCTCCTTTGTAACTTCCTCAACTTCCCCGAACAAGGATTCAAGCTTTTCTTTTGCCGAAGGAGCACCCTGCTTTTTTTGTATAACTACCCAGAGTGATCCGCCAGACTTAAGTCTTTCTGCAGCACCCTCAAAGATCGCGTGTACAGTCTGCTTACCTGCACGTATGGGCGGGTTCGTTAGGATCACATCAAACTTTTGATCACCAAGCTTCTCATAGAGATCACTTTGAATTACCGTTACATTCTTGATTCCATTATTAGATGCATTCTCTTTGGCCAATTCAACGGCACGTTCATTCACGTCAATCAAGGTCACTTTCCCCTGCGCGGCAAGTCCTGCAGCAGCAAGTCCCATCGGACCGTATCCGCAGCCAACATCCAGGACACTGGCTTCCTCCGGAATCTCCATGGCCTCAATCAACACCCGGCTTCCAAAGTCAATTCCCTGCTTAGAGAATACTCCGGCATCGCTCACGAACTTGTACATCTTGCCTCTTAATGATGCTTCCCATGTCTTGCGGTCATGAGCCGTCACCGGCTTACTGGAATAATAATGATCGGGCATACTTTCCCTCCAGCACTCAGTTTCGATATTCTATCTTGTATAGTCTCTACCCACTTATATAAAAACAAACCCCTTGAATATCTTCAAGGGGTTTGTGCGGGAGAAGAAGAATTACTTCACTTCTACAGAAGCGCCTGCTTCTTCCAATTTAGCTTTAACCGCTTCAGCATCTTCTTTAGATACTTTTTCTTTCAAAGCTTTTGGAGCGTTGTCAACCAAGTCTTTTGCTTCTTTCAAGCCAAGACCAGTGATTTCGCGAACCACTTTGATTACGTTGATTTTGGAAGCGCCAGCGCTTGTCAAAATTACGTCGAACTCGGATTGCTCAGCAGCTGCTTCGCCACCGCCGCCACCTGCTACAACTACTGGAGCTGCTGCAGTTACGCCGAATTCTTCTTCGATTGCTTTAACGAGATCGTTAAGTTCAAGAACAGTCATACCTTTGATTTCTTCCAAAATTGTTTCTTTACTCATGGTAGAACCTCCGTTATATAATTTTATAGTTTTTGTTAGATTACTAGTTCAAAAAGATCCTTACGCGCTAGCGCCAGTTTCTTCTTTATCAGCAACGGCTTTAACTGCAAGCGCGAAGTTGCGCACAGGAGCTTGAAGCACGCTGAGGAGCATGGAAAGGAGACCTTCGCGAGAAGGAAGTTCCGCAAGAGCTTTGATTTGGTCTACGCCGACTACACGGCCTTCAACCACGCCACCCTTAATTTTAAGAGCATCATTCTTCTTAGCGAAATCGTTAAGAATTTTAGCTGGAGCTACGGCATCATTCGTACTGAATGCGATTGCTGTAGGACCTGCCAGAACTTCATCAAGTTCTGTCAACTCTGCAGCTGCAGTCGCGCGGCGAACAAGCGAGTTCTTCAGCACTTGGAATTCGATACCAGCTTCACGAAGCTGCTTACGAAGTTCGGTTACTTGAGAAACATTCAGACCGCGGTAGTCAGCAACAACAGTTGTTACGCTCTCGCGCAGTTTAGAAGTTACTACATCAACGGCATCTTGTTTTGCTTGAATTACTTTTGCATTTGCCAAACTGTACACCTCCTGTTAGATTTACTGAGCTGCTAGGCTTATAACATTCTTGACCCAACAGCTCCCCTGCAATAAAGGGCAAGCCGTTTATATTAGGAAGTTTTTTTGTTGGGCTCAGATCAATACGTTAACCGTCCAGTCTGATCCCCATCAAAAAAGCCTCCGTAGAATCACGAAGGCCTGATAAATCATCATTTACAGAATACTGCAAAGTCCGAATCTCTATCACAACACCTCGGTAGGAAATTAAGCCGCAAGGCACCTACTGTCTACGGTAAGCATATTCACATTTAATTGTTGAAATCAATGCAACCACTTTACTATACCAGAGGGCTTATTCAAGAGTCAACCCTGAATTTATTACCAAAGGTAATAAATCTTATCTGTAAGATGCAGTGTTTACACGAGCGCTTGGTCCCATTGTCGAAGAAATCGCAATGTTCTTCAAGTATACGCCTTTAGCAGCCGCTGGTTTAGCGCGGTTCAGTGCGTCAATAAGAACTTTAAGGTTCTCATTCAGTTTGTCAGCATCGAAGGATACTTTACCGATTGGCGCATGAATTTGACCTGCTTTATCAAGACGGTACTCAATTTTACCCGCTTTGATTTCTTGAACCGCCTTAGCTACGTCAAACGTAACTGTTCCCGCTTTAGGGTTAGGCATCAAACCTTTACCCCCGAGAAGACGACCCAATTTACCAACTTCACTCATCATGTCCGGTGTAGCTACGCACACATCGAACTCGAACCAGCCTTGTTGGATTTTATTAATAACGTCTTGATCGCCTACGTAGTCAGCGCCAGCAGCTTCCGCTTCTTTTGCTTTCTCACCTTTAGCAAATACAAGGACGCGTTGAGTTTTACCAGTACCGTGTGGCAATACAACTACGCCACGAACAGCTTGGTCTTGTTTACGAGGGTCTACGCCCAAACGTACTGCAGCTTCAACAGTTTCGTCGAATTTAGCAGTAGCTGCCTTCTTAACCAGTTCAACGGCTTCAGCAGGCTCGTAAGTTGCTTCGCTGTCAATCAGCTTAGCAGCTTCAAGGTATTTTTTACCGTGTTTAGCCATTTAAATTTCCTCCTTTGTGGTATTAGCGGATATTCCTCCCACTTGTTAGCCGGACGTATCCGGCAGCATCCAAAAGATTAGTCTTGGATTGTGATACCCATACTACGGGCAGTACCTTCAACCATAAGCATAGCTGCTTCAACGGAAGCTGCGTTAAGGTCAGGCATTTTTTGTTCCGCGATTTGACGTACAGTCGCACGGTTCACAGTTGCTACTTTCTTCTTGTTAGGTTCACCAGAACCCTTCTCGATCTTAGCAGCTACGCGAAGCAATACTGCAGCCGGTGGAGTCTTGGTAATGAAAGTGAAAGAACGATCTTCAAATACCGAAATTTCAACCGGAATGATCAGACCTGCTTGATCGGCAGTACGAGCGTTGAATTCTTTACAGAATGCCATGATGTTGACACCTGCTTGACCCAGCGCTGGACCTACCGGAGGTGCTGGATTCGCTTTCCCCGCAGGAATTTGCAGTTTTACAACTTTAATGATCTTTTTAGCCATGTAAAACACCTCCTTGCACTAATAGTGGTACCCGGGATTAAACTCGTCAATCCCTCCCACAGAAAACCTAAAAGAACTATAACTTCTCCACTTGAGTAAAATCAAGCTCAAGCGGGGTTTCCCGTCCAAACATGTTGACGTGAACCTTGACCTTGCTCTTGTCGGTTAGAATTTCTTCTATAGACCCAACAAAGTTAGCAAAAGGACCAACCTTAATACGTACAGATTCCTTGAGTTCAAACTCAATAACCGGCTTCGGTTCTTCCATTCCCATGTGGTTCAGAATCTGTTCCACTTCTTCAGGAAGCAAAGGTGTCGGTTTGGAGCCGGAACCTGTCGAGCCGACGAAACCCGTAACTCCCGGTGTATTGCGGACAACATACCAAGAATCGTCAGTCTGGATCATTTCCACCAAGACATACCCAGGGTAAACTTTACGCATAACGGTCTTTTTCTTCCCGTCTTTGTTTACGATTTCTTCTTCCATAGGAACAAGAACCCGGAAAATCTTGTCTTCCATGCCCATAGACTCAACGCGTTTTTCCAAATTGGCTTTGACTTTATTCTCATACCCGGAATAGGTATGAACTACATACCATCTTTTTTCCATATCAAGCCACCTGGGACCCTTCTTAAATAATCGCGTTGATCACAGCGGAAATGCCGATGTCAAGAACCCAAAAATAAATTGCGACCACTACGATTGTACCGAGGACAATCAGCGTATAACTCGTCAGCTCTTTACGATTAGGCCAGCGAACTTTTTTAAGCTCAGCCCAGCTTTCAGAGAAAAAAGAAAACATCGACTTGAAACTACGTTTCATCCGCACCTACACCTCCAAAGACTATCTGGTTTCGCGATGAGGAAATTGCTCGTTACAGAACTTGCAAAATTTCTTCATCTCCATGCGGTCGGGGTGGTTACGCTTGTTTTTCGTTGTCGTGTAGTTTCTTTGTTTGCAGTTCGTACAAGCCAACGTGATAATTACCCGCATGATGTGCACCTCCCGAAGACATTCTTTCTTACAGAAGTCTCTATATTGATCCCGACGTAAGCCGGGCCGTTCAGAGAGACCTAAGGTCGCTCTGCCCAATCTGGAATTCAGGAAATATTAAGTAAATCCCTAAATCTCCTTAATTCAAAAAAAGCAAGCGCGAAATTTGGCCTACCTAAAACACTTTATCATAAGGGTATAGCCGTGTCAATGAAAGAATGGCCTTGCCCCTGTGCGGATCTAGCCTGTCGTTATCTTCTTTTTTCACTCTGATGCCGCTTTCCACTCACGTCTAAGTATGGACCCTTGTCCCTATCTCTAAACATCCTAATTATGAATCTATTGAATCGATTATAAGAGAAGCTGGTCTGTTCCGAGATCAATAGAAAAGAAAAAAAGACTCCATCTCGAGTCCCTTCTCTAAGTCATATTATAGGCCGTCACGAACCTCTAAATACCGTTCCAGCTTTCGCTTAACCCGTTGAAGCGCGTTATCGATTGACTTCACATGCCTTCTAAGATCAACCGCAATTTCCTGGTAAGATCTCCCGTCCAGATAGAGCATTAGCACCTTTCGTTCAAGGTCACTAAGAATCTCCGACATCTTATCTTCGAGTCCAACAAACTCTTCCTGGTTGATGATCAGCTCTTCAGGATCAGACACCTGAGTACCGCAAATCACATCCAAAAGGGTACGATCGGAATCTTCATCATAGATAGGCTTGTCCAATGATACATACGAGTTCAAAGGAATATGCTTCTGTCTTGTTGCTGTCTTGATCGCAGTTATGATCTGCCTGGTAATGCATAGTTCCGCAAAAGCCTTAAAGGAAGCAAGCTTATCGCCCTTAAAGTCTCTGATCGACTTATAAAGACCGATCATGCCTTCCTGGATAATATCCTCCCGGTCAGCTCCTATTAAAAAATAGGATCTTGCCTTGGCTCTGACGAAACTGCGATACTTATTGATTAAGTACTCCAGTGCTTCGCTATCGCCTTCCCGGACTGCCTCGACAATGTCTTCATCACTTTGGATCTCATAGTCAAATTTAATCATTACTTTGAGGTCGACACTCACCACAATCCCTCCGGCTGCAACGCACAGTGCCCCGTCACTTCAATCAAGTATACGATCAGTATATATGATGGGATGTAAGAGCGTCAACCACATAAGTCCTAAATTTTGTAAAGTCGAACTTTGTCAAGAGCTATTGGAAGCATATCGAGATGTGTCATTTTACTCTCTGCGCCAGCGTTCGAACATCTTTCTTATCTCTGGACTCAGCTTGCCTCCCAGTGTATTCCGGCTTGAATTCATACGATCCTCGGCAATTTTCGACTGAATCTCCTGTTCACTCTGTTCCACAAGGGTCAGCAGCTCTCTGGCCGGAATACGTAGAGCACCTTGTCCAAAGATGACGTGCTGTTCAACTAGGTCACTAGTCGCAACGTAAATCTGGCGGCGTCTGTGGCCGAGCTCACGCACAAGCCTCTCTATACACTCATCGGCGGTCTCTTTTTCACTTGTAAAATAGACCTGTACCTTGTTCTGTGCAAAAGATTTACCAAGTCCGGGTACCCGGTAGGCATCAAAAACAGCGATCACATGCAAGCCACTGTATGCCTGATAGTCCGCCAGCCGCTCCAGCAGCCTGTCTCTGGCTTCCTGCAGTCCAATCTTGGACAGCTTGGCCAGTTCCGGCCAATCTCCAATCATATTGTATCCGTCTACAAGGAGAACATCCCGCATCTCCCCCATCATAAGCCTATCCCTGACTCTGGCGTCTGCGAAGAGTCTCGTACATGATCACTCCTGCTGCTACAGACGCGTTCAGCGAATTGAGCCGGCCCACCATCGGCAACTTAAGCAGGACGTCACACTTCTCACGGATCAGCCGGCCCATACCCTTATTCTCATTTCCGATCACAATAGCTACAGGTCCGGTAAATACGCCATTATCATATATTTCTTCTTTTGCTGTTACATCCGTTCCTACGACCCACACTCCCGCTTCCTTCAACTGCTCAATCGTCTGAGCCAAATTGGTTACACGGGCTACCGGCACATACTCTACTGCACCCGCTGAGGTTTTGGAGACAGTGGAAGTTATCGATGCTGAACGCCGCTTGGGAATGATTACACCATGGACGCCCGTACATTCTGCGGTACGAAGGATGGACCCCAGGTTATGAGGATCTTCAATCTCATCTAGCAGCAGTAAAAAGGGAGCCTCTTCCTTCTCTGCTGCTTTCGCGAGAAGATCTTCCACTTCCGCATACGCGTACGGTGCCACTTGGGCCGCTACGCCTTGGTGCTGCAGATCTGGCACCAACTGATCCAGCTTCCGCTTATCCACATGCTGAACCACAACCCCATTCTTCTTGGCTTCAGCGATGATGGGCTGCGTTAAGTGCTTCTGAGCACCCTCCGCGATCAAAATTTTGTTAATTGTGCGGCCGGCGCGCAGCGCCTCAAGCAGGGAATGCTTGCCGCCAATCCAGTCTTCGTTAGTATTGTCCACCTGTATATCCTCCAGAGTAGGATCCGAGGGGGGCCTCGGGCTCCCATATATTTTTTCACAACCCTCCCAAACCCTCCCTTGCCTAAGGGAGGGCCCCAAGGGCTACGCCCTCTGGACACCCGGAATTGGAATAACGATAGGTGTAGACAGAGGCGGGATTTAGCCGCTTGGGTGGGAGGAGCGCTTGCCGCCCCTTTGGGGCCCGCTTCACTTGGTGCGGAGCTTGGTTAACTGATGTTGTTGGCGAGATGCGCTGGGCTTGGGCACCCGGGCAGGCTGCGAGCGGTTAGCCGCTTGCCGCCCCCTTGGGGTCCGCTTACTATCAGCGCTCCTGCACTTGGCGTGACTGCTGCTGATTATGCTGTAATGATCATGCGTGCTCGGAGGCGCTCTCCCTTACGGGATTCGGCTTATATCTGCGCGGTACTTGGTACTGCGCTTGTACTCTTCCTGTTCTTCCGTGCTGGGAATCGCTCTCCCTACGGGATTCGGCTTACGTCTGCGCGGTGCTTGGTGCTGCTGTTGTGTCTCTACTGGCCTTCCGTGCTCGGTGGCACTCTCCCTCCGGGATTCGGCTTACGTCTGCGCGGTGCTTGGTGCTGCTCTTGTACTCTCACCGGTCTACAGTGCTCGGAATCGCTCTCCCTGGGGGATTCGGCTTACTTCCGTGCAAAGACGGCTTGTCTGGCTAGGTCTTGGGGCCGGACACCATGAGGTCAAGGCCCCGAGTGATCAGATAGATCATCCGGTCTTGTTCGCCGCCATAGTACAGGTAGCCGATCAGTGCTTCGAACGCGGTGGCGTGTCGATAATCGATGACGTTCGCGTTCTTGGGGACGCTGCCGGATTTGGCGTTGCGGCCCTGGCGTACGACGTCAAGCTCAGCTTCCGTCAGCTCGGGCTCGATCAAAGAGAGCAGCGTGGCTTGGGCCTTGGCGGAGACGAACTTGGTCGACTGCACATGCAGATGATGCGGGCGCAGGTTAGGCCGCGAAATAACATATTGGCGGACCGCCACTTCGAAGATGGCGTCGCCGATATAGGCTAGTGCCAAGGGAGGGAGCAGCCGCGCCGGCTTGGATGACAGGTAAGGGAACCACAGCGGCGTCTCCGGGAGACCGCCGCTGTTCATATCGCCTGTACCTGTCATTTGCGGCGCCACCGCATACCCTGCGGCGTATCTTCAAGCATGATGCCCTGGGCGTCAAGCAGATCCCGGATTTCATCGGCACGTGCCCAGTTTTTATTTTTGCGTGCTTCGGTACGCTCCGTAATCAGCCGCTCAACGTCTTCGGAAGGCAATTCTGCGCTCTCATCCGTGTAGATCCGCAGTACTTTGTTCATCTCATCGAACACTTGTTTTGCAGCCATCAGATCCGCGCTGTTCACAACCGCCTGTTTGAGCAGGCTGTTCACTTCGTTCACCCATTCAAAAATAGCCGTGATGGCATCCGGGGTGTTGAAATCGTCCTGCATTTTATCGTGAAATAACTGACGGATTGCCTCAAGCTTGGTGATCAACTCGGGCGCTGCTTCGCCGCCTGTATCTCCAACCGCCTTAAGGCGATGATTCAAATTAACTACCGCATTGGCGATACGCTCTACGCTTTTCTCCGCTTGTTCCATCGTCTCTTCCGAGAAGTTCAGCGGATTGCGATAGTGGCTGGACAGCATGAAGTAGCGGATCGCTTCACGTTTGTACATATTCCGAAGGTCCTTGACGAGTATGCCGTTGCCGAGGGACTTCGACATCTTTTCCCCGCTGATATTAATAAATCCGTTATGCATCCAGTAATTCGCCAGCGGTTTGCCGGTAACGGCTTCGGACTGGGCTACTTCGCACTCATGGTGAGGGAACTGCAGATCCTGTCCGCCCCCGTGAATATCCAGTGTATCCCCGAGCAGCTCGCGAGCCATCGCAGAGCATTCGATGTGCCAGCCGGGTCTGCCATCGCCCCAAGGACTGGACCAATAAATTTCGCCCGGCTTTGCCGCTTTCCAGAGGACGAAATCCTGCGGGTTTTCTTTGCGCTCATCCACATGGATTCGAATTCCGAACTGTAGCTCATCGATATTCTGGTGGGACAGCTTACCGTATTCCTCGAATTTGCCTGTTCGATAAAAGACGTCGCCCCCCTGCTCATAGGCATATCCTCTACGCTCAAGCTCCTTAATAAACTCTATAATTAGGGTCATATTCTCCGTAACCCGCGGATTGGAGGTAGCCCGTGGAATGCCGAGTCCATCCAGGTCCTTGTAATAAGCTTCAATAAATGTCTCAGCGACCGCTGGGACTGTTGTGCCCATCTCGTCCGCTTTGCGAATCAGCTTATCGTCGACATCCGTGAAATTCACGACGTAATTCACGTCGTAATCCAGTGCCTCCAGATAGCTGCGAACCACATCGAAGAAAATGGCCGGACGCGCGTTCCCGATATGGATATAACCATAAACGGTAGGTCCGCATACATATACCTTAGCTTTGCCCGGTTCCTGGCTGACAAACCTTTCCTTCTTGCGGGTCAGCGTATTATAAATGTGAAGTGACATACTAACATCCTTTCATTTCTTAAAATACCGGCCTCTTCACCCGGCGATGATCTTAACCCCTGAAGCCTACCCCTTATCTCCATGAGACAGGGCTTCAGCACGGAGCTCTGCACGTTCTTGCTTCAAATTTCTGAGCTCTTCTTGGAGCTCCTCAATCTCACGTTGAAGCACGCGCATTGTATCTACAACCGGGTCGGGCAGCTGGTGGCTGAGCCGGTCCATGCGCACGCCTCCCTGCTTAACCACTTTACCCGGAATCCCTACAACTGTACTGTTCGGAGGCACCTCTTTAAGAACTACCGAGTTGGCTCCAATATTGCTCTGAGCCCCCACTGTAAAGGAACCCAGGATTTTAGCTCCTGAACCTATAACCACATTATTGCCAATCGTAGGGTGTCTCTTGCCTTTTTCTTTGCCGCTCCCCCCAAGAGTAACGCCTTGATAGATCACTACATCGTCCCCGATTTCACAGGTCTCCCCAATGACAACACCCATACCATGGTCGATGAATAACCGTTCCCCTATTGTCGCCCCGGGGTGAATTTCGATACCGGTGAAGAAACGACTGGCTTGGGATATGATACGGGCTACCGAGAACCACTTTCTTCGGTAAAAAGCATGGGCAATCCGGTGGCTCCATATCGCATGCAGACCGGAATAGGTGAAGACGACTTCAAACCAGCCCCGTGCCGCAGGATCATTATCAAGCACTGCTCCAATATCTGATCTCATCTTCTTAAACATAAATTATGCCCTCCTCCCCCGGTAAGTCCCTGTCTATACTAAAAAAGCGCCCCTGCAGCTGTCGCTGCAGAGACGCCTTACACGCGGTCCCACTCTGCTTAAATACCGCAGCCTCTCAGATCACAGAGTTCGGTATTTCTCTCAAACGTCCTTAACGGGGACGAGACGGCGGAATCTACCCGCGCACCTTAGCGCGCTCAATCCCACAGCTCCCGGGTGCATTTCCGCCGAATGCATTTGGATAACTCTCAGCCTGACAGCCGCAAGGCCGCCGGTTATCCTCTCTGAAAAATACATCAGTTAGCGTACTTCTCCCGATCTTTGCTTTTAGGTTGTAATTGAAGATATAACTGTTCAATAGCTTTCTTCTATATTAACCAATCGCACACAAACTGACAAGAATGATTTGCTTCGTCTAGGCTCCGCGAATCTGGGATTTGAGACGATCCAGCACACGGTCCTTACCGAGAAGGTAAATCGTCTGGTTCAAGTCACGTCCATGCACCTGCCCGGTAAGCGCAACGCGGATAGGCATAAACAGCTGTTTTCCTTTGTAGCCTGTCTCTTTCTGGACTTCCTTAATCAGTACGGCCACACTTGCAGCCGAGAACTCCGGCGCTTGTTCTACCTTGCTAAGGAAGGCCTGCAGTACCTCAGGCACCTGAGGTTCTGATAATATAACAGCCGCTTCTGCATCCAGCTCCAGATGCGTACGGAAGAACAGCTCAGACAGCTCAACAATATCCGATGCCGATGTCATTTGCTCCTGATAAAGCGCGACGAGCGACTTGGCCCAGCTCAGCTGTTCATCGGTAAGCTCGGCAGGAAGACGGGACGCCTTCTGCAGCTGTGGAATCGCAAGATCTGCGATCCGCTCCGGATCCGAATTCTTGATGTAAGTGTTATTGATATGAGCCAGCTTGTTCGTATCAAAGACCGCCGGGCTCTTCGAAAGCCGGTTTGCATCAAAGATCGAGATGAGCTGCTCCTGGGAGAAAATCTCTTCCTCCCCTTCCGGCGACCAGCCGAGTAGTGCGATAAAGTTAAACATCGCCTCAGGCAGGTAGCCAAGCTGGTCGTACTGCTCGATGAACTGAATCACCGATTCATCACGCTTGCTCAGCTTCTTGTGATTCTCACCCACGATCAAAGTCATGTGGCCGAACTTTGGCGGCTCCCAGCCAAATGCCTCATAGATCATCAATTGACGCGGCGTGTTGGAAATATGGTCTTCCCCGCGGAGCACGTGGGAGATCTTCATCAAGTAGTCGTCCAGCACAACGGCAAAGTTGTAAGTTGGGATGCCGTCTTTCTTCACAATGACGAAATCTCCGGATATGTTGGACTCGAAGGAGATCGGTCCTTTTACCAAGTCATCAAAGGCATAGGTCTTGTTCTCAGGAACACGGAACCTGATGCTTGCTGCGCGGCCTTCCGCTTCGTAAGCCTTCTGCTGCTCCTCAGTCAAATCACGGTGTCTGCCGGAGTAGCGTGGCGTCTCCCCCTTGGCGATCTGCTCTTCCCGCTCCTGCTCAAGCTCTTCTTCTGTACAGTAGCAGCGGTAAGCGAGGCCCTTGTCCAGCAGCTCCTGCCAGTACTGACGATAAATATCAAGTCTCTCCGTCTGGCGGTATGGGCCGTATTCCCCGCCAACATCCACACTCTCATCCCAGTTGATTCCCAGCCATTTCAGGTACTTCAGTTGGCTTTCTTCCCCGCCTTCAATATTGCGTTTTACATCAGTATCTTCAATCCGAATAATGAATTTGCCACCCAGATTACGGGCGAACAAGTAGTTGAAAAGAGCTGTTCTTGCATTACCAATATGTAAATGACCCGTTGGACTCGGCGCATACCGCACACGAACTTCTGTCATTGAAATCCCCTCCGCGTACTAATTATAATAAGTTCCTTTTCCATCCGTATCCCACGATCATAGCATATCTTTAACAAGGCAGACAACACACTGAGCAGCTATGCCCTCGCCACGTCCGGTAAAACCCAGCTGCTCTGTTGTCGTTGCTTTCACATTGACCTGATCAGCCTGAGCACCCAAGGCGGCTGCAATCACTTCTACCATTTGAGGAATGTAAGGTGCCATCTTTGGGCGCTGAGCGATAATCGTAGCATCAAGATTTCCGAGCACATAACCTTTGGCCAGCGCTTTCTCCCAGACTTCCTTCAGCAGCTTCAGACTGTCGGCATCCTTGAATTCGGGATCGGTATCCGGAAAATGCCGGCCGATGTCCCCTTCGCCAATGGCTCCCAGGATAGCATCGCTGATCGCATGCAGCAGCACATCTGCGTCAGAGTGACCCAGCAGCCCCTTCTCATAAGGAATCGTCACTCCGCCGATAATACAGGGTCTCCCCTGAACCAGCTGGTGTACGTCAAACCCTTGTCCTACTCTAATCATGTCAACCTCTCCCCATTCTATTCTTCTGTCTGATGAATTCGGCATAATCCAAATCCTCAGGCGTGGTGATTTTGATATTACTGTAGCTGCCTTCAACCACTCTGACAGGCACCCCTACCCGCTCAACCAGCATGGAATCATCAGTCCCCAGGAAGCCTTCCTCCATCGCCTTCTTATGCGCCCGCAGCAGATCGGAATGCCGAAAAGCCTGCGGGGTTTGAATAGCCCACAAGCTGCGGCGATCAGGAGTCGAGGTCACATAAGCCTGATCATTCACCTGCTTGACCGTGTCCTTCACGGGCACAGCCAGAATCGAAGCTCCATCCCGTCTGGCTGCCTCATAACATGCCGTGACCTGAGCCTCGGTGACGAAGGGCCTTACCCCGTCATGGACGAGAACCCATTCGCAGTCCGTTTCAAGCAGTCCTTTATAAACCGAGTGCTGGCGCTCAGCCCCGCCCGGTATCACTTTTACTGTATGTTCCATGGAGAATGACTTCACCCAATCCTGGCATCTGGGCACATCCTGTTCTCCGGTGACAAGAATAATCTCCTGTATGAAAGGAAGCCGGTCAAACACTTCAAGTGTATGAACGAAGATGGGCTTGTCCTCGAGCATCAAGTACTGCTTGCTCTCCTTGGTCCCCATACGGGTTCCCCTGCCGGCAGCCACCACGATGACCGCTGCTTCCTGATTGATACTGTTCACTGTCATCCCTGCCCCGCAAGTATAATAAGTAAGCTGTCATGTACAGCCATCCCCATCATACCGTGTTTACTGGGCTTTTTCCAACAGTTTCGGTTTGGCAAAAATCATCCGGCCCGCCGAGGTCTGAAGCACACTGGTCACGAGCACCTCGGTCACTGTACCAATGTAATCCCTGCCTCCTTCAACTACAATCATCGTGCCGTCATCAAGGTAAGCTACGCCCTGCCCATGCTCTTTGCCGTCCTTGATCACCTGAACCATGATCTCTTCCCCAGGAAGAACAACCGGCTTAACGGCATTCGCTAGATCATTGATATTCAGCACGGATACGCCTTGGAGCTCACAGACCTTGTTCAGATTGAAGTCATTGGTTACGACTTTTCCCTGCAGAACTTTGGCGAGCTTGACCAGCTTGCTGTCCACTTCGGAAATATCCTCGAAATCCCCTTCATAAATCAGCACCTTCACATCAAGCTCTTTCTGAATTTTGTTCAGAATGTCAAGACCTCGGCGTCCCCGGTTCCGCTTAAGCAGATCCGATGAGTCCGCGATATGCTGCAGCTCCTCAAGTACGAACTCCGGAATGACAATGGTTCCCTCGATGAAGCCTGTTTTACAAATATCAGCGATCCGTCCGTCTATGATCACACTGGTGTCCAAAATCTTATGTTCTTGTGTCCATGTCTCTTCTTCCCGGGAAGAGCCCCATTTCCCCGACTTCCAAAGCGAGGAGAGCTCGCCCTTCTTCTCCATACCGACACGCAGACCCATATAACCGCAGAGCCAGGTGATTATGAGCTGAACCGTCTCTCTAAGACTTCCAAGCCATGACAAGCCGGGGTAGAGCATTAACGAAAGAAGAAGTCCCGCAGTAAGACCTGCCGTACCCGCAGCCAAATCCCCCATAGGAATCTGGGTTAAGGCTTGAATCCCTGCACGAATCCGTCTGGACAACGTCTCCGCAAATAATGAAAATAGGAACATAAAGAGACTGGCACCGAGCACGGCAAACAGCAGATGTCCGCCAAAAGGGCCTAATCCATCCAGCCAGTCCTGCATCGAAGAAGGCAGAAGATCTAGTAAATGTTGTGAAGTGTAGCCGGACCAAGCTCCAATAAGGCCCGCAAGAATTAGAAAAATTCTCTTTAACATATGTTCCTTCACCTCCTCAAATTTTTATTTCGCTCATTACCAGTATGATCCATTTTTTGCAGGGGTAATCCAGTGATTAGAACTTTTTTTTCTCAGGCCTGGCACAGGGTTGAGTCTTCTGGAGGCTCATGGCTGTGCGATTTCAGCTTGAAAAGGCATCAAACCGTGGACTATAATGAACTCAATTCATAAAATAAGGTGGATGGACAATAATGAGCACACTTAGCTTACAGTCTTTTCAAGAACAAGTTTCCGAACTGCTACTCCGTCACCGCAGTCTGCTGGATGTCCTATCTAAGAATGGTCAAAGTAATTCTTCTGTCATTCGTTCGGTAACCAAGGCTGTAACCGAGTGCGGATGTATTGAACTTCATGCAACCAAGCAAACCTTTGAACCGAGCTTTAACCTGGAGCAGGCCAAAGAAGTAGTCGGCAAGCATGTGCAGGGTGAACTTTGCGAGAACTGTAAGGAAGCGATTAGCGCTGAACTTGGACGCAACTTGTTCTATATGTCCGCTCTATGCAATCTGCTCGATATTAATATGGATGAAGTCGTGGAGAGAGAATCGAAGAAATGCTCTACGCTTGGGCTGTTCAACTTATCGTAAGCCTCTATACAGACAGCAAAAAGCACCGAATCCCGAATAGGATTCAGTGCTTTTTTTATTATGGATATCTGAGAATTGGATTAATGCTTAGAGCGGTAAGGCTCTTCGGAAGAGTGCGAGTGTGAATTCGGTCCTCGTCTACCGAGCAATCTTTCCACATTCTGCTTAATGCCGTATAAGGCATAAATAACTAGGGGAACAAATATTAATTTGGTCAATTGATCCGGGAATCTAACAGCGACCACAACGGCAACCACAACGACCCATGGAGCGAACCAAAGCGCTTTTCTCGGCAGGCCGATCTTCTTGAAATTCGGGTATCTAACGGAACTGACCATCAAATAAGAAAGCAAAAGCATCGCTATGATAAAATAAGGGGCTGTAATCTCTTTGTGAAATAAGGACAGTGTTGCAAGAACGCTTCCTGCAGCTGGAATCGGAAGGCCAATGAAGTAACCCGGAATTCCCGGCTTCACGTTGAACCTTGCCAGACGGAGTGCACCGCACATCGGGAAGATGGCCGTTACAATCCACGCCAGTGCTTCCGGCATGTTCTGAAAAGAAATGGTATACATCAATAACGCAGGTGCGATTCCGAAGGAAATCACATCTGAGAGAGAATCGAGTTCTTTGCCAAATTCGCTTTGACAATTAAGGGCACGGGCCACGCGTCCATCCAGACCATCGAGCAGCATCGCAACAATAACCATAATCGCTGCCAAACTGTACTTCCCGTTAAATGCCAGCATAATCGCGACCATTCCGAGAAACAAGTTACCTAAGGTAAACATGTTCGGAATCGATTTAGTAATCATCTCTTCACCTCATATATATTATGCCTCAGGATCATCCTTTGATTGTATGGGAATTAGATTTGTCTGTCAATGAATACTTGTTCCTGTAGGCGTTTCAATCCATCTTTAATGGTACGTGCTCGAACCTCACCGATTCCATCGACCTCATCCAGTTCTTCTATGGAGGCAATCATCACCCCAGGCAGGTGCTCGAACCGTTCAATGAGGTTATGGATAATGACATTAGGCAGGCGGGGGATCTTATTAAGCACCCGGTAGCCCCGGGGAGAAATAAGCTCCTCGGAAGAGGCAGCAGATGCAGGATAGCCAAGCAGACGGGAAATATGAACTCCGTCCAGAAGCTCTTCATCCGAAGAACGCTTAAGTCCCATGATCAGCTCACGAATATATTCCTCGTGATCCTCGCGGGCATAATCCTTATACAGCAGCCAAGCTTCTTCTTCCATGTTACTGACCAGTTCTTCCATCTGCATACTGATTAGACGGCCTTCCGTGCCCAGCTCATTAATGAACCGTTTAATTTCAAGCTTGATACGGATCACCATTTCAACCCGCTGAATTACATTAATCACCTCAGGCAAAGTGACAAGCTCCTCGAATTCCGAGGCAGTCAAATTTGTAAGGGATTGATTCAGCACGGATCTGTATTTCTCAAGCGTTTGAATGGCTTGGTTCGCTTTGGTTAAGATCACGCCAATTTCCTTAAGTGCATAGCGGAGACCGCCTTGGTATAGCGTGATGATATTCCGCCGCTGGGAAATGGACACAACCAGCTTACCGGTCTGTTTGGCCACCCGCTCTGCGGTACGGTGCCGGATTCCTGTCTCGGCCGACGAGATGGAAGAGTCGGGGATAAGCTGGGTATTCGCATATAAAATGCGTTTTAAATCCTCACTTAATATGATCGCTCCGTCCATTTTGGCAAGCTCATACAAATAGTTCGGAGAGAAATCACAGTTAATGGAGAAGCCACCTTCCACCACTTCCATCACTTCCGGACTATAGCCAACCACAATCAATCCGCCCGTCTTGGCCCGCAGCACATTCTCGAGTCCGTCCCTGAATGCGGTCCCGGGTGCCACTAGCCTAAGCAAATCGTTCATTTTCTCCAGTTGGTTTGGTTCTTTCATCTTCAAGTGCCCCCTAATTTAACGCAACAGCTAATGCCTCTGCAACCGTATTTACTCCGATCAATTGAATGCCCTTCGGACTCTTCCAGCCCTTTAAGCTCTTCTCCGGGAGAATAACCCGTTTGAACCCTAACTTCTGTGCCTCTCTTACCCGCTGTTCGGCCCTGGAGACTGCCCGGACCTCTCCTGTCAAGCCGACCTCTCCAAAGATTACATCATCAGGCTTGGTCGGAATATCGCGGAAGCTGGATGCAATACTCACCGCGATCGCCAGATCCACTGCGGGCTCATCCAGACGCACCCCTCCAGCTACGTTAACGTAAGCGTCCTGATTCTGGAGGAACATGCCCATTCTCTTCTCAAGGACAGCAATAATAAGATTCATCCGGTGATGATCCACGCCGGTTCCCATTCGTCTTGGAGAAGGGAAATGGGTAGAGGAGATCAGCGCCTGCAGTTCTACCAGCATAGGACGGGTTCCCTCCATGCTGGCTACAACGGTAGAGCCTGCTACGCCAAGGGGACGCTCCGAAAGAAATAATTCTGAAGGGTTGACTACCTCTGTCAGTCCCACTTCATTCATTTCAAATATGCCAATTTCGTTGGTCGAACCGAAGCGGTTCTTAACCGCACGCAGCAGGCGATAGGAATGATGGCGCTCGCCCTCAAAATAAAGCACACAGTCCACCATATGCTCAAGCAGCCTCGGACCTGCAATGGCACCCTCCTTGGTAACATGGCCCACAAGGACGGTAGCAATTCCCTGTCCCTTCGCAATCCGCATAAATCTTGCTGTGCATTCCCGAACCTGAGATACACTTCCTGGAGCGCTTGTCACTTCAGGCAAATATACAGTCTGGATCGAGTCGATGACCAGAAAGTCGGGCGATACACTCTCTATCGCCTCTTCAATACTGTCCATATTGCTCTCACACAGCACGTAGAGCTCTGCGGACAAGGCACCTAATCGCTCAGCTCGGAGCTTGGTCTGCTTCACAGACTCCTCGCCGGAGATGTACAGAACACGTAGTCCCGCGTTGGCCATCTCATATGAAGTCTGAAGCAGCAGCGTGGATTTCCCAATACCCGGATCCCCACCAACTAGAACCAGAGAGCCAGGAACCACTCCCCCGCCCAGTACCCTGTTCAGTTCACCAATCCCTGTCTGAACGCGGGGCTCTTTACCGCTTTCTATATTAATTATGGGCTGGGCCTTTTCTTTAGTCTGAAAAAGTCCCGAAGTCAGCCCCTGAGTCTTGACTACTTTCTCGGTCTCCTCCACCATGGTATTCCAGCTGCTGCAGCCCGGACATTTACCATACCATTTAGGGGATTCATAACCGCATTCCGTACAATAGAACTTGGTCTTAATTTTGGCCATGTACCTCTCCTTAACCAACCTGAAAATTTTCAAACGATAATACTTTATCCATACGACAATCAAAGTTTACCATTTATATTGTTTTATCGTAAAGTTTAAATACATTTGTTAGAACAAACAGCAAGAGGCTGCGTCACTCGAACGTAAGTTCGAGCGGCGTTCAGCCCCTTGTCTATACATATTATGCTAAATTGTTCAATTTAATTAGGTGATAAAGTACCTGTTCTATTCACGGTTAGAGCCCCGTTCTCTTCGTCGATAACAAGGGAATCACCTTTCTTCACCGTGCCGGTCAAGAGCTCTTCGGACAACCGGTCTTCAATGTGCTTTTGAATCGCACGACGCAGCGGACGTGCGCCATAAGCCGGATCGAACCCTTCCTTGGCCAAGAAAGCTTTCGCTTTGTCAGTCAGAAGGAAATCAACATCATATTCACGCAGACGCTTGCGAAGCTCTTCGGACATGAGTGTCACAATCTCGGCGATATGCACTTCTTCGAGGGAGTGGAACACAATCGTCTCATCAATCCGGTTCAGGAATTCAGGACGGAAGCTCTTCTTAAGCTCTGCCATCACTTTGTCCTTCATCGTATTATAGTTCGCTCCAGCATCGCTTACCGCAGTAAAGCCGAGTGTCGTGTTCTTCTTGATCACATCAGCGCCCACATTGGAAGTAAGAATGATCAGTGTATTGCGGAAGTCAACTACACGGCCTTTGGAGTCCGTGAGGCGTCCATCTTCCAGCACTTGAAGCAGGATGTTGAATACCTCTGGATGAGCCTTCTCAATCTCATCAAGCAGGACTACGGAATAAGGCTTGCGGCGAACTTTCTCCGTCAATTGACCGCCTTCTTCATAGCCTACATATCCAGGAGGAGCTCCGACGAGACGGGAAGTGGAATGCTTCTCCATATATTCGGACATGTCGATCCGAATTACGGCATTCTCGTCACCGAACATCGCTTCAGCTAGTGCGCGGGCAAGCTCTGTTTTACCTACCCCGGTAGGACCCAGGAAGATAAATGAGCCCATTGGACGTTTAGGATCTTTCAGTCCGGCACGTGCGCGGCGAATGGCCCGGCTAACCGCTTTAACAGCCTCTTCCTGACCAATAACGCGTTCATGGAGAATCTGCTCCATGTTAAGCAGGCGTTCAGTCTCCTCTTCCTTCAGCTTGCTGACAGGGATTCCGGTCCAGCTTGCTACAACCTGGGCAATATCCTCAGGAGTTACCTCGGAATCGGTGCGGCCTTGTTTTTCTTTCCATTGATTCTTCGTTACATCAAGCTCTTCACGAATCTTCTGCTCTGTATCACGAAGGGCAGCAGCCTTTTCAAATTCCTGGCTTTGAACAGCTGAATCCTTCTCCTTACGGATATCATCCAGACGGTTCTCAAGCTGCTTCAAATTAGGTGGTACCGTATATGAGTTGAGCCTTACTTTGGAGCCCGCCTCGTCAATAAGGTCAATGGCCTTATCCGGCAAGAACCGATCCGGGATATAACGGTCAGAAAGCTTCACTGCCTGCTCGATAGCCTCATCTGTAATTTTCACCCGGTGATGGGCTTCATAACGGTCACGAAGACCGTGCAGGATTTGGATTGCTTCTTCCGGAGATGGCTGGTCCACTGTAATCGGCTGGAAGCGGCGCTCGAGCGCAGCGTCTTTCTCGATATATTTGCGATATTCGTCCAGTGTGGTTGCACCAATGCACTGAAGTTCACCGCGGGCCAAAGCCGGCTTTAGAATATTGGAGGCGTCAATAGCGCCTTCAGCACCCCCTGCACCGATAAGGGTATGCAGCTCGTCAATGAACAGAATAATATTGCCCGCTTGGCGAATTTCGTCCATGATTTTCTTCAAACGATCTTCAAACTCACCGCGGTATTTGGTACCGGCAACTACGGAGCCCATATCGAGCGTCATAACTCTCTTATCCCGAAGTGTCTCAGGGATTTCGTTGTTGATTATTTTTTGGGCAAGGCCTTCAGCGATCGCTGTCTTACCTACCCCCGGTTCCCCGATCAATACCGGATTGTTCTTAGTACGGCGACTCAACACCTGAATAACACGCTCAATTTCCTTGCTGCGTCCGATAACCGGATCCAGGCTGCCCTCCTTGGCTATAGCCGTCAGGTCACGAGCCAAGCTGTCCAGTGTTGGGGTGTTCACATTGGCCGGAGTCCCATGATGGCTGGATACCGCCTCACTGCTTCCAAGCAGCTGCAGCACTTGTTGACGAGCTTTATTCAGGCTGATTCCAAGGTTGTTCAGTACGCGGGCTGCCACACCTTCTCCTTCACGGATAAGGCCGAGCAGGATATGCTCAGTTCCCACATAGGTATGACCAAGCTTGCGTGCTTCGTCCATTGAAAGTTCAATGACTTTCTTGGCACGAGGCGTATAAGCAATATTCGTTGGCTGTTCTTGACCGCGGCCAATTAAGGTTTCTACCTCATCTTGAATTTTCTCAAGTCCAAGACCTAGACCAATCAAGGCTTTGGCGGCAATGCCTTCTCCTTCACGAATAAGACCCAGCAGTATGTGTTCAGTACCAATATTATTATGCCCCAAACGAACTGCTTCCTCTTGAGCCAAAGCCAGCACTTTCTGTGCGCGTTCCGTAAATCTTCCAAACATCATATCCCCTACACCTCCATGATTGGTAAAAATCTGGTTCTCCATTTACAACACTATTGCATTTATTTACCCAATTTCTCGCGAATGAGCTTGGCCCTGTACATATCCCGCTCAGCGCGATCCATGTGTTCATTGAATATCTTTTGCAAAAAACCAGGCTGTGTCAGCACGGTCAGTTCATTCAACTGCGATGCCGACAGGTGATCAATCAGCCCCAGATCAATGCCGAGTCTGACATCGGACAATCGCTGGGCTGCTTCCTTGGAATCAATAATCGCTGCATTGGATAAGATCCCGTAGGACCGCATAACCCTGTCTGTCATCCGCAGCCGCGACTCCATAAGCAGCTTCTGCCTTGCCGTTTTCTCATGCTCGATGATCTGTAAGACTACACCATGCAGATTCTCAATGATTTCTGATTCACTTTGTCCCAGTGTAATCTGATTTGAGATTTGAAACAAGTTACCCATGGCCTCACTACCTTCGCCATATATCCCGCGAACCGTCAATCCAACCTGCGATACCGCTGATAAAATCCGGTTAATCTGCTGCGTTAGCACTAAAGCGGGAAGGTGCATCATGACCGAAGCTCTAAGCCCAGTACCTACGTTAGTAGGACAACTGGTCAGGTAACCTCTTTTATCGTCAAAAGCATAATCCACATGAGCTTCAAAAATATCATCCACCGCCGTGGCACGCTCCCAAGCTTCCTGAACATGGAACCCTGGATACAAACACTGAATACGCAGATGATCTTCTTCATTAATCATAATGCTCAGGCTCTCATCTTCACTGATGAGAACCGCGCCATTGCGTGACTCGGTGGCAAGATTAGGGCTAATTAGATGCTTCTCAACCAGAATTCTTCGGTCCAAATCATCCATCTCATCCAAGAGCAGGAAATGCAGTACACCGTACTGACCCAAGCGTTCGTCCTCAAGGACCCCCTTGAGTCTTGTCAACACTTCTTCCGACTGCTGGTTCGTCGCCAGCATAGGGAATGCAAGATGTTGGAGGTTCCGCGCAATCCGCACCCGGCTGCTGATGACAATATCGGATTCATATCCTCTATGTCTCATCCATTCACTGAGCGGCTGTTCTGTAAACCGGAGATTAGGCATAACGCATTCCTCCTACTCTGATGAAATGTCTTTCTCAAGTTCTCGTATCTCATCCCGAAGCTTCGCTGCCTTCTCAAATTCCTCTTCGGCGATTTTCTGTTGAAGCTCCTGCCTCAAGCCTTCAATCTTGCGTTTGGCTTGAATATGGCTTCCTACCCGGACAGGTACCTTCCCCATATGGGTGGTGTTCCCGTGTACCCTTTTGAATAAAGGATCCAACCGGTCGTTAAAATATTTATAACAAGAACTGCAGCCGAACCGTCCCACTTTACTGAATTGGGAGTAGGTCATTCCGCATTCCTTACATTGAAGATTCTCCGTATTCTTGCCTACCATTTGTCCTTTTCCACTTGGGCCAATATCCAGTAGACCGGATAATAAGCTGTGTATAGAAAAGCCTCCTGAGGTTCCAGGTATCATCTCGCCTTTTTCTCTCGCGCACGCTTCACAAATATGAAATTCCGTCTTCTCGCCATTCACAATTTTGGTGAAATGAAGCGAAGCCGGACGCTTACCGCATTCCTGACAAAGCACAAGATGCCCCCCTTTATTCCTGGCCTATTATTTGACTATTTGACTAATAACGCAATCAACATGGCCTTCATAATTCTGGCACGAATCTCATCCCGATAAGGCAGCTTAAGCGCCAAGACCTCCCTTGAAGTTACCGACCTCATCAAATTCGCTTCGCGCTCGGTAATGATCCGAGCCTCCAGTAATTGATAGATCAGCCCCTCCGCAGCAGCTTGACCCATTTCATTCCCAATGGTCTGATGCAGATGCGTATGCAGCGAGGTTGGACCAGGCAGTTCAATCTTTCTGATCCTGACGTACCCGCCTCCGCCGCGCTTGCTTTCTACAAGGTAACCCTTCTCCAAAGTAAACCGCGTACTAATTACGTAGTTAATCTGGGAGGGAACGCAGGAGAATTTATCGGCTAAATCATTGCGCTGAATCTCAATGGTTCCTTCAGGACTTTCATGCATAATACTCTTGAGATACTTCTCAATAATATCGGAGATATTTCGCATTCACTCATCCCTCCACTGCTCGAAGCGTTTAGCCATTACGAAGCGGCAAAAATGATCTCCTGATAAAGTCACACTGCAGTCATATTAGCGACTACGTTTAAATTTTCGAATTATAAGCAAAGGTTAAAGAAATTACTGATTTTCATCAAGTTGACTTTGACTTTCTTTGACCTTGAATTTATTATATCATATTTTCCTGGTTTGCCAAGAGCCCTTTTATATTTAGTCTAAAAACCTGTGAAGTCCATACTCTTGATCAGGATCTCTAAGCAAGTCCGTTATAATCAGCCCTAAATATACTTTACCCATCCTGCTGCGTGTCCATTCGATTCTCTGGTTAATTTAACACCTGTTCACATTTCAACTTCCACTCAGTGGCTTTTCCTTGCTGATTTAACATCTACTGAAGACATCATCAGGAACTTCAAATTTAACGGATATCCATTTTAGCCTATTCCTGCAGGCTTCATTAGGACGGACACTACAGGACTAACCTTCTGTCATTAAAAGGCTAACAAAAAAAAGAACCATCAGGTTTCTGACGGTTCTTGGCTTGATTTGAGTTAGTCTCCTTCTTTCTCCTGCGGCACATCGTACTTGTTCATATGTGCTGTAATGGCTTCTACTGCCTCGTTAACATCGGTAGTAGCTGGAACTGCTTTGACTTCATCCTCCGTTTTGTCCAGAAAGTTCTGGTGATCCGCACGAATGGCTTCTATCTTGTTGCTCATCTGCAATCAACCTCCTATATTTAAAAATGCCGTCTTATTATTTCATAATCAACTGGTTCTATCCCTGATTAATGGAGCCGGAATATTAAAACAAAACAAACAAAAAAACCTTATCGAATATCGATAAGGTTTCTTCTATTGCTTGGCGGCGTCCTACTCTCCCAGGACCCTGCGGTCCAAGTACCATTGGCGCTGGAGGGCTTAACGGTCGTGTTCGGGATGGGTACGCGTGGAACCCCTCCGCCATCGCCACCAAACATGATTTTTCGAAGCTTCCGCTTCTCGAAATCGCTGCGAGAAAATATCAGGCCTTAATAAAGACCCACATGTTCTCTTCAGGCTTGATCGCCTGAAAACTAGATACGAAACGAATCTGCGTATGCTCTTCTTGGACTACGTCCTTCCGAGCTTGTTGGATAAGCCCTCGACCGATTAGTACTGGTCAGCTCCATGCATTGCTGCACTTCCACCCCCAGCCTATCTACCTCGTCGTCTTCAAGGGGTCTTACGAATTGGGAAATCTCATCTTGAGGGGGGCTTCACGCTTAGATGCTTTCAGCGCTTATCCCTTCCGCACTTAGCTACCCAGCTGTGCTCCTGGCGGAACAACTGGTGCACCAGCGGTGCGTCCATCCCGGTCCTCTCGTACTAAGGACAGCTCCTCTCAAATTTCCTACGCCCACGACAGATAGGGACCGAACTGTCTCACGACGTTCTGAACCCAGCTCGCGTACCGCTTTAATGGGCGAACAGCCCAACCCTTGGGACCTACTTCAGCCCCAGGATGCGATGAGCCGACATCGAGGTGCCAAACCTCCCCGTCGATGTGGACTCTTGGGGGAGATAAGCCTGTTATCCCCAGGGTAGCTTTTATCCGTTGAGCGATGGCCCTTCCATGCGGTACCACCGGATCACTAAGCCCGACTTTCGTCCCTGCTCGACTTGTCAGTCTCGCAGTCAAGCTCCCTTATGCCTTTGCACTCTTCGAATGATTTCCAACCATTCTGAGGGAACCTTGGGGCGCCTCCGTTACTCTTTAGGAGGCGACCGCCCCAGTCAAACTGCCCACCTGACACTGTCCCCATACCGGATCACGGTACCAGGTTAGAACTCCGATACGATCAGGGTGGTATCCCAACGTTGCCTCCACAGAAGCTGGCGCTCCTGCTTCTTAGGCTCCCACCTATCCTGTACAAATCGTATCAAAGTCCAATATCAAGCTGCAGTAAAGCTCCATGGGGTCTTTCCGTCTTGTCGCGGGTAACCTGCATCTTCACAGGTATTAAAATTTCACCGGATCTCTCGTTGAGACAGCGCCCAAGTCGTTACGCCATTCGTGCGGGTCAGAATTTACCTGACAAGGAATTTCGCTACCTTAGGACCGTTATAGTTACGGCCGCCGTTTACTGGGGCTTCGGTTCATAGCTTCGGGTTACCCCTAACCACTCCCCTTAACCTTCCAGCACCGGGCAGGCGTCAGCCCGTATACTTCGCCTTGCGGCTTCGCACAGACCTGTGTTTTTGCTAAACAGTCGCTTGGGCCTTTTCACTGCGGCCCCCTCGTGCTATTCACACTACCGGGGCACCCCTTCTCCCGAAGTTACGGGGTCATTTTGCCGAGTTCCTTAACGAGAGTTCTTCCGCGCGCCTTAGAATTCTCTTCTCGCCTACCTGTGTCGGTTTGCGGTACGGGCACCTTCTCCTGGCTAGAGGCTTTTCTTGGCAGTGTGAGATCATGACCTTCGCTACTGTAATTTTCGCTCCCCATCACAGCCCAGCCTTACGATGTGCGGATTTGCCTACACACCAGCCTCACTGCTTAGACGGACATCCATCAGTCCGCGTCACTACCCTACTGCGTCACCCCATCGCTCATAACGGATTACGGTGGTACAGGAATTTCAACCTGTTGTCCTTCGACTACGCCTTTCGGCCTCGCCTTAGGTCCCGACTTACCCTGAGCGGACGAACCTTCCTCAGGAACCCTTAGGCTTTCGGCGGATCAGATTCTCACTGATCTTTTCGTTACTCATACCGGCATTCTCACTTGTATGCTGTCCAGCGCTCCTTACGGTACACCTTCAACCTACATACAACGCTCCCCTACCCCTGATGCAATGCATCAAGCCATAGCTTCGGTGGTGTGTTTAGCCCCGTTACATTTTCGGCGCAGAGTCACTCGACCAGTGAGCTATTACGCACTCTTTAAATGGTGGCTGCTTCTAAGCCAACATCCTGGTTGTCTGTGCAACTCCACATCCTTTCCCACTTAACACACACTTGGGGACCTTAGCTGATGGTCTGGGCTGTTTCCCTTTTGACAATGGATCTTAGCACTCACTGTCTGACTCCCGGATACAAGTTTATGGCATTCGGAGTTTGACTGAGCTTGGTAACCCTTGGCGGGCCCCGCACCCAATCAGTGCTCTACCTCCACAACTCTTTATTCCGAGGCTAGCCCTAAAGCTATTTCGGGGAGAACCAGCTATCTCCGAGTTCGATTGGAATTTCTCCGCTACCCCCACCTCATCCCCGCATTTTTCAACATACGTGGGTTCGGGCCTCCAGTGCGTGTTACCGCACCTTCACCCTGGACAGGGGTAGATCACACGGTTTCGGGTCTACGTCCACGTACTTAGTCGCCCTATTCAGACTCGCTTTCGCTGCGGCTACGGCTCTTCACCTTAACCTTGCACGGGAACGTAACTCGCCGGTTCATTCTACAAAAGGCACGCCATCACCCATATAGAGGGCTCTGACTTCTTGTAAGCACACGGTTTCAGGATCTCTTTCACTCCCCTTCCGGGGTGCTTTTCACCTTTCCCTCACGGTACTGCTTCACTATCGGTCGCTAGGGAGTATTTAGCCTTAGCAGATGGTCCTGCTGGATTCATACGGGGTTTCACGTGCCCCGCACTACTCGGGATCCGTCTCGGAGGGATCAGAATTTCAGTTACAGGGCTTTTACCTCTTCTAGCGGGCCTTTCCAGACCTCTTCGCCTACCCTAATCCTTTGTAACTCCATGTGAGACGTCCCACAACCCCAAGGGGCAAGCCCCTTGGTTTAGGCTGTTCCGCGTTCGCTCGCCGCTACTGACGGAATCACTCTTGTTTTCTCTTCCTCAGGGTACTTAGATGTTTCAGTTCCCCTGGTCTGCCTCTTCGCAACCTATGTATTCAGTTACGAGTGACTGCGAATTACCACAGCCGGGTTTCCCCATTCGGACATCCCCGGATCAAAGCTTGCTTACAGCTCCCCGAGGCCGTTTCGTTGTTCGCCACGTCCTTCTTCGGCTCCTAGCGCCTAGGCATCCTCCGTGTGCTCTTAGTAGCTTAACCAAATGCTCCGGGCTTTCATTTTTGGGCTCTGTTGCAGAAATCGCAAAGGGTCCCAAAAACGAAACCCCTTCGCGCTACCTTTGACTGCAATCTTGCTTACACAAGATTGGCTTAAAGGAATTCTAATTTACGCAAATTCGTTTCGTTATCTAGTTTTCAAGGATCAAGACATAACTAATAGATGCAATTATGGTGGAGCCAAGCGGGATCGAACCGCTGACCTCCTGCTTGCAAGGCAGGCGCTCTCCCAGCTGAGCTATGGCCCCATGCAAATTCCATCAAAACCGAACAAATGGAGATACGTTAAGTTAAAAGCTTTACGAAGTAAAGTTACTTCGAAAGCATATGCTTGCTTTGCAATGCAAAGCGGTTCCGGCTGCCTTGCGGCAGACCGTATTTGAATGTTACCGTTGCAGGTAACGATTCTCCATAGAAAGGAGGTGATCCAGCCGCACCTTCCGATACGGCTACCTTGTTACGACTTCACCCCAATCATCTACCCCACCTTCGGCGGCTGGCTCCTTGCGGTTACCTCACCGACTTCGGGTGTTGTAAACTCTCGTGGTGTGACGGGCGGTGTGTACAAGACCCGGGAACGTATTCACCGCGGCATGCTGATCCGCGATTACTAGCAATTCCGACTTCATGCAGGCGAGTTGCAGCCTGCAATCCGAACTGAGACCGGCTTTTCTAGGATTCGCTCCACCTCGCGGCTTCGCTTCCCGTTGTACCGGCCATTGTAGTACGTGTGTAGCCCAAGTCATAAGGGGCATGATGATTTGACGTCATCCCCGCCTTCCTCCGGTTTGTCACCGGCAGTCATTCTAGAGTGCCCACCTTAAAGTGCTGGCAACTAAAATCAAGGGTTGCGCTCGTTGCGGGACTTAACCCAACATCTCACGACACGAGCTGACGACAACCATGCACCACCTGTCACCAATGCTCCGAAGAGGGACACCATCTCTGGTGCTTTCATTGGGATGTCAAGACTTGGTAAGGTTCTTCGCGTTGCTTCGAATTAAACCACATACTCCACTGCTTGTGCGGGTCCCCGTCAATTCCTTTGAGTTTCAGTCTTGCGACCGTACTCCCCAGGCGGAATGCTTAATGTGTTAACTTCGGCACCAAGGGTATCGAAACCCCTAACACCTAGCATTCATCGTTTACGGCGTGGACTACCAGGGTATCTAATCCTGTTTGCTCCCCACGCTTTCGCGCCTCAGCGTCAGTTACAGCCCAGAGAGTCGCCTTCGCCACTGGTGTTCCTCCACATATCTACGCATTTCACCGCTACACGTGGAATTCCACTCTCCTCTTCTGTACTCAAGTTACCCAGTTTCCGGTGCGACCCGGGGTTGAGCCCCAGGATTAAACACCAGACTTAAATAACCGCCTGCGCGCGCTTTACGCCCAATAATTCCGGACAACGCTTGCCCCCTACGTATTACCGCGGCTGCTGGCACGTAGTTAGCCGGGGCTTTCTTCTCAGGTACCGTCACTCCGGTAGCAGTTACTCTACCGGACGTTCTTCCCTGGCAACAGAGCTTTACGATCCGAAAACCTTCATCACTCACGCGGCGTTGCTCCGTCAGACTTTCGTCCATTGCGGAAGATTCCCTACTGCTGCCTCCCGTAGGAGTCTGGGCCGTGTCTCAGTCCCAGTGTGGCCGTTCACCCTCTCAGGTCGGCTACGCATCGTCGCCTTGGTGAGCCGTTACCCCACCAACTAGCTAATGCGCCGCAGGCCCATCCGTAAGTGACAGATTGCTCCGTCTTTCATCACGCTGCCATGCAGCAACGTGAATTATCCGGTATTAGCTACCGTTTCCGGTAGTTATCCCAGTCTTACAGGCAGGTTACCTACGTGTTACTCACCCGTCCGCCGCTAAATTAATCGGGAGCAAGCTCCCTCATAACTCCGCTCGACTTGCATGTATTAGGCACGCCGCCAGCGTTCGTCCTGAGCCAGGATCAAACTCTCCATAAAGTGTTTGACTTGCTCATTTTGAAACTGACGATTCTTAATAAGAATCTGTTATTCTTAACGTATTCCATTTGTTCAGTTTTCAAAGAACTTGCTCTATCCTATCAAGCGACTCATTTAGCTCACTCAACCGAACAGAATATTAGTTTATCTCATTTCATTCGCTTTGTCAATAACTTATTTCGACATTCATTTCTGCAATTCAGCAAGTTAGCTTCCGAAGCGACAAGAAATAATTTATCATGTTTCGAGTTTTTGTGCAACCACACAAAATATCCCAATTACCTTTTTGCAGGTGACTTATTTCTTAATCAAGTTATTTTTAAAGTATCATAGGGTTAAACAACCACTTAAGCAGCAGCTTACAAGGAGGTCATACATTGAAAGAATGGTTGAGTCAGATACGGAAAGGCTATGGCAGAAAGCTTATCTCGATTCATGCTTGGAACGGCTGGATGGTGCTATTTCTCTCATTATCCGGTCTTGTCCTGATGAGTGGTTATTGGCGCCAAATCCTCGGGGTGACAAGAGGCTGGGTAAAGTGGATGCATCTTGGGGTCGGGCTTGCTCTTCTTGTTCCGGTATTGCTTTATCTCCTATTAGCGGCAAAGCATTGGAAGCAGCTCAAGGATCGGCCGCTGCAAAAGCTCAATGTGATGGTTATATTCATCCTGCTGGGAGGCTGGCTGTTGTCGGGAATTATTTTGTGGCAGCTTAAATTAGCGTGACCTACATGGACTAACAACGCTCTGATCGTTCATGACCTTCTTACCTGGCTGGGTCTGCCCTATATCATTTAACATTCCATTACACGTACAAAATGGCTGAAGGAACCCGGGCGCCGGACTGTGGTGTTGAACTCCTCTCGGAGAGTGGTTGAGACGAATTCGATAGACGGAAGGCGGTCATTTTTGAAATGGACGGTGGCACTTGGTCTTGCGGCCATACTCGGGCCATCTTTTGTTAAATGGATGGGACGTTCTTTGGGAAGCGGTTCAAGCTCTACGGAAGATTATGTGCAAAAAAATGCAAATCGGCTTCTGTCTGCCCCAAGTCCGCTCCCTGCCTCCTTACCGCCAGAAGGTGGAGGCGCTGTAGGTGAATTCCGTGTCTACACGGTGACTCCCATTCCGGCCTTTGACAATACGAACTGGTCATTTACCCTTGACGGTCTGGTCGAACGAAAGCTGGAATGGAACTGGGAAGAGTTCGTCAAGCTGGGGAGAAGCGTACCGGTCAGCGATTTTCACTGTGTAACAGGCTGGTCAGTGTATAAGAACACTTGGGAAGGCATCCCTCTCAAAACGCTGTTATCCATTGCTGGCGCAAATTCGAATGCCGCTTATGTGAAGTTCTACTCCGGGGATGGTACGTATACCGACTCTCTAACGATAGATCAGGCTCATTTGGATGATGTGATGGTGGCCGTTATGCATGATGGCAGACCTATCCCGAACGAGCTCGGTGGTCCCGTAAGACTTGTTGTGCCTCAGATGTATGCCTACAAATCTGTAAAATGGCTGAACCGGATTGAACTTATTGCGGAGGAGCATGTAGGCTACTGGGAGGTGCGGGGATACGATAAGGACGCCTGGGTTCCTGCGGATCGCAAAGCTTGAAAGACAAGTCAAGCGTGAGGTTCGAACGACGGTGCCTAGTGGCATGCTTGAACGCAAGCTGCTTAGCGTTGATCCTGAACGAGGTGCGTTGAATAGAGTAAAAATAAAGGCTGTGCTATTCACTAAGAATGAATAGCACAGCCTTTTGGTTGTGGGAGAACGAGACCGTTAATCCTAATTTGACTGCGATAACGGTAAATGTAAATTGTTAAGATGATGCTGAAGCAGGTTCTTCCGATCAGCCCTGCAGCAGCTTAATGAACTCATCTTCATCCTCAATAACCTGAATTCCGAGTTCCTTTGCTTTCGTCAGCTTACTGCCTGCCTTCTCACCCGCTATAACAAGATCTGTCTTCTTGGAGACACTTCCGGTAACCTTGGCTCCCAGCGCTTCAAGCTTCTCGGCGGCATCATCACGGGTCAACTTGTGCAGGGTTCCTGTAAGCACGACCGTCTTCCCACTGAAGAAGGAATCCGTAGCGACAGGCTGCGGCTTCTCAGGGGCTTTGGCCTGTACACCCAAGGACAGCATCTTGTTGATCCCTGCCTGCATGAATGGATCCGCAAAAAAGCTCACTATGCTGTCGGCCACAATGCCTCCAATATCAGGCAGAGCGGTCAATTCCTCCGCCGCTGCGGACATGATGGCCTGGAGGCTGCCGAAATGCTCGGCTATCACTTTGGTTGTCGACTTGCCCGTGTTCGGAATTCCAAGTGCAAACAGAAATGCAGCAAGGTCGCGGCCCTTACTTTGCTCAATCGCCTCAAGCAGATTGGTCGCCTTCTTGGCTCCGAAACGCTCCAGCTTCACCAGATCCTCATAGGTCAATGTGTACAGATCAGCTGACTCGCGTACCTCAAGCTCATCATAGAGCTGCTCCGCAGTCTTGTCGCTAAAGGTCTCAATGTCCATAGCATCCCGTGAGGCAAAGTGCGTAATCCGCGCGACGATTTGCGGCTTGCAGCCAAATCGGTTGTTGCAGAATAGGTGGGCACCGCGCTGCTCAAGCGGGAAACCACAAGCCGGGCATTTCTCCGGATAAATGATCTCCTCTCCATCACTCTCCTCCGTAACCTTGCCCAGAATTTCAGGGATTACGTCATTGGAGCGGCGGATGAATACACGTGTGCCGATCGCGAACTTCAAATTCTTCCGTTCAATGTCCCCGACATTGTTGAGCGTACAGTTCTGTACCGTAACTCCAGCCAGCTCAACAGGCTCAACCTTCGCTAACGGCGTTATTTTGCCAGATAAGCATATTTTTTATTTCGGACTTTTGTTTAATATAGTTTTAGACAAGGTTATGTATTAACTGACAGGTGAATATTTTGGCGTAACAGTGCCACGGGTTCTTGTGTGAGAACGCGAAGTTACAAACTATCGTTTCCCATTACTCGAACCTCATTTACTCAATACAATGAAAGCGTTGATTATGAGGTGCCGCACATCACACAGTTTAGATTAAAAATACTTATATTCTTTAATAAATCCAGTGAAGCAATTTGTAATAATCGCCAGCTTCGTTCCATTCAAAGCAGTAATCCCGCGTCAACACTATTGGATCCCCATATGGTTTATCCGTGCGATAAGTAAGGATAGATCCTTGCTTGTAGGTCGCACCATGAGATAGGTCAAAATCATTAGTCTGTGATGATCTCGGCTTAATGATGTAATGAATATGATCCGTGATAAGAATGAAAACACCTATATCAGCTTGTTTTGCATCCACATAAGCTTCAAGATTTTTTAGATCCATAAATGCGTCGTATCGATTATTCGGTTCACGTTGATTTTTTGCTTGGTAATGTTTCAACTCAATAGCAGCTGTCACAGTTTGTTCAGCATGCTGCAAATCTTGAAAGGTAACAACTAGATCGATCAACGCCTTTTTTTGTCTTACTTTTCATAAGCGTTGTCGCTGAAGTAAATGGCACCTCTAGCCCCACATGAAAAGACTCGCTCTTAGAAAAGCAGTATGTATCGCCAATCTGATGAAGGATCATACCCAGGTGCAGTTGTAGAGAGGCTTCACTTGTCAGCGATAAGCGGCCGCATGCTAACTGCGTAGTGATCAAATCCACACTTTGTGAAATAACAATTTTGAGCTTTTCGATTTGCGATAGGGAGAAGGATGAGATCGATGGCATATTTTGAAGCATTGGAACCCCCCCTGTTAACCTTATTCAAAAACGCTGCCATAATCATATCTAACATGTGATTTCTTTTAAATAACCACATTTCAATGAAAATGTTACAGATAGCTGTAAAAAAACGGCTTGTGAAGTGGGCAGGACTAGATCTGTATTATCCTAATCCTGACTCGCTACCTTAACGATCTTATTACCCTTAAAAAACTCCGCAATGGTGTAGTACCTCGGGCCAGCATTATTTGCCTCCGGTTTTGGAAGATGCCTTAGATGAATTACCTCGTGCTTATTCAAGTTGTAAAAGCGGTACTCTTCGTCCTTATGTTCAAAGCCAAATTTGGTTGCTGATCGATCTGCTATGTACCCTTTTATTCGTTTAGCAAAGTCTGCTTCAATACCGTCCAGAACCACCTCAAGGTTCGGTGAAAGCGGGTCTAATACTACAATCTCTTTAATCTTGTACAAAAACTCCATCTCACCGCCACCGGCTGAGCGAAATGTAATATAGATCGGGGTTTTATAGGTAAATCCTCTGCGATGATGAGGGCAGGCATGAATAAAGTGATCCTTCGTTAATTGAAGGGTTTCGCCAGCCGCTACAGACAATACCTCTACCTCATAGAAGTTCATCCCGTTATTCACTCCTGTCAGAAAATCTGTATACTCACGAGCAATATCCAGATCAATGTTTTGATTTTGCTTTGACCGCATAAAATCATTCAGCAATGTAATAATCTCATTCCATGTGATACTAATGAATCCAGTCTCGGTTGGGTGCATCATCCGGTATTTCGTGATCGTAATACCTATGATCGGGATACCTTGTTCTCCCGGAAAGTATTCCGGATTAAGATACGACGATAATTGCAACGTGAGATCATTGTCCTTTACAAGTCCCTTCTTCGAACTCTTCGCTTCCATAACGATGACAAAACGCTTGGCATTCCCCCGGTAAAAGGAAAGAGTAATGTCCCTACGGATATTTACATGGCCCTCCGAAAGCATTTCGGCGTCAACCTGCACATAATCAATCTCACTTAAAGTAAGACCTCCCAGAGTTGCAGGGGAGAGGACGGACTTAATAAACATGAAAACTAGATTTGGATATTTTGAAAAGGTATATGCCAGTCCCTTGGTTTGTTTGGTCTCATTGTCCCCATCAATAAGATCGAAAAAAGATGAATATCGTTTCGAAGAGTGGGTTTTATATACGCGGAAAGATGTTTTCACTAATACCATCACCTTATTCTATCAACTCGAATTGAAGTTAGTTATTAAAGAAACAGCGGTGCCACGGACTGAAATATATAGTCCTAGACTCCCGCCGCGTTAATATTGTACTATCGTTCGCTGTCTTGCTTTAATATACCGTTTACATCTTGCCACATATATGTGGTTCACCGCACTGTCTGTTCTGTAAGCCTGTTCCTTGCTTATATTTACTTCAATAACTTTACCCAGTCTAGGGCATCATCACCAGAGTTAATAGATTTAATTACGAAATCACAAATAGAATATTGCCCCAGTTTAAGTAATGCTAAATTGTATGAATTAAATATTAATTCTTTTGAATTCTTAGATGGAAGCTTGTTTAACCTACATGCTACAATAACTTCAAGTTTTTTATTGCAGTACTCATGCTCCCCAGTATATGGAATTTTGGGGACGCGAACATAATTCCATGAATTAGAGGTATAACCTTTTGCTTTCATCACAGAACAGAATGCGCTTGAACTAGTTGTTGCATTAGATTTAATCAAATCTTCGGCAATAATAGCTTCCTCTGCCCACATTGTAATTGGTGGATTGCTCTCGAACGGATGGTCTCCACGAGATATTCCACAATCAAACTTCACTGCAAGAGTAAGTTTTTTATAACAATATTGTATGATTATTTCTTGAATTATCTTAGGCAATGCGAGGTTCTCATTCACTTTTAAAACATCAAATTTATCATAAAGCTCATTTAGAATCTCTACCCTATTTTCTCTTACAAGTCTTAACGTCCGTAGATCATCATTGAATTTAACTCTATCATGTCTTTGAAGTAAAAAGGCTTCAACAAAAGTGGAGTGTTCCTCGACAGGCGTTGCTACATTGTAGGTACTTAGTGTTGCTTTAATAAATTCAATTATTTCTTCTTGAGAATATTCGGGGCTATTTAGAATCTCCGCAATATCTTGTTCAGCTAGAAAGTTAGGATTTTCATGCAACACTTTTTTTAGTGATTCTATTAATTGTTCATTAAATTTCTGTTCTGCAAAATTGACTTTCCTGTCATTGAAACTGCCCATAGGAATTACAGTTGCAGCTGGATTGAGCACTTCAATTGATGAACTTATAATTGATCCACTGCTCAGTTTCGCCAAATCTTGGGAAAAATCGTGCATGGCTATCTGAGCGTGTTGCGTCATGCTCTCATAATCTGTATCATCTTCTACACTAGTCCCCATATTGTAAATAAACATGGTTTTTGAGCCAGCAAGTACAGGCAACATTTTATTTATTGATTCAGTAAATTCACTCCCATTGTCCGATCTCATTACAAATATGTAAACATCAGCATCACTTACACTTTGTAATCCTTCAACATCTCCGGATACTCCAGGAGTATCTGTTACAATCAGCCCTTCATCAGTTTCGCTCATTATGCTAACTGCGAGGTCACTTGCTTCTGTAGTAATCTCAATAAAATCTTCTTTCGGATCTAACTCCTTCTTCTCTCCAGCTTTTTCATGATTTCTTGAGTAACTGTTATGATTGTTGATGTTATCAAGGAATCTAATTACCCCATCCTCATCAAAATTCTCTTGTATGCCATTAATCGTTGAGTTAGGACTAATAAATCTGATGTGATTGCCCTGATCAGAGCAATTTTTTTTCACAACAAGTCGCACATTAACTTTTGTAAAGTCACGTCCAGGCCCAACAAAATACTTGAAAAAAAGTTGCTGGTAACGTGTGAACCTCGCGGCAATCCTGCTTTTCCCTAGCCTAGCCCTTCCAATAAGCACTATTTTTTTAAACACATTGTTCCCTCCCATAGTTTTTAGTGATTCCGAAGTGATATGTCCTCTTCTATCTAGCCATAAATCTATCTCCCAGGCATTGAATATGGGACCTGACTTCAGCTCCGCAACTGCCTTAGGGAAATCTGAATACCTCTTCCTCCAATTCGTCACGGCCGCATTTGTTACATTTGCAATTTTTGCTATTTCATACATGCCGACAAATTGATCACTCATACCCCTCACACACTTTCTTTAGTTATCAAAATAAACAATCTTGTTTATTTTATAAACGATATATGTTTTGCTTGTATCATAACCCGTTTCATTCCAAAAAGCAAATACCTTCCAACATAACAAAATGATAAAAATAATTAGTCCCTTCTCGGTATACGGAATCCAAGAAGGGACTAATTATTCGTCATAATTTAAATGTCATATAGAGTAAATCGACTTTTTACCTGCGCAATACGGGCACTTTGAACCTTTTACCCTTCGTTCCGTTGGAGCAAGCCAACTATGCCCCTTTATGCACTTCCACCAGATCATTTTATTGGAGCCTGTTGAAATTGAATTTATATTTATCCCAACGTTTTTATCATGATCATATTCGGTTAAAAGTACTGGATATTTATTGAATGCTGAGTCCTCTTCTGATATTCTTGCCCCAGAGCAATATGGGCATGTTTTTCTTTTTGTCATTGCACCAATAGTTTCTTCCCAATCATGCTTTCCACAATTCCAAAAAACCCTTAAATTACTATGGGGCGTATAGTTTTCCGGCTTTAGATCACCATTTGAATCATAGTCCCAGTAACTTGCTGCTTCCGGTTCTAATGCTTTAAAACTGTTTACATCAGGTATTACAACAGTATTATTACAGAACGGACATTTTTTCTTATTAATTACCCTTTCAGATATAACGTCTTCCCATTCATGTCCTTTCTTACACTGCCACCAAACTCTTTTGCTACTCTTTGCTTTAAATTCATAGGGTTTTAATTGCCCATTCTTTATAGGATGCCATTCGGAAGCTAGGTCCTTATGTAAAGTTTCTAAATCGTTTACGCCCCTTATCGCTATTCTTCCAGAACAGTACGGACATCCATTTCCGCAAGACCTAGAATATATCGCCGCTTCCCATTCATGGCCCTTTCCACATTCCCACCAAACTTTTTTAGAAGATCCACGCATTACCATCTGCGGTGCAAATTCCCCGTTTTTGGTTGGGTGCCATTCTTTTGCCAATACGGGGTCAGTGGTTGAAAAATCGTTTTCTCCAACTACCGGCACATGGCCAGTACAATAGATACAACCATGACCACGAACCGTTCTATTTTTAACAAAGGTTTGCCATTCGTGGCCTTTTTCGCATTTCCACCAAACGGGGTCCGGGTAACCAGAATAAATATTTTCCACTGAAACTGAATTCTTCTCTTTATGATATTCCCTCGATAAATGTGGATAATCGCTTACTATGTACTTCCTTGATCTCATATTTAACTCCTATATGTTTTTAATTCGGTTTATTAATTCAAAACTTATTTTTTCATCTTCAACATTGTGAAAAGTATCTTTCACCACCCCTATGATGTCAGTATCGACATCTGAAATAACCCTATCTTGACTTAGTTCAACGCCATCATCTTCAAAAACACCATTTTTCTTTAATATTTTTTCCGCTTCCCTATCCCACAAAATATGTGTCAGATCGTCTTGCTCCCTTACTTTTACAGTTAATTCCTGTACCTTTTGTTTTTGTGCATCTAGCATTTCTTTAGAACTTTTCTCACGGTTTTGATATTCAGCATATTTTTCGGCAACCTCTTTACTCATTCTTCTAATTTCTAAATCTCTTTCTTGAATCCGAGTTTTTAGTTTTAGATTTTCTTTAATAAGTTCTGTATTTGCATTTGACATATCTTCCAACAAAACGTTGAGATTGTTTAATGCAACCTTCAAATCATCCTTCTTCATAGAAAGATAACTGTTTATTTCGATTTGTTTAAATACAGTTTTTGTAATTGGTATTTTTTTATTAGTCAGCCCTATTATCCTCTCATTCAAACCTTCTAAATATTCTTTTGCTTCTGTATCCCTATTAATTATGTAGTACTTGAAATTGGATAATTCCAATTCGTCATTCGCATATTTAGCAATTTTAGAGGCGTTTAAGAAGACTGTTCCTCCCGTATACGCCAAATATGAATCAATTATGTTCTTTATTTCTTCTGTTGCATAAGCTTTAGGTCTCCCTATTTTATTTGTCATACATGTCCCCCTCCCCCCAGTTCCTCAGCATACGCATTTATTAAATTTTCAACACTTGCCTTTAGTTGACTTTTCAAAACCATATACTCATCCGTATCTCTATATTCCTTTTCAGAAGATATCCATTCTTTGAGTCTTTTCAATTTTTCCTCCACTTTAAGTTCCTGTTTTTTAATCAATTCTTTTCGGTTCTTATAACCCTGAAAGTACTTGCATATTTCGCAATCACCCGCAACTGCATAGCAGTCCCCCAAATCTCCTCGAGCAAATAATGTTGAAAAGCATTTTCCTTGGTCAACTTCAATGAATTTTGATAATTCTCCCCCACGTATGATAAAATCCTTACCGTTGCCTACTACTGTTTCAACAATAATTTCATTTCTTTTAGACAACTCAAATAAGCTGTGCGCCTTACATTTTATGAGGTTTTTCATGTTACCTGAATAGTGAAATATCATTTTTACATTTTCATGACCGGTAATTTCTTTTGCCATAAGAATATTGGCTCCGTTAAGAAGCATATTTTGCATAGCTATATGTCTAGAATCACCTAATGAGATCTTCACTATTTCATTAAGTTTTAATTTATACGCCTCACCAACAATAGTTGTCTCCTTTAGTTTATCCTTTGGAATTATTCTATAATTATATTTTTTCTCGATAACATCACAATAAAAAACATCTAATAACCTCGAAAAATGTTTCGTATGAAAGAAACCATGATCTTTAAGCTTGTTACTTGCATTTACATATACTTCATTAACAAACAATGAATCTATGTTTGATTCTTTATATTCCTTAACCAGTTTCTTATAGTCAGAAATCATCGTTGCTATGTTATCCGAAACAGCATATTCATAAATTTTATAATCTTCATCTATCTTATAAGTAATATTTCTTTTTCTACTTGCGTTACCTTTCATTGTTGATCTTCTTATTTTAAGGTACTGGACCCCCTCCCTGTCCTCTATACAGTCTTTTGGTATTAAGGTAAACTCAGTAACCCGCACCGGAAGTATCATGGTGATATTCCACCATAAATAAATCGGGTAAAAGAATATTTTTTCATCAACAGTCGAACTTTCCCAATATTCTTCCAGTATCCTTCCAAATAAAAAATAACTTTGGTATTCTGCTAATTCACGCCTTCTTATATAATTATTTTGATTCCTTTCTTCCTCCAAGATAATCTCTTCTGAGGCAAAAGGCATTAACTCAATAAAATCTTGTATTCCTGTTTTAATTAGCAAGTTGCGATTTTTAGGGGTCTTTGATAAACATTCTGTATTGTATAACAACTCTTTTATGTTATACACCAATTCCTGTAAAGTGCCTATAACGTATTGACCTATACAAAAACTAACATAGCATTTTAGTATTTCTTTGAATTCCGTTATAGAATAATAATTCATATACTTTTTTACGTACACTTCATCAAAAGTAAAATCTAAAGTAATCGAATCCTTTTCGTCAGATAATACCCATGCATCTTCGTTAAATTCACTTTGTATAACCCCATCCTTTTGATAAATTTTAAACTTCTCCAAAGCAATATTTTTTTCTTCAATGCCAATTGTTGTAACCACTTTATGCCGGTTTATTTTTTTATTCTGAGTAATTAACGCCAACATGCTCTAATCGTCTCCCAAGAAAAGTCTTTGGTATTCTGAAATATCCTGTTTATAGATATACTTCATTGATTTCAAAACTTCATAGACTGCAGGATATAACTTTTCTTCCAAGATAGACTTCCATTTATATCTTTCGGCTTTTGTCTTTGCATTTTGGAATTTTACTTTATCGGCTAATATCTCACTATGGAGATCGTTCAAGAACGTTTTTAAATACATTTCCGAACCACAACCTATGCAATGTTCTCTATTAGGCATGTTACATTCTTCTCCAAATGCCTTTCTGATGCAATATACATCTTCATTCTTCCCAATGCACCTACCATCAGCAATTTCCTTCAATGCATTTTCTACAATCTCTGTTATATTTCCATCATCTATATACATAATTAGTTCCGATATTGTCTGTTTTGCTTTTAATTCGGCCTTTTCATCTGTTATCAATAGCAACTCTATTTCATGCGGTATCATTCCAAGCTCTTTTATGGTTTTTGTTTGTTTGTCTATATGTTTTTTATCAAATTCATCATTATACAAGGCACTGCAAAGTAAATAAGGGACAAAACTACAAACACCTCGTTCAAAAAGAATTCTTGTAATATCATCAACAGAATACCCGTCCATCTTCGCCTTGAGATATTTAGATGTTACTTCTGGTATTGAGCCTAAGCCCCCCTTATGGCTCCTGGCATACGATGCTAGTAAATATCCATTGTTATTATTTTTATCGCCGCTTTCCATGATTCTTTCCATATATGCCTTATTCGCTTTTCTGTTTGATATTAATCTTCCAGCAAATAAACTATTATAATCTGTGCCAAATAATTCGACAGCGTACTTGACATTATTAGGATGCTTGCATATAGGTCTTCCTTCTCCCTCCAATATCGAATGAGCTTCGCATAATGCTAGAAGCATGCCAATTGTTGATCTTAAACCCTCAGGGATATACATTTTTAAATTAGGGGAGCTCTGACGGCTTTTTGATTTTCGTGGCCTTTTACTTTCAAGCCCAATTCTTACTATTAATTCATTAACAAATGGAATCCAAGTTGCATCACTATAATCACGCTCTTTGACCATTCTAATTATCTCGTTCGGCTCAACGTTTAGAGTTACGTGCGGAATGTTATTTACAATATCTGCTTTACGCCAAGCGCAAACATAGTGCATTGCATGATATAACCACGTTGTCGCTAAAGGCTTACTGTCTGATGCTTTAACCAACATGTTTCCTTGTTTCCAATATTCCTCATTAAAAACCATATATGCCAACCTTAAATAAACAGCATCATCATATGCACTATTATCTTTTCTAACTATTCCCACATTTCCATTAAACTGATTAACAATGGAGAAAGAGCATTTTTCCGTTTGTTTTATATCAAATATTAGTTTCGAGAATAGCACGTTGGCATTCTTTGTAATATTATCTGCTGCAAACTCCATATATTTTGTGATTTCATCATCGCTATATTGATTTATGTCTTTTTTACAAGTTAATCTTAAAAAGTTTGCCAGCTCATTAATAGCGTTTTCCATATCGTGAGGGCTATTCTCTGCAAGTTTAATCAAAGCCGTTTTAGTTTTATGATTACTACAAAAAAAATCATCCTCTAAAAGAATTTTAAGTTTCTCAATTTTTGTTTTATTATATAATCTAAGTTTTAAAACGATTTTGCTCTTAAATTGTTCCTTATTGTTTTTATTTATATAAAAAACTATTGGATTATATGGTTTTGAAATTAGTCTGTGTCTTACATTAATTCCGAAATAGTTCAACCCTGAAAAAAAGGAATGAAGTTCACTGTATTTCGCTTGACTCTCTCTACTTGTAAAATCGACCGTTATGTCTTCATTTTCGCTGATACATTCAGCTATAACATCCTTTAAGCCAATCATAGATTTATCTAATTTGTCAGCTTCTTCAAAATCTACTTTAGATATATATGCCACATTCTGATACTCGACAATACTGATCCCCATCGCTTTCATGTTACGCTTCAATGTTGCTGCGGATATACCAAAATGCGCCGACGACATATTTATTGAAATAAATTCAGTTTTATCAATCATTTTATATTCCATAGAAGTCTTCCTTATTAATAGCATTTATAATGTCATTACCAACTTCTTCACTTGCTTTTTGGTAAAGACGCATTATCTCCCCTTTATTTTGTAAATATACAAATGCCGTTTCAAGAGAAGAATCACCGCGCCAGAAAGCAATTCCGTTTATATCTTCACTATTTAATACGAGTTGCACAGTGTACCAATGCCTAAATGCGTGTAACCCCCAATTACTCTCGTTAAGCATCATACCAAACACTTTTAGTTCGATATCGTCAGATCCAAGCAACTCAGGAAGAACAATTTCCCGCATAATATTAACAATCTTTTTGCAATATGACTGTTTAGAAATAGCCATTCTTTTTCCGGTTTTTGCATTTATGCTATTATTAACAAACAACGGAGCCTCTGGTTCTAAATACTTTTCATTTATCATTTTCAAATGCTCTTCATATGCTTCTTGGATCACTTCAAGAAATATCGGATAAACTGATTGCTTGCGTTTAATTTTAATTCCACCAGTTTTCTTCCCGTCGCTCCTTAATACGTATTCATTCAATAAATCGACTTCAAAAGTTTTAAATTTACCATTTTCTTTTACATAGCGGATTCCATTAGGGAAAATACTATTTGCTCTACGAATATTAACGATTTCACCTTCTCTAATCCCCGCACAAAGCTGAAGCAAAACGGCTAATAATAACTCTGGCTCTTGTCGTTTTACTGCTCTTAGAAGGATAGGTATCGCCTTCTGTGGAATATCCCTTAAAAGACCTTTATTTTCGTTTCCTAAATAATTGGCCGTTATCTCATATTCCCAAACAGCGCTGCTTCTCTTCTTACCTGTCATTTTGTTTACACTAGACTCCATCGAAACCTTTTTGACATAAAAATGATCATCATAATCTGATCTTTTTTGATTTAAATTCTTCATGAAATGACAAATAGCAAATCTCTCTTTATCGACAGATTGTCTGCTTGGGTAAGTCCCCATAGAGTTTTTTGTCCTAGCATATTCATTCAAATAGTCCACAACAGATTGAAACGGTATGTCCGAAATTCTTTTTGCGTTATATTTTCCATAATGTATAAAAAGGGCATATGTGAGAAACTTACATACTCTTCTGACGGAATCATTATCAATATAATAAGCATGTTTAGAACCATTAACCGCACCTACATACTTATGGTAGTCGGTCAATCTGATCATTTTTTTATTAAGTTGTAGCGAAATTAAGGACCAATCATGCCTTGTTCCGTTTTCATCTATCCAAGAGTATTGATATGGAGTAAACATCAAATGTTCAGATATCTGGATCTTGTTCATGATACAAATCATTTTCCTCCCTCAGTATACAGGGGTTACGGCGGTCCATTTCTATTCTGACAATTCCTTAAGCTATTCATAAATATTTCCGGACAGGACCGACTTCACTTCTGTATTTATCCAACGTGAGTATTTATCCAACGTCAACCTGTTGATATCCTTCCTTCTGTCGAAAAAAAAGTTAGAAGCTTTGAAAGCATGTATGGAATCCATCCACTGCGTGCCTTCGCATATAACTCTAAGCTTGTGTGAAGTTAGTCTAGTTAAGTCTTTAATAAATACTTCGCGGCCTCGACTGATTTATATCGAACGTCAAACATGTCCATGAACATTGCCAAACGAAGTCATCAACTTATGTAAGTCTATGGGACAGCAGAAACAGTTCGGTCTATATCTTCTCCTGTGTCCCATAACGCGTTGCCCGACAAAAATTTAATGGGAGTCATTTGTTTCTTCTCGATTCCATGCCCGTTCAAATTCATCAACTAATCTGGCGAATTCAACTACATTTGGCTCGAGCCCGAAGGCTCGTTTTAGGTCTTTGTAATGACGAAGAAACACTTCTTTTGCTGTACCGTTTAAATAACCCATTTGCTGCAGTTCAGCAATTACCCCTTGTGCATAATGCTTATACATCGTTCGCCGGCTAGCCCCCCCTCCCACGATTTACACCCCCCTTAATTATTCTTAACTATGCTTTTAGCCAAACTTCCCGATAGATCTTTTCAGCTTCTTCTCTGCTTAGTTCGCTAAGCAACTCCTCAAACGTTATGACGACGTATGCAGCATCCATCGCCTCTGGGAATTGAACTTTTTCAACTGTTGCAATTAAATATCCAATCGCTTGGGCTTGAGTTATTATCATCTAATCATCCTTCCCCTTGCGCATCAATCGATTATTATATTTACTCCTTCACCTTGATGCCTGCTACCATATCTGACCATTCGAACGATCACTAATGCATGCTTAATTCCTTTGATTTTCCCTTTCAAAAAATGATTGTCCTGATCCTCTTGCTGTTCTGCCTCCAGCTCTTCCAAAAATCTTTCAAAATAGATAATTATAGAGTCAATTTCGGAAATACCGTGTTTAAGGTTATCAAAAAACAGAATACTATTTGAGATTGCTGCTTTCTGAAGAATTGCATCATCGGTTTTTAAAAAGCCTTGAATTGACTCGATGTAGTTTTTAAGTGAACCCTCGTTCGAAAGTTCTGCCATATGGTTGTCAAACAAGCTGATCAAATACTGCACTTTTTCTGTTTCATTCAAAAATGACATTTCATCACTCCTCTTGGCACTGGGGCTTTCTCAAGAAATAAAAAATAGACTGCCCTTCAATCAGGAAGACAGTCTGGCAACATCTCGTGTTACTTGATTAGCACCTCATCAATTTTACAAAGTGGGCGTATAATCATATCTAAGCACCACTTTCCTTGCTGATCCTCGGTTTTAAATGCCAGGCCCAAAGCCACATAGAGATCAATAACTTCAACTGTCGATTTCGGATACAGAAACCCATTAAGCTGTAATTTCCGCTTGATCTCAGCCTCCCTTTCATACAAAAACTCAATATCTTCACCTTCATAATCCCTTTCATCTAGGACTTTAACGTCGAGATCAATAAATGTATTCTGTCTAATCCTTTTATCCATAAAAGCGATTGTTTCTTCCCTATTAAAACCGCTTGATATGGAGACGCTAAAAAAGGGTAATAACGTAATACTTGGCATAGGAAGCCATCTCCCCCAACCCCCCTCAAAAAATTGGTTGGGAATTACACATTGCCCTTCGGGTATAAGCCCTAGTTGCGAAAGCCCCCTTACAGTAACCCTGCCATTCGTTATAAAATTCATAGCATCACTCTGAAAAGAACACATGTTCTTCACCCGTCTGGATAATATAAGGCAGTATATCAAGCGGCACTTCGTTTGAAATCCTAAATTGTGAAGACGAGCCGTTTATATTATTAATTTTATTGTAACTTATGCCCACAACCCAGTACTCCTTTTCCCTATCATAATCCAATATATTCTTTACATCCTCCTCGTGAAAGTAATCATTCAGCTCTTCGAACTCATCATTTTTAGGTTGAATGAGTTTTAAAGTATCCCCGTAAAATTCTACTTTCAAAACCTTTTGTTTTTCCTTCTGCTTAAGAATTAGAAACTGAGAGCCTTTGTGAAATATGATTTTCTGAAATCCAACAAGAAATTGTTTAGACGATTGACTCGTTAGAACCAGTGCTTCCACTGATCTGACTTTTTGAATCATTTTCCTCACCTCTAAGCATAATAATATCACTCATTAGTGATTTATACAATTTTAATCACTTATATTGTTATATATTTTTTTGGTGTTAACACTTACCCTTATGTAGGGAGGTTGTATCAATGTCTGAATTAAGAAAATTGATCGGCGAAAAAATTCGTAGCATTCGCAATAATAAAGGTCTGACTTTACTTCAATTAAGCCAACTTACGGGACAGCAACCTTCATATTTGACTGAAGTTGAACTTGGCAAAAGGAATCTCTCCGTTGATTCATTAGAAAAAATCATGGACGCCCTTAATATAAAATCTGGGGAACTTTTTGATTTTCGAGAAATTAATCCAGACTCTCAGGAATTTGAGACTAGATCTATCCTGGAGGTCCACTACCAATTCTTAATAGAGAAAAAAAGCAAAGACGTAAAGATGATCCATAAGATAACAACGGAGATTTTTAAATCTATTGATGCATCTACCGATTCGGAATAGTTATTTTATCCACAAACAAAAAAAAGAGCGATTCCTACTCTTCGGAAGTAGGAATTCGCTTCTTTTCAATCTTTATAGAAAATTATTGATGGTCCATATACGATTATCAAAGCGTCTTGAAGATAACTGCATGGGCATCGGCCCCCCACAACAACAACTTTATACGGTCATAACAACTTCAGCATTGTTTTTGAAATCCCCTGCGCTGTTGAATTTGTTTGGCTTAGTGACTTTTGGGTGACTTAAAGTGACCTTTGGGTGACCTTTGGGTGACCTTTGGGTGACCTCTGGGTGACCTTTGGGTGACTTAAAGTGACCTTTGGTTATTATCAGGGAAAATGAATATTATTGAAAATCCCTGTTGCTAATTATCAGCACAAATGTTCTGTTTTTAAGTCTTTTCCTTTCCGTGTTCCCTTTTTCCAAGAAACTCATCTTCTCTAGCTATTATCGGATCATACCAATCGGCTTTCCTCTTTGCCCATTCGATCCAATGTATAATTTCCCCTGTCAAAGTACCGGACGATTCCAAAGCCGAAATATATGCTCTGATCCTACACGCTATCGCGTAATCTTGAGCTAAATTTGATAAAGCAGCTGTTCGTTCGACCTCAAGCATATAACGTTCTCGGCGCTCTAATCTCAACCTCTCGGCTTCCTCGAGTTTACGACGCTCTTCTTCACGCGCTTCCCGCTCTTTTCGAATTGTTTCAGATGTTTCGTACATTTCGATCAGAAGAGTCTCCAGTTGTCCTTCCACGATAGAAGAGTTGGTATCACGAAATTTTTTTTGATTATGCTTTATATTGATGCACAGCTTCCCGTTAAACACATAATCGTATTTACGTAAATTTGGCTTCGAGGCCCAGGAATACCGTTTTTTATCTTCCTCATATTTACGAAGCTTATTTTCTTCTGACTTTGTTATTACATGATCAACTTTATCCTGCATTTCATATATTTCTAGAGATACTGACTCGTTCCGAATAATAAACGTGAGGGAATCCGTCACTGATCCCCCCAACTGTTCTATAGCATGAATAAGCACTCCAAGGATTCGGTAAACACGAGGAAGTGTCTCTTTCGAAATCACACCTGCTAAAAATGGAGGAGGGGAGTTATATGAACTGTAGTTTTGAAGGCTCCTTTGGGCGCCAATTTCCTTCTTATCGTTCTTGTTCCATTCGCCGACAATACTCCTATGTGAAGTAACTTTAGGATGTAGCTTGGCCTTTTCATAAAGAATCTGTATCCGGCTCATTATTTCAAAAACCTTGTTCCTTTCAAACTCGACGAGGAATGTTAACTTATTTAAAAGGTGATCGTGCACGAATTCAAGATGTGCTCGATTGTCGATATATTGTTCAGGTTTACTTGAATTGGATAGTAACAATGCACCATTATCCAAGCCTGCTTTTAAGACATCATCAGGACTGACATCTGTATAGTTTTGAACTTCTTCATTTTGCTCCATGTACTCAATTTTAGCTTGTAGAATGGCTGCCATATCCTTATTAACTTTCTGTACTCTTATCCGCGGCGCTTTCGCCCGGGGAATAGCAACTTCTTTTATAGAAGAGCCAGGCAGAGGTGGTTTCGATACCGTTTTTCCGAAATTTAACTTTGTCCAATATCCTGAAGGAGGTATGGGCACACTAACCTCTTTACAAAGCTTATATATTAAGCCGTACGATACACCGTACTTTCTAGCCACTCCAGCAAGCGACATCTCCCACACCTCATAATAAAACTGCTCGCGAGACAGGATTATATGTTGTTCCTCGGCCATCACAATGACCTCCTCCTCAAATTCAAAGGATTTCTACCCTATATCCCCTTGTCCGTGTATTTCCCACTCGAATTACCACTATATCTTGTGGAAATACAGATTTAAATACAGGTACTATTTTGATTCATGTAATCATCTTCCTCCCACTATAAATTAATGTTTTCTTTCATTTGCTTCCGTTTTCTTAGATTTAAAACATCGACTTTCCAAAGAGATGGGAAAACCATGCTAGCATGACATATTTTTCTGAAGGAGCCGGTGGCGGGAATAGAGTTTGGAACCCATTTTCCAATCTGTGGATGGCACTTATGGTCGCACCTTGGATATCCACACCATTCCCTCGACGGTTTACCCTCCCATGTCACACTGGGTCTAAGCCCTCACATTCCTTCGTTCTACCTCTCAAGGGGTGGACGCCGCTTCTTGCTCCTTTACTGGGTCGCTGCCCTTATGGATAATGATCTGCGGCTGCTCCGTGCTTCTATTGTCGTTCGTTCAAATCCAAAATCGTGGTAAGCAAAATGTAGATGTTTGAATTAAGCAGCCATCTGAAGCTGGGACTGGCGTACCGGCCCCAAAACATCTGTTGCGTTGTAACGAATTTGTTTGGTCCCCAATGTGTGCAAGACTCGAATGAGCTTTCCACACAGGGCCACAATCGATTGTTTCTTCTTCAGCGGATTCTGACTTCGTTTCGTGTAATAGTGATGCAGGGCTTTAAACTCCTTGTTTTTTGCCACCATGGGCATAACCGCGCGGAACAACAACGCCCGAAGCCGGGATCGTCCCCGTTTGGTTATGGTGGATTTGCCTTTCTTCTTGCCGGAGCTGTTCTCTCTTAGATTGAAACCTGCAAGTCGTATGATCTGTTGACTGTGATCATAGCCTCGCAGATCACCTACTTCAGCTAAAAATCCAGCCAATGTAACCACTCCAACACCCGGAACCGTGAGCATTTCTTCAGTACCTGGGATCTGTTCCAGAAGCTGCTTCACCTGCTGCATGATGTCGTCGCTCTGCCGCGCAAACAGGGTATATTGCTCCAGCAGATCCTTCAACTCGATCTTGGCTGCCGTTAAACCCTCTGTAAGGCCGATCGAGTTCTGAGCGACTTGAACCAGTTTCTCCGCTCGCTTCATGCCAACTGCCCGTTTGACGTCTTGTTTCCACCGTTTCAAAACCATGAAGGCACCAAGCGTGACGACCTCCTGCGGGGTAGGAAATTCCGAAAGTGTGATGAGAGAGGCTTTTCCTTCCCAGTCTGAAAATACCTTGTGGTATTCGGGGAAGAAACGATCCAGCCAATTTTGTATCCGTCTTTGGACTTGGCCCAAGTTCAACATGACCTTTTCCCGATGGTTCATAAGGATCCGTAAATCCGCATAAACGTTCTTCGGAAGCCTTGGCTCCGAATAGTGGCCATTGCGGACGAGATCCGCAATGACCTTGGCATCCTTGTAGTCGTTTTTCGTTGGCGAATTGTCTTCAAGTTCTTTACTCTTGTTCACGTGGTGAGGATTGACGATAACAAGTTTTATGCCCTCAATCTGCAGAAATTCCGCTAGGGTAAACCAGTAGTGTCCAGTCGGTTCGATGCCGAAGATGACGTCGGTCTTGGCATGCTGCCGTTGTAACTCCTTCATCCACGATACTAGTTTTTCCAGGCCGGAACGGTCGTTTTGAAACACACAATCTTTACCCAACTCGATTCCACGGAAGTCGATCCCGCGTGCCACGTGTGTTACTTTAGCGATGTCTGCTCCGATCACTAGGGTATTCTCAGTAATTCGTGTAATCCGTTGATTCTGCTTCTTTGATTGCTTATACTTCATTGTAGAGTGCCTCCTGTGCTGGGATTGTTCTTTGGACGGAACGTTCCCCAGTATACAGAAGGTGCTTTTTTCATTCAAACCTCAAATTAATTCATTACAGGAATAGCTCCCTTATATGGATTTGCTTCAGTCAAATCCCTGTCATATTCAAATCTAATAACAATAACCCCTTCAGACATCTTTCATCTAAAGGGTAGCATTAAAAGTAATGTAGTTGTGTTTTAACAACACCTCCCACCTTAAAGGAGGCATGATCCTTGGGTTTAACAGCAGCTTTCAGCCACGTAGACTAGACTGTTTGATCATATCTGTTATTTTTAGCATAGTACTCTCAAAGTCGTTCTTAACTTCGTGCTCCCAGATTCTCAATACCATCCACCCCAAATTTGAATAATATAGGTTAACTTCATTATCCCTTTCAACATTTCTCTGAAGTTTCTTTTCCCAGTATTCTACGTTTGAAGAAGGCTTATTTCCGTGTACTGGACACGAATGCCAAAAACAAGAATCAATAAAAATAACTATCTTATACTTTTGGATAGCGATATCAGGGTTACCCATGAGCTTTCTAACGTTTTTTCTGAATCTGAACCCCCTATTCCATAACTCCTTTGTAACCTTGCTTTCCAGTGAAGACCCCGTAGAACGTATTGCCCTCATATTTTTTGAACGTTGTTCTTTTGTAAACATATCCATTCTAAATTCCCCCAAGATAGAACCGATTTGCTATCAGTAGAACTTACATTAGGATGAAGAACCAAGTGTTGACAATCTTCCCAGATCAACAAGGACTTTCGACCCTGATTGTCGAATGCAATTGTTGGATCATTAATAACCCATAACCAATATTATTGACAACCGAAACCCACATACAACCAATGTACTGCTTATTTTATTAAGTGGTTTTGAATAGCAATTAGTTGGTGCAACGTAATGAAGTTAAATTATAATAAGCTCAAAGGAGTAATCTAATGAAACTGTTATATTCCAATATTCTGCCTCTTGGTGTACCGGAAGACCAAAACACATTTATTGACTGTTTTAATGAGCAAATTGCAAAAGCAGATCGTGTGGAAATTGCAGTTGGATATGTGTCACGTGCCGCACTAGAGGAGCTTAATTTTCTAGTTGAGAAATATAACATATCTAATATATGCCTCACTATCGGCATGTACTTTATAGAAGGAATGCCAGAAGGGTCATATAACGCTGCCCTCGAACTGAACAGGAAATGGAGGGATTCTGGAATTGGGGAAATTAGGATTGTAAAAGCTTTTAAGTATCACGGCAAATTGTACTGCTTTTATCATGAAGGGCAACCTTTTTCCGCGATCATTGGTTCCGCAAATTTAGGAGCAATCAAAATGGAGGCCAGTAATCGCCGACAATATGAAATCTCTTCGATTACTGTCGATTCTGCCGAGTGCAGAGAAATCGCCGAGTTTATTAAAAAGCTTGGAGAACAGAATTGCTCTTCTAACATTGCTTGCATAGAAGGTATGCCGATAATTAGAGAAATTAATACATCTCTTAGCGGCATCGATAGGGTAACGCAAATCCCTCAAACAGGTGTACAGCTTTATGAAAAACATAAAACAGAAGTCTCATTTGTGTTGCCTTTAAAAGTCCCGGCTTATGATGAACGGCATTTGGATGATGGTAAACATTATACGAAATCAAATATTAACGTCTGCTATGCAGCACCACGAAGCAAGAGAAAATCCCGTGATTGGTATGAGACCCAACTGACCGTAAGTAAAGAGATTACTCGCTCCGACGGATACCCTGAAAAAAATAAAACTTTTTTTGTTGTTACCGATGATGGCTATTGGTTTAAGGCTCATACCACAAGTGACGGTAATAAACAGTTCAGTGCCGTTGGTGATGAACTTATTCTTGGTCGTTGGATTAAAGGTAGACTTGCGGCCGCGGGACTTGTAACACCTGTTAACGATACCCAAGCTGATATTGACCGAAAGGGAATGATAACTAAAGAAATGTTTCAAGCATACGGTTGCGATAGCCTTGTACTTTCCAAAACAGACCAAAAAGCTTTGGACGAAGACGGCTCTGAGCTTGATGTGTGGATTTTATCGTTTGAAACAATAGCTCTGAATGATTGAGAGGTGCCACGCGGCTATGCAATACTTAAAAACATACCTTAGAAAGATTACAGACCGAGGCAATATAAAATTGGCAGAGTCCGTCGCAAAAACTGCTGAAGATATTGGTAATCAATATATTCGTAATTTTTCATTTACAAGTCATGAGATTGGACTGTTGTTCGGGAATGTACAGTCAGGAAAAACGGGCCAAATGTTTGGAATCATATGTAAAGCAACAGACTTAGGTTTGCCTGCATTTATCTTGCTAACAACAGACAATGTTGTTTTACACCAACAAACCTTGGAACGTGTCAGGAACGATCTGGACGGTTTCTGTATTTGCGGCGAGAACGATTCCGGGTTGTTCATTGAGAATAGCCTTCTCAAGCCAGTAATTGTTGTTCTAAAGAAAAATGCACGAGTGCTGAGGCTATGGGCGAATGTATTTAATTCTACGGGATTTATGAAAGGTAATCCGCTCTTCATCGTTGACGATGAGGCAGATGCCGCATCATTGAACACACTTGTAAATAAAAATAGTCAGTCATCGATTAATAAGTATTTGGATTCTATAAAGAATGGTTCATCAAGCAGTTTATATCTACAAGTCACCGCTACCCCTCAAGCTATTTTACTTCAGACGCTCGCTTCAGGCTGGCGCCCTTATTTTTCATACTACTTCCGTCCAGGTGATGGTTATTTGGGTGGGGATTTTTTCTTCCCGAATGCCGGTAAGCCCGAATGTATTGACTATCTGGAGACAATTTCACGACCAACGAGAAATGTTGTTATTCGTCACCTTGTTGTTTCTGCACAGATATTAGCAGCTGGTGGGAAAGTATCAAATTGCCTTTTACATCCAAGCGTGCGGCAAGCTGTCCACCAAAGTTTCGCAGACGATGTAATAAAAGAACTTAGCTGGTGTGTTGAACACATCAATGATGATTTTATACCAGAACTACAAGTTCAGTATGCTTCTTTAGCACCCGAGAAAAGTGCTAAACTTCCTTTCAATGATATCTTGAAGATTATCAGGGGAATGCTGGAGAATAGGAGTATAAAAACCCTTGTCATGAACGGTAAGACAGACGTTGACAGCTCAGAATATGAACGAGGATGTAATTTTATCATCGGCGGAAATACCCTTGGCCGGGGTGTCACATTCCCTGGTCTGCAGACAATTTACTATACAAGAACAAGTAAAAACCCTCAGGCTGACACTATGTGGCAACATAGTCGAATGTTCGGTTACGACAGGGATTCCGGCATGATGAAAGTTTTTATAGAAGAACGACTTTATAAATTGTTTTCGGATATTAACGCTACAAACAATTCCATAATCGCTCAGATAGAGCAAGGCATTGATGATATAAAAATCTATTATCCAATTGGAATAAATCCAACAAGAAAGAATGTGCTTGATAATAAGCATGTTGAGATTATATCGGGTGGAACAAACTACTATCCGTTTTATCCAGATAATGACTCGATTGAAGGTATTTCAAAACTATTAGAATCCTTTTCCGATGATGAGCAATACTATCAAGTTAACTTGAGATTCATTAAAGAGATATTATCACATATTATTCCCAGTCCAGATTTTAAGCTGGGTGCATTCCTTTCTGTAATTGATACTATTCTTTCGGAGCATCCTGCAGGACAAGGTATCCTAATAGTTCGTAGAGAAAGAAATGTAGCTCAAGGAACAGGGGCGCTGTTGTCCCCCAACGACTGGAAATTAGGTGGTACATTCCTCAACAAAGTAGTCCTTACTATGTACCAAGTAACGGGAACTAAGGGATGGGGCGGAAAGGCCCTTTGGGTGCCCAATATTAAACTTCCTCATGACACCATGTATTATGATGTGGTTGAAGATGATCCGGAAGTGTAGGAGGGTCGTCAGGTATGTTCACTAATAATATAGCGCAAAGAATCTTATTTGGTCCTTCTCTTCAGGGAGCAGATACTTTACTGATATTAAGTGGATATGCTACTCCCAATATGGCATCATGGTTGATAAAGGGTTTTCAAGAGCAGAGTATGTCTTCTGTAAACATTTCATTGCTGATAGGAATGGCTCCTTACGACGGGCTTAGTGTTCCTATACATGAGGGATTTAAAGAGCTCCATGGCAAGGCATATCCAAATGCAGTGGAGAGTTTTACCTGCAGCTACGTTTGTGAAAACCCTCCAGTCCACGCCAATTTATACATTTGGCTAAAGGATGGAACGCCAATGTTGGCTTTCACCGGTTCCGCTGATTTTGTACAAAACGCATTTGTTTCATCACGAAAAGAAATCATGGAGTGTTGTGACCCAGACGAAGCATTAATATTTTTTGAGAATATTGAAGCGAATTCTATTTATTGTAACCATTCAGAGGTTGAAGAACATATCGTTCTCCGCCCATCACATCAAATTTTAGACGCAGAAAACCAGCCTATAACCACTCTGGCTGGGGAGGGTATTTTTTCAACAACACTATCTCTTCTTACGAATAAAGGTGATGTTGGAGAAAAGTCCGGTCTAAATTGGGGACAACGTTCGGGGCGAAATAGAAACCAGGCCTATATACATCTTCCTGCACGAATCGCGAAAACAGGCTTCTTCCCACTCAACAAACAACATTTCACTGTAATAACAGACGATGGTCACACACTCCTTTTAAGGGTAGAGCAACAAAACAATAAGGCTATTACTACACCTCTTAGCAATGCTCAACTTGGTGAATATTTTCGAAACCGTTTAGGTCTTGGAAATGGTGCATTCATAACGAAGCAGGACCTGCTGAATTATGGGAGGACAGACATTACCTTTTACAAGATTGATGATGAACAATACTTTATGGATTTCCATGTATAAAAAAGCAGTTACTTTGTTTTGGGACATTCCAACAAAGTAACTGCTTTTTTTATTCTTTTATACTTGGAGTAATACTTTCATATTCAACTCCAGCAAAGCACTTCAAGATTGCCTCGAAAATAATCCTCGCACCTTGGCAAGGTACTGCCATACCAATTTGCTTCCGCACACTTTCTTTACTTCCTAAGAATCTATAGTTATCAGGGAAAGTCTGCAATCTTGCCCGCTCTCTATTAGTCAATGCACGCGGCTCTTCCCAGTGATAAATATGTGTTCCGCCGCCACCGCTTCCTGTAACTGTATAGGAAGGCTTTGTTGGGTCAAGTCTTTTGTATATTTGACTTATTTTCGCACCTGTAACATTAAGCTGTAAATCCTCTGGCAGGTCTGCTGTGAATGCATTCTGGCCAGGAAGGATATGTTCTAGTCTTCTAACAACTGTTGCTGATTGTTTTGTTAATTCATTGTTAAAGGCATCTTCTGGAATAGGGGGATTTTCTATTGCGTTTCTACAAGTATTATCAATTCCGACATATGGAGCAATTGACGGAACTTTGTATTCAACGTTGATATCGTTCCGGATACCTACAATAATCAAACGATGTCTTGCTTGAGGTATACCGTATTCCTCAAATTTATATAGATGAGGAGTGACCTTATAGCCGGCCTCTCTCAATTCTTTGAGAATCATAGTAAAGGCCTTACCATCATTTGCATTTCTAAGCCCTCCTACATTCTCTGCTAAAAACCATTGTGGTCTAAAAATTTTTAAAGCTTTGACCCCATACGAATATAGAGGACCGTAAACTCCATCCATGCCTTTTTGTTCACCAACAACACTGTAATCATTGCAAGGGAAACCAAAGGCCAAAGCGTCTATCGGAGCTAGTTTTGACATATCAAGTTTCCGTATATCCTCATGGTAAACAGTATTAGGTGCATCAGGACAAATATTAAATCTATAAGTTTCACAAGTGTCCGCATCATAGTCATTTGCCCACTGATGGATAATTCTAAATTCGTCATTATCAATACTCGCATTTATGGCCCCCCAAGCTATACCTCCTGGACCACAAAATAACTCTCCAAGCCTAAAAGTCATATCAAATCAACCTTCCTTTTTTTTGTTGAGAAAATCGATTTGTGCCTGGATGTGTTGTATTTCTTCCTTATCAAGTGAAGAAACTCCTCGAAACACAAACTGATATTCTTTTACATCCTCTTCAGTCAGGTAATCTGCTAGTACATAAAGAGGAATCAGTTGAATGTTATATAAATTTGCAAGTTTTTTTAAATCATCAGGTGTACAGCTAATCTGCCCTCTTTCAATCTTGCTAAGTCTTGAATCTGTTATTCCGGTTAATTCATATGCTTTTTTCAGACTTAAGCCACAATTCTCGCGACTTTTTTTCAATCGGTCACCTAATGCGAACATATGATCACCCTACTTTAGAATAACATCATCGCTGCAATAAAGCAATAAAAAATTAAAAACCGCTGCGATAGCGCAGCGGTTTTTAATGAATCGAACATCTCGGACAAGTTTTGCACGGTATTAGTTTTGATAAAGAAAACAGAGAAGCGCCGGACGGCTAGATAATTCAGTCTTAGACTGCCGCCGTCTTTGTTTAACTAACATCTTCCGTTATTCGGAACATGCCCAGGTAGCGACCATTCTCAAACAATAGAGAACGGAAGTAGTGCAGGAAACCCGGAGAAGACGCTCATTATCGGAAAAGACAGAAACGAATATATCATTGACTGATCTAGGATGTCAGCCAACCATCAAATAATAAATATTGAGTCTTACCCAAATGAACGATTAGATGTTACATTTATTATTGTTTTGATCATGCTCACAGCGGAGAGGAAATAGGCCATTAAGCACTTGCATGAATCGACAACATGCAGCAGGGTTTTACAACAAATCATCGAATACTCATTTTTAACGCTTAGCCTAACGAAAGGGAAGATTTCAATGGACTTCAACGGACTTATTTCGAACTTAATCGCATTGGATACGAAAGACCTCCAATCTATGCAACGAGTACTTGACCTATTTACGGACTTATCCGATCTTACAACACTCACGCTACTTAACGATCTAAAGGCGCACGAGAAAATTTATCAACTGATAAACGCATTGGACAAAATAACCACAATTCCACCGGATATGATGACGCAATACGAGAGGTTTCTTAATCGCATCGAGCGGCTCGCCGAATGCGAAGGTAAGGCAATCGGACATATTTCTACGTTCCCCGCTGGTGCGGATAAACCTTACTTTCAACCCTTCGATATGATATATGTATGTTTTGGCGGTGTAGGAATGGAATACGATGAACCGCATTATGCGCTTGTTTGGGAGGACAATCATTCCGAAGGCGAGATCACCATCATTCCGACAACAAGTCAGTACGAGAAAGATTTCCCAACTGAGTTCTCGATTGGCGTTATTAGTGGATTACCAGCTACAAAGACAATTCTTAGCGTCACAAAGCTGACCCGTGTATCGAGGAAGCGTGTCATATTCCATCGTGGAAAATACCTTCAAGGGAAAGTACCAAAAGCGCAAACGAGTGAGCTTAAAACCCGCATCCAAGAAGCCGTTGCGATTTGGCTGCAGGGTTACCAGCCGCTTGAATATTTTATTAAACATTCAACTGGTAACGGCGCCTTACCTGCAGATCTCTTGTCTGATAAATATAATCGCTTTATTCGCTTCACTCCCGTTAAGCTCGAAGAATGCGAATGGGATTCGACGGTCATGACAGTTAACTATCGCCCTTGGAATGAGACGGAGAAAAAGTCAATCGCCATGAAGAATCCAGTTTCGTTCATTACAAAAGAGCACAAGATTAACAGCATTTACGAAAAAATCTTTATGAATGACCTAGTGATTAGACAAGCTGGAAGAGATGAATTTAAACGACTGTATACAGCGCCCGCTTTGGTTACTTAAAAACATTAAATTATATTCTTTGTTGCTCAGTATCCTTGACACCAAGCATAAAATACTCTAATATTTATAAGTGAATAGTCCCTCATATAGAGGAAACCTGCAAGAAAAGTGTATGAAACCCTCATTTAGAGGAAAACCCGCATCAAAGCTAACTAGGAGTAGGTTGCGCACCTACTCCTTTTGCTTTTTCTTGAGTATTTAAATGACGCTCAGCTCTGAGCGTTATTTTTCATTTCCCCCATTGTGTTTCCTGATGGTTCACTTGAGAATCGAAATATGGTTTACCAACCTTTACTAATAATAAATTCAAGACTTACTTGGCTTGTTTTTTAATAATATCTCTAACAGGATTTATAGTTTTACCGAAGTCATATGGTTGCGAATAATAAACTTTTCCGCAATCATGGCACTTTACGTTACAAAGTCGATCATAAATAAGTTTTTCATGTTTGGGCAAAAGTTCCGGTGGAGTTTCGATATCCACAACGAAGAGCATCCCTCCACATTCTTTGCACAACATTATCATCATCCTCTTTCCGAATAAATCTATTACTGCATCTTTTACTGCCTAATCTAATAAATCGCCTTCCACATTTCTACCGGTGATTTCATTCATTCAGAACGTTAAAATGAACAGACTTAAAGGAGTTATTTAATACTCCATTGACATGAAACATCTCCCAGTATAAGATAAAAACAAATCCGAAAGCATCGGTCTAAGAGTCTTGATGAGGAGGCACCTCTCAAGACTCTTTTGTTTATTCCACCCACTTATGTATTCGTTTAATAGTTAATAGTGGTAGAACATTATAAGGAATCATAGCATCTTAGTAATGGGTGCTATCGCATAATATCCGCGACAGTGTGAGAGATATCCTGTTGCAAGCTACTAGGTTGCAAAGGGGGCTGAATTACGCCCGCAAGCGACATCAACGATGTAACTATGTCTTTACTTCATAAAATTCCATTAACACTTACCTGTTTATCGAATCAAATTCGTCTACTGAGTAGACTCTCTAAAATCCCGTTTACTGAAGTTTACCCAGTCCTTATTAGTCTACTTGGGTCAACTCAAAATTCTATGATACATGATTACAAGCTTATGACATACCGCTTTTTGTATCCTACCTATTGTAATTGTCCTACTTTGTAGTCTCCTTCATTACTCTCCCCTATTAACAAGACAATGTAAGCTGTTTATCATCGTGCTAGGAATCTGGAATATGGAGGGTTCATGCTCGAACTCTGACTCAATGTCGTATATCCCTGAAATAACTGTTATTATTGCGGGATTCCCCCCATCAAAAAGATCCTTTAGAACGTACAATCTATATTGAAAGCCATTGTACTCTTCATTCAAGCATTCAAAGTCTGCCAAACTGTCAAATCCACCTCTTAGGTTATCCTCAATAAATCGATGTAGTTTTAACCACTTTACTTTCATAGATACACAACCTATTTCAATTGGGATCGTTATTATCGTTCAAATGCTCTTCAAATTTTGAGCTAAACCAATATATTCCATAAATCAAGATTCCTATTAATCCACTTTCCAGCGCCTGGAGATATTCACTAACGAGCAATAGACCAGTCCCAAACCCTAAGAATATAATGCTAACTATTTTTAGCAGTATTCCCTCATTTTGGTCTAACCATCTTATCAAGTTAGGTCACCTCTCTTAGGTTTGATTTACCCTTAGTTATGACTATTTCGGTGTTCGAAAACCATTTGGTTAATCAACCAGAGCCAGCATCTTAACAGTGAGAGCCACCTCTGAATTTGTGTGAATAACCCCTTCCGTCCCCTTGAGGGGATACGCAAGAAACATGCCCCCTGCACCTCACTAGCCGTGCGGTAGCCCCAGCAAGAGCTTGCTGGGTACGAAAGAGTGTCATGCCGACACGATATCCCCATCAAGGCTAAAATGAACGCTTCGCGGCCTTGAGTGGCTTACTTTTTATGCCTGGCTCTCCACTCTGAGAGGGTGGCTCTATTTCGTAAACAAACTGGCTCTCACTCATTAACCAAGCGGCTCTTTCAGACCGAAATAATCAGTTATAATAAACATAAAATAAACCTAAAAGGTGTGTCACATTTTAAGTAAACACACCTTGAGAACGTTACTAGCTTTTCTTTTTTACTTTAACATATTAGTGAATTCTTCTTCATCTATTATTTTAACGCCTAATTCCTCTGCTTTCGTTAATTTACTTCCTGCTTCTTCTCCGGCGAGGACAAATGACGTCTTCTTGGAAACGCTACCCGATACTTTCCCGCCATGCATTTGTACTAATCGAGTAGCATCGTCTCTCTTTAGAGTCGGAAGCGTTCCGGTAATGACAAATGTCTTTCCAGCAAATCTCTCATCTTTGCTTTTTTCTGATACTTTTGATTTGGTATTAACACCTGCATTTTTTAGTTTCTCAATTAAAGTCTTGGTACTGTTAAGATCAAAGAAATTCAAAACACTGTTGGCAACCGTCTCACCAAAATCCGGTAACATAATTAATTGATCGTAGGTAGCATTACTAATTTCGTCTATGTCTGCAAAACTAGAAGTTAGCGCTCTTGCCGTCTGCTTTCCTACATTTTTTATTCCAAACCCTGTTATTAACTGGTCCAGATCGTTTTCTTTAGATTTATCAATAGCATTTAGAAGGTTATCAACCGATTTCTCCCGTCCAACTATCCCTTTTTCAATTAGCTCATCACGGTATGCTTTAAGGTAATAAATATCTGCGATATTTTTTATATACCCTTCAGACATGAGTGATTCGACTGAACTTGGCCCAAATCCTTCTATATCCATCGCATCTTTAGAAGCAAAATATGTGATTGCCCTGCTCAATTGGGCTAGACATTCGTCTCCCATACAACGAATATCCGCCCCGTTTTCATCTCTAACAGTCGGAGAATTACAGATGGGACAATTTTGAGGTATTGAGTATTTAACCGCATTCTCCGGTCTCTTCTCCGGAATGCTTCTTACAACTTCAGGAATTATATCGCCTGCTTTTTGTATAACAACAGTGTCACCAATTTGTATATCCTTAGAATCGATAAAATCTTGGTTGTGTAATGTTGCTTTAGAAACTTCAGTACCTGCTAATAAAACCGGTTCTAGAAGAGCTAAAGGCGTTAATCTGCCCGTCCTGCCTACTTGCACTTTAATGTCTTTAATGACCGTTTCCTTTTGCTCTGGTGGATATTTAAAGGCAACAGCCCACCTTGGCACTTTACTTGTTGATCCCAATACTTTCCTGTCACTCAGATTATCAACTTTTATAACAGCCCCATCGATACCAAATGATAAGCTGGATCTTTTCTCTCCTATATCTGATACATACTTCCATATTTCATCAGCTGTTGTGCAAACTTTAAAGTCAGGAATTATTTTAAATCCTTGTTCCTCAAGCCATTTCAATGTTTCACTATGTGAAGTGAAGTCTTTACCTTCTGATATCTCAAGGTTAAAAACGAATATATCCAAATTACGATCTCTAACTACTCTTGAATCTAACTGCCTTAAAGTTCCTGCAGCAAGGTTCCTGGGTGTTTTGTACTTTTTACCATTTGTATCTCTTTGTTTCTGAATTACTTTTTCAAAGGTTTCATTGGACATATAAACCTCTCCACGAACCTCTAGATAAGATAATTTAGTTGGAATCTCTTTAGGGATTGACTTTATCTCTAAAAGATTTTCGTAAACTGATTCTCCAACCTCACCATCACCTCTTGTGATTCCCTCCGTTAATTTACCATTATGGTACCTTAACATTACACTTAAACCATCAATTTTCAACTCGACTACAAATTTAGGGTTAGGAATTTGCAGGCTTACTTTGTTTACAAAATTATATATTTCCTCTTTTGTAAATACATCTTGCAAACTTATTACTGGTACATCATGTTCTACCTTTCTTAATTCACGTTTAACAGAACTTCCTACTTTTTGTGTGGGGGAATCTGGAGTAATGAACTCCGGAAATTCTTCTTCAAGCCTTTTTAATTCTTTGTAAAGCTTGTCATACTCATAATCAGATATCTCTGGTTGATCCATATCATAATATTTTTCATTGTGGTATTTTACCTGTATTCTTAAATACTCAATCTGTTCTTTCACATTCAAAATAATCACACCCCCACTTTCTTAAACAAAAGTCATCGAGGAAACGGTATATATTTCGTTCATTCCGTTTATTCTCACTTGCACTAAACAAAAGTCCCATATTCCTTATGTTTGCTATATTATTTCAACATAATACCAGTTCATTACTTTTGTTTGTAAAAGTATACTTACTACCAGTTCGACCTACATTCCAGACTACGGACTCCAGCACTGTGGTTGTCTCTTCCGCCTCAAATTTGAAGGCCACCGCCCAGCGCGGGAATTTGTCCGTATAACCGAGAACCTCGCGTGTGCGCATATCGGTGATTTTGATGACGGCCCCATCAATTAGATAATCCAGTGAGCTGCGGCGCTCCTGAATGAGATGAAGCTCATGCATAACTTGATCGAAGCTGTCGAAGTAGGAGACGAACGGATTGACTTTGAAAAAATTATCTTTGAGGAAAGTCATCATTTCCTTATGATTCCCGAAACTGATCCCCTCTGCATAACCGACGTTATAGAAGAAAGCGCTCAGCTTGCGGTCTGCCGTGACCTTCGGATTAAGATTCCGCAGGGCTCCAGCTGCTGCGTTCCGTGCATTCTTCAGCGGGTCAGCACCAGATTCGTTATGTGCGGCTAGTACAGATAGATTCATAATCCCTTCACCCTGGACTTCAATCGTTCCGCCTGTGTAGGGGATCCTCAGAGGGACCGACTTGATCGTCTTCACCTGGGCAAGAATGCCTTCGCCTACAACTCCATTCCCCCGCGTAGATGCCTGAACCAGCTGTCCATCTGTGTAGGTCAAATTCAGGGTAAGTCCATCAAACTTCAGTTCAACTACGTAGGAAGGTGCTGGCAGAGGCGTATCCGGATTCTTCGTGTTATAGTCTCCAACCAGCTTTAGCACACGGTTATTCCAGCTTTGCAGATGCTCCTCATTCTGGGCTTTATCCAGACTCCACAGGGGTGTTAAGTGACGATGGGGCTTAAAGCCTTTCAGTAACTCGCCGCCCACCCGCTGGGTAGGGGAATCGGGCAGTGTTACTCCAGTCTCCGCCTCAAGCGCCACCAGCTTGTCATAGAGGACGTCATACTCTTTGTCACTAACGAGTGGAGTATCCAGCGTGTAGTAGTGATAGCTATATTTGTTGAGTTCCTCCACAAGCTGCTCCATCGAATGCATTGGATCCATGCAGGCAACCTCCCATAGTCAATGAATGATAAATATGTATTCACGGCTATCGGGACTTGGTTATAAGAATCACTCGCCCAATAGCCGTCTTTTATGTTAAATTTCACTTTCACCTTGCCCAGGAAAGTCTATTCAGCTTCCACTTTCGTAATCGGGGCAAAGCCCGCAAGCAGACGCTTCACACCAACCGGAGCTGGAAAAGCGATCTGCAGCTCCATATCATTGCCCGAGCCTTTGACTGCCACAATGGTTCCCGTGCCCCACTTGCCGTGGGCCACTTTGTCGCCTGCCTTGAAATCTCCGGAGCCCGCTGCTCCAGCAGGCTTAGCTTGTACTGCACCTGGCACACCAGTTGTCACCGTCACGCGGGAAGCGGTTGGAGCCGCCTTCGCCGTGCTTCCTTCAGTCCGGCGACCGAAGTTGCCTCCGCTACCGCTGCCGCCAAAACCCCGGCCTCCGTAAGCGCCGCCGGCGTTGGCCCCGCGACGATAACGGTCGCGTGCAATATCCGTATCTTCCTTGTACTCGTCCGGAATCTCATTCAGGAAGCGAGACGGCGCATTGGCCGTGGTCCGTCCAAACAAAGTCCGCATCTGGGCACAGCTGAGGAAGAGCTGCTCTTCCGCACGTGTAATCCCTACATAAGCCAGACGCCGTTCTTCCTCAAGCTCTTCCTCGTCCAGGAATGCACGGCTGTGCGGGAACACGCCTTCTTCCATCCCTATGATGAATACAACCGGGAACTCAAGGCCCTTGGCGCTGTGCATCGTCATCAAAACAACGGCATCGCTCTGTTCTTCTTCCGAGTCATTCATACTGTCGATATCTGCGATAAGTGCCAGATCCGTAAGGAACGAGACGAGAGACTTGTCCTCATTATTCTTCTCGAACTCCATCGTAACGGACAGGAACTCATCAATATTCTCCAGACGGGAGCGCGATTCGATCGTGTTCTCGTTCTGCAGTTCCATCCGGTAGTGAGTCATCTCCAGCAATTTTTCGGTAAGTTCGGTAACAGACAAATACTCAACCATCCGATGAAGTCCCGCGATCATATCGAAGAAGTCCACCAGGTTATTACGTGTCCGTCCCGCAAATCCAAGGTCGTCTACATACTCCAGGACTCGGTAAATGGAAGTTCCCCGCTCTGCGGCAGCCGTGGCCAGCTTGGCCACGGTGGTGTCCCCAAGTCCCCGCTTCGGTACATTAATAACCCGGGTCAAGCTGATATCATCGTCCGGATTGGAGAGGAGGCGCAGATAGGCCAGGATGTCCTTGATCTCTTTGCGATCATAGAACTTAATGCCGCCCACAATCTGATATGGAATATCTGACTTGATCAGAATTTCCTCAATTACCCGGGACTGGGCATTCGTCCGATATAGAATCGCATGGTGTCCGTAGCTTTTGTTCATCTTAATGTTCTTGTGGATCTCCGAAGCCACGAAATATCCTTCATCATGCTCGGAATCGCCGCGGTATACCTTAATCTTGGCCCCGCCTTCTTTGTCCGTCCACAGTCTCTTCGGCTTCCGGCCGGTGTTCAGGCCGATCACCTCGTTGGCTGCATTCAGGATATTGGAGGTTGAACGATAGTTCTGCTCGAGCAGAATGGTTCTGGCTTCCGGATAATCCTCTTCAAAATTAAGGATGTTGCTGATATCCGCTCCGCGCCAGCGGTAAATGGACTGGTCGCTATCCCCAACCACGCAGATGCGGTGGTGGCTATCGGCCAGCATTTTACAGAGCATATACTGGGCCCGGTTCGTATCCTGATACTCATCAACATGAATATATTGAAATTTGCGCTGGTAGAAGTCCAGCACCTCGGGCACCTCTTTGAACAGATCAATCGTCTTCATAATCAGATCATCGAAGTCAAGGGAGTTGTTGCTTCTGAGACGCTTTTGGTACATGGTATACACTTTGGCCACAATACCTTCAAAATAATCTCCGATCTTCTGCTCATACATCTGAGGACTTACCAGCTCATTCTTGGCGTTGCTGATCATAGCTTGAACGGCTTTGGGTTCAAACTTCTTGGGATCGACGTTAAGCTCCTTCATGCAATTACGGATGACCGATAATTGGTCGGTAGAGTCTAAAATTGAGAAGTTCGATGTAAATCCGATGCGTTCAATATCCTTGCGCAAAATACGCACACACATGGAGTGGAAGGTGGATACCCAAATGTCACGGCCCTGCGGCCCAACGAGCTTGGATACCCTCTCCTGCATCTCCCTTGCAGCTTTGTTGGTAAATGTAATGGCCAAAATACTCCACGGCGCCGCCTTGCGCGTCGCAATCAGGTGGGCAATACGGTGCGTCAGCACCCGGGTCTTGCCGCTTCCTGCGCCGGCCATAATCAGGAGCGGGCCGTCGGTTGCCAGCGCGGCTTCCTTTTGCTGGGGATTCAGCTTGTTAATTGCTTGCTCTATATCAATCATTGTGAACATCCTTTCGGGGGAATCTACCCTCCCAAACCCTCCCTGACAGGGAGGGCCCCAAGGGCTACGCCCTCTGGACACCCGAAATTGGGCGAATGAGAACGAGCACAGGGACTTGGTTAGGCTGGATTTGGGATCGCTTGCCGTCCCTTACGGGACCCGCTTGAATTGTAGCGGTTCTTAGTTACTGAAAGTTCCTAGGCTGTGAGAGCTGCTATATATAAAGTGAGATTGTTGGGATTAGGGAGCCGCTTGTCGTCCCTGCGGGACACGCTCTACGTTAGTGCAAGGCTCGAGGGTGCTACTTCGGCGCCTGGTGTTGCTGCGTGCTGGGAGCGCTCTCCCTGCGGGATTCGCTTTAGGCTTGTGCAACGCCAGGGGGCGGCGCTTCGGTGCTGTTGGTGCTACTCCGTGCTGGGAGCGCTCTCCCTACGGGATTTGCTTTCAGTCTTTTACTGCAGATACGGTCGATAAGGCTTGGGGCAGGTTCGTATAGATGATGTTGCCAACGACGATCGTGTCGGCTGCATCAGCAGCCATGCGCGCGGTCTCGGTGTCCGTAATTCCACCGCCGTAAAACAGACGGGATCTGGACAAAGATCGGCGGACAGAGGAGACCAGCTCCATATCACCAAAGGTTCCACTGTACTCAATATATACGACCGGAAGGGACATCAGCTTGTCCGCCGTCTGAGCGTATGCCGTGCTCTCGGAGATGGACAGTCCGCCGGCGGCGCCAGTCAGCTTGGCTGCTGTAGACTCCGGATTAAGTATGATATAACCTTCCGGAACAACAAGATCCCAAGGAATTAAATACCCATAACGTTCAATGGCCTGCTGATGACGGCCGATGATCCACTCGGGACGGCTTGTGTTGAGTACCATGGGGATCATATACAGATCAAACCCTGGAACTACAGCTTCGAGTTCCGATATTTCCAGCACACAAGGAACCTCATACTGCCGGACACGCGACAAGAGGTCTACCGTATTGTCGTAGGTAACTCCGCTGGAGCCGCCGATCATGATGGCATCGGTACCCGACATACACACAGCCTCCAAATCCTCATTCGAAATGTCCTTGTCCGGATCCAGCTTAAATACGTGTCTCCACTCATCTATTATTTGCTTCAAAACCATTCCTCCAAAAACGCAGCGGTGTACATGATCACCTCAAAAAACGGAGCATCTGGTTCTGACCGCTCCGCCAACTGAGATTATGAGAAAATGGAGCCAACTGCTCCACCCTGAATCATTTTTAAAAGCTTAATTCAAGTCTATGATACCCGCGTGTCAGTGTCAATGTTCGTATTAAAGGGGAACACAATCTGTCAGAATAGTCTCTACTATCCAAGAAAAGAAAACCACTGCTGCGCGAGCTCCCAGGAGCTCCCATTCCACTTGAGCAAGTTGGTAATATAACCGAACCGGTCGGCATGATAAAGCCCGCTGACTCCCTGGAGTGCCATCAGCTCATAGGTTCCATCGCGTTCCAGATCAATGGGGTACAAGCCGCTGAGCGGGTCTACAAAGCCTTGAACAGGCTTTTTCAAAGTGCCGTCGGGATTATAGACTTGATCCAAATATTCCTTGCCCCTTGATGAAATATCTACCGTAAAGCTCTTTCCAGAATGCGGGCTGTTCACTTGAAGTCGGTAGAAATCCAGGTAATTAACTGTGTAATTCCACTGCTGGTTGTACTGCTCGGAGTCGAACAGCAGCTTCGGCTGTTCCCCCGTGAACGTATAGACATAATCAAAGGTTATCGCACCCGAACCGCCGGAATCTATGCGTACCAGCACATCGGAGATCGCGTCTCCGGTAAAATCGCCCAGGAACAATGTAGGCTGATACCCCACATTATTGCGAAGCGGGACCCGGTACTTGCGGCGGTCCCCCCAGCTGTGAACGACTAAGGTAATTCCTGTAATAAAAGGACTTCCTGCCGCTCCTGTCTGCCCCGTAAGGGTAACGGTATCCGGCACCCCGTCTCCCGTCACGTCTCCAATCTTCCGGTCGATAACCTTCTCCGTTCCAGCAGGGCGTACCTGATCCCCTGAAAAATAATTCATCATCGTCCAATCTCCTTATGGATCTATTTGAAGCAGTATATGATCAGAGACTGGGCGGGGTGAGTCATGCAGCCGGACAGGACTTCAGCTGGACAAGAGAGAGGGACGGAGCTTGGGTAAGGGTTGCGTGGTGAGATGCTAGACCAAGGTATGGTAAAGATGAGGAATTCTTGGGTACGAGATAGGAGAGTCAGATACCATGAGGATTTTGAATTCAATATAAAAGCTACGAGGACGCGCGATCGAATTCATAGTCCTACTAAAAAGGCCGCCCCTAAGGGCGGCCTTGACTTTGTGGATGAGCCAGAGAGACTCTGTCTCTCCTATCCACGGTTCTTATTTCACCAGCTGTCCGCGGGTAACCCCGAGCTGGTTCGTAGCTTTGAGCTGCTTCCATACCTGGGTTCCGCTGATCTCTCCGCGCAGCGCACGGGTATACAGATCAATTACCTCGAGCACCTGATCCGGTGTCTCTTCCAGGAATTCTACCCGGTAGCTTGGCACGCCAGACTCCAGAAAATGGTTCAAATATTCCGCGCCCGACTGCTCAATCGCATTGTACACGGTATTCCGGCAGCCTTCATCGACCCGTACCGGGTGAGACATGCCGATCCGGTCCTGCAGGGAAGCTCGGTGATCTTCACAAGGCCGTCCGCAGTTCGTATAGTCCGTTCCCTCGCTCAGGAAGGTACAGTACACACAGTGCTCCGTATGGAACATCGGCAGATGCTGATGAATGACAATCTCCATGTCAGCCGTGCGGCTCTTGCCGAGCAGGTCAACCATCTGCTGAATGTTCAGGTCATAGGAAGGGGTCACCGTATCGAGACCCGCTTCCAGGAACAACTCAACCGCTTTATGGTTCGCGATGTTGAGGGAGAAGTCGCCGATCAGCTTCGGCTGCGGCGCCAAAGGATTCTCCAGCCGGTGGCGCAGGTAGAAGTACAGCGCACCGGTGTTGCGAACCAGCACCGCGTCGGGCTGAAGACGCAGGATGTTGTTATGGTAGCCGTTCTCGCCAGGCATATGAATGCGCGGCGTAGCCAGCGCGATCTGCTTGCCGGCGCTCCGAGCGGCGTCTACCGCTGCCGGGAACTGCTTGATAAATTCAAAGTCGCCATAGATCATGTCGACGCCGGTCTTCAGTGCAGCCTGAACCTGATCCAGGCTGCGGCACAGCGCGGTCAGCTTCGCCTGACCGCGGGGGATCGGCTGCGCGGAGTACGCCGCGTCGCCGTAGACCTCTACCGCCCGCTTCACGTAGACGGGCGGCTTGGGACGCTCGCCGGCAAGCTGCTCCACCGCACGGCGGCGGATGCTGTTCAGCTCGCGCATAGGCACGATCACGTCGCCATGAAGCTCCGTATCCAGCTCTTCGAGCTGGAACACCGTGCCGCCCAGGCGGCCGAACTGCTCTTCCAGCAGTTCATGATCCATCGGGCGCTTCTGTGCTACTTCAAGCTCCATCTCGGAATCCACCCGCACGGTAGTTCCCTTCTGAACATCCGTCCAGAAGGTCACGAGCGGCTGACCGGGATGACCAATCGCCCGAACACGAACCGGGAACACCCGGTATGGCTTCTCCGTCTCATACGTCTGACGCATCCGCTTATCCAGCGCCGGGTCACTCGTCTTCCAGATCCGGTCGCCCACATGCAGCTTGCGCAGGTCTACGTCATTGCGGCCAGGAATAATATCGATAATCCAGCCTTCGCCTGCTTCCCCTTCGATCTTCACGCCTTTGCGGCGCAGATCGTAGACGCGTCCGCCCTCTTCCTTCTTCGTAGGGTCTCCGGCATCAAATACAATTCCGTCACCACGTTTCACCGGAGCATCCAGACGGCAGACGACGCCATCCCTTAGAATCTGTTCCACACGGCCGAGATATACGCCACGGCTCTTGGGAAAAGTCCCCTCTACGAGCTTCTTATTATTCGTACCCTCCAGGAAGCCATGGGTGAACCCACGCGAGAAGCTCTGCTGCAGCTCACGAATTTCTTCCTTGGATATACGTTCTTCATTACCGTCAAAATAAAGGTCAATCGCCTTGCGGTACTTGCTGACCACGTTGGCCACATACTCCGGACTCTTCATCCGTCCTTCAATCTTGAAGGACGTTACGCCGGCTTCAATCAGCTCAGGCATAATATCCACCGCAGCCAAATCCTTAGGTGACAGCAGGTAAGCCACATCACCCATCGGCTTTTGTTCGCCATCCACCATCAGGTCATACGGCAGACGGCAGGCCTGCGCGCACTCTCCGCGGTTCGCCGAGCGTCCGCCCCACATTTCCGAGGTCAAGCATTGACCTGAATAGGATACGCAGAGTGCCCCGTGAACAAATACCTCCATCGGCAGCTTGGCCTGTTCGCCAATCTTCTGAATCTGCTTCAGATTATTCTCCCGTCCGAGTACCACACGCTCCATATTGAAAGGTTTGGTGAACTCGACGGCTTCCGGAGAGGTGATCGTCATTTGCGTAGAACCATGAATCGGGAAGTCCGGGGAGATCTCGCGGATCATTTTGACCAGACCCAAATCCTGCACAATGACCGCATCCACGCCCGCATCGATACAAGCTTCAATCAGTTCTTTGGCATCGGCCAATTCATTCTCGAATACGAGAATGTTGAAGGTCAGGAAGCCTTTGACTCCATAGCTGTGAAGATACGCCATGATCTCAGGCAGCTCTGCCATCCGAAAATTGTTCGCCCGTGCCCGCGCATTGAACTTCTCCACACCGAAAAAGATCGCGTCTGCCCCGTTCGCCACTGCGGCACGCATACAATCCCAATCTCCTGCGGGTGCCAGCAGCTCCACGTCTTGTCTTGTTAATGCCGTACTGCTCATTTATGTCCTCCTGGATCGGCTAACCGATCAGATATATTTTAAAAGGCAAACCATGAATTTCAAGCTAACGTCAGTGTAACTAATATAGTTTATCAGAAATCCGGGGAATGCTCTAGTGAAAAGAAATTAGCAAAAAGCAGATCCCTTTAAGGATCTGCTCGTCGACTTCTGCTATAACTGCCTGCACCATTGCTTCATATTACCGCCGTACCTACTTTATTTTACAAATTTAAAAGATTGGACGGCTTTCTCGATCGCGGACTTCTGCTCCGGGGTGCTGTTGGCATCATTTAAAGTAGTGGTAATCCGGTATAATTGGCCGCTGCCATCGCTAAATAGAATCACTTGCTTGGACTGCCCCGCGCCCTTCACAGTCTGATGAATACGGATTACCGTAGCCGGAGCTCCGTTCAGGGTCACATTGTCTATACCCTGCAGCGTAAAGTCCTTAACGCTCTTGGCGGCTTCCGTATAATAGCTTCTCAGCTGCCAGATCGTTAAATCCGGATCACTGCTCGAATCCGCTTCGAGCCTGAAGCTTCCGCCCGGGAACTGGTATTCAGCCTGAGATTGCTCGTAGCGTTCATTTACAGCTGTCCAGTACCGCGGGATGTTCACTGTGTATTGGTAGTTATTCGAGGTTTTGAGTACACTTCGGGTCGTATCCGTTAGGAAATAATAATCCTCAAGAGACCCGAGAATTTCGGCATTGCCCTCAAAGTCAATATCCAGCGATGCCAGAATATCCTGGAAACGGTCTTGCCCAGCCTCCGGACCCTTTGGTGCCGAGTAATCCAGAAGGTAACGGTATCCTCCGTTAATCAGCAATAGCTGCTGCTCTTGATACCACCCGTCCCCGTAGGAATATTCGGACCGCTGGAGCAGTGCCTTCTCGCCTGCAGCTTCAACGGGAGTGGTCCCTCCCCATTTATAAGCATCTGGAAGGAACATTCGCTTCGACTGCTCTTGCAGCTGAGCAGCCCAGCTGTCCAAGGTCAGACCCGCAGGAGCAGAGGCCGCGTGTATACTTAGTGTCGTGCCGTCCTTGCCTGTGTACACGCTGTGCGAACTATCGGCCGTCCACTCAGCGGGAATTTGCAGTGAAATTCCAAAGTCATCGTTATAGGTTGTCGTCATCCCGTTCTTGACTTTGGATAAGTCTTTAACAGTCTTGTCCGCCCGGTCGAACCCCGGCTCAAAGGTATTCAAAAGAGCGTCATACTTCTGCAGATCCTTATAGCTCTTGGCCGTTTGGGAGGCCAGGTACAGCGTATATATTCGGCCTTCCCCATAGTAAGCCCGCTCCTGCCACATGGACCCATCTTTATCTGTAGTCACAATTCTGGCATATGGAACCTTGGCCTGTGGGAAAACCTGCTGATCCAGCACGGTCTCCCCGCTGTTCCTGGCGCTAGTGAGCAGTGTATCCATCAGAGTATCCACATCGGCAGTCTCGCTGATTCTTGATCCGGCATGAACTTCCAAATAGTAGGTATCTTCACTATCGGAGAAGGTGGCCATGCTCTCATCGCCGCTGCTACCCGGAATGAGCCCGCTAGGATACTGCATCGTCCACCCATAGTAGCTGTTGCCGATTCTGGTCTTCCCGGTATCGATATCTATACCTCCATCGCCACCAGGATCTGCGGCTTCATCCTGCCCAAGCCGGACAATAATCTGTCCACCTTCTCCCGTGCTCAGCTTGGCTCCAAGCCCGCTGGCAACGATCCGCAGAGGAGCCATAAATGTATTATGAAGCATCGCTGGCGCGGCTTCCGATCTGAGCTTATGCCCATCTACCCAAATTACCGGGCTTCCTAGCGTGAGCGTAATCGTGTGCTTGCCTTTCATAATTTTGACCGTATTGCCGTCCCCCAGCTTGATGTCGGCTCCGAACGCTTTCTTGAATACACTAAGCGGAACCATGGTAACGCCGTGTGTCTGATAAGGTTGAATAATGGTCTGGGCGGAGCCGTTGATCTCCGCGTTCTTGCTGCCCACTTTGATGCGCAGCTCCTGTCCCTGTACCTCAGCGGCATGTGCCGTGTTGTGTACTCCAGCAGACACGATGGTTAGGGCCAGGCTAAGAAGGAGGACACCTGTCTTGTGAAATTTTTTCATACCGAGATTCAACCTCTTCTCCTCAGAATCTATTAAAGTTGAACAATTGATTACAAATAAGGCCGCTGCGTTAAATGTTCCTCCCGAATTAATCCTACATTTAAAGGCCGCCTGCTATGCATCGTCACCCTCGCTCCCCGCGTCTGCTGAAGAGCCCGTATCCTTGGAAAGGACCAGCTTGCGGGTCAAAATGTCTCCATCCGATTCCAGCCACAGCGTCACGGTCTGGCCGGGACTGAACGATTTCAGCAGCTCATTCAGGTCAACTACCGAGGATATTTTCTTCCCATTCACCCGGTAAAGCACGTCTCCTTCATGCAGTCCGGCCTTGCGGGCCTCTGCGGAATTCACCTTGGTGATCGTCATAGGCTCGTCTCCCGGCAGTCCAACTATAGCTGACCAGCTTTCCTCCAGACTGACTCCGAGCGAAGGTCGATTCACCTCTCCATATTTAAAGAGCTGTCTCACCACATACTGAACCGTTTCCGCTGGTATGGAAAAGCCCATATTCTCTACGCCTACGGCTTCAAATTTCATGGAATTGATCCCGATGACCTCACCCTTCATATTTAAAAGAGGACCGCCGCTGTTACCCGGATTAATGGCCGCATCGGTCTGTATCAGTCGGTATGCCGCATTCACAGCCCGGTTTAGTCCGCTGACAATTCCTTGAGTCGCTGAGTTACGCAGGGAGAAGGAGATCGGTGTCCCTAGAGCGATTACTTTTTCGCCGACCAGTACATTTTGAGAAGAGACCGCAAACTTGGCGGGCTGGAGGTTCTTGGCGTTTATTTTGATAAGTGCAATATCACTGACCTCATCTTCATAGGACTCCGCGATACTGTAAGACTTCCCGTCCGAAGTAACAACGAGGGCGTTCGTGAGGCCTTGTACCACATGGGTATTCGTGACGATCCATCCATCGGACTTTATGATGACTCCTGTTCCGTGAGCCAGGTCGTACCTACTGTCCCCTTGATCCTTGTTCTCCGCATTTGTGGTCCTCCCAATAATACCTACAACTGAGGGAGAGACCTTCTTAATGATCTGAGGAATGATATCCGTCTGCGTAGTTGTAACCCCAGCTGCCTTCGGCTTGGACGGAGCAGCCTTGTTCGCAGCTTTTGTCTTGATTGCAGCAATCGATATCGTGCCAGTCAGTGATGCCTTCGGGTTATTCTCAGCTGATGCAGTCACACAACCGCTCACCCCGATCACGGTGCCCAACAGCAATCCTACAGCTGCTTTACTCTTCACTTTCATCCTCTCACCGGCCCTCTCTCACTAAATCGAAACTCTACTACCCACTTCTATGAAAATGGGATGTATTGGTAGATTCAATGTATCACAGTTTGATTGCCCTCACAATTCGTCTCTAAATAAGTTAAACTATTGATTTCTTTTGTTAAATTTTTTATTCGATTCTCCAGAATCATTTCACACGCTTGCCTATAGGAATTTTTAAGTTCAACTTATATATAAGGGTCTTTAAAGCACCTGATTGCACCCAGTAAAATTAAAAGACACCCTGTCTGCTTGTGTGCAGACAAGGTGCCTTGAAGTTCATCGTTATTAAATCAGAACTCTCTAATGTTCGTACTAATTAGCTGCTAAACCAAGCTTTGATCATGGCAAAGTCCGATGCCAAGAAGACGAGCAAGCTAACAATTCCGAAACCGATTGCAAAAAGATTCTTGTCACGGGCCTTAATCAGGCGATACACCCCGATCAGGATGAGAACAGTGAACAGCAGCATAAAAATATCAAACATATTAAAGGTTGTTGTTGTTTCTCCTGGCTCGATGGCAAGCAACCACATGCTGGGACCCCCTCTGAATTCACAAAATTTACACATCTTCTTATATGTTATCTTCACAATAAGGCAGATGCAAGAGAAATCACGAAAAAATTCAAAATCCGCCTTAAAAAATGCAAAAGAAAGCTCCCTCATCAGAGTTGATGCCCTCGTGTGACCTTACTGTAACAAGTTCACATGTTGGATATGCAACTCCGTCAAGGGAGCCTATTCAATTATTCACTCCTACTTACGACGAGCAATGAAGTCACAAATTCCGACCTCGTAAGAGGCTTACACTGTAGAAGCAGCCTGCTCCCGCAGTTCCGCACTCCGCTTCGTATCTCTCTCGAGCACAGGCTTTAGATACTTGCCTGTATACGACTCTTTAACTTTAACAACCTCTTCAGGCGTACCGGTAGCAATAATCGTTCCGCCCCCGCTTCCGCCCTCTGGACCCAGGTCGATCAGATAATCCGCGGTCTTAATTACATCCAGATTGTGCTCGATAACCAGTACTGTCTCTCCCGAATCTACCAGACGGTGAAGCACTTTAAGCAGGCGATCTATATCATCCACATGCAGTCCGGTAGTAGGTTCATCAAGAATATACATCGTCTTGCCTGTACTGCGGCGGTACAGCTCAGAGGCCAGCTTCACCCGCTGTGCCTCGCCACCAGACAAGGTCGTGGCGGGCTGGCCCATAGTTACATAGCCGAGTCCTACATCCAGAATCGTCTGAAGCTTACGATGAATCTTCGGAATGTTCTGGAAGAACTCGGTCGCATCCTCCACGGTCATCTCCAGGACATCGGCGATGCTCTTGTCCTTATACTTCACTTCCAGGGTCTCCCGGTTATACCGCTTGCCTTTGCAAATCTCACAAGGAACGTAGACGTCGGGCAGGAAGTGCATCTCAATCTTGATAATTCCGTCCCCGCGGCAGGCTTCACAGCGGCCGCCCTTAATATTAAAGCTGAAGCGTCCCTTCTTGTAGCCGCGGATCTTGGCCTCATTCGTCTGGGAGAACAGATCACGAATGTCATCAAAGACGCCTGTATAAGTCGCCGGATTAGAACGGGGTGTACGTCCAATTGGAGATTGGTCAATATCAACGACTTTCTCCACATGTTCCAGGCCTTTCATCTCACGGTATTGCCCCGGGCGAACCTTCGCCCGATTCAAGTCACGTGCGAGTGTCTTATAGAGAATCTCGTTAACGAGTGTCGACTTGCCTGATCCGGAGACCCCCGTGACAGCAGAGAATACCCCAATCGGAATTTTCACATTCAGATTCTTGAGATTGTTCTCCTTCGCGCCCCGGATCTCGATCCATCTTCCGTCTGGCTTGCGACGCTCCGCACTCACAGGAATGAATCTGCGTCCACTCAAATACTGTCCCGTCAAGGAGTTCGGATCTTCCATGACCTCCTTCGGGGTACCTTGAGACACAACATTCCCCCCGTGAATCCCCGCGCCTGGGCCAATATCGATAATATAATCGGAAGCGAGCATCGTATCTTCATCATGCTCAACCACGATCAGCGTATTTCCAAGGTCGCGCATATGCTTCAAGGTCTCAATCAGACGGTCGTTATCCCGCTGATGCAGACCGATACTAGGCTCATCCAGAATATAGAGAACTCCCATAAGACTGGAACCAATCTGGGTTGCCAGACGAATACGCTGAGCTTCCCCACCGGATAACGTCCCTGCTGCACGGCTCATGGTCAGATAATCCAGACCTACGTTCACCAAGAAGCCGAGTCGGCTGTTAATTTCCTTCAAAATCATATTGGCAATCGTCTGTTCCTTCTCGCTCAGCTTCAGATCTTTGAAGAAATTCATGGCTTCCCCAATCGACAAGGAGGTGACATAAGCCATATTCTGGCCTTCTACGGTCACGGCTAGACTCTCTTTCTTCAAGCGCTGTCCTTTGCAGGAACCGCACGGCTTCGCACCCATGAATCCCTCGATGAATTCACGAATTCCGTCAGATGCCGTCTCCCGGTATCGGCGTTCCAGATTCGGCACAATGCCTTCAAAGGTAACGTAGGCCTCCTTGCTCTGGCCAAAGTCATTCTGATAGCGGAATTTGATCCGCTGTGAACCCGTACCATAGAGCAGCTTGTCCATCTGGTCCTTAGTAAGCTCTGACACCGGAACATCCTGCGGGATATGGTAATGCTCCGCAACAGATTTCAAATACTGGGGATAGTAGTTAGACGTGCTGCCAGCCCATGCTTCAAATGCTCCATCCTCGATACTTTTACGGGTATCTGGAACCAGCAGATCCGGGTCAATGACCATCTTGGCTCCCAGACCATCACACTCTGGGCAGGCTCCGAACGGGCTGTTGAATGAGAACATCCGCGGCGCGAGCTCCTCGATGCTGAATCCGCAGATCGGGCAGGCAAAATTGGAACTAAAGCGCAGCTCCTCCTGGCCGATAATATCCACCAGCAGCTGACCACCTGACATCTTCAGGGCGGTCTCAATGGAATCCGCGAGCCGTGACTTCACATCCTCCTTCACCACAATCCGGTCCACAACCACTTCAATCGTATGCTTCTTTTTCTTCTCAAGCTCAATGCTCTCAGACAAATCGCGAAGCTCGCCATTGACCCGTACGCGAACAAATCCCTGCTTGCTGATCTCCGCGAACAAGCTCTTGTGCTCTCCTTTTCGACCTGAGATCACGGGGGCCAGAATTTGCAGGCGGGTCTTCTCCGGATACTGCATAATTCGGTCTACCATCTGCTCAACAGTCTGGGAGGTAATCTCTACCCCATGTTCCGGGCAGTGCGGATGCCCAATCCGGGCGAATAGAAGCCGCAAGTAATCATAAATCTCGGTTACCGTACCTACGGTGGAACGAGGGTTGCGGCTTGTCGTCTTCTGGTCGATGGAGATGGCCGGTGACAAGCCCTCGATGGAGTCGACATCCGGCTTCTCCATTTGACCCAGGAATTGTCTCGCATAGGCTGACAAGGATTCCACATAACGGCGCTGGCCTTCAGCATAAATGGTATCGAAGGCAAGTGAGGATTTCCCCGATCCGCTAAGTCCAGTAAGAACAACGAAGCGGTCACGCGGAATCGTAATATCTATATTCTTCAAATTGTGCGCTCTTGCACCTTTAATGACAATGTTCTCTATAGCCATCGTATCATCTCCTTGGAGTTCTTCCCCTTTGGATAGAACCTGTTCCGCTTAATCTGTTATTACTCTGCTTTCAGTTCCAATATCGCATCACGGAGCTCCGCCGCTCTCTCGAACTGCAGATTCTTGGCTGCTTCCTTCATCTCAGCTTCCAGGCGGCCAATATAAGCTTGGCGATCTTTCTTCGACATCTTCTGAGCTCCATCTGCCAGATAGTCCGCTTTGCCTTCAGCCACCTTGGTTGCCTCAATAATTTCACGAATCTTCTTCTTGATCGTCTGCGGAGTAATGCCATGCTTCTCATTATACGCGATCTGAATAGCACGGCGTCGCTCCGTCTCCTTGATCGCTTTGTCCATGGAATCCGTAATCTTGTCTCCATACATCAGTACGCGACCTTCAGAGTTACGCGCAGCACGCCCAATAGTCTGGATCAGGGAACGCTCAGAGCGGAGGAACCCTTCCTTATCCGCATCCAGTATAGCTACGAGTGAGACCTCCGGCAGGTCAAGACCTTCCCGAAGCAGGTTAATCCCGATCAGAACGTGGAAGGTCCCCAGGCGCAGATCCCTCAGAATCTGCATCCGCTCCAGCGTCTTGATGTCGGAGTGGAGATATCTGACCTTAATGCCAATCTCCTTGAGGTAGTCTGTCAGATCCTCCGACATCTTCTTGGTCAGCGTGGTCACAAGGACGCGCTCGTCCTTGGCAATCCGGTCACGAATCTCTCCGATCAAGTCATCGATCTGGCCCTTCGTCGGGCGCACCTCTATAACAGGGTCAAGAAGACCTGTCGGACGGATAATCTGCTGCACCATCGTATCGGTATGCTCAATCTCATAAGGCCCCGGCGTTGCAGATACGTAGATGATTTCCTTGATCTTCTCTTCGAACTCCTCGAATTTGAGCGGGCGGTTATCCAGTGCAGACGGAAGGCGGAACCCGTGATCCACCAGCACGTTCTTACGCGCCTGGTCTCCGTTGTACATGGCCCGGATCTGCGGCAGCGTCACGTGGGACTCATCAATCACAACCAACATATCATCCGGAAAATAATCCAGCAGCGTATAAGGCGTTGCTCCGCGCTCCCGGAATGTCAGCGGTCCGGAGTAATTCTCAATTCCGGAGCAGAAGCCGACTTCCTTCATCATTTCGATATCGTAGCGAGTCCGCTGTTCCAGCCTCTGAGCTTCCAGCAGCTTGCCTTCCTCGCGGAACTTAGCAAGCTGCTCTTCCAGCTCGCGTTCAATATTAACCAGGGCCACACGCATGGTCTCTTCCTGGGTTACGAAGTGAGAAGCCGGGAAGATGGCAATATGATCGCGTTCCCCGATCAGCTCACCTGTCAGAACATCAATTTCGGTAATCCGTTCAATTTCATCTCCGAAAAACTCCACCCTGACCGCCTGCTCTCCCTTGGAAGCAGGGAAAATCTCAATGACATCTCCGCGAACCCGGAAAGTCCCCCGGACGAAGTTAATATCATTACGCTGATATTGGATGTCGACGAGTCTTGCCAGAATCTTATTCCTCGGCTTCTCCATTCCTACACGCAAGGAAAGCAGCAGGTTCCTGTACTCGACCGGCGACCCGAGACCGTAGATACACGATACACTGGCCACAATGATCACATCCCGGCGTTCAAACAGAGAACTCGTCGCCGAGTGACGAAGCTTATCTATTTCTTCATTAATGCTCGAATCTTTCTCAATGTAGGTGTCGGAAGAAGGGATGTAGGCTTCAGGCTGATAGTAGTCATAGTAACTCACAAAGTAATCTACGGAGTTGTTAGGGAAAAACTCCTTAAATTCACTTGCCAGCTGGGCGGCGAGTGTCTTGTTATGGGCAATGACCAGCGTTGGACGGCCTAGCTTAGCTATCGTATTGGCAATCGTGAACGTCTTCCCTGTTCCTGTAGCTCCCAGCAGAGTCTGGTGCTTCTTGCCTTCTCGGATGCCTTCCACCAGCTCGCCGATCGCAGCAGGCTGGTCTCCTTGAGGCGTATAATCGGAGATCAGCTCGAATTTTTGATTACTGACGACAATATCACTCATTGTCCAACATCACCCTTATCGTCTAAAATAGTATTCTGTACCCATTTATACTTACAAACGTTATGCTAAGTTCATATATAGCCTTCGATTCATGTCGATATCTATAGAAAAGAGGCGTACTCGCCTCCTAATTTATATAACCCTTATCAATATGGAATGAACTAAAGATTCATTTCTATAGTTCATTCCATCTAAGATGTCTAATAAAACCACGGAAATCCTTTGTATTCCATGAATAAGAATGCCTGTTCCCATAATATTATACCTTTTTCATGAAATGGTTGCAATGGAGAGTCCGAACAAGGAGTGAATGAACCACATGGATGTAACTACAGTTGTCGGGATCATAGTTGGATTGATTGCCATTGTCGGCGGGTTTATCTGGGAAGGTGGACAATTCACGGGTCTCATGCAGATCACCGCCGCTTTAATTGTGTTCGGAGGGACTCTTGCAGCCGTATTGATCAGCTTCCCTGCCTCCAAGCTGAAGACGATACCCTATGGACTAGCCCTGGCCTTCAGGTCCCGGAGACAGGACCACGAGCAGATCACTGAAGACATCGTATCCATGGCCGTCACCGCTCGCCGATCCGGCGTACTTGCCCTAGAGCGGCAAGCTGCCCAGCACGAGGATCCTTTTCTCAGAGAAGGTATACAGCTCGTGGTTGACGGAACGGACCAGCATCTGATCAAGCAGATTATGGAATTTGAGATTGACGCCACGGAGAACCGCTACAACGGTTACGCTAAAATATTCGAGACCGCGGGCGGCTATGCTCCGACCATGGGAATTATCGGTACCGTAATGGGCCTCATCCACGTGCTGGGAAGTCTGACGGAGCCGACGATGCTCGGCCCGTCTATTGCGCTCGCTTTTACCGCGACGCTGTATGGGGTGGCAAGTGCCAACCTTATTTTTCTTCCCATTGCTACCAAAATCAAAACCCGGGGCGAAGATGAAATCCTTCGTATGGAGATGCTGCTGCACGGTATTCTGGCAGTTCAGAACGGAGACCACCACCTGCTGGTCCGCAAAAAACTGGAATCCTTCGCCTACAAGAAGCCCGAACGTGCTGAAGTGCTGCCTGAGGAGGCCTCAGAATGAGACAGCGGCTGAACCGGCAAAAACGCCAGGAAGGCGGCGACTCCAAGGACCGCTGGATGATCACCTACGCCGATTTGATCACTCTGCTACTTATTTTCTTCATCATTATGTATGCCATGAGCCGGCTTGATGTCGAGAAATATGCCATTGTTACCGAATCGCTGCAGCTCACGTTCAAAAGCGGTGACTCTCTGCTTGAGAAGGGCTCCGGAATTACAGGCTCGGCTGACAAGTACCGTTCCAAGAACCCCGCCCCCACCGCTCCCGGAACGGATAAAAGCACGGCCAATAAAGACGCAAGCTCCGGTAGCACCAAGCCGCTTACCGACAGGGAGCAGGCCTTCCGTAAGCAGGAGGAGCAGCTGCAGAGTCTGATGAAGGTGATCCAGGAGTATATCAAGAGCAATAACCTGGAGGATCAGATCTTCGTCGCCGATTTGGCAAAAGGCATTACGATTACGCTCAGCGACCGCTTCCTGTTCGATGTAGGGAAGGCGGAGCTAAAGGCCGGTTCTTCCCAGACCCTGGACAAGCTGGCCAGCCTGTTCCGCAAGCTGGATACGGTGATTAGTATTGAAGGACACACGGATAATCAGCCGATTGGCCGGGGTTCACGCTACAAGGACAACTGGGAGCTGTCCGGTGCGCGGGCACTGTCGGTGCTCCGGTATTTCATTGATACGGCCAAGCTGAATGCAGCCGAATTCCAGTATGCCGGCTATGCCGATACGCGCCCCTCTGGGGACAATGCAACCGGAGCGGGCAGACAGAAGAACCGGCGCGTGGAGATTACGGTGCTTAGACAGCTGCAAAAGTAAGAGGGGAAAGGCCGCAGAGCATGATTGCTTCTGCGGTCTTTTTGGGCTGAGTGAGGAGTGTTGCAGAGCCGGCTGCGCTGCTGCTCAGGTGGGGGCAGGTGTATGTCATTCCAATGAGCTATTGGGCCTACGATCGCTGTTATCCCCGGATTTCCTCATTTTGCTTAACCCTGTTCAGGGTTGAAATCCGTGGATAAAGGCGAACGCTTCGCTTCTTCAGCTCCAATATCTCCTCTCCATGCCTTGACCTGCCCTCCCTGAGTAGGAGCTCTGCTTGGAGAAGTCTCTTCCTTCTCCGCTGGGCACCCCAAGGCCGTAGAAAGATTATGCTCTGCGGCCTTGGGGTGGGTAGAAAAAGAAAAAGAACATGCAGATTAGCATGTTCTTTCTCTTAAGATTTAGTTGACCTCAAGGTGAATTGAACTTTCCCCTTGAGGCTTAACTACTAGATATCAAAGGAGCTTGCTCCGCTCTTGAGGGTCGGCCACTTGCCATCAAAAGGGCCTTTCAGCGCCCTTTTAGGCTTAACTGCTTGCCCTTTAAGGAGCCCTTCAGCTCCCTCTTAAGGCTAAAACCTTTCCACTAAGGGCGTTCAACGCTGCTCCTTGAGGCTTAACCACTAACAAGCAAGCCCACTCTAAGCGGACGGCTTGCTACCTGTCCAAAGTGCCGCCTCCGGCTGCCTTAGAGCTTTCCTTGCGCTCTCCCGCGCCGCGGCGTGGTGACAGCAGCTCAAGCAGGGAAAGCGGCTTGAGCCTTAAGGCCACCGGCGCATCATCGTCCGGTGCAAGGATGACTCCCAGCTGGTGATGATCTCCCGCGTAGATGGCCCGCTGGAGGAACTTGCTCTCCCCTTGCTGGTTAAGCACCTCAAGCTTGCAGAAGGCCGGGTTCATCCGCAGCCCGGAGTGCAGCTGCTCCTTCGTATTCACCGGTGTGCCGTTCACTTTAAATATAACTTCTCCTGCCTGGATCCCAAGCTCTTCAGCGGGGCTTCCAGGAAGCACAGCAAGCACCTTCAGTCCTCGCTGTGGATGGACAAAGAACGGGCTGCGGTTCTGCTCCTCAAAGCGGCTGTACCACACGAGTAGCTCATGAAGCACGAATGCAGCAAGCGCAGCCACCACGGTCAGTGGACTCCACCAGCCTGCCAGCATCGCCAGCCCAAGCATCACGATGCTGTAGACGAGCAAGCGGCCCGAGGTCAGGCGGGCTTTATTCTTCGGCAGCGTACTGACCGTCATCTCGCTGAAGCCGATGACGACCGGCAGGGCAATCAGACTGAAGCCGCTCTGCCATGCATCTCCGCCGAAGAACGGCGTCCACGGCAGCAGGCTGCCTGTCGTCTGGGCCGGAATAAGCAGGAACAGCGGTACGGGCCAGAAGCTCTTCATCTGGTAACCACCCACCACTTTTCCCCGCTTGCCCTCATAGAACAGCGGCCCGGCAAAGGCAGCTCCCTGCCATCTAACCAGCATCGCCTCAGCGAGATGAAGCAGCGCAACAAGTGCAAGTAAAGACGGGATATTTAGTTCGCGGATCGCAGTAAGAACATTTTGTCCGAAGCCATCCAAATTGAAATCCGGGAACCAGCTCAAAATGAACTGAATTACACCAAGCAGGCCGACCGAATAGGCAAAGCATAGGTAACGTACGCGGAAGAGCAGCAGTACAATAGAAACGACCCATATAAGAAGCACGCCGTTAAAGGTAAGCGTCGTTCCCAGAAATGCGGATACCAGCGATACCATGATCCCGGCCAGCAGTCCGCCGAGCAGAGTGATCCACGTCTGACGCCCCCAACTGTGAAGACGAACATGGAACAGCTTACGTTCTAGATGAACCTGTCTCCTGTATTGAAGCATGATCAAAATAATCGAAATATAATAGAACGGCTGCGCCAGGAACTGCACCAGGGCATCCGACAGCCTCCATAACCATTCAAGCACGATTTCCAAGTAATCTTCACTCCTCTGCTTCATGCTAGATGTAGGGATTAATTCAGAAAAAAAGAAGGCTGAAATCAGCCTCCTTATTTATTCGACGAAGGAGAGGCAATCTCCTTCCGGATTTCGGTGAGTGCCTGCCCAAGCTGCACATCGTTCTTCGGATCACGGATGTGAGCGATCAGGCTTTTCTCCAAGGCATCCGCCGTCTTGGCATCAATCTCGCCGTTCACTGGAAGCTTGCTGCTCTTCTGGAAGCTCTTGACCGCTGTCTCCGTCTTGGCATCAAAGTAGCCGTCTTTGCGACCCGGAGCGTATCCAAGGCCGTCCAGCATCACTTGTGCGCTCTTAATGTCTTCATTGTTCATATCAAATTTGAGCGTCTTCTCCTTGTTGATCGGGGCTACGGAGAAGTAGGCCGGCTGGGACACGGCAATGTCAGGCTTGATGCCTTTCTTATGAATCCATTCCCCGTTTGGCGTAAGCCATTTGGCGATCGTGATCTTCAGAAGGCTGCCATCTCCAAGCTCCTTGTTGAAGCTGGTCTGTACCGTTCCTTTTCCGTAAGTGGTGTCCCCGACCAGCTTGGCGCCAGCCGATTCCTTCAGCGCACCTGCCAGAATCTCGGAAGCACTCGCGCTCCCCTTGTTCGTAAGCACAACTATCGGGTAACTCTTCGCCGTACCTTTGGACACAGTCTGATCCCGCTGCTTCTGCTTGTTCTCCACCTGAACAATCACCTTGTCCTTGCCAACCAGGCGCTGTGCCATATCGACAACGACATTCAATAACCCACCCGGATTATTACGAACGTCAATGACAAGTCCCTTCATCCCTTGGCTCTCCAGGGAACCTAGTTCTTTCTCGAAACGCTTGCCTGTATTCGCGGAGAACTCCGTGATCTCGATATAACCAACGTGGTCTTTCTCCATACGAGCATGAACGGTCTCCATAGCAATGTCGTCACGCTTAATCGCGAACTCCAGCTGGGCTGCTGATCCAGCACGCTTGACTTTCACTTTGGCTACGGATCCTTTCGGCCCGCGGATCTTGCTGACCGCTTCATTCAAGCTGAGTCCTTCAAATGATTCGCCATTGACCGACAACAGAATGTCCTTGGCATGGATCCCCGCTTTCTCGGCAGGCGAGCCTTTGATGGGAGATACCACCACGACATTCCCATTCTCCATGGATACCTCAGCTCCAATTCCCGAGAAGGAACCCTGGATCTGAGAAGTGAACTCCTCTGCGGTCTCTTTGCCCATATAAGAAGAGAACGGGTCATTAAGCGCACTCATCATCCCGTTAATGGCTCCGTCGACGAGCTTGCTCTGATCCACATCCTGCACGTAATTCTTCTTGACCAGATTGAGCGCAGTCTCAATTTTACTCAGATCATCCTTGCTCTCAGACTGACCACCAACCGAGGCAAATATCCCACTAACCGGTGAACCACTGCTGCTGACAAAGCCCCAATTCCCTGTTAATGTCATCGTGAGCACACTGCTTACAAGCACGGCTACCACAACAAACAGAGCAACTGTACGTCCTTTATACACGGTTCATTCACCGCCCTTTCCTTATCCGGCTGACTAGATGGAATGAACTAATAACTGCATGATCGATTTCTTAGCGCTCCAAGTAGTTGCCGGAATCCAAACGTTCATTTCTTTAGTTCGTTCCATCTAGGTGCAGGCCTTTGATATCCATCATAGTATATGTTTAGCTTGTACGGAATATTTATCTAGAAAAAAGCAGAAACGGACCTGCATCCCTGAGGAACTAAGGTACCGTTTCTTGAGTTAAACTCATTTCCGCTTATAGATATGGCATCGGATCTACCGGAGTACCATTGACACGGACTTCAAAATGAAGGTGAGGACCTGTCGATGCACCGGTATTCCCGGACTCCGCAATGACTTCGCCGCGCTTCACGTTGTCGCCCTTTTGCACATTGATCTTGCTAAGATGACCGTATAAGGTCCATATATTATTTCCGTGATCAATAATGACGCAGTTACCATAACCGTTCCACCACTCAGCCACGATTACGTTCCCGCTGTCTGCTGCATGTACATCTGTTCCCTCGGAGACAGCAAAGTCAGTTCCCGTATGAAGCTTCTTCACACCCGTGATCGGGTGAATCCGATAACCGTAAGGAGACGAGATGCGGGCACCCGTTACAGGAAGTCCCATGGAGCCGCCATTTCCTTTGAATCCTTCACTGCTTCCAGATGAACTTGAACTGCTGGAATTGGTGTGGGAACTGCTGCTGGAGCTTGCGACCTTCACGGTCTTGCTCTTCTTCTTCTGGTTGTATGCATAGATTTGAGCGGCTCTCAGCTTATTCTTCTCCTGTCCCAGCTGCGCTCTCTTGGAAGCAATCTGTACCAGCATTTGATCCTGCTTTGCACTGATATCATCGGACTCTTCAATATCGGATTGATAGTTCGCGATTAGCTTCTGCTTCTCTTTCTCTTTGACTGCCAGCAGCACTTTGCGCGATTCAGCTTGATTGTACAGGTCCTTCGCCTTGGCATAGGCTGTCTTCAAGTTCGCCTGCTCCTCTAGAATCAGTTCCTTATCTCTCTTGTGGTCATCGAGAATAGTCTGATCCTGCTGGGCGATCGCTTGGAGTGAATCCGCACGGTCCAGAAAGTCCGTGAAGCTTGTGGAAGAGAGCAGAACATCCAGATAGGAGACAGCTCCGTCCGTATACATGAGACGAACCCGGGAATCCAGCAGCTTCTCACGCTCATCGATCCGCTTCTGGGTCTGGTCAATCTTCTCCGCAGTTACACGAAGCTGATCTTCAGTCTGATCGATCTCACTAGTGATGCCGGCAAGCTCGTTACTTACCGTATCAATCTGCTCCATCACCTGCTGAAGGAAATTGGTAGCTTTATTCTTGTAATGCATTGCTTCCTGCTTATCTTCTTCTGCTTGCTGCTGCTGATTCTTCGCAGCCTTGGCCTGCTGCTGCAGCAATCTCAGCTCATGATCGATCTGATCGATCGTTCTTTTCTTGGCATACCCTTCAGTAGGCTGGAAGACAACAACGGCCAGAGCCATAACGACGACGACAGATAACCATTTTTTCAATTCTATTTTCCCCGTCCTTCTTTGAAAATCTATAGTATGGAATGCTCAATCCATATCGCTACACTTTTAAGAATTTGCGGATGGATACGGTACTTCCCCAAATGCCGATAACCAGTCCAAGTCCAACAATTAATCCGGCCAGCGGAAGTCCGATGGACTGAATGGAGATTAGATGAATCGGGATCGTAATATCCTGACTCACGGATTGTACCAGTTGATGATATCCGGCATACAGCACGGCTACAGTAACGAGTGATCCAATCAAGCCGATGAGTGCCCCCTCCACAAAGAAAGGCCACCGAATGAAATAATTCGTTGCTCCTACGAGCTTCATAATGCCAATCTCCCGGCGGCGGGCCAGGATTGTAACCCGAATCGTATTGGAGATCAGGAACATGGCCATAATGCCGAGTCCAATGACGAAGACAAATCCAATATTACGGATGGCGCGAGTTACCTTAAAGAGCTTCTCAATCGTCCCCTTACCGTAATTCACTTTATAAATGGGGGGCGCCTTGTACTTATTGTTTAAGGCACTGATCTTGCTAGCTACAAAAGGAACCGTCGACGGCTCGATCACTTCCACCTTCAGAGTATCAGGAATCGGATTGGTTGCTTCCGTATACCCTTCCAGAAGATCCTTGCCGTTCTCCCCCAGCTTCTGCTTGAAATCCTTCAAGCCTTGGGATCTGGATACGAAGGTCACCCTGCTGACTTCAGGCATGTTGCCGATCTCGGTCTGAACTTCCTGAATCGCCTTCTGATCCACCTTGGAATTCAGGAAAGCACTGATCTGAACCTGACTGTCAGCTTCATCAGCGAATTGATTGACATTCAGCACCAGCAGAATAAATACGCCGAGTATAAAAAGAGACACAATAATTGATGTAATTGACGCGACCGACATCCAACCGTTACGGAATACGTTCTTCGTACCTTCCCGTAAATGCCGCAAGAAGGTTCTAAAAGTCATATCCGTATTCTCCTCTCAGCTGGTCGCGGACGATGTTCCCCTGCTCGATGGCTATAACCCGCTTGCGCATCGTGTTCACGATGTCCTTGTTGTGCGTCGCCATGACAATCGTGGTTCCGCGGAAGTTGATCTCATCCAACAGCTGCATAATCCCCCATGAGGTCTCCGGGTCAAGGTTCCCGGTAGGCTCGTCCGCAATGATTACGGACGGATTGTTCACGATTGCCCGTGCAATTGCGACACGCTGCTGCTCCCCGCCCGATAGCTGGGACGGTTCCCGGTTCGCCTTGCTCTTCAGCCCGACCAGATCAAGCACCTCAAGCGTCCGCTTCTTGATGATCTTCTTAGGCGCTTCAATTACTTCAAGCGCAAAGGCAACATTCTCATATGCGGTCAGCTTGGGCAGCAATCTGAAATCTTGGAATATTACGCCGATATTCCGGCGGACATAAGGAATCTTGCGCGGCTTCAGCTTGCCGATGTTGAATCCATTCACTGAAATTTGGCCTTTAGTAGGCACTTCTTCTCTATAAATAAGCTTCATAAAAGTAGACTTCCCTGCACCTGAGGGACCGACGAGATACACAAACTCATTGCGGTCAATCTTTACCGAAACGCCTTGAAGGGCGTGTGTTCCGTTCGCATAAGTCTTCCATACATCCTGCATTTCTATCACAGCATCACTTCCTAAATAATTATGTCTCTACAAATAATCGATAGGCTATCTATATGAACGAGAAAAGGTAGGTTTCAAGATAATACAACTTCGACACGTTCCAGCCAAATCCTTTAAAAGATGAGTAATTTCATCAGTCCGTTAACCATTGTAACAAATTTGTTACCATTTGAGTACCCGCAAGTTTTCCATTCTTTTGACATATACATAGCTTGAGTCGTTTGTTCACAGGAATGTAACGGTGCCCAGCAAGCAGCCATTTCAGGCCTCAGGCCCACTATATGACGGTGTTAGAGTATGTTTTCATTACTTGGGGTGCGGCCCGTAACTACGGGGAATGCTTGGACTTTCGGTCGCTGGCCGCCTCCAGACTTCTTGATTTATACCACAGTCGGTTGAAACCCGGAGACAAGCATTTGCTTCCGATGTGGTTTTCTTTCAGACAATCGTCTTAGACAGCCTCTACTAATATATCGGATGTCATGCGGCTTAAGGTTAAGCTTAAGCGTCCTGTCCCACAACAATCATAAAGGGTGATACGAATGAAAAAGCTTCATGTTCTTTTGATTTTCCTGATTTCACTCCTGCTGATTGCAGCCGTGACCTATGGCCTTCTCCAGCTGTATGCGGCGAAGAATACCGTTCCAACCGGAGTGAGGGTGGGAGAGATAGAGATCGGAGGTTTAACCTTCCAAGCAGCTGAAAGGAAACTCAGTGAGGAAATATCCCGTCTGGAGCGTACACCCATTCTGTTCTCGGTTCCTGAGTCCGGGGACATTCCTAAGCTCGAAGTCGTGTCCGACTGGAAACGGGCAGGAGTTCACTATACAGCCGAGGACTGGTCAGATGCCGTGCAGCAGCTTACCGAGGGTTCCGTATGGAGCCGCGCATCAGCCAGATGGCATCTGGCCAAGCGGTGGAATCTAACGGTTCATTGGGATAAAAGCAGTCTCCGAAGGACGTTCAGTCCTTCCTGGGAGGCCAAGCAGTTCGGGGAAGCGATCAACGCGCAGCGGATCATCGGACCCGGTGACCGCATCAGCTATGTGCCGGGGCGTCCGGTTACACGAATTGACTGGGCAGTGTTCGAGAAGACATTTAAGCAGTCTATTCCCGTATCTGTGATGGATATAACGGGGAAGAGATCACCCGCCCTCATTCCGGTCGCTCTAACCGAACAAAGCCCTGCCGTAACTTTGGACACGCTGAGGAACCAGGGAATTCAGCGCAAAATATCCGAATTCGCTACTGGGCTTGCATCCAGTAAGGCAGGCAGGCTACACAACATAGATGCTGCTGCCCGGGTGATCGACGGCATGCTGCTTGCACCCGGTGAGGTCTTCGATTATGCCAAAGTGATTGATCAGGCCGAAGCAAAATATGGCTTTCAGCCTGCGCCGGTAATTGTACAAGGCCGGCTTGTCCCCGGGATTGGAGGCGGAATTTGCCAAGTCTCCAGCACGCTGTATAATGCCGCCATCCATGCTGGACTTGGCATCGTAGAGCGGCGCAATCACTCTGTTCCAGTCAGCTATCTGCCTAAGGGACAGGATGCGACTTTTGCCAAAGGATACATTAATTTTCGGTTCAAGAATACAACTTCCCACTATATTCTAATTAAGGCCGCCCTGAACATGGACAATCTGAGCATCAAGCTATTCGGAGATATTCCCGGCAATATTAGCTACAGGCTGGACTCCCGGACTGTGAAGGTCCTGCCCATCCCGCAGAAGTTCGTCAAGAACAATACGCTTGCGCTGGGCGAACAACAAGTAATAACGCAGGGCAGGATCGGCTATATTGTCGAGACTTACGTTAATAAATATGTTAATGGAGAGAGAGCCGAGACTCGCAAAATATCGCGGGATACCTACAGTCCTCAGCCGACTGTCATTGCGATCAATATGCCTGCGGAAAGCCGAGTTCCTTCAGAGCCCAAAGGGGCCAAAGCCCCTCTGATCGAAGATGGCGTAAAGGGACCGATATTCCCCTAGTCCATGACAAAAAGGACCCTGCGCAAGACCAAGGTCTGTGCGTAGAGTCCTTTCTCAACATTTCGTGTTAATGTCCCGCCTGGTATTCTCCTTCAAGCTCAGCATGCGGGTCCATCTTATCGCGTCCCATGAAGAATGCTGCCAGCAAAGCCAAAGCCGCCGGAATGACAGCCCATACGAAGGTCTGCACGATGGAAGACGACATGGCCGAGGAGATATTTTCCAGAATTTGCGGAGGAATCAATTTACGCGTTTCTGGAGACAACAGCGCATGCGGATCCTTCAGATCCAGCTCTTTTGGAATTTCGCCCGCTGCTCCACCCGCTGCGCCCATCGACTCGGCAAGCTTTTTCGTGAACATATGGCTCTGGATAATACCAAATACCGTGATGCCCAGCGTCATCCCAAGAGAACGCAGGAAGTTCAGCGTCGAGCTCGCGGAGCCGCGTTCCTGCGGTTTCACAGAGTGAATGGCTGCGTTACTGAGAACGGAGAACGAAGCCCCGATTCCAAGTCCCACAAGAATCATGAAGAAGCGCAGGGTCCACAGGGTAGTCGACTCATTCAAGGTCGTAAGAAGCCCTAGCCCAACAATTAGCAAAGCCAGAGTTGGAATCATGATCGTGCGGTATTTGAGCTTCGTCATCAGGAATCCGCCCATCGTAGCCGTCACTACGGACCCTAGCATCATGGGCAGGAGTACAAGACCGGAGTTCGTCGGTTTCCCGCCGAGTACCCCTTGTATGAAGATCGGGATATACACCGAGGCGGTGATAAAAGCTGCGCCGCTCAGAATACCGATGACGTTACTTGACCAGTAAATCTGGCTTTTGAACATTTTAAAGGAGATAATCGGCTCTTTCGCCTTGCTCTCTGCAATCAGAAACAGGATAGTAAGGACCGCGAAGCCTGCGAACAAGCCAAGAATCTGCCACGAATCCCAAGCATACTTCTTCCCGCCCAGTTCAAGAGCGAACATCAGACAGATGACAGCAGCGATCAGGGTAATCGCTCCGGCCCAGTCGATCGTCTGCTTGGCATGCTGGCGTGACTCGTGGTAGAAGAAAGCGATGAACACAAAGGCAATCAAGCCGAGCGGCAGGTTAATGTAGAAGATCCATTCCCACTGCGCATACTCGGTCAAGTAAGCTCCCAGCAGCGGCCCGAAGATACTGGAAAGGCCGAACACGGCTCCAAACAGCCCCCCAAGCTTACCTCTGGACTCTACCGGTACAGCATCGAACATAATGGTGAAGGCGATCGGAACCAAGGCTCCGCCCCCAATCCCTTGAATAGCGCGGTAAATACTCAGTTCAACGATAGACGTTGCCGTTCCGCACAGCACGGAGCCGAGCATGAACACGATAATTCCGAAGATAAAAAATCTTTTTCTTCCGTACATATCCGACAGCTTGCCAAAGATCGGCATTCCCGCCATCTCTGCAACCATGTAAGCCGACGTCACCCAGACGAATTTGTCTAGTCCGCCCAGCTTGCCAACGATGTCCCCCATAGCTGTAGCCACGATGGTGTTGTCCATCGACGCCATCAGAATACCGAGCAGCAGTCCGGCAATAACCAGGCCCATATTTTTCTTTTTCACTTCCATTAGGTTCTAACTTCTCCTTTTCCCTATCCTATTTGGTTGTACTGCTCTATCTTGGAGGTTGGGTCCTGATGAAATGAATCTATATATTCAACCAGGCCTATCCTGCAGCCCGGACCGATTGTAACCTTGCTTCCCCGTACAAAATCAGCTTCGGTATTCTCAAGCTCTATAACATCGCCCTCTATGGAATCAACAATAAGCCGTTTCAATCCGCCTGAATTGAACATGCCAAGAACGGCCCAAACACCGCCAGAACGCATAATCCGAATGTGTCCCCCGCCGATTTCCTTAATACGGCTTTCACCGAACAGCTTCATCTCCACAGTCTCCGCATTCAGCATTCCATCCATATGCAGCGAGCCATGGAGCTTGAATCTTTCCGCCTGACAGCCACCTCTAACGGTATTATAACCGGACAATTCAATTTGTTCACCGTTTATTTGGCCTTCAACCCGGGTTTCTCCACTAATCTTGGCTGCTTGTGCATACAGGTCACCGCCCACATGAAGCATGCCTACGGCACTGAGCTTCTCTCCTGTAAGAGGCCCCTTCACAATTAGTTCGCCGGTAAGCTTCAGGGATTGCGTCTTCACCTTTCCATAGACCACCGCATTCCCTGTACACTTGAAGCTCAGTGCATCAATATCTCCATTCAGCTCTCCGTCACCTGTAATGCTCAGCTTCCCGACTATTCCCCCGGCAGATCCGCCGGTGCCTACAATCTTCACATCCGGCCTTTCTTGCAACGTATTCCTCGCTTCCATAACTTATCGCTCCTTTGTGCCGAAGTGTCTCTTCTTATATATGCTTGGCTCTTGCCACATCTGACTTGGGATTAGCCTCATAGGTGTCTTTGTATTCAACATAATCAATCTCGCACCCGGGCCCAATTCGCACCCTGCTGCCGCGCACAATGCGGGCTTTCGTATTCTCAAGGTCAATATCATCGCCCTCAATTACGTCCGCCGTAAGCCTGGAAGCGAGCTTTCCCGAGAACAATTCAAGCAGCTTGGGAGCTGTGCCGCGCTTACGTATCACGATGTGTTCACCGCCGATTTCCCGGGCTTTACATTTCCCGATCATCTCAAGTCTAATCGTACCTGCATTCAAGAGTCCTTCGACCTGAAGATTCCCCCATACCTCAAGAATCTCACACTGCAGGTCCTCCTTAAGCTTCAGCGTGCCGTATATTTCAGCGTGCTCCCCTCTCGCCCCTGCACCGCACTTGAGCATCCCATTGATCATCAGCTTGTCGAAGCGAACCTCTTCTTCTATATTTAGCATCCCGTCGGTACGTAAATCTCCGCTGTGTACAGGCCCGGTAATCTTCCCGGTTCCGTTAACGGTAATTCGGCCAGCTGTAAGAGGGGCATTCAGTCTGACTTGGCCATTGCAAATGAGTTCCTCACAATGTACTTCCCCGTTGATTGTTCCGATCCCATCGATCTGAACCCGTTTGTATCGGCCTCCCGCCGCTTTGCCTACACCATTTAGCTTCATATCCCGTATAGATTGTTCCACAGCTATTCCCCGCCTTCTCCAATTTTCAGCTTAAGTTCTTCCGTAACCTGGGCCATGGATAACCGGACAACTTCCTTCACACCCCGGTCAAAATAAATCTCGCTATTCTTGGACAACAGTATGAACGCTGCCACCCCCATCTTGCGAATCAGCAGCAGTTCACAGTCCCGCCCCGCAAAGGCCGGGTAGTGCTCCGTAAGAGTCTGAACGAGCAGCCTCCCTTCTTCCAGTGAGATATCGCCGCTCTGCAGCAGCCTCTCCAGCACAAATACAGAGAGAATCTTCTCGAACATAAAGGAACCTTCATGTCCCGATGCCTTCAGATACACGTCCAGCGCAATGTTAGTAACAATGTTACGTTCCAAAAGCTGTTCAGCTGTCAGAGAGATCTCTTTCAGGCTGGGTGAGAAGACGTCGGCCAGCTCATCCAGTGATAATCCATCTTTCATATTAAGGATTTTGTCAATCCGGGAGAGGATTTTATCTTTAGGAAAAAAGGTCTCCTGTCCCGTAAAAGAAGACTTTCGGATAAACCATTCTTCCGGTATCAAACTTTTTCTTTTCCAGCGGTACAGCTGCCCGTAGGAGATTCCTGTAAGGTCCAGCAGTTCTTTTTTGGAGATCAGTTCATCATTCATTATTAAGATACCTCCTTCTTGCACGGTCAGTGTAACATAACATTGTTACGTTATGCAATAGTGTATTCGTAAATTAGTGTATCTATCCAAATGAAAAAGCGGCAACTCAGAACATCCTGTTCTAGGTTACCGCTCTCTATAAAAAAACGTCGTTGTGCTTGTTCGTAGGGTTTTACCTCTTAGATGAGTTGTTATAGCTCGTAATTCTCAAATGAAACGTCTACCAATCTATCATCATAGACTATTGACCCATAGTTGCTTGGTATGTATTATTATGGTAATTGCATACTTAATATGTCTGAAGAACCAGATATATAGAACTTATATCCTTACCGGGTTGAACTTTAGTATGCATAAATACATAGAAGAGGTGCTCATATTGAAAAAGAAACTATCTACAAAAATCCTATTAAGCACAACGGTGCTCTCCATGGCTATTGCTGTAGGAGCCGTTGCTTATGCAGACTCTACAATTAAGAAAATCACGGCGTATCAAAATTCAGCTCTTAAAGTAAAGGTAGACGGACAAGCAATCGATCTTTCCAGTGATGAAGGAACCATGTACCCTATTGAGTACAATGGACATAGCTACGTATCTGCAAAGGCTCTAGCAGAAGGTTTAGGAGCGACGGTTAAATGGAACAATAGTACACAAACTGTAGAAGTTACCTCGAATAGCTCTACCCCATCCAATACTGGAATTCCTGACAAGGACAACTCCTCAAATAGTTCACCATCCTCCACTTCTGCTAATACAGGTTCAGGCAGCAACTCTGGAAGCAGTTCTGATAGCGGCAGCGAAGCATCTGGCGGCTTTGTTACTAAACTGTCAACAGACTTTGATAAGGATACTGTTGCGTCCCAAAATAAAGGCCAGGCCCTTTCGTTCTTCAAAGCCTATGCCTATGCAGTTAAAACAGGAGAATTCGGCCGACTGGATAAATTCATTGACTCTTCTATTTCTACTGCTCCAGCCTCTAAGGATAGCTTCTGGAAGGGCCCAAGTGGCACAAAAGAGGACCTTCACGAAATTATTAAGAATACCAGACAAAAAAATAAACAATCTATTATTAATGAGTGGTCTGATAAAATTCAGAATATGTCTACCTCTGATGTAAAAATCGTATATGCCACAAAACTCAGCAATATTGCAAGCTTCCAATATAGTGTCCATCCTGAAGGTTTTGATGCATTTTCGGAAATAGACGCAGACTTTGAATTTGTGGTTCCATACGTAAGCACTGGTTACTGGTTAACCGAGATCAACGTATACTAATGGGTCACATCCAGGCTCCTTCACTATTGAAGGAGCTTTTTTAGCAGATTGTTTTAATATATGCTATTGTCATTGATCTTGGTAACTTTTAACTGTAAAAAAGCGGCAACCCAGAACATCCTGTTCTGGGTTGCCGCTCCTGCTTCAGCTATGAATTTCTACCTGCCGCTTCCGGTTATTTGATTACCTCTTCGAGCTTGTTCATCATTTCATCTAATTGTTTGACCCAGTCTACAATGTCCACGACATGCTGCTGCTGAGCATGCGAGCTTGCCAGCACCTCTTCAACTGATGCAGCAGACTCTTCAGTAAATGCAGCTACCGTGGTCACCTCTTGCAGCACCGTTTGAGAAGACTGCTGTAGTCTAGCATTCATGTCGCGAATTTGTTCTGCCTGCTGGAGCACTTCGGCCGTATTGGCATGGATCCCGTCAAACAATTGTTCTACGCTACGTGCCGACTCTCTTCCTTCTGTAACTACCGTGAGGCCGTCACCGACCAGGCTTGATGCCTGGGCAATTCGGCTCTGTATGGCTGCCAGGATACCGGCAATTTCGGTCGAGGCTTCCTGTGCATGCTGGGCCAGCTTGCGGATCTCGGTGGCCACCACCGAGAACCCTTGTCCGTGCTCGCCTGCCCGGGCCGCTTCAATGGAAGCATTGAGAGAGAGGAGATTCGTCTGATTGGCGATTTCGCCGATCATTTCTACAATACTTCCAATCTTCTGATTCTCCTGATTGACCTCTTCCATGACACCCGAGGTATCCGAGACAATATGATTGATTTGATTGATTTTGCTGGCTAGATCCTTCATTTGCCCCTGACCCTGGGTTGTAAATTCAGCGGTAACTCTAGATTTGTCACTCAGATGAATAGATGCCTCTGTAGCGGCGCCTACGTTCTGATTCACCTGCTCCATCGCCTCAGAAATATCCGAGACACTGGCGGACTGCGTCGCAATTCCGCTGGCGATCTCGTTGAAAGCAAGAACAACCTGACCTGATATTTCCCCTGTGTCTGCGGCATTCTTTTGCAGGTTCGTAATCGATGCCCCCAGCACATGGACAGAGTCCTTCACTTCTACCAGCACCTCCTCCGTTCTTTCCTTGGCGGCTGCCGATTCGGCTGCGCTGGCCTCCTGCTGCCGGTTCATTTTCGCACCGATAAGACTCTGAGCGATCAACGCACCCAGGATGACGATGAGATAAGCATTCATATAGAAGACGCTCTCACCCTTAAAGGTTTCTTTCGTCAGCACGAAGTATGTCGTCATTCCCATGGCCACCAGGCCGTTCAGGAGAAGAGGACGATAGTTGTGATAGATCGAGATGATCGCAAATGAGAAGAAGATCAGAAAATACCCGCTAAATGCCTCGCTCTCCTCAATAAAGAAAAAGGTGATCAGGCTAAGCCCTATAGACACCAGGTACATCACATAGCGGACAGCAATCTTTCTCCATACCAGAAGCACACATAGAATACAGATCGGTAATCCGCATATAGCCAGCGTCAGCCTAAGATGGTTAGAAGAAGACACCCCGATCCCGAGTAACAGCGAGATCCAGAGGAGCCATACCATCAGTTTATTTCGCTCATGCAGTGCCAGCAATTTGTCGGACATTAAGGTTCACATACTCCCTACATTTTTTTAATTTATATATCGGCATATCCCAATGAAATTATTAAGTGACTGACTGTATCGCCTATGAAAATAAAAAAGGACCCCCGCTGAACCCGAAGGTCCGGCGAGAATCCTCTATAACCGCGTTCTATTTGCTCTTCTCTATATATTCAGTCACCCATTGCTCGGTAGTCTTTAGCTTCTCCTGAGCTCTGGCAATCGCTTCAGCAACCTGGCTGGATGCCGTTCCCCCGTATACATTACGCGCGTTAACTACCGTCTCCGGCTGAAGGACACCGTAGATGCTGTCATCGAACAGCGGAGAGAAGGTCTTGAACTCATCGAGGGTCAAATCCAGCAGATACTTGTTGTTCTGAATGCAGTAGAGGACCGTCTTGCCAATTACCTCGTGAGCCTGACGGAATGGCAGTCCTTTGCCGACAAGGAAGTCCGCGATATCCGTCGCATTCGAGAAGTCCTGGTTCACAGCTTCACGCATCCGCTGCTTGTTCACCTTCATCGTAGCAATCATGCCTGCGAACAACTGCAGAGCGCCTTCAAGGGTAGCTACGGTATCGAACATGCCTTCCTTATCTTCCTGCATGTCTTTGTTGTAAGCCAGTGGAAGGGACTTCAGCACGGTGAGCAGGCCAACCAGGTTGCCGTATACCCGGCCGGTCTTCCCACGCACAAGCTCGGCCACATCCGGATTCTTCTTCTGCGGCATGATGCTGCTGCCGGTGCAATAGGCATCGTCCAGCTCTACAAAGCGGAATTCCGTGCTGCTCCATAGAACCAGCTCTTCACACAACCGGGACAAGTGCATCATTAGAATAGAGGAATTCGACAGGAATTCCAGAATGAAGTCCCGGTCACTGACTGCATCCAGACTGTTCTCATATACTGCGTCAAAATGGAGCTGCTCAGCTACGTAATGACGGTCAATCGGGAATGTCGTTCCTGCCAGGGCGCCTGCACCCAGAGGAAGTACATTTACCCGCTTATAGCTGTCCTGGAAACGCTCAATATCACGTTGGAACATGGAGACATAAGCCATCAAGTGATGAGCGAACAGAATCGGCTGCGCCCGCTGCAGATGGGTATAGCCCGGCACAATTGTATCCAAATTGGCTTCGGCCTGACCAATCAGCGCTTCCTGCACAGCATGGAGTAGTCCTGTAACTTCCACTACGCGCTTGCGCAGATACAAGTGCATATCTGTGGCCACCTGATCGTTACGGCTGCGGCCTGTATGCAGCTTCCCGCCTACTGAACCAATCTCCTCGATCAGATTCTTCTCGATATTCATATGAATATCTTCATCTCCAACGGAGAACTCAATTTCTCCGCGGCGAATCTTGTTCAGAACGAGATGAAGGCCTTCCTTGATCCGGTCTACATCATCAGACGGCAGGATGCCGCATTTCCCCAGCATGCTTACATGCGCCAGACTTCCTTGAACATCTTCCTCGGCCAATGCTTTATCAAAACCGATTGAAGCCGTATACTCCTCTACCAAACGGTTCGTCTGCTTTGTAAAACGGCCTCCCCACAGCTTGCTCACTAAATCCACTCCTTCTATCGATGCAGACCGCGGGCCGCTCCCGGTGAAGAGAACGGCCTCGTGGTTATGCTGTATTTATAATCTATATAGGACGCATTTATAACATTCATATTGAACGGTCGTAACTACAGGGAATGCTTGGACTTTCGGCCGCTGTTGTCTCCAAATTTCTTGCTTATAACGCATTGTAAGGTTGAAATTTGGAGACAAAGGCGGTCGCTTTCGCTCCTACAGTTCCAAGCTTCCCCTCCGTCACGCCTCCCTATATGTCATTTTCTAAGTTCGTTTTATACACTTACTTATTCTGTTCAACGCCGGAGCTTACTTTAAGCCGCAGGGCATTCAAGCGGATGAATCCGGTAGCGTCCCCTTGATCATAGGCTTGCGTCGGATCAGCTTCCATGGTAGCGATATCCGGATTATACAAGCTGACCGGGCTCTTCACGCCCGCACCGATCACATTGCCTTTGTACAGCTTCAGACGTACAGTTCCCGACACGTTCTTCTGGCTTTCGTTAACCAGCGCTTGCAGGGCAAGACGTTCAGGAGCGAACCAGAAGCCATTGTATACGAGCGTGCTATAACGTGTAATCAGGCTGTCGCGAAGGTTCATGACTTCGCGGTCCATCGTAAGGGACTCCATCTTCCGGTGTGCTGTGAAAAGAATCGTTCCGCCCGGTGTCTCGTACACGCCGCGGCTCTTCATGCCGACAAAGCGGTTCTCGACCATGTCCACACGGCCGATGCCGTGCTTGCCGCCAAGCTCATTGAGGGTCTCCATCACGCCCAGCGGGCTGAGCTTCTGGCCATTCACGGCAACCACGTTGCCTTGAACGAACTCAAGCTCTACATATTCCGCTTCATTCGGCGCATCTTCCGGGGATACACTCAGCAGATACATGTCCTTGCTGTCCTCTGCGCTTGCATCGAACCAAGGATCCTCCAGCACTCCGCTCTCATAGCTGATGTGCAGCAGGTTACGGTCGGTCGAATAAGGCTTGGCTGCCGAAGCCGTTACTGGAATGCCATGCTCTTCCGCATAAGCAATCATCTCTGCGCGGCCCGGGAAGCGGTCGCGGAACTCACTTAGGCGCCAAGGCGCGATTACATTAATCTCTGGAGCGAGGGCCGCTGCCGCAAGCTCAAAGCGCACTTGGTCGTTGCCTTTGCCTGTTGCCCCGTGGGCAATAGCTGTTGCGCCTTCCGCACGGGCGATATCGACCATACGCTTCGCAATCAGCGGGCGGGCGATACTTGTACCGAGCAGGTATTGGCCTTCATATTGGGCACCAGCCTGGAACATCGGGTAGATGAAATCCTGGGCGAACTCATCGCGCAGATCATCGATGTACACTTTGGAGGCGCCGGTAGCCAGCGCTTTTGCCTCCAGCCCGTCCAATTCGTCCTTCTGACCAATATCCGCCGTGAACGCGATAATCTCGGCATCATAGGTCTCTTTCAGCCACTTTAGAATGACCGACGTATCCAGTCCGCCGGAGTACGCCAGTACGATTTTTTCTTTTGCCATGATATTTGGTATCCTCCCTTAATAACCCAACTGCATATTATCTAGTCCTAAGTCTATCACAAAAGCTTATCCGATGAGAGCCGCCATCAGCGCTTTCTGCGCATGAAGCCGATTCTCGGCCTGATCAAATATAATGGAATGCTGCCCGTCAATGACATCTTCGCTGACCTCTTCCCCGCGGTGAGCAGGCAGACAGTGCAGGAACAAATAGTCCGGCTTCGCATGCTTGGCAAGGTCGGCATTCACCTGGTAGTTCTGGAACGCAGCCTCCCGGGCTTTCTGCTCCTCTTCAAATCCCATGCTGGCCCATACGTCGGTGTAAATTACATCTGCATCCTTCACCGCTTCTTCCGGACTGCGAAGCACTTCGATCTTGGCTCCGGTAGACTCTGCGATCTCCTGGGCCTGAGCGAGCACCTGCTGGTCCGGCTCATAGCCTTCAGGACTTGCAATGGAGACATGAACTCCCAGCTTCGCGCCGCCGATCATCAAGGAATGAGCCATGTTATTGCCGTCGCCGACATAAGCAAGCTTCAATCCTTTGAGAGTTCCCTTATGCTCAAGCACGGTCTGGAAATCCGCCAGCACCTGGCATGGATGGGCCAGATCGCTCAGACCGTTAATGACAGGCACCGTCGCGTGCCGGGCCAGATCCACCACGTTGTTGTGGCCGAATGTACGAATCATGATCCCATCCAGATAACGGGACATGACCTTGGCCGTATCGCTGATCGTCTCGCCGCGTCCAAGCTGGATATCGTTCTTGCTCAGGAAGAGGGCGTGACCGCCCAGCTGATATGTACCCACCTCGAAAGAGACCCGGGTTCTGGTTGAGGATTTCTCAAAAATAAGTCCGACCGTCTTCCCCTTCAGCGGCTGGTATTCTTCCCCATTCTTATGCTTCTTCTTGATCTCAATAGCGAGATCAAGAAGATATTGGATTTCCTCTGTACTGAAATCTGTCAGTTCAACGCAGTCCCGGCCCTTAAGGTCAAATGCGGCATTGGCTTCAGTTAGACTCATCTCCATCTACTCCTTCTTGGCCTGGTGGCGCTGGATAATTCCATCGATAATGTCCACAGCCTGGTCGATTTCTTCATGCGTTACTAGCAAACTTGGCAGCAGCCGAATCACATTTGGCCCGGCCGTGATGAATAGGATGCCATTCTTTTGTCCTTCCACAACAAGCTCAGCGACAGGTCCGCCGCATTCAATTCCGACTATAAGGCCTTTGCCCCGGATATCCTGTACAAATGAATGACCAGCAAGCTTCTCCTGTAGCTTGTTCTGTAAATACTCCCCCATCTCCGCGGCTCTCTGCGGCACATGGTCTTCCTTCATAGCTTCTACCGTTGCCACAATCGCTGTCGATGCAATCAGATTCCCTCCGAACGTGGAAGCATGACTGCCGGCCGAGAACGCCTCACGCAAATAGCCTTTGGCCAGCATAGCACCAGCAGCGACTCCGCTCGCTACCCCTTTGGCCAATGTGAAAATATCCGGTTCCACGTCGTAGTGCTGGTGACCGAACCATTTACCTGTGCGGCCCATTCCGGTCTGAACCTCATCCACAATGAGCAGAATGCCATGTTCCTTGCACAGCGCCGCTACTTCGTTCAAAAACTCCGGCTTCACAAGATGAATGCCGCCTTCGGCCTGAACCATTTCGAGCATGATGCCTGCTGTATTAGGCCCAATCGCAGCCTTAAGCGCCTCAATATCATGAAGCTCCACGGTCTTAAATCCCTCAGGAAGCGGAAGGAAGCCTTCCTTCACCTTATCCTGTCCGGTTGCTGTAAGCGTTGCGAGTGTACGCCCGTGGAACGATTGCTTGAACGTAATAATCTCATAGCGCTGTTCGCCCTTGATCTTCTGGTGGTAACGGCGGGCCAGCTTGATTGCCGCCTCGTTGGCCTCGGCGCCGCTGTTGCAGAAGAAGGCGAGGTCAGCACAGCTTATTTCGGTCAGCAGACGAGCCGCTGTCTCCTGCTGCGGGATTTCGAAGAGATTAGATACATGCCATAGCTGATCCAGCTGATCCTTGATCTTATTCTTGACCTTCTCAGGCGCATGGCCTAGATTGGTGACCGCAATACCGCTGAAAAAATCCAAATAACGGTTACCCTGATCGTCCCAGAGCCAGCTCCCCTGTCCTTTTACCAAAGAGATCGGGAACCGAACCCCGTAATTCGGAAACAGCGCGCTTACCGACTCGGCGCGATTGTTCTTGGCCTCTTGTTCCTTGTTATCAGCGTGCCCCAGTTCCTGCAAATTGGATTCTGCCATCGCTTTCGTTACCTCCTTAAAATTGTATGATTCATAAAAGTACCCGCTTTAACTCCGACAAATCCCTGCCGCTGCTTGCTAGGAACGGCTGGTCTTCATTCGGACAATCCGGGTCCCGATGGCTTCTCCCGACAGCACGCGGCTGAGCACATTCGGCTCGCTGCCGTTCACAATAACAACCTCTTTTACCTGGCCATGAATACAGGCCACTGCAGCACGAACCTTCGGAATCATTCCGCCGTAAATCTCGCCAGTCAGAATCATATCTTCAATCTGCTGTACCGTTACGGTTGGAAGAACCCGCTTCTCTCCGTTCACGGTACTCATAATTCCTGGCACATCCGTCACAACTATCATTTGCTGGACTCCCAGCTTGGAGGCTACGGCCCCCGCCGCCGTGTCCGCATTTATATTATACCGCTGTCCATTCTCACCCACACCCACAGGAGCAATGATCGGCATATATCCGAGGGACGTCACACCTTCAATGATGGAAGCCTTCACTTCGGTCACATCTCCGACCAGGCCGACTTCAGCGCTTGCGGCTACAGGTTTGGCTTGAATCAGGAAGCCATCTACCCCGGACAGTCCCAGCGCCTGCCCACCGAGTGTCTGAATCCGGCGGACAATCTGCTTGTTAATGCTGCCTGACAGCACCATCTCGACGACATCCAGCACCTCTTCGGACGTATAACGCAGCCCGCCGACAAATTTGGTCTCAATGCCAAGCTTCGCGAGATTCTCCGAGATTGCAGGGCCTCCGCCGTGAACAATCACGGGCTGAATTCCTTTTTGCTGAAGTGCGATTAGATCCTCAAAAAAAGAATCTGGCAGCTCGTTCAACGTACTGCCTCCGCATTTCATGACGAATGTCTTGTAGGCCTGTTCTCCGGCCAACTCCTTCTGCTCACCTTGCAATGCTGAATTCATGATCCTGCTCCCTTCTCCTTTGGGTGATTCTGGTTCTATATCGAAATACTAGTACGTACGTTGTTGAGCCGCTGCGATGACGGATCGTTCTTACGATCGCTGTTGAGCCGCTGCGCTGTCGGATCATTCTTACGATCGCTGTTGAACCGCTGCGCTGCCGGATCATTCTTACGATCGCTGTTGTCCACCGATTTCCTGATTAGGCCGCTAGGCGGGTGAAATCCGTGGACAAAGGCGAACGCTTCGCTTCTTCAGAACGATTCCGGCCTCTCCGCTGAGTGCGGCGCTTAACTTCCCTGTAGTTACAAACGTCCAAATGTAAGTTTTAAACGCACCTTATATATTGATGACCTTAAGTCCGATAAGCGGCGTTGATCCGCACATAGTCATAAGTCAAGTCACAGCCCCATGCGGTGGCTGATCCCTCGCCATTCTTCAAATCTACTACAATGCGAACCGTGTCGCCTTTAAGATAGGCCAGCGCCTCGTCTTCGTCAAATGCGACGGGCTTCGATCCGGTCAGCACCGCAATCTCTCCTAGATGGATATCGACCGTCTCGGGATTCACCGGCTCGCCTGCGCGTCCAAGCGCTGCAATAATACGGCCCCAGTTGGCGTCCGCTCCGAATACAGCGGATTTCACCAGGCTGGACCCTACGATCGTCTTCGCGATAGCCCGCGCGGATAAGTCACTTACCGCCCCGCTAACCTCTACCTCGACAAGACGAGTCGCGCCCTCGCCATCACGGGCAATCGCCTGGGCCAGAACCTGGCATACATGCCTGAATGCGGCGGCAAAACCATCCCAATCCGGGTGCTTCTCCGTCAGTTCCTTGTTGCCGGCAAGCCCGCTGGCCATAGCCAGCAGCATGTCATTCGTACTGGTATCTCCGTCAACGGTAATCATATTGAAGGTCAAATCGGTTGTATCCTTGATCAGGGACTGAAGCGCATCCGGGTGGATCGCTGCATCGGTAGTAACGAATCCAAGCATGGTTGCCATGTTCGGATGGATCATTCCTGATCCCTTCGCCGCTCCAGCGATTTTCACTTCACGGTCATCAATGACCAAAGAGACACAGACTTCCTTTTTGACCAAATCTGTAGTCAGGATCGCTTGGCAGAACTGCTCGGCCCCGTCCTCATCCGTAGACATAACTGCAGGAAGTCCGGATATCCCGCTGCTGACCCGGTCCATCTTCATTAATTCTCCGATCACGCCGGTCGAAGCCACCGCGACATCCGAAGGGGATACGCCCAGCACCTTAGCAGTCTCTTCGCGCATCGCATAAGCATCCGCTTCACCCTGCTTGCCTGTGCAGGCATTCGCATTCCCGCTGTTCACCACCACCGCTCGAAGTGTGCGGCTGGCTGAGAGGCTATCCTGGGTCACCTTGATCGGCGCAGCCTGAAATACATTCGTGGTGTAGACGGCTGCGGCAACCGTCGGTACTTCACATAGAATCGCAGCCAGGTCATTGCGTGTTGTTTTCTTCAGACCGCAGTGCAGTCCACCCGCTTTGAACCCTTTCGGTGCCGTTACAGAACCGCCCTCAACCACTTTAAACAAACTTGCTACTCCCATCATGTCCTCCGTTCTATGGATATACCGGGGCGTTCTTCAGCCCGAGGGTTTCGTCCCAGCCCATCATCAAGTTCAAATTCTGGATCGCCTGACCGGCGGCCCCTTTTACCACATTATCAATTACAGAGACAATCGTCACTCTATTCGTACGCGCATCCACCGCAAAGCCGATATCACAATAATTCGATCCGAAGACTTCCTTCGTCGCCGGCCATTGCCCTGCAGGGCGAATGCGTACGAACCGGCGCCCTTCATAGAACTGCTTATATAACTCTACTAATTCTTCATTAGTATGAGAACCCGTTAATGTCGCATACATCGTACTCATAATCCCGCGTGTCATCGGTGCCAGGTGAGTTGTGAAGGTGACCGTCACTGGTGATCCATGAATATCGGTCAATACCTGCTCAATTTCAGGTATATGTTGATGTTTGTTGACTTTGTAGGCTTTAAAATTCTCATTGATCTCCGCATAGTGGGTCATCAGACTTGTGCCTCTGCCCGCTCCGGACACCCCGGATTTCGCGTCGATAATCAGGGTCGCCGGATCAATCCAGCCTGCCTTCACCGCAGGAATCAGCCCCAGCAGCGTTGCCGTCGGATAACATCCCGGATTGGAGATCAGCTGCTCGTCCTTAACCTTCTCCCCGTACACTTCACTAAGTCCGTATACAGCCTTCTGCAGCAGGTCATGGTCGGGTGCGTCATGCTTATACCACTCTTCATACACAGCACCGTCTTTAATCCGGAAATCACCGGACAGGTCAATGACCTTCAGGCCGGCTTCAACCAGCTGAGGCACCAGCTTACCGCTGACTCCCGAAGGCGTAGCCGTGAAGACCACGTCCGCCTTGGCTGCAATCTCCTGCACATCAACCCCATCGAGGTTCTGCACAACGAGATTGATTAAATGAGGAAACCCATCCGTAATCGGCGCCCCGCTGCTCGATGCCGAAATAACCGATACGATCTCAACCTTTGGATGCTCCAATAAAAAACGAATCAGCTCCACCCCGCCATACCCGGTGGAACCGACGATAGCCACTTTTACGAAATCCCCGCTCACTTGAATCCCCACTTTCTCCATCTCACTTATTTATATTTATGCATATCCGAATTGAATTTATGTATTATTATACAGACGCATTCATTTAAACACAACTATTATCTGGCCTATAGACTATTTTATATGCAAAAAGACGCCAATCGGCGCCTTCGAGTGCTGCTATAATTCCCATGGTTATTTATTGAGCTGCAGAAGTGGTAGTCCCGGCCTTCATTTTATGGCCGTCTCCACCGCGGCTCCCCTTGAAATCACCCTTCTCAGGCTGAGTGCTGTTCACTTCCTTGGTTACCAGCTCGGTAAGGCCTGACTTGAGCTTGTCGTACTCGGCTTGTGTGATTGCACCGCTGGCCAGTCTCTCATCCAGCTTGGCTGTACGGTCCTTAACTAGAAGATCGATGACTTGCTGCGCAGTTACATTGTGCGCCGTTGCTACGGCTGCCAGAGTCTTGCCGGATTGTAATTCAGTACGGAGTGCATCCTCCGTAATGCCCAGCAGCTTGGCCACCTCGTCAAAGTTACCAAAGTGCCCGCCTCCGTGTCCTCTTCCCTCACCGAATGCAGGGAACTCGCCGTTCACGAGCTGGGTAGCTTTTTCGGTCAGAGCTGCCTTCTCGGAATCATATTTAGCCTGTGTAATCTTTCCTGCATCCAGCTCGCTCTTCAGATGGCTGGCCAAGCTCGCTGCTTCCAGATCGATTACCGCCTGTACCGTTACGTTATGTTCCCCTGCAATCGCCGCCAAGGTCTTGCCAGCTTTCAACTGGGTGCTCAGTTGATCTGTAGTCATGCCGAACAGCTTCGCAAGCTCCTCGTCGTTCTTCATGAATCCGAGTGGTCCATGTCCATGGCCTCTGAGCCCTTCTCCCAGCTTGGAGTCAAGCAGCTTGTCTGCAAAGGCGGAGGCGTCTATCGTTTTCCCGTTCTTGTCTGCCGCGCTAGCAGCCGTATCCGCTTTGCGTTCCGCTTCAATCCAGCTTACCAGCTTGGCCTTCAGATCCGCGCGGGCAATCCCCTGAGCGCTTGCAATTTCAGCAAGAGTCTGAGTCTTCTGCTTCTCTTTGAATGTGGCCTCATCCAGCTTCAAATAAGTGAGCAGCTGAGATTCAATTTGACCAAATCCCAGATGTCTGCCTACCCGATCCTGATCTGATTTATGGGTCACCCCTGCTGCTGAGGAAGTTTTGCCGGCCGCCGCCGCACTTGTATGCTGTACCGCCAGAACTCCTCCTCCAAGAGTTAAAGAAAGGGCCAATACACCGGCTGCTAGAGTTTTGGTTGATTTCTTTGACGATTTCATTGAATTACCACCTTTCAATTAAATAGGTTTAGGTTGCCTTACAAATGCATCTTATCCCACCTAACTGAATCCATGCTGAATGGTAGCTTAACGCAAGCTAAATGTTTCCTTTTACAAGAAAAGCCCGCCTCACCCGAAATTGCTTCCGGACAAGACAGGCCTTACATAAATTATATATTAATCATTACAGCTTCTTATCATCCACCTGGCCCAGCCAGTGCTCAATCTCATTAATTACGGAAGCTACACTTCCCTGCTCAAATGGTGATATCAGACCCGCCACCTTCACAAGCTCCGTGAACGAACGGCTCCCGCCCTGACGGCAGAGTTCAAGATAAGCGGTCCAGGCCGCTGTAGGGTCCTCCTGTGACTTTTTCCAGAACTGGAATGCACAGAGCTGCGCCAAAGTGTAATCAATATAATAGAACGGCGAGCTGAAGATATGTCCCTGCTTCTGCCAGAAGCCGCCTTGTTCCAGATAGGCATTGCCCGCATAGTCACAGTGAGGCAGGTATTTCTTCTCAATCTCCCGCCAAGCCAGCTTGCGCTCCTGAGGAGTGGCATCCGGATTCCCATAGACGTAATGCTGGAACTCATCTACAGCGACCCCATAAGGGATGAAGAGCAGACCTGAGGACAGGTGATTGAATTTGTACTTCTCGGTATCTTCCTTGAAGAACAGCTCCATCCATGGCCACGTAAGGAACTCCATGCTCATGGAATGAATCTCTGCCGCTTCCAGTGTCGGGAAGCTGTATTCAGGCACTTTGTACTGACGGCTCTGGAATACCTGGAAAGCATGACCCACCTCATGCGTCAGTACATCGATATCATCGGACGTACCATTAAAGTTCGAGAAAATGAACGGGGCTTCATATTCGCTAAGATAAGTGCAGTAACCGCCGCCCTGCTTGCCTTTCTTGGCAACAAGGTCCATCAGCCCATTTTCCTGCATAAAAGTAAAGAATTCATCCGTCTCTGGAGACAGCTCTGCATACATCTTGGCCCCATTCTGAACAATCCAGTCGGGATCTCCCTTAGGCTTCGCATTTCCGGAAGCAAAGCTGAATTCTTCATCATAATAGGTAAGCCGGTCTACACCGATTCTGGCCTGTTGACGTTCCTTCAGCCTCTGAGTAGCAGGAACTATGAACTCCCTTACCTGGTCTCTGAAGCTCGCAACCATCTCAGCATTATAGTCGGTGCGGTTAAGCCGGTCATAAGCCAGCTGAATGAAATTCTCATAACCAAGGGTTCCCGCGATCCGGGTCCGCACCTTGACTAATTCATCATAGATCCGGTCAAGCTCATCTTCATGCTCGCTCATAAAAGCATAGCGCGCTTCGGCCGCTCGCTGTCTTAGACCGCGGTCTGTAGATAATTCGAACGGACGCAGCTGCGGCAGGGTTCTCTCTTCCCCTTCAAAAGGAATCTTGGCAGACGCGATAAGCTGACCATACTGGGTAACCAGTTTATTCTCCTGCTGGAGATCCTGAATAATTTCAGGCTTGAATGTCTTCAGAGACACATCCATCAGACTGAACAGCTGATGTCCCCACTTTTCTTCGAGCTGAGCCCGGAATTTAGACTGCACAACAGCTTTATAGTAGTCGGTCACATATTCTTGATACAGCGGTCCGACTTCATCCATAAAATCCTGTTCAGCCTTGTAAAATTCATCGGTAGTATCAATCGAATGACGTATACTCACAATTGTACCGAGGGTTTCAAATTGGCTGCGCAGCTCGTTAATTTTCTCAAAAACAAGATCCTGCTCCTCAAAGCTCGCAGCCTCGTTAAATTGCTTCAATAAATCCTTGAACTGACTCTCGACATTCTGGATGTCGGGTCTTGAATACGGGTATTCATTGAATTTCATCATTAATCACCCTTTGGTCAATTATTTACAGAACCTATTATACAGGGTAATTTTGGGATAACAAACATCTATATTACACACAGTTAAAATACTCGCATTGGGAGCAAGGTCGGAACTACCGGAATGTTTGGACTTTCGGCCAAGCAAAAAGAGACGCACACGGCGTCTCCTTGTTCGGTACAGATTTATTTATTCTTCCCTGGGCTCATCATCGACTGGGACTCATTAAAGTTCCAACCATGACCCTTGCTGCCGGACTCCGGCTTCGTTCCTTTAGGAGAAGGAACCCGGTTCACCTGTGCGGTAACGAAATCGATCAAGCTTTTCTTATACTTGTCGTACTGTTCCTTTGTGATCTCGCCCGCTGCCAGCTTCTTATCCAGCTTCGCCACGCGGTCTTTGACCAGCAGATCAACCACCTGCTGTGCAGTTTTGCTATTAGCTTCAGCTATAGCAGCGAGACTCTTCCCGGACTTCATCGCTGTGCGCAGTTCAGATTCTGTAACTCCCAGCAGCTTAGCCAGGTCCCCAAACTTGCCTGATTCCTCTACATCTTCCATTCCCTGAACAACTCCCGGGAACTTGGTGGTCAGCAGCTGCGCAGCTGCTTCAGCCTTCGCTGCCTTCTGCGCATCGTACTCCTCCTGAGTAATTTCACCGGCTGCCAGCTTGGCATCCAGGTCTTTAACATCAGCAGCAATCAGCAGATCAATAACCGCCTGAGTTTCAACCTTATATTCACCAGCGATTTCGGTAAGCGTCTTGCCTGCCTTCAGTTCATCATCGAGCTGGGTGGTAGTTATGTTAAATAGCTTGGCAATCTCAGCCGTATTCTGAAGTCCTGTAAGCGGAGCCTCTTGGGTGCTGTCAACCTTGCCTTCCGTTGTGAATGATAGGAGCTTATCGGCCGTTTTGGCAGCTTCGAGCTTCAGGGCCTGCTCTTTCTTTTGATCGAGCTTCTTCTGCTGTTCCTGCTCCTGCTTGAACTTTTGTTCCAGCTTTTGTTTCGCTTTCGGACTTAATTTCTTGTTCTTCAGCTGCTTGGCAAGCTCCTGTTGCTTCTTCTTATCAGCCTGCTTCTGCTTTTCCTTTTCCTTAGCCGATTGGGCATTCTTCTCAGCGGTAATCCAGCTTATGATCTTGGCCTTAAGATCCTCTTTGGAGATTCCCTGTTCGGCAGCTATTTCTGCCAAAGTCTGAGTCTGCAGCTTTTCTTTAAGAGACGCCGCATCCAGCTTTAGGAGAGTAAGAAGCTGTTTTTCGAATCTGCCCAACCCTTCAAGCTTGTCTCCCTGCTGCTCAGTGGTCTTCTGTTCTTGCACCGTACTTGTTCCCGCTGCTGCGTTTGCATGTCCCGTGGCCAGAATCCCCCCGCCCAGCGCCAGAGAGAATGCCATAACTCCGGCAGCTACTGTTTTTGCTGATTTGCTCTTTTTCATAATGAAGACCACCTCTCATGATGTGCTTGGTTGGTTACTTCTCCCAACACTATCAGTATAACTGAGATCAAGCGAGAGGGGACTACTTTTTTTCGATATTAATCGACAAAATTTTCTCCTTGTCGGAATGAACTCTCTTTTTGCTATGCTTGCCTCTTGAACCCTTCTCCCAGCACCTCATGCGCATTCGTGATAATCACAAATGCGGTGGGTTCAAGCTGCTGAACCAGCGTCTTCAGACGGGTAACTTCGCTTTGTCCAACCACAACCATCAGCACGGGCCGATCATCGCCGGTGTATCCGCCCCTTGCGCTAAGCTTTGTCAGTCCCCGATCCAGGTGAACCAGCACGGCATCCGCAATTTCATCCGTTTTCTCGGCGATAATATAAGCCACCTTCGTATAATTCAACCCTAGCTCGACCGCATCAATAATTTTACCGGTAATATAGAGGCCGATGAGCGCATATAGGGCCTTTTCGGGAGACAGTACAATTCCTGCCAGTACGATAACGAGCCCATCCATCATCACAACGCAAGTAGACAAGCTAAGCCCGCTGAATTTCTGGATAATCTGAGCCAGAGTAGACAGACCGCCTGTAGATCCCCGCCCACGGAACACAATCCCAAGCCCCAGACCCACCCCAATCCCTCCGTAGAGAGAGGAGAGCAGCGGGTCGGTCGTTGGTACGATCCAATCCTTCGTCAAATAGACGAATAACGGCAGCACTACTGTACCCAGAAGGGAGCGGATCGCATAATTGCGGCCAAGCAGCAGGAAGCCTGCGGCGAACAAAGGAATATTCAGCGCCCACTGGACATACGCCGGCTCGATGCCGAACAGGGAGTTCGCTACAATGGAAAGTCCGGATACTCCCCCCGATGCGATGTGACTTGGCAATAAGAACATATTGAAAGCCAGTGCGGTTATAAAAGATCCTATTATAATCATCAAACTATCCAGCACATGTCGGGCTGGACCCGTTATCGGGAATACTTCATTTATTCTGCGTTTACGGCCTTTTGGGGGCATGATTCCGTTCTCCTTCACTACGTCAAAGTGTTAATGGCCAAAAAAATTCCCGCACAAGTTAGCTTGTGCAGGAATCGTATATTTATTGGCTTAAGCTTGGTCTGCCTCAGTCTTGATTTGGCTTCGCAGATATCCATCGATGAAGGCATCCAGCTCGCCATCCATGACTGCCCCGGTATTCCCTGTCTCTATGGAAGTCCGGTGATCCTTAACCATGCTGTAAGGATGGAAGACATAGGAGCGAATCTGACTGCCCCAGGCAATATCAGACTGCTCTCCGCGGATTTCATCCAGCTGCTTCTGCTGCTCTTCGAGCTTACGCTCATACAGCTTGGAACGAAGCATTGTCATTGCCCGCTCCCGGTTCTTGATCTGGGAGCGTTCATTCTGACAGGTTACTACCACGCCAGTCGGGATATGGGTAATCCGCACAGCGGAATCCGTAGTATTAATGTGCTGACCGCCTGCACCGCTGGCCCGGTAGGTGTCAATCTTCAGATCCTCCGTGCGGATCTCCACATCGACATCTTCCGTAATTTCGGGCACGACATCACAGGACACAAAGGAGGTATGGCGGCGGCCCGAGGAGTCGAACGGGGAGATCCGGACCAGCCGGTGAACCCCTTTCTCTGTCTTCAGATAACCGTAGGCATTATACCCTTTGATCAGCAGCGTCACACTCTTAATTCCGGCTTCATCTCCCGGAAGATAATCGAGCACCTCTACCTTGAAGCCCCGCTTCTCCGCCCATCTGGTATACATCCGGAGCAGCATTTGTCCCCAGTCTTGGGACTCGGTACCCCCTGCACCCGGATGCAGCTCGAGGATCGCATTGAGCTTGTCATAAGGCTGATTCAGCAGAAGCTGCAGCTCGAACTCCTCGAGACGCTTCAGCAGGGATTCAACGGACTCGGCAATCTCGGTAAGAAGCGCCGCGTCCCCTTCTTCTTCTGCAAGCTCGATCATGAGAACAATGTCATCATTCTCCGATTGAAGCTTCTCGTACTGGTCGACCGATGACTTGACGGCGTTCATGTCTGCAATCACTTTTTGGGCAGATTCGTTGTCATCCCAAAAATCAGGCGCAGCCATCTTTTCCTCAAAGTTCGCAATCATTTCCTGCTTGAGATCTAAGTCAAAGAGACCCCCTAAGGTTGGATAATTTCTTGGCTATTTCACGCAGATCCTGCTTAATACTTGGATCGATCATGCTGCTTCGTCACCTCTTCTACTTGTTATATAGGCTGATCTTACTTCATCCTATATATGAACAGCTGCACTTAGTCGTTCTGTCCATGGCAGTGCTTGTATTTCTTGCCGCTGCCGCATGGGCAATCATCGTTGCGTCCGATCTGCTCGCCGCGTTGAACCGGGCGCTTCTCAGCAGGTTCGCCGTTCGTGGAAATCTGGTTCTCATCCACAACCGTCTGACGCTCCTGATTGGTCTCGATTTGTGCTTTCATAATATATGTTGCGACTTCCTCTTGGATACTCGCCGTCATCTCGTTGAACATCTCAAAGCCTTCGAACTGATACTCACGAAGCGGATCCGTACCGCCGTAAGCACGGAGGTGGATACCCTGACGCAGCTGATCCATGGCATCGATGTGGTCCATCCATTTGCTATCAACGGCACGAAGCACGATAACCTTCTCGAACTCACGGATCATTTCGACGCCGATATGCTCTTCGCGGGCATTGTATTTCTCAACAACCTTGTTAAAGATATACTCGATGATCTCATCAGCTTCCTTGCCCCACAGCTCATCCTTGGTCAATTGGCCTTCATCAAGCAGCTTGCTGTTGATGTACTCAGCTACTTCCTCCAGCTCCCAGTTCTCAGGAATATCGTCACTGCAGTGCGCCATCACGATACGCTCGATTACCGGCTTAATCATCTCAAGCACAATTTCCTTAATGTTCTCGGATTCGAGAATCTCGCGGCGCTGCTTGTAGATAATCTCCCGCTGCTGATTCATCACGTCATCATATTGAAGAACGACTTTACGAACGTCAAAGTTATTGCCCTCTACCCGTTTCTGAGCGGACTCAATAGCACGGGTTATCATCTTGCTCTCGATCGGTGAATCCTCGTCAAAGCCAAGGCGGTCCATCATAGCCAGCACGTTGTCAGCACCGAACCGCTTCATCAGCTCATCGCCAAGGGATAGATAGAACTGGGTTGAACCTGGGTCACCCTGACGTCCGGCACGACCGCGAAGCTGATTATCAATCCGGCGGGATTCATGGCGCTCGGTACCAATAATATGCAGACCCCCGATTTCGGATACGCCGTCACCCAGGATTATGTCGGTACCGCGTCCGGCCATATTGGTTGCAATCGTAACAGAACCCGGTTCACCGGCGCGGGAAATGATCTCTGCTTCTTCCGCATGATACTTCGCGTTGAGCACCTTGTGCGGAACGCCTTTGCGCTTCAGCATTTCATGAAGAAGCTCGGAGTTCTCAATAGACACCGTACCTACAAGAACCGGCTGATTGGTGGCATGACGCTTCACAATCTCTTCCACTACAGCCTTGAACTTGCCTGCTTCACTCTTGTACACGATATCCGGGTTGTCCACACGGCGATTCGGCCGGTTCGTAGGAACCTGAAGCACCTCAAGACCATAAATCTTCTTGAATTCTTCTTCCTCGGTCTTCGCCGTACCGGTCATACCGCCAAGCTTGCGGTACATACGGAAGTAGTTCTGGAACGTAATCGTCGCCAGTGTCATGCTCTCGTTCTGTACCTCGATGCCTTCCTTGGCTTCAATCGCCTGGTGAAGACCATCGCTATAACGGCGGCCAGCCATCAGACGGCCTGTGAATTCGTCAACGATCACGACTTCATCTTCCGTTACCACATAATCCACATCACGGCGCATAATCGCATTGGCTTTGAGCGCTTGTACAATGTGGTGGTTAAGCGTTACATGAGCGTGGTCATACAGATTCTCAATCCCGAAGGCTTTCTCGGCCTTCGCCACACCTTTCTCGGTAAGAGATACGGCCTTAACTTTAATATCCACATTAAAGTCTTCTTCTGCTTCCAGACGCTTCACAAAGCGATCGGCTGCATAGTACAGCTCGGTCGATTTCTGGGCTTGTCCCGAAATAATCAGCGGCGTACGCGCCTCATCGACTAGGATGGAATCTACTTCGTCAATAATGCAGAAATAGAGCGGACGCTGAACCATCTGCTCTTTGTAGAGAACCATATTGTCACGCAAATAGTCGAACCCGAATTCATTGTTCGTTCCGTACGTAATATCACAAGCATAAGCTGCCTGCTTCTCTTCATGCTCCATGCCATTCAGGTTGACCCCTACGGTCATGCCGAGGAAGTTATAGATTTGGCCCATTTCCGCGCTGTCACGCTGTGCCAAATAATCATTCACGGTTACAACGTGAACGCCCTTGCCAAGAAGTGCATTCAAATAAACCGGCAGGGTTCCGACCAATGTTTTCCCTTCCCCGGTTTTCATTTCTGCAATACGGCCTTCATGAAGCGCTATACCGCCAACGAGCTGCACATCGTAATGACGCTTGCCCAGCACGCGCTTGGAAGCTTCCCGTACGGTTGCAAAAGCTTCAGGCAGAATATCATCGATATCCTCGCCTTTCTCAAGTCTCTCTCTAAATTCTACCGTTTTATGTTGAAGCTGCTCGTCCGAGAGCTCCACAAATTTAGGTTCCAATGTATTAATTATGTCGACCGTCTTCATGAGACGTTTGACATCACGTTCATTCGTGTCGCCAAATATCTTTTTCACTAGTCCTAGCATGGTTTTCCCCTTTCACGCATAAACAGATGATTTGCCTAAATTGTAACAGTTTGTCAAGGTTGCCGCAACTTAAGCAGGAGTGCTTTCCCGCGGCAAATTCCCCCATATATGAATAAAGAGCCTTACCCGCGAGGCGGATGAGGCTCGGTCTCTTACGTATTAGCTGGATAAAATAAATTCAGATGATTCCTAATTCAATAGATCATTTAATCAAGCGTGTTCAATAAGTCCGTATTTCCCATCGGTACGTTTATACACTACATTGATCTCACGGGTATCCACATTGGAGAATACAAAGAAATCATGCCCAACCATATTCATTTGAAGTATGGCTTCCTCCACGTCCATTGGCTTAAATGTAAAGCGCTTGGTACGGACCACTTCGAGATCATCATCGGTTAGCGCATCTTCTTCCTCGCTCGCAAGCATAGGTCCATCCACAGGCTCCTCGACGAACAACGTCTTCAGACTGCCTTCTTGGCGGAATTTGCGGTTCACCTTGGTCTTGTGCTTACGAATCTGGCGTTCGAGCTTGTCCACTACCTCATCAATGGATGAGTACATGTCATCGCTCTTATCCTCTGCCCGGAGCACTACACCGGTTAGTGGAATGGTTACTTCCACTGTGTGCAATCCCCGGATGACATTAAGGGTTACATGTCCTTCTGAGGTGGGAGGTGCATCAAAGTACTTCTCAAGCCGGCTGAGTTTCTTGTCCACGTAATCATACAAGGCGTCAGTCACTTCAATCTGTTGTCCTCGAATACTGTAATTCATAGGGCACTCCTCCTTTGCCTCTATATTATACCATATGTAAAGCCCAAGTTAAAATGTTAACTCTGCAAAATAGGCCAAAAATCGAACTCATTTGTGACGGCGTGTGTAACATTTGGAAAGATCAAAAAAAGACCCTGGAAGTTCCAGAGTCTGTTGCTAGCGAATTCAATTGTTAACCATCGTTACCAGGTATATAGGTCGGCTAGAGCCGGGATGATTATAGCTTGATTACGTTAGCGGCTTGAGGTCCGCGTGCGCCTTCGACGATATCGAATTCTACGGATTGTCCTTCTTCAAGCGTCTTGAAGCCTTCGGATTGGATTGCGGAGAAGTGAACGAATACGTCGCCTCCGTCTTCAGTTTCGATGAAACCGTAACCCTTCTCAGCGTTAAACCATTTAACTTTACCTTGCATGCACTAACATTCCCTTCTTAGTCAAATGAAAGTGTGAAGATTTCTTCACATTTGGAATATAACATCCTTACTTTCCCATTGTCAATTGGAAATGAAAAGGTTTTTCTGTAAATTAAATGTGATATTTTGTCTAATTTCATCAGATTTTCTCAGGGGTAGTTTCGACAAAAAACGAGCCGGGTACAGGGTACCGGGCTCGTTTGAACTTTTGCTAGTATGGCATTATTTACTTTCTGCGATCCATAAGAATGCTATCCGGTGTATAGGAAGCTTCGTAAGCATTCCGCTGGGTTCTTACCTGCCCCCGGTGCTGCAGCCAATCTGCAGCTTCGTTCTTCAAAGTATCCATTCGCAACAATATAACGGAGTCTGCCCGTAATATTCCTTCTATTTGCTCAAGCTGTTGGTGATTAAAAGAGGTTGACTGCTTTAATCTGTTCAACTCATCTATGATTTGCTGACGTCTGCTAACAAAGTCTTCGAGCTCTTCATACGAGGTGAATTGAAGCCGTGTTACTATTTGCTCTGTTATGTCACTAAGCTCTGTGATCAAATTATCCATGCTGCAGCTCTTGACTGCCAGCAGTCATTTTAACGGCCTGAGCAAAGGTATCTCTAAGCTCGGTTAAATATCCTAGTGCTTCTTCTGCAGGCTTAACACTCTTCTTGACATTAGCCTGAATTAGCAAATAGTTCGTATACTCATACAATGACGCAAGCCCTTGAGATACTTCGTAAGAGCGATCCAAAGTTACTATTAATTCACTAATAATGGTTTGAGCTTTACCCAGGTTAAGGTTGGCCTTTGAATTATCCTGATTTTGCAATCCATCCATTCCGGACCGGATAAACCGGATAGCTCCATCAAATAACATTAAAAGCAATTGGCCTGGTGTAGACGTTTGGACAGATGACTGACGATATTTTTCATAAGGAGATGTTATCATTTGCCTTCACCCTTTACTTTTTAAAGATTTTAGCTTGAGGACTGATTTCCAAAGAGACTCGAGGATTGGGACTGAAGCTTACTCATGGCTGACTCCATTGCGCTAAACTGTTTGTAATAACGGGTCTCAATGTCACTCAATCTACTCTGAAGATTTGAAATGCGGCTGTTATAATCTTTAAGTTGATTCCCCATGCTACTTTGTGTTTTATAAATAGCATTGACATCGGTACTAAATTTAGAAGTACCCGCTTTAGAGACCAACAAGTCCAATGAACCATCATATTTTTTACTAAGTTCCTTATAAACACCAGTATCCGATGAACCACTTGTTCCTTGAAAAATACTTAATACTTTATCCGGATTATTCTGGAGTGCACTCTTTAACTTGTCTTCATCAATCTTCAAGATACCGTTCTCACTATAGCTTCCAGTTGTTATGCCGATAGAGCTAAGGTCACCGAGATGCTTCGTAATTACTTCACGCATGGAAGCAATCGTGGAGCTGAGAATGCTATCATTCTTCAGGAGCCCACTCTTTGCCTTCTTTTCCCATTCTGTGATCTCACTATCCTTCATTCCCTTACGCTGATCATCGGTAAGCGGCGGAAAATCTCTATATTTTGCTTCATCGATCTTTGAATTGAATGTCGTAATCAGATCATTATAATTATCAACAAAGGACTTAATCGTTGCCAGGGCACCAGTAGGATCCGATTGCGTAGTTATTATAGCTGGGTCACCTGAATTTGTTCCAGTGAAGTTAAGCGCCACACCATTTACAGTTAGAGAATTAGTATCCAGTGCATAGATCTTAGTCGCACCATCAGAGGAAATCTTGACCTCCCCCTTAGCAGGCGGAACATGATTGGATAGTTTAATAACATCAAGCAGGGTGGATGTCGTCGGATCAATTGCAATATCCTTTCCGAAATCCTTTGCAGTGATACTGAATCTCCCACTCACCTCATCATAGGAAGCGGCAACGTTGGCACCAGATGAGTTTATTTTCCCCAGCACCGCAGATATCGTGTCTGATCCCTTAATATCAATTCCTTCGCTGCCAACTAATTTCAGTACATAACTCTTGTTGGGGTCACTGCCATCCAAACTCGCGATGGTTGTCGTTAAGCTAGCGGACTTTCCATCAGAACCAACTAGAGTCTCAGTGGAACCCGACTGATATACTGCCTTTTGAGGAAGACTTGTCACTTCAACCTTCATTGACACATTAGAAGCAGAAGCAGTTGCAGTTGCCTTTACAGCATTAGTATTACCTGTAATCGTTGCGGCCTGAGTATTCATGGCAGATTGTTTATTGAAATTACTCATTTTCGTCTTCGCATCGATCAGTTTGATATTCATATCTCTGTAGCTGTCCCGCGTCCACTGAAGTAACGTCTTCTGTTGATTCAGCTTATCAAGCGGAGCACGCTGAGACGTCATCAAGCTTTTGACCATACTATCTATATCCATTCCTGAAAACCCGTTAATACGCATTGTTGTCATATACTGCCCTCCCCACTTACACTTTTTGGTCTACCATAATTCCGGCGATCTCCATCATTTTTGCAACCAAGTCCAAGGTCTTCTCGGGCGGTATCTCCCTGATTAATTCTCCGGTATCCTTGTTCAGAACTTTCACCATGATCTGATGTGTCTTCTCATGTACGCTCATTTCCAGTGTTGTGGAAGGACCCTGTAGCGCTTTAACCGCTCTGTCTATGGCGCGAATGAGTTGCTCATCCCCCATCGGTATTTGAACGCCTTGTTTTTCGAGCTTTGAAAGCTCTATTCCATTCTTAACCGCTTGTATAAGTTGATTATCCTGATTAGAAGCAGCTTCGCTAAGTTGACTTAAATTGTTTGTATTGCTGCTCACCGCATTTGTCGAAAGAGAAATTTGTAGATTCATCTTACAACCTCCGATGGCATTATTTATTATATTTATCGGATTAAAACAGGCTGGATTGAAGAGGATTACAGAAATTGATCTGATATCTTACAGTTTCTACAAGCGGGCACTACGGATGCAGACTAAAATAGCTAAGAAAAACCGTACATTTAATTAAAGCGTGCTGGTAAAATCCGTTGACATATACGTCAGCTATCACAAATGATGGAGGAAACATGGTGAGTCGAGGATGGCTATTTCAAGCCATCGACCGAAAATAAAAAGCAGGATTCCCTAATAACAAAGAGATCCTGCTTTATTAGTCTTAATTTTCATACAAAAGTTTTACTTATGAAACAGCCCTTTTTAATCATTTTTTTATAAATTCTTTAATCTGACTTGATGAGATATCGGGAGTACGAGGGAGATAGATAACCTCACAATCCAAATGGTCGAATTTCCCCTTCCAATCATCACCGATAACAAAAACATCTATTTGATATTTAATAATATCGAAGGGTTTTTGCTCCCAGTTATCTTCCGGAATTATCAAATCTATATACTTAATAGATTCAAGCATTTCTCTTCGTTCTTCATATGAAAGATAGGATTTTTTCCCTTTTAATTCATTAAATGAATCAGTCGATAGGCCTACAGTTAAGTGATCGCCAAGAGCTCTGGCACGTTGAAATAACAACATGTGACCATAGTGAAGAAGATCAAATGTCCCATAGGTAATAATCCTTTTCAATTCCAGCACCTACTTTCTGAATTCATTAAACACCTTCTTATATTACGAGGAAATCATCCCTTTGAACTTAACACCTCTATTTTCTTTTGAAGCTCACCTTGTAAATATTGATCATTACATTTCTCAAGTGCCTTTTCATAAAATATTATTGCATCTGGTGTTTGATTGAGCTGTTCATAAATGATAGCTAAACTATATAAAACATCAAAATAATGCGGATCAAGAGAGTATGCTCTAAGCAAGTAATTTAGAGCTTGCTCAAAATCACCCCTGTTATAATAAGAAGTTGCCGCAATTGTATTCAACTCACTATTAATTTCAACCAGATCTTTATGAAAACTCAATAAGCCATCAAAAGATTCTAACTCGCCCTCTTCTAAAAAACTAATTAAATTTGCCTTGATTTGCTCTACTTCATGAGTTGCTCCCCAATCTAGGACAAGCTTCCTTTCTGTGTCGATATTTAATTCCTCTTCGATAAGATCCCAGACACGGTCGGCCGATTTGAAATCTTTATGAGTATGAACAATACTTTTAATGAAATCTCTTTCTGTAACAAAATATTCACTGTCCGATAAGGACTTTGTAAGTTCATCTTGTAGCCGATCCTGACTATATACTTTTGGTCCCGGTGTCCAAGCTTCATAAGGCTCCAGCAAAAAACCTCTATTCTCCCTATAAATATCCAGATCAGTAGGCGTAAACAATATCGGCCGATCTAACAATAAATAGTCAAAATATATTGAGGAATAGTCTGTAATAAGAAGATCAATGCTACCCAGTAACTCATAAAAATCCAGCCCACTAGAAGTAATATCAGCTTCTGTGAGTAATTTTACTCTAGGGCTGTTTATATTTCTAATCTGTTCCTTAACCATGGCTTCTTCAACCCAATGTAACTTCACAATTAAATAGATTTGATGTTCTTCTAGATAATCTTCAAATTCTATTTGATTAAATTGCTCGAATCCAAAAAGATTTCCCCAATTACGATTGCCTTCATTTTTATCTGGATTAAATTGAGAAGAACGGAATGTCGGACTATACATTATCAGCTTCTGGCCATCCATGTTCTTTTCGAAGAATCGGGAGAACCATTCTCTATTATCACGATCTAATAAATCATTTCTTGGTGCTCCAGTAATTCGATATTTCGAAGCATCCAATCCGATGCAAGCATTAAATAATGTATTAAACGTTCCTGAATATGATGAAATATAGTCAACGTTCTTCCACCAAGCTTTTATTTGATCTCCTGATCTTAAGTCCCCTGGATCCATGTTTGCCATTGCTTTAAGCGGGAAGCCATGCCACAACTCTATATTAATTTGTCTATGACTGAATGGGTAATTAGCTTGTGTAGTTACTACAACATCACTTTCTTTTACATACGTATCATAATGTTCATAATTCTGTTCTTGATATAACCTGACCTCATATTTATCTGTAATATAGGATGGTATTTGTTTTGCTAAACTAGTTGAGTTGCAACCTGAATTTGTTGTGCTGATCAAAGATATCTTAGGCTTTGAACAACTTTCTAAAAGCGTTGCCATTCTATTTATATATTTTTTATCCTCTTTCTCTACATGTCTAGAATATTGCTTTAAAGCTTTGATCTTATTTCCCATACGTTCCAAAAGTTCTGCAAAAAGTAATCCTGCTCTTTTATCAGGCATAGTCTTTTCTACTAATTGGAGGAACCCAAAAGCCTCTTCAAATTGCCCTTGTCCAATAAGAAGACGTGCTTTCAATGTATTTAAGAACATACTATGCGAAGCTGATAATGATCTTTCAAGCTGATTTATAAGCTTGGCTGCAAGATCCCACTCAGCTTTATCAATCCATTCCGTTATTTGGCCTTCTATTTCATCCTTTTGCACTTCTGATATAGAGCCGTCAACTTCATATCCCAAAATATTGTATTCTGTTATCAAGTATTCACAAATAGGAGAACCCTCATTCAGCTTAGAAACCTCAATGATTTCATCCCTATTAACATTCTCTTCAAGCACGTGTTTAGAATACAAGTCGTACATTTTCTTAACTGGACTATCTTGAATCAGCAGAGATTGATTATAGTATTGCGGGATGTCGTTTATTAGTAGATAAGCCAAAGCGTATATATACTCATAATCCATTTGATTAAGCCGATAAATAAATTCCTGTTTCAGTTCTTCTCTAACATACGTTAAATAAGGTGCAACTTCTGTTAATGCAGACAAGTTATTATTTACAATTAACGATCTTATATATTGTCTTTCAGTATATTTTGTAATCTGAGTAGTATATGCTTCCTTAGCCCCTAATTCAAAATCACGGCTATTTTTTACATTTTGATAAACTCCGTACATTGTTTTAAAGACAGCTGAAAAATAACTTGTAGAAAGTTGGTAAAGCTGTTCTCCTATTTGTTCTAGTTCATCTTCGTATTGTTTAGAACCAGTTTTTCCAGTAGCTAAACTGCAAAGCAAAGCCGCTCTGGAATTCCAACTATTATCAACTATAAAATTACTAATCACATTGTTATTTATGTCTATCTGTAGAGCATTATTTATAGCCTTATTAAAATCATCAGAGTTGTCAGCTAGAATAGTATACGGTTTATCGATCCCACAATCAGGGATGTATGTTGTGATTACTGGCAAACCACTTGCTATATATTCATAATGTTTGATGGGATCACAATTTATAATGATGTCACTTGACGACTTGAATGGTATTATCCCAACTTGCATATGTGACAAATATTGTTTTAATTCACTATGTTTTTTAGGACCTGTAAAATATAAATTTGGTAGGGAATTTTCAAGAATGTTTTTACCAAATCCTATAATTACAAAGGACTTATCGGGGTTAGCTTTTACTACATCATAGAACAATTCTGAATCAAACCATTCGTACAACGCCCCCATATAAACAATTCTTGGTTCGGGAATATGTGAGATATCTTCAGGGATCTCATTTTTTTCAATGATAAAGTCGGCTTCATTAACAGCATTCTTCGAGATAAACACATTATTTCTTTTTTCAATTGCCGCTCGTTGTAAATATAAAGAGGTGGAGGTCGTAGTAATAGCATCTGCTGATTCCATAAGCATGTGTTCCCATATCACATCACTTTTATGACCCCAAAAAGCATAGTCCAAATCGGAATGATCATCTACACAATCATATATATGATAGAAGTCACCACTTACAGCATCTATAACACTGACTTGATAAGGCATATAGGTAATAATAACCGGCTTATGATGTAAAGTTACACTTAGTAACTTCTGGACTATATCTACGTAATTATTTACCAGTTCTCCATTTTTGGTAATCGATATGGGCGTCAAAATGTTGACTCCACTCTCAATCCTCATGTTAGCCCAGGAGTATTCTGTCAGATCCTTAACTGTAAGCCTTTCTTCGCCTTGGCTCACTTCTGCATTAACACTAGGTTCAATATAAAGTACTTCATTTCCAAATTTGGATAAAGACTTAGAAATATGATGCATTCTTTGCTGTATATCCCCCCATCCGCAGGAGGACATTACAATAAAGGTTCGCCGGGTACCCTTAGCGGCAGTTTCAAAAATCTGATTTAGTGCAGATCCATTTTGTTTACAGTATATTTCAGATAATTCTTGTTTTAATTGAAGATTCTCCGAATAGCGATAAGCAAGTCCATAATATAAGGCCGCATCACTAAGATAGCCCTCATACTCCATTACAACTGCGTAATTGAACAACACATCAGAGTTTTCTCTGTCAATCTCTAATGCCTTCTCTAAACAATTACGAGCAGTCTTATATTCTTGCAACTTCAGACAAAGTACCCCTCTAACATTCCAGAAATCAGCACTATTCATATACTCCTGTTCATATTGTCTGCAAAGATTATATGCCTCTTGGATGTCACCATTATTTATAAAATGAGCTATCTGTTCAATAATATTCACTGTTATACCTCCGTTGTTGTTCTAGAGAATATTGAATGTGCTGATTTCTTACAAAGAAAAGGGGGTTTGACCTAGTTTGTGACCCATAAGGATAGTGGAAATCGCTCCCTAATTATATCTTTAGTATTACGCGCACTCTCTATATCACCGAGTTTCATATACATTTCATAACACCGTTCATAAGATCCGTAATCTGTAGAGACATTTAATAGTCTTGTGTAAAACAACTTGGCATCCTCAAGATAATTATTACTATAGCAAATATCACCAAGCAGCTTAATAACTCTTACGTCGTTAGGATACACCTCAAAAAGTTTCACCAGTAAATCGATAGCTACCTCGCTGAACCCAAAGGAAGCTATATGTCCACAGACTCTAACTTTCAAATCCAAAGAGCCTTTCCATGTGTAATCTAAAATACGTTGGAACACTTCGTATTCCTGAAGTTCAATTAACTGTGCAATCAGTTTTTCAAGAACTTTTTCTGTGAAAGTATTCAATTGATTCTCTTGGAATTCTTCCGCCTGTACGATTCGACTAAGAACTTTGCTCTCCTTGTTGCTCAAATTCAGTAACAATTTAGTCTTGGCAAAAAGCTCATTATCTTGCAGTAGTACGGAAAGTAGTAAAATATCTTCGCCATTCTGTTCGGATATATTCTCTATACTCAACCACTGGCTTCTAGCTATCTGATATTCCCGAGCGTACTGGGTACCTACTGCTAACACATTGTCTTCAACCTTAATTTTGAATTCGGTCAAGTACTTATTTAGCAGTGGATGTCTTAGTAAATATAATATCTCGAGCAACAGAGTCAACTCTTTAATTGTGGAGGTACGATAGATCAATTCAATATTCTGGAAAACGTCTTCTGTTGGAATATTAGCTTTGGTAACGATTTGAAAATACTTGTTAATCGCTGCACCAAATGTTTTATTTATTTTAAGGGCTTCAATAATATGCTCATAACTCTTGGAAAGCTGAAACTTCGATTCATAAATCTCTGCCAATCTATAATGAGCCATATAACTTCCATTGCCCTCTGTCACAGTTGTTCCCTGATCACCTAACTCCAAACATTTAGTAAACGAGTTTATTGCATCCTTGGTATAACCAGCTTCCAGAAAGATAGATCCTTGTAAGTAGTGTAGATCTGTGGCTTCCGGATATAGACAAACCGCATCTCTCAGTACCTCAAGTGCTTCGTCGTATTTCTTCAGTTCATTTAAGCAATAACATAAAGTACTAATCAGATCAGGCACTATAACTAATTGCTTACTTAAAGGATAGGCTCTTTTCAGATACTCAATAGCCTTCTCATGCTCACCAATGGACATATAAGTCCTTCCCATATTAAACAGGTTATATGCTGTTGGATTCTCTTTCACTTCCTGCAGCATTAAGGGGAGGTTTCTCTGATTCTTAGCTCGATGGCTCATCATATCATCGGTATACCCTGTATGATGAATTACAAACTTACAAAATCCATTAGTGAAGTCAACCCCCTCATCCATATTGTTCAAATGCTCATGAAGGCGATTTCGGTATTTAAGGCCCTTACGGTTAGCAAACAACCGAATTGCAGTATGATTAATAGCCCTACCATGCGAAAGAATATTATGAATTTTGACAAAATAATAATCATAACCTTGACTCAATTCATCCTGGAAGTCTACAGAAGAGGTCCCTTCTATATATTCATCCGCATCTAGCACTAAAATATAGTCCGAGGTAGCATACTTTAATGATTCATTTCTAGCCGCTGCAAAGTCGTTGCACCATTCAAACGGGAAAATATCATTTGTATACTCTCGAGCGATTTGAATGGTAGAATCAGTTGAACCGGTATCTATTATCACAATTTGACTTACTTTATCCTTTACGCTTTCCAGACATCTACGCAAATAATCTTCTTCATTCTTCACAATCATACATAAAGAGATAGTCTTATTCATAGCTAAGTATCCTCTCGCAGAAACAAATATCGTTGTATATTATATCGGCCAAATCTCAATAACTGATTAGTATTTAGACGAATATACAAAAATAGGTATATGTAGTTAGGGCTATTAATATCTATTAATTAAACTTTAAAACTTAATACAACAAAAAAAAGACTGCCGAAAAATTCGGCAGTCTTTTTAAGAAAATTAACGAAGCAATTGAAGAACACCTTGTGGCTGTTGGTTAGCTTGAGCCAACATAGCTTGAGCAGCTTGAGCAAGGATATTGTTCTTAGTTTGGTTCATCATTTCCTTAGCCATGTCTACGTCACGAATACGGGATTCAGCTGCAGACAGGTTCTCGGAAGAAGTGTTCAGGTTGTTGATAGTGTGTTCCAGACGGTTCTGGTTAGCACCCAGTTTAGCACGTTCTGCAGATACTTTCTTGATTGCGTTGTCAAGAAGAGAAAGTGCTGCATTTGCACCAGTTTGAGTTCCGATTGCAACAGAACTGATACCAAGAGAAGCAGCTCCCATATTGGCAATAGACAATTTGATTGCTTGGCTAGTGTTAGCACCGATTTGGAATACAGCATTACTGATACCGGTTCCGTTCAACAATTTCTTAGTGTTGAACTCAGTATCGGTAGAAATACGAGTAACTTCTGTAGTCAACTCTGTCACTTCTTTTTGAAGCTCATCACGATCATCATTTGTGTTAGTGTCGTTGGCAGATTGCACAGCCAGCTCACGAATACGTTGAAGAATGCTATGAGTTTCATTCAGTGCGCCTTCTGCTGTTTGAATCAAAGAAATACCATCTTGAGCATTTTTAGAAGCCATGTCCAAACCGCGGATCTGTCCACGCATTTTCTCGGAAATTGCGAGGCCTGCTGCGTCATCACCAGCACGGTTGATGCGAAGACCAGATGAAAGCTTCTCAATGGATTTATTTGTGTTAGCAGTGTTTGAAGACAGTTGACGGTACGTATTCATTGCGGCAATATTGTGGTTAATAATCACGATAAATTTCCTCCCTGAAATTAAATGTCCCACGTCCATGTGGTTTTTTGTTTTAGGCTATCTTTCGAAGGTCGGCCGCCCTTCTCTAGTAGCTTGTAATATATATATCGACGGAATTCTCGATCTTTTAATAGCAAATCTTGTTTTTTTTATTTTTTTTTATAATCCGAAAATTACTCCTTCGGTCCTTGAAACAACCCCTTTAAAGCTTGGAGGTCCTGTTGGTCATTCATCGCAGATTCACGATTCGCCTCCTTAATCGAAAGGAATACCTCGCTGCGAAATATATCCACGTGCTTAGGTGCGTTAATTCCAATACGTACCGTGTCTCCTTCGACCCCCAGTACTACAATCTCAATATTATCCTGGATAACAATCGACTCGCCCTTTTTACGTGATAGAACCAGCATCTCACTCACCATCCTTCTGGCTTGTTGATTTCTCTCTATCAGACGAGACATTAAGCAAGTGTCTCGTCTGATAATTCGTATTGTGCAGTACAATTTGCTTACCTACCCGCTTATCAGGATTCAAAACCAGTGGAGCAAGAAGATTGATCGTGGAGAGCTCAATTTGTTTATTCAAGGTCAATACACACCATACATTAACATTCGATTCAATATGCAGCTCCTCTTGTTCATTATCCGGCAGCTCAAATTCATAAGAGGGATAAAACAAAAACGGATTAACGATAACAAAAGCCAGCGTAGGTTCCTCCAACGATTGAAGGTAAAAGAATGGATCATCACCTTGATCAATCAATGCAAATTGCTTACATTGCTCGAAACCGGGAACCCCCTTCTCGAATCGATATATACTTTCTTCCTTTACTTCAAGCTTTCCCCATGTAGACGTCTCAATAATCACGAGTTAATCCTCCTTTATGAGTCATTGAATATGACATTCATGTTATACAAAAAGGTTATAGACGACGAAAATCTACTCATCTATAACCTTATCTTATTTTATACAGCAGCATCAATTTCGGGTGGAATAAATTCCACTGAAGGATACTGACGCATATATATATTCAACTTTCCACGAGTATACTCAATCTCTGGCTTGTGAATGTCTACTTGAATATCTACCCCACCCTTATGAAACTCAATAGTAGGCGGGGTTGTCTCAATTCGAATATCGACATTATCTGTCGAAGCAGGTCCACGGAACTCCGGAAAAGGATTCGGCTGCCAATCCTCTCCATACACGTCTGCAATCGTATTACCCGGCTTAAAGAATTGGGCAATGCGGTTACCTTGCTCCACACGGTTTGCAATTCCCTGCAAATATATTTGCTCAATTCCAGAATATATACGCTGATTCATCTCTAGAAGGTTTCCGCCATGGTATGCCGCTTCAGCCCTGGAACTGTCAATATGAATTTGTGGACGATATTGGTGAATCTCCCACTCTCCATGCTGGACCTGCATTCTAACATCTGCCTTTGGCTGACGTATTGAATAGGTGCCTGGATCTGAGTCAATGCCTATCAAGCCTGGAGTTTGTCTAATCTGCAAAATAGGCTGCATTGATCACTCCCCCCATCTCTATCTTAGAAAGTCGACTAAAGTAGGCTGGATGATTTTTGACCCTGCCGACAAAGAGGCATTGTAGATATTTTCTTGAACCTTAGATTTCATAATTAATTCTGCGTAATCAGCATCTTCAGTTTTTGATTGAAGATCAGTCAAATTTGTATTTAAGTCACCCAATCTGTTTTGCATTAGCTCAATTCGGTTTGTTTTTGCACCGAGTTCAGCACGTGCGGTGAGAATTGTCTCCATGCGGTTATCAATTTTATCCAACTGTTTTGATGCCGTAAGTGTATCCCCGGCGTTCAAAGCAGCTGACAAGCTATCCATAATATTAAAAATATTTGTAGGATCTGATCCAGTACCGAATATATCAGTACCTGTCATATTTATCGGCAGTTGCACACTATCACCTACGGTATAATTTATTAATCCAGTATCCGTAGTTAGTGTACTCAAACTAGTGGTATCAGAGGTGCCATCCGCATTCTTGGGGAAATCATATGGCATACGATTGTACGCCTCGCCATTAAAAATATATTTCCCGTTTAACTTACTGTTTGCAATATCAATCAGCTGCTCTTTCAGCTGACCGACTTCTTTATTGATGCTGTCGAGAGCAGACTGCGGGTTCGTCCCCGTAGCTGCTTGAACGGTTAATTCGCGCAACCGCTGAATCACACTTCCAGTCTGATCTAACACAGTATCATTGAAATCCAACCACGACAAGGCGCTGTCTACATTTTTGGTGTACTGGTCATTGGATGCCAGCTCTCCGCGGTAACGAAGAGAGTAAGTAATTCCAACTGGATCGTCGGAAGGCTTATTCAGCTTGCGTCCAGTAGCCAGCTGGTTCTGCGTATTGTTCATAGCCTGAGCATTGCGGTTCAGGTTGAGCATCAGCTGGGAGTTCATCATATTTGAAGTGATTCTTAACACAGTAGCTAACCTCCTTTACCTAATTATCTGCCTACAGTTCCTGTTGAGTTAATGAGCTTATCGAGCAATTGGTCAAAAGTTGTCATGAAGCGTGCAGCCGCACTATAGGCGTGCTGGAACTTGATCAGGTTAGACATCTCTTCATCCAGAGACACACCGCTTACGGATTGTCGCTGGCCTTCAACCTGTTGAACCAGGATGCTGGAATTCTCTACCTGACGCTGGGCTTCCTGGGACTGTACACCAAGCTGACCTACCGCTGAGTTATAAAGCCCATCAATTGTTGTTGTGCGTGAACCATCTGCAGCGGTAAAGTTAGTCTGCTTCAGATTAGCCATCAAAAGAGCGAGCGTATTATTCCCTCTGATCACTGCTTCAGATGTTCCTGTTCCCTCCGTACGCATAGAAGTGGCAATCAAATTCTCATTCGTTGCAATTTTGGTATTGAGGCTGATATTCGCTGCCGTAATGTCCCCGCCACCCTTCGCTTCGAAGAACGGAAGGCCTCCGTTGGTTGTACCATCCAGCGTGTAGCCAAGCTGGTGAAGTCCATTTAGACCTTTTACCGTGACTACGGTATCTTGGGTTACATTACGTCCTGTTACCCCATCGACAGTTACGCCTTCTGGTAGCACAGTCCCTTTTGGAAGGGTGATCTTGATGTCTCCATTGGCAAGAGTGTTCGCCAGGTTATCGAGCTGCTTCTGATAGTCTTTGACATAGTTCTCGCGTGATGCGATCATGCCGTATACTTCGCCGCCGTTCAAGTTGCCGGAAGCATAAGCTGCTTCGAGAAACGCCCCTTTGTCATCCGGACCTGTTCCATCCACGTCGACTTGGACTTCGCTGCCTTCAACCAAGTTCTGTCCGCCCATAGAAATCGTATAGCCTTGATCCGTCTCCTGAACGTTAATGTTGATAATCTGGGACAGCTTATCGGTTAGTAAATCCCGTTGATCCCGAAGGTCATTGGCCTGGTCGCCAAGGCCCTCAATACGGGTAATAGAATCGTTAAGGTTTGCAATCGAGGTCAGATAGTTCTGAACTTCGCTGGCCTTAACCCCCACGTTAGTTGTCAAATCCTGACTTAATTTGCTGAGTTGGCCGCTCATATAGTTCATAGCATCTGTCAACGCTGACGCATTCTCCTTGACGACTTTGCGTGCTGCAGCGCTTTCCGGGTCTTTACTGAGGTTGGACCAAGAGCTCCAGAAATTATTAAGCACTTTGCTGATCCCGGTATCCGAAGGTTCATTGAAGATACCCTCTAGCTTATCCAGCGTATCCGCTTTGATATTCCAGCTGCCGCTTGCGTTGTTCTCGCTGCGATACTGGCTGTCCAGGAAGCCCTGTCTGATTCGCTCAATCGCCTGATACTCTACCCCTGTACCTAGCTGTCCTGGAGTATTGGAACGGTTAAGTCCATAAGCTTCTATGGAAAGAGAAGGCTTCATCTTCACCGTCTGACGGGAATAGCCTTCTGTATTCGCATTTGAAATGTTGTGTCCTGTTGTATTTAATGCCGCTGTCTGAGTGAACAGACTTCGCTTAGCAGTTTCTATGGAATGAAATGTGGATGTCATGACCTTACTTCCTCCTCAATTGAGCCTTAGGCGCGTGTATCAAAAAGTCCGGGGCGGCCGCGGCCGCCGCTCTTATCAGCCGGATGCTGGTATGTCGCTGCCTGCTCAGGTTCACCGACCAGTAGATCTAGTGAATAATCGAGAAAAGTAAGCGACTGCTCAATCAGCTTCTGATTCAAATCGTTCAATTCCTTGAGTCTGTACAGCGTATTGGAAAGCTTCTTCTGCATGAAGAGCAGCGCCTTCTTCTCTTCCGGGTCAAATACAAGCCTCGAAAGCTCCGTAATCGTCAGATTCAGCTGTGACTTGACGCCTCTCTCCTGCAGGAACGCATAGCATGCAGTGATGCGGGCATCCTCAAGCTTCTCGATCTGCTTAACGATACGGGACTCCTGATTCAAAATAGCAATCAAGTCTTCCACGTTGTTCTTCATGATGGCGTCCCGCTTCTTCTCCGCCCACTCCAGCATCACCAGGTGGGCTTCTTCAAGCTGATCCAGTGAGTCAATTAATGCCTGTACTGCCATGGTATCCTCCTATACGTATGAACTAAAGAAATGAACACACGACTCTCTTCGTATTCACTTATGAACCATCAAGACGCTGCAGTCTTTAGTTCATTCCGTCTAGCTGCTGTTCTATGACTTGAAATACGGTGCGAGCTTCTCGGCAAGCTTGCCTGCGTCTACCTGATAGGTTCCGGCAGCCACTTGGGCTTTCAAATCCTGAATGCGCTGAATGCGGGCAGGATCTGAGGTTTTCTCATTAGCCTGGGCTTGCAGAAGCTGCTGTGCTGCATTAGAAATAGATACTTCATCTTTGCGTTTGGTCTTCTTGTCAGTCAGCTGCCGCTGATTATCTAGTTGGCGTTGATACGAATTTATCGACCCAATTCGTCCGGTCTCGTTAATTTTCATAACCTACACCTTCCTCTCAAAAATAAAAATACCGATAATCTCTACTAAGTTTATCGGCATCAAATGAAACATTTTTTATAGTTCCAGGGAATGAACTTTCTCAGGCAAGCGCTATTCATAAGGTCACAGCCTACAAAAATAAATTAGTTCAAACCGTACAAAGGAACTTTTATCTAGTCCTTACGAAGCCGATCTAACGTCTTGTATGCTGTGCTAGTCTGGTTCTGTTCTGATTCTCTCGCCTGCGCTTCTTCCCTTGCTGCCGCCGTGAGATCACGGGTCAATCGTGTACGGCAGCCGTCACACATATTCCCATCCCGGATTAGAATCCCGCATACCTCACAGGGATACATCACATTCGGATTATTCTCGACCGAAATCCGGCCCTCTTTGATAAACTTGGTGATCTGCTTGATCGATACCTCTGTTGCCTCAGAAAGCTCATGAATGCTTGAGCCTTTATTCTCGCGAAGATATTTGAAACAGCGTTCATATTCTTCTTCAATCGCCTTAATACAGGCGGAGCATATATTCTTGAAGTTCTTGGCGTACAGCTTCCCGCAGCGAGGGCAATTGTCTAGATTCATGGAAATTACCTCTTTCGTTTCATTCTACTGTAAAATAACGCGGCTCACAAATTCCAATTAGTTCTATATACAGAGGACAAAAAAATAAAAAACGCTTAAGAAACGCTTGTTATTCTACAGATTACCTAAAATTACAACACCCGTCTATGCTTTATGTAAATAAAGCTGACTCTTCAACTATTAAAAATGCCCCACCAGCATGTCTAGTAGGGTAAGCATGCTTCTCAAAGTAAACTCAAGGCTACTTCTTCAGCAAAAGTCTCGGATATATTATATATCGGCAAAAACATCTAATAATTAATGATAATCTCTTCAATTCCTACTCAATTTTAAAAAGGTGCGCAGCATGAGCACAAATCCCACACTCATGTTCAGTTTGCGTGTGTTCTTCTAATTTTTTATTACGACGGAGGATTTGATTTAAGATACGTCTTCAACGATGTAAGTTATCTGCGCTGCGAATGGAACTCATCACAGGTATGATCATATTGGCCTTCTCCTGAATATTCAGGGGCTTTCGCGAGGATACATCGCCTTGGCTCATGATCTCGCCCAGGTCAGGCAGTAAATTTCTGCAGTTATTCCCGCCTCACGGCAGGTGGTCAGAAGAGCTTCCGAGCAATATCCAACTGTACTTCCCGTCGTATAAATATCGTCCACCAGCAGAAGTCTGAGCAGAGAGTCCTGTTGTGTTGACTCCCGGTTCCTTCTCCTATGTAATATGGACAATGCAAGGTCTTCCATCTGCGGCAGCGTACGGAATACGCCTTGCATACTATGAAGCCTCTGCCCCCTTCCCTTGAGGCTCATCTTCTCCGTATCACGCGTACGCTCGAGCAGGTCGATGAGCGGTACCCGTGCCGCGGCGGCTGCGCCTGAACCGAGCAGCTCCGCCTGGTTGAATCCGCGTTCAGCCAGCCTCTGGCTGCTTAGCGGCACATAGGTCACAGCGTCGATTCTCCAGTCCCTGCCCATTCCCTGGGCAGATACCATCTCCGACGCCAGTATCTTGTAGGCTTGGCCCATCATTCGGGCCAGCACAGGGGCATAAGCTTCGCGGCCGCGGTATTTATACTGCGCGAGCCACTCGCGCATCCTCGAATCGTAAGCTACTGCGCTGCGATTCAGGATGAAGGGCCTTCTCGCCACTCCAGGACGGGTACAGTCCGGACAGCCGATATGACGCCCGCATACCGGACAGCGCGGATGGCATATCCAAGGGATCTCCGCCGCACAGGTCCGGCACACTTCGGTGTACTGCCGATTCCCAGTCTGCATAGGTCTCCCGCACGCCAGGCAGATCTGACCCTTCGGGGCAAGAAGCTGATGCAGCGGAGACAAGAGACGACTGAGGTTCATGACAGCCCCTCCTTCGTCCTCGGTTTCAGATAACCGCTGCGCTTTGCTAATCGATTCATTGCCTTGATCTGATGTATAGCCCCTCGCTGGGAGGACGTCCACTGCGGGGAGGCAAAGATGACACTTCCATCCGGGTCCTCCTTGGATCTTCCCGCCCTGCCAGCCATCTGTACAAGCGAGGCTTCATCGAAGAGTCCGCTGTCCGCGTCAAGAATAAATACATCACTTCGCGGAACCGTGACGCCCCGCTCCAGAATAGTCGTAGTCAACAGTACACGAATCTGGCCCGAGCGGAAGGCTAGAACCTTGTCCGCCCGGCCTACATCCTGGGAAGACGTCCCGTCCACCGGGATCCCGCTGCCGAGGGCGGCTTGTAATATAGCTGTCAACGGTTCAATTTGACGAATGCGCGAGACAAAAACAAACACCTGGGCACCGCGGGCCACGGACTGTCTGAGTGCTTTAACGAGCTGCAAGGGCAGGCGCCTTCTGCTTAAGCAGCGCTCAACCGGTTCCGTCTCCACGTGGCGGGGAACCGGGAGGGGATGACCATGGTAGCGCGCAGGTACCTTGGCGTGCGGCAATCTTCCCGAAGCAGCTGCACGCTGCAGCAGCCGTGGCGGTGTTGCCGACAAGAAGATGAAGCTTCCATCCGGCTTACAGCTGTTCTCTGCGCCGAAGGCCAGCATGGGATCATTATGGTACGGGAAGGCATCCAGCTCGTCGATAATGACGAGATCAAATGCTTCATGGTAGCGCAGCAGCTGATGAGTTGTCGCCAGTACCAGACGGCTCGCCTCCCACCTATCCGTACTTCCTCCATAAAGCACAGCTACGGGCTCATCCGGGAACGCCTTGGCGATCCGCGGCGCCAATTCAAGCACCACATCTCTTCTAGGCGTAGCGACCAAAGCGCGTCCGCCCTGATCCAGCATATAGCGCAGCAGCGGAAAGATCATCTCCGTCTTGCCTGCGCCGGTCACGGCCCAGAGCAGGAACTGCGGCGGCCTGCTGACCGCCAGCCGCTCATTAGTCTGCGACCGCTCCTTCGCCTGGTGCTGCTCCTTCGCCTGACGGCTGTCCGCTGGTTCAGCTGCCCCTGCCATAGCTGCAGGAACCTCATGTATACGACGGCTTAGTACCGTTGCCGTTCTGAGTAGGCTTGACCTCGGCGGCGCTCCTGCGCCATGGCGCCGCCCGACTGAGCAGCCGCCTCCGGCAGGCCGCTCGGCCAAGAACCGCAGCGCGGCGGAAGCCGCCTCGCGCTGCGCGGGGCTAAGCCCCCACCGGTCCAGCTGGGCACCGGTGGGGGCTGTTCCTCCGGCCGCGCGGATGCCCGCGGCTTCTACCTGCGCGCCGCGCAGCAACAGCGCGCAGGCCCGGCTGCGCCCGAGCGCGAGGCAGGCCTCGCAGTAGGCGCAGGCCTCACTGCCGCACGAGGCGCAAGGCGCCTCGGCGAGTGCGGCGCTTCCGCAGCGGCGGCAGCGCGGGGGCTGCCCGCGGCGCAGCAGGCTGCGGCTTACGGCCGGAGCAACGCCGGCCGTAAGCTGCACTTCGCCAAGCAGATGCGCCAGCTGCGCGGCTCTCTGCCAGCCGCCTGCGAGCTGCGGCAGGCGGCTCATAAGCAGCTGCTTCAGCTCAGGCACGAGCAGCGAGCGCCCTTGCAGCGCCTGGGCGAACTGCCCGGCGTCTTTTAGATCATGGCTCCATTCCCTCATGGAGATAGAATCTCCCCGCTGGCACAGGATCCTTCCGGCGGGACTGTAGCCCTGATCCTTCATCCACAGCCAAATGGGCTGGATTCCGTCACTTCCTGGAGTCCAGCTTCTATCTGCACCTCTGTCCCTCCTCGTACTGAATACTGACTTTCCCCTTCCTCCCGCTCCCCTCCCTTTCACTCTCGTCTCCATTCGCTTGAGACAAGCAATCCACTCTGCAGGCCCATATCTATCCATCTCTGAATTACACTCCATATCGTCACGTAATGATACAGCCTTCCCCAAGGAGAGTTCACGTGCAAGTAGCAGCAGACACTCAGCATCACTATCTCTTCTAAATGTCCACCATAGCAGATCAGTCTCGATATCTAGACTAATGTAGCACTCCCATCCTCTCTGTCTACGAACCATATACAGTGAAGCTTTCATCTTCTTCCCCCCTTATCCCTAAGTTACATCTATATAAAACGTTGGCTAAAAGCTCATTCTCTGGACCCTGCCCGCTTAAATAAGAGGAACGCCTCCCTTTCTCCGCACACAAAAAAGCACACTCCGGGCCGCAGCCTCATGAGTGTGCTTCACACTGAATTATCATATAACGGAGCTTGCCCTTTCAGGGGCCAGCGCTTTTGGAAACGTTTAAACATGGACATATGGAATTTTGGCCGCCTCCATAGGCACTCTTAGATCAATAAGAAGTGCAGTCTCACCCTCAACCTGAGCTGCCTGCCGCCTCATATCGTCTTCACCTTGTATTCCGGATAAGCCATACACCGAGAGCTCCAGTTCACCTGAATTCTTGATTCGCTGGGTTATGGCCAAGGTGTCATCTTCCGACCCTTCGTCAAATACCGTTATCCGGCAGTCCCTTCCTCTTAGCCGGGCATACCAGGAGATCGCCCGAAGATACCACTCCATTTGCTGCCCATGATTGCGGGTTACCAGAATATAATGCTCCCGACCGGGCGCTCCAGCCCGACCAGAGACATACATTTTATGCATAAGATGCACCAGCACTGCGGCTAGACCATAACACAAAAAGATCCACACAGGAACCACCCTGCTCACCTCCTTATAGCGACAATATATGCCGCCATAAGGCTGTCGGTTCCACGTAATGCTGAGCAAATGCCCAGTTCCCCGGACAATCCGGCTATTACCCCCAGTTCCCCTTGAACCGGGAGGAGGACGTAGGCTGACTTATATAAATCCACAAAAATTCATATGCCTCATAATGCAACTCTGCTAAATCAAGCTCTTAGATGCAGGTATGTATTAGAGGGTTACCCATCCATACTTGATTGCATTAATAACAGCCTGAGTCCGGTCGTCCACTTCCATCTTCTGCAGAATGCTGCTGACATGGTTCTTAACCGTTTTCTCACTGATGAAGAGGAATTCCCCAATCATCTTGTTGCTGCGTCCTTCGGCCATTAATCTCAGCACCTCAGCCTCACGGCGGGTTAGCGGATTATCATCGCCTGCTACAAATTTCACGCCGGCTTCACGGATCGCACCGTCCTCAGCAATGGCTCCAGTCTCGTTCAAGTATTCCATCCGGCGAAGCTGGTGAATCAGCTTGCCCGTTACTTTAGGATGGATAAAGGCATGGCCTTCGGCTACAGAACGGATCGCATTAATCAGCGATTCAGCCTCCATATCCTTCAACAGGTAGCCTGTCGCCCCTTTGCGAAGGGTTTCAAATACATAACTCTCATCATCATGAATAGAGAGAATGATAACTTTAATCTCCGGTAGAGAGGCGCGAAGCTTCTCAGTAGCATCCACCCCGTTAAGAAGCGGCATATTAATATCCATCAATACAATTTCAGGATTAAAACGCTGGCAGCAATCCAACACCTGGGTGCCGTCACTGCACTCGCCTACAACCTCAATATCTTCTTCCATGTTCAGAATCCGCTTGAGGCCCTCCCGAAACAGTTGGTGATCGTCAGCTAAGAGAACTTTGATTGGTCGTTTGCTAGTATAAATTAGGTTATCCATCCTATTGCTCCTTTCTCTTCTCTACGTTAGTCGGGATATGAATGATGATTTTGGTACCCTGGTTCTCGGCGGATTCAATCTCCATTCTTCCTTCCAGCAGTTCAACACGCTCGCGCATGCCGATCAGCCCGAAATGAGAATGCTCCTTGGTCTTTTGCTCCAGGGATTCCACTCGAAATCCAAGACCATTATCCTGTACCACAATTTTGATCATTTGAGCCTGGTAAGTGATCTCCACCCCAACAAACGTAGGGTAAGCATGCTTTGCCGCATTGGTGAGGGCTTCCTGCACCAACCGGAAAATGGCTGCTTCCATGGCGGAAGACAGGCGCTGCTCTTTCCCTCTGGTCTCGAAAGTTGCACGAATTTTCGATTTTTCTTCATAGTCATGAACGTATTTACGGAGAGTCGGAATCAGTCCAAGGTCGTCAAGTGCCATAGGCCGGAGATTGAAAATAACTTTGCGCATCTCTTCCAGGCTGGCACGAACCTGACCCTTCAAGTCTACTATTTCGTCCTGGACCATCTTAAATTCCTGCTTCACAAGCATCCTTTCCACAATTTCCGTCCTAAGAACTAGATTGGCGAGAAGCTGGGCAGGACCATCGTGAATTTCTCTTGAAATTCTTTTTCTTTCTTCCTCTTGAGCCAAAATGATCTTCAAGCCGATGATTTGACGGTTCTTCGCAGATTCAAGAATCCGGGTAACTTGTCCAAGCTCCCCGGACAGATACTCCAGAACAACCCCCATTTGGCTGCCGATGGTCTCGGCACGTTCTACCGACTTCTCCACATTCCTTGCCCTTTTCTGAAGCTCGTCCCTCCGAGCTTTCAGGTACATCTCTTTCTCACGATAAATCATAAGATCCAGCTGAAGCTGAGTGGCCACCTCATACGCCTGTTTGATATCCTCTTCCTTGTACCGCACAAAATCCCGGCTGACTTCAGTCAGCCGGATTCGTGAGCGGCGATAATTCAGTTCAAGCTGGTCAACCTTCTCCACCGTCTCGGCGGTCTCCTTCATGACCAGCTGCACTTCATTATTAAGCGTCTTCAGCTCCTGACGGGCTGAATCGAGAATCTCGAACATCTGATGCTTGCTGTTCTCCATCACGTTGATAGCGTTCTTTATAACGCGGTCGATCGCGTCGGCTTGAAAATCCACTTGGGCAATTCTCCATTTCTTTCTTCCGGGTATATGTCAAACCTATCATATCATGATTGGAGGGTGATCGACTTCGTTTTCTGTTCCCATTTTACAGCTATACCTAGCTGTTCGGATACCAAACGTAGTGGGACCAAGGTCCTATTATTAATCAAAATCGGGGAAACGGCAACCTGCTTTCTTTTTCCATTAATAATAATGTCTTTGCTGCCAAGGGTTAAATCCATCAAGGTTCCACCCCGAAGCACGCTAATTCGCTGACTCGAAGCATCCCAATTGGCCTGTCCTCCGAAGTAATCGAGCACATACCGAATCGGCACATAAGTGACATCGCCCTTAACGACCGGAGCCACATCCACGGTGATCTTCTTCCCGCCAGTGGAGATAGTCTTCTGACCTACCGTCATGACCACCGTCGTACTCTTCATATTTGTGCTTCCGCCGAGATCCGGTACCGAGAACCCGATATTGTCAAAAGCCACACTGCCTGTAAGCGCACGTTCGTCCTGCCCGTCAGCCAGGTTCACCACATACACCCGCTTCAGCTTGGCCGATGAACCGAGTCCTGAGGAAGTCAGGTCAATATTCAGGGTCTTCCAGCCTGTCCAGTCAACCTGCCGCGCCAAATCTACATAGACTGACTTGCCGCCAACTTCGAATTCGGCGCGTGCCCAGTTCAGGCTGGAGTCTCCCATCACATCAATCGACATCGAGGTCGGATTTGCTGGAACACTTTTGCCAGTTGTTCCGTTTAGCTGAGCATAAGCGTACTTGTTCCCTGTTCCTCCGGTCAGATCATAATCGAGCTGAAGCACTTTGGAGCCTGCATGATCCCCTGTGCCCTGTACCACCTGTGCCTTGCCTTTCGCTTCTACCGGTAGTCCTGTGAAGGCAACCGGATAAGACACGTTCTCAAAGTTCTCCCACGTCTGCTGCCCCGCCTGGCTGAGGACGATCATAGTACTAAAGCCGTCGTATCTGGCGATGGCATAACCTACCTGCGCACCCGGCTTGACCGATTGCACAGTGATCGTGCCGTTACTCGCGCTGCCGCTTACACCAATGAATTCCCATTTGAGTGCTTCAGCAGGGACTTTTACCGAGCTGCCGTTCTTCAGCTCAGCAGTTACCGAGATATCAGCCGAAGTTCCTGCTGCAAGAGGCAAAGATTGCGTGCTGGCTGTAAGGCCGTTCAAGTCCGCTCCACCCAGTACATTCACCTTCATGCTGGTCTTGGCTGATCCGCTGACTGCCGTAATCTCCGCTGTTCCAGATTTCGCTGCCTTGAAGCTCTGGCCTGTCCAGACCAGGCTGCCAGTGCTTGACTTCCAGCTTGCCTGAATCCCGGATGCATCCACCGGATTGTAATACGTATCATAGCCCTTCAGCTTGTAGGCCGCTTCCTGACCGATCAGGAGCGAGCTTGCGCCGCTAACCTTAAGGCCTTTCAAAGTGCCTTGAGGAGCCTCGCTGTATACACCCAGACCACTCGCCACCAGACGCTGGGTCGTTCCTCCATTCGAGGTCCCGAAGGTCAGACCCACCTCGGTCTCGGCGAGCGGACGATTGACCATGGTCGTTGAACCTCCACCATCAAGGTCGAGGCCTTTCCACACGCCAATGCTGGTCATGAAGCCCTGAAGCTCGCTTAGCTTCATGCCGCTGCTGTTCCCGTTCTTCTGAGCCGTAATAATATAGGCGGTATGTCCATCCTTGGAATATCCTACTGCTGTACGGGCAACCGGGCTGCTGCCGCTGATTGAAGTGGTAGAACGGGTAAAGGCTGCTGCCTTACCGTTACTTACCAGCAATGTGTGACCGCCGACCATCATCTTCTGTGCGTTCGGGTCGAGCGTATTGCCGGTTGTGACAGAGCGCAGCTGATAATTGGCATCCACTCTCTGCCCCACGGCCAAGTGTGAAGTAATATAAGCTGCTGCGGTGCCATGGGCACGCAGAATATACGCTCCCTCAGGAACCTCACCCGGAATAGCCGCACCCTGCGAGATCTGCTGTACGACATTGTTCTGAACGAGCACCTCGGTTGGCGTCGTTGAGCTGTCTTTTGGCCGGTCTGTGGACTTCCAGGCACTTGTATATATATACAGCGCGTTGACATGACTGTAGCCTTTATCCGGCTCTGTACGGTAAGCTTCCTTGTTGATCCCGGCCAGCGGGAAGGTCGTTCCGTCTTGCGCACGGATACTGCCATCAAAGGTATACTCATCAATCGTCGGCGTTCCGCTCTTACTTACCGCAAAAGCATACATCCCCTGCAGCTCAGACGGACTTGTAATCATGGTCCCATCCGAGATAGAGGCTCCCATAGGAACGCCCTGGCCGTTCACATTGAAAAAGTCGGCATTGACTCCTGCTACGGCGCCGGTCTCCTTGGCCATACCCTGTACGGATTGACGGGTAGTTACCTGTCCTCCTTTACCGGTCATGACATCCAGCTTGACATAAGGATTAGTCAGATCGACCTGAATTACGTCCGCCAGTACTTTGACGGTAGATCCCGAACGATTAACGGCATATTGATAATGGGCCAGCTTCGCGCCCGATGTAATGATCTCTTCCCCCAGCTTCACTACCGGGCTTGCTGCTGCATAAGCACTTCCAGTTGGAACCGAGAGCGGTCCCAGACTTAATACAGGCTGAATCCAGATCAGCCCGGCTAAAGTAACTATAGCTAGACGCTTTCCTCTGCTGACGACGAACCCGGCACGCTTTTCTTGATTTCTATCAGTCATAATATTTAAGCTACTCTCCCATCTTCTTCTCAAAATCTAGTCATAGTACTCTCTCATCCTATTAATAGACTTTAAAAAAGCGGAAAAGTTACGAAATATAGCGAATTTTCTCTAGTTGTATTTTCTTCCATGATTTTGTTATTTTATTGAATTAAAGGGAATTGGTAGCGGGGGAGTAGGGGATTAAGACTAATCAGATAAGGTATTTTTCTTTGACTAATCATAGGACAATGCTTCCTAGTTAACTTGTGTTCCTCACACAATTCAGTTCAACTATGTATACAGAACAAGGACGCCTAGTTATGTAAATCAACAAGGCGCCCTCAAATTAATACGTTTATTTGCATGGTTAGATAGACTACCTTTAAAAAGAGATATAAAGTCCATCTGTAGTTGAATCACGCTTTAACTTTTATAAATACCCAAGCTTAGTTAGGACCCGCTTCAGCATAACTGCGGCTTGAGCCCGTGTGGCGTTGCCTTTGGGTTCGAAGGTTGTTGTGCTTGTCCCCTGAATGATCCCCTCTTGATAAGCCTTGGCAACCAAGTCCTGGGAAGAAATCTTCTTGCTGTCTTTGAACAATCTCAGCGTCTGCGACGGTGTGGTGCCGAGGATCACGTTGTATCCCGCAGAACTCAGCGCCCGGACCATCATGATCGCCATTTGCTCCCGGGTAATCGGGCTCCCCGGCTGGAATGTACCATCCGTATTCCCAGTAATGATGCCCGCATTAGCCGCAGCATTGATATAGGCGGCTGCCGAGGAAGATGAAGATACATCACGGAACCTGCTGCCCGAAGAGATGTCAGGAGTCAGGCCAAGTCCCTTAGCTATATATACGGCGAACTCAGAGCGGGTAATGCTCTGATTGGGCTGGAAGAGATTCGGGCTGCGTCCGTCGATGATAAGCTTGCTTGCCAGTTCGTTCACTTCGTTACGTGCCCAGTGTGTGTTCAGATCGGAGAACAGCGTAAGCCCCGTAGCAGGTCCAGCAATCATGTTAGCTGGAATGGATGCCGTCAATACGGTATAGCTGCCTAATCTAGATGCCTTAGAAGGCATGAAGGAACCAGTTCGTGCAGCAGCATCAAATTTCAGCATCGCTGTCTGAGCGGTCGGCGCACTTTTGCTTGTACGGACCATCAGTTTGCCGTTAAGGGTTAGCGCCTGAGCTACGGTTGGAGATACCACACTGACATAGACATCAACCGGATCCTCAACTGCCACGTAGGATACCCCGGCTCCCGTACTGACGGATTGCCCCATGAGTGAGGTTTTTGCTATCCGTTCAAGCTGTACGGTTAAATAAGTCGAAGAAAGTGTCGATCCGCCTGTTAGCCGAGATATATCGACAAATGATATTTTAGCGAGCGGCACTTCATAGATAACATCCCCATATCGGACCACAAAAGAGGGATTCCCACCGCGGGTATAAGCCTCTAACAGCGGCTGCAGCGGAATAGCTACCTTTGCCGCTCTCTCAGTTGAAGGCACTTCAAAAGCCAACGTACGCTCGAGACTTGACCCTGCCAGATAAGTATAAGCTTCTGACACTTTGCTGTTATCCAGGGTGTACTTGGAAATATCCTGTCCCGTACGAGAGCGGTCACTCGACTTCACCGCCGTACTTGAATTCATCACGAAGGCAGCTCTCCCGAACTCGCTGGACTGAAGCAGGGATAGGTACAAAGGCAGGCCGTTGTTAGCAGCGGCTGAATCTGATAGGTTTTGCAGAGCCATACGACTGAAGCTGGCAATCAACGTGTTGGAGCTGTCATAAATCAAGGTGCTGCCTTGGGCGTAAGACAGATCTACAACCTGCCCAGCCGTAACAGGTGAACTTAGCTTAATCGTGAGTGTACTGCCATCGAGCACGGCGGAGAGAATGCCCTTGGAAAGCTGATCCGCCATCACATAGAACTGGCTGGTTGGAATTAAGGTCGAACTGGATCTTAGAGAACTGTTATATACAACCGTAACTGTATCCCCTTTAATGGTAGCAGAGCGAATACCTTGTCCAGTTGAAGAACTATAATAGTTTACGCGTTCCTGATTAAGGTACCCCGCCAAGTTCCCGTTCAGGTCGCTAATTCCGTCCGCAGAAGGAACATAAGAGACCGTCACATTTTGCGTTACGGTAAATGAGGAAGCCAAGGTCAAGGTAACCTGATTGGCGCTAACCGCTATGGCAGTAACATAGACCGGCGTATTATTTACGAGAACCGAATACTGGCTTTTCATAGGTATCGCATTAGGCTTAAGCGCCTCATTATAAGTTAGAACAAGCGTGTTGCCAGTTCCCTCAGCCTTTGTAAATACAGGCGGCTTACTATCGTTGATATTCCGCACAAACAAATTACTGAATGCCGAAATTTTCTGACCTCTATAGTCCTGAATTGGATACGAACCCGGTGAATAGGATACCCTTACTACTTCTCCACTTCCTATCGGGCTGGATAAATTAAGATAGATTCGGTTACCGCTTTGTGAAATACTGCTAATCCCCCGGTAGGATCCATCCGAGCTGACTGAGAACTGGCTTGCGGCATAAATGGATACATTATTCAGGTTGTCACGGAATGCTAGAACAACCGTGCTGCCACTAGCGTACCCTTCCTCTGTCTGGGGCAGCGAGGAGTCCACCGCGTTCGCTACCTCACGTAGAGCGAAGGCGGCAGCTGCATTTTGATAGACGTCCTGAATAGGACTTACTGCACTGCCCGAGTAGCTGATGCGAATATTTTGACCGAGCGAGACTCCTGTCTCCAAGACCACATGGACCGAATCCCCGGCCACATACGCACTTGAGATACGACGCGACTCCCCATTTACGTATATCTGGAAACTTGAGGGCTGAAGACTCACCGTAGAATCCAGCGTCTTGTTATACTGCAAGCGAATCGTTGTACTATTAAACAATTGAGTGCTCTGCAGAACCGGAACTGTTGTGTCCTGTGCACCCGTAGTGAAGCCCCAGCTATAGTCCGCACTGCTTGGGTATGGATTCTTGTCACTATCCGTAAAAGCACCTACCGGTACCGTTACGGTATAACTTACTCCTGGTAACAAGGAAGTCTGGGGGGTGACCGTAATCGTATTGGTACCTCCGCCTGTTACATTGGATGAAGTCAGAGCTATACTCTGCGCCGTTTGACCAGAAGGCTTAATACTGATTGAACCATGATCCGGATAGACCGGACGGCTGAAGGTCAATTTAAGACTGCTGCTAGCCGCTACATTGGATGTAAGATTGGCTGGACTTACGGAGACCAGTTGTACCGCCGTACCCCGCACATTGAATACCCACCCCTGAGCACTTGTAATCCCGGCAAAAGCCTGATCATCGTCGTCTACGAACGCACCTGGATCAATTAGGACGTAATAGCGTTCTCCTTGGGTTAGTCCCGTTACGGAGAAAGTGGCGGTGTTTCCACCGCTTAGGACAAGCTCAGTTGAAGTGACAGGCAGAGACAACGACGTTGTGTTGTCTGAAGCCTTTTTCACCAGAATATTGCCGCTCTTTCCTTTGATAACCGGCTTGCTGAAAGTGACACTAAGTGTCTGGGAAGCCCCGTTCACAATAGCATTATTAACCGGCGAAAATGTAGTAGCCGTCGGCGGCACACTGCCGCTGGTCAGTGTCTTGAAGGTATACGAGTAGGCCGCTGAAGTATTTCCTGCTTCGTCCACAAAGGTACCTCCGGACAGACTCACCCTATAGTAGCTGCCAGGTGCGTACGTAATACTCGAAGTATCGATATTTCGAATCATGCTATAAGCATCTACCACACTTGGCGTCACTGGAATCGTTCCGACAACTGTTGATGTCCCGGCTGGGTCCTTGGTTACGGTGATCGTACCCGTCCCTGCCTTCACCTTCCTGTCGAACTGCACCTGCAGGCCCACCTTCGCCGGATCGATCCCCTTCGACCCGTTAACCGGTGTGGTCACCGAAGGAACAAGCGTCGGATCCTGCTGAATTGGCGCCGCAGCTGCAGCCACAGATACTACCATATTCAGCCCCATCATCAGCACCAACCATAAAGCTATTCTTCTCCTCACTCTAGCAACTTCTCCCTTCAAGGCCATCTTATATATTTGAAATATGTAATAATCCGCTCACGACCCTATGAACAGTCGTATATCTATTTTCGGCTAAAAGGCGCTTTAACTTTAGTTTCCTACAAAATTATCCAAAGAAAGAGAATGCATCCCGAGAGCGGTCCTTCTAAGTTCGTTCTATTTATAACAAAAAAAACGGGCATCCTCCACATCGCGGAGAATACCCGTCTTAACTTAAATGGTGTAATTGGCCTTGTCTTACAGACCCGCTTGCTCTTTGAGGAGCTCAGCCTTGTCCACACGTTCCCAAGGAAGATCCACATCCGTACGGCCGAAGTGACCGTAGGCTGCAGTCTGATGGTAGATTGGACGACGAAGGTCAAGCATACGGATGATTCCGGCAGGACGAAGGTCGAAGTTATTGCTTACGAGTTCGACAAGCTTCTCTTCGGACACTTTGCCTGTTCCGTATGTATCGACATTAATCGATACTGGTGTAGCTACCCCGATCGCGTAAGCGAGCTGAATTTCTACTTTGTCAGCAAGACCTGCGGCAACAAGGTTCTTCGCTACATAACGAGCTGCATAGGCTGCGGAACGGTCTACTTTTGTAGGATCCTTACCGGAGAATGCACCACCGCCATGACGAGCATAACCGCCATAAGTATCTACAATGATCTTACGTCCAGTCAGACCGGCATCCCCTTGAGGTCCACCGATAACGAAACGGCCTGTTGGGTTGATGAAATATTTAGTATCTGCATCCAGCAGTTCAGCTGGAACTACAGGAAGGATAACTTTTTCTTTGATGTCAGCTTGGATCTGCTCCAAAGTTGCTTCTTCAGCATGCTGTGTGGATACAACGATCGTATCAACGCGGGTCGGCTTGCCGTCCACATACTCAATCGTAACTTGAGTCTTACCGTCTGGACGAAGGTAGTCCAGTGTGCCGTCTTTACGTACTTCGGAGAGACGACGAGCGATACGGTGGGACAGAGCAATAGGAAGAGGCATAAGTTCAGGTGTCTCGTTCGTAGCAAAACCGAACATCAGACCTTGGTCCCCTGCACCAATATCAGCCGTTTCCTTATCCACTTGGGCAGGATCGCGGTTCTCCAGTGCCGCATTCACGCCTTGGGCGATATCCGCGGACTGTTCATTTAGTGACGTCAGCACTGCACAGGTATTATAGTCAAAACCGTACTTCGCACGGGTATAACCAATATCCTTGACGGTCTTACGTACGATAGACGGGATGTCTACGTATTCGGAACTCGTACTAATCTCACCAATTACAAGCACCAAGCCCGTAGCAACGGACACTTCGCAAGCAACGCGAGCATTAGGGTCATTAGCCAGAAATGCGTCAAGTACCGCATCAGAGATCTGGTCACAAATCTTGTCCGGGTGTCCTTCGGTAACGGACTCGGAAGTAAACAAATGTCGCCCTTTAATGGACATGAATTCTCAACCTCCCATATGGATAGTATGGCAATCGCCAACCGATCCTACACAAAAAATGAACCTTTTCCGCTCGGAAAAGGTTGAAGTACAAGCCTCAAAAGTCATATTAACGTATTTGTACCCCCCTGTCAATCAAGGGACCAGGCTTATTATTCCTTATTTCCGATTAATAATTGCAATGAATTTGAATACATTCTTTATAATGTAAAATGCCGCTCTGCATGCGCCACCAAACGCTTCGTAATCTCCCCGCCCACGGAGCCATTCTCACGCGAGGTCAAGTGACCCCAGCTGCTTGTCGTATGGCCATTTCCCATGCTTCCAAGCTCCCCGGCAAATTCAGTATCTGCCGAACCCATAGATCCTGCACCATAGCCGACCGGCAGACCGAACTCGGCTGCGATCTCATACTTCATTTGCTTTAAGGCTTCACGACTTTGCGGAACGATTTGACGATTTCTGCTGCTGCTGCTTGCCATTAGAATACACCTCCTGAGTAAATTGTATACAGGATTAGTATCTCTGCTTTGCGGACTTGTAGCCGTACGAATGTTTGTTATTAGAAGCAATTAATGGCGCTGCTGGTTAACAGGCTATTTTATGACATAACCGCCTCTGACCATGACAGTAAGACTCATCTTCTGTCCGTCTGCTACCTGAATACCCCGGCCTTCCCTTGGAAAAGATAACAGATGATTACTTACAGCTGGTTCTCCATTCGCAACATCCTTACCGTCTGTCAGATCTGCCACACCGTTAGCATCCGCGCTATAGATAATCGCTTTGCCTGCACGTACGATGAATTCTGCTCCGGCTTTCGCAATCAGAGTCTGTCCCGGCTTTAGTGTAACAACTTCAATGCCATCACTAGCAGCAGATCCTCCTGTCGAAGATCCTGTTCCGCTTCCGGTGCCTGGTGTTGGTGCAGTTGTCGTGGAACCGCTGCCGGCTGATCCACTTAGTGCCTTTTGAATCTGTTGATCCACATAACTCTTCGTTACTACCGGATCATCTGCGGTACCTGGCTGGTTGGTTACTCCAGCTCCTTCCGCCTGAAGGTTGAGCAGTGAGCCTGCCAATAATCCGCCACCAATTAAAACGGCTGCCGCCGTGATTTTCCATGTTCTTTTCATGAGCTGCCTCCTGCCATTTTGGAAGTTCTATTCCAACTCTTTTATTTCATACCATATCTCTACTAATGATAGAGGTTTTGCTAGGGAGAGACAAGCAAAATCCCCCAAGTGGGGGATCTTAGCACTCTATGCATCAGTTCTTCTTTGGCTCCTCCAGTGGAGGAAGCTGAGTTGTGTTATAAATGAATGACTGGCTTCCAAGTTTAATCTTTTGATCCTGGAACTCATCAAACACGCTTAATGTAAATGAGCCATACCTCATTTTGTCATAAATCCAATCATCAATACTGAAACTCAACGAACCATTTGAGCCTACTTTTAAATCTGTTACTGGCGAAACTTCTTTCTCAAATGTCCGTCCGCTGGAGTCTGTCAGTTCTAATAAAAACTTATGCCCTAAATCTCCGACATTGTAATCCATTGATTTATTAAGATAATAGTCCAGATTTACTCGCACAGTACTCGAACCATTCAAGAACGCATCAACTTTATAAATATTTAAGGTGTAGGGGAATAGAATAATATTATTAAGTAAAGTCTTAATACTGTTTGTCTGATCAAGATTAATCTCTAACGCGTTGACATTAATATATCCAGAAGGTTCTCCCTTAAGTGGTGTTAGTTTGTTATCTGTAATTCCTTCACCCAGAACTAACTTCAAGTCAGATAGATTTATAGTACTCGGAATTTTACTCCATACAGCAATTATACCCTTTTCTTTGGGGCCTGATGGACTATCTGATTGAATAGCCTTCGCTCCATAGGTTTGTCCATTAGGAGTCTTATAGTAACCCACCATCTGAGATAGATCAATTTGATGATCTTCTAGATTTTTAATTTCAATTTCAGAGTAGATAATGTTTGAAGTTGAACCCGGATATACCAGGGTACGTATAAGCTTCACCTCTTCTGAACGGCCTTTAGTTACTAATTGATAAGATGTATTTTTCTTGATCGTGTTTATCTCCGGAAGGCTGCCTAAATTCGTAAATTGGAACCACGGCGAAGTCGCCGCTGATGCAGTATCTCCCGATTTTTCGAGAAGAGTAATCTGTAATTGGGAAAAGTCTAGATCTGTTGGAATCTTGGAGACCACATAGAGATCTGTAGACTTACTTGTTCCTATTAAATTAACACCCAGTGTATTCACTAACTTCGTCTCAGAGTTGAGTTTCGCTGAGTCAATCGTGAACTGTCCGAGCAATTCTGGTAGAACTACCGTCTTGTTACTCTTATTACTTACAGTAATTTTTGCTGAAATTAAGTCTCCCTCACTCCAAGGCACACGCTGTACATTAGACAGTGTCAGACCAACAAGGCCTGTGTTAGTTTGAAGTAACTGTTCTACTCCTGTAGTGTTCTGCATCTGTGTTGCTTCGGGAAGAGCAAAGATACCTACAGGATAAGTAAATATACTATCCTTACCGGGGGCGGATCCATCTTTCCCAGTTGAATCTTTTGTTGCCTCTACATTGGAATCAGGGATATTAACAAACAACTGCATTTTTTCATCCACCATTGATGTTGGAACCGAGATATTTAATCTAATATTTCTTTCCTCTTCGGGTTTGAGTACTAAAGTATCCATTCCTTGAACTGAGATGGGGAGCTTATAACCACTAGACGTCTGCAAAATAAAATCATATTTAGGAACAGTCACAGTAGTGTTCCCTATGTTACGTACTGAGAATTGAATCGCCAAATCACTAGTATTGAAGCTCTGATTGATCCATACTCCCTTTACACTTGCTCCAAGCTTACCAGATGGAAGTGCAATTACCTTCTCTTTATATGGTTCCACCTTAATAGATTGATTCTTTGCTTGAGGTAACTGTAAAGTTGCAAGCGGTAGACTTAATTTCGTTGTCTCATCATCTTGGATAATTTGAAGCTCCAGATTTTTAAGAGGAATGCTTTTAGGGATAGCAGCCATAAGATTTAATTTCTTCGTATCCTGGGGCTGAATTCGATAATCTGTCCCCAAAGAATCGGCGGTTAATGGGTAACTGGAACCCCCGGATGTCTTAATTACCATCTTTACCTTGGGGTCCTCAAATAATTTATATCCAATATTCTGCAGATCCACATTCACACCCACATAATTATAATCGCCTGATAAATAGCTTGTGACTTGGCCTACCTTCATCTTCACTGGTGCCTCATTAATTCGAAAGGTTTTAGACTGACCAGCTGGTGTGGATATCAGATAGGATGAGGGTATCTTAAATGCACCTAGGCTGCTTTCATAGTTTGGTTGGCTGAAATCCCACTTCACAATTTGGAAAGCAAGGTCACTGATTTTAACGTTCCGCCCTACTTTAACGATATAGGTCAAGGTTGTTGTAGATCCTGGAGCAACGCTCTTCTTATTGCTATCGGAAGACTTAAGTGTCGCACTATATACGGAGCCGCCAGTCGAACGAACTCGGGTCCAGTAATCCGTCAGATCCAAACTTTTGGAGTTTCCATTGTTAAAGCTGAGAGTATAAGTAACAATACTTCCTTCATCTTGCGCCAGCAGGTTCACTTCAGACAGACGCACCGAACTGCTGCCACTTAGCTTAATCGCTGGCAAAGCATTAATGGTATGAACGACAGGAGCAGCCTTTTTAACTGCAGGCTTGGCTGTTGTCTTCTTTTGGGCAGCTATAGATGAAGGATAGTTAGAGGTTAAGGTGGCAAAAGAAGATGCGGTCGGTGTAATGGATGAGGCTTCAACCAGAGATCCAGTGGCCAAGCTACCTATGATTAAACTTAAGCCTAGGACAGTGGATGTATATGTAATTCTTTTCAAATCATCTTCCTCCTATGGGGATTTTAGGTTTATAACATATAGACGTTTTAAAATGGATAAAGTTTCTATTATTGGACTTTTTGACTTTGTTCCTGTATTAAACCTCTTTGTATTTGATAGGTAATAATTAATTTTGAATTACTGTTTGCGTTACAAAAAAGAACCTGATTTCTCAGGTCCTTTTTTATATAAAATCTTCTATTAGCTGATATCCAGTGTGTATCTAACAATTTCTAAGAAACATCTCAGTTACTGTCACTCATATTAATGTCTTTTATCATACTCATGACAATAAAAAAAGAGCCCGATTGCTACGGGCTCCTTTTCTTTAAAGATTAGTTAGCTGTTGCATAGTTTACTACAGTTACGCCTGTAGTGTTAGCAGTAAGAGTGTTAGCAGCTTTGTCTTTAGTAACTGTTGGAGAGTTAGAAGTAACAAGCTTGATTGCAGTACCTGCAGTGATAGCAGTAGAGATATCAGCTGCTTGTGTGCTTACTGTAAGAATCACTTTTGAATCCACAGTATCAATCGAAGCATTATCAAAGGCTACTTGTGTGTTTCCGATTTGCAATGCAAATTCGTCTTTGTCTACTGCAGAAAGTCCTTCGCTCAATTGAACTGTAACTTTGTAAGTGTTAGCTGCAGAACCATTTTGCAGGTAAGCAGCAGAGATCGTAGGTTGTGTTTTGTCGGCAACTGTAATTTGAGCGCTAGTGTAAGGGATAGTTGCACCAGCTTCTGTTTGCACATTAGAAGCAGTTACAACCAGATCGCCACCATTTTTAAGAACGGATGGAAGATCAGCAGCAGCTACACCAGTAAAGTCCAGAGTGACAGAGTCACCAATGTTATTACTTACAGTAGTAGCATTGACTTTAGTGATTACAGTTCCTGCTGGCAGTGCAGCGCCATTCAGCGTGTAATTAGCTTTGTTATCGGCAGCACCTGCTTTGAAGTTACCAGTTGCATTGTCGATCCCGAATACTACATCTGCTTGGTTGAAGTTAATAGTAACTTTGCGTCCTGTATCAGAGTTAACTCCAGTTGTAACGATAGATGCAGCTACAGCAGGAGCAGAAACTCCATTGTAAGTGAATTTAAGCGCCTGGGCGTCGTTCGTGTTACCGGAAGTATCAGTTACAGTACCTACAACAAGAGCCAGGTTGTAAGTGTCATTGCTAGGCAATACATCAGTAGTCAAGATAACTTTGTCATCTGTAGCAGAAGTGTTAGCAGACAGTACATTAACTTTAGTACCGTTAGACTTTGTAAGAATAAAGTCAGAACCGTCGAGGTCGATACCAGTTACTCTCTCAGAGAATGTAACTTCAAGCTTGTTGTTTGTACCAGGCAGCAAACGAACAGCTGTAATCGCAGGCTTAACTGTTTCTTTTGCAAGAGTTACAGTATTAGTTGCTGTAGATACAGCGTTACCTGCCAAGTCTGTCAAGTTAGCAACAGTGACTTTAACATCAGCTGAACTCTTGTCAGAAGTGATTGGAGATGTGAACAAAGTTACACGGAAAGTCTTTTTGTCGCTTTGACGAACTGCAAGACCATTTTGGGAAAGAATGTTATCATTGCTGTCTTTCACGATGATGGCATCAGCTGGAACGGAATTTGCCATTTCTTCGCTGAATACAACATCGAATTGCTTAGGATTTACACCTTTCAAAGTGTAAGTAGGCTTCACGTCATCACGTGAAATCAATACGTCGAATTTAGTTGGATTAGCTGCATAGTTACCAGCAAGGTCTCTCAATCCATTAACAGTTACGGAGTAAGATTTGCCTACTTCCAAAGCGTCAGCAGAAGCTGGAAGAGTGATAGTGAAGGTTTTGTTATCAGTTGAAGTTGCAGAAGCTACTACGTCTCCAACTTTCACCATATCAAGGTTCACATACTCATTGAAAGTAGCTGTGAATGTTCTTGTAGTAGTGTCCTTTGTTACGGCTTTGAAGCTTTCGAACGCTGGAGCTACTTTATCAACAGCTTGAACTGTTGTGGAGTAAGGATTGATCGGAGTAAGATCCGCTTCTCTCACACCAGATACGATAACGCTGTAATAGTTGTTCTGAGTCAGCGGGGAATTTGCAGTAATAGTTACAGTCTTACCATCTGCACTAAGGGTAGCAGCTGCAGTTGGAACGGCAGAAGATCCACCTACTGGAGTTACAGAAGTATTGATGTTATCAATGTTAACTGGTTTGTTATAAGTAACTGTGATATCTCTCAGGTTGTTGACTGTAACACTTTCAACTTTACCAGCAACGTTCACATAAGTAACAGTGTACTTGTAGTCTTTGCCGTTGTGAGGAACAGTGATTTCAGTAGCTTTACCTTCTACAAGCGGAGTTGACAATGTTACCTTCTCAACTGCGTTGTCAGAGAAAGTTACTTCAACGTGAGTTGGGTCAACAACTTTAGCGGAAGTTACAGTGATGTTAACTTTTTGGTCGATTGCATAAGCTGCTACAACCACTTGGGAGCGAGTTGCTGCCGCTTGGAAGTTAGTGGACTTGTCAAGAAGGCCAGCGTTGATTGCTGCTTGGACATAACCTTTAGCCCATGCAGATGCACCGTTGTCAATGCCAGTAGTAGGAACTTCAAGTTTCATTGCACGAACCAAGACAGTTGCCAATTCTTCAGCTGTAACGTTGCCGTTAAAGTCGAAGATTTTCTTAGCAGTGTCTTTACCTTGCATGATACCTGCAGCGGATACAGCTTCGATGTAAGAAGCAGCCCAGTTCTTAGCGTTGTAGTTCTTATCTTTGTAAGAGAATACGCCAGTAACTTCTTTAAGACCAAGAGTCTTAACAATTACTTTAGCAAGCTCTGCACGAGTGATAGTCTTCTCAAGGTGAGCAGATCCATCTGGATAACCGTTAAGGATACCTTTAGTTTTCAAAGCATCAAATTGTTGCTGTGCTGTAAGGGATTCAGCACCGAATGCTACAGATGCAAACATGGAGAATGCCATTGCTGTAGAGAGTGCTACGGATAAAATTTTCTTCATAACCTTTTTGTCTCCTCCTTGAATATCTTTCATATAAGAGTTTTCTTTAAATGTATAGCTCGTGTTACTCATTAGCCGATACACCCCCTTTCCCGAGTTGAGCGAATTACTATAAATTATGTCTGTGAACGGTGCCACAGAAACTTGTAAACTTTGGTACATGTAGAAATAGAGTAGTTACCTAATCCTACCTTGACATTATACAATGGGTCCCTAGAGGCGTAAAGATAATTTTTCTAGTAAATAGACAACTTTCCCTATGAGGAACATACTGGATTGTCTAAATTGGTCACCGTTGTTCATGTTCTACATCTTAAACGCAGCTAATCTCAAAAAGTTGCGGGTTGCGAAAAAAAAATAAAGTAATGTTAACACTTAGTATTCGCATCCTAAAATTCAACTTTCTTACAGCAATGGGGCTTTACGGGATTTAGTATAACATCCCTTTTAATGTCAGTCATTAAGCATCTTTTTCCAATACAATACCCCAATATTACCCACCCCAAACACAAAAAAAGAGACATCCATACGTGGATGTCTCCCTACTATATATAGTACAAAAAAGTTCAATTATTACCTTACTTTCATAGCTAATTCAATAATACGGGCACGCATCTGCGGATCGGAATTCAAATTAGCATACATATTCTCGATCGGCTGCTTGTTATCTTTGTAAGACTTCTCGTGCTTCATCGTCACATGTGACCAGTCAATTAGAGCATTCTCGGCAACGGTGAGCTCGTTGAATGCATCATGAAAGCCTGTCTCTACTACAAGCCCTTCCATAACCTCTTGCGTAACCTCTTGCAGCTTCTGAGTCTCTTCGATTTTCTTCTCCAAAACTTTCGCTCTATCCTCAAATTTCGTCTTTGCTTTCATATAATCCAGTTGAGCCTTCGATAATAACGGTTTCATGTGCATATTCACCCTTTTGCAAAAAATGTCTATTACTCTGTTATTGTATCCTAATCTCTGAATAAATACAAAAAGATGTAATTGGTAATTACATCTTGTCCCTGTATTACTAATGTCAATAATAGAATACCCGCCTGTAAGCTCACGCTCACAAGCGGGTATCGGAATCATACTAGCTTAAGTTCTTAGGGAAGATCTTGGTGCTCTTCAGAAGCAGCGCAACGGCGATCTTACCAGCTTCAGCCCGAGTAAGTGTACCCTTAGGGTTGAACGCATAAGTCGGCTTCTTCTGGCCAGCAACCGTCTGAGGGCTGCCGCTCATGATCTTCGCTTTGTTCACCGCATCAATGGAAGGCATGGAGTAAGCATCCATGGTTCCTGAGTCGGTAAATGCTTTGGCAAGGGTTGCCTTCAGTTTATCGTCATTCGTAGCTGTCTTCAGCTTCAAGGCTCTTGCAATCATAACTGCAGCTTGCTCTCTGGTCAAAGGCTGATCCGGACCGAAGAATCCATCGCTGAGCCCTGTTACAATACCGGCTCTTGCGGCTGTCTCCAGATGTTCAAAGTCCCAGGTAGGCGCTTTGACCGTTGGTTTGATATCGAAGAACGTTTGTTGATTGTTATCATAATTCAGCGGCAGGTTGAGCCCCTTAACAATCAGAGTGGCGAATTCACCACGTGTGGTGCGGTCATCGGCACCGAAGGCATCTGAGCGCAGGTTGTTCATGATTCCTTTGGCGTAGAGGCCATTCAGGTAGTTACGCGCCCACGGGTGATTCGTAATATCGTTATAACCAAGGCGAAGCTTCATGACTGTGTAATAACCGAACTCATCAAATGGTACGGAGATGGTGTGAGATTTCATGTCTACTTCTCCGCCAATGTTCTCCCATACCCCTTGATCGGTATAACGGAAAGCAGTAATCGTAGAACCTACTTCGTCTACAATGTTCTTATTAAAGCCAATCTTCATCGTACCGCGGTTAGAAGGCACAATCTTGCGTTCAGCTTCAAACTTGGTGAATTGGCCTTCCAGTGAGTAAGGAGCAAGACCATTCGTCGCCGGCTTGTAGCCGGAGGTTCCCAGGTCACCTTTCTCACCTACACCTCCGCTTATCCAGAAAATATCGGATACACGGCTGAAGTTGCTTGTATTAGCATTGGATGTGAATTTAAGCAGCAGTAGATCGTCGAGCGCTACGCTAGGAAATCCACTTACAACACCTGTGTTCGGAATCCCGAGCAGGTTGCCATAGTCATTGCGGCGTTCTACGACGCCGTCCTTTGGATCAGCGATACCAAACAGCAATTTGGTGTTCGGATAGAATTTCGTCACACTGTTCCCATCTGGGTTAGCAGTCTTCATGACAGTTCCTTTAGGGAAAGAAAGGTCTAATGACTTGTTAAACACACTGTACTTTGTGGCTACCTTCTCAGCCATGAACTGAGAATCCACTGCGACTGTACCTGTGTAATACACTGTAATTGTATCGTTAATGGTAGCACCGCTGCGTACGATTTGAATCTTGATCGTTGTTGCTTTATCCGGCTTCAGTCCTACATAGTCATACAAGAAACGGTTCCCTGTTCCAAGGTCAGGACGCTTGGTTGCTTCATCCTTACCAATAATGACCTTGGTTGCACCTTCTGCTTCAATATCAAAATGAACAAAGTTCTTGTTCACAATGTACTGCTTGCCAACCGTTGGCTGTGGAGCAAGAATGCGATAAGGCGAAACTTCACGCACAACCTCAAGACGCTGGTTCGCACGTGCTCCTGTAGCATTAATCATCTCCAGGTTGTACACATGGCTGCCTGGAGCATCAAAGGCAATATTACGAATACGAAGGATGAAGTCATCCTTATTTCCCGAGAAATCGTAAGTGTAAGTAGTACCTTTGTAAGAGAACGTTCCCGGTGCTTTCAATACTTTAGGATCACCCAGAAGACTATCTGTTGTGGAGCTAAAGAATAAGTCCGTTCCCAGGTTCAGGTTCAGTACAGTTGCTCCGCTGCCTCTAAGCACCAAATCGTATTTCTGCTGAGTTGTAGTATATTTACCATCTGCATACACAAACTCAGGGGATGGTGCAAAAATGTTGGTAATATCGTTATCTCCAGCAACATCCTTGGTGAACGGTGTGCGTGTATCCAAGGCGGCGTTCGGAAGAAACGCGTCGATTTTGGAGATATTTTTGTCAATAATGTAGATATGCAGTTCCTTGGTAACTACCCGCTTATTCCCCGCTCCATCCATGGACGTTCCTGAGAAGACAATTTTGTTATCTCCGTAGAAGAGAGGTCCTGAAGCCGTGATGTTCAGATCCAGCGCAAAAGAAACATTCGAGCTGTTCACTCCGAGTAAAGTATCTGCTCCATCGGTGCCAGTAGCAGCACCGGAATTAAGCGTTGTACCCGCAATCCCGTTCACAAAGTACTCCGCATTTGAGATATTCTCAAAGCCAATATACTTACCACTGATCGGAAGTTTGTTCGTTGTACGGGAATCGAATTCGAATGTCTGCCCATCTGTCAGGTTATCGATATAGATGTAGTTCTTGGACACATAGGAGATGTCCGCGTTATACCAAGAGCTGGATCCATTATATTGGAAACGAACCTTCTGCTGTCCATTTGAGAAGCCAGTTACCTGGTAGACCTCTTGATTCGCTGCCAGTCCTGCTACCGTAGCTTTCGTCAAGGTAACCTGTTTGGTTCCCAGCGGCAAATAATTAGCTACTAGTGTTTGGGTAGGTGTAGTATTCGATTCCACCAGGATGTAGAAATCCTGAGCATCTACATTGGCCCCATTCAGCGGCAGTTTAGTCGCCTTGGTGATGTCATCTCCTACTTTAAACTTCTCCAGATACTTCATGTCCGTAATCACGGTGTCACCAGGCAAGTAGCGGAATGTAGCTGGATAAGCTGCAGTAAGCGTACCGTAAGTTACGGCGACTGTAGCCTTCTGCTCTGTCAGCACTTGTGCCGGAGAACCTGAGTCAGTCTGAAGATTATAAGGAACATTGGTTCTGAACTTAACCAGACGATAGGCTGGAGTAATTCCATCCGGACCTGGAATGATCTTCTCATCACTCGCAGTACCGACACTGCCATCATCCTTCAGGATATCGAAGGAAAGCTGGCCTCCCCCATTAACGGTAATAACTGCTTTATCTTTGAAAGCATCAGATACATAAGGAACCAGGACCTGTCCAGAAATGATACCTGTTGTAACGCCTGTATCCTTCGTGAAGGTAGGCTTGTTATCGAGGATTGGAAGTGTCTCTGTTCCTACCGTTGCTTGCAGATCCGTGAATGGCTGTGTTTTATCAAAGAAGTACACGGTACGTGCTATAGCTACAGCGTCTGATCCGTTCTGGATCGACACCTTCAGGTCATTCTGCCCGGACTTAAGATTAAGAGTTGGAGAGAAGAATGTACCATCCTGAAGAACTGTGGCTACAAGCGCAGTACCTCCATTTACGGAAACGGTGACTTTATTAGTGTTCTGGGCTACCCCTTGGAGAGTAACGGTCTTACTGTCTACAACCACTTGCGTGCCTTCATTCAGAAGAATAGCTCCCTGGCTGCTTCCATAAATCTTCAAGGAATCAACATAAGGCACTTTATCATATAGCACATAGAAAATGTCGGAACGCTCAATGCTTCCCTGCATTCCTGTGAAGGTAATTTTGTTGAAGCCCGCGAAGAGTCCCAAGTTATTCGCAGAGAACTTCTGAAGATTCACGGGATCTGCAGTAACGGAGCTTGTGGTAAAATGAGTGCCATCCGGTACCCAGCGAACCCCGCCGCCGACTACAGGCTCGGACACTAGCTGCTCAACCTTAACCTTCATCGTATCTTTGGCGACATATGAGAAGGTACCGCCAATCGTTAACGCTGAATTATTGGTTGCATATACATTGCTTCGGTTAATTTGCTGAGCTCCTGGCTCAGTTGTAAGCAAAGCCGTCTGGCGTATCCCGCTCGAATCCGGAATGAAATAAGTAGCCGCCGATGAGGTAGCTGCAGTTGCTATTCCGGTCAAACCCGCCGGTAGCAAAGAAACAATCATTGTCAACAACATAAGCCATACTAACGGCTTCTTCACGCGCTGCATGTATGAATCTCTCCTTTTTGAAGTCAGTTATCTTATTTATCGGACAGGTGCGCGTGATTGTGAAGAATACCCGAGAATAAAATCCAGATTATTGGGATTTTGACTCCAATATGGATGGCCCGGACCTCCAGAGCTGGTTAACTAATACAAAAAAGTCCCGCGGCACCTTATGTGCGCGGGACTCATTCTTGTGAATATAATCTCGGATCAATCCGATCCTCGTTCCGTGCTCTCCTTCATTCGCAGCCTTGCGATGAAGTTAAGAACAGGACGCTTCGTCTTGCCAATCAAGCCTATGACTTCTGCACCGATCTGCAGGAAGAAGACCATGATGCAGATAACCACGAAGGTGACCCAGTTGGCCGAGTAAAGCGCGGCCGAGGACTGAATGATGGCAAGCACTCCGAAGAATGAAGCAATTCCGTAAATAATCAGGACGGTCTGACGATGGCTGAAGCCCAGCTCACGCAGACAGTGGTGAAGGTGTCCTTTATCCGGCGAGAAGATTGGCTTCTTCTGCATCCAGCGCCGCACAATCGCAAACATGGTATCTGACAAAGGTACACCGATTAGAATCAGCGGGGTCAGGAACGAGACAATGGCAACCTGCTTAAATCCTAGCAGGGATAACAGTGCCAAGCTGAATCCAAGAAATAGCGATCCGGAATCTCCCATGAAGATCTTGGCCGGATGAAAGTTAAAGTACAGGAAGCCCAAGATACTGCCCAGCAGCAGCAGACAAAGTACTGCTGTAATCTCATTTCCCATAATAAAGGCCATGACTGCAATGGTACCAATCGCAATCGCCGATACACCGGCAGCAAGCCCGTCAAGTCCATCGATCAGATTGATCGCATTCGTTACACCCACAATCCAGAGGATGGTGAACGGAATCGACATCCATGTCTCCACAGATGAGTAAGTGTGAAATGGAATATTAGCGAATTCAATCTTAATATCAAATCCAAACACTACAACACATGCCGTAGCAATTTGAATTAGTAGTTTTAATTTGGCAGACAGATCAAAGCGATCGTCCAATGCTCCTAGTAATACAATCATAGTTCCACCGACTAAGAAAGCTCCCACAAAGTCGAGGTCTCTGGAAGAGATATAACTATCCGGGATAAAAGGAAGTAGCGCGACTAATCCGATTACGAAAGATAAATAAATGCCTAGTCCACCGAGTCTCGGCATAACCCTGGTATGCACCTTGCGTGCATTCGGAACATCAACTACGCCAACCTTAATCGCGAATTTCTTCACCAGCGGCGTCAAGCCGAGCGCCAGAACGAGCGAGACGATAAACCCGATGATATAGATCATCAACATGTCAATTTCAACCCCCATTTTATCTACCGAATGAATTATACTCCGAATGCGAACAAACTACCAACTCTGTATTTCAGCAAAATTCCGCTAATTTTCAGAGGATTCCGCCTATTTATCGTACTTTCGTGAGGTTTTCTCCCTCACGCAGTACTTTGACGGTGAATTTCGGCAGCGCAAGCATTCTTCGAATCCTTGTAGGTTCGCGGAGAAGACGGTAGAACCACTCCAGATGCATCTTTTGCATGAATTTCGGTGCACGCTGAGTCCGCCCTGAAATCACATCAAAGCTTCCTCCAACTCCCATAATTACAGGGACACCGAGCTGCTCCTTATACTTGGCTATCCACGGCTCTTGTGTATCTGCCCCCCGGGCAACGAACAACAGGTCCGGCTTAGCCTTCACAATTTCACCAACAACCTCAAGGTCCTGCTGCGGACCAAAATAACCATCGCGGGTACCCACGATCTTCACTCTCGGATACTGCAATTGTAACCGTGCGGATGCTTCCTGAATCACTTCTGGCGCTGCGCCGAGCAGAAATACTTTCCAGCCCAGCTGCTCCCCCTGCTTCATCAGTTCATGCAGCAGGTCGAACCCTGCCACCCGCTCAGTCACGGGCTGTCCGCCCTTCCGGGCAGCCCACACTACTCCAGTTCCATCAGGTACAATCAGGTCCGCATGCTGCATCATGCTCTTATATTCAGGGTTCTCCAGTGCTGCCATCACCATGATCGGATTAGCGGTGATAATCTGGTGTGGCTGTCCGGTCTGTACGACTTCCGTCAAATACTTAACGGTATCTTCCATCCCCCACTTGCAGACTGGAATGCCAAATACAGATACCGTAGGTACACTTACCGGCTGCTTCATGTTGGTTCACCCTCTGTTCCTGTAAAATTCAGCAATCCGCTCCGCCGGACGGCGGGCTTCCTGCTTCAGTGTATCGATTCGTGATGCATTCCGGCTACGCCAGGATTCACCCTCCAGCAGCAGCCCCCGCAGCTCGGATGCCACAATCTGTGGATCAAGCTCATCGCTTGTTCCCACTGGAACGGAGCCCAGGCGGGCCAGAAAATGATCAATCTTCGGATCATAGGAAATACCCAGCAGCGGAACCCGCTGGGAAGCCGCATAGATCAGGCTGTGCAGCCTCATACCAATGAGGGCCTGACACCGGCTGACTTCAGCAAGCATTTCCTGCGGATTCACCGTCTCTGGTGCCACGCTGATGACGCTGCCCTGCGCAATCACTCCCTCCATTCGGTCAATGACAAAGCGAGAAGCTTCGTCATCCCCCGGAAGGTGGAAGGGCAGAAAGCGGAAGTGGACCGGCATGAGTGAGGCTAAGGCCGCAAGACCCGCAGCAAGCTGCGTGAGCTCCTTGCGTTCCGCATTCCAGTACCGCACGGAAACGCCGACGACTGGCAGGTCCTTCCCGGACTGCTCCGAAGTACCTGGCATTTGGATGCCTTCCGGTAGAGGAAGACCCATTACCGGGTCCGGTACCACCTCGATCTCGTCCCGGCTTAGTCCCATCGTTCCAAGCAGCTGTGCAGATTCATGATCACGAACAGAAATATAGCTGCATTTACGGAAAATCCCCTTAATAAAGGGATGGAACATCCCATGGTTCACGGGTCCGATCCCTTGAGCATAAATGAAGGTCGGCTTCCGGAGCCACTGCGCTATCTTTATAATGCCCAAATAATAGGGAATTGTGGTCATGCCGGTAGCATCCTGAAGCAGGCTGCCGCCGCCGCTGATCAGACCATCACTTTCCTTCAGGGCCCGCCGTACTTCACCAAGCTTCATCCGGTGCACGGCCTTAACCCCATACATTGAGGTGGTCCATTCCGGGTCGATAGATAGAACTACCGGCTCGATTCTGATGCCTGCCCGTGTACCCTCTTCTTCGAGCGCAGTCAGAATCGATTTGAGCACCGCCTCGTCTCCGCTATTGCGGAAGCCGTAATAACCGGAGATGACTAGTCTTGCAGCAGACGGGGTGACCATTTTGTCCAGCACCTTTCAACGATAATCCATATTCCAACGGCAATAAGCCCGATGATGATACCAAAGCCCATGCCCAGCAGTCCGCGGATCAGAGAGATCAGCACCGGAGAATGAATATGAGCAAAAGTATCCACCATAGATAACTGACCGATAGAGGCAATAATCAGCACATAGATCAGCTTAGGGAAACGCAGGGCTGCGAACACGCCCATAATGAACAGCGGATGGAACGCAAGGAATTCTTTATTTCTAGGACGGACTCCGATTGTATTCTCCAGGAATGAACGGAATGCAGCTTCGCCAGGCAGAAGACTGCCTGAGTTCCCTGTACGGGAAAGGTAGTAGAGCCCAACGGCGCCCAAGATAACCGCGCAGGCCACCCATAAGACGGTGATAGGCATACGAAGCCATCTGCGGAGCTCACTGTATACGGATTTCCCTTGATATAAGAAGACATACAATGCAACCAGGAATACCGGAACCACATGCAGCAGGCTAACGCCGCGGAACTGGTTCAGGACCAGGGCATAAGTTATGTTGTTCAGCAGCGCGATCACGAAAGGCACTGCACATAGTGACAATAACGAGGTCTTAATGAACAGTACAAGGCTGTGAGTCAACCGGCGGCCTGATGACATCATATAGTTCGCACGTTGAGTCTCCTGTACCTTCTTGATTGCCAGAAGCATGGCAATGGTTGGCGCGCTAATGGCCACGAGCAGGGACAGCATCTGCTCCAGCAGCTCCTGCTTGTGAATGACGAACAGCCCGGCGCAGCCCAAGAGGCCAATAATCAGAGCTGCCAGTGTCAGCGAAGGCAGGAAATAGGAGACAAGAATGCTCACGAAAGCTACGCCGCCCAGTACAACCAATGCCTTCAGCATTTTATCCCAAGTATGGGAAGTGACCGTAAAGGCTTCAGCCTGTCCGAGGTGGTATCCGTCCTTCTCGATCCGCTTGATTGCATTTCCCGGTTCGCCCAAAGTCTGGACAATGTTATCCACCGAGTCTGTGATTGTAGACTTCGACATATCCTTGCTAGGCATACTGTTGATATAGATCATACGGATCTTCCGATCCTTGACTGCCAAAGCAAATCGGTCAGCAAGTGTGTCTGTATCCAGCTTTGCATCCTTATCACTTAAGGAATATAGACGTACTACATTGTAATTAAGGTCGTAGGCCAGCTTGTTAAAGCCTGCCTGAGGCTTCTTGAGACCCTCTATAGTCACAATCCCCAGTCCGTGAGCTTTGAGCGAGTCGGCAAAAGCCTTCAAGCTCTTCTTCTCCGGATTATCAGTGAATCCTTTAACGGCATCCCCTTCAAACAGGATGTGCTTCACTTGGTTCTCCTGGAACATGGTAAGCAGCTTGTCTACCGCCGCCTGATCGTAAGGCATACTGTCACTCATACGCGGAAGTATATTAAACCCTTTGTCCCGCAGCATCTTCATGGCAATCGGATCAGGGGCAAAAGATTTGATTAGAGCATTTGCCATAGACGTATTAATGCGGATGGCTGTCTCGCCTGGTTCCCAGCTCCAAGGAGCCACATCGATATCGAATATTTTGAAAGTATCTTCAATTAAAGGCTGAAAAGTACGTGCATTCTCTTCGTTCGTAAATACGACATAAGTCTGATTCTCGGTTGCTGCGCTGGATAGAGGCAGCTTCTTCATGTTGATCAGATCCTGTGTGCTGTATACCATTACACGGTGGGATCTGGACAATTCGTCGAGATTGCTTTCAAACATCGCGATCGTGCTGACACCCGCTCCTTGCAGCTTATCCAGCTGTTCATTCAGATATGCTTCAGGATTAGGTTGATAATAAGAGCTTTCCAGCAAACTGCGGTAATTGAAAATAAGCTCCACGTTCTTGGCTGTCTGCTCGGTCTGAATACGGCCATAGATTAACGGCAGGGAAGCTACCATACCTACTACCACCAGAATCCATAGCCACTTGCGGGACACCTTATTCCACTTCTGCCATCTTTGATACACGAAGGTACCTCCTCATGAATAAACTCCGAAGCCCCTAACCCCAGCCCATAAGCGAGAGCACCAAGAGACTTCGGAATATTAAGTAAAAACGTTATTTCATTATTACATCCAAATGTGAATTAAGCGTCAACTCTGGCCATAACCTCGTCCTGCAATTTACCAAGTGTGCTCAGTGATTCCTCATTTGAAGAGCCCCGCACAGCAAAATACACTTTAATCTTAGGCTCTGTGCCAGATGGGCGCAAGCAGAACCATGATCCGTCTTCCAGAATGAATTTCAGCACATTCTCTTTAGGGAAGCCAAACAGCCCTTTAGAATAGTCCTCAACTTCCTTCACTTTAATGCCCGCCACTTCCTGAGGAGCGTGATCCCGCCAGTCCGTCATGAGGGACTGAATCTTGGCTACGCCATCCTTGCCTTTGAGCGTACGCGAGACAAGAGATTCACGGTAGTAACCAAATTGCTGATACAGCTCTTCAAGAACGTCGAAGAGGGTTTTGCCTTGTGTCTTGTAGTATGCCGCAGCCTCAGCAATTAAAGTCGATGCCACAATCGCATCCTTGTCACGGGCATAGTTGCCAGCCAGGTATCCGTAGCTTTCCTCATATCCAAATAGGAAGGTATGATCGCCGGACTGCTCGAATTGATTCATCATTTCACCGATATATTTGAAGCCCGTCAGCGTATTGAATACCGACACACCATAGTGGCGCGCAATCACAGCACCGAGCTCGCTGGTTACGATAGTCTTGACTACCGCCCCGTTAGTCGGCAGCTTACCGCTGGCTTTCAGCTGGCTGAGCAGATAATGTACCAGAATGGAACCGGACTGATTACCGGTCAAAATCTGATATTCACCATCCGCGTCCTTAACTACGGCTCCCATACGGTCTGCATCCGGATCTGTTCCCATAAGCAGATCTGCGCCTACCTTCTTCCCAAGCTCAATAGCCAGGGTAAAAGCTTCCCGTTCCTCCGGATTCGGTGACTTCACTGTGGAGAATTCCGCATCCGGCTTCTCCTGCTCAGCTACAATGTGGACCTGTGTGAAGCCCAGCTTATCCAGCACGCGGCGAACCGGAACATTACCTGTTCCGTGAAGTGGAGTATAGACAATAACCACATCTTTGCCAGCACCCGAGGCTAACATGTCAGGGTTCACGCTGGTAGCAGCTACCGTATCCGCGAACGCTTCATCTTCCGCATCTCCAAGCCAGACAAGCAGCCCTTGGGATTCCGCTTCCTCCTGAGTCAGACGCTTCACCTGCGCAAATGATGATACATCCTGGATCAAAGCAATTACTTCCTCAGCTTCGTGAGGAACGAGCTGTCCGCCAGATGCATTGTATACCTTATAACCATTGTATTCCGGCGGGTTATGACTCGCTGTGATTACAATGCCTCCTGTAGCTTTAAGCGTACGCACGGAGAAGGATAGCTGTGGAGTCGGACGAAGTGAACGGAACAGCTTCGCCGTAATCCCGTTCCCTGCCAGAACCAATGCGGCTTCAAGAGCGAACTCCGGCGAGAAATGCCGGGAGTCATGAGCAATCACAACCGAAGGCTTGCCCTCCGCCTGGGACTTGCTGTGGACATCCAGAATGTACTGGGCGAATCCTTGGGTTGCTTTACCTACAGTATAACGGTTGATCCGGTTACTGCCTGCGCCAATCACACCGCGGAGTCCGCCTGTGCCAAATTCAAGGTCTCTATAGAAGCGGTCTTCCAGCTCAGCAGGGCTGTTGTCCAGCAAGCGAAGCTCCTGTTTGGTCTCTTCATCAATCGAAGCATCCTGAAGCCAAGCCTGAACCTTATCTTGAATTGTCTGATTGATCTCGCTCATTGTCTCTACTCCCATTCTATTATTAGATTATTTCAATTCTCCATCCGAGAGGGCGAACATAATTTCACCTTCAGCTACCACCTTATCTCCTACTTTAGCAGTAGCGCGGCCTTTGCCGATCGAACCCTTCAGACGTATAATCTCAACCTCCAAGCGCAGAGTGTCGCCCGGAAATACCATATCACGGAAGCGGAATCCATCAAGGCCTGCAAGGAATCCAATCTTGCCTTTATTGCTCTCCACGCTAAGCATAGCGGCCGCTCCTACTTGAGCCAAAGCCTCTGTAATAAGAACCCCTGGCATTACCGGGTAACCCGGAAAGTGCCCTTGGAAGAAAGGCTCATTTATAGTTACATTCTTAATCCCTACGGCCCGTTTCCCTTCCTCCATTTCGATGATTCGGTCTACCAGTAGGAACGGGTAGCGGTGAGGAATAATGTCTTGAACCTGCCTATTGTCTAACATAATTATGTACTGCCCCTTTCATATTTGCCCACACACCGGGTAATTGTATTTAAACGGATAATTCCGTATAAAAACAAATGGCCAAGGCCAAACTGTAATTATCCTTCGTCTCTGCAGATGCGAAGGTTCAGATAAGGGGTTTATTCGCAGGGCTGCTGATCAGCCGTCTTGCGGATAGAACCCTTTTGCTTTTGCTGCTGCCCGGCAATCCTGCCTGCTTTGAGCGGATAGTCCTCCAACAATTATACCTTCTCCCTGCTCAAAAATAAAACTCCCGCTTGTGCGGGAGTTGTTACGAATTATTTACGTAAGAATTCCCGCAGTTGCGGGAGCCTTACGAACCTTATACGTAAAATTCCCGCAGTTGCGGGATCCATACCGGTGATATAAATAATGCAGGAATTCTCACTTTCAGCTGCATCACCTTTATGGGGCAAAAACCAAATCATAGACGTGACGCCAAGTACTCCACTGGAAAACCTCGCTCAAGCTTTGCTTCCCGAGCACGACATATCCTACTATCATACCGCCAAAAAGCGCCAGTAAGAGGATGAAAAGGAGCAGAAGAATGAACAGGCTTCTGCGCAGAGCAGGCCGCTTGGCTGCCGGTTTATTCTCTTGACTCATTGATGCCTCCACCTATCCACGCAAATTGTTCGCCAGATTAGTCATTGTATCACTTGATGTCAAGGCACGTGCTGAAAGCTGATACGCCCGCTGCACCTGAAGCATTTCCGACATTTCTGTCGCCAGATCCACATTCGATTGTTCCAGCGCACCTTGACGAATAGATGCCTGCTGATTCTGTGGAAGCGTATCGTTACCCGCAAGGACATCGGCCTCACTAGCGCCTGCTGTAAGAACGAACAGATTATCCGCTCTTTGCTCCAGGGCCTCTGGCCGCTGAGGGGACACGAGCTGAATCGCCTGCCCAAGATTCGTTGTCGTTTGGCCTAAAGTGGCTTTAATATTGCCGTGAGCATCGATCTGAAGCTTGGAGCCTGCAGGAACAGTAATAGGCGCGTTATTCTTGTCTAGTACATAGTATCCCTGGTTCGTTACCAAATATGCCAATTTGTTATCCTTGGGATCAGGCTGGATATGGAAGTCTCCTTCTCTTGTCCAAGCCTTCTGGCCGTTCGCCTGTACCGCGAACAATCCGTTACCTTGGATCGCAAGGTCGGTGTCGTTCCCCGTATCCTTGATCGCACCTTGGGAATAATCACGGGAGACACTCGTCATTCTAGAGCCGAATCCCACGTTAACCCCAAGCGGGGTAGCTCTGCCTGTCCGGCCCATCCCGGACTCCTGCTTCACAATGCTGGTAAGGGTATCTTCAAAGGTAGCCCCCTTGCTCTTATACCCGACCGTATTCACATTCGCAATATTATCCGCCAAGAGATCCAGACGCTGCTGGATTCCAGCCATGGAGACCGCGGAGCTAATCATGGAATTGTTCATTTAGCGCCTCCTACACACGGCCGACGTCATTGACGGCCTTGTCCATACTTTTATCGTAGAACTGAATAACCTTCTGGTTAGCTTCATATGCACGCTGAGCCGTCATTAAATCGACCATCGATTGAGCCGTGTTCACATTCGAACCTTCAAGAGAACCCTGACGCACGGTTACGGCATCAGCTGCGGCCATATTGCGAAGACCCGCCTTCTGCGGATCAGCCGCTTCATATACGCCGTTCCCGTTACGAACAAGCTCATAAGGGGATGCAGCTACTGTGATCTGCAGCTGTTGATTCGTAGGGACTCCATTATATAAAAAGTTACCTTTACTGTCTGTCTGGAGATCGTTAATAGGACGATTCAGAACAAGAGGCTGTCCATTACTGCCAAGAACCTTGAAGCCTGTAGAGCTAAGCAGCTCTCCAGCCCCATTCACATGAAAGCTGCCATCTCTCGTATAACGGATATTTCCGTTATTGTCTTGAACCGTAAAGAAGGCTTGCGGGCGATACACCACACTGCCATCCGCCTTTACGAATTTGCCGGACTGATCAAAAGCATACGGCTGCCCCGTTGCCTGGTCATTCAGTTCCAGGCTGGATTCCAGTCCGAAATCCGAACTTTTGCCAGTCTCCCGGAGGTCTCCCTGTGTGTAAGTAGGCTGTGTCTCTTCGGCGAACACGCCGGTATTCAGCTTGCCAATTTGTGTAGTGCCGGGTCCGTTCCCGCCTACCAGAGATATAAGCACCTCCGGAAATGAGCGAGCTGCTTCGTTCACCGACTTGTATCCTGGTGTGTTAATGTTGGCTATATTCTGGGTCACCGTATCGTGCATCCGCTGCTGGGTCATCATGCCTGCGGCAGCCGTGTAGAGTCCTCTTAGCAAATGGGAAACCTCCTTAGTTTTTCACAACCCTCCCAAACCCTCCCTTCCCTAAGGGAGGGCCCCAAGGATTTCATCCTCTGGACACCTGAAAGGGTGGGGAGTGGGGCAGGGTTAGTTGGACTTAGTGCTCATGGTGCTCTGAGTCGCTTGTCGTCCCTACGGGACACGCTTCTGGGTTGAGGTGTCTTGTGTATACATACTGATATTTAGCAATGCTGACTGACTTGGACTGACGTCTACTGTCTTTGGCTTGCAAAATCTTATTAGTTCCTAATATCTTAGCTAGGATGTCTGTATTGATTCATTGACTGCTTGTACTAAAATCAAGATCTTAACAGCTTGTTAATTGCTTAGTTACTTACTAGGCATTACATCTTAGGATCTTCCGTGGGATTAGAACTTCCTCTTATTAACATGGTGTTGCTAGGACGTGCTAACGAATCTTGTTTGTCTTCATCTACGAACTAGTACATGCTAATTAAACTTTGCTACAAATATTACTTTTGGCAGTTCTGTGTGCTTACGCTACCTTTTGGCTAGCTAAGAGTCTTACTTGGTTTACTTGCTTGGTTTGCTTTTGTGTTTTACTTACTTGTTTTACTTGCTGGGTTTTGCATACTTGCTTCACATAATTCGCTTGTTTGGCTTATTTGCTAGTCTACTTGCTAAATGTTTACTTACTGGGTTGTCTTGCCTAGCCGCGGACTAGAAGTCCAGCTAGTGTAATAAATCCCCTGTTTCTAATGCGTCAAATCTGGTTACTTAAGCTTTAGGCTTAGGTACTCAAGGCTTATTTATGTCTGAATAACATTGTGTACATAAGATTTATGGTTAGGCTTGATCGTGATGTGGATCATCTATATCCAATTGCCCGTAGGCAATAAGGTTCTCTGTTATATATCGGATGGTTAGAACTTTTTCTTAATAACTTTGTCCAAATTATCCAGCATAAGTCCGGTACCTTTCACGACGCAGTGCATTGGATCCTCTGCGATGACTACAGGTACACGGAGCTCATCGGCCAAAAGCTCGTCCAATCCATTCAGCAGAGCGCCCCCGCCAGTCAAGATGACCCCGCGGTCGATAATATCCGCGGACAGTTCCGGCGGAGTGCGCTCCAAGACTGATTTTGCTGCTGCAACAATCGAAGATACAGGCTCCCATAGAGCTTCCTGTACTTCTGTAGAAGATATCGTAATGGTAAGCGGAAGTCCCGATACCATATCTCTTCCCCGAATGTCGAGTTCAGCCTGACGGCCACCGGGACGAACAGTTCCGATTCCGATCTTGATATCTTCAGCCGTACGCTCCCCGATTAACAGCTTGTACTTTGTTTTGATATAACGAATGATGGCCGCATCGAACTTGTCGCCTGCCATCTTAATGGAAGAAGCGGTGACGATATCTCCCATAGAGAGTACCGCTACATCCGTAGTACCGCCTCCAATATCTACAACCATATTTCCGCTCGGTTCATATATATCCATTCCTGCCCCGATGGCAGCTGCCTTCGGCTCTTCTTCCAAATAGACTTCCTTAGCCCCGCTGCGTTCTGCGGCCTCACGAATCGCCTTTTGCTCAACCGAGGTAATGTTCGTTGGGGCACAGATAAGAATTCGGGGGTGACTGTACCAGCTCTTGCCGCCAACACGATTAATGAAATACTTCAGCATCGTCTCCGTGATCTCGAAGTCTGCAATGACTCCATCCTTCAGCGGACGGATTGCTACAATGTTCCCCGGTGTTCTGCCTACCATCCGTCTTGCATCTTCGCCGACAGCAAGCACACGCTTGGTATCGCTCTCAATGGTAACTACCGAAGGCTCGTCGAGCACTACACCTTTCCCTTTTACGTGGATAAGCACATTCGCCGTGCCCAAGTCAATTCCGATATCCTTGCTCATCATTACAAAGCTCCCCCAAAGCGTATTTTGAAATGGTAAAAGAAATCCTCATCTATGGTAACCCGTATTCGACAGAAAATCCGTTAGTTTTACAAAAAAGACCAGAAAAAATACCTCTTAAGTCCGTTCTGTATAGCCAAATTTCGGGATGAATGGATAAATTACCCGCATTCTCGTACCATATTTAAAAATATCATACTTTGGGGGACGTATTCAATCACAATCCTGTCTTTTTTAGCAGGAAAACAGCCCTGATCTTGTCGATTCCATGAAAATCATGCATAAAAATATTTGTGACGTTTGGAATACTAAATTAGGACTAATTTACTGCCGAAATGACCTCCCGTTTGGAGGGTGTTGTTTTTTTATACTTAATTTTGGTCGCCTCTCCTCCACGTAGATGCCGAATAGATTTGTGGTACTCCAAAATATGCTTCACCTGGTCAGCCAGATCCGGGTTGATCTCCGGAAGCCGTTCGGTCAGGTCCTTATGCACCGTGCTCTTGGACACGCCAAATTCCTTGGCGATCGTTCTTACTGTATGCCTCGTCTCCACGATGCAGCGGCCTATCTTAATGGTACGTTCCTTGATGTAATCATGCACGCTCCCGCCTCCCAACTCGAGATAGTTTGGTACAGTATATGAGGGGCGTGCCCATATATTCTTTGTTTCCAAGCCTGACAAGCCTTGGGATGGCCTATTTTTTGCATGACACACCAAAAAGACGGGGAATCTCACGATTCTCCGTCTGGGTAAAGCCATTATTTTTGTGGAAGCAGAGTGGCCGGGTTCACGGGTGTACCGTTCTCATATACGGCAAAGTGAACATGATTGCCAAGATCCTTCTCCAGCTCACTACGTCCGGCGCTAGCCAGCGTATCGCCTTGTTTCACTTCAGCATCTTTCTTCACTTTGACGTCAGCCAAGCTTTCGTACACTGTCTTCAGGTTATTGGCATTGGTAACCTCCACCACATAACCTGACAATGGAGTCTGTTCTACACGAGTAACTTTGCCGGCCAGTGCGGCTTTGACTTCAAAGGTCTTGTTGTCTCCGCGAGCCAGGTCAATCCCTGTGTTCGGGATAAACGTATCGTTGTACTTCACGATCGCAGCAACATGGTCCTCAGCTGAAGCGTCTTTGTCGTAAAAAGGTTTAACGACCGTAACATCGGCGGCATTTGCCACCGGCCATACAAGATCTTCCGGCGTTGCAACAGTAGGTACAGATTGACCTGCTTCATTCTTGCTTGAATCTACAACCGGTGTGTTATCCACATTCGCGGTTACCCCTGCAGTTTCCTTGACCTGCGGCTTATGGCTGGCATCCTGGTAGACCCACACTAAGGTTAGTATGATTGCCGCGGTGGCCATGTATGCTGCCGGGTATACCCACTTTCTTGACAACAGCCTTTTCCATGAGGACGCCTGTACTACCGGCTCTCCTAGTCCAATTTTAGGAGATTCCTCATTCTTTTGATTCTTCTGATTTTGATCATTCATAGTTTATCACCTCAGTAACAAGTGTTACCGGGGACAACTCTTTTATACTTCGGCTATACTATTTTTTTGAAAAATATTCCTGAGTGGTTGGTCCGCCTTATCCCTTAGGCAATAGCCTGGAGGCTTGGTCGAAGGAGATTCCGGTGTAATAGTGTTTGAGAATCTGAGTTACTGTATAACCTTCCCGGGCCATTCCGTTGGCCCCCCACTGGCTCATCCCAACCCCATGCCCATATCCGTAAGTGGTAATCTTGACCTGATCTCCTGCTATATCAAAACGGAATTGGCTTGAGCGCAGGCCCAGCTTCTCCCGGATCTCTCTTCCGCTGAACTTCCTCCCGCCTATCTCAGCTTCTTTAACTCTATGCCCTGTTGTACTAGACAAGATTTCAAAAAGATTCCTGCTATCCTGGTTCTGCCCTGCTGCTGCAGGCACGCTTGCCTGGTTAAGACCGAGCTTCTGGAACACACTGGTGAGCTTCAAGGTCACCGTCTCCTTATAAGTCGGGTCAAGCTTCGCATCCCAGGGACTTGCCACACTGCGAAGATAAGGAATCTTCTGGTTCCAATATTCTTCCGAATTCTCGGTATAGCCGCTGCTCGCAGAGAAGAAGGAAGCGGTAATAGGCTTGCCTTGATAGGTCATAATGATGCCTGCTGTATCCTGCACGGCCTTCTTGACTTTGGCCAGCTTGTCAGCTTCGCCGTCCTTCTTCCACTTCGCCAGGGCGGCCCGTGACAGATAGGCCTGATGGGCCACGGTATCTGTTACATTGGCGGCTCCGCCCGGTACGCCGCTGACGTCCTCATCCGCCAGCCTGCGGACGATAAAAGTCCGTGCGGCGATGGCCTGGGCCTTAAGTGCCTCCAGCTCGAAGGTGGCTGGCATCTCGGCTGCAAGCACGCCAGCCACATATTCTTCGAGCGGGAGTGTCTCCACCACGCCGGTCTTCGAGAGGTAGACTCGGACCGGTGTCTGGTCCGCCTGCGCCCGGGCAGCCGGCGCAGGCACCGGCTTCGCCGGAACCCGGACCGGCGCGGGCTGGGGCACCGCGCCCGGAGCATGCCCCCCGCGCAGGAGCGTAACCAGCGCGGGCAGTACCAGGGCCGCCGCCGTCAGCACGGCCGCGGCGGCCAAGATCTGGCGGTCCTTTCTTCCGAATCTGCGGAAGAAAGGACCGCGGGCCCAAACCCCCACGCGAACGCGAGTGCGGGGCGGCTCGCCCGCGCCGGGCGGCGGCGTCAGCGCGCCCGGCGGGCGGTGCCAGTGCGGGCCCGCGTCATGCGGGGCCCGCGGGGGTGCCGTTGGCCCCGCTGGCGCAGCCGCGGGGCCGGGGGCGGTTCGCCCAGCTGGCGAAGCGCTGGGCGTCCCCGCCACAGCTAGCCGCGGCGGCTCATCGCTATGCACCTGGGGTGCGGCCTGCCCGCTTTTTACGTCACCTTGCCGCTCCAATTCTCTTGGCGTCCCCCCATTGCCAGGAACACCTGCAGGCTTTGGCCGCTGACCGGCCGAATGAATCCTACGACTTTCTTCCCCGGCTGCTGCCGGTAGATATTCGGTGAGCTCAACACTATTCTCACCTGGTTTGATATCGCTCAAGCGGGTCTCCCTTGAGCCTGACCCATAACCAGGCGTTAATGTAACTTTTATAGAAGCTCTCTTCTCCTTCATGCTGTTCGTAACCCCCATCCTCCAACGAGCGTACTTAGCCAGCCTGTTCCCTATTGGCTGGTCAGGTTATTCTAGCTTTTGCTCGTTATATCTTTTCGCCAATATACTTATAGATATGAGTTTTAATCAGGAGGTAGAACCTGCATGAGATGGCTGTAGATCAGCTTGTATATTAAGACAAATCGATTCACTAGGAAGCGCAATGTCTCTAATGACATATGAAAAAAGAACCCCCGCCGTAGGCAGAGGTTCTCTCACTTATTATTTAGAATGTAATTTAAGCCAGTGTAGGCTGTACTTTAAAAATGCCCAGTTCTTCCTGAACGGTTGAAGACTTCTCCAAGCCTGAAGCTCCCACCTCTTCGTCCATGGATACACGCCAAATGTTAGCTCCAAGTCCTTGCAGCTTCTCCGCCAGATTCACATATCCGCGGTCAATGTGGTGTGTACCACTAACTTCAGTAGTTCCTTCAGCAACAAGTCCCGCAATGATCAGAGCCGCACCTGCGCGAAGATCCGTTGCACACACTTTAGCACCCTTCAGGTTCGATCCGCCTGTAACAATCGCGCTGCGGCCTTCTACCTTGATCTCGGCATTCATCAAGCCGAATTGCTCCACATGCATGAAGCGATTCTCGAATACCGTCTCTGCTACGACACTCGTTCCTTCAGATTTAAGAAGGAGAGCCATCATCTGAGACTGCATATCCGTCGGGAAGCCTGGATAAGGAAGGGTCTTCACATCTACAGAACGCAGCGGTTTGTTCGCAGTTACGCGAACTCCGTTCTCCTGGATGTCTATAGCCACGCCCATCTCCTCAAGCTTGGAGATGACAGGTCCGAGATGGTCCGCAATTGCACCTTCTACGAAAACATCGCCGCCAGTAATGGCTGCTGCGATCATAAATGTTCCTGCCTCTACACGGTCAGGAATGACTGTATGATCTACACCATGCAGCTTCTCGACGCCTTCAATGCGGATCACGCCTGTTCCCGCACCGCGAATAATAGCACCCATACTGGTGAGGTAATTCGCAAGATCGACAATTTCCGGCTCTTTCGCTGCATTTTCGATAATGGTGGTGCCTTCTGCAAGCGTAGCTGCCATCATAATGTTCTCCGTTGCTCCGACGCTGGCTACATCCAGATAGATCTTCGCCCCGCGAAGTCTGCCGTCAGACTTGGCTTCAATATAACCTTGACCCAAATTGATCTCAGCACCCATGGCCTCAAAGCCCTTGAGATGTTGGTCAATCGGTCTAGTTCCTATTGCACAGCCGCCAGGCAGTGAGATTCTTGTATGTCCCATGCGTGTAAGCAGGGGTCCCATGACCAGGAAAGATGCCCGCATTTTGCGTACCCACTCATAGGGAGCTTCACAGGATACGAGTTGCTGCGCATCTACCGTGATCACTTCCTGCTCGTATGTAACAGCAGCTCCTAGATGTTCCAATACTTTATTAATCGTCATCACATCATCAAGTGGTGGTGCATCTCTTATGATGCTGACCCCTTCTTCACCCAACAAAGAGGCTGCGATAATGGGCAGCACTGAGTTCTTAGCTCCGCTGACTTTGACGTTCCCGGTCAACACATTGCCACCGCGGACGATAAATTTGCTCATCTTGTTTCCCTCCGCGCGTTCATTTTCTCTCTTTTCAAACATTTGAAAAAAGTATCCCGCTAATTCACTAAGTTTCATGATAACATGGTTTATTTGCATGGCTCAAGAGTTTGTTAACATAAGAATATCGTTAGCGCTGTGTCTCACAAAAGCCCATCTGCGCTCTACAACCATAACCATATTCTCTTACCATACTGGGATAATTACGGAGCATAAGATCCATATTTCCATTGTTAACACAATGTTTCGTTGTTATTCGACATTTCACACTCACGGAATATTTCCTATGAGAGATATAACCAAACGTCTGAATATTAAAACATGTATCTAAGCATCCGAGTATAGCCCCAGTAATCCAGAACAAAAGAAGCAACGAAATGCCCCAAAATTACGGCCAGCAGCAAATGCAGCAGCTTACCTTGAGGTCCTTTGGGGTTGCGTACAATCAAATCCAGCTTTAAATTCTGCAACGCCCAGAAGGCTACTGCAATGCTAACCAGCGATACGATGATAGCTGTCAGACCACCCACAGCTATACTTGACGGCAATTGACTCACCGTATTTGAATCCACTCGGATTCCTCCTCGATCACGCTTATAATTTATGCGGGCAACCCAAAAACGGTTAATCACACCATAAATTATATCGGCTATTCGTGAGATAAACTGAAGACTGAAGTTCCTTCACTTTACCCACAGGATTTGCGCAATTTTTTAAATTGATTTTACAAAAACAAAGACCTTCTATATCATACTTGCCAAGCATGTAATAATCCAGCTTTTTTCATGCTTTTTCAAATTTTGTCACATGAAAGCGATTTATTTAACAAAGTATAACTATAAATGCTTTTACAATCTAATTAACAGTGAAATAACTTATGATCTAACACAGTAACCTACGGGGGAATTTTTATGAAACTTGAAGTCATTACCTATACTCTTGCCGATGCAAAAATTGCTCACGCCGCCGGAGCCGACCGGATTGAAGTCATCACAGCCCCCTTGGAAGGCGGTCTAACCCCCAGTCTCGGTCTTGTGGAAGAGATCCGTGAACACAGCAGTATTGATATGCGTATCATGGTCCGACCTCACAGCCGACACTTCTGCTACGATGCTGATGATGTCCAGACTTTACTTAGAGATACGCGCAGGTTCAATCGCTTAGGGATTGATGGATTTGTATTTGGTGCCCTCACGCCTGAACGTAAGGTGGATGAGGAACTGTTACATAGGGTTATTGAGGCGGCCGAGGGTCTTCCTATCACTTTTCACCGGGCATTCGATGAGACTGCAGATCAGGTGGAGGCGCTCCTAACGTTAAGCCGATTTCGTGAAGTCACCCATGTTCTAACCTCTGGCGCCAAGCCTTCAGCTGCCCAGGCTGTAGACACTTTACAGCGGCTTAGGGACCTAGCCATTGAAGCTGGCCATCTTGAACTTATTGCCGGGGCCGGACTAACCGTACATGGACTTGCTGATTTCATACGGGATACGGGTATCACCGAGGTTCATCTGGGCTCCGGCGTCCGGGTCAACAACCATATTCTTGAACCGCTTGATCCCGGCTTGATCTCGGAAGCTAAGGAACTGATTCAGCAGTCTCTCTGATTCTATATCCATTTCATGAGAGGTTAGGCTCTATACTTGTAACTAATAGATTCTCTATCTAATCAGGTACAAAAGAAAAAAAAGGGCATTCCCCTCGGTCACACGACCTGGGAAATGCCCTTCTTCATAACTATTCCTTGCCTCGGGAAGAGACGTTGATACGGGTAATCGCTCTTTGCAGTGCCAGTTCCGCACGGCGGTGATCCACAAGATCCTGGTTACCACCTGAGCTTAGACGTCGTTCAGCGCGCTCTCTCGCCGCTCTGGCACGTTCTACGTCAATGTCAGTTGACATCTCTGCGCTTTCGGCCAGAATGATCACTTTCTCCTTTTGCACTTCAACAAATCCGCCATGAACAGCTAGAGTTGTAGCCGTTTTTCCCGTTCTGATGGTGATCGGTGCCACTTTCAGCGGTGTAACCAAAGGAAGGTGACCGGCCATAATGCCCAGTTCCCCTTCATCACCACGTACAGATACACTGTCCACCTGCTCGGAGAATACGATGCGCTCAGGAGTAACAATTTCTAATAAAAAGGTGCTCACTTGCAACCCTCCTAAAAGCTACCCTGATGATAGCTATCTTCGTAAGCACTGCTTAGTCTTCCTGCAAGGAAAACTATATCGTTAAGCATCCCTCAGCTTGCCAAGAGATCGTCTTGTACTTGGATTAATTCTAATGCCTCTAGCAGATAAGCCTATGACACAGGCGTTAGCTTATAGGGACTTAGCTTTCTCCACTGCTTCTTCAATGGCACCAACATACAAGAAGGCAGCCTCTGGAAGTTCATCGTGCTTACCGTCAAGAATTTCTCTGAAACTACGAACGGTATCTGCAATCGGAACATATTTACCAGGGAATCCGTTAAATGCTTCCGCAACGTGGAAAGGCTGGGACAGGAAGCGCTGAATTCTACGGGCACGACCCACGATCAGCTTATCTTCCTCACTGAGCTCATCCATACCGAGAATCGCGATGATGTCTTGAAGCTCTTTATAGCGCGCCAAAAGCTGTTTAACACCTTGAGCTACGTTATAATGCTCTTCGCCGACAACCTCTGGAGTCAGAATCCGGGAGCTGGATGCGAGTGGATCTACGGCTGGGTAGATACCCATCTCGGAGATTTTACGCTCCAAGTTCGTTGTAGCATCCAAGTGCGCAAATGTAGTCGCCGGAGCCGGGTCAGTATAGTCATCCGCAGGAACGTAGATCGCTTGGATCGAAGTAACGGAACCCTTCTTGGTAGAAGTAATCCGCTCTTGCAATTGTCCCATTTCTGTTGCGAGTGTAGGCTGGTAACCTACCGCTGAAGGCATACGTCCGAGAAGGGCGGATACTTCAGAACCCGCTTGAGTAAAGCGGAAGATGTTATCGATGAACAGAAGCACGTCGCGTCCTTCTTCATCACGGAAATACTCGGCCATAGTGAGACCCGTCAAGGCAACACGAAGACGTGCACCCGGTGGTTCATTCATTTGACCGAACACCATTGCTGTTTTATTGATAACGCCGGAATCCGACATCTCATGGTACAAGTCATTACCTTCACGTGTCCGCTCACCTACACCGGCGAATACGGAAATACCACCGTGCTCTTGAGCGATGTTGTTGATAAGCTCTTGAATGGTTACCGTCTTACCTACACCGGCACCACCGAAGAGGCCGATCTTACCGCCCTTTGCATAAGGAGCAAGCAGGTCGATAACCTTAATTCCTGTCTCAAGAATTTCAGCTTGTGTAGAAAGTTCATCGAAAGCCGGTGGCTGACGGTGAATTGGATTCTTAACCGTAGTTGCTGCTGCGCCTCTGTTGTCGATCGTCTCACCAAGAACGTTAAAAATACGTCCAAGTGTGCCTTCGCCGACAGGTACAGAGATTGGAGCGCCTAAATCTTCAGCTTCGGTTCCACGTACAAGACCGTCTGTAGAAGACATGGCAATACAACGAACCAGGTTGTCACCCAAATGGTTGGAAACTTCAAGAATCAAATCAGTGACATTTCCCTGCTGATCGTTCTTCAAAACTTTAATGGCATTGAAAATCTCCGGAAGCTGACCACGGTCAAATTCAACGTCGACAACCGGACCCGTAATGCTGACAATGCGTCCTTTGCTCATCTCTTTCGTTTCCCTCCTCAAAGTTTGCGGAGCTAAGCCTTAGCCCTACTCAACATGCCGAGTACCCGCAAACTGTCATTAATACTTAATTATTAGGATTGAGCGTTCGCACCGGCCACAATCTCCGTAATTTCTTGAGTGATTGCCGCTTGGCGAGCGCGGTTATAGGTCAGTGTCAATTCACCGATCATTTTGCTTGCATTCTTGGTCGCATTACCCATCGCAGTCATCTTGGCCCCAAGCTCACTTGCTTTACCTTCAAGCAGAGCTCCGTAAATAATGGTCTCCGCGTACTTTGGAAGAAGCACCTGAAGAACACTTTCCGGAGAAGGCTCGTACTCGTAGCTGGCCTTCGCACCTGAAGCAGATGCAACCGGCTTTTCAAATGGAAGAAGGCGGTTAATGGTTGGCACCTGGGTAATCGCATTAATGAATTTGTTATAGCAAATGTAGATCTCATCGAACTGCTCGTCTTCAAAGCTGCGTACTGCCGCATAAGCCAAAGACTTGATATCGGCGAACGTAGGAGAATCTGATAGTTCTGTTACTTCCTCTACCACAGGAAGCTCTCGCCGTCTGAAATAATCACGACCCTTACGTCCTACAACAAATATTCCGTATTCTTCCTTAGAGGTATGGTTAGCTTTGATTCTATCCATAACCGCGCGGAGCATATTGGCATTATAACCACCAGCAAGTCCCGCATCGGAAGTAATAACGATATAAGCTGTTTTCTTAACCGGACGGGTAACCAGCATGGGATGTGAGATTCCTGTAGTACCCGCTGCAATTCCGTCTACGACTTCCTTCAGCTTCTCAGCATAGGGACGAGAGGATTGTGCCTTCTCTTGGGCTCTACGGAGCTTTGCGGCTGCAACCATCTCCATCGCTTTCGTGATTTGGCGGGTATTCTGAATACTCTTAATCTGACGCTTTATCTCGCGCATTCCTTTTGCCATGATTTCACCACCTCAAAGTTTTGGCAGCACCAAAACTAGCTTCGTAAGCCTCACTTCATTTTGGGACACCAAGGTTACTTCGCAAGGCGTATCCCTGGATTGGCCAACAGCCAAACTCCTGTAAACATGCGCCTTAGCTTTGAACTTGATATTCAAAGCTAAGCGCGTTGGTATATTAAGCCGATGCTGCAAATCCGTTTTTGAATTTCTCAATCGCGGCTTTCAGAGCTGTTTCATTATCTGCAGTCAGATCTTTGGTATCACGAATGGATTGCAGAACATCTGCATGATGGCTATCCATAAAGTTATGGAATTCGCCTTCAAAGCGGCGGATATCCGTAACTGGAATATCATCGAGATACCCTCTTACTGCGGTATACAAGCTGATAACCTGCTTCTCAACCGGAAGCGGCTGGTTAACCCCTTGCTTAAGAATTTCCATCAGACGTGCACCGCGGTTCAGACGGGCTTGTGTAGATTTATCAAGGTCAGAACCGAATTGGGAGAAGGCTTGAAGCTCGCGGTATTGGGCGAGGTCCAGACGGAGTGAACCGGCTACCTTCTTCATCGCTTTAATCTGAGCGGAACTACCTACACGGGATACGGAAATACCTACGTTAATCGCAGGACGCTGACCCGCATAGAACAAGTCGGACTCCAGGAAGATCTGTCCATCCGTGATGGAGATAACATTCGTCGGAATGTAAGCAGATACGTCAGATGCTTGAGTCTCGATGAAAGGAAGAGCTGTGATCGAACCACCGCCAAGCTCATCGCTAAGCTTAGCTGCACGCTCCAACAGACGGGAGTGCAGGTAGAATACGTCACCTGGGAACGCTTCACGACCTGGTGGACGACGAAGCAGCAAGGACAATTCGCGGTATGCCGCAGCTTGTTTGGACAAGTCATCATAGATGATGAGTACATGCTCACCCTTGTACATGAAGTACTCAGCCATAGCTACACCGGCATAAGGAGCGATGTACAGAAGCGGTGAAGGCTCAGAAGCAGAAGCGCTGACTACGATGGTGTAGTCAAGTGCACCGTGACGACGAAGCGTTTCAACCACGTTAACAACGGTAGATTGTTTTTGTCCGATAGCGACGTAGATACATTTAACACCGTTACCTTTTTGGTTAATGATTGCATCAATAGCAATCGCTGTCTTACCTGTTTGGCGGTCACCGATAATCAATTCCCGTTGACCCCGGCCAATTGGAACCATGGAGTCAATCGCTTTGATACCTGTCTGCATTGGCTCATGAACCGATTTACGGTCGATTACGCCTGGTGCGTTGTTCTCAACCGGACGGAATTCGGTCGTAGCAATTGGACCTTTACCATCGATTGGTTGTCCAAGCGGGTTCACTACACGGCCAAGCAAAGCTTCACCAGCAGGAACCTGCATGATTTGTCCTGTACGTTTCACTTGGCTGCCTTCGCGAATTTCGCTGTATGGTCCAAGGATTACGACACCGACATTGCTTTCCTCAAGGTTGAGGGCAAGGCCGAAGACGCCGTTATCAAATTCGAGGAGTTCGTTTGCCATTGCATTCTCGAGTCCGTGAACGCGGGCAATACCATCACCTACTTGAATAACGGTACCGACTTCAGCTACTTCGATTTCCGTTTTATATTGTTCGATTTGACTTTTGATCAGCGTGCTGATCTCTTCAGGTCTGATACTCAAGAATTTCACCCCTATCTTCAGTGCTTATCTTCGAAAAGACTTTTCAAGACGTTCTAATTTACCGGCAAGACTACCATCGTACAATGTGTCACCGATAACAACTTTCATACCGCCGAGCAAACTTGTATCAACCACGTTGTGAACGCGAATTTTCTTGTGAACAATTTCTCCGAATTCCTGAGCTACCTTGCGCTGCTCCTGTTCATCCAGAGAATAGGTTGTATAGACTGTGGCGTTGGCCAGGCCAAGCGCATCGCTGGAGATCTTGGTATAGCTAGCCAGCGTCTCCGGCAAAATATCCGCTCTGCCGCGCTCAATAATCAGCTTCAGGAACGAAATCACAGATTGTGACAGCTTCCCTTGAAGGCTGTTCTCAAGCACCTGCCATTTAGCATCCTCTGAGATGTTAGGAGAGTCAATGAAATTCAGAATCTCCTTATCCGAGGTCAATGCCTCTACAGCGGCCGTTAATTCCTGTTCCACTTCAAGTGTGCGGCCATCCTGTGCGGCAGCTTCATATAAAGCCTTGGCATAACGTTTGGCTACAACCGTTTCGCGGCTCATGATCTGCCACCGACTTCTTTAAGGTACTGATCTACCAGTTCTCCTTGAACGCTATCTTCCTTAACTTCCTTGCCAATCAACTTGGAAGCAATCTTCACGGAAGCTACGCCCACTTCTCCACGCAGCTGTTCAACAGCCTTGTTCTTCTCGTTCTGGATATCACGAACCGCTTCGTCTTTCAGACGTGCAGCTTCCGATCTTGCCAGTTCTACGATCTGAGCGGCTTGCTTACCACTGGTCTGCTTCGATTGTTCGATAATTTCGTACGCCTGCTGACGCGCTTCCTGGAGGGCTTGCTTCTGCTCCTCAACGTAGACGGTAGCCTGCTCACGAGTGCTAGCTGCTTCACTCAACTGCTGTTGAACGAGCTCGCGACGCTTCTCCATTACGGAGAAGAGCGGGCCGAAAGCATATTTGTTGAGCAAGATATACAGAATCAAAAACGCGATTAATGTAAATACAAAGGACTCCCAATGTAAACTCAAACCTGTCACTCCTTTCCGGTGCCGTAAGGTTCCTCTTTCAATAGTTCGAAATGCTCCGGTCTAAAAAGAAGGGCGCGGATGACTGTGGCCTTCCCCGCCAAACCTTTAAACATTTAATTATTAAGCTGCTCCGTAGAAAATGAACGCAAGTACTACCCCGATGATTGGAAGTGCTTCTACAAGGGCAACCCCGATGTACATCAAAGTCTGAAGGGATGATTTCGCTTCTGGTTGACGAGCGATACCTTCAACTGTCTTACTTACGATCAAACCGTTACCAATACCAGCGCCCAGTGCGCCCAAACCTACCGCGATTGCGGCTGCAATATATGCCATAACTCCCATTTCTAAGTCCTCCTCAGTAATTGTTTAAATTTATATTTCGGCTAAGAACAATCAAGCGCTGCTCTTAACAAGTTACATTTAGTGATCATCTTCAGCAGCATAAGTCTGCGAGATGTATAGAAGGGTCAACATTGTGAATACAAACGCTTGAATTGTACCGATAAAGATACTGAACGCCTGCCAAACAATCAAGCCGATTACCGAGAAGACGCCGCCTACAGGACCTATTGAGGTCAATCTCAGGATAACGGTGATCAGAACTTCTCCGGCAAAGATGTTACCGAATAGCCGCATACCATGCGTCAACGGTTTGGAGAATGTCTCAATCAAGTTGATTGGAAGGAAATACGGATACGGATGAACGTAATGTTTGAAATAAGCTCTCGTATTCTTGAACATTCCCAATCCATGAGACAGAAGGAACACCATAATAGCCAAAGCCATACTCGCGCTTGCATCCGCGGTCGGTGATTTCCACCAAGCCACTTCCACTTCAGGCTCTTCATTAGGATGCTGTTTGTGAATAGCTTCCATCTTCTCCGTGACCGACACTAGAGGTTGGCCAAAAATCTGCGCCTTCTCCGCATCGTGCACATCCGTAACAATCCCGAAAGGCAGACCCAGCATGTTACTTACAAAAATAAACATAATCAGAGTCATAGCCAAGGAGATAAAAGGTTTGCCCTTCTTCCAGTCCATGGTGCTGTTGGAAAGTCCTCTTACGAACTCAACCAGCCATTCCAAAAAGTTTTGCATTTTGCCAGGATTCTCAACCGATAGGTTGCGAGTGGCCAAGCGTGCGATAATAAATACAATCACGCAGCTTACAATTAACATTAAGACGATAGACAAATCGATATTTAGTCCGCCCAATTTAATAATTGGAGCTTCATGCATGTTTTCTCACCCCTTTCTCCGATAAAACGTTCAGTTTTCTTTCCGAGAAAATCGAAAGCCGATAAAAAGAATAAGAAACTGCGCCAAGACCAGACTACCAGCCACTGCGATTACATTAAAGTAACCGGGTGCTTTGAGAGCAAGCATAACGGCCAGAATGCTTAGGGCGGCACGAACTCCAAATCCCATACCACTGCGATTCCCCGCCTTGTTGGAAGCTACAGCCTCCGTTACTTTCTTCACCTTGTAGCCCAAATATAGGATGTTAATGAAGCTAACGCTCGACCCCAAAACCAACCCAAGAGCAACACTCCGATAAGACGGCAGGAATGCGGCGACCAGTAGGCAGAGGGCAAGAAAGTAAAGTGTCAGCATGGTTAATACCCTGCGGTATTTGGTCAGTTCATTCATCACTTTCCCCCATGACTGCTTTAATGATGGCAATGATACTTACAGCCCCGGCAAAGAGTCCAAGCAGCACTCCGAAAGCGGTCCCAATTCCCGATAAATTCCACATCTTATCAAGCCAAGATCCGACATAAAATCCGCCAAATGTACATGCAGCAAGACTACTTCCTACCGTAGTGACAAGCCCCATAGCTTTCAAAGGATTTCCCTTGTTATTACCGGGTTTTTTTGGCTTTTCAGGCCTGTTCATTATCATCCCAACCTTATAATCCCAGTTAATTTTACTTAATGTCACGAGACTTTGTCAATTGGCGGCTTACTGCGAAAACAGGCCTGAAAATATGAAAATTGTCACAGCATTTTCTTGTCAAACCCACGTAATCCGTACAGTTGAACTGTATACTGTACTGTTCACTTTTACAAACTATAACTTATAGATTTGTGAACGTTGTGTGAAATTTCTCCGGACGGGACTCGTCCAATCCAAAATGGTGACAAATTGCCTTGACGATTCTCTCAGATGCCTTCCCATCTCCATATGGGTTGGCAGCACGGCTCATCGACTCGTACACAGCTTGATCGGTCAGCAGGGTTCTTGTCCGTTCATATACCGTTTCTTCCTCTGTCCCAACCAATTCCAGAGTTCCGGCTTCAATCCCCTCAGGGCGTTCCGTTGTATCACGCAGAACCAGAACCGGTACCCCAAAGGAAGGAGCTTCTTCCTGCAGACCGCCGGAATCTGTCAGAATTAGATGCGTATGCGGATAGAAATTGTGCAGATCCACAACGTCCAGCGGATCAATCAGCTTGATGCGGGGATGATTACCCAGAATCTCGTAAGCTGGTTCCCGTACCGCCGGGCTCGGGTGGACCGGATAGACAATAGCAATATCCTCGAACTCGTCTGCAATTCTCCGTACAGCGTTAAAGATATTTCGGTGTGGTTCTCCCTGAGATTCTCTGCGGTGCGCCGTCATCAGAATCAATCTCTTGCCCTCAGCCCAGTCCAGTACCGGGTGCCTGTAATCCGACTTCACGGTATATTGAAACACATCTGTAACTGTATTGCCTGTGACATAAATGGTTGAATCATTCTTATTCTCTTTGCGAAGGTTGCCGGCAGACCAATCCGTTGGCGCAAAATGAAGATCCGCAATAACGCCTGTCAGCTGACGGTTCATTTCTTCCGGATACGGAGAAAGCTTGTTCCAGGTACGAAGGCCTGCTTCTACATGTCCAACCTGAATCTGCTGCAGGAATGCGGCATAGCTGGCCAGGAAGGTTGTCAGCGTATCCCCATGAACAAGTACGATATCCGGCTTCGCCTTACTTAGCACTTCCTCAAGACCCTGCAGCACCCGAATGGTAACATCGTTCAAAGTCTGGCGTTCCTTCATTACGTTCAGGTCATAGTCCGGATTAATCTGGAATACCTCTAGCACCTGATCCAGCATTTCACGATGCTGAGCTGTGACACAGACGATCGATTCAATCTTGTCCGGATGCTTCTGGAGCTCCAGAATGAGCGGAGCCATCTTAATGGCTTCCGGTCTTACACCAAAAATGGTCATCACTTTAATCTTGTTGTTCAAAACTGTAACCCCTTTCTATTTCCCTGAAAACTGGCCGGATCCGGGCCTGCTCCCCTTCAGGAGTCTTCTCCGGATCCCGTGGCACCAGGTTACTGTCAGGTAACCTAGACCTAACCTTCAGGCCAGCAGCTGCTATAAGGAGATCTTAAGATCTCTGCTGTTATTTGGTTCCGTATAGACGGTCGCCGGCATCGCCGAGACCCGGAATGATATACCCGTGATCATCTAGGCGTTCATCCATCGCTGCCACGTAGATGTCTACATCCGGGTGAGCGTCCTGAACCGCCTTAACCCCTTCCGGCGCGGCAATCAGATTCATCATCTTAATCTGCGTGCATCCCCGCTTCTTCAAGGATTCGATCGCGGCAATCGCCGAACCCCCTGTAGCCAGCATAGGATCTATGACAATCAGCTCACGTTCTTGAACATCCGTAGGAAGCTTAACGTAGTATTCTACCGGCTGAAGGGTCTCAGGATCGCGGAACAAGCCTACGTGACCGACCTTGGCGGCAGGAAGCAGCTTAAGGACTCCATCCAGCATACCCAGACCTGCACGCAGTATCGGAATAAGACCCAGCATACGGCCGGATATCACCTTTGACTCGGTCTCTGCAACCGGTGTTTGTACAATAATCGATTCGAGTGGTACATCTCTTGTAATTTCGTAAGCCATCAAAGTAGCGACCTCATCCACAAGTTCACGAAAATCCTTCGTGTTCGTGCGCATATCTCGAATAAACGTCAATTTGTGTTGAATCAACGGGTGATCACATATCACCAATTTTCCCATGGTTAGTCCCTCCGGTTATGTTGCTGCTGTGTTCTCTTCAAGAGGCCTGTCCCCTGTATGTATCAGCTTCTATACAGTCGAGCTAGTATAAGAGCGGCCAAATCCTGTTTATTATATCACTCCCTTGGGGCATTTTCACCTTTAAATGCACCATTTCCAGCCGCAATTACCAGATCGGACAAAATCACTTCAATTATTGCCCCGCTGTCCCTTCCGGATACCTGCACCTCCGCTTAACCAGTACCTCTAAATACAGCAAGTGGCTCCAGCACTGTCTAGTGCGGAGCCACCAAGGGTGTTAATAAAGATTAATATTTCATTTCCGGATACAGCGGATAACGGTCTGTCAAAGCTACTACTCTTGCACGGGCTTGTTCAAGCACCGCCGAGTCTTCAGGAGACTTCAAAGTCAAGGCAATGATACGTCCGATTTCAACCATAGCTTCTTCATCCATACCGCGGGAAGTTGCAGCAGGAGTACCCACACGAATACCGCTGGTAACGAACGGACTAGTAGGATCGAACGGAATGGCATTCTTATTTACAGTAATACCGATAGAGTCGAGGACATGCTCTGCATCTCGTCCCGTAATGTTCAGACCGCGGGTATCGATCAGCATTAAGTGATTGTCTGTTCCGCCGGATACGAGGTTCAGACCCTCTTCAACCAAAGTCTCAGCCAAACGCTTCGCATTCTTCACAACATTCTCCGCATAAGTCTTGAACGACGGCTGCAGAGCTTCACCCAAAGCGACAGCTTTGGAAGCAATAACGTGCATCAAAGGACCGCCCTGAATACCAGGGAACACTGCTTTGTCGATAGCCTGAGCCCATGCTTTCTTACACAGGATCATACCGCCGCGAGGACCGCGAAGTGTTTTGTGTGTAGTCGTCGTCACAAAATGAGCATGAGGTACCGGGCTTGGATGAAGACCGGCAGCAACCAGACCGGCAATATGGGCCATGTCTACAAAGAACAATGCGCCTACATCATTGGCAATCGAAGCGATGGCTTCAAAGTCAATAATGCGCGGATATGCGCTGGCACCCGCCACGATCATACGCGGACGGTGTTTGAATGCGGCTTTGCGCAGTTCGTTGTAATCGATAGTGAAGGAATCTTCTTGAACACCATAAGCTACAAAGTTGTAGAGCAGTCCCGATGCGTTAACCGGACTACCGTGAGTCAGGTGACCCCCGTGAGCCAGGTTCATACCGAGAACGGTATCTCCAGGCTTAAGGGCAGCCAGGTATACGGCCATGTTCGCTTGAGCGCCGGAGTGAGGCTGCACGTTCGCATGCTCAGCACCGAACAGTTCCTTCGCACGGTCACGAGCGATATCTTCTACGATATCCACATGCTCACAGCCGCCGTAGAAGCGCTTGCCAGGGTAGCCTTCAGCATATTTATTCGTCAGTACGGAGCCAAGAGCCTCCATAACCGCTTCACTTACGATGTTCTCGGATGCAATCAATTCAATATTGTTGCGCTGACGCTTCAGTTCCAAATTCATAGCCTCAAGTACAGCTGGGTCTTGTTTTCTCAAATGTTCCATGTTCTTCATCCTCCCATAATTTGTAGTAGTTGGACTCTTAATTACACGTGAGGCAGCCATGTGAAATGTTCTTACGATCGCTGTTGCTCCCAGATTTCTTGATTAAATGTATTAGGTAGAAATCCGGTTTCACACTCTTGCCTATGGGTAATTCTTAAGTTCAACTTATACAGCTTGATCAATCACAAAGATTAGAATCCTGCACCTGCGGCAGCACGTAGACGGCTCTTTCACCGCCAATCAGCTTCGGACGGCTCCAGGCTGCATTCACCCGGGCTTCCCCCACGTACCGAATGGTGGGACGGAAAGGAACTGCGACCCGGCGCAAATGCATGCCGATCATCGTCTCGCCGATGTCGATTCCGGCATGAGCTTCGATCGTCTCTGCAAGGCAAGGGTCCTTCAGCCGGCGATAGGCACCGGCAGCCATCGAGCCGCCTGCTTTGGGAACCGGGACCGCACTAACTTCGGTTAGATGCAGACGTTCGAGCAGGTCGCGCTCGAGGACAAGCGCCCGGTTAAGGTGCTCACAGCACTGGAACACGAGCTCAAAGCCGAATTTGGCCCGAACCTGCTCCAGTCCTTCATACAGCTCGGCTGCAATATCCTCGGCTCCATGCGTGCCGATTCGCTTGCCCGCCACTTCACTTGTACTGACCCCGGCCACTACAATCTTGCCTGGCCCAAGTCCTGCCGCCTCCGCGAGATCAGACAATACGATAGCCGCTTGTTCACGGATAGACAGCTCCTCATTGCCTTTATTCATTCACACATTCCTCCCATTTCAATCACAGGTATACAGCGTGCGCCAGAACGATATGGATCATGAACCGATTCAGCAGGAGACAACTCTTCCTGCACATAACGCCCTTATTATACCTAAAAATCGACAAGAAATCGAAAGAGAGAACGAAAAAAAGAGCAATACGCATCTAAAGAATGCGTGTGCTCTTTTGCCCAGGCGACCGGCCGTATACTCCGATGCTCCATCGTGGTTAGCCCACTCTCGTCGCCAGTCACATCGGATCTGCAATTTTCAACTTCATCATATAGCAATCACAGCCGCATTGCAAGCCAAATTAAAAGCCAAATTAATGAGAGCTGCGCTGCTTAAGCATATCCATAAGCTTGTCCAAAGCCGTACGAATTTCGGCAGCTGTACGATCGTAATCGTCTCTGGAGCCGCCGAACGGGTCAGATATATCAAAGACCGGTATTCTCTGCCGGAGCTCAATCATACGCTGTCCATCCGCTGCACTCATCTGCTGCCCTAGAGACATCTGCAGCTCCCTTGCAGCAAGCAGACTGTCCAGTTCCTGAATATCTGCCAGCACCTGCTCATCGTCCTCTACATATTCCTTAAGAGTATACGTCTTCCCGGCGGTTCCCGGAAAATACTGAATAACCTGCCTCTTATGCCCCTGAGTTAAGGTAAGAATCAGATCTGCCCATTCTGTAAGCTCAGCCCGCAGCGGGGTTGAAGTGATCTCGTCTTGAATCTGGTTCTCCCTCAGCACAGCCTCTGCATGATAGGAGATCTGTACTCCCTCCGCTGCCGACACGCCGGCAGAGCGGACCTCGACATCCACACCGTGTTCCACAGCCAGCTTGCGCAGCATGCCTTCAGCCATCGGGCTGCGGCAGGTATTTCCTGTACATACGAATAATATCCGCATACCTGTGTCTTCACCTCCGGTAGCTCTCTAGCTCCAAGATTCTATTTTCTACTATTGTATCAAAAGATAAACATCAGTCCAAATGCAAGAAGCACAGCTCCGCCTGCCGCTTCCCCATAATCGCCCAGACTATGGCTCACCTTGCGCCCCAGCATCAGTCCCAATACAGACATCAAGCCGCCGAAAAAGCCAAAGGCCAGCACGGTAAGCACCAGATTGCTGTGGAACATACCCAGCGATACGCCGACCGAGAAGGAGTCGACACTCACACTCATCGCGAACAGCAATACCCCAAGGAAGGTACGCGGATTCACAGCCTGCATCCCGCTGCCCCGTAAAGAGCTTATAATCATATGTGCTCCAAGCAGCACGAGCAGTCCCCCCGAGACATATCCGGCTACCTGTCCAAGCAGCATGCCCAAGTATTCTCCCGTAAAAATGCCCAGCAGCGGCATAAGGATGTGGAACAGGGCAATGACCAGGCTGATCCGCAGAACCTCCCGCAGACGGACACCCTTCATGCCGATCCCTATCCCCAATGAAAAAGCGTCCATTCCTAAAGCTGCCGCCATCATCACGATCGTCGCCAGTTCACCCAGCCGTTCGACTGCTTCATGCATCGATCATTCCCCCATGTCCGCAATTCCCGGCGCATCCCCTGCACCGAATCCCGTCTTTATACCAAATTATGCGGACAAGGAAGGGTTCATGACAGCTTATCCTCTATCCGGGACAAGGGATTTGGACTATGCAAGGTTTAGCCATGAAGAGGCATGAAGCCGAGACTTCCGCAGTAAATATGGGGTATCTATAAATCTGCAGGGGGTTGGAGAGATGGAGTCTATCGAAAAGTTATTGGTGCTCATTCATGTACTGGCGGCAATTATCGGGATCGGGCCGGCTTTTGTGCTGCCCCTCGTCACCCATTCAGCCAAAACAATCAGCCAGCTAAGGTTCGTCTATCATCTAAGTGACAAGATCAACAAGTTCCCCAAAGCTGGCGGGATTACGTTGTTAGTTACCGGCATTCTACTCATGCTAGTGGATCACACAGGCTTCAGCAAAATGTGGCTTAATATCAGTATCGTGCTATTCATCATCATCGAGATCCTTATCATCGGATTCATGGAGCCTGCCATGAAAAGGGCCAGCAAGCTCATCAGGCAGCACAGAGGGGAAGGCATCCCCCAAGGCTACCTTCCTCTGGCCGGTACCATCAACACGCTGAACCGTCTCGTACATCTCCTTACCGTGCTGATCATTATTCTTATGGTCATTCGCCCCTAACGCAGCGCACACAAAAAGGCTCAGCATCCAATGCCGAGCCGGTTCGTTCCCTATGCCTCTCCGAATAAGTCCATCTGACGCGGAGCGTTATTCGCCGGCTTCATGCCGAGAAGGGACATCATTTCCTTGGCGTTATCTGCCGCATCGCCGCCGGAGTTATTGTTGAATATCATATAAATATCTCCCGCGTCCTTCTTCTGCAGTTCGTTCAGGTGATCGCGCCATTCCTGCAGCTCCTCCGTTGAATAGCGGTACAGCGTTCGAATTTCCCGCCAGTTGGGAGCACTGCTCATCTTCCACCCCGCCGCGTTCCTCCCGTGCAGCCGGATAAAGGTCTTGCCCGGAGCACCAGGTTCAAGCACCGTGGGAACCGAACCGTGACCGATCTGAGGCTCGTCGCAAATAACATGGAACCATCCTTCTTCCCGCATGAACTGAATGGTCTTCTCCCGGGTATCCGCCTGGAACCAGCTTGGATTCCGGAACTCAATCGCGAGCGGGAGGTCTCCCATCCACTTCCGAATAGCCCGGAGCCTGCGGATGCTGTCCAGCGTACAATCGAACCAGGGCGGGAACTGAAAAAGCACGGCATTCAGCTTGCCCGCTTTCACCACAGGATCAATGGAACGAATAAAGGCTTCGAACATTTCCCCCGGCCCCGCAAATTTCTGATTCTTCCCCCGCGAGTGGCCTGTCATCCCTTGATAAGCTTTAACAAAGAAAGTAAAGTTCTCCGGGGTCAAATCGACCCACCGCTGAAAATTGGCCTGCGATTGTATGGCATAAAAAGAGCTGTCAACTTCAACCACAGGGAAGTGCTGTCCATAGATCCGCAGCTTCTCCCTGGCAGGCGTCCGAGCAGGATAGAGTTCATCATGATCCCCCCATCCGGTAACTCCTACGTGGATCATCACTATCCCCCGCCTTTCTTGGGTAAAAGGATTCTTATACGTCTATTACCTCATTCCCTGCGGCTTTAAGCAGACGATTCATTACAGCCAGGCCGACTCCCTCTTCGGGGCAGGCCTCGGCAATCATGAAGGTGGCGCCTTCTTCATCGAAGCGGCGCAGCCCCGCATAGAGCCGGTGCGCCGCGTTCGCAAGCGCACCCAGCGGGCCGAGCGAGATCACGATGCTCGCCCGGTAGCGGGGCAGGTGCTCGTCATACGCGAGCACCCCCGTCACTTCGCCGCGCGCCTCCGCCGCGGCGAGCTCGGCCTGGACCCGGGCCGCTACGGCCTCCGGGTCCTCCCCACGCACGATGCGCAGGCTGCCGCGCGGCGCATAGTGCGTGTACTTCATGCCCGGCGATCGCGGCGCCGGGCTGTTCTCCTCCCGCCCGCCATGCAGGGCGGGATCGGTGTGCACGCTTGCCGCCACGCGGGCAAGCGCCTCGGCCGTGACCGAGCCGGGGCGAAGCACGGTCACGGTGCCGTCCGGGCCGGCCTCGGCCACGGTGGACTCGAGGCCCACACCGGTGGGCCCGCCGTCCACGATGCCGCCGATCAGGCCGGCAAGGTCCTCGCCCACGTGGCTTGCCAGCGTAGGGCTCGGGCGTCCTGACCGGTTGGCGCTGGGGGCGGCAACCGGGCAGCCTGCGGCGGCGATGAGCCGCAGGGCGATAGGGTGGTCCGGCATGCGCACGGCCACGGTGGACAATCCCGCTGTTACGCGCGGGGAGACCGCACCGGGCCTTACCGGCAGCACCAGCGTGAGCGGGCCGGGCCAGTAAGCTTCCATCAGCCGGCGCGCCGTATCGTTCACGTCCAGAACAATCTCGTCCAGCTGGGACAGTTCCGCGATATGGACAATGAGGGGGTTGTCCGACGGTCTGCCCTTGGCGGTGAAGATCCGTTCAACCGCTTCATCGCTGCGTGCATCAGCGCCAAGGCCATATACTGTCTCCGTCGGGAAGGCTACTGTCCTGCCGGCACGCAGAAGATCCGCGGCCTCCTCAATCGCCTCATTCAAATCATGTTCAGAAAACTTATGGCCGAGGTCGGTGGCATGAGTTGCCGCACTGGTAACGTTCCAATATTTTGTAACTATATTACCGTTCTGCTTAGATTCCATTAAGATCCCAATCTTTCTGTATCAAATTTAGCTGCACACTCTTACATACGAAAAAGCGCCTCATTCTCCCAAGTATAGTGCGGTGCACCAGACTGCGGCAGAGTGAGAGCACTCTAAATGCTGATATTACTACTGATGATTTATATTAGTTAGCTTACTTCCAGAGAATGAATGAATAAGTGCTTGTAACAACGAATATTCTACCATAATTGCGGTATGAAACAAACGATAAGGCCGGGCAATCGATGTATTTCAGGAAAACAAACTGCCAATCCAGTTGAAAAAGCCGCTGAGCAAATCCCACAGAAAGAACCGAACCTCCGGAGCCTTGGATTCCGTCTTGGAATCGGCCTTCGCGCCGGACCCCTTACTCCCCGCTGCAGATGCGGTCTTAACCTGCTCCCCCGCCTTAGGGGCGGCATCTCCCGTTCCGGCGTCAATGAAGCAGAGCGGAGGGAACAGGACGCACCACCAATTCTGGCCTTCTCCGGTCCCCAGCGTTACACGAACAGCTTCATAATCACCCGCTGGATAGACCTCCCCGCCATACAGCTTGGTAGGGAAGGGAACAATCCCAAGCTCCACCTTATAACTGTAAGATTCGCCATTAGCCCGGAGCGTCCGGCCCACTTGCTCCCCAATCTCGGGAAGCTTGGCACGAACAACCTTACGCGCTTCTTCAAGGCTCTGCGGATGCTCCAGCTGCTGGACCCACCCATTCATTTGCTCGACAACGGCATCCCGGACATGACGCTTCACGATCTGATCCTCGGGGCGATCGGAATTAGCGAGAATACGAAGCCGGATCGAATCCTTGGGAATCTCCGTCTTGGCTACGGCTGCGTCCGTCTTCTGCCCTTCCCAGGACATGAGCAGGATTGCCATGCATAAGATAAGCAGCAATGTACTGCGAACGCCGATTCTTCCTCTACTGGTTCTCTTATATTCCTTAGTATCCCTGGTTACCCTGGTCTCCCTATTACGATTCAACGTCATTACGAGCTTCCCCCTAACCGTGTGGTGCTGATGTCTATCAGTATGTCCGGTTAAGAGATTAATAAACCTATGAATCTATCTTTTCTCGTATTTCGCCTATAAAAAAACCACCCTGCTCAGCCCCTGGGAAGCAGGGTAGCAAGGCGGTTAACTTCGGCATAAAATTTTAATCTACTCAGGCTGAAATCAGCTAGAGCGGGTTAGCGAGGCTCGCGGCGCCCGCGGAATATCATCGTCCACTTCATGACCATGAATGCGCACGCTCATGGCAAGCCCCAGACTAGCCATATTGATCAGGAGAGAGGTACCCCCGTAGCTGATAAATGGCAGCGTAATCCCCGTCAGCGGCATCAGCCCCATGAACATGCCAATGTTCTCGAAGATTTGGTACAGCCACATCGCCACGATACCCACGATCAGCAGGGGTCCGGTCTTGTCCTTACATTCCAGAGAGATCAGAATCAGCCTGTGGATGAGTATGAAATAGAGCAGCAGCAGGACCGAGCAGCCAAAGAAGCCAAACTCCTCGGCCACCACCACAAAGATGGAATCGGAGTACGTATACGGCACTCGGCCGGACTGTACATAAGGGCCCTTCATATATCCGTTGCCGAACATGCCTCCGGCAGCAATGGCCACACTGGCATTCTTCGTATGATAAGCCGCATTCTTGTCTGCCTTCTCCGGCAGCAGCCAGGGATCCATCCGTTTCAGCCAGTGCTCCTTATCTGTCTGCTTCAGCGTGGTGGCAATCTGATCATGGAACGTGATATAAGTCTTGATCCCTCCGACAACGGCTACAGCCGTAATGACCAGGATGATCAGGGCATGGGAATACTTCAGCTTCCCGATCCACAGCATGCCAAGCAGGATCACCAGATAGCTGAGACCGTTACCGATATCATTCTGCTTCATGGCCAGAGCGAAAGGGATAAGCGTAACCAGACCCAGCGGCACTACATCTCTCCAGAACAAGAGACGCATGCGGTATTTACGCATCAGCAGAGCAGCGAGCGTAATGATTAGCACCAGCTTGAACAGCTCGGCTGGCTGCAGGCTGATGAATCCCAGATTCAGCCAGCCCTGTGCTCCGTTGAGCTCTTCCCCTTTGAAAATAACGATAATCATAAGAATACAGCCCGCTCCAAATAAATACAGGAAGTATTTCGTCAGCAGCCTGAAATCAATCAGCATCATGCCAAAGAAGGCCAGAAAGCCGACAATATAGAAAAAGATCATTTTCGTATCAACGCCCTTGAACTTGGGCCATGCGGCAACTCCGCTATGGATAAGAGTGACACTTAATATCCCGAAAATGAACACAATAAAAACAATCGACCAATCCACTTTCTTCCACTTGTTAAGCATGAAGCGGCTCCCTCCAGCGTTCCCCGGGTACAGCATTTACCACTGTTCTTCCAGAAGCTATCTATATTTATATATTTCCTATCCCAAACTGTTATTCGCCCAAATCTCTGCCCACACAGAGAACCTTGTAAAAAAGCCTGTAAATCTAATGGTACACCATCGCTTAGCCCATGAACAAGCACAGCTCGATCTGTTAATTCTAATATAGAGTAGGCAGTCTATGAAACGCAAATTAACTGGGATAACCTGCAGAGTTTGCCTATTCAAGTTCAGCAACTGTGAACAAGCCGCATCAAGCCCTGTTACCCCGAGCAATTCCCAGTACATGCCGGTCGATTCCCGCGAGGTCCGGGATGGTCACAATCTCATCCCAGTGACCGGCTGACCGAAGAAGCTCCGCGACATCCGCGGCCTGTCCCATCCCGAGCTCAAAGCCGATAAGCCGCGGCGGAGCGGGCAGAAGATGGAGCTGCTCCATCATGATCCGGTAGGGAGCGAGCCCGTCGGGGCCTCCATCGAGCGCCAGCCTGGGCTCGAAGTCTCTGACTTCGGGCTCGAGGGTCTCGATCTCCTCCGCCGGAATGTAAGGCGGATTGGAGACGATAATATCAAGCGGCTCGCCGGCGAACGGTTCAAGCAGGTTCCCCTGCTTGAACGTAATATCGGCTCCGAGCCGCGCCGCATTCTCCCGCGCAAGCGCAAGCGCATCCGGCGACAGGTCGCCGGCAGCCAATTGCCACGCGGGACGCAGATGCTTCAGGGCAGCCGCAATGGCGCTGCTGCCTGTCCCGATATCGGCCGTGCGCGGCGATCCGCCCGGCCAGAGCTTGTCGCCTTCGGCGGCAATGGCTTCCACGAGCAGCTCCGTCTCGGGGCGCGGGATCAATACGGCCGGGGTGACCTTGAAGGTCAGGCCGTAGAATTCCTGCTCCCCGGTAATGTACTGCGCGGGCTCCCCCGCCGCCTTCCGGCGCACGGCTTCTTCCCAGGCGGCCGCATGCTGCGCCGGGAACGGATCCCGCAGGGCCATCAGATACTCGGCCCTGCTCACCTTCAGCACATGCCGCAGCAGCAGCTCGGCATTGGACTCCGGTTCATGCACCCCGGTCGATGCTAAAAAAGAAGAAGCCTCCTTAAAGGCTTCTATCAACGTAATTCCTGAAGACAGCTTGAACTTATCTATATTCAAGGATTATTCTCCTTTGTCCATCATTTCTGCCTGCTCGGCAATGGTCAGCGCGGAGACGAATTCCTCAATCTCCCCGTTCATCACTTGATCGAGCTTATGCACAGTCAGACCGATCCGGTGGTCGGTTACACGGCTTTGCGGGAAATTGTACGTACGAATCCGTTCACTGCGGTCACCCGTACCTACCTTGCTCTTCCGCTCTCCAGCGAACTTCGCTTCTTCCTCTTGACGCTTCACATCGAAGATACGGGCCCGGAGTACCTGCAGGGCCTTCTCTTTGTTCGAGTTCTGTGATTTGCCATCCTGACAAGTAGCCACAATCCCGGTAGGGATGTGTGTAACCCGGACTGCCGATTTGGTGGTGTTAACGGATTGTCCGCCAGCACCGCTGGAGCAGAACGTATCCACGCGGATATCCTTGTCATGGATTTCAATATCGAAATCCTCTACTTCCGGCATTACCGCCACGGTGGAGGTAGAGGTATGAATACGTCCGCCCGACTCCGTAGAAGGAATACGCTGTACCCGGTGGGCACCGCTCTCGAATTTCATTTTGCTGTAGGCTCCGCGTCCGTTGATCATGAAGATGACCTCTTTGAAGCCGCCCAAATCACTCGCGTTCACATCCATCACATCGACGCGCCAGCCTTGGGAATCGGCATAACGGGTGTACATCCGGTACAAGTCAGCCGCGAACAGAGCCGCTTCATCGCCGCCCGCCGCGCCGCGGATCTCCACAATAACGTTCTTGTCATCGTTCGGGTCCTTCGGAAGCAGGAGGATATGAATCTTCTCCTCCAGCTCTTGCTGGCGCTTGGTGAGTTCATCAATCTCCATCTTAACCATTTCGCGCATCTCATCGTCCAGCTTCTCGGCCTGCATGGCTTTCGCAGCATCCAGTTCTTCCATGACGTTCTTATATTCGGTAAAAGCCTCATAAGCGGGCTGTAAGTCTGATTGTTCCTTGGAATAATCCCTAAGTTTCTTCGGATCACTGGCTACATCTGGATCACAAAGCAGCTCGCTTAATTTCTCATAACGATCAGCAAGGGATGAAAGTCGATCTAACAAGGAAAGCACCTCTCTTCGCATACATAATTTCCTGATAACTTTGTTAAGGTAAACGACTTTTTATTATAGCATGGTTTTGTCCATTTGAATAGATGGCTGCACCTGGGCCGGGACGAGAATCCTTCGGCAACTTAGGAAAATCTATCCTGTATTCTTGTGCAGGAAGGACGTTTTTACTCATGTGAGTTAAGCCCCGAAAGTGAGCTCCTCCAAGCAGAAATATCATGGATTTCATACCCTATATTATGTAACTCGTGCCTCGCATGCGCTTTATTCCCTTCATCCTCTCACAACAAGCTGGCTGGCTGTACCCCTACAGATAAAAAAGCCCCGTCCGTATGATGAAGCGTCTCTCTCAAGATCACCGGTTAACCGACGGGTCGCCGATGTCTGCAAGAGGCGCTTGACCATGAAACGGGCGGGGCTGTTAGCTTCATGCTCTTAAATAAATAAGACCTATACGTTGAAACGGAAATGCATCACATCGCCGTCCTGTACGACATACTCTTTGCCTTCAAGACGAAGCTGACCGCGCTCTTTGGCTACGTTCATGGAGCCTGCGGCAACCAGGTCATTGTAGGAGACTACCTCGGCCCGGATGAATCCGCGCTCGAAGTCGGAGTGAATAACTCCCGCTGCTCCCGGAGCTTTGGTTCCTTTGCGGATGGTCCAGGCACGAACCTCCTGAACACCGGCGGTGAAGTAAGTGTAGAGTCCGAGCAGACGATAGGCCGCTTGAATCAGGCGATCCAGACCGGAGGCATCAAGGCCCAGCTCCTCCAGGAACATCGCTTTGTCTTCGCCTTCAAGCTCGGCAATCTCCGCTTCTACCTTCGCACTGATCGGCACCACTTCCGCGTTCTCGGCAGCGGCAAATTCTCTTACCTGCTGTACGAACGGGTTGCTGTCCGCTTCTGTAACTCCATCTTCACTAACGTTAGCCGCATAGAGAACCGGCTTCAATGTCAGCAGATGCAGATCGCGCACGATCGCTTTCTCGTCATCCGACAGCTCGATGCTGCGGGCAGGCATATCGTTATAGAGCGCTTCTTTGACGCGCTCAAGCACTTCAACTTCTTGGGCGTACTGCTTGTTGCCGCCCTTCATATTTTTGCGGGAGCGTTCAATCTTCTTCTCCACGCTGTCCAGATCAGCCAGAATCAGCTCCAGGTTAATCGTCTGGATGTCGCTGATCGGGTTGATTTTGCCGTCCACATGGGTAATGTTCTCATCCTCGAAGCAGCGCACAACATGCACAATCGCATCCACTTCACGGATGTGAGCAAGGAACTTGTTGCCAAGGCCTTCCCCTTTGCTGGCGCCGCGCACAAGCCCGGCGATATCTACGAATTCGAACGCCGTAGGCACGGTGCGGTTCGGCACCACGAGCTCGGTCAGCTTGTCGAGCCGCTCGTCAGGCACTTCGACTACGCCTACGTTCGGATCGATGGTGCAGAACGGATAGTTCGCGGATTCGGCACCTGCCTGCGTGATCGCATTGAACAGTGTCGATTTGCCGACATTCGGCAGACCCACGATTCCTGCTTTTAAAGCCATATCTATGACAACTCCTCATTATTGTAATTGCTCAGTCTTCTTCAACCATAGTACATATACCCCGGAAATATTTCAAGGATAGCCGCTGAAAAAACCTCAGATCGCCATAACCCGCTCCTTAGGGATAATCTGCCGGACCCCGCAGGAGAGATGTCTTCAACAAGAAAAAAACCAATCCGCGAAGGATTGGCCTATCGGGAAAACCCCGTCCTACTTGCGAATCAGCCGCCCCGTTGTCTTAAGCGCAGCAATATCGGCTGCGCCGATTCCGAACATTGCGGTCCGCAGTTCGAACTCCACCTGGCTGAGCACCTCATCAAGCTGCTGCTCGGAATGGACCGCCGGACCCAGAAGCGCCCGGCCAAAGCCGGCCATGTCCGCGCCAAGCGCAAGGGCCTTGGCGGCATCCACGCCCGTGTGCAGCCCGCCGCTGCCGATGAGAGCACATCCGGGAAGCGCCGTGCGCACCGCCCGGATACACTCCGTCGTCGGGATTCCCCAGCCGGCGAAGGCCTCAGCGGCAAGGCGGCGAACCGGATCGCTGCTGCGGAATTTCTCCACCTGGCTCCACGAGGTGCCGCCAGCGCCGGCCACATCGATGAACGCAGCGCCGGCCTCATGCAGCCGGACGGCGGTGTCAGCATCGATGCCCCAGCCGACTTCTTTTACCCCTACAGGTACATTAAGATTCCTGCACAGCTGCTCAATCCGCTGCAATAACCCGCCAAAGGCCGTATTGCCTTCGGGCTGGAATACTTCCTGCAGTCCATTCAGATGAAGGACGAGCATGTCCGCCTCCGCAATCTCTACGGCCCTCCGGCAGTCATCCAGGCCAAAACTGTAATTCAGCTGCACGGCACCAAGGTTGGCGATGATCGGAATCGTAGGTGCCTTATGCCGTAAGGCAAACGTCGCCGACAGCTCCCCATGCTCTACGGCCGCCCGGACCGAGCCGACGCCCATGGCCCATCCCCGGCGCTCTGCGGCTTCGGCCAGCCGTTCATTGATGCGACCGGCTGTCTCGCTTCCGCCTGTCATTGAGCTTATGAGCAGCGGGGTTCTCAGGCCCCGCTCCAGAAAGCGGGTTCTCAGGCTAATCTTGTCGAAGTCGATCTCCGGGAGTGCATTATGCCGGAAAACGTACTGATTGAAGCCGCTGGTTAAGCCGGCGGCATTGACTTCTTCCTCCAGGCAGATGCGTATATGCTCGGTTTTGCGGCCGGAGGTCAGAGATAGGGCTGCACCTGTCGTGTTATCTTCAGTAAAGGCCGATTGCTGCACTTGACTGCCGCCTGCAGACGTCCCGTCTACCTCTAGGCTGACCATGTTCGGCTCATCCCTCATATCCGGCAGGTCCGCCATATTCTGCATTCCCGGCGTCTTTTCCCTATCTGCATTATGTCCTATGTCAGCCATGCTCGGCTTGTCCATCCTATCTGGTTGATTGGTCAGCCTGGCTGCGCTCGTCCCCCTGCCCGCCAGACTCCTTCTTCTCCGTCCGCCCCGTACGCTAAAACGTTCTTTCATCCGCGCCTCCTACCGGCTGCTGCCGTTCATTACTTGTCTATATCGCAGCATAACATATCCGTGTGTGATTGCTATTATAATTCACCTATAAAGAACTACCTAATCTACATCCTCAGCCTGTGTATTTATGGCTCACCGTGTCTCTTTTGCAATGTAGTCTGCCACCAGCTGCCCAGACAAGGTGACCATGGGAGTCCCTCCGCCTGGGTGTGTCGTGCCGCCCGCGAACCAAAGTCCCTGGATATCCCTGCTGCGGTTAGGGGGGCGAAAGAAAGCCTGACGCATACTATTCGAAGAAATTCCATAGATGGCCCCCCGATAGGCATGCGTATCCGCGGACAGATCAGCCGGGGTGTAGGTCTCCAGAACATCGCCTTGCCGTATTCCCGTTAATCCGAGCCGATCAAGCTTGGTCAGAAGGAACTCGGTGTATGCTTCTTGCTCCACAGTAAAGTCCCAGCTGTCCGACAGATAAGGCGCATTGGCCAAAATGAACAGATTGCTGCCTCCTGCCGGCGCGCCAAATCCGTCCGAATAAGAAGAGTTGCATATATAAATGGCCGGGTCCGATGGAGGCCGCTTGTATTCAAATATATCCTTGAACTCCCGCTGGTAATCGGCCGGAAAGAATACGGTATGGTGAAGCAGCTGCTCATACTTTACAGGAATGCCCGCCATGATGACAAATCCGGATAAGGAGGGCTCATAGGCGGCAATCCTCCGGTCAGACAGAGAAGGCCGGTCCCGGCCCGCGATCAGCTGCGCGGATGCGCTAAGCAGATCCCCATTCATAATAACGAGCGGAGCTTCATAGAAACCCCGGTTCGTCTCCAGTCCCGCTGCACGTCCGCCGCTGACTCTCAGGCTAGTCACCTGCGTTCCCGGCTCAATCCGCACACCCAGCTCCTCAGCCAGCCGCCGGAATCCCCGAATAAGCTCATACGTCCCGCCTTGAACGCCGAATATTCCCTGATCCGCCTCAACATGGGCCAGCATGGCGAATATCGAAGGCGCTTGGTACGGAGAAGAGCCTACATATGTAGCATAACGGCCAAACATCGAGAGCGTATTCGGGTGGGTGAAGTAACGAAGCAGCAGCTTCTGCAGCGTCAGCTGCGGACGGACTCTAAGGAGCCCAAAGATCATATCGGGAGTAAGCTTATCCTTCCAGGACAAGGGAAGTTTATTCAGAAACCGCTCTTGGGCGTAGCGATACAGCTCCCTGGATTCCTGAAGAAAGTCAATATACCGAAGAGCGTCCTGCGGACTGAATCTCCCGATCTGCTCCTGCATGGCCTGTTGATTTGAAGTCAAATCCACCACATTTCCATCTGCAAAAACGTTTCGGGTGCGCGGTTCAAGCGGATAGAGTTTTACGTAATCGTCCATGTTTTTGCCGGCCTGCCTGAACACATTCCTGAATATCTGCGGCATGGTGATCGTGCTGGGCCCGCGGTCGAACTGGTACTCCCCCGCTGTGATCCGCTGCAGCTTGCCGCCAACCTGCTCCTGCTGCTCCAGCACAGTTACCTCATAACCTTGACAGGCGAGCCGAATCGCGCAGGATAATCCTCCAAATCCGGCTCCCACAATCAGTGCCTTCCCTCTCCTTGTCATGAGTAGTGCCTGCCTTTCCATATATAGCCTTGACCGCTGCTCCCCGCTCTCCAGGAAGCCGCCGCAATCGCGATGAACGCTGCCGCGCTGGCGGGCATCAGTATACCTTCCCATATCGGCCTGCCGCTTCGGCCATCACTAACCGCCTTGATCCCCATCCCGAGAATGACCGGGATTGCAGCAAGTCCGGCCGTCTCCCACCAGCCAAGAATGAGCGACAGAATCAGGATAACAGCGGGAAGTACGTAACCCAGCAGGTATCCTGTCATAATGCTTCCAAGCAGGTACCCGCTGCGGGATACACCCTCGTAGATGTTCTTCTTGTACCCATTCCAGACCTGCTGTGCACCGTCATACATTCTCATGTCCGCGTACTCATGAATGGCGCAGAGCAGGACGGGGTCTCCAGCTTCCTTGACCCGCCGGGCCAGCATCATATCGTCCAGCAGGGAGGACGCGATCCCTTCGTGGCCTCCGGCAGCCGTGTAGCTGCCTTGGTGAATGCACATGAAAGCTCCGTGTGCCGCCACGAACCGGGGGTCACGGCTCTGTCTAACCAGACGAATCGGGAGATGACAGGCAATGACCAGAGCCATCATCGGCACGGCAAGCCGCTCCAGCCATGTGCCGGTCTCCTGGCGGGGAAAGCCGGTGATCAGCCCGCGCCCTTGAAAGTCCGCTTCGGCCATTACTGCTTGCAGCGCATCAGGCCGCAGCCGCACATCCGCGTCGAGGAACAGCCACCACGTGCCTTCGGCGGCCTGTGCCAATTGGTGACAGGCATAGGATTTGCCCATCCACCCCGGCGGACGATCTGCTCCCCGGATCACACGAACCCGGGGGTCCCGCCGTGCTGCCGCTTCAGCGATCCTGCCTGTGGCGTCACTGGAGCGGTCGTCAAGGACGATCACTTCCAGCTCCATGCCCCCGGTTCGGCAGCCGAGAACCGAGGATAGACAAGCAGGCAGATTGTTCTCCTCATTCCGTGCAGGTATCAAAACGGAGATCACCGGCACATTCGGGGAAAGGAGGGAAATGTGAGGATGAAGAGAGCCGGGAGCTTGTGAAGTCTGACCAGGTTCCGCCTCTGCTGCAAGCTCTGCTCCTTCTAGTGCATGCCCAGCCCTATCTGCCGAACAACCGATCCTAGGCACTGTATGCCAAGCCTCCGCCGGGGCCAACTCCTTCTCTATCTCCCTATGCTGAGCCTTTCGCACTTCAAGCCCAGCCCCTCGTGCATCATTCTTCCGCAGTGGCAGCCTCGGAAGCTGGGCTGTATTCCAGCATACAAAGATTAGCTGGACAGACAACAGACCTGCCAGAGACATCCATAGTATGTACATTACAGCCCCACCCTTCTTCTGGCATCGTCATAAATCTCGCTTGTTGACCGGCCGGTCTTCAGCAAGGGGACATATCCCCTTGGCGTCTCTCCGCCAGCTTCCAGAATCTCCGCCTTGTGCTGGTTCAACTGGGTCTCCAGGCTGCTGCGGAGCAGCTCGGCAGCGGCGGAAGACTCCATGCTGTGCCACGGCTCCGTAACGGGAATACCCACTTTCATGAAGGCATCCGGCTTCGTCCCCAGGAAAAGTCCATGATACAGCGTAACCGGAATAACGACCGTATCAGGACAGCGCTGCAGCAAATAACCAACGCCGCGGCGGAATTCAACCGGCCGTTGTTCGAGCGGCAGCAGCTCTCCCTGCGGGAACATCCAGACTCTGCCCCCGCTGTGGAGCAGCTGCTCGGTATACCTTAAGGTACTCTTAAGCGAGCCGGGGTTCAGCTTATTAATGGAGAAGGCCCCCAGCTTGCGGAAGAAGCGGTACTTCTGAAGCTGTTCCTCCTCCATCATCATGTAATGATTCCCGGCGGACTGCCTGCGAATCGCGTGGTAGACAAGGAGCCCATCCCACCATGAGCTGTGGTTCATGATATACAGAACCGGGCGCTCCAGCTCCAAATCGGAAGCCGCATAATCGAGCTGACCGCTCAGAGCGATGGAGCGGAAATGCTTTTTCAATAAATAGTGGCGGTTGTACCCGTCAAATAGTCTTTGAAAGGCGGCGGATTTGTCAGCTTGGAGCATGACGGCAGCTCCTCTCGGCCATCAGTATTCCCGCTGCTGCAATTGCGGTGCAGATCCAGAAGTCCTGCCGGAGCGCCACAAGGCCGAACAGGAGTAGAATCATCTGGTACAGAAGCTTGCCCTGCCGAACTCGGGCGGGACTAAGCGGCTCCTGCGGCAGGATACAGGACAGCAGCGCCCCAATCCCGAACCAGCATAGGAAGTTGCTCCATGGCACTCCGTAGAATCCTCCGGCGGATGACCAGTTCCAGTACCCGCTCTGCTGAGCAACGGGATCCAGAACCAGATCGAGCAGCACGGCCCATGCCCCTGTCTCGGCGGCTCTCGCCACTCGGGAAGGGCTTCCCGCAGAGCGCCTGCGCCCACTCATAAGGAATGCATTCACGACAACGGCGATCCAGGCAAAACCTAGAGTCACAGGAACGCCCATAACCAGCGGACCCAGCACATCTGAATAGCTGTAACTGCCGAACAGCCAGCCGCTGTTCACCCCAATCCATTCCACAGCCATACCGCAGAGCCAGATCAAGACGGCTGCAAGCCCGAGATAGACGGGTCTGCGCCTAATGACTGACCGGTCGGACAGTTGGTTATAGACTTCAGCCTTGTATAAGATGCTCAGGGCATACCCTGCATATAGCACCAGGAACAGTCCATTTGAGAACTTCAAACTTACCGGTACCCCCGTGAATATCAGAAGCACGGCTCCTACGCTGTACCAGACCCAAAAGATCCGCGAAATCACAGCCATCCGGCGATGTCTCCCGCCTGCCTCTGAGTGTTGTATCTCGTATAATCCGGCCCGGCTGCCGGTGAACTTCCAAAATGCTTCATTTGCACTCTGCGGTAGATTTGGGATTTGACCCTGTCCTTCACAAAAGCCCGCTTATGAAACACGTCAAACCCATTGTTTTTGACCGAGGTCAGGATCGCTCCATATAGAACTGCCGATAATTCCACCGCAAATGCGCTTTCCGGCGGATAAGCGTCCAGACGCTCCATCCCCTCCTGCAGCCACTTGGCCGCAAGCTGCTCCAGATCAAGAATCAGCGAGATCCACTTTCCATTAATCTCGCCGCGCAGCAGCTCATCCTGGGTGTAGCCGTGGCGAACCATAAGCTCAAGCGGGATATACCTCCGGCCGCGCGCGAGGTCTTCTCCGACATCTCTAACGATGTTCACAATCTGCATCGCCTTGCCGAGTGCGATACCGGATTCTTTTACCGCCTCGTTGTTCTCATCGTCCGTATCCCGCAGTACAGGCAGCAGCATCTCCCCTACGGTTCCGGCGACCAGGTAGCAATAACGCTCCAATTCTTTCATCGTATTATAGTGGGTAAAGGACAAGTCACTCTGCTGCCCCTCCATCTGACGCAGGAACGGCTCCTTCGTGAGTCTTGGGAAAGAGGCGAACAGCCAGCGCAGAGCCGGCCAGATAAAATGACCTTCCGCCTTTCTCAAATTCATAAGCCGCACTCTCAATTCCTCCAGGGTATAAGGAGAGTGTTCCGGTTCATCGACACTGTCGTCAATCATCCGGCAGAACGCATAGATGGTGAACACCGCCTCGCGGCGCGGACTCGGCAGCCCCTTAAAGGCTTCATAGAATGAGGAGGACCTCTCCCTCATCAGATCTTCACACTGTTTCATTAGGGTATCCATTCGATTCCCATCTCCTTTAACATTTGCTCGGATGCCATTCTGGCTCCCTGCATGACGATCGGAACCCCGCCGCCTGGATGAATCGAAGCGCCCGCTGCGTATAGTCCACGGATGCTGTAGGGCTGAGGCTGCGGCCTGTAGACCCCGGATTGCCTAAGTACCGGAGCAATCCCGAAGCTGCCGCCCCCGTACAGTCCGTCTGCTGCGGCATCCTCCGGCGTGCGGACCCTGCGCCAGGCTATCGCCTGCCTCAGGCCCGGGAAGCCCCGCTGCTCCGCGTTCTCCAGAACCCGGTCAACGAGCGGCCCCGCCGCTTCGGACCAGTTCAGTCCGGGCAGATCGGGAGGAACCGGGATAAGCATATAGAGGACACTCTCCCCAGGCGGCGCTGCCTCTTCATCAAGCGCAGCCGGGTTAAATACATAATAAGAAGGATGACTGGGAATACGTCCCTGCTTAAAGATCTCGTACATATTATTCATCAAGGACTCCGGCAGGAAGAACTGGTGTGCTCTCCGCTCAGCCCATCGGCGCTTAACACCCAGATAGACCAGCACACAGCCGGAGGAGGGCTTGAACATTCTCTTGCGGGAGGTCGTCTCGCCTTCTCCAAGCAGCGCCCCTAGCCCCGGAAATTCGCCGTTGTAGAGGACAGCATCATATTCCTGCTGCTCTCCATCCACTACTACGCCGCGGCAGACACCCTCTTTTACGACTAATCGCTCAATCCGGCTGCCAAGCTTCACAGCTCCTCCCCGTGCCCGGAGCTCCTCTTCGAGCAGGGCGGGCAGCGATGCGTACCCGCCCTTCAGCATCCAGACCCCGAAGGCATGCTCCGCATAGGGCAGCATGGTATAAATGCCGGGCGTCTGATGCGGAGCCCCGCCGATATACAGGCTCTGCAGCGAGAAGGCATCCTGGACTTCGCTTGTGCGAAAGTACCCGGACGCAGAGGCCCGCAGGCTCTGGTACGCCCGAAGCCTCCACATCAGCCGCAGATTGTCCGGGGTGAAGAAGTCGCGCTGGCGGGGAAAGGAACGTTCCAGGAACGAGGCTCTCCCTACGGGATAGAGCTGCCCCATCCGGTCCATGAAGCGGTTAAACCCTGCTTCTTCGCCCGGAAAGACCCGCGCTAGCTCTGCGCTCATCGCCTCCCGCTCCCGGTATTTCGTCAGCATCCTGCCGCTGGCATAATGAATGTCATACAGGGGCTCGCATGGAAGCAGGGTAATCCGGCTCCGTGAGACACCGGCCTCCTCCAGTAGCGACCCAAGCATATCCGGCAGCAGAACGATGGTCGGTCCCTGATCAATTCTGTAGGCCCCCTCCTGCTCAAAGGCAAGGCGGCCACCCACCTCTTTCTTCTGCTCATACAGCGTCACATCCACACCATGCCGGTTCAGCATAAGGGCAGCGGTCAATCCCCCAATTCCACCGCCAACCACAGCTGCCCGCTTCATCCGCTTCATAAGGCGCTTCCTTTTCCGGATAGAGCAGGAGTACGGGTCCCAGCCGTCTTAAGCTCTTCATCCTGCTGCATCAGCATGGAGACACTGATCTTCGCGGATTCAAAAATAGTCGGCAGTCCGCTCCCCGGATGAGTGCCTCCCCCAACCAGCCACACCCCGTCCGCTTCCTCGAACTTGTTGTGCGGACGCAGCAGCATCATCTGGTTCAGCGAATGGGCCAGATTGAAGGTAGCTCCCTGGTACACATGAAGCTGCTCTTCCCAGTCCTGGGGCGTGAAGAATAACTCCTGCTCGATTCTCTCCCTAATCCCGGCAAGCTGGGGAATCCTCTCCAGCCGTTCCAGCACGGATTCACGGTAAGCAGGTCCTTCCTTGGACCAATCGGTGTCCCCTGTCAGGTTCGGAACCGGAACCAGTACATACAGCGACGATTTGCCTGGTGGTGCAAGCGTGGAATCAAGCACGGACGGATTGTGGATATACAGCGAGAAGTCGCCCGATAGCTGCTTGCGGCGTGTAATATCCTCTACATTCCGGCGGTAGTCGTCTGCGAAATACACCGAGTGGTGCGGCAGCTGGATCTCCCCGTCGACGCCTAAGTACATCATGCAGGTAGACAGCGAGTACGACTTGCGCGAGAGCTTATCCGGCGTATATTTCTTAAGCTCTCCCGGTTCGAACAAGCGGTTCATGGCAGCTGCAAAGTCGGCATTCAGAACGACGTGGTCGGCCTGAATCGTCTCTCCGCTGTCCAGAAGTACGCCCTCGGCCCGCCCATTTCGGGTGATTACACGCTTCACTCCTGTGGACAGCCGGATCTTTCCGCCATATTCCCGGATAATCCCGGCCATCGCCTCGAATACCTGATTGATCCCGCCGATCGGGTGGAACAGCCCATAGCGGTGCTCCAGATAGGAGAGAATCGTGAACGTTCCCGGGCAATCCCAAGGGGACATGCCCAGGTATTTGGCCTGGAACGTGAACGACAGCTTCAGCCGCTCATCCCGGAAATACCGGGACAGCCGGTCATATACTGTCTCCGTAAGATGCAGCCTCGGCAGCGCCTTGAATATATCTGCCTTGAAATAATCCCTTAGCGAAGTAAAAGGCCTCTGAAGAAGCGGCATCACGCGGCCAAATTTGATCTCTTCTTCCTTCATGAACCGCCGATAACCGGCTTCTTCTCCCGGGAACAGCTCTGCAATGGAAGCTGCCGTGGCCTCAGGATCGGCTGAAGGGGTAAATACCATATCTCCAAAATGCAGCGCGTACAAAGGGCTAAGCTCCTTCATGACCACGTAGTCACCAAGTGAGCGGCCCGCTGCGGTAAATAATTCTTCTAACAGGTGCGGCATCATCAGGAAGGTTGCTCCGCGATCGAAGTGATACTCTCCCAGCGTAATCCTGGACGAGCGGCCTCCGACACGGTCGTTCTTCTCCAGCACCTCAACTTCATAGCCTTGACTCGCCAGCAGCATCGCAGCTGCAAGACCTCCCGGTCCGGCCCCTACTACGACCGCACGCCTTGCGATAGGGTGATGGGCCATATCCCGGCCACCTCTTTCCTGTCTATTCTTTAGACGAAGATTATACAAATATCATACAAATATTATACCTCGTTGTAAATGATGAATCTTTCTTCTTATATGCGGCTAATTTGCGGACGCAAAAAAGCCTCCACACCCGAATGTGTACCTCTGTCTAAGTGACAGTGGCAATGAACAGGTAAGGAGGCTTGCGTTTATTCAGATGTCTTGTGAACCAGCGACTCTAACCAGTCTTTCCATTCCTCGGCCGGCAGCTTAATAACCGACTCCGGATACTTGCATTTGGGTGCCCGTTCATAAGCCTTGCCCCCAAGCGCCATCGTGATATGGGGACAAGCCGCCTTCAAACGGCCGACCAACTCGTCAGTCTCTTCGATTAGAGACGGATCCGTCAGAGACAGACAGACTAGTGAAATGTCCTGATTGCTGATAATCCGGACCAAATCGTCCTCCGGGGTATCCGCACCCAGATAGAGGACCTCTACGCCATGCTTGCGCAGGAACAGAGAAAACAGCAGGAGGCCTACCTGATGCCGCTCGCCCGGCGGACAGAAGGACAGTGCCTTGGGCATCAGATGATGGATGGGGAACAGGTGGAAGAATTGAAAAAAACGCTGGGATATAAGCTGGGTCATGTAGTGCTCCTGCGCGACACTCGCCCGCCCGTGCTCCCAGGCATCTCCCACCCTGATCAATACGGGCACCAGCACATGGTAGAACATGGCATCATAGCCGTACAGAGAGAAGCCGAAATCGATCAGCGCGTTCGCCCTCTCGCCCTGAAAGGAATGCAGCGCCTGATAGATCTGCTCCTCCATCTTGGCGTAGGCCGTCTGATCGCCTACCTTGGGATGCTCCTGCAGCAGCATAGAGGCCTCATCCTGCTCTTTCTTGCGGCTTTTAAGCATTTTGACGGCCTGTGAAATACTTGCCCCCTGCTCCTCAACCTGCCCCTTAAGCCATTTCAAATCTTCCACATTCTCTTCTGTATATAAGCGGTATCCCGCATCCGTACGTTCGGGAATTACCGCCTCATAGCGGTTCTCCCATGCACGAATCGTAACCGTTGGAATATTCAGCATCGCTGATACTTGTTTGATCGAGTACAACCCTTTCACTCCACTCTGGTTCTTTTTCCGTGACTGTCCTTCTTCTTGTTCCAGCATACCAAACATTGTACAAAAAAAGTACATTCATTATACACCCAGAGAGCGTCAGGGCAACATATTATTATTTCGGCTGCGGATAGAGCCTGTTTTCCAACTGTTGGATTGCTTCAACAGTACTGCAATTACGTTAATAGGAAATAATAAGCAGAAGAGGAGGAAGAGGACTATGGCGTCTATATTCAAACAGCATACCCCACCACCCCGTCGTTCCGGGAAAAGACGCTTTTTCAGGGGTTTCCTTATCGCTCTTGTAGTGCTCATTGCATGGCTGGCCGCCGTGATGATCTATCAGACTCATAAGCCCCTTCCCGCGGGAACTTCTTATGAGAGCCCCCTATACAGCGTAGACAATGTGGATTTCTTCTATGATCTGACCTACCCGGACGGTAAGGGCGGCGTCCGCCAGGAGCGGCATATCGTTGACCGGATGCTTCAGATGATTGGCGAAGCCCGTGAATATGTAGTGCTCGATCTGTTCCTGTTCAATGATTATGTACATAAAGGTCAGAGCTATCCCGATGTGAGCGGAGAAATGACCCGCAGGCTGCTGGCACAGAAAAAGAAATATCCCCAGCTCAAAATCGTATTCGTGACGGACGAGATCAATACGAATTATGACTCCGCCCCTAACCCCCTGTTCGAGCAGCTTAAGCAGGCTGGGGCTCAGGTCATTATTACAGATGTTAATCCGCTGAGGGACTCGACCCCGGCCTATTCGGCTGTATGGCGGACGTTCTTCCAGTGGTTCGGACAGTCGGGCACAGGCTGGATTCCGAATCTTATGGCTTCGGATGCACCTGATATAACAGCGCGTTCGTATCTGAAATTACTTAATGTGAAGGCCAACCACCGAAAAGTTATCGCTACCGAGAACAGTGCGCTGATCTCCTCGGGCAACGTGCACAATGCCAGTGCACTGCACTCCAATATCGCTTTTGAAGTACGCGGAGATATTACCCGGGATATCCTCGCTAGCGAACAAGCCGTAGCTGACTTCTCCGGCGGAGGGACTCTGCCGAAATGGAACGGCTCTTCTTCTTCGGCCAAGCCTTCCGACAAGCCGGCTGGTTCATCCGAAGCTGCTTCAGCCCCCCTGCAGATCCGATATCTGACCGAGGGGAAGATTTATAAGTATCTGCTCCAGTCGATTAAGGAGACGAACAAAGGAGATACCTTGTGGATGGGAATGTTCTACCTGGCGGATACGCAGGTCATGAAGGAGCTGGTCGAGGCCGGACATCGCGGAGTTCAGATCCGGTTGATCCTCGATCCGAACCAGAATGCATTCGGTCAGGAGAAGATCGGACTTCCCAACCGTCCGGTGGCGGAAGAGCTGCTGGGGCGGTCTGGTCAGAATATGCAGATTCGCTGGTATAACACTACGAAAGAGCAGTACCATACGAAGCTGCTCTATATCGCCAAGCCAAAGGGCCCCAGCATCATCATGGGCGGCTCAGCGAACTTTACAGCCCGCAATCTGAATGATCTGAATCTCGAGAATGATCTCTGGATAGCCGCGCCGAAGGGCAGCAGACTGACCCAGGAGCTGGACCACTACTTTGGCCGGATCTGGTACAACGAAGGGGCTGAGTTCAGCCTGGACTTCAGTGCATATCATGAGCGCTCTGTCTGGTTCAAGGATGTATTGTACCGGCTCCAGAAAGCCCTGGGATTCACGACGTATTGAAGATGTTTCATTTGAACTCCATTTGAGTGTCGTTCGAGCGCCCGTGCAAGCGGCATTTTCCCAACCCTATCGCAAATAAATGGCCGCCCCAATAGGGACGGCCATCTTTAGGTTATGCAATTCCGCGGCTTCACTAGCCATGTCTTCCCTAAAGCAGCGGTGACATCAGCCGGGCTGCCGATTCCATAAGGCGGACAACGACGCGCTTCTTCATGAAGGCTTTTCTCTCAATCAGCTTGGTAGAATGCAGATCCCGCTCGAAGTCCTCAACGATTTTGCGGACACTGTCGCTTTGAACCAGAAGTGTACTGACCTCAAAGTTAAGGTGGAAGCTCCGCATATCCATATTCGCCGTGCCGACCGAGGCCACTTCTCCATCCGCAATGAGCAGCTTCGCGTGCAGAAAGCCCTTCTCATATTCATAGATCTTCACACCAGCTTCAAGCAGAGATGGGAAGTAGGAATGGGAGGCCAGATAAGGCAGCCATTTGTCCGGCTTCGCCGGGAACAGGATACGTACATCGAGACCCGAGATTGCCGCTACGCGCAGAGCGGTCAGCAGATCTTCGTCCGGTATGAAATAAGGTGTTGCCAACCATACGGACTCTTTGGCCGAGGTAATGATGGAGAAGAAGATATCCTTGAGAGAACGGTTCGGATTGTCCGGACCGCTGGGGACGATTTGAACGGCACCGCTGCAGCCCCGCTCAAGCTCGGGCGACAGATATTCCAGGCCGAGAATCTTCTCGCCGGTGACGTACTTCCAGTCCTGGAGAAAAATAATCTGCAGCGATCTCACCGCTTCTCCCTTCACAAGCATATGGGTATCCCGCCAGAAGCCGTACGTCTTGCTCCGGCTTAAGTACTCATCCCCGACATTCAGGCCGCCCATGAAGGCCGTGTTCCCGTCGATTACGACGATTTTGCGGTGATTGCGGTAGTTCACCCGGCTGGACAAGGCCAGGAACCGGACTTGCCCGTAAATGCCGATCTGAATCCCGGCTTCCCTCATTTCATTCAGGAAGACCTTGGACAGGCCGATGCTCCCCACCGCATCGAACATAAAGCGGACCTCCACGCCCTCCCTTGCCTTCTCAATAAGGGTCTGCTGAATTTCGCGGCCAATCTCATCCGCACGGTAGATATAGTACTCCATGTGAATATGATGCTTCGCCATCTTCAGCTCCTTCAGCAGCGAGGAGAACGTCTCCTCGCCGTTGGTGAGTATGCGCGTACGCGTGGCCATGGAGAACGGGGTGCGGGCGATTTTGTGAGACATCTTAAGCAGCTTCTGCTGTCCAGGGGTGAAGGCCGACAGATCGAAAGCCGCATGCAGGTTATTGTTATCAATCATTTCATAAGCTTTCTGGTCGTTCATCGCTTTCTTGTCGAACTTCCTCCGCTTGAAGTAATTCTGGCCAAGCAGGAAATAGAGAATCAAGCCAACCACCGGCAGAAGAACTAGCAGCAGGATCCACGCCAAAGTGCTGGAAGGATTCCGGTTCTCCATAAAGATGGCAAGCCCCACCGTAATAACCGTCAGCGTCTGAAAGACACTGACCAGCGTGCCTCCGAACTTGCCGAAGAATCCAAAGCCTAAAAAATAAAAGGCAAATAAAATTGCCGTAATGAGTATGATTTGCAAGCCACGTCTCATGCATGATCTCCTTTTCTTCGATGGATCGCCTTTCCAGACATACTTCCATTTTACATGAACCTGACTATTCTTCCTAACCCTATTCCACCTTAATTAATATATCGATATAAGTTGTCTGAACCTTACACGCCTTGACAGTAATAAGCATATGTGAAAGAATCAACCTACCGATCGTTAGGAAGGTAGGTATACATTCATGTCAATTGGTAAACGGCGAATACTGGAGGCCGCCCTTGCCCAGTTCGCAAGGGACGGCTACGAAGGCGCCTCCCTGCAGCATATCGCTGAGGCGGCCGGCATCAAGAAACCGTCCATTTACGCCCATTTCAAGGGCAAAGAGGATCTATTCCTGAGTGTGCTCAACCGCGTGTTCAAGGAGGAAAGGCACCGGATCGTGCATTTTTTCCTGAGCCGTCAAGGTGACCCGCTGGAGGAAAGGTTGCGGGGTCTATTCCTGATGTTACAGGAAGAATATGAGCGGAATAAGGATACGAAATTCGTGATGCGGATGCTCTTTTTCCCGCCACATGCCGTATATGAAGAGGTCACCCATATCATCTATCCATTCCTGGATTCTCTGGAGAGCAAGCTGATCAAGCTTATGGAGTCAGAATCCCGCATAGGTACATTCACGGTTATGGACATCCACCAGGCAGCTATTGCCTATATGACCTTGGCAGACGGGATCATGGTGGAGCTGCTGTATTCGCAGCCTGAAAGATCCAAGAAACGTCTTCAGGCCGCATGGCCTATCTACTGGGCCGGAATTACCGGCGGCAGAGCCGGATTGATGAATCAGGATCAGAAGGAGACAAGCATATGAACAGACACTGGCTTTACGTCCTATTGGGCGGAATTATAGAGGTAGTATGGGTAAGCGGGCTTAAGCACGCCGATACCTGGTGGTATTGGTTAATTACCGGAGCGGCTATTGCGCTCAGCTTCTGGCTGATTATTGAAGCTTCCAGACGGCTCCCGGTCGGGACCGTCTATGCTGTTTTTACAGGTATAGGCACAGCAGGTACGGTCATCACGGAAATGGTTGTCTTCGGCGAGCCCTTCAGGTGGTCGAAGACTCTGCTGATTGCACTGCTCCTGGCTGGGGTAATCGGCCTGAAGCTGATGTCGGACAACACACATGAGGAGGCGTAATCGTAATGGCCTGGATCGCTCTTATTATCGCCGGGTGCTGTGAAGTATTCGGTGTCATTGGAATCAAGCAGGTTACCCTGCGAGGGAATCTGCTGTCCTATGGTCTACTGGGGATCGGATTTCTGTGCAGCTTCTCCCTGCTCTCTTACGCGATGACTACTCTGCCTATGGGAACAGCCTATGCTGTATGGACGGGAATCGGCACGGTCGGAAGCGCCTTGGTAGGAATGTTCTTATACAAGGAACCTAAGGAGTGGCGAAGACTCGTCTGCATCGCTGTCATTCTGGGGTCATCCGTGGGACTTAAGCTGATTCACTAGAACAAATTTGTATCCGGGAATTAGAGTGTAATATACTGTAAATGACTAAGTGGTCAGATGAAGAACCCAATGGTCAGAAAGGAGTCTAAGCAGTTGTCTGAGAAAGCGGCGGATAAAAGAAAATACATCATTCGTACAGCCATGGAGCTGTTCTCGGTCAAGGGATCCTCGGCAACCTCCATGCAGGAAATCGCCGAGCATTGCGGAATGTCCAAGGGGAGCTTGTACCTCCACTTCAAGTCAAAGGTGGAACTGGAGATCAGCATCTACAACCACTGTTATCAAATGCTTCAGGAACACCTGATTGAGGTCGATCAACAGACCGGTCTATCAGCGAAGGAAAGCCTTCGGAAGCAGATTGAGGTCCTGCTCAGCCTGGTGCTGGAGCTGCGGGAATTTCTTCTGATGCAGCTTCGGGACTGGGTAACCCACGGCAAGAAGAACATGGAGCCGCAGTGTGTGAAGGACAACAATCTCATGCTGCTCAATTGGGCGCAGACTAGGCTTGAGCGTGTCTACGGCTCCGCGATTGCTCCTTATGCTGCGGATCTTACCTTGTTCCTCCATGGCTCGTTCGGTTCCTATATACGACTGCTATTTGATCCAAGAATCAGCATAAGTATACAGCAAATGTCCGAGCACCTGATGTTCGCACTGGATCAATTGAGTGAAGGATTCCTGCAGAAGCGCCCGCATCCTCTTTTCTCATCAGAGATGCTGGAACAGTGGGCACATGAGGGAATCTCGGGATTGGCTTCGGACCAGCACCCGCTCCAAGTCATCAAATCCATGAAGAATAGGGTGAAGAATCTCAGCCTGCCTGCTGAGCGCAAGGAAGAGGTGCTGGACTCGCTGCACATTCTGGAACAGGAAATTGTGGAGCTCCAGCCCCGGCGCGTAATTCTGCAGGGGATGCTCAGGAATCTGGAGAACATTCCGGAGCTTGAAGAGAAGTTCAGAGAGTTGGAAGCTGCCATGCTTCTACATACGAATTCAAGACAAGGCCCGTCACGCACGGGTGATTAGAGAGAAAATGAGAGGAGAAGTTACCTACGTATGAAAGGAATTATTAATTTCTCACTGCGAAACAAATTCGCGGTCTGGCTGCTAACCATCATTGTTGTAGCCGCAGGTCTGTACAGCGGACTTACCATGAAGCAGGAGACGATCCCGAATATCAATGTGCCATACTTAAGCATCTCGGCCGTGTATCCAGGTGCAGCACCCGAGAATGTGGTAGAGGAGATTACCAAGCCTCTGGAGCAAAGACTGCGGAATGTGGAAGGCATCAAGACCATTACGTCCACCTCCATGGAGAATGCCTCATCTATTATTCTTGAGTTTAACTATGGAGCAAATCTTGACAACGCTTCGGCGGCCGTACGGGAAGCGCTCAACAGCGTAACGCTTCCGGACGGTGCCCAGAAGCCGCAAATTACCCGCTTCAGCCTAAGTTCTCTGCCTGTCATCTCACTCAGCCTGAATGCCAAGAACGGCAATAGTCTGGAGAACCTGACCCGGACAGCCGAGAATGATGTTAAGCCTGCACTGGAGAAGCTGGAAGGCGTAGCTTCCGTCCAGGTAGCCGGTCAATATGTGAAGGAAGTTCAATTGAAGTTCAATCAAGACAAGCTTAAGGAACTCGGCCTTACCGAGGATACGGTAAAAGGGGTCGTGCAGGCTTCGGCCGTTCGTGTCCCGCTCGGCTTGTTCGAGATGGATAAATCTCAGAAGGCTGTCGTTGTGGATGGAGCCATCACCACAGTGGAAGACCTGAAGAATGTAACCATTCCCGTAACTCCAGGCGGCGGAGCCGCTGGGCAGAGCTCTGCGGCGGGCGGCGCTGGCGCACAAGGCGCAGCAGGCCAGAGCAATGCCGCTAGCGGCGCTGGCGCGCAAGGCGCAGCAGGCCAAGGCACTGCTGCGAGCGGCGCTGGTGCACAGGGCGCAGCGGGCCAAGGCACTGCCGCGGGCGGCGCTGCGAACGCGGGCAATGCCGGTGCTGGGCAGACGGCTGCGCAAGGTACCGCCGGAGCAGCCGGGATCCAAGCTGCAGCAGTACCTGCATCCATACCTACAGTTAAGCTGTCGGACGTAGCCACGATTAATGTCGTGGGCAAAGCCGAATCCATTTCCCGTACCAACGGCAAGGAATCCATTGGGATCCAAATTGTAAAATCCAATGATGCCAATACGGTAGATGTCGTTAACAAAGTCAAGGACAGAGCGGCATCGCTGAAGTCCGAATTCAAGGATCTCGATCTCACCATTCTGATGGATCAAGGCAAGCCGATTGAGGACTCCGTGAACACCATGCTTAGCAAAGCGGTGTTCGGTGCCTTGTTCGCGGTGCTGATCATTCTGATCTTCCTGCGCAATATCCGCTCTACCATCATTTCGATTATCTCAATTCCACTGTCGCTGCTCATTGCCGTACTGGCTCTGCGTCAGATGAATATCACACTGAACATGATGACCCTTGGGGCCATGACCGTAGCCATTGGGCGGGTAGTCGACGACTCTATCGTCGTCATCGAGAATATCTACCGGCGTCTCTCCCTGACCGGCGAGAAGCTTAAGGGCAGCGAACTCATCCGCGAAGCGACGCGCGAGATGTTCATCCCGATCGCGTCATCCACGATCGTTACGATTGCGGTATTCCTGCCGCTAGCCTTCGTTAGCGGTATGGTGGGCGAGCTGTTCACCCCATTCGCACTTACGATGGTGTTCTCGCTGCTCGCGTCCCTGCTGGTGGCTATTACCCTGGTGCCAGCACTCGCTCATACCTTGTTCAGAAATGGTCTTAAGAAGACCCATGATCCCGAAGAGAAGCCAGGGGCGCTGGCCCGCGGCTATCAGAAGGTACTGAACTGGGCTCTGTCCCACAAGCTGATTACCTTCGGAGCAGCAGTTCTGCTTCTGATTGGCAGCTTGTTCCTGACCAAATACATCGGTACCAGCTTCATGCCGGAGCAGTCCGAGAAATATGTAATGGTCACCTATTCACCAGCGCCAGGCGATACGCGTGAGGATGTCGAGCAGCGTGCGCTGAAGGCCGAGAAGTTTATTTTGAAGCAGCCAGGTTTGGATAAAATACAGTATTCAGTCGGGGGCACCAATCCGCTTAGTCCCGGCCCTTCCAACTCCGCCTTGTTCTATGTGATCTATAAGGAAGACACCAAGAAGTTTGAAGATGTGAAGAAGAAGCTGGTCGAGGATCTGAAGGTACAGGTCCCTGACGGAACCTGGAAAGAAATGTCCGGCATGAGCGGCGGCATGGGCGGCAGCAAGCTCGCCGTACAGGTCTTTGGCGACAATCTGAAGCAGATCCAGCCGGTATCGGATCAGATCCTCAAATGGGTAAATGAAGACAAGGCTCATTTCGACAAAGGCGACTCCAGCTTGTCCAAAGCCTATGATCAGTACACCCTGGTCGCCAATCAGGAGAAGCTAAGCTCGCTTGGCCTTACGGCCGGACAACTAGCTATGAAGCTCAGTCCGCAGCGTGAGCGCCCGGTTCTGACCGAGGTTCAGATCGACAACAAAGACTACAAAGTATATATCGAAGCCGACAATAAAACGTACAAGAGCCTGCAAGACATCGAGAACGAAACGCTAATGTCTCCACTTGGCAAGGAAGTAGCGATTAAGGATGTTGCAAAAGTAGAGAAAGGCATCTCACCTAACTCCATCATGCGTATTGACGGCAAAATGGTGATCGAGGTGAGTGCCAACATCATCTCTACAGACGTTAGCAGCGCCTCCAAAAGCCTCCAGGACAAGGTTAACGCCTACGACAAGCCGGATGGCGTCACTGTGGAATTCGGCGGTGTCACTGCCCAGATCAACGACACCTTCACCCAACTAGGTCTGGCCATGGCGGCCGCGATCGCGATCGTATACTTCGTGCTCGTAGTCACCTTTGGCGGCGGGCTTGCGCCTTTCGCCATCCTGTTCTCGCTGCCATTCATTGTCATTGGCGCACTGATCGCTCTACTGATCGGCAAAGAGACCCTGAATGTATCCTCGCTTATGGGAGCGCTCATGCTGATCGGGATCGTGGTTACGAACGCCATCGTCTTGATCGACCGTGTTATTCATAAGGAGCGTGAGGGCCTCTCGACACGCGAAGCACTTCTGGAAGCGGGAGCAACCCGGCTTCGTCCGATTCTGATGACCGCTCTAGCCACGATTGGCGCTCTGCTGCCGCTGGTCTTCGGCCTTGAGAACAGTGCGGGAATCATCTCTCGCGGCCTCGGCATCACGGTTATTGGGGGACTTATCAGCTCGACCCTGCTGACCCTCGTCATCGTGCCGATTGTGTATGAGTTCCTGATGAAGCTCCGCAGAGGCGGCAGATCCAAATCTGCAGCCAATACCAAAGCCAAAGCCGCAGCCAAAGCTTAAGATTCGAATGAAGATCAACTGCTCTTCATTCGGAAGTGAAGAGCGATAATAAGAAAGGGCCGTATCCCAAGTAGATGACTCTACAAGGGATACGGCCCTTTCTCATATATAACTAGCTTCCACTTCTCCAGCACGGAATCTCCGCTGCTGGTCCATACTAGCAAGGTAAGGTCTATTACGCGGACCATGCCTCAGCTTACGGCTGCCATTCACGAGTGTCACCCAGAAGCTGCCCTAGCGCTATTCTCAATCACGAACTCAGCGCGGCTCTCCAAGAACGCAGCATCTCCAGATCCCTTGGAAGAAAGTCGGACATCAGTACGGACAAGCCTTGATACAGCGGGGTTCTTGCCTCTCTGTGCAGCGACTCCGCGAAGGCGGGCGCCCACTGAAGCAGATGCGACTCCAGGAACCAGAGCTGCATGTCGGCAAGCTCTGTGCATTTATTCTTAACGCAGCCAGCCACAAGCATCCGATCTGCTAGCACCGACATGAATTCAAGCTCAATCGCCATATGATCGTCCCGCTCGTTGTGCAGCTTGTTGAACACAACCCCGCACTCACAATAGACTGTTCCGAGCCCAGAGGTTTGCCTCAAGGCTTCTAGCCCCTCCTCTCTTGCCCGAAATACTCCTTCTGTAAAAGGCAGTACGGCCTGACTCCCTATGAACAGTCTCATATATTCATCCGCTTCCTCATAACATACCTGCCGAAGCTTTCTCTCATCGATACTTTCCAAATAACCCTTCAGCATCCGGGCTCCCTCACCCGATATAACGGGTCCCTTCAGCTTCCCTTGACGGCGGTACTGTGCGATTAAGGAAAGACGCGGCTCACGTCCAAGAAAATCAACCAGCAGCTGGTACACCCAGCCTCTTCGTTCCAGCCACAGCATCTGCTCCTCGCTTGCAGTAACCCCATTCCCGAACACGGTCGTTGTCATCATAAGTCAGCTCCCTAAATTCACTTATAGGTAGAGATACCGCCTTCTTTCCCTCTGATTGACGACGTCTCTTCTCCTTCATTATAGCCAATACAGATCTTCCCAAGTGAATAGATTCACACATAAAAATGACATTAGCGTGAACACGCTTTCAGAATGTTTTTTATTCCGTGAGGTGTTCAATCTTTTTTCATCAGAATGCTCTATTACTTGCTTCGTTAATCATTAAAATGAATTATAATATAAGAAGTATTATTAGTTGAACACCAGTACCATATCGAAGAAAGGGTGAATCTGGATGGAAATGCTGCAGGATTCTTTCGGACGGATTCACGATTACCTCCGGATTTCAGTAACGGACCGCTGCAATCTGCGCTGCGTGTACTGTATGCCTGCCGAAGGCATGGTATTTCAGCCGCATGAGGAAATCATGTCCTATGAGGAGATTGCCGAAGTCGTCTCCGCCTTGGCGCCGATCGGATTGCGCAAGATCCGGCTTACCGGGGGAGAGCCGCTTGTGCGCAAGGATTTGGAGCAGCTTGTCCACATGCTGTCCCAAATCGAGGGGATCGAAGATATCTCGCTGACCACGAACGGCATTTTCCTGCCCAAGAAGGCAGGCCTCCTCAAGGAAGCCGGGCTGAACCGGATTAATATCAGCCTCGATTCACTTCACAAGGACAGATATGCCGTCATCACCCGTGGTGGCGACGTCTCCAAGGTGCTTGAGGGGATTGCGGCCGCAGAAGAGGCCGGTCTTGAGCCTATCAAGCTGAACGTGGTGCTGATGAAAGGCTCGAATGACGATGAAATTCAAGACTTCATTGCCATGACGCTGAACCGCCCTATTCATGTGCGGTTTATAGAATATATGCCCATTGGCAGCGCTACAGATTCCTGGCGTAAATCGTACTTGCCTCTTGAAGCAGTTATGGAGGTATGCAAGGAAGCCGGCTGGGAGACTGAAGCCGCAAGCCAGCTGAAGGGAAATGGCCCTTCACAGAACATGAGGGTTAAGGGTGCCGTAGGTACTTTCGGTCTGATCCACCCGGTTAGCGATCACTTCTGTGACAACTGTAACCGGCTAAGGTTAACCGCGGACGGCCATATCAAGTCCTGCCTGTACTGGTCGGAGGAGTTCAACATCCGCAAGGTCACTGGCAAGAATGATCCTGACGCCATCCGCTCCATGTTCATTAACTCGCTGGGGACGAAGCCGAAGAACCATGAGATGGCGCTTGCTCTGGAAAAGAAAGAGCAAAGCAACACCCCAACCTCACGCCGGATGTCCCAGATCGGCGGATAAGCAGTGGTTGTCCCTGACCCGGCAGCGCCGGTCACGGAACAGCCCCATAAGCAAGCCGCCCGCTCAATTTGATGCGGGCGGCTTCTTTTGTGATCCAACTACTCTGATCTGGATTCCTCATAAATCCGGCACGCCTTCTCATAGTCTCCGGGCCGGTTCATGTTGTAGGAAAGCATCTCCTCAGTCAGCCCCGCTTCCCTACACAGCTCTGAGGCCGGAATATAGGCTGCCCGAAGCGATTGTGTCCACGGGATGAGGCGCAGCTGATTCTCCCGGAGAGCTGCATCAAGGCTTGGAAGCACGGAACGCTTATACATCGCAAGCAGCGGCAGCACCCCATCCGAGGTGCGCGGGATCAAGGCTTCGGTTAGTTCACCGCCGCAGGAATCTTGCTCTCGTGCCTGTATGGCCTCCGCCTCTATTCTAAGCCGCCGTAAGGCGGCCGTGTTCAGGAACGGCATGTCACAAGCCGTAATAAGATTCCACGAGCTTCCCGAGGCCGATAGTCCCGCATGAATCCCCGCAAGCGGTCCAGCCTGCCTATAGCAATCAGGCACAATTTCTTTGCCGAGATAACGGTAGGGAGATTCGTCGTTGGATACAATAATCAATCTGTCGGTAATTTGTTCCAGATTCCGAACCAGATTCTCGATCACCGGGTGATCACCAATAGGAAGCAGCGCCTTGTTGCTTCCCATACGGCTTGAACGTCCTCCTGCAATCACAATGCCTGTGACATCCATGAATGATCCCCTTCCCTTCGTGCCATAATTAAGAAAATTCGATAAAACCTGGTTTGTATCCCTTTCCGTCACATGATACATTGATCTTACCCAATTTATTTAGCGACCATGATCTTCTTTACCCGAGTTCAGGCTGCTATCTATGCAAGCCAGAAAGGAATGGCGCGTTTGCGACCTCAACACACGTCACAACCCATACCATCATTACTTCCTCTTAAGCTGCTTAATTTCTTCGTTTATGGGGCTATGGTTATTTTCTCTGCCTTTTTTCAATTATATTTGCAGGAAGCCGGAATGAACAAGCTGGAGATTGGTCTGCTGCTCTCTATGGGCCCGATTATATCCCTTGCCGCCAATCCGTTCTGGAAATACAGCAATGATCGTCAGCAGAATACGAGGTACGTGCTTCTTCTGATGATGTCCGGCCTCTTGCTCGTCGGTTATCTTATATTTCTGGTAGACACCTACCGCATGCTCTACTTGACCATGATCTTGTTCTACTTCCTCCAGACGCCGCTGCTTACGCAAAGCAATACTTTAACCCTGTGTTATACGGAAAGCACCGGACGAAAGTTTGAGTCCTTCCGGCTTTGGGGATCCTTGGGCTGGGCATTTATTGCCGTAATTGCAGGAGCGGTTATGGACTTTTCCGGAGCGCTAGGCATGTTCCTGCTGTTCACTCTAATTCTGGTTCTGGCCGCAAGCTCCGCGCTGATGCTTAAACCGCTCCACCGGGCTCCGGATACGCCATGGCTGAATCTGTGGGAATTCACCCGCTCCCTCAAGAACAAGCACTTCGTATCTTTTGTAATACTGGGTATGCTTGTGGCTGTGCCCAATTCCATGAATGCCATGTTCATGCCTTTATTCATCACGGATCTGGGAGGTTCTAAGCTTTACGTCGGTTTGGCGGTATTCGTGTCTGCGATTCTGGAAGCGGGCATTTTCATACTGCTGCGGAAATATATGCGTAGAAAAATCACCCATCTCATGATCTGCATGTTCGTGGTTAGTCTGCTGCTCGCTCTAAGGTGGATGCTCATGGCCGAGGTGACTACTTCTCTTCAGATTGTACTCATTCAGATCTTGCACGCAGTCACCTTCGGCGGATTCTTCTATGTAGGTACCCAGCTTACTACCCTGTTCCTGCCAAGACCCTACCGATCCTCAGGACAGGCTGTATACACCCTGCTCCTCGGAGGAATATCCGGCATGGTAGCCGGGGTATTCGGGGGATGGCTGTACCAGTATTTTGGAGCGGTGACTATGTACAAAATATGTCTTATGCTAACCTTATGCGGAGCTCTAGGCTTCGCCGCGATGGGATATCGTCTATACCGGCATGGTTACACCCCGGTTATTCATCACAAAGAATAACAGACAATCCATGAGACCGTTACGCCCTGGAGTCAGGTAACGCCGGTCTGAAGCGGATTGTCTGCTGCTTGGGAGTGAACGTTCTTCCCATTTTTAATATAATGTATGAAACGCATTTCAGAGCAAGGAGTTTGTGAGATTTATTATTATGGCTTTATGGGAGGTGAGATCCATAGCCAACATCAAAGAAATCGCCAAGATCGCCGGCGTCTCTGTAGCTACCGTATCTCGTGTTCTCAATAATCACCCCTATGTTAAGGAAGACAAGCGCAGAGCGGTGCTTGAGACGGTTGAACGTCTTCATTATTCCCGTAATATCAATGCTCTGCATCTGCTGAAAGGCAGAACCCAGATTATCGGGGTCATCCTGCCCACGATTAATCATTCCTATTTCGGTGTGATGATGGAAGGGATTGCCGAAGAAGCGCTTAAGTCGGGTTATCAGCTTATGGTCTCTCAGACAAGCTATCAGCCTGAAGAGGAGCAGCGAATGCTGGAAATGATGCGGAACAAACAAATTGACGGGGTCATTATTTGCTCCCGTTCCCTGCCTCTGGAGCATCTTGAGGCTTATATTCCGTATGGGCCTATTGTGCTCTGTGAAGAGATCGGCGAGAGCCCCATATCCTCCGTATTCCTGAATCATTATCAATGCTTCCAGGAAGGAATTCGGTACTTGTGGAGCAAAGGCCACACATCCATCGGCTATTCGATAAGCAGGATGGAGGGACCCAGCAGCAGCAAGCGGTATGAAGCCTACTGTGATATCCATGCTGAACTTGGCATTCCGGTTAATCCGGGCTGGATTTATGACCACTGCCTGGACATTGAAGACGGGGTGCTCCTGGTACGCCGTATGCTGGAACAGTCAGACCGGCCCACAGCGCTTATTGTGACCAGCGGCCAGGTTGCTGCCGGGATTCTGCTTGAAGCCGGACGCCAGGGGCTAAGAGTGCCTGAGGACCTCGCCATAATCAGCTTCGATAATATGCCCATCTCCGAAGTTCTGGGTATTACCACGATGGATAACGGGATTTATACGATGGGAGCAAGCGCCATGACCATCGCTGACGAACTGATTCGCGAAGTGACCAGCGGTCCTTTGACCAAAGAGATTTCTTTCAAGCTGATCGAAAGATCGACTGTATAACCAATGCCTGGATCTCTGCTAAAAGGATAATTAATGAGGAATGACGAAGTTAATATATTTATTTTAAAGGAGGGTGGAGTAATGGCTAAAAACATTTCTAAAGTGATCATTAATGCTTCTTTGAGTAAAGTGTGGGATGCTCTTGTGAGACCAGAGTTGGTTAAACAATGGCAATATGGCAGCAATCTTTTAACAGATTGGAAAGTCGGTAATGAAATTCGCTTTTACAGCGAGTGGGAAGGAAATGTTTATGAACAATGGGGCAAGGTCTTAGATTTCTCACCCTATTCTTTGATTAAATATAGCCTTTTTGCACCACGTCCAGGGTTGGAAGATAAGCCAGAGAATTATTTCGTTATGAGTTACATACTACACGGTGATGGAGACTCAACGGAGCTTATTATTGAACAGGATGACAATAGACCCGAAATAAGCACTCATGAATCTAACAAGGATGACGATAATCCGATTTTACTTGAACTAAAAAAATTGGTAGAAGCCCAGTAACCTCATACAATAGTGGAACCTTAAAAGAAAATACGTTAGTTGCTAAAAGGAGGAAACCCTGATGAACAAGGTTTCCTCCTTTTAGCAAAATTAAAGTTTAAAGAGAGAGAGAACTTTATTTAAATACTTTCACGCGCTCTTCAAGCGGCTGGAACTGCTTCTCGCCAGCTGGTGCTGCAACTTTACCGAAAGGAAGCTGAGCTCTAAGTTTCCAGGATTCCGGAATTCCCCATTCGGCTACGATTGCTTCGTCGATGATCGGGTTGTAGTGCTGCAAGGAAGCGCCTAGACCTTCTTGTTCAAGCGCGGTCCATACTACGAATTGCAGCATACCGGAGGATTGCTCGGACCAGATTGGGAAGTTATCCGCATATGCTGCGAACTGCTGCTGCAGCCCCGCTACTACACTCGTATCCTCGAAGAACAAGACGGTACCATAACCCGCACGGAATGATTCCATTTTCTCCGCAGTAGACTTGAAATTCTCTTCATTATTTACGATTTTCCGAAGGATCTCTTCAGTATGGTTCCACAGCTTATCATGCTGCTCACCAAGCAGGACAACTACACGTGCACTTTGGGAGTTGAAGGCAGAAGGAGTATGTTTCACAGCTTCGTTCACGATTTCTTGAATTCTTTCGTCAGAAATAGGAGATTCTTTGCTAAGGGCATAGATACTACGTCTGTTTTTCACCGCATCGAAGAATGTATTTGACATGTTAAATACCTACCTTCTTTTAGTTAGTTATTTACTTTTAAAGTGTAACACACGTTTTAACTCGAAAACAACCTTTTTCCTAGTTTCCCCAAATGAATTTACGCGTATCCCACTTAAAATTACCCGATCCTCCTCATTGTATGCAGTAAAAAGAGCGTACTTTCGTATGTCATATACGAAACGTACGCCCTTTAAAGTATAAATCCAGCAGATTATTGTGATTTTGGCAGCTGGAACGAGCTCTTCAGCGATACAATCAGGTTGAACACTGGCTCTCCCGGCTTGGAATGCTTACTGTCCACATTGAAGTAACCATGACGGAAAAATTGATACTTGTCCTGCGGCTTCGCTTCCTTCAGCTCGGGCTCCACATACCCCTGAACGATAGTCAAGGAATTCGGATTGATCTGATCCAGGAAGGTCTTCTCTTCTGCTCCTTCGGAGTCCGCTTCATCTTCACCGGTCTCTTCCAGAATCAGAGGCTCATAGAGACGAAACTCGGCTGGAATCGCTGATTCGGCATCCACCCAATGGATCGTTCCCTTAACCTTGCGTCCGGTAAACCCGGTACCGCTCTTCGTCTCTGGATCATAAGTACAATGAATCTCCACTACATTACCGGCTTCATCCTTGATGACCTCATTACACTTGATGAAGTAAGCGTGCTTCAAGCGGACTTCGTTGCCAGGGAAGAGACGGAAGTATTTGCTCGGCGGATTCTCCATGAAGTCATCTTGTTCAATATACAGCTCCCGGGAAAATGGAATTTGACGATTGCCCATTTCCGGATTCTCCGTGTTGTTCTCGGCTTCAAGCAATTCTGTTTGGTCTTCCGGATAATTCGTGATTACTACTTTTAGCGGGTGAAGTACCGCCATGGAACGCGGCGCCTTGAGCTTAAGATCCTCCCGAATAAAATGATCCAGCATCGCGGTCTCTACTTGCCCTTGAGCCTTCGAGATACCGGCTTCATAGACGAAGCTCTTGATCGCATCCGGGGTATACCCGCGGCGGCGCAGACCGGAGATGGTTGGCAGACGGGGGTCATCCCAGCCATCGACAATGCCTTCATCTACGAGCATCTTAAGCTTGCGCTTACTTGTAACGGCCGAGGCCAGATTCAGACGGCCAAATTCGTATTGATGCGGTGCATGAGGCATCTCGGTCTCTGCAACCACCCAGTCGTAGAAAGGCCGTTGATCTTCGAACTCGATTGTACACAGGGAATGGGTAATCCCCTCAATAGCATCTTCCAGCGGATGCGCGTAGGCATACATGGGATAGATACACCAGGTCTCTCCTGTATTGTGATGGGTAGCGTGCGAGATCCGGTAAATGACAGGATCGCGAAGGTTAATATTCGGTGATGCCATGTCGATCTTTGCACGCAGGACCTTCTCCCCGTTCTTGAACTCACCGGCACGCATGCGGGTGAACAAGTCGAGATTCTCTTCGATCGAACGGTTGCGGTAAGGGCTGTCTTCGCCTGGCTCTGTAAGCGTGCCGCGCTTCTCACGAATCTCGTCTGCGCTAAGGTCGTCCACATAGGCCTTCCCCTTCTTAATCAGCAGCACAGCACGGTTATACATTTCCTCGAAGTAATCGGAAGCGAAGCGAAGCTCTTCCCAATCGAATCCGAGCCATTTCACATCTTCCTTGATCGAATTAACATACTCAACATCTTCCTTGGCTGGATTGGTATCATCGAACCGCAGATTCGTTCTGCCCCCGAATTCGTCCGCCAGGGTGAAATTGATCCAAATGGCTTTGGCATGTCCGATATGTAAGTAGCCGTTGGGCTCCGGCGGGAAGCGGGTGACAATCTCCTTCACCTTGCCGTTCTTCAGATCTTCCGTAATAATATTTTTTATAAAATTCGGAGGTGTGCTTGCATGGGTCACAGTATCTCCACCTTTCCATTTGGTTTCCCTTTAGTTTATTTCATTTAAATATACCGATAACTGCACAATAGTTCAATGACTCCACCTTACATGTGCACCTCGCTGCATGAATCCTTTGATATTCTCAGCCAACTTCGTTATAGTGTCAATAAAAAGACGATACTTGCGTCAAAAATGAACTTCAGGAAAAGGAGCTGCATCACATGGTAAAAGTACTATTCGTCTGCTTGGGCAACATCTGCAGATCACCCATGGCGGAAGCCATGTTCAGACATCTGGTCAAGCAGGAAGGCTTAGAGGAGCAATTCCAGATCGATAGTGCAGGGACAGGGGACTGGCATATTGGCAACCCTCCGCATCAAGGTACTCTGGACATTTTGAAGAAATATCAGGTTAGCTCCGAGGGGCTTTTTGCAAGACAGATTACCGGTCAGGATATGGAACAGTTCGATTACATCATTGCTATGGATGAAAGCAACATTCAGAATATGTACAAGCTCTCCGGTAAGCAGGGAGATCCTAAGACTTTTCGGCTGCTGGACTTTACGAAGGAGCTTCCGGTCAAGGATGTGCCTGACCCTTACTTCACGGGAGACTTCCAGGAGACCTACGATCTGCTCACCCAGGGTCTTCAGGCTTTACTGTCCCATATCAAGCAGGAGAAGGGCATCTCATAATTTCGCCTGGTACAACAGGACTCCGCTTGCGCCTCAAGGACAGACCCCGGTGAAATGAGTCTCGCCAACGTGCAGCATGGAGGATAACCCTCTATCTCAGAATTCCGGCCCTTCGTTCGCCTTCAGCTGTGGAACCGGGTACCACAGCAGAATGTCATCGACATACCTGCCATTCAGATAGAACTCCTCCACGAGCCTGCCCTGCTCCATAAAACCGCAGCTGCGATAGAATTCAAGCGCTCTTCCGTTCGTCGCCAGCACCCGAAGACAGAGCTTGCGCTTTCCTTGCAGGGCAGCATACTGCTTCATTCCCTCCATCAGTGTACGTCCGATTCCATTCCGCTGATAGGAAGGATGCACCGCAATATTAATTTCGTACACATGGCAGTTGCTCTGAAGCGGCGTGGGGCACAAGAAGCCCAAATATCCGCATACGATCTCCCCGATAACCGCAACCAGCTGGGAACCCGGGGGGTTCTGCTGCAGGAAGCTCTCCCGGGTGACTGGCTGCAGAACGGCAGGTGTCGTCTCTGAATTCCATACAAGCTTATCAATTTCAATCAGCTCCGCCGCATCCCTAAGCTCGGATACACGGATCGTCGCATGGTCTAACTTCATCCTCTGTTACCTCCATACCAGCTACATTTCTCCCCCGATCTCGGCCGCACTAGCGGATTCGAGAAAACAATCGGAAGAGGGGCAGCAGCCGAAAATCTAAGCATTCCTCGCCGAAAGTCTAAGTATTCCTCATAGCTACGATATACTCAATAAGACAGCCACTCGGAAATACGTCATCTAAAGACAAAAAGAACCCAGCTCTTATGTTAAAAGCCGGGTTGATTCCCTGACAATGAGCTCCGCCGGGAAAATTTTATGAGCATGCGTAACCTTTTTATTAATCATATCGAACAATATGCGAATCGTCTCTTCTGCAATTTCTTCGACCGGCTGCCTGATCGTTGTAATGGACGGATTATAATAGAATGAGATATCCACCCCGTCAAATCCGGCCACAGAGTAATCCTCCGGCACCCTTTTGCCGCCTTCGACCAAAGCTTTGCATGCCCCAATGGCCATACTGTCAGATACGGCGTAGATAGCCGTGAACTCTGCTTTGGATGCCAGCAGCTCCTTCGTTACTACATAGCCATTCTCCATGGAATAGCTCTCGATATCTTCCTTCATACACAGCACCAGTTGATCGTTCAGCTCAACTCCATGATCCTCCAGCGCCTTCTTGTAGCCCTCATATCTCAGCTTCCCGATACTTACATCATCCATCGGAGCTGTGATGATTGCAATCTGCTTATGACCCAGACTGCACAGATAATCCACCATCTTGTAGCTTTCCTTGAAGTCATCCACCGCGACATAAGAATATTCATCCGGATCGAATTCCTCAGTCATCCCTATGGTGCTGAGCACAAATGGCACGGTCAACTGATCCAGCTTTTCTCTGGGATGCAGGAAGTTACCGCCGAGGAATACAATTCCCTTAAGACGCTTCTCCTTAACCAGTTCAATCGCAACTTCGATCTCGTCCTGATTCTCATCTACCCGCTGGATAATGAACGAATATTTCTTGGTCTGAATTTCCTTCTCAAATACCTGTATCATCCGGTTGAAAAATGCGTTGGTGATCCCTTTAATAAGCACGGCAATCGTCTTGGAAGCGGAGCGCTTCAGATTTCGCGCACTATTATTGGGGACATAATGGTTCTCTTTAATCACCTGCATAATCATGGCTTTTGTCTCTTCGTTGATGTCAGGATGATTATTAATAGCTCTTGAGACTGTCGTTACGCCAACACCGCACATTTTTGCAATATCTATAATCGTAATAGCCATATTTATTCTTTCCTTACGCTGTAGTCTCCATGGTACATGCAGCTACATCTTTTGTTTTTTGTCATCATAAATATAGCAATTAAAGCACCAATTGACAATAAACTGCTAGGGCTTCCAGAATCCCGTTATCTCATCAAAATAAAAAGCAGGGTACTCTTGATTAACTCAGATCAAGAAAGCTACCCTACTAATTTATTGACTTTTAACCTTTAACTGCTCCAGCCACTACACCTTCAATAATATACTTTTGACAGAATAGATAGAATATGACAATTGGCACAATAGCCAACACGAGCATAGCCATCATCGCACCCATATCAATGGAACCATATCCGCCTTTAAGGTATTGAATTGCCAGAGGAATCGTCTGCCACTCTGTACCAATGACTAATTTAGGAAGCAGGTAGTCATTCCAAATCCACATTACGTTAAGGATGGCTACTGTAATCGCAATCGGCTTCAAGATCGGGAATACGACTTTGAAGAACGCCTGAACCGGACCACAACCGTCAATCATAACAGCTTCTTCAACCTCAAGAGGTATGGATTTCACAAATCCACTGAACAGGAAGACGGACAGACCTGCACCAAAGCCCAAGTAGATGAAAATAATTCCGATCGGGTTATCGAGGTGCAGCATGTTAGCTGTCTTCACCATCGTAAACATAACCATTTGGAAAGGAACGATCATCGAGAATACAAAAGCATAGTATATAATACTTGAAAACTTTCCTTTAACACGGGTAATATACCAGGCGGTCATCGCAGTCAATAACACGATAACTGCTACCGAGAATACCGTAATGAACACCGACATCCCAAATGCACTGAAGAAGTCTGTCTTCGCTACCCCACCTGTATAGTTATCCAATCCAACAGATGTTGAGCCCTTCGGTAATTCAAAAGGTGTATCACTGATAAAGAATTTCCCTTTGAAGGAGTTCATCAGAACGATGAATATAGGAGATAAGAATACAACAGACAGAATCAGCATGATAATGAAAATAATATAATCTTTCGCACGTGCCTTTTGCATCAATTCTCAACTTCCTTTCTTCTGGTTATGACGAGTTGCACCAAGGCAATAAGTGCTACCAGGACGAAGAAGACAGTCGCTTTCGCCTGACCTACGCCTTCCCAACCGACTCTACCATAGAAAGTATTATAGATATCCAGAGCCAACATCGTAGTTTGCTTTGCTGGAGCTCCGGCCGTGAGTGCCAAGTTTTGGTCAAACAGCTTAAATGAGTTAGACAAGGACAAGAACAAACAAATTGTAATGGAAGGCATTACCATTGGCAGTGTTACACTGCGCAGAATTCTGAAGCGGTTCGCTCCATCAATTTGAGCCGCTTCCATTAAGTCTTTAGGTACGTTCTGAATACCGGCAATATAGATAATCATCATGTAACCGATCAGCTGCCAGTTCATGAGAATAACCAGTCCCCAGAATCCATAGGTTGCACTAGAAGTCATTGTAAGATCGTAATGAATAAGAACACCGTTAATAATAAGCTGCCAGATATAACCTAGCACGATACCGCCTATCAAGTTAGGCATAAAGAAGACAGTTCTGAAGAAATTCGTGCCTTTTTTTCCGCGAGTCAAAAGAAGACCCAGCAAGAAAGCGAGCACATTGATCGAAATTACAGACACTACTGTGAATTTGACTGTAAACCAAAGAGCATTAAGGAATTCCTTGTTAGAGAATGCTTTGACGTAATTTCGAAGCCCTACCCAAGTAGCATCGTTTACCGTAGTAAACTTTGTAAAGGACAAATAAATACCCAGTATGAATGGAATTACAAAAATAACTAAAAAAGCTAGTATGGTTGGTAATGCAAAAAGAGCAAAATATTTTTTTATCGACTTTTGCATATTCCTACTCCTTATCCAGGATTAATGGTTATGCCACTGTGAACCTTCGGGCGCACAGTGGCATAATTTAGATCTCTAATTTATTTTTCTTTTTCAGACTTCCAAGCGTCTTTAACGATCTTCTCTACATCAGCCCACTGCAGACCACCTTGAACATATTGCAGCAATGCATCACCAAAGGTGTTCTTGAAGTCTTCACTTGGGAATGCAGCGAAGGTCCAAGGTACAGTGTTCAGACCTTTGCTCATCCAGCTGCTAACTTCTTTAGCAAGCGGATCTGCTGGTCTTTCGTCCTCTTTGAATGTGTTGAAAGGAGCGATGAAACCAAGCTCTTTAGTTACATAGTTCTTACCTTTGTCACTAGAGAACAACCATTCCAAGAAAGCGATAGATGCTTTTTGCTTCTCAGGAGATACTTTGCTGTTCACTGCGAAGTAGTTCTCAGTACCGATAGCCAGACCTTGCTTCTCTTCCCCTGGAACGCCAGTGTAGATAGGCATGAACTTAACATCATCAGCTTTAACTACGTTACCGGATACGCCATTGATTTGGGACCAGCCCCAGTTACCGTTTTGAACCATTGCGGATTGACCAAGAGCAAATTCAGCCATAGAGTCAGCTACAGTTTTGCTACCCAGCAATGTTTTCTTAGTTACAGAGTTATTAGTGTACAGGTCGAAAATGTTTTGGAAGTTCTTGCCATACTTGAATGTAATTTCGTTGGATTGAATTCCAGCTTGGATTGGATCCTTAATGGAAGTGTTATCCTTGAATTCATAGTACAAAGGAATGTTAGCCAAGTGAGACTGCCATCTCCATTGCTCACCTGCACCCAGGGAAGTAGAGGAGAATACGCCTTTAATACCAAGCTCATCTTTCTTCGCTTGCATGTCTTCAACAACCGCCTTCAACTTGTCAAAGTTGTTGACTTCTGCTACAGAAGTGTATGGAACCGCTTTATTTGCAAGTGCAAAGTACTTCTTCATGATCGCGTCATTGTAGATGATGCCGTAGCCTTCTACAACGTAAGGGATACCGTACACGCCTTCACCGTCTTTAACAGCCAGGCTGTTGTCTGTCAGGTAGCTGTACAATTTGGTATCTTTCAGATCCAAAGTGTAGTCTTTCCAAGATTGGTAACCCACAGGTCCGTTAATTTGGAAAATTGTAGGGGCATCTGATTTCGCGATTTCCGATTTCAGCGTAGTCTCATAAGTACCGCTCGCTGCAGTTACAACTTTAACTTTAACGCCAGTCTCAGCTTCGTAATCTTTAGCGATCTTGTTGTAAGTTTCAGCAATTTCAGGCTTGAAGTTCAGGAAGTAAATCTCTTCTTTAGCCGTCTTAGTGGAACCTTCGCCTGCATTTTTTGCCGGCTCATTATCTTTGCTGCTGCTGCAACCTACAGCAAGACCTGCGAGCAAAGTCATGGAGAGCATGAGCGTTAGCCATTTCTTCATCTTCATTCTTCTATTTCCCCCTTGTTTATTACATTTTATTTCGCGAATTGAATGCGTTTCCGTGAATATAATCAGAAACTGATGGTAACGCTTCCGATAACCTTATCGGCATCCATTCCGGTAACGTTTTCAATTGCAGTGTTATAGTAACATATTAAAATTTACTTGGCAATAAATTTATTGTAACATTTAGAGCCAGTCGACAAAGTTCCTCAGGTTCGCAGAGGTGCCCTGGCTCACCAACAATTCTACTAATTCCTGGCAACTCCGCATGTGGACTTCTCATTCAGCTGTAATCAGATTATGAAGAGATCTCCTTGCCGTATGGACTGCGGTTCAACCATGCGTGAATTTGGAAAGAACCCACAGACAATGCGGCGATAATCACGGACAGCCAGGCTACCGGGCCAAGCCCGCCCGAATCATAGAGCACCCCCATGGCATATGGGCCGACCACTCTTCCCGCTACTCCCATTCCGCCTACCAGTCCCAGATAGAACGGCGCGTTCTTACCGGAATGATCGGAGATGAAGGCAGGAATTGCCGGAGAGATCAGCATCTCGCCGAAAGTAGTGAGCACCATGGCCATAACGAGAACCGGATAGGACTGTACACTGAGAATACAGATGTAGCCCAGCATGTAGAATACTGCACTTCCAATCATTTGTGCCTGGGACGTCCCGGCTACTGTCTTCTTCAGCCAACTGATGAAGGGTTGTCCCGCAAAGATCAGTACTCCGTTCAGAGTCCACAAAATACTGTAATTCCACTCCGGAAGCCCCGCTGAAATTGTGAAGGGAGCTACCCCGTTGTTCCAGATGCTGTTCCCCAGCCATAGGAAAAGAGAGCCTGTACCCATGAAGAAATACACTGGGTACCTTCTAATCAAGTCCCCGACTCCCTGGTTCGAGCGGGAATGTCTGCGCCGCTCAAGATGAAGTCCGCCCGCGCCCTTCTCCACTTTGTTGAGATAGAGATAAAAGAAACCCGCAAATACAAGTGATGTCAGTCCATTCATTACAAAGCTCAAGTTATATGAAATCTGGGCAAGTACACCACTGAGTGAAGTCCCCAAAGCCACTCCAAGATTATTGGCCACATATATGACATTGAACAATTCTCCGCGCCGGTCTGCAAACCGGAAACCCACAAAGGCCTGAATGGCAGGCAGCGACAAAGCATTGCAAAATCCGACCATCAGCATCAGGAGCATAAATACCGTAAAATGCGCACTTGTAAGCGGAAGAAGTCCCAGAGCCAGCGCATTAAGGATAAGGGAGCCTACAATCAGCCGCTTAACCCCCACCCGGTAATAGAGGGCTCCGCCAAGTACCTGTCCAGCAATCCCGCCTATTGACTGAACTAGTATCACAAGCCCTGCATCGGTCATACTATGCCCCAGCTCTTTGAAAATATACATGGTAATCAGCGGCCACATTAATGCACTGCCTGCAGCATTAATCAAGCTGGCCAAGAGAAACACCTTCACTTCTCCCGGATATGTCTGCAACCATCTCATCTCTGACACTCCTATCTGTCTTCTTGATGAGCCAAGTCTGCAATCAAGCAAAAAGAAGCCCGCACAAGGGCTCCTTCCAAGGATGTTTATGTTATCCAGTCGCCTATTTCTAATCGTCAGTCTTCTGCTCAGATTATCAGTATCCTTCATAACCAGCGACCCTGCAAGCACACAGGCTGACGCTTTACATCAGTAACATGCAGGGTCAAATCACTCTTTAGCATTTCTTCACATCGACTACGGTGGAGAAGAAGGTAGCTCCTCCTCCCATATCCGAAAGCCGGCTTGGAGTGAGCGCGTTGGCACGCTGTCTTCCCCCATCCGCTTCCCACCATAGACCCTGGCTGACCACTATACCGGGAAGCATCTTGTCTGTGACCATTGCTTGGACTACAAAGCTGCCGCGGTCATTCCATACCGTGACCTTATCGCCATCATCAATCGCTCTATGCTGCGCGTCGACAGGATGAATTTGAAGGGTAGGGCCTTTCTCCAGTGACATCAGCTTCGGTACATTCGCGAAGGTTGAATTCAGGAAGCTGTGATTCGGCGGAGATATGAACATCAGCGGATAGGCCGCTTCCTGTTCAGGGCGGCGCTGTCCGTCATAGCCCTCATGCAGCGGGACATAAGTCGGGAGCGGTGGCAGACCGGCTTCGGCCAGCTGCGCAGAGAACAGCTCAATCTTGCCGGATGGAGTGGTCAGCCGTTCCAGATAGTGTGCCCGTTCTTCTATATTGAGCTGCACGAACCTGTGGTCCTTCAAGGCTTCGTACGTAACCCCTTTAAGATACGGATTATCCTCATACTGCAGGGCTGCCTGAATCATCTCGTCTTCTGTCTCCTGGAAAGCCTCTTCTTCAAAGCCCATGGCCTCCGCCAGCAGCTTGAAGGTCTCGACATTGCTTTTGCTCTCCCCGGCCGCAGGAATTACCGGCTCCTGAAGCTGTACATAAGTATGCCAGTATGAAGTATACAGATCCGTGTTCTCGAAGGTTGAAGTAGCCGGAAGCACTATATCTGCATATTTGGCCGTATCCGTAATGAACAGGTCATGAACAACGGTGAACAGATCTTCACGCCGAAGTCCCTGCACTACTTTATCTGTCTCCGGAGCCACAACAGCCGGGTTCGCACAGTAGACGAACATGGCATGAATCGGAGGGTCGAGCTCCAGCAGAACATCACCGAGCTGATTCATACTGACGATTCTCGCGTCCGGATTCGGCCGCAAATCAGGCCGTTCAAGAGCATTACTGTCCACAGTTCCATACGGCCCGTTGGATTTGAAGGCGCCACCTCCCTTAACCAGCCACTGACCGGTCAGCGCAGGCAGGCAGGTAATGGTTCTTACAGTCATACCGCCATTGTCATGATGCTGAAGTCCGTTGCCAATATGGATATAAGCCGGGGAAGTCTCCCCGTACAGCAGGGCAAGCTCCACAATATCTTCGGCTGGCACACCTGTAATGGAGGCCACAAGCTCAGGCGTATACTCCCGAACATGCTCGCGCAGCTCCTCATGGCCTACGGTATACTTGGCCATGAATGCCTCATTCACCAGCCCCCGATCGAACAGCACATGCATCATGCCCAGAGCAAGGGCTGCGTCTGTTCCCGGATACAACGGAATGAACCAATCGGCCCGCTCTCCGGTCCGGTTGCGGTGCACATCGATCACAACCAACTTCGCCCCGCGCTTGCGGGCTTTCTCGATGATCGGAATCATATGCATATTCGTGCTTACAATATTGCCGCCCCATACAATGAACAGCTCGGCTTCCGCAGCATCCTCGGGAATCGTTCCTCCGCCGAACCCCATGGTGTATTTGAATCCCGCGTTGCCTGCGGCATTACAAATCCCCTGCTGGAGCTTGGTGGATCCGATCCGGTTGAAGAACCTGCGGTCCATCCCGTCAACACTGAGAATACCCATATTGCCATAGAAGCTGTAGGGCAGGATGCTCTCGGGCCCATGTTCCCTGATCAGCTCTTTGTACCTGGAGGCTATCTCCGTTACAGCTTCCTCCCAGGAGATCCGCTTGAATTTGCCTTCCCCCTTCGCCCCTACCCGCTTGAGCGGATAGAGCACGCGCTCCGGGTGATATATCCGTTCCGTCATATTCCGTACTTTATTACATATGGCTCCCCTGGTAATCGGATGCTCAGGATTCCCGGTCACCTTGACAATTCTTCCTTGTTCTTTATGCAGTAATAACCCGCAGGTATCCGGGCAATCCAGCGGACACACTGCGGGGAATATTCCATTCTCTTGTTCAATCAAGCTCATCTCTCCCTTTAACCTGCTCAGGATCTATCATAAAGGGAGATCTATCCGACTGCAAAAAAAATTATTCTAATATCTGTTTCAATTTAAGGGAGAGGAGGTAATTATACGTTAAAGTGCATTTGTTCCTTGAACAGATTAGGTCTCTTCAAGGAACACTCCCTGAATTCAGCATAAAGCAAGGTTACTCCCCCTAACCCTGCTTTATGCTGAATTTTTTATATGGTCCAGGAAATTTACACGGCACTCTTACGAAGAGGCTCTGTGCCTTTTAGTTCCTGCAGGGCCGCTGTCTTCCCCTCGTTGCTGCGAAGATAAGCAATGTAATAGGCTGCTGCGACGAAGACGGATCCGCCTACCAGGTTACCAAGCCATACCGGAACGAAGTTCCCGAAGTATTGGGCCCACGTATAATGACCGGCGAAGATCGCTGCGGGGATCAGGAACATGTTGGCTACAACGTGCTGGAATCCGATGGCTACGAAAGACATCGTAGGGAACCAGATGGCGAGGATCTTGCCGCTCATGTTGTCTGCACCGTACGACAGCCAGACCGCTAGCGCTACCAGCCAGTTACATCCGATCCCGGATACAAAAGCCTCCACAAAAGTCGCATCCAGCTTGTGACCGGCCATCTCCACTGTCTTGGCCAGATAAGGCCCGGTCTCGGTCAGCCCAACAACATGGCCGAAGAAATAAGCCACGAATAAAGCCCCCGCAAAGTTGCTTATTGTAATAAGGATGAGGTTAACGGCACCCTCACGAAGAGTTATCTTACGGGCCATCCCGGCAAGGGGAACCGCCATCATATTCCCGGTCAGCAGCTCACCTCCGGCAAGCAGTACAAGTACCAGACCAACGGGGAACACAGATGCGCCGATGAAGGTAGCGAAGCTGCCCCATTCCTTGGGCGCACTCGCAATAACACGAATATCAAGCAGAAATCCCAGGGCAATGAATGCTCCCGCCAAAAATCCAAGAATCAACATCGTTACCAGCTTGTTATGGGCTTTGTGTGTACCGTTCTGAACCGTTATCTCTGCAATCTGGTTCGGTTTATAATAAGCCATAGCCAAGGCCTCCCTCAGTAGATTTATCTCTCACTCCAATCCTATTGTAGAGCGTGCCCCCAGCGTAATAAGTAATAAAAATCACACTTAGTGAATAATTTCACATATCATCAACACTCCCTTTTTTCCTACAAAAAAGCTGCCTTCCCTTGAGAAGACAGCTTGATAATTACCAATTTACAGCTTGCTTATACACCTATTTATCTGTGATTATGTTGACAAGATTAGGCGTGAGCCGGCTCCTTCGAAGGTACAGGAGGAAGCGCCTGAAGCCCTGCAGTGTTCAAGAAGTTCCATGGCTTGTTATAATGCGGCTGGAAGAAGAAGTCGATAAAGGCCAGCTGTTCCATCTTCATTTGGTTCTGGATGCAGACCGAGATCGTATTGATCGATTGGGTAAGGTCCGCCTTCGACATGAGCTGTGCCCCGAGAATGCGCCGGGTTCCTTTTTCAAATACCACTTTCAGCTTGACCGGTTCGTGTGTAGGCATGAACTCAGGTCGGTAGTTCTCATTGATGATGACCGCTTCGGCATCGATACCGGCTTCCCTGGCCGCCACTTCAGTCAATCCAGTTCCTGCGATATTGTCTTCATAAATCTTGATTCCCGATGTTCCTTGAGTTCCCATATAAGACACGGTTGGCTCCACCAGGTTGCGGGCTACCAGCGTTCCCATCCGGACCGCATTGGTTGCAAGCGGAATGTAAGCATACTTCTTCGTAGGGTTATAGAAGACCGCGCAGCTGTCGCCAGCGGCATATACATTCTTTTTGCTGGTCTGCATGAACTCATCCACGATGATCGCACCGTTATCCAGCATATCCACTTGACCCTTCAGGAGACCTGTATTCGGACGGAAGCCGATACACATGATAACCAGATCCGCGTCATACTCTCCTTTGGAGGTTACAACTTTCGTGACATTGCCGTTCTCGCCTACGAACCGGGTCACTTTCTCACCGAGTGCAAGCTTGATGTCATGGGCCTCCAGATTCTTCTCAATGGCATCTGTAAATTCCGGATCCAGATATTTGCTGAGAATGCGTTCTTCGGCATCAATCAAGGTAACTTTCTTGCCATTCAGCTGAAAAGCTTCTACCAGCTCCACGCCGATATATCCGGCGCCTACCACCACGATATTACGCGATTTCTCAGCTTTCTCGATAATGGTGTTGGAATGATTCCAGTTCTTCGAGAGAACGATATTGTTAAGCTCACTGCCTTCGAATTTGGGTACAATCGGCCAAGAGCCTGTGGTTACGATGAGCTTATCATAGCTATCCTCGAGCTCTTCCCCGGTCCGCAGGTCACGTGCAGTCAGTACGCCGCGGTCCGTATCCACACTCACGACTTCATGAAGCATTCTTGTCTTCACACCCAGTTCGGCAAGCTGCTCAGGCGAGGAGTAGAACAGGCCTTGAGGGTCTTTGACCATACCGCCTACATAAAGGGCAATCCCGCAAGACAAAAAGGAAATATTGTCGTTACGTTCGTACACGGTGATCTCGGCCTCCGGATACAACTTGGCGGTGTTAACAATGGCTGCGGTTCCTGCGTGGGTACATCCGATAACTGCTACTTTCATGATTTCTTCCTCCTCCATATTTATAAGCAAAATGTATTTAATCCGTTTTGATGTTCATCTGATTGTGAAAAAGTTCACTTTCAAAGCTGTAACCTTGTGAATTAATTCACCTTATGTTGCTATTATAGTGTGATTTTTTTCACATTGCAATAGGGAAAGCTGTTATTCACATAACGTTCACAATCAGCGGCGTTTTTACCCTTATTTTTAGTTGCATAATTCCAGGTATAATATGGAGGTTCCTGTTCGGCTTATTAGCCTAAGCCGTTGTAATTCTAGTCTCTCCGCAGAGCCTGCGGCCTATCCTCTTCCTGATTTCTTTTAAAAGGGGGATTATACGGGTAATGGAATGAATACAGGGAAAGATAACTATAGGTTCATGAGACGTGAATTCGGATAAGGAGGCCAGGTTCATGAAGACCATTTTTGTTGCCGGAGCCCATGGGGGGACCGGACGGCGGATCGTACGTGAATTGATCGATGCCGGTTATCGTGTGCATGGATTGGTAAGAACAGAAGAGCAAGCAGCAGCTATTCGGGAATTCGGTGCTGAGCCTTTTATCGGGGACCTGAACGGGGTATTCTCAGAGGGACTTAAAGGAGCAGATGCAGTGATCTGCGCTGTAGGTTCAGGAGCCTCAGGCAATCCGGAGGAAGTTGATCATTTGGGCACTGTACGGCTTATTGAGCAGACCATGCTGGAAGGTATAGACCGCTTCGTTCTGATCAGCTCGATCGGCACCCTTGCCCCAGAGCAAATGCCGGATCTTCTGAAGCCTTTCCTGCTTGCCAAACGGCGGGCCGAGAAGGTACTGGAGGAGAGCAAGCTGAATCATACTATTATTCGTCCGGGCGGACTTACCAATGAACCTGCAACCGGGCGGGTTAGGGCAACTACCGGAGTTACCCAGTCCGGGCGGATCTCCCGGGATGATGTTGCCAAGGCGGCGGTTCTAGCCTTATCCCTTCCCCCAACTGAATCCTGCGAATTTGAACTCGTGGAAGGAGAAGTCCCTCTCGAAGATGCGCTGATGCAGCTGGATTCCATGAAGAAGGACCGCGCTCCCGAATGATTGAACCAGCATATCGTCCATGACAAAATAAGCCGTCTCCCTGTATGGGAACGGCTTATTACTTGATACAGCGCACAGGAGACCGGTTCAGCGTCCCCTGTGCTTGTCCTTGGCTTTCTGCCTTGCGATCTCCCGCTTACGTTCCTTCATCTCTTCGCGCTGCGCCTTGCCGATCACCCGCTTCAGCTGCTTCCGCTCCTCCATCTGCAGCTTAATCGCCTGCTCGGCATAGGTCCCGACGCCATGAGATCTGCTCTCCTCGGCTGCAAGCCTCTGCAGCCGCTTGGGATTCACCCGGCGCGTGGGCATCTGCTTGCCTTCCACTTCGGCCGTCATCGATTCCATCAGTGGAGCCAGTTGCTCGCTGATAAATTCAAGCACCTCGGCATCAGCAGGCTCAGAGCCGAATATATACCGGCCAGCCCGGACTTTGCCTTCAGCTTCCTCCTGCACTACACCTACCCAATATGGACCTTCGTAATACACTGTTAACTTCATACCTGTTAACCCCCTCTGTTCATACGAAAGCGAAGGACATCCCGAGGGGGAAGGTTACTGCTCCCTTACAGCTGAGCGGATGACACACTGAGGGCCATAGAGAGGTCCGGACTACCAACCGGACTGTGTTTTTACGCCTTCATGGTTATGATACGAAAAAGCGCGTGCAGCTGCAATCCATTTTGTGCATAGAAAAAAGGACCGCTCCCATGAAGAACGATCCCCCAATTCTTAGTTCGGCTGCGCTGCAGCCTTGATGGAAGCAGCCTTCTCTTCGCGCTGCTGACGAGTTAACTTTGGACAAGAGTAGCAATAGCCATGGCCTGTGTCCGTCCGGTAAGCCAGACAGCAGGTGGGCTTCATCTGCGACAGCTGACCGGGATGATAAGGATCATCAATCCATTTCGGCTTGTAATCGAAAGGGTTCCTGCTGACTCCAAAGATGGAGGAATCAACTTCCTGTATCAGATACTCATAATCCTCCTGCAGTCGGATGCGATCCGCTTCCTGTTCCAGCGTACCGCTAATATGCCTCAGATAATAGGCGACACCCAGCGGCAACTGTCCCCAGATCTGAGCTGCCCGAAGCCCCGACACGCTGGCAAGCACCCCGATTACCGGACGAAGAGTATCTCTATAGAAGCTCTGAATAGCCTCTGACCTCCAATTGTTCCTGTCCTGTGCCGGCCAGGGGTGCTCAGTCGTGCTCTGCAGCTGGAAGAGAACAGAGGGGTATCCGTTCCTTCTACTGAGATGCAGAGTCAAATTGGCTAATGAGAAATCCAGCCTGACTTCACTCAAAGAGATCATATATTGGAGGGTGACACACAATCCTCTCCATGCGGAAGCGAAATAGGTGACAGCCACCTGTATATCCTGTCCCTTTATCTCAATCTGGTAGGCCTTAAGGAAAGCCTCTGCCGACTCCACCGCAAGTAATTCGGAGGCCGGAATGCTGAGAATCGCATCATGGGGATGTTCCCTAACTATGCCGAACAATTGTTCAAAAAGTTCATAATCTAGCTTCACGAATGTCCCTGCCTTCATTGTGACTTGGCTAATATGCGCGGCTATCTTGAGGATGCAGCTATCATTCCCGGATTACCTTGCTGAGCAAAGGACTTCCTGGCTGGCCGTGTCTCATAGGTGCGGGGAGCAAGATCGTACGGTAGGCACAGAGGAACTCCGCTGCGGGGGTCTGTTACAATATCGGCTTCAATACCAAATACCTCACGCAGCACATCCTGGGTCACCACCTCTTCAGGAGTACCGGCTGCTATCGCCTGACCCCGCTTAATCGCAATAACGTGATCGGCATAACGGGCCGCGTGGTTCAAATCATGTACCACCATAACGATCGTGCGATTCGCTTGATGGTTCAGGCGTTCAAGCAGATGCAGAACCTCAAGCTGATGTGCCATATCCAGAAATGTAGTAGGTTCATCGAGGAACAAAATGTCCGTCTCTTGTGCCAGAGCCATCGCAATCCAGGCACGTTGACGCTGCCCGCCGGACAGCTGATCAAGCGGCCGGTTAGTGAATTCCAGCATTCCTGTGGCTTCAATCGCCCACTCAATCACCTGCTTATCCTCACTTCGCAGGCTGCCAAATCCCTTCTGATAAGGGAACCGGCCATAAGAGACAAGCTCATATACGGTCAGGCCCTCAGGCGCAGTCGGATTCTGCGGAAGGATAGCCAGCTGCTTGGCTACTTCGCGGGTAGACTGTCTATGAATGGACTTGCCGTTCAGAATGACACTCCCGCTTTTGGGCTGCATAATCCGGGCCATGGTCTTAAGAATGGTCGATTTCCCTGAACCATTCGCTCCAACAAGTGCTGTAATCTGGCCATCCGGAATATATACATTCAAATCTTTTACGATTAATCGGTCTTCATAAGCTATATCCAAGTGTGAGGTCTGTAAAGATACCATAACTATTCTCCCTCTCCGGTAAGCTGTAGTTCAATCAAGCCAAGTGATAATCATTATCAGTATATACTTAAAGATACTGATAATGATTATCAGTGTCAATGATTATTTTCCTCTAGACTGCTCGTTTATCCCTGAAGTTACAGACAAACTGTTATTTTTAAAACATAATAGGAGCTGGATCTAAACACCCCAGAGATGTAAGCACAGGGCTATGAGCAAGATTCCGCAGGTAACGATATAGTGTCGACCATCGTTCTTTCCATATAGAGCGATTCCATTAAAAACACGGGAACCCACCACGAATGCTGCGCTACCTAGTAATATGCCTAAAGGGATGCCCTTACTTAATTGAGCCAGACCGAGCAGCAGCATTGCAGCGTGAGCAATCATGAACAATGTAAGAGACCACTTTTGGAACGAGGTGAATTCTAAGGAGAGGTTCGGGGTTTCGGTATTCCTTCTGCGAATAATAACGGTCCCCGCTCCAGCCACACTCAATCCGCCAAACAAGATAAATATTAGACTACTAACCATAATACCTCAGTCCTTTCAACCATTTAGCATCAGCTTATAACGTGGGGTCAACCCCATGGCAACCTTCAATTTTGATGATTTTAGTTGTCTGGATGAGAAAAGAGGAGTAGGGAGCTTTTGAAAATAAGTGAGTTCATCAAGCAAGCAGGAACTACGAGGGACACTGTACGTCACTATGAAGAGCTAGGATTAATCCGGCCAGAATGGGTTCATGGCAGAAGAGAATATACGGAGAAGCAGCTATCCGATATGGACGCTATTAAAGAAATGAAATCCATGGGCCTTGAGCTGAAAGAGATTGAAGTCATCATCAGCCTTAAAAGTGACAGGGGCTGCGGTTCGGAGGCTTTGATCCAAGGTGTGATTCACAAGCTGACAGGTCAATTCAAAATTCTTCTTCAAGAGGAAGAGAGGCTGAGACAGTCTAGGCAGGCAATCGATACAGTGCTACACGAACTGAGGAAATTATACACCCAGCATGCAAAAGAGCAGCCTACTCCTGATTAAGGAGAGCTGCTCTTCTATGTTGAATATTAATTAATCTGCTGCTTGGGCAAGACGAACGAGCAGATGCGCAAGCTTGTGGCGCTGATCCTGATCGCCGACTTTCCAGAGCTCCTGCAGAAGCTTCTCTTCGCTGTTGCGCGGCTCTTCTTTCTCGGCCAGGTAACCCGCGATTTTCTCAGCAGCCTTAGCCATCATTTCTTCGCTAAGTCCGATATTCTGAGCAAGTTCAATTCTTTCAGAAAGATATTTTTTGAAGGATTGGAAATCGCTCAAAATTTTATCTTTTTGGCTATCATCCATCCGATCCAACGCATTATCGACCTTATTCAACGCAACTTCGCCTTCTTTGTTAACAGCATGTTCTTGTTCAGACATGGTACTGCCTCCTTTGGCTGATTGAATGAGTTGTACGTATACATACCTTCATAACCCATAGGATTGATGGATGAATCATTGTTACCAGTTACGGAGTCCCAGATACTTCCACAGCATCGTAGTATTCCTCAAGCGTAATTCCTTTGCGGGCCACGTCCTCGGCAATATCTTTGCCCACATAACGAATGTGCCATGGCTCGTATTTGTAGCCTGTAATGGATTCCTTGCCTTCCGGATAGCGGATGATGTAACCGTACTCCTGGGCATGCTCCTTCAGCCACTGCGCTTCCCTGGTTCCTCCAAAACACGATTCCGCCGCACACTTGCCGTCGCTTCCGGTTACGTCTATAGCCAGGCCCGTCTGATGCTCGCTGTAACCTGGTACAGCGCTGTAAGTTTTGGCCTTCTCCAAGCCGTCCTTCTTCACATAACGGTTGAACAGACTGGTCTGTGTCTTCTTGGAACGGTACGCCGATACCCCAGCCAAGTAAATTCCGTCCTTCTTGGCACCAGCGAACATCTCCTCAAGAGCGGCTGCCGCCTCTTTGCGCATCTTGCGCTTGTCGATCTTCTCGCTGAATGTGAACGGTACGTCCGGGTATACCAAGTCCTTTGGCTCATAGCCGTCCGGCAGGCCAAACTGCTTGTTCACAAGGACTGCTTCACTTTCCGGGTCGGCTGCAGTCTGCTTAAGGCCTTCACCTGTTCCGCCAGACTTCGTGGTATCCGGCTTATCCGTTCCCTCGTTAGTATTTCCCGATTGGGTTCCTGAAGATTCAGAGGGAGCGGCGGCCGGTTCTGTAACTTTCCCTTGGTCCGTCACCGTTCCTCCCGTCTGCTGGGATGGAGTGGATTCAGGGGTCTTGGTGCTGGAAGCCGCATTATCCTGCCCGCATCCGGCTGATAGGGCTGCTGTAAGTATAAGTGCAGCTGCGGTCATGGCCAGGCGGGCCTTACGGCTTTTTGGGCCAGACTCTGCTTCTTGAGACTGTATCTCCTCACGATGGTTCTTCATTCCTTGTGGTTCCTCCTGTCATCCGGAATCTTCCGGTTCTCTATAATATATTTAGACTGTTCCAATCGGCAAAAGGTTACATAAGATGCAGTGCGGCCAACCTGGGACTGCCTTCCTGCGAAAAACGCCCTGCTGGCAACGGCCAGCCTCCTTGCAGGGCGCACACAGCAAAAGCCGGCTCAATATATGAGCCGGCTGCATGCACGGGCCTTACCGCTTGCCGCCTCTGCGGCTGCGGTCACTGCCGCTGGCACGGCCGCCTCGGCCGGCCTGCCCGGCGGATCCGCCCGGGCGCGGCTTCGAGCCGCCGCGCCCGCGGGAGTCGCCGCCGCCAGGGAACGGCGGCGCGTCACTCCGGCCGGCCGAGCTGCGCCGGCCGCTGGACTGTCCGCGGCTCTCGCTGCTCGCGCCGCGGCTGCTATTGCCGCGCTCGCCGCTGAAGCCGCGCTCGCCCCCGCGAGCACTATCGCTGCGCTCGCCTCGGCTGCGCTCGCGTCCGCCGCTGCTGTCGCTGCGTCCACGTCCGCTGCTGCCGCTCTGACCGCGCTCGCGCCCGCCACTTCGGCCGCCACTGCTGCGGCCGCCGCTTCTACCGCCGCTGCGCTCACCGCGGCGGGAGCCTTCCCGCTCCCCGCCTGTTCTGGCGCGGCCTTCTCCTTCTTCGTGGCTCACCGAGGACTTCTTCAACGCCGTGAAGGAATGGCTTGACGGCTCGTAGCGCTCACGGTCAATCCGCTGGTTAATACCGCGCTCGATATCCCGAAGCTCAGGCATGTCCTTCGGCGCTACAAAAGTAACCGCAAGGCCCTTCTCTCCGGCACGGCCTGTCCGGCCAATCCGGTGGATATAGCTCTCGTGATCCTGCGGAACATCATAGTTATAGACATGGGTCACCCCTTCAACATCGATCCCGCGGGCCGCTACATCCGTAGCCACCAGGAACTGGAGCTTCGCATTCCGGAATGAACGCATGACCTGCTCCCGCTTGGCCTGGGAGAGATCGCCGTGTAATTCTCCAGAGATATACCCTCTCTCCTGCAGCGCTTGATTCAGCGCCTTGGCCCGAACCTTGGTGCGGCAGAAGACTACAGCTAAATAAGGATGATCCCGCTCCATCATGTCCACGAGAGCATCCTCGCGTGTACGATCCGTACATTCAATGACCAGCTGACGGATATTGCCGCGTGGAATATGGTCCTGCTTGGAGGCAATCCGCACATCCTGCGGCTCCTTCATATACACCTTGGCCAAATTTCTTACCTTCTCCGGCATTGTTGCCGAGAACAGCATGGTCTGCCGGCTTCTTGGGATGGAGCGCATAATATTCTCCACTTCCTCGAAGAATCCCATATGCAGCATTTGATCCGCTTCATCCAGCACCAGCATTTTTACCTTATCCAGCTTGAGTGCCCCGCGTCTCATGTGATCAAGAAGTCTGCCCGGTGTACCGATAACTAATTGGCAGCCTCCCTGCAGCTTCCGCAGCTGGCGATCCACATCCTGGCCTCCATAAGCGGCAAGCACGGATATCCCCTCACGTCCGGCAGCAAGTTTGCGGGCTTCAGCTGTAATCTGGATCGCAAGCTCCCGGGTCGGCGTAATCACCAGAGCTTGGGCGTTATCCAGCTCGGGGCGGATCTTCTGCATAATCGGGAGAAGGAAGGCCAGTGTCTTCCCTGTCCCCGTCTGGGCTTGGGCAATCAGATCATGGCCCGCGAGAAGCTTCGGAATCGACGCTTCCTGTACAGGCGTAGGGTTCGTAATCCCCTGTTCCTGCAAAATATCATAAAAAGCGGGCAGAAAGCCCCAGTCTTGAAAAGTTGTCAATATCCATTCACCTCATAATTCAGTTAGTCATACATTCTTCATGCTCATTGTAACAAGGATGCTCTCTACACACAAAAGACCGATCCGCCCCTTGCCAGGCGTTCCGGCCTTTTCACTAATTCCAGTATAACACGGTTTGGCTAACGTTAAGCCTTTAATTTGAACACTTATTTACCCCTAGCCTAGCCCGAGATGCGCGCCGCCCATTTTGCAGCTTGAAGCAGCAGCTTGCGGTACTCCGGATGCTGGAAGGCGGGCTGATCATTCCCCGGCATCAAGTACACCACACGTCCCAGTCCATAGGCATGTGCCCATGCTGCAGGATGCCATTCCCCATCGGCATTATACTCCAGCAGGATCGTCTTCTCTGTAAAAGGATCGAACTCGAAGCGGTAAGGCTCATCTTCGATCTTGAAGCCTTCAATCCCCTGAGTAATATCATGTCCCGAATCGGTAACACGGAGCTCGAGGGTTTGTCTTGAACGGTGCGCGGTATGCTTGGCTCCGATGAGCTGGGCAATCTCGTAACGGGTATCCATGATAATTCCGTTATGCAGAATAAGCAGGCCCCCGCCTCCGCTGACAAAGGACAGCAGACCTCCTGTCTGCTTCAGAGACAGCTTCTCTGTCCAGCTGTCGAGATAGGATATGCACAGGTCAAATGCACCCAAATTGTTATATTCAAACATATGATTGTTCTCACTGCAGTGCACGCTTAAATAATCCTGCAAAGTATGGGTGATTTCCGCATCCACACCTTGCAGAGGATGAAACTTGGGATGCGTGTAGTCCCCGATCAGCAGCGCTTTTTTCTTATTCATAGGTCATCTCCTCACGCAAGGGGTCTTGTTAGGAACAGACTCATGCTGTTCTTAGTTCAATCATTCGTTACTTACGCTCATAAAAAGGTTCGCTTTCGCCGGCATAATACCGTGCCAGCTCAACCATCATACTGCCCATCCGTTCCTCCCTAGGGGCAATAATCCGCGGAATCCCCGCTTCCACAAGGCCTTGCGCAGTTACCTTCCCAACGGCTACCGCTGCGACCGGCCCGCTGAGGGCTTCGATTAATTCGGTTAATCGGCCGCTTCGGTCGGCGTAATCCATCAGGAATCTGACCTGCGGCGTGCTGGTGAAGGTGACCGCATCGATCTGGCCTCCGAGAATGCCAGAGAGCAGAAGCTCCAGACTTTCGTCTGTCGGTGGAATATGCCGGTAAGGCAGGATCTGCAGCGTTCTTGCCCCCTGCTCCTCCAGCCACTTGATCAGCTTGGGCGCAGGATCGCCATGAAGCTGAATCATGACCGTCTTCCCATGAAGATCATATGCGGAGAAGGCCCGGATCAAACCTTCCGTACTGCCGTCGTCGTCCCGTACCAAAGGCTCAAGCTGCCTTTTCTTCAGCCCGTTCACGGTCTTGTAACCTCGCGCGGCAATCGAGCTATTCCGGAGAAGATCCCAGTATTCTGCCGCAATCCCCATATCTTCTGCCATATCGAACAGGGCATCCAGACCCACACCTGTCGTAAATACGGCCCAGTCCGGACGATTCTCCACCCAGGCTATCAGGCCGCTCTGCAGATCCTGATCATCGAGGAATACCGTCCCCTGTGCCGGCAGGATCAGCGGGATACCCCCCATATTTTCGACCAGTTTACTTAGATCCTGTGCCTTCCTGGGACCTGTAAGTGCGATTCTCTTCCCTTCAAGTCTCCTTGCCATCGTTCTCCCCCCAGTGCTTAACCGAGGCTAAGCCTTTCTACTGCTACCAGCTTATACGAGACGGAAAAGGTTGTAAATCGTCCTAAGGTATTCTTTCCGTTAAACGCAGCTTTTAATATACTCCTGGATGACCAAAAAGACTGTGGTCAGGTTAGCTTGGTAACCTGGCAAACAGTCCTTTTGGCCTTATTTTCACTAAGAATTACGAATCTTGAACTTGCCTACAAGCTCCTGCAGCTGTTCAGCCATCCGGCTGAGATCGGCTGATGAGGAAGCAATCTCCTCTACAGAAGCCAGCTGCTCCTCGGCTGCCGCAGAAATGGTCTGCGTGTTCCCCGCCGATTCTTCAGAGATCCGTCGGATCTCGGTAATGGAGGCATTCACCGTCCGTGCCCCTTCAGCCAGCTGGACAGCGGCTTCATTTACTTCATCCACTTTGCCCGCTACGCCCTTAACCGCTTTTCGGATTCGTGAGAACGAGCGTCCTGTCAAATCTACCGCCAGGATTCCCTCTTCTACCCGCTTGACCGCATGGTCCATGGAATTCGTTGCTCTCTGCACTTCTCCCTGGATTCCTTCAATCAGGTCACCAATCTGGTGGGCCGATTGCTCAGAATCCGAAGCCAGCTTACGCACTTCTTCAGCAACCACGGCAAAACCGCGTCCATGCTCTCCGGCCCTGGCTGCTTCGATGGATGCATTCAGTGCCAGCAGATTCGTCTGCCGGGCGATCCCTGTAATAACGCCGACTATACCTCCGATATGCTCGGTATGATTGCTCAAGGTCTTAATTACCTCAGCCAGCTCTTCTACAGTCTGGTTAATATTCTCCATCTTCTCAACGACACTGATGACCGAGGTATTCCCTTCTTCGGCAGCATGAATGGTCTGACCCATCTTGCCGCTCACATCTTTCAGATTATCGGACATGGTAAATACCTGGCCTGTCATGTCTTCTACCCCGTCAGAGCCAGTCTCCACACTTTGGAGCTGACGCTCGCTCCCCGCAGCGACCTCCTGGATGGTGATCGTCACATGCTCAATCGCACGCGTCGTCTGCTCCGCACCCGCGGAAAGTTCCTCGGCCGATGTGCTTACGTTATGGGTAGTCTCTTGAACATGAAGGATCATGTCCCGCAAATTCTGCACCATAACAGAGAAATTCCCAGCCAGATCACCAATCTCATCATTGTTCATCACTACCACGTCGGTCGTAAGATCCCCCCGGCTCACGCTCTCCGTCTCTTTCTGGAGTCGTTGAATGGGCCTAATAATAGAACGTACAATGAAGACAATCACAGCACCCGCCAGCGCAAGAGAACCCAGAAGCACCGATATCGAGACAACAAGACTGGTTGATGCCGAGCTGTTAATCTCATTTTGATCCCGGATCCCCGCAATTCTCCAGCCTGTGGAGGCATTCTCCACCGTCAGGATTTTAAGAGACTGGTCGTTCCCTGTATAGTTGATCTCGTCCATATTGCCATCGGATTTATAGATCTCGTTGATATAAGCTTCCTTGGCGGCTGCACCCTGCTTGCCATTCGGGTTCACCACATACTGCTTCTTGCTGTCCAGGATCACGACGTACCCCGTCATTCCGAGCTTCATCGCTACGGACCTTTGGAGCACCTGAAGATTGATTGTCATGCCCAGGACACCGGTTCCGTCTTTCAATTGACGGGATATGTATACAACAGGGGTCTTCTCTTTGGTAATAAATACCGGGCTGATAAATGTGGTATCCGCCGTTTGCATCGGATCACTGAACCAGGAGCTCTTCAGAATCTCGGCTGGTGTATCTGCCATTTTCCCGTCGGTCGTCTGGATCAGGCTGCCCTGCTTTGTTGCGACAAAGACATTGTCCACATCCGTGTTAAGTCCCAAATACTCGTCCAGTTCCCCTATTAGTTCCTGCTTACCGTCTCCTGTCAGCGTTTCCGGTGTAATGTTCCTACCCAGAAATTCAACATTTAACATTTTGTCGGAAATTTTCTCATCAACCAGCTGGTTGATAAGCTTGACGGTCTCCTTGGAGTTATTGGTAACCTCCCCGATCAAGGATTCCGCAGAGGTCACAAAAATCACCGTGCCAATCAGGATGCTTGGAATCAGCAGAATTCCCGTAAATGCCAGAATCAGCTTCTTCCGAATCGTAAATCTGTTTTTTCTCTTTTTCTCTTTTTCTTTTTTGTTCAAGAGAAGTCTCCCTCCTTCTAATAGCTCATTCTTATCGAACTACCCAACTCTATCCAAATATTTTATCGGCAGGTCGCTTCATATTTTTGACAAAAAAATAGAGACCTGTCTATTAGATCAGGTCTCGCATTAGCTCGACTATTTGTATAGAACTCAGGAGTAACTGCTAATCAAGCTTTAATAAAACAATAAAAATGAAAAAAATGGGAAAATAGTAATTGTTAGTATAAACGTTATATGTTAAAATCTATATAGATCATTATGGATGCGCACCCATATTTTACCAATTTCAATTATGGGAGAGATAGATGTGAGTTTTTTAAAAAAGACACTAGTAATTGGAACAATATCTACTTCTTTATTCGCTGGTAATTCCTTAATTCATGCTGATGCTCCTTACCCGCATGCTGGTCAGGACCGCCCTGCAAATTCGACAGGTATATCAATCCCATACACAGAAACCATCACACCGAATGCAAGCAAATCGGCCAGTGGAACAGACGTTACGCCAATGGGAGTTGTTCCGGTTACAATATTCCCGGAGCCTACCCAAATCAGCGTTTCGATTTATGATCGTTCATCAACAGGTGCAGAGATTGCCGGCACTTACCACAAAACGGTTACTGTAGACTTTGAGACTTACGTTAAAGATGTATTGCCTAATGAGTGGTATGAATCTTGGCATACAGATGGAATGGAGTCTCTAAAGGCAGGGGCGTTAGCGGTTAAGACCTACGCGTGGTATCATATTAAGCATCCTAAGGATAGCAATCATAATGCCGCTGTCACTAATGGGACTACTTCTCAAATGTATACGGCTGGCTCCAATCAACCCTATTGTAACCAAGCCGTAAATGCAGTAGACAAATTAGTTATAGGGAATTATACACTTAACTCAAACGGAACTTATACAACCAAATTGGTTGAAACAGGATACCTTGCGGGTCAGACAACGCCTGGCACTATCATGGGCCAAAAGGCTTCTTATGGTGATGCAAAGGCCGGTATGTCTTATACAGATATCGTAGCAAAATGGTATAAAAATCTCGGCATAAAGGTATGCCCTCAATCTGTCGCAACCCCGGGTTCCTAATAACTATCATGTCAGGAGATTAAGGAAGTTGTTATCTTTAATCTCCTTATCTCTACTATGAATGAGGGGAAGTTATGAGAACATTAGCGTTAGTAGCAATCCTGACGTGTGTAATGCTGTCAGGATGCAGTATAGGTGAAAAGCAGTCAAATCACGAAGCTGCCAATAAAGTGAACACCCCATCCTCAAAAGTCACTGCCTCACAACCCGTCACTCCATCAGTGCCTAAGGGGCTCATCATGAACAGCGACTCAAATTATATGAGTAAAGAGGGGCTTCAAATATTCACGACCCCACCCACTGAGGGTCCGGCAAAAGTAGCCTGGGATTTCTTTAGGTTACAGGGTGAACAAAAATACGATGAGGCCTTATTGCTTCTTGACGGCGTTGATACAAAGGATAAAATTTGGGCAGATTATGGTTCAAAACCCAATGATCCGTACTTGACGGAAGTCATTGGTTCTAGCTTTGTTAGATGGACGGATATTACTGATATTAATTCCAAAGAAACAGAAGATAACGGAGCCATTGAATATAAAATTATCTATATAGAGGTTAACTTCAAATTACGTGGTAAATTGACCGAGGAGCAGACGGGCATGCGAAATGGCCTGAATGTATATGCTGTCCATGTTGTCAAGTATAAAAAAGATGGCCCGTGGCGAATTTCCTTACTTGGCGGGACTCCTCCGCTGGAAAAGTAACAAGCTAATTCAGTACGGAACATGTGAATGACTGAGCCCCCTGTCACGATGATGACAGGGGGCTCAGCATGTTTAATCAGCCATTCTGTACCCAACACCACGTACCGTGGCGATATAGGTCGGATTAGATGCCCGGTCGCCCAGCTTGCGGCGAAGGCTCTTGATATGAACGTCTACCACGTTGCTTCCGCCAAGAAATGAAGTATCCCATATATCACTTAACAAATCCTCACGGGACAGGACGGCTCCGTCGCTAAGCAGGAGCTTCAGCAGCAGATCATATTCCGTCTTGGTCAGTTCAATTCGTGAGCCGCTGCGGTAGACCGACATCTTCTTGCGGTCGATCCACAGATCTTTGTAGATTGCCGGGGATGTACCGCTCAGAAGCAGAGAAGCGGGCGCTTTCTTGCTGCTGTTCCGGATAATACGCTGCGCATGATATAGAACCTCCTGGGTTCTGGCTGGCCATACCAGCAGCTCCTGCTGGCGAAGCCGGTCATCCATCCGCGGCAGCATGGATTCCTTAATAAGCAGCAGGGTTGGAATCTCATCCGTATGCTGCGTCATTAAGGTCTTCAGGGCAGCTTCATCCTCCTTTTCACGGTAGGAGGTGAGATCAAGAATAAGCAGATCGGCGGACTGGGCATTCCGGATTCCCTGCTCCAGATGATGGAATACCATCACATCGAAGCAGCCCTCGGACAGATCGCGGACCAGTTCGTGGAGGCCTCTTGGAAGCGGGCTGACGACGATGACCCGCTGGGTAACCGGACAGAAATCCGGCCGTAAATCTTGCTCCGCTACCTTCATTTCTTCTGTTGACATTGTCCGCATACCCCCCCAAATACGACATGTGCATGATGGACATCGTACCCGGTCTCCCTTGCTACGTCAGCACTCCACGCCTCCGGAATCTGGGTCATCACTTCATCTACACGCCCGCACACCTCGCAGAGAATATGCTGATGATCGTCCAGCTTCGCATCATAACGGCTGGCAGCCTCTCCAAGCTTAAGCTCCCGGATCATTTCCTTGTCAGTCAAATATCTAAGTGAATTATATACGGTACCGTAGGCAAAATTATGACCCTGCTCAACCAGGCGATTCATAACCTCGGCTGCCGTAGGATGATCATTTGAATTCCGGACCACTTCATAGACAGCCCGGCGCTGTGTTGTTAGGTTCAATGATTTCATACTTACTCATTCCCTCAATTGTATTTAGAATAAGTATAAATATAAAAATCTTACCTGTCAACGGATCTTCTATCTCAGGCTGAATGACCGCCCTCTGCTCCTCACATACTACCGATATGAGAAAGAGCCATAATCCTATGGCTAATGCAAGGCAAATTATACGGGGGGCTTGATCCACATGTTTAAGAAGTATGCTGTGATTGGTCTGATGTCTGCCCTCTCCCTGGGCATGATGCTGATGATGGATATCATCGCCGGGCAGCGCTGGCAGGATACACTCAGTAATATTAATTATCAACTGATTAGCGGGGCTGAGAAGTTAATCGCAATCATCTTAATAGCCGGCTTGCTTGTCCCGGATCTGATCAAAGTCATTAGGAACATGCGGAAAAAGCGTTCCAGCAGCTGATCTTCCAAAGTTCCCGATTCACGGAGCTTCTGTGTCAGGGGCTTGTCCGGCTTCGGAACCCTGTTCAGGGACCGAGCCCTGATCCCTGCCGGGTTCCGGTTTAGAACCCGGCTGCCGCCTCTTCCCAGACGCTTGCTGCTCTCCCTGCGGCTGCTCCGCACCGAATTCCTGCTGCCCTCCCTGCGGCTGCTCCGCATCAGATCCTTGCTGTTCTCCCTGCGGCTGCTCCGCATCAGATCCCTGCTGCCCTCCCTGCGGCTGCTCCGCATCAGATCCTTGCTGTTCTCCCTGCGGCTGCTCCGCATCAGATCCTTGCTGTTCTCCCTGCGGCTGCTCCGCATCAGATCCCTGCTGCTCTCCCTGCGGCTGCTCCGCACCAGATCCCTGTGGATTTTTAGAAGTCTTGCGCCACTTGTAAATCCACCCCGCAATGCACAGGACTAGTGGTATGACTGCGAAGAAGAAGGGGTCAATCCGGTACAGGATGTTGGCGCCTTCCTCCAAATGCTCAGGCAGACTTTTCGCCACCACTAAAGAAATGAGCAGAACTAGGAGGGCCATGGGATAGATCAGCTTGCGATAAGCCATTTTGAATAAATCGGCGGTTCCGATCAGAGCCACGTAGAAATAGATCCCCACCTTGAAAAAGTCATCAATAATCAAGGTCATGACAATGAGAATATCGTTACGCTGGATGAAATCGGATATTGAAGCTTTGCTGATGGTTGTCATTAGAGGCAGCGGAGAGCGCTCAACCATATCTACACCCAGCACCGCCACATTAATAACCGAGGTATAGCTCAGAATAATCCCCGATATCAGAATAGCTATATAACCTGCCTTTACCCCCGTCTTGGCATTCCCCAGATAAGGCAGAATCATGGAGAAGCAGATAATCTCACTGAACGGAAATGCATAACTTTGACGATAAAAGGTCTCAAGTACGGGGCCAATCCCCTTTTCAAGTATTGGAAAAACCCGTTCCATCTCAATAACTCCCGATAATATCAGCAGAACAGAACTGAAGCTCCCGATCAAAATAACCACAACTGCAAATATGATTGCGGTTCTGGCCAGCACCTCAATCCCTTTGTGGATGACATAAGCCACTGACATGATCATCAGGGCATTTACTACCAATAGCGGAGTCTGCTTAAGAGCCGTTGAGAGCATCAGGGCACCCCCGTCGCGCAGGTCGCGCCCGGTCTGGTAGACGAAGAACACGATGAACACCAGTCCGATGACCCAGCCTAGGTATTTGCCAAATAGAATCTGGGTATAGGCGGTTGGAAGCATGCCGGGGAACATTCGGTAAAGAAAGGCAAAGACCGCGAAAAGCAGCAGGCCATACCCCATCCCAAGCAGGATGGAGAGCCAGGCATCTTTTCCGGCCCGCATGCCTAGATTGACTACCAGCGAAGTTCCAAGCTGGAACAGGAGCATCAGGGCGAAGAGCTGGAAGGAGGTTATGCGGTTCTTTTCCATTCAACTACTCCTCCTCCTTGGTGATCTGGCTCCGATAAGAACGGTCTCTCATGCCCGAGTAACGAATCACGGTCTCCACGTTGTACTCTACGTCCAGGTGTGCAAATACATCTGACCAGTGGGATTCCAAAGCCCTCCACGCCTTGGGATTCGCCCGTTCAATTACGGAGCCGAAACCAAACACATCACTCTTGATCTTCTTGGCCTCTTCTACAGCAGACTGCATTTCTTGCGTAATCACTTTGCTAAGTTCCTTCTCAAGCCGGTTCAATACCGTGTCTTGTCTCACGTCCAGATCACAATTCAGTTCTTTTATGGAGGCCTGCGGCTTTACCGAGATTTGAATTACCGGGTGCTCCGGATCTTTAAGGTCAGCCTTCACTTTGGTTCGCGAACGGATAATTTCATAAGCTATAAGCCCTTTATTGTCCAGGCATCCGGTTACCATGGCGGTTTGTTTGATTTTGTCGCTCACCCAGATGAGTCCCCGGCTTTGATGCGGATTCATCCAGGTCACTAATTTATCTCCCGCGAAGATTCCTACCCCTTCCAGCTGAAGCATGCCCGGTGTATTAATCTGCTCGATGTTCGACTTGGTGGGTGCAGTCTGAAGATCGCCATCCACTTTGACTCCATTAATAATTGGACCCCCGCCCGGGATTTGCAGGGCACGGATAACATCGTCAATTTCAACCCGGTAATTGTCGCCCAGCAGTCTGGAAGATGCCTGTGATTTCTGAGCCAGGTCACTGGATGGGATTTTGCCGATGGGTGTCATAACATTCACGATATCTGAGGCCATTTGGCCCTTGGCCAGATACACCTGAGAAGTTGTCCTGATCTGAGCATCACGCTCCATATAATCCAGCACATCCTTAATCCCCGACCTTGCAAGCTCTTCGGAAAAAATAAGAGCATTGATATGCCCCAGGGAGAGATACCTTGGAACTTTACGCGAAGCCTCCCGAACCGCTTCAAATACCGTTCTCCCCTCACCCTGATAAACAGCGACCGGGGCGCCGCCCCGGCTGTATTTCCCGGAAATCTCATCCGCAATGATGACCTGTAGAGATACCTTGTACTTCGGCTTATCTCCCTGCTGGAGGTCAATGCCCATCCCCGACACTACCGCCCGCCGATTTAGCTCAATGCTGTCCCAGCAGCCGGAGAGTAACAGCATGACCGCTGCCAGTGCAATAAGCCCGATCCATCTTCTGATCATGATGTCTGACTTCCTTCCCCTTCGGTATTGGAGGAATTTGAACTGTCATTGCCCGGAAGCTCGTGCATGGCCTTGCCCCACCTGCCAGGCTTCCCGCCCTTTTGGCTGCCCAGAGGCTCGACCTCAAGCTTATTCTCTGCCTTTCGCTCATCACTAGGAGTAAGCGGCTGATTCTCGTACTGTGAAGGGACTTGGCCTGAGCCTTGACCTGAGCTTTGACTTGAGCCTTGGCCCGAGCCTTGGCTTGAGCTTTGAACTGAGCCCTGGCCTGAGCCTTGGCCCGAGCCTTGACTTGCCTGCTTGCCGCCTTGCGGCGAGGCGGGCTTTTGCTGTGACCCGTTTTTTCGCAGCGCCCAGAAAGGAAAGATAAGAACGGCATCCTTCTGGCTCGACAGTACGAACGGACTAAACGGACTCAGAAAGGGCATGCCGAAGGAGCGCAGGCTGTTCATATGAGCAACCAGGACGATAAGCCCGAGCGTGATCCCGTAGAAGCCGAACATTCCTGCAAGAATCATGAAGAAAAAGCGAATCAGCCGCCCGGCGATGGACAGATTGTAGGCAGGTATGGCAAAGCTTGCAATCCCTGTGAGCGCAACCACGATCACCATCACCGGGGTAATAATCCCGGCCTCTACCACCGCCTGCCCCAGAATCAGGGCCCCTACAATGGACACCGTCTGGCCAATTGCCCTGGGCATACGAACGCCAGCTTCCCGAAGGATTTCGAATGCTGTCTCCATCAATACCGCCTCCACAAACGCCGGGAAAGGTACTCCTTCGCGCTGGGCCATCAGGCTGATCAGCATTTGCGTAGGAATCATTTCATAGTGAAACGTAGTGAGGGCGATATAGACCGCTGGTCCGAGTATAAGAACAATAAAGCTCAAGTAGCGAACCATTCTCATCAGGATGCTAATGTCATAGCGCTGCGCATAATCCTCGGCGGAATGGAAGAACTGCGGGAAGGTCGCGGGCATGATCAGTACAAACGGAGTGCCTTCAATAAAGAGCACCACTCTTCCTTCCAGCAGGTTTCCAGCCGCTACGTCCGGCCGCTCTGTATTGAAGACCGTAGGAAAAGGGGTGAACGTATGATCCTGGATAAATTCCTCAATATAGGCTGATTCAAGGATAGATTCTGTGTCGATACTCTGCAGCCTGCGCCGCACTTCGTCTACCAGACGTTTCTCGGCGATATTTTGAATGTACATGATTGACACCCGGGTATTCGTGACCTTTCCGACCTTCATGTTCTCCAGCCGGACGTCAGGGGACTTAATTCTCCGTCTGACCAGTGACACATTGGTAACTACAGATTCCACGAAGCTGTCCTTGGGGCCTCGAACGACCAATTGGGAAGTCGGTTCTGTAATCGAGCGGGCCTCTCCTCCCTGAGTACCCACGGAGATCACTTTCTCGCACCCATCCAGCACAATGACTGAGTTACCGGACAGAATCGACAGGAGCATGTCCTTCCACTCCGTAATGACCTGGACTTCTCCAGAGGAGATTGTCCTTTGCAACAGAAACTGAATCCAGCCTTCCGTATCCTGGGGATCAGGCTCCTCATCGGCCGTATTCAGCAAAGACTCTGTAACGAATTCATTCACCATATTGTGGTCTACGAGCCCGTTCATATAGACCAATGCAGCTTGCTTGGCAGTCTTCTTGCCCACCACCAATCTGCGGATCAGGACATCCGAGCTGTCCCCGAAATCCTGTCTGATCCGCTCCAGGATCTGGTCCAGGTCCCCTGAGGCCGGGAAGCTGACCTTAGAGGAATCGTCGCTGTTTTGTGGCCGTGAGGGCTCCGCTGTATAACTACTGCGGACGCTTCGTCCGCCCCGTCTGGGTGTCCTGATGCGATTCATGGAGTCTCCTATTCCTTTCATACTCTTTAATTCCATTATTTACTTCGCGCGACCTTAATATACGAGTATGAATAGAGACCGCCCGCCCCCGCTCCCCGGCCGAATCTCTTCTTGGCTTGCTGCCACTATAGAAGGGCATCCGTTTCTAATGCCTGAGAAATGGTAATAAATGATAACAAGGTTTTTCCATATTGATTAGGAGGCTAAAAATTCATGAACAGTTCCCTTCCACCGCACAGTGATCTCCCAAGATTCCCAGAGTCCCTGTGGAGAAGTACAACGGACCTTCCCACCTTCGATAAATTACGAGAGACCATCTATACCGACGTTGCGGTCATCGGGGCAGGAATTTCCGGTATAACTACGGCCTATCTGCTCGCCAAAGAGGGGGTACGGGTAACCCTGGTCGAGATGAACCGGGTGCTCGAAGGCACAACTGGCTATACAACAGCCAAGATTACAACGCAGCACGGAATGATATATGACAAATTGCTTCATCACTTTGGCGAGGAGCAGGCCCGGCTGTACCATGATGCTAATGATGAGGCCATGGAGTTCATCCGGCGGACCATTTCGGAGCATGGCATTGATTGCGATCTGGAGAAGCAGGATGCCTATCTGTACGCCGATACCGAGGATTCCCTCAAGCAGCTTCAGAAGGAATGGTCCGCTTATGAGAAGCTGGGACTGCCTGGAGAATGGACAGAGTCAATCCCCATTCCCCTTGTAGTTCAGGGGGCTATCAAGATGCCGGATCAGGCCCAGTTCCATCCCCTTCACTATTTGCGCACCATGCTCGATTACATCGTGAACCACGGTGGTACGATCTATGAGCAGACCACGCTCAGCGGCGAGCTGGAGCAGAAGGAGGACGGAGTTCTCCATTTAAAAACCTCGGACGGCTATACGCTGAAATGTAATCAAGTGGTTGCGGCTACTCACTTCCCTTTCTACGACGGCGGCGGACTCTTCTTCTCCCGCCTGCATGCGGAAAGATCCTACGTAGTGGCTATTGAGCCGGAGACTTCTTATGCGGGCGGCATGTATATAAATGCCGGCTCTCCAAGCAGATCGCTTCGCTCAGCCAAGCTGGATGGACGCGACGTTATTCTGGTCGGGGGAGAGAATCATAAGACGGGGCAAGGACTGTGCACCATTAAATATTATGAGAACCTGGAACTGTTCGGGGGAGAACTGCTTGGAGCCAAGCGGATCCCTTACCGCTGGTCCGCACAGGATCTGATCACCCTAGATGACGTTCCTTACATCGGAAGGCTTAACGACAATCACCCGAATATCTATGTAGCGACCGGATTCGGCAAATGGGGAATGACGAACGGAACCCTATCCGCGCTGCTGATCCGGGACTTGATTCTGAACCGCGAGAACCGCTATACAGAGCTGTTCAGCCCATCCAGATTCAAAGCAGATCCGAGCATCAAGAACTTTGTGGTACAGAACGCGAATGTGGCCAAGGAGCTTATCGCCGGCAAGGTAGATATCATCCACCGTAAGGCGGACGATCTTCAGCCGGATGAGGGAAGTCTGGTTCACCATCTGGGGAAAAAGGCCGCTGCCTACAAAGACAAGGACGGCAAGCTGTTCATCGTCGATGCCACCTGCACCCATATGGGCTGCGAGGTGAATTGGAACGAGGGCGAGCGTACATGGGACTGCCCGTGCCACGGCTCCCGGTATGACCATAAAGGGAAGGTCATCGAAGGCCCGGCTACTGAGCCGCTGAAACCTTATGATTCACAGCAGCATTAGGCGGGATCTGCGGTAGAGTAACTAACAAAAATGACGTACAACACGGATTCGTGTTGTACGTCATTTTATTTCGGTCTGATTATACTGCATTTGACTCCTCTTCTCATTCGGCAGCTCCGTCTCCATATTTATGATCCCATTGAGTCTTCCAGTTGGCATAAGATAGACCTGTCTGCTCCTCAAGCGTCTTGCCCTCCAGGGAGTAAACTCCGCCAGTCATTTGATCGGAATGGGGAAAAGAGTATCCGCCAATGACCCGGCCTTCCGTCATCATGATGCACACCCCGGTATCGAGGCGGTAAAGCTTAGATAAAGGATGGTTCCCCACAATAAAACCGTAGGTGGTAATTTCCCTGCCGAAATACTTCTCCGGCGGTTCATGCTGAACCGACCAGGCCTGTGACTCCCACACTTCCCCTAGCAGAGATTTCGTCAAAGTATAAGATTTCAGCGGGCTCATATAGCCTATAACCTGATAACCCTTCGACTTGACAAATGCCTCAGCCGCCTTCTCATCTCCCCGGTATAGATGCGGCTTAGGGTGATCCCGCAGCAATGAGCAGCCCGCAGAAATAAGAGCAAGTAACAGCACAATCCCTAGCCCTACCCTTCTCACTATTTCCCCCTCCTTAACATTACCTGTATAACGCTCCCATTACCGCCAAAGTTGCAAGCCACTAAATCTTACGTAATTATTAATTTATACTCAGTATGTTGCATTGTTCAGTAGTGCATGATACGATTTAGCTCAGATACTAATCAATGTTCAGTACTAAGGATTACACCACACATGAAAAAGAGGGGATGTCCCTTGGATATCAGTATCCAATTCAAGAAAGGTGCTCTGGAGCTGTGCGTGCTCGTGCTCATACATGAACGCGACCGCTACGGATATGAGCTAGCGCAATCCGTCTCCGAGCACATTGAAATCGCCGAGGGCGCTCTATATCCGCTGCTTCGCAGGCTGGTCAACGAAGGCTACTGCACTACGTATCTGCAGGAATCTACCGGTGGACCTCCGCGTAAATATTACAAGCTTACATCAACCGGTGAAACCCACATGAAGACTTTAGTCACCGAATGGAAGCAATTCGTATACAGCGTATCGAGATTAATCGAGAGAGGGCCACTATTATGAAAAAACATGAGTTTCTTACCCAGCTAAGTGCGCAGCTATCCCAGCTGCCTCCGGAAGAACGGTTGGAGCTGCTTGAGGATTATGAAGCCCACTTCGCCTTCGGCAGGCAAAATGGAAAATCGGAGGAAGAGATTGTAAGCGAGCTTGGTCACCCGCATGAACTGGCCAAGGAAGCGCTTGGAGAACGGTTCATCACACAGGAGCCTGTGTACTGGTACCATGACTCCAGGAAGGAGCCGCAGCATTCGGCAGCCCCCGCTCAGCACCGGGGCAGAAGTATGACAGCTCAGGTGTTCATACTGATTGGTATGTTCTTCATGAATATCGTGCTCGGTCCGCTGATGATTGCATTCTGGGCAGTCGTCATCTCCATTATGGCGGCAGCTTTGGCGGGAATCGTAAGTCCTGCACTTCTAGCTCTGGATATGGTCTTCCACACCGTGTCACCGGCCAAATGGTTCGCAAGCATCTTCATGGTCGGACTAGGAATCCTGCTTGGTGTAGGTGTCAAAGGTCTACTTAAGGGGGCACTCTTCACAACGCGGAAATACCTCAGCTGGAATTACCACCTTGCCAAAGGAGATGCATAATCATGAAGAAATTTATTGCGCTAGCCATCCTTCTTATAATTATTGGGGCCGGAGGAATGGCTGCTAACAAGTTCGCGTTCGGCGATGATCTTCCTTCTTACCATAAGAAGTGGACTCTCGGCGCCGGGGAGCTCAAAGAGCTGGTAATCAACAGCAGTTCCGCTTCTATAGAGGCGGAGTTCATCCAGAGCCAGGATGGCAGCAACTACGTAGAACTTTCGGGGAAGATGAATCAGAATGTAATCAATAAGCTTGGGCACGTAGACGTGAGTGGAGGAAGACTTGAGCTTGACATGTCTAACGATTCTGAATTCCGGTTCTTCAATGTGAATTTCCAATCTACCCAGCAGCATATCATCGTTGCCCTATCCGATCCCGCCGAACTGGCCAAAGTCCAGGTTACTATGGATTCATCCGATTTGGATTTCAAGGGAATTCAAGCTGATCAGATTAATATTTCAGGCAGCTCAGGCGTGATCAAGCTGAGTTCGGTCAAAGCCAAGACGCTGAAGGCATCCGTAGAATCGGGCATTATTACAGCGGAGACAGTTCAAGCCGACGTTCAACTCAGTGCTGAATCGGGCAATCTTGAGCTTGAGCATTGGGTGGGGAACGGCAGCTTGAAGACAGAATCAGGCAGTATCCGGATTCAAGATCAGAAGTCCACGCAGCTTGATCTGGAAGCTGAATCAGGTACGATTGATGTAGAGGCCAATCCGGACTTCAAAGGGTTCTACGACGCGCAAGCAGAGTCGGGAATGGTAAATGTCCCTGATTCACCTCGAACAACCACCGATGTAATCAAGGCCCGTGTTGAATCGGGAACCATTTCCATACACGATTAGAGTTAGTCGCTGTGCACTGTGATCGGAGATCCTACACCTAAGAACATACATATGAACTAAGCGGCGCTAGCAAAAAGAAGAAGAAGAAGGAGGACGCCCAAGGGCGCCCTCCTTCTTCTTGCTGACTCACTATGCGATTTCTTGTGCAATTGCTTCCCTGTACGATTGAAGCGAGACGTAAATCATGGTCTGCAGCACACTTTGATCCGCTTCGGAGAGAATCTCCTCTGCATAATGCCAGGCGTTCTCCTCGATCAGCAGCGCAATCTTCTTCCGCTCCAGCTCATCCTCGCACACATCATAACGATCGGAAAGTGCGGACAGATGCATATCTGCGGAGTGCCCCAGCTCATGGGCGAACACAATCTTTAATACCTCTTCATATCGTTCCAGTGATCCAAAAATATTCAGACACTGCTTCTTAATCTCATCCACGTACATCGTAATGCTGTGATTATTCATGCTATATTTGCCGCCCACATTCCGGCCGCCGGGGAACCGGTTCCGAATGCGGACGGTGACTTGACTGCCTGTTCTCGCCACCAGCTCATCGAAAATCTGCTTCGCTATAGTTCTATTCAATAGACTCCCCTTATTTCTTCGTGATTTGCCATTACGTATAGACTTATTAAGACTATTATAATGTAAGTCAAAGGGATTTAGAACTATAAACTATCTATTACCCCAAAAAAACATCTATTAAACACCTTGTTAGCGCACAATTTATAACCTGCGGTTATCCCGCTTGAAAACCGTTAACAATCCGGCTAAACTAAAGGTATTATGAATAGCGGGATGACATAAAGGGGGTTGCAGGAAGAGACTGCAGCCCTCTCTTTAGGTTGTAAGAACCCGGCCTTACCGGAGTTCACCTAACCTGACTTAAATGGAGGTGGCTGACATGAAATTTGATGGGCTAGACCCTAGAGCTGCAGCACTAAGCGATTCAGACCCCCGCCTTGGGGAGCTGATCCGCAGAATTGGAGGCATTAGCCTCCGCGTGGAAGAGGATCCCTTCGTATCCCTGGTCAGATCGATCATCAGCCAGCAGATTTCCGTGAAGGCCGCGACAACAATCCGCGGCCGGGTGCTTGAGCTGACGGGTGAATTCACACCGGAAGCCATTCAGCAGCAGGACGATCAGGCGCTGCGTGCAGCAGGTCTGTCCGCCTCCAAGGTGATCTACCTGCGCGATCTAAGCAGCCGGGTTCTGTCCGGAGAGCTGAATTTCGCCCTCTTCCCTTCCATGACCAATGAGCAAATTATAGAGGCGCTGACCGCTGTAAAGGGAATCGGTAAATGGACCGCGGAGATGTTCCTTATTTTTGTCATGGCCAGGTATGATGTGGTGTCCGGAGGGGACGCGGGTCTGCAGCGCGCAGCCAGATGGCTCTATGGGCTGGAGGAACGGAAGGATAAGAAGTACCTGGAGCAGGTATCTCATCTATGGACACCTTACGGGGCCATCGCCGGCCTGTACCTGTGGGAGGCGATTAACTGTGGGGCGGTAGACTCGGCCTCCAATCTGGAGGAATGGATCCAGACGCTCCCGCAGCCTGACTTCGAATAACCGGGAACGGGATAAGCTTCCAGTAACTTTTTACAAATATAAAACGTTTGAAAGATAAGCATGGAACTTTCACGGAATTTGCGATAACATGGACAATGGGCTGCTTAGGTAAATCCTGTAATTTTCCATATATTTATAGAGTGGGGTTGAAATTAAATTGTTCTCTTTATCCGAAGTCAGCCGTCCTGCCAAACGGTTCCTTGCGGTGTGCATCGCATTGGTGCTCGTTCTCTCCTGTATCATTGTACTGAGCTATAACAATTACTTTCTGCTTGGCGATCTGGTCAAACGCAACAATGATGACGTAAAGTACATTCACAGTGCCAAGCTGCTGCTGAATCAGGGGATACTCGCCTATAATTCGGGCGAGCAGCCATCTGCCTTCATTATGCCGGGAATGCCGATTCTGCTGGCAGGCGTGATGGCTATTTTTGGACAAGATGATGTGGGCGTTAATGCCTTCCGTATTCTTCAGTGTGTCATGCAGGCTTTCTCTGTCTATCTGATCTTCATTATAGGCCGCCGTGTATTTAATACTCGAATTGCCCTGATCACTGCAGCGATCTGCGTGTTGTATCCGCCGGATTACTTCTCTTCGGGCAGCATTCTGTCCGAGACTACGTTCCGTACAATTCAGCTGCTGCTGATCTGTCTGGCCTTTATTGCAATGGATAAGCGCAAGACGGTCTGGTATGTCCTCATCGGCCTACTTGTCGCGGTGGCCGCTTACTTCAAGCCGCATGCGACCTTGTATCCAGCCATCTTCTTCATTCTATGGTGGAAGCAGCGCACGCCTTGGAAGGACATCGTTAAGTATGTTACGGCCATGGCTGCAGTCTATATCGTATGTCTATTGCCTTGGTGGATAAGAAATATGATCACCTTTGACAAGTTCATTCTGTTCACCAACTCGGGAGGAAGTCCCTTCCTACTCGGAACCCGCATTCACGGAGCGCTGCCTCCTGCCGGATTCTTCGTAGAGCATCCTGAGTATGACCCGAAGACGGTCTTCCAGGGCGCTGACAGCAGTGCTGTTACCAAGGGGCTCGATATTATCAAGTACGGCTTCGTCCATGACCCGCTGAATTATATTTATTGGTATACTTTAGGCAGATGGGTCGAGCTGTATATTCACCCGTTCTATTCCCGGCCTTTCTGGCCGATCACACGTCCGGTGATGAATGTGCTTCAAATGATTATGATGGCGGTAAGTATGATTGGACTCGTCTGGGCGCTGATCAAGCATCCGATGAAGCGGATGCTGCCGCTGCTGCTTACGCTCGCTTATTTTACACTGATCTATCAGCCATTCGTAGCCTTTAACCGTTATGGTTATCCTAATGAGATCATATTGTTCTTGTTCGCGGCTTATCTGATTGACCAATTGATTGTTATGAGACAAAAAGAACCATTGCTTAACGCAAATCAGGGAGGAACAGGCATCCGATGAAGATACTCATCATTATTCCGGCATATAACGAAGAAGGAAGTATTGTGCGGGTTATCCGTGATATTAACAAACATGCGCCTGAGGCGGACATTGTCGTCGTGAACGACGGGTCCACCGATCGTACCGAGGCGCTAGCACTGGAAGCGGGAGCACATGTGCTGACTATGCCTTTTAATGTGGGAATCGGGGGCGGCATGCAGACCGGCTATATGTACGCTCGCAATAACGGCTATGATGTGGCTATCCAGATGGATGCGGACGGTCAACATCCTGCCGAAGAGCTGCCCAAGCTGATCGCCAAAGCCTCCGATCACGATCTTGTGATCGGCTCCAGATTCGTGGAAGCTACATCCTATCGCTCGTCAAGTGCGCGCCGGGTCGGCATCATCTTTTTCTCGAAGCTGGTGACCCTCGTAACCCGTCAGAAATTCACGGACACCACCAGCGGCTTCCGCGCGGCTGGACGCAAAGTGATCAATCTGTACTCCAACTATTATCCGATGGATTATCCTGAGGTTGAATCGATTGTATATCTGAAACGCAGGGGCTGCCGAATTACGGAAGTCTCCACCGAAATGCGCTCCAGGGAGACCGGCAAGTCATCGATTACCCCAATCAAATCCGTCTATTATATGATCAAGGTAACGCTCTCCGTGCTGATGAGTGCAGTCCGTTATGATAAACCGAAAGCCGGTGAGATCGGGTGACTATCTATTTCCTGTCCGTAATTCTATCGTTCTTATTCCTGGCTATTGTGCTTGAACTGGTTCGTCACCAGAAGCTGAAGGAGCAGTATTCCCTGCTCTGGATTCTGTTCGGAGTACTCTTGTTCATCATATCGCTTAACGTGCGGTTCATTGAGACCATTGCTTCCTGGCTTGGTGTCAAATATGCGCCTGCCATGCTGTTCCTGTTCGGACTGCTGTTCTGCTTCGCCTTCATTCTTCACTTGACGCTGGTCGTGACGAAGCTATCCAATCAGGTGCTCAGACTGACACAAGAGCTGACGATCCGCAAAGAAAAGGAGTCCCGTCATGGACAAGATGATTAGTTACGCCTACCTGCTCGGCAATATTCTACTGCTGGTCACCGGGCAGATTCTGTTCAAGATTGGCCTGCAGAAGAATGGCGGCCTGTCCGGTATGGGACAGTGGGCGAAGCTGGTCTTCTCGCCGACCATCCTCGGCGGGCTTGCCCTGTACGGAATTGCCACCCTACTCTGGTTCGCGGTGCTGAACCGGCTGCCGCTTACGGTGGCCTATCCGATGCAGAGTCTGGCTTACGTATTCGCCATGGTGGCTGCTTACTTCATCTTCGGTGAAGTGATCACGGTGACCAAGATTGCAGGTGTGGCCGTAATTCTGGTGGGTGTGTACCTGCTGGCGAAGTAATGGATGACGCATGACACAGTTAAAATATCCACCTGTTAGGGTGGTCGTAACTACAGGGAATGCTTGGACTTTCGGCCGCTGCCCGCCTCCAGATTTCTTGATATATACCCAATTGTGTGGTTAAAATCTGGAGACAAAGCATATGCTTCCGATGTAGCTTTCTTTCAGAAAGCTTGTAGGCGATCGCGTTCGCTCCTACAGTTCCAAGCTTCCCCTCCATTACTTCCTCCTGAACGTCAATTTGTATAACTGCGTTTGCATATAGGTTAGCAAGAACACGAACAAGGCGCTCCCTTATCCGGGAGCGCCTTGTTTAATGCTGTTTCACGCTATTTAGCTACTTACATTCCTCGCTCTGCAGGGGAGCCAGACCGTTCCTCGACCGGAACGTGCTTGCCCGGCCAGAAGGCCCAGCGGCCGAGCAGGACGGTGATGGCCGGAACCAGGAACGGCCGCACGATGAAGGTATCCAGCAGCACGCCGACAGCCGTGATGATGCCGAAATGCACGAGCACCTGGATCGGCAGGCTCGCGAGTACCGCGAACGTGCCGGCGAGTATAATGCCGGCTGAGGTGATCACGGAGCCGGTCTCGCTGACGCCTTGCCGGATCGCCTCTTTGAGCGGCATATGCTTTCTTTTCTCCCAAATGCTTGAGATCATGAAGATATTGTAGTCTTCACCCAGAGCCACCAGGAAGACGAAGGAATACAGCGGAATCGAACCCTGGATCGCATCAGCTCCGAGGCCGTAATGAAGAATAATCCACCCGAGGCCAAGCGCCGAGAAATACGACAGAATGACAGTAAGCACCAGGTACACCGTTGCTACCACAGAGCGCAAATAGAGAAGCAGCAGCAGGGTGATTAGACCAATGACAACCGGTATAATGACGCGCGTATCGCGGTCACCGGTAACCTTGGTGTCATACTGCGTTGCCGTAACGCCGCTGATCCAGACGGACTGGTCAGGTGCCGGAACGCCCGCCGCCCTTAGGGATTGCTCTGCCGCAAGACGCAGGTCCGGTATACGATCCATAGCCTCCATAGAATAAGGATTCAGATTGAACTGCACGTCATAGGCAAGAATCTGCGGATTCTCCTTGCCCTTCTGCGGCTCGCCAACCTGATCCACATAATCCAGAGCCTTCAGCTTCTCACCAAGATCCGTCTGTTTGCCTTTCGTATCCACCATCAATTTGACCGGAGCAAGCTCCCCCTTCGAGAACTGCTTACCTATGATATCGAACCCTTCTCTGGAAGCCATGTCCTTCGGAAATGAAGACAGGATATCATAAGTAAATTTGATCTGTGACGAGAATGAAGCGAGAACACCGAGCACGAGAACCGTGATAATCATAACGGCCCACGGTCTGCGTACGACAAAGCTGCCAATCCGCATTTTGCCTGCCTTCCGCTCCCGGACGGGTCTGCCTTTGGCCCGCGCGCGTTCCTGTTCCATTTCCGGTGTGCGCGGAATGAACGGCCAGAAGGACACACGTCCGAAGATGGCCAGCAGCGCCGGTACCAGCGTAAGGCTGGCTATACCCATAATAAGAATGGAGATACTGAACGGTACGGCAAACCGGTGGTAAGAGCCATATTCGGCCAACAGCAGTGCGAACAGGGACAGCACTACCGTGAACCCGCTCATGGCAATCGCACCCGAAGAGCCTGTAATGGCCCGAAGGAGCGCCTTGCTCTTGCTGCCTTCTTCATGCAGCAGCTGACGGAACCGGGAGATCAGGAACAGACAGTAATCAGTTCCGGCCCCGAACAGCAGCACGGTCATAATGGATATAGACTGCGAGTCGGCTACGATCCATCCTTTATGTGCCATAATGCCAAGAACCGGGCTCACTACGCCATAAGCGAACCCTACCGCAATAAGCGGAATCAGGGCCAGGATAGGTGAACGATAGATCAGAAGCAGAATGACAAGCACCAGTACCACAGTAGACAAGAGCAGCGAGAAGTCTGCATTCTTGAACAGTCCCGTTGCATCAACCGAGATTCCGACAGGTCCGGTGACTCTCGCACTCATCTCTCCACCAGCCGTATCTGTTACCGCAAAAGGATCGCTGCCGAACTCCGCAGCGGCCTGACTCTTGAACTGATCGAGGCTCTTCTTGAGCTGATCCGTCTCTGCCGACTTATCAAATATAATCGGTGCAGCCAGCGTGCTGCCATCCTTGGACAGCTGCGCCTTCAAGGCAGGCAGCGGCGCTTTATGAAGCGGTACAATGAAAGTCTGCTCCGGGAGCGGCGACTTCTCCGCCTGCTCTGTGAGCTTCTGGATATGTACCAGATCTTCGTCCTTCAGGCCGCCTTCCCTGTGCCATACGATAATTGCAGGCACACCTTCCCCTGTAGGAAATTCACGGCTTGCCACCGCTTCAGCCTGAACGGACGGCTTGCTGTCCGATAAATTCGGGGAGTTGTTAATCTCCTCTTTGTTCACTCCCGGCCATATTACGCTCAGCAGCGCAGCCAGAAGCACCCATATCCCCAGAACGATCCATTTACCGCGCCGTCCCGAGACCCAGGCACCGAAACCTTTCTTTTGCTGATCCACTGTATTCCCTCCCCATATGATTCGACCATTTCTACACTCTAAGAGTTCTAAACCCCAATTCCAAACTACGAATGACCCGCCGGTCATTTCCAAGTCATATTATATATACCCACTGTGTGTTTACGCAACCCAAGAAAAAAAGAATTCTTTCTGAGCCTTCAGAATCTATATGAAAATGCAACTTGCTCCGTCCTATTGATAATTAATTCCGAGGAATATATTGACAAATAAAATCCCAGCGTTTAATGTTGACTTAAAGTTAAGTCAAAGGAATGAGACACCATGCCACGATCAAAAGAAGACAACCAGAAAATACGTGAAGAACGGATCAAAGAAATTAAGAATGCAACCATTCGCGTCTATGCATCCAAAGGCTTCCTTGGAACCCAGATGGATGATATTGCGAAGGAGGCGGGCCTCGCGAAAGGGCTGCTGTACTACTATTTCAAGAGCAAGATTGAGCTATTCCAGTATGTGTTCAACTCTCTAATGGATGAGGCCTTTCAGTTCTCGCAGGCACAGACTTCTGAGGAAAGGAATCTGGAGCAGTCGCTTGAGGCCTTCATTCATTTCTTCCTCTCCTCAGCCTTCGAGAGGCCGGTATATCCACTGGTCTATAAAATGCTCCCGGAGGACTTAAGCCATGTATTCCCAGGTAATGCTCAGGAAATGCAGCAGGCCTTCTTTAACCGTTTTAATAGGCCAATGCTAGAACGATTCCGATCCGCTATGGACAGAGGGGAAATTCCAGAGGGGAACCCCATGATGCAAGCACTCTTGTTCACCAGTGGAGTCCTGACGATTTCTCACCTCATCGCAAGCAGGCCGTCCATTACAGAGGGGAAAGATCGAGATCAAGTCATTGAAGAAATGAAGCAGCAGTTATTTTACGGAATATTTGGTAGGGGGAATAGAAGTGAGTAAACCTTTAAAAGCAAAAGGCTCCATTGTGGTATTCGCCATGGCATTGGGACTCTTGATGGCATCGCTGGACAACACGATCGTCTCGGCGTGCATCAGCAGTGTCATTCAGGATTTAAAAGGATTCGAATCGATAAGCTGGGTATTTACAGCTTACATGCTGGCGTCGACCAGCACGATGCTGATCTTTGGCAAGCTGTCCGATATCCTGGGCAGAAAGCTATTTTACCTGATCGGCATTGCCTTTTTCCTAATCGGGTCTGCCTTGTGCGGTCAGGCGCATACGATGGGTGAACTAATTGCATTCCGCGCGGTTCAGGGAATTGGTTCAGGCGCCTTGTTCCCGATCAGCTTCTCCATTATCTATGCTTCATTTCCGGATCAAAAGCAAGCAGCTAAGCTTACCGGCGTATTTGCCGGAATATTCGGGATTTCTTCTGTGTTCGGACCACAGCTAGGCACCTACATCACGACACACCTTAGCTGGCGCTGGTGCTTCTATATTAACGTTCCACTCGGTGTAATCTCGTTCTTGCTCCTGTTGTTCGCTGTCAAGGAGTCCAAAGCGGCCAGAAAACCTTCGATCGATTATCTGGGCACCTTCCTGCTTGTGGTCTCCACGTTATCCTTGATGCTGGCTCTTAATTTGGGCAGCAAAGATTACGCCTGGAACTCATGGCAAGTTCTCGGAATGTTCGCGGTGAGCCTTGTAGGTATCGTTCTGTTCGTGATGACGGAAATGAGAGCCAAAGAGCCGATCCTGCCGCTGGCCATCTATAAAAATTCCGTAGTCCGCGGGATCAGTATCCTGTCCTTTATCCAGGGCGTTGTTATGTTCTCGGCGATCACCTATATCCCTATCTTCTCTGTTGCGGTCTTGGGGCAAGAGGACTCCAACTCTCTATTGACACCGCTCATGCTCTCCCTCCTGGTTGGGGCCATTCTGGCGGGCGGACTCATGTTCAAGCTGTCCTACCGTGCTCTGCTCGGAGGATCGTCTCTACTGGGTGCAGGATCCATATATTTCCTTATGACCGCAAGCCATTCGGCAAGCTCCTGGTACATGATCTCTATTATGATCGTGATGGGCATCTGCTCCATAGGGCCGCTCATGAGCATTTCTCAAATGGGCATCGCCCAAAATGTAAGTCCTGAATACATCGGCCTATCTTCGTCTCTGGGCGGCTTCTGGCGCAACATCGGCGCGGTCGTTGGCACTTCCATTACAGCTACGGTAGTCAACAGTCAATTCAAGTCTATTCTTGAAGGAAAGGCGGCTTCAGCTCATATCCCTTCTGACAAAGTAGATTCACTCGCAAATCCGCAGCTGATTATGAATGCCAAAGGTTCACTTCCTGCACCCTGGATCCATACACTTCAGGACTCACTGGGAACAGCGATCAATCACGGCTATATTGTGTCGTTCTCGTTCGCGGTACTGGCTATCTTCATCTCGCTCATGATCAAGGGCAAAGCAGCACCGCGTACTTTGGAATCCGAGGCGGCTGTTAGTTCTACCTCATCATAACCATCTCTAGTTGATTAAAAGCCTAAGAAGGTGTTCCGGGCTGCGCCGCGCGAACAGAGCGATGTTCCACTCGCTGTTGTTGTTTCCAGATTTACTGAAGCAGTTCCAGCGGTGTAAATCTGGATACAAAGGCGGCAGCAACGCAGGTCATCCGTTCGTAAAAACATAGTTCATAAACGCCAAACAGCAAGTCTCCAATACCTTGGAGACTTGCTGTTTGTTTAGTTTCAGGACTGAGCTGACTCTTAGTTATATATTAACTGTTACCATAATCAAGTCGTTACCCCGCAACCTCTTGAGCACTTCTGTTATTGAACTGGCTGTTGTACAGGTCGGCGTAGAAGCCGCCCTTTTGCAGCAGGTCTTCATGGGTACCCTTCTCGATGACTTTCCCATGATTCATCACCAGAATCAGACTCGCATCCCGGATGGTAGACAGGCGGTGGGCGATAACAAAGCTGGTTCTGTTCTTCATCAGCTCGTTCATCGCTTTCTGGATCAGCACCTCGGTCCGGGTGTCCACGCTGCTTGTCGCTTCATCCAGAATCAGAATGGACGGATCGGCGAGGATAGCCCGGGCGATGGTCAAGAGCTGCTTCTGTCCCTGGGATATATTCGATGCTTCTTCATTAAGAATCGTATCATATCCATCAGGAAGCGTGCGGATGAAGTGATCCGCGTGTGCCGTCTTGGCTGCCGCAACGACTTCCTCTTCCGTAGCTCCAATACGCCCATATGCAATATTGTCCCGAATTGTCCCGTTAAAGAGCCAGGTGTCCTGAAGAACCATTCCGAACAGGTTCCGCAGATTCCCCCGCTTGAAGTCGGTAATATTCACGCCATCTACAGTAATCCGGCCCTCATTCACTTCATAGAAGCGCATAAGCAGGTTAATAAGGGTAGTCTTACCTGCCCCAGTCGGTCCGACAATCGCAATCGTCTGTCCCTGCTGGGCCTCAATATTCATATCCTCGATTAGCATTTGCTGATCATTGTAGCCGAAGCTTACATGCTCGAAGGCTACGTCTCCACGAACTTCAGCAAGCTCCACTGGCCGCGAGGCCTCTGGTACTTCCTCTTCCTCGTCGAGCAGCTCGAACACCCGTTCAGCCGAAGCCACTGTCGATTGAATAATGTTGGCGATGTTGGCGGTCTGCGTAATCGGCATCGTGAACTGGCGTACATACTGGATAAAGGCTTGAATATCCCCGATGTCCAGCGCTTTGCGGGTGACCATGATCCCGCCAATGACACTGATTAGGACATAGCCGATATTTCCGATGAAGCTCATAATCGGCATGATTAACCCTGAGATGAACTGGGCCTTCCAGCCGGATTCATACAACCGCTCATTGATCTGGTCGAACTTCTCGATTGACTTCTCCTCGCGTCCGAACGCTTTGATAATCCGGTGACCGGTATACATTTCCTCTACATGCCCGTTCAGTTCCCCTAAATTGTGCTGCTGGCCGATAAAATGCTTCTGCGATTTCCCGCTAATCTTCTTGATCGCCAGAAAGCTCACAGGCAGCGTCACTAGTGCGATCAGTGTCAAGAGAGGACTGATCGTCAGCATCATGACGATAACCCCAATAATGATAAGCACCGAGGTAATCAGCTGCGTCAAGCTCTGCTGAAGCGTGGTGCTGATGTTATCCACGTCATTCACGGCACGGCTTAGAATCTCCCCGTTCGTACGGGAGTCGAAGTATTTCAGCGGCAATCTGCCCAGCTTGTCATTCACATCCCGCCGAAGATCATAGACTGTCTTCTGGGATACCCCGGCCATTAATAACTGCATAATATAAGTGAATCCGGAGCTAATGACATACAGCACAAGCAGGAACAGAATAATTCTCCAGATATACCCGAAATCAATATGTGCTCCCGCTACATGCATCATCCGGCCTTTAATTCCTTCAAACAGCTCGGTGGTGGCCTTCCCCATGATCTTCGGGCTTATAATGCTAAATATTGTACTCAGCACAGCCATAAATATCACAGCGATAATCTGAGACCGGTGCGGCTTCAAGTATTTTAACAGTCTACGCAGCGTTCCTTTGAAATCCTTGGCCTTCTCTCCCGGAAGAACCATGCCCGGTCCTCCTGGTCCATGACCTCTGCCGAATCCCCCGCCTGGAGGCCCTTGTCTGCGCGGTGTACTCATGCGATCTCCTCCTCTGACAGCTGGGAATATACGATCTCGCGATACACTTCACTGCTCTCAAGCAGCTCACGGTGGGTACCCATTCCCGCAATACGGCTCTCATCCATCACAATAATCCGGTCGGCATCCTTAACCGTGCTTACCCGCTGAGCCACAATAATGACGGTGGATTCCCCCGTCTTATCCTTCAAGGCCGCCCTCAGCTTGGCATCTGTCTTGAAATCCAGAGCGGAGAAGCTGTCGTCAAAAATATATATCTCCGGTCTTCTGACGAGTGCTCTTGCAATGGACAAACGCTGCTTCTGACCGCCGGATACATTGTTCCCGCCTTGGGAGATGGTTGCCTCATAGCCTTTCTCCATCTCTGAGATAAACTCCTCAGCCTGCGCAATACGCGCCGCCTGCTCCACTTCTTCGTCTGTCGCCGCTTCATTACCGTAGCGGATATTATCCGCAATGGAGCCGGTGAACAGCACGGCCTTCTGGGGCACGAAGCCAATCTTGGCCCGAAGCTCCTCTTGGGGAAGGTCACGGACATCCTGGCCGTCAACCAGCACACGGCCGCTGCCCACATCATAGAAGCGCGGGATCAGGCTGATCAGCGTGGTTTTCCCCGAACCGGTACCCCCAATAATAGCGGTAACCTCGCCCGGCTCGGCTCGGAATGAAATGCCGGACACTGCAGGCTGCTCCGCTCCCGGATAGCTGAAGCTGACATTGTCGAACTCAACGTATCCCTTCAAGCTTGGGACAGAGGCAGCATAATCTCCTGATTCCTCAGATTGCTCAAGTTCATCTTGTTCGTTAGTTCCTTCGGCTTCCTCAAGTTTCCTAGACTCCGCACTCACTGCGGAATCAAGCCCCGTGCTGCCAGAAGTCTGGGCAGGCTTCCCGTCCTTTATCACTGTCAGGGTATCCAGAACCTCATTAATCCGGACAGCCGAGGCCGACGCTCTTGGGACCATGACGAACATGATGGACACCATGATGAACGAGAACATAATCTGCATGGCATACTGCAGAAAAGCGATCAGATCGCCCACAGCCATACTGCCGTTATCTATACGGATTCCTCCGTACCATATAATCGCAATGGAGGAGACGTTCAGCACGAGCATCATGGTAGGCATCATCGCCGCCATAACCTTATTTACCTTGATGGAAGTCTCGGTGAGGTCAAAGTTAGCCTTCTCGAACCGCTTCGCCTCATGCTCGGTCCGGTTGAACGAGCGGATGACACGAATCCCGGTCAGGCCTTCGCGGAGGACCAGGTTGAGGCGGTCAATTCTTTTCTGGATAATCTTGAATAACGGAATCCCTCTCCCCGCAATCAGGAATATCGCACCCACGAGCACCGGAATAATCACCACAAATACGAGCGAAAGCGTCTTATCCTTCGACATCGCCATGATAATGCCCCCGATCGCAAGCAGCGGCGCACTCACCATCATGCGCATCATCATCAGGAGAACCTGCTGAATTTGTGTAATATCATTCGTCGTACGCGTAATGAGTGAGGCCGTGCCAAGCTTATCGAATTCCTCCAGCGAGAACTTCTCTACATGCGAGAACACCTTGCTCCGCAGGGTCTTGCCAAAGCCGGTAGCCACCCGTGAGGAGAAATAGCTGGCTGCGATGGAAGTAATAATACCTCCGAAGGCAACAAGCAGCATGAATAACCCGATTCGCCAGATATATCCGATGTCTCCTTTGACAACGCCGTGATTCACAATATCCGCCATCAGTGTCGGTAGATACAGCTCAGACAAAGACTGAAGAAACACCAGTACAATGACAAATATCAGTGGAATTCGGTATGGCTTCAAAAAACGAAAAATTTTGATCATATACGCTTCGCTCCCCCTCCCACAGCTTAACCCTGTGTGTCTGTTTACTGACCGTGCTTCTCTTCTTCCCGGCCCGAAGAATCACTCAGGAACCGGGTGACCTTCTCAAGCAGCTCCGCCAGCTGCTCACTCTGTTCCTCACCCAAATGCTCATATAATTCATAGAACCTTCCAAAGAAGGACTCCATCGCTTTGTGTGTTAACTCGTCGCCTTCCGGGGTCAGCTTGACCCGGACAACTCTTCGATCATGGGGGTCCATGCTGCGTTCTACAAGTCCGCCGGCCTCCACACTGTTAATCAGCTGGGTAACCGTTGGCGAAGTTACATCCAGAGCACTGCTGAGCTCCGATACCGTCAATCCCTCCTTATGGCTCTTCATACCTCTCTTGATATAAAAGAGCAGCTTCATCTCACTTGGCTTACACTGCCCTACTGAGGGTCTGCGCCAATCCGCCCTGCGGGCACGGTTAAAAGCTTCGAACAGCCTTTGTACCTTCGGATTCTCGTTGATGTCCACTTATTCACCCTCTTTGGATTTGTTTGCACTGTTTAATAATTAGGTAACCTATTATATTGCAAACCTAATTATATTCCTGTGTTTGAACCAAGTCAATTATGTTATTCCTGTTTATATAGATAACGAAAAAGTCCCCCGATCGGGGGACCCTTGGTAAGTCTCTAAATTTCAACCCTCTCACAATTTTACCCGTTACACTGCCTAGTCCTGCTCAAGATTTGCTGCAAATTAACCTTTGTATCGCTTCGATTCCCAGCTGCACTCTCTGAGGCTCACCTGGCGGCTCAATCTCACTGCTTCGCCTTCGAATCAGGCTCCACTGACGGCTTAGGTCCCTGCGGCGCCCTCTGCTGGCCAGGCAGGTCCTTCAGGCTCTTGAACGTGTAGCCCTGTCTTCGGGCTTCATCAATAATAGCTCCAAGGCCGTCCGTATTGTCCTTGGAAATGGCGTGAATCAGCAGCACCGCGCCCGGATGCAGCTGGCTGGTCACCTTGCGGAAGGCGTAGTCTGCACCCTTCTGATCATTCACATCCCAATCCTTATAAGCCACCGACCAGAACACATTCGTATATCCATACTGGCGCGTAACACTCAGGGTTCGGTCATTGAATATCCCTCTCGGCGGACGCAGGAAGGTCATCTCCTTCACGCCGGTCACTTCCGTTACGGCCTGCTTTACCTTATCCAGCTCTTCCTTGATGCGTTCATTGGATACCGTCGTCATGTCCGGATGGCTCCAGGAATGATTGCCGATGATATGTCCTTCCGCAGCCATCCGTTTGACCAGTTCAGGCTGATCCTTCACATAGTGGCCGGTAATGAAGAACGCTGCAGGCACCTTTTTCTCCTTGAGTGTATCCAGGATTTTGGAGGTATAGCCTTTATTCTCATAGCCGTTATCAAAAGTCAGGTAGATATCCTTCTTGGTGGTGTCTCCAGTAAAGACGGCCCCATTCTTATCGATGATATCCTTGAAGCCTTCCTCGTTGATGGAGGGAAGACTTCCATTTACGCTCTTCTTGAACCCGAAATGAAACGGCCCGTCTGCTCTGGCCGTATTACCTGATGTAACTATGCTTATTCCCAAGCACATGCATATGGCTGCCGCCATCCATACCCTACGTTTCATGGTGTTCTCCCTTTGTCTATAGTCGTGAGTTGTCTGTTTGCATAGCAATATGATCTTAACTTTTGTAAATTAAGCCGCTTCTATACCTGAGTGACCGCAACTTGGTTCATGAATCCCAACACAGAAAGGCATGAATTCCATTGGAAGAACAGAATACTCCGAATTCTCAAAAGAAAAGCGCTCTCTGGCGGATGGGCGGCCTGCTCGCCTTAATCCTTGCTAAAGCGAAGACGCTGCTTGCAGTCCTGAAATTCAGCAAACTGGGCGGAGCCCTGATCTCCATGGCGGTGTCCATAGGGGCGTACGCCATCCTTTATCCTTGGGGCTTTGCCGTAGGCCTTGTCCTGCTCCTGTTCGTCCATGAGCTGGGCCATGTGCTTGCCGCCAAGCGGAAGGGGCTTCCCGTATCCGCACCGCTATTTATTCCTTTCATCGGAGCCTTAATCGCGGTGAAGCGGAATCCGCGGGATGCCCAGACCGAAGCCTATATTGCGCTTGGCGGCCCCATTCTCGGGAGTCTCGGCGCCTTAATTACGTTTGGCGCTGCTTATTACCTGGACAGCCCTCTGCTGTATGCACTAGCTAATGCAGGCTTCTTCTTCAACCTGCTTAATCTGCTGCCCATTCATCCGCTCGATGGTGGCCGAATTGCTACGGCAGTTACCCGCTGGCTGTGGCTGGTGGGACTGATCGGCGGGCTGTACGTGATCATTGAATTGAGATCGTTCTTGTTCTTCATTATCTGGGCTCTCTTCGCTTTCGAGCTGTATGAGAAATTCGGACGCAAGAAGAAAAAGGCAGCCCGTTCATTAAGGGGGGCCTTCGAGGTACCGGTAGAACATCTAAGAGAACAGGGATATCTCATCCCTGGAACAGGACACCGGAGAGACCTGTCTTATACCACGTACAGCGAGCTTGACGGGCAGCAATATGTTAAAGCGGTATGGGAGGGACTGGACTTCGAGGGCTTGATCGCCCTGCCGCAGCAGGGCCTGATTCAGCGAGTACAGGTCGTTCATATTGACCACGTGAATAAGGAAGACGGCCTGCACCTGGCCATTCAGTGCCAGGTCGATTACGAGATCTTCGAAAACAACCAATATTATGATGTTCCGATGTCTGCCCGTATAGGTTACGGAATGACCTATGCCCTGCTTGCAGGGGGACTGGCTGGAATGATGTATGTGGTTCATCAGTTAAGCAATCTTACATGAGCTGCCCCAAACAAACAGAGGCTGGCACCCGTCTTTACGACAGGTACCAGCCTCTGTGCTATGCTACTATTCGTCTTGTTCCGGCTTCGCAAGCCGGCTGTTTCTGATTCCAAATGAAAAGTATACAACCAATCCGATGACCATCCAGATCAGGAAGGCTTCCCATGTTACGAGCGGAAGGCTGAACAGCAGATAGCCGCAGAAGATGATCGCAAGCAGCGGAATTACAGGTACCCAAGGCACCCGGAAGGAGCGCTGCAGATCAGGACGGGCTTTCCGCAGAATAATAATCCCAATGGCCACCGAGATGAACGCGAAGAGCGTTCCAATACTCACCAGATCCGACAGTCTGTCGAGTGGAAGCACGCCTGCGAAGAATGCAACGATAATTCCCGTTGCCCATGTGCTGATCGTCGGCGCCTTGGTCTTCGGATTAAGCTTGGACAATTTCTTCGGCAGCAGGCCGTCGCGCCCCATTGCGTAGAGCAGACGAGTCTGCCCGTATAGAAGCACGAACAATACAGTAGTGATGCCGATAATAGCTCCGAGCGAGATAAATCCGGCAATCCAGTTCTGATGAATGAATTGAATGGCGAAGGCCACCGGGTTCTTCACGTCAAGCAGCTGGTAAGGCACAATCCCGGTTAGCACGGCGGTTACAAGCACGTACAACAGAGCGCACACGATAAGGGAAGCTATGATCCCTCGCGGGAGATCTCTCTGCGGATTACGCACTTCCTCCGCTGCGGTAGCCACTACGTCAAAGCCGATATACGCGATGAACGCGGTAGCTGCGCCCGTCATCACGCCCCCGAAGCCGAACGGCATGAATGGTGTCCAGTTGGACGGCTTCACATAGAAGACCCCAACGACGAGGAACAGCACGATGACTGCGATCTTAATTACTACCATGATCGTATTCAGCCGGGTTGATTCTTTGGCCCCGCGGGAGACTACAAAAGTCAGCAGCAGAGCAATGATGATGGCCGGCAGATCGATATAGGTGCCTTTTCCCGTATCAAGAGCACTGCTCAGAGCATGCGGGAAATGAATGCCAAAGCCCGACATCAGCCCCTGGAAATAACCTGACCATCCGCTGGCTACCATTGAAGCAGCAAAGCCGTATTCCAGAATAAGATCCCAGCCCAGGATCCAGGCGATGATCTCTCCGAAGGTAGCATAGCTGTAAGTATAGGCGCTGCCGGAGATCGGGACCATGGAGGCCAGCTCCGCGTAGCAGAGCGCACAGAAGGCGCAGACCAGTCCCGCAATAACGAACGACAAGATCAGAGCGGGGCCTGCGTGCTGGGCAGCTGCCACCCCGGTCATGACAAAGATCCCGGTTCCTACCACGCATCCAATGCCCAGCATTGTAAGATCGAATGCGCCCAGTTCTTTCTTTAGAGTATTGCCTTTCTCCTTAAGCTCCATCATTGATGAGATGGACTTTTTCCTCATAACATTCATCCAGATTCCCCTACTCTATAGTTAGTCATTGTGCTTAGGAAGAAATACGACATCTCGTATCATATTTCGCTATTATAAGGAATTTAACCAAACAAAAGAAGAATAAGCTGTGAGGTAATATATTACATTAAATTTTTATTAATATTATGATCGCACAAAAAGCACCCCAAGCGGATGCACTCATGGAGATTGCAAGACTTTGGGGACTCAACAGGCAGGCTTGGGCCACACCAAATACAAGGGCAATCGGCCCCGTAATTATGGATGAAAGTTCCTTTTGCCGCGGCATGCTGCTCCGGCCGATAAGATTACCTCTCGTACCTTATCCATCCCCTCCAGTTAAGACTTCCTGGGCAAAACGGATCCATTCCCTTGCCGCGAACGACAGATAGCGGTCCTCCCGCCAAATGATGCCCAGCTCCCAGGGGATCACCGGGTCAACCAGAGGCAGAATCGTAACCCGGGAAGGGTCCACCTCCCGGCACACGGTCTCGGGCAGAAGTGCAATGCCCAGGTTAGCCGCGACCATCTCACTGATCAAGTCCCATTGAGAGCTCTCATAGATGACCCGGGGCTGAAACCCAACGCGCACACATTCCGTGATAATCCGGTCATGCAGGACAAAGTCCTCCCGGAATAACACAAAGGACTCCTCTGTAAGCTCGGTTAAAGGCGCTGTCTCCTTGCCGGCAAGCCGGTGAGAGGGGTGCACGATCAGATTCAGCTTCTCTTCCACGAAGGAGAAGCACTCCAGCCCTTCCACAGTGACGGGCAGCACGGTAATACCTACGTCCAGCGCCCCGCTGTCCGTATCCGCCTCCACCTTCTTCGCCCCGTCTTCAAAGAGCTGAATGGTGATGTCCGGGTACCTTTTATGGAACTGTCCGATGATCTTTGGGAAGAAGCTGGCCCCTACCATCGGCGGAAGACCGATGCGGATGTGCCCTTTCTTCAGATTCCGCAGATCATCCAGCTCGGCCGTCATGCTGTTGAAGGATTTGACGATGTTCTGAGCCTGATTGACCATGATCTGTCCGGCATCCGTCAGACTGATTCGTTTGCCAATCCGGTCGAACAGAATGATGCCGAGCTCTTCCTCCATCTGCCTGATCGTCTTACTGATGGTCGGCTGTGTAATGTACAGCGATTCAGCCGCTTTGGTGAAGCTCTTCAAACGCGCAACCTCGATAAGATATTGCAATTGACGGATATCCACGGGGACCACCTCATTTTCTATCATAGCCATTTGGAATGTGAAACATTCAATATATGCATTATACCTATGAAAGAAATTGATGTAAAATTTCAGTATACACAGAAAATGAAAAGAGGCTTTCGCAATGGGAAAATTAAAGTCCTTGTTGATGGGTGTTCTGCAAATTGCCATCCTGTTCTTTATTTCCATGGCTATGAATAAAATTGTGGACCTGCTCCACTTGAATATACCTGGAAGCATCCTTGGGATTGTGGTCATATTTACACTGCTGAAGACCGGTGTCTTGAAGCTGGAGTGGATCGAGAAAGGCGCCAATTGGCTGCTGGCCGAGCTGCTGCTGTTCTTCATCCCTTCCGCGGTAGGCGTAATGAAGTACATTCCCATGTTAGAGAGTGATGGAGTTCGCATCCTGATTGTCGTTATTTTTAGTACATTTATTGTCATGGCCAGCTCCGGTCTTACCGCATCCCGGATTGCCAAACGAAAGGAGAAGAAAGCATGATTACGGGTCTGCTCTGTCTGATCATTACGATAAGCCTATATTTTGTCTGCAAAAAATTGTACGGATTCAAGCCGCGTGTCTACCTATCCCCACTGCTGGTAACGCCGCTGATTCTGGTTATCGGGCTTCTGCTCGTACATATTCCATATGAAGCCTATAACAGCGGGGGGAAATGGCTCAGCAGCATGCTGCAGCCGGCCACGATTGCTTTTGCCGTGCCACTGTTCAAGTATTATAAAGTCCTTAAGAAGCATGCGGCCCTGATTCTGATCAGCGTCCTGTCCGGTTCCATTGTCGCCATGGTATCATCCATGCTGCTCGCACAGAGCATGCACCTGGATAACGCGCTGGTGAGCAGCCTTGTACCTCGCTCCGTCACTACTCCCATCGCGATGAGTGTCTCCGAGGTGATTGGCGGCGTGCCGAATATTACGGCCGTATTCGTGATTATCACCGGGCTGCTCGGCTCCATTATCGGTCCGATGATCGTGAAGATGTTCCGGATTGATAACGAAGTTGCGCGCGGTGTCCTGCTGGGTACAGGCGCTCACGGAACCGGTACCTCCAAAGCCTTCGAGCTGAGCTCGCTGACAGGCACCATCTCCAGTATTTCGATGATTGTCGCCGCCTTGTTCACGCTTGGGGCAGCTCCGTTCATCATTTCGATGCTGGCCCGTCTATAGCCAGATCCAGTTGTGTATTAAGAAAGCTCTGTCCCCCGGAACAGGGCTTTTTTTGCGTGCTCAAGCGAGCGTGCATAAGATTGTATGCCCTGAATCAAATGCGCGTAAACAGCAAATTTTACATGGCACAAAGTTTAACACCAGGCACATGTCCCCTTAACGTGTCTTCTCTACACTGGACAAAGATGACTTAGTAAGGGGGAATTTGCTGCATGAATTTGCTTGAAAGAGAGGCTCCGTTAACGCCCCGCAAGGTCTCACGCTCCTCCTGGACTGCCGCAAGAAGGCTGAACCTGTCCCGCCTGAAGGAGAATGTGCTGGCTTATATATTTCTCGCTCCATCGCTGCTGCTCTTTGGAGTCTTCCTGCTCTATCCCATGCTGAAATCCATCTATCTTAGCTTTCACCTGACAGACCCACGCGGACGCATCGCCGCTTATGTAGGGCTGGATAACTTCAAGAAGCTGTTCTTATCCGAAGCCTTCTGGAACGGGCTGGCTGTAACCGGCAAGTTCGCCCTGCTCACTGTACCGACGGGCATTGTACTGGGACTTATTATGTCAGCACTGGCTCACGCCCGGCTTCGCGGCATGCGCATCTTCCAATTCATCTTCTCGCTGCCGCTCGCCGTATCGGTCAGTACGTCATCGGTGATCTGGATGATGCTGTTCCATCCCACCATGGGCATGTTCAACTACTTCCTGAGCCTTGCGGGAATCTCTCCCGTTCAGTGGCTTACCGACCCTTCTTGGGCGCTGCTGTCCATTGCTGCCATGACGCTATGGATGAATTCAGGCTTCAATTTCATTATTCTGCTTAGCGGACTTCAGGGCATATCCGAGGATATTTATGACAGTGCCAAGATTGACGGCTCCGGGCCGATACGGACCTTCGTCAAGCTGGTCATGCCGCTGCTGTCCCCGACGATCTTCTTCCTCTTCGTCGTCACTGTGATCAGCTCGCTGCAGTCTTTTGGACAAATCCACATTCTGACCAAAGGCGGCCCGGCCGGATCGACCGAGGTTCTCGTCTATTCCATCTATAAAGAAGCGTTCGTGAACTATCAATTCGGAACTGGGAGCGCGATCTCCATTGTGCTGTTCCTCATTATTCTGCTGCTGACCTTCATTCAATTTGTATTTGCCGAGAAGAAGGTGCATTACCAATGAGCTTAAGCCGGACACTTTCACGGGGAACCGTCTATATGCTGCTGTGTCTGCTCAGTTTATGTATCATCTATCCGCTTCTCTATACGTTCCTGTCCGTCTTCATGACGCCGGATGAGACCAGCCAGTACCCGCCAAAGATTCTTCCTTCAAGCCTGTATCTTGGCAGTCTGGAGGCTGTGTTCCAGCTCATTCCTGTAGGACGGTTCATTCTCAACAGCTTCCTCGTCTCGGCCATCGTTATGGCGGGACAGGTGCTGACAGGCAGCATGGCCGCCTATGCCTTCGCGTTCATCTCCTTCAAGGGCAAGGCCTTCTGGTTCGCCGTCTTCATGTCGACCCTGATGATTCCCTGGGAAGTCACGATGATCCCGAATTTCCTGCTGATTAAATCCTGGGGCTGGCTCGACTCTTATCCGGGCATGGTCGTTCCCTTCCTGGCCTCGGCGTTCGGCGTATTTCTGCTTCGCCAGTTCTTCTTGCAGCTGCCGAAGGAATTATTCGAAGCCGCCAGAATGGACGGATGCGGGCATCTGCGGTATTTCCTGCATATCGCCCTGCCGCTATCTAAGCCGGCGCTGGCCACGTTGTCCGTCTATGTTTTTCTGAATACGTGGAATATGTATCTATGGCCCCTGCTTATTACGAACACCGCCCAAATGCGGACGGTTCAGATCGGGATCAGCATGCTTCAGTTCGAGGACTCCACAGCCTGGAATGTTGTCCTCTGCGGGGTCGCTCTAGTTCTTCTACCTTCGCTTCTGCTTATTGTATTCGGGCTGAAGTATCTGGTCCGGGGGCTTACAGCAGGCGCCATTAAGGGTTGAACCGGTAATTCCCGTCCATGTGACGGCTTACAAATTATAAATATACAGGATAAGGGAGAGATCAACGGAAATGACAAAGTATGCACTTCGAGGATGGCTCATTCTGGCTTCCATCGCCATGATGCTAATGGTGTCCGCTTGTGGCGGAACAACGACCGGCTCATCGGACACCGGGACCAAGGCGGAAGCTGCGGGAGAGAGCACACCGGCAGGCGGCGGCTCCAAGACCAAAGTAGTCTGGTGGCACTCCATGGGCGGGGAACTTGGCAAAGCGGTCGACCAGCTCGTAGCGGATTTCAATAAGTCTCAGGACAAAATTGAAGTTGAAGCCGTATTCCAAGGGACCTACGATGAGAGTATCAATAAAATGAAGGCATCCATGGATTCCGACAGCGGTCCGTCGATGATCCAGGTGTACGAGATCGGCTCCCGCTTCATGATCGATTCCAAGGCGATTACGCCGGTACAGCAGTTCATTGATCAGGATAAATACGATCTGAGCCAGCTGGAAGAGAACATTTCCAAGTACTACACATTCGATGGCAAGCAGTACTCCATGCCTTTTAATACATCCAACCCGATTCTGTATTATAACAAGGACCTGTTCAAGGCGGCTGGCCTGGATCCCGAGAAGCCTCCGGCAACCTATGAGGAAGTGAAGAAGGATGCAGAGATTCTGAGCGCAAAAGGGCATCCGGCTTCATTTGCCATATATGGCTGGTTCCTTGAGCAATTCTTCGCCAATCAGGGCAAAGAGTATGTGAACAACGGTAACGGCCGGACATCCCCGGCGACGGAATCCCTTGTGAACACAGATGCCGGTGTGAAGACACTGGAATGGTGGAAGAGCATGATCGACAGCAAGGCAGCGATTAACCTCGGCCGCAAAACCGATGATACGAAGAAGGCCTTCATCGCTGGCCAAATCGCCATGACCTTGGATTCTACGGCATCTCTTCGCGGAATTGTAGATGGTACACAAGGCAAGTTCGAGGTAGGTACGGCATTCCTGCCTAAGCCGGATGCCTCAACAGACGGCGGCGTTGTAGTCGGCGGAGCGAGCCTGTGGATTCTGAACAACAAGCCGGAAGCCGAGCAAAAGGCGGCATGGGAGTTCATCAAGTATCTGGCCCAGCCGGATACCCAAGCGAAATGGCACATTGCTACCGGATACTTCCCGATTACGAAAAAGGCCTACGACCAGCAGATTGTCAAAGACAACCTGGCCAAATATCCGCAGTTCCAGACTGCCGTGGATCAGCTTCATGCTTCCAAGCCAAGCACGGCTACCCAGGGCGCAGTCATGGGCGTATTCCCGGAAGCACGTCAGACGGTAGAGGGCGCGATTGAGGAAGTGCTCGGCGGCTCCAAGCCGGCCAAGCAAGCGCTCGATGACGCAGCCAAAGCAATCACGGAGAAGATCAGCAACTACAACCTAACCGTTCAGAAGTAGGAGTATACACAAGAAGAACCGCATGGCCCTCCCCCTGGGCTCTGCGGTTCTTCTTTTTTTTTGTAATTGTTATGCTTGGGTTGTGCTTGGGTTGTGCTTGGGTTGTGCTTGGGTTGTGCTTGGGTTGTGCTTGGGTTGTGCTTGAGTTGTGCTTCTGTCAGCTTACTTAGTCATAACCTGCCTGCCCAGATTTTTGTTGACCCACCGGGCTATTTCGGTCTCACTGCCTGCACCCAGTTCTTCCGAGAATTCAGCATCCAACCGGCTGCTGGCAACCTTTCCTGCGAAATTTCGCAGAGCCGAGCGGTAGGCCTCATCAGGCATTTGAAGCTCCCTCTTGGTACTTGGATCGTTATTCATTCTTGCCGCCCCTTTCACTTTGATCTGCAGATTTCTTCTCCAGAATGCTCCGAAGAGCTTCGCGGTAGGCCTTATCTCCGCTGTCATTGCCAGCATCTTCGCCCTCCGGCTGCGGCCTCGCGGCCCGTTCCGGTTCGGCAAGCTGCCTTAGCGCCTGGCGGTAATGTTCATCGCGGGTAGTCGTCCCAGTCCCGGTCCCCGATCCCGATCCGGTTCTGGACAGAACCCGATCTACAGCTGCTCCGGCATCATCCCTATGAGGAGCTCTGTCTGGAGTATTAGCGCCCGGACTCGGATTATGTGCGGCTCTGTCCGAAGCACGAGCACCCGGCTGTGACTCTGGCCGTGTATTCGGTGACGGATCGTGCTGCCGTCCTGGTTCGTACTGCGGCTTAGTAATTTGTTCTGCAATCGTACTATGGCCGCGCTCCGCAACATGTTCTGTTGTCGCTCCCGTCGCTCCTTGACCATGCTCAGTAGTGTGTTCTGTTATCGCTTTGTGGCCATGCTCGGCAGCGTGTTCTGTTGTCGCTGTGCGACTAGGCTCTGCAGCGTGGTCTGTTGTCGCTATACGACCATGCTCTGTAACGTGTCCTGTTGTCGCTGCACGAGCATGCTCTGCAGCGTGTCCGACTGCAGCTCCACGATCTGAGTCTACGCCTGATGCCGCTCCACCATCCTGTGCTGCAACATGTCTGCCTGCCACTCCGTCATCAGACTCCACAATCTGTCCGGATGGTGCTCTATGACCAGGGTCCACACCGTGCCCCGCTGCCACTCCGTGACCAGGCTCCGCACTCGTTCCCAGTGCACGGAGCTCCGGCTCATCTTCAAGACTTCGCTCAGCTACGGGCTCCAAGATTTCATTGATCTGCATCACGGTTGGATCGAGCCGGGCAGGATCTCCAGATGCCGGACGGACTGCACGGTCCGACAACGCGGATCCATCCAGAGAGCCCTGTCCTTCCCCGGTTCTTCTCTGCTGCTCTCTCACCCTTCTGCTGGTACGAATATTGAATATAACGAGGAATATTACCCCTATGACCACCAAAGCTGCAAATGCGTATTCCATAGAGCGCCCCCTACCTGGTCTGTGCATCCGATAATTTTGCCGCAACGTTCGCGGCCCTCTGGCCCAAAGCTCTTCCAAGTATCAAATCCTTCTCAGACGGCAGATTAGGCGGATCATAGGGAGACAGCTCTACAGGACAGGTCACTCCAACCCCGTAATAAGAACCGTACAGGGCATTCTCCCGGATATTCCCCGGAAGGCCGACGATGATCATGCCTTGATGCAGCATCGGAACAATCAAATTCAGCAGAGTTGCCTCAACTCCCCCGTGTACGGTTGCGGTTGTACAGAACACGGCTCCTACCTTGCCGACAAGCTTGCCCTGCGCCCATAGATAACCCAGCTTATCGATCCAATTCTTCAGCCCGCCGCTGATCGACCCGAAATGTCCCGGGCAGCCCCAGAGGATCGCATCCATCTCGGTCAAGTCCTCTACTCTTGCGTCCTTAACGTGGTGCAGATGAACCTTGGCACCTGGAATTTCAGCTCCCTGAGCCACTGCTCGTGCCAATGCTTCAGTATGGCCGTTATCACTGTCATATACGACATAAATATTCATATCCATTCCCCTTTACCTTCTGTCCTTGCGTGTATAGGTATGCCCGGAATTACTGAGAATCATTAGCTCTCCATACTGAATAAGGGAAGAACTTTCAGGAAATCCTCTTCACAGGAATGAGAGCATGAACTTTAACCAAACAAGGAGGGGCTATTCCTATGAGTTCTCGTGCGATTCTGGTCAATATTCTGGTTATTGTGGTCATCCTGGCCGGGGCAGGGGCAGGAATCTACTATTACAATCAGAACGCCAACTATGTCAAAACAGACAACGCTCAAGTGGCCGGGCAGCCCATCAGCATCAATGCACCGGCAGCCGGCAAGCTAATACGGTGGAATGCCAAGGTCGGTCAGGCCTACAGCGCAGGCGAGCGCCTGGGTTCTGTTCAGTCTGCGGCTGGAGCAGCTGATATCACGCTTCCGGTGTCCGGGACGATCGTGCAGCAATCCGGAGTGCAGAATGCTCTGGTCGCGGCGGGTACGCCGCTTGGACGGGCCTATGACTTCGATAACCTCTGGATCACCGCCAATATTGATGAGACCCGGATTAACGACATTAAAGCCGGACAGAGCGTGGATGTGTATATTGACGCTTTTCCAGGCACCGTCATTTCAGGCAAGGTAGACAGTATCGGACTGGCCACTGCAGGAACCTTCTCCCTGCTCCCGACCTCCAACACCAATGCCAACTATACCAAGGTGGCTCAGGTCATTCCGATTGTAATTACCGTAGAGGGATATAAGGGGCTTGGTATTGTTCCAGGCATGAACGCATCGGTAAGAATTCATATTTAGGGGGCACCTATGGAAAATATATCGCTCGGCCGCACCCTGACCGTTCTTATGCTGGGCGCGTTCATCTCCATCCTGAACCAGACGCTTCTGAATGTGGCCATTCCGCACCTGATGAACGACTTTAACGTGTCAGCTACCACCGTTCAGTGGCTGTCGACCGCCTATATGCTGGTCAACGGCGTTCTGATCCCGATTACCGCTTTTTTGATTGAATCCTTCGGAACCCGGTCTTTGTTCATCTGGGCTATGGCCATATTTGGTGCAGGGTCCGTTCTATGCGCAGTGGCCCCTACCTTCTCCATCATGCTGGTCGGCCGCATCATCCAGGCCGGCGGCGCGGGCATCATCATGCCTCTTGTGATGAATGTATTCCTGACGGTCTTTCCGCCCGAGAGGCGGGGTGCTGCCATGGGGACCATGGGGATTGCCATGATGTTCGCCCCGGCTATTGGCCCGACCCTGTCCGGCTGGATCGTAGAGCACTACACCTGGCGCATCCTGTTCATCATGGTCATTCCGCTGACGGTGCTGGATATCATCTTATCCTGGCTCTGGCTACGCAATGTCTCCAAGCTGTCATCACCCAAATTCGATATGCTCGGCACCCTCTTCTCCACTATTGGATTCGGGTCCCTGCTGTATGGCTTCAGTTCTGCGGGCAGTAAGGGCTGGAGCAGCGCCACGGTCGTCATTACCCTTGTGCTGGGTGTCCTCTTCATCCTGCTCTTCATCTTCCGGGAGCTTGGAATGGACAGTCCCATGCTGGAGTTCCGTGTGTTCAAGTATGATATCTTCACGATCTCTACCTTTATTGGCTCTACCGTAAATATGACTCTGTTCGGGGCCATGCTGCTCCTGCCGATCTATCTGCAGAATATCCGCGGCTTCACACCGCTCGCGTCCGGCCTGCTCCTCCTTCCCGGCGCCCTGCTGATGGGCGTGATGTCCCCGATCTCGGGGAGCATCTTCGACCGGATCGGCGCTAGGCCGCTGGCGATCATCGGCCTAGCCATTACCGCGCTCACAACCTTTGAGTTCAGCAAGCTGACCTCGGATACTACGTACGGTCATATTATGATGGTCTACACGGTGCGCAGCTTCGGGATGTCTCTCCTGATGATGTCTGTACAGACCGAAGGGCTTAACCAGCTGCCCCGGCACCTGGGGAGTCACGGCACGGCCATGTCCAATACGGTCAGGCAGATTGCCGGCTCGATCGGGACCGCCCTGCTCGTCACGGTCATGACCACGAAGTCCACTGTCCATCTGGCTGACTACGGTAATGCAGTCACAACCAGCAACCCTTCCGTAACCGAGCAGATCGGCAGTCTCAGCCAGACGCTCGCAGCCGCGGGTGGACTTCCGCCTGAAACCGCTCAGGGAGCGGCTCTCCAGGTCGTCTATGGTCTTGCATCCAAGGAATCCGCCATTCACGGGATTAACGATGCTTTCGTAATTGCCACCTGGATTGCTGTCATCGGTCTTGTCCTGTCCTTCTTCCTGCGCAGATCGGTGAAGCCTTCCGCTCTGAAGCCGATCGATATGCGGAAGCCCTGACCTTATCACTCTCGCTGCACATAGCAAAGGACCCCACGGCGTAATTATCGCGCGGGGTCCTTACTTGTTTGTATGAAAGTCATTTTTATTTAAGTATAGGAATAAGGATGTTAAATTCAGGGTCTTCGGAATACGGGTCCTGATCAATCGGGTACTCTTCGCAGTGGGTAAGGTCTCCCGGAGCCTTCTTGTATCCCTTCTGGAATCTCATGAACAGCTGACACCGACAGAACAGAGTAATGGGTGAAGCCTTCCTCCGTTACATGGTAGGCTCCGTTACATGGTAGGAGAGTCCGAGCAGGGCATCCGGATCGGATACATGCTGAATCTCCTGCCGGCACTCATGCATCTGCTGGATAACCTGACGAATGCCCCCTGCTCCTGCCTCGGCAAAGGTGCCCTCCCACTTCATTCCCACGGTCTGAAAAGCCGGCTTCTCCACAATCGTAATATCATCGCTTCGAATCATCTTCAGCTTCGCCCCTCTAATCCACAATATACTCGCTCAAAATACGCTCCACACTTCCAGCGAAATCGTCTGAGGCTCCCCAGTCAAATTTAAAGATCATCCCTTCCGATGAACCGGTCGAGATGGCTCTGACCTCCGTCGTTCCATAAATGTTGTCGGCGATGACCACAAGCGCAACCCGATTCTTCACGCGAAAAAAATACTTCTCGAAGATCAGCGTTCCGATCTCCTTGCCGTCACCCAGATCATGAGACTCCTCATGGATCAGATCGGCATCCAGGCCCTCTTTTACCAGTTCCCGTACATCCCTTGGCGTCAAATTCACTTTGAACCTGCTTTCGCTCACCTTCTTTGCATCCTCCCTGTGTAAGAGTTGTTAGCGCATCGACTAAGCGGTAGTATCTCTACTATCCAGCCTAACACTTCCCGGGGGTGCGTTTCAAATATCGGGTATGGTAGTATAAGGATGATGTTACATATCCAATACAGGAAGGGCGTGGACGACTTGGTAAAAGAATCATTATACGAAGCTCTGAACGAACAATTTAATTTTGAACTCCATTCTGCGCATGTCTACCTGGCCATCGCCGGCTACTGCTCGGCCGTGAATTGGGATGGCTTCGCCAACTTCTTTCTGGTCCAGGCCGAAGAAGAGCGGTTCCATGCCTCCAAGATCTATAAGTTCCTGAACGACCGCGGCAGACGTGTAATTCTCTCCGCGCTTGAGGAGCCCAAGAACGATTACGATTCGATTCTGGATGCCTTTGAACATGCCTACAAGCATGAGCAGGTGAACACCCAGCGGATCTACCGTCTATCGGACCTTGCTCTGGATGACCGTGAGCATGCCACACTCCAGTTCCTCTCCTGGTTCATTGAGGAGCAGGTGGAAGAGGAAGCTCTGTTCGATGGCATTATTCAGAAGCTGAAGCGGATTGATGTGAACAGCACGGCATTTTTCGAGCTGGATAAGGAATTTGGCGGACGTTCGTTCTCTCCGGAAGCCTAACTATCCTTGGACAATTCAAGAAGAACAACAAGAAAGAGGGCTCTTCGCCCTCTTTCTTGTTGTTCCATAGACTCGTATGTTATTCATATATCGTATAGTTGTTGCTGCCCTTCTCTTTGGAGCGGTACATCGCTATGTCGGAGTGTCTCATCAGATCCTCCGGAGTTAGGGCATGGCCCGGATAAATGGCGATCCCGATGCTTGTTCTGGGCTCAAGCCGGACTTCCCTTATAGTAAGCGGCTCGGTAACAGCGGCCAGCAGCAGCTTTGCGCAGTCGTGTATCTCCTGCTCCGACTCCCATTGTGGCAGCAGGGCAACGAACTCATCTCCACCCAGACGTGCCAGAATCATATCTCCCCGTTTCATCCGCTCCATCCGCACCGCTACGGTCCTGAGAAGTTCATCCCCTACATCATGACCATGCGTATCATTAATTTGCTTGAACCCGTCCAGATCGAAGAACATGAGCGCCATACGCCGTTCAGGGTGGTGGAGTCCCTGCATAGAGGCAGCAAGCTTCTCTTCAAATGTTCTTCGGTTAAGCAGCGAGGTCAGCCCATCATGACTGGCCAGATATTCCGACCTCTCCAGGGCAAGCTTCAGCTCGGTCATCAGTCTGCTGTTCTCCATCATCACCGTGACCTGTCTGAGCGAAATGAGCAGAATGGAGACCACGATTCCACTTACGACACTATCATTCAGGCCAACCTCCAACAGCATCAGGACAACCAGGCTGCCGAGGACAATATAAGGGAGCAGCATCGTCCTTGTTATACGCTGATCCGCTTCTCCTTCCGCCAGAGCCTCAACCGATGAAGGCTGAGCTGAATATATACAGGCCAAGGTCAACAGGAACGTCGCGGCTAACCAGAACGGATTGAGCAGATTGTCCACTTCATAACCTGCCAGGTCACCAAAAATAAGATACAGCGTATCCCCCACAATATATACCAGGAATCCCGTAGTTAGAAGCCTATTCACCTCTGAGCCGAACTTCGTTCTCCTATTGTAGATTAATAGAATATTCAGGAGCAGTATTGTTAAATCGCTGATTGGATAAATCAGATCTACGACAAGCGTAGTGAATTCACCGGTCGAGGCGACCAGCGGCAGTATGACATACTTCCAGCTGATCGAGAAGGTGCCTACCAGAATAATCGCCATATCCAGAGAATACCTAAGCCCGTATAGCGTCTGCTTACTGCGGACAACGAGAGCTGCGATAAAGGCTATGGACTGCAGGATCCAAAAGATATCCGCCTCACTCAAATCAGGCGTAGGCGTATGAAGCACCCAGTCGTAGTAAACCCAGGTTGACTGAGCAAGGAATTCACCAAATAGACCCAGTGAGATCAGGAACCAGAACAACTTCTGTTCTCCTGAGAGTCTCCTAATCATGGTCATACAGACCAGAATCGCCAGGAAAGGAGCTATCATCATGAGCCAATCGGAGATTACCGTAGCCTCTGGGTATAGCAGTACGAGAGCTGCTTCGGCAAGAGTATATAAAATAAACAGGATTGCAATTTTGTGTCTTAGACTATACAGACGATTCATCGGACATCGACCTCACCATTCATGCACATTCTAGCTGCAGTCCTATCTTATACAGTAGCGTAACGCAAGTAAAGAAGCCCGGCCAAAATTTCATTGCCGATGTCAATGCCTATCCATTACAAACTGTGCTTGAAATTACAACAGTTAGATTATATACTGATGGGGAGAATTACCAGGAGAGGGGATCTTCATTACACCATGTCCATCGATAAAATAATTGGCTCCCCTAATTTCAAATGGTTTGGTCTTGCTGTCCAGGCCTTGGTTGTGCTCTCGGAACAGCCTTCGTGTTGTCCGAGCGGTAAAATCGCCTGCCAGCTGCATTCCGAGGCTACTCTACTCCGCCGGATTCTCTCCAGACTCGCTTGTGAAGGCATTCTGGAGACAAGAGAGGGCCGAGACGGCGGTTACCGGCTGAAGCGGGCACCCGAAGAGATCTCGCTAAAGGACGTCTACCTTGCCTTGGAGGAGAAAGGCCCCTGCTGCAGTGAAATGCTCGAGACAACGGGCGACCATGACTTCGGAAGAGACATGCACGAATCATTTAAGGCCATCGTTCAGGAAGTCAACGACCAGGTGCTTCAGGTGTTGGAGAAATACACCGTGGCTGATTTGCTGTAGATTTTTTTGGGTTTAACTGTGCATTTATCTGCACAGTATATTATATATTTAGGAGTGATTCAGATGAGTAACCAAGTTCAAACCGTGCAAGATCTTTACACCGTAATGAAGGAAAGACATTCCGTTCGTTCCTACGACCCGTCCGTCCGCATTTCCCGTGAAGAAATCGCTGAAATGCTGGAGCTCGCCTCTACCGCTCCGTCTTCCTCCAATATTCAGCCTTGGCGCTTCCTTGTCATTGATGACGAGAAGCTGAAGGAAGAGCTGGTTACGATCGCGAACGGCCAGAAGCATGTTGCTGAAGCCGCAGCCGTGATTGCGGTTCTTGGAGATCTGGAATCCTATAATAAGGCAGACCAAATCTACAGCAAGACTGTAGAAGCGGGCCTGATGACCGAAGAGAACAAGAACGCTATGGTTCAGCGTATTGTCCAAATGTACGGCGGCCTGCCTAAAGACAGACTTCATGGTATCAACCTTCTGGATGCCGGCCTTGTCTCCATGCAGCTTATGCTGATCGCCAAAGCCAAAGGCTATGATACCGTTCCAATGGGCGGCTTCAATGCAGAGAAGTTTAAGGAAGCCTACAACCTTCCAGACACTCTGGTACCTGCGGTACTTATCGCCATTGGTAAGGCTGCGGCTCCTGGGCGTTTCACCGGAAGACTAAGTCTGGATGAGACTACGTTCTGGAATTCTGTGAACTGATACTAATTAGCCGTCTAATACGGAATTCAGCATTCCAAAAAAACATATATCAAGCCCCTCCAAGCCGGGTAAACAGCGGCCGGGAGGGGCTTGATTTTGTTAGCTGCTTCGTTCACGCCTTTCGAGGTCTGTGAGCGCCCGAGGCGTTGGCCTATGTTCCCGAGTTCTTATTAGGTGTGATGGCCGCTATTACAATCTACTCCCTATGCCTCGTCGATGTCCCCGCCCCGCTTCTTCCGGGTCAGCATCCCCTTCGGCAGACACACGCCGATCACACCCACCAGAATCATCACCGTTCCAATGAAATGATAGTACAGCAGCGTCTCATGCAGTATAATCGCTCCCGCCCCAATGGTCACGACAGTGGATAATTGGTTGAATACACTCATCTTGGAGGCTTCAATCCGGGAGATCGCATAGTTGGAGAGCAGTGAGGTGCACAGGGATGACAGCACCGCCAAATAGAGAATGGCAGTTACGAAGCCTGCATCGGTGAATGGCTTGAAGTAGGTATTCAAAGTCCCTTCTGCTGCATGTCCGGTGAGCGATATCACGTTAAATACGATGAAACCAATGCTGATCATTACGAAGGATACGTCCGAAAGCTTCAGGCTCTTCATCCATTTTCTCGCAAGTACGGTGTAGATCGCTGAGGACATAGCCGATAACAAGATCAAGATCAGACCTGCCGCGTTAACCGAATGGGCCTGAGTCCCTTTCATCACGAAGATGAAGACTACGCCGGCCACGGACAGAAGCATACACAGCTTCTGCAGGAGATTCGCGCGTTCTCCCAGCAGCAGCGAAGCCAGGATCATCGTTAGAATGGGAATGGTCGCCGTAATAATCCCCGCTTCGGACGAGGAGGCATAGACCAGCCCAAAGGTCTGGAAGGCGAAGAAGAGCGCCGGATAGAAGATGGCCAGCGGCAGAATCCGCAGCATACTGCCCCAAGGGACGGAGAGCCGCTTACGGCCCAGGAGCAGCATCAGGACGGCAGCCATCAGGGACACCGTGAACCGGTGTGCGAGAATATCTGCCGGTGCCGCGTTCTGAAGCGCGATTTTCACGAAAATAAAAGAAAAACCGATAATGAGTGCATTGGCAATTGCGGCCGAGTAGGCCTTCACGAGTGTATTTTTGAACATGTATAGGTTCCTTACCGTCTGCCATGCAGACTGAGGTTTCAGGTGCACTATTTATTCTATATGGGTTCATGGCAAGCAACAATACAATCGCTGGAAAAATTATACGGTATCTCGTATCCGATCAGGCAAACGCGTAGAGGACTAAAGTGTCATTTTTACCGAATATGCCCTCAAATTCTTCGTATTCATGTTAGAATATATCGGACCAAATCTGAATTTGACGAAGGATATTGCTGACAGGAGGCCTACGTAATGAGCCACGAAGATCACGAGCTGGAGGATGACCAGGCACCCGGCTGGGATGCCATTGATGCACAGATGCAGAGAATTTATGGTGATCAGGAGCCGAAGCATTACGGGACCCTGATTCCTTATATGCTGGGAGGCCAGGACCCGCTTGACGGGATCAGCGCCTATGTCCAGAATGAACCGGTGCCGCACTGGCACTTCGTCACGTATGGATTCTCGGAATTATATGAGAAGGAATCGGAGGATACCGAGTACAGCGGATACGGGTTTGAGCTGACGTTCCGTCTGCTGAAGGGGCCGGATGAGAGCGAGCCTCCCGCGTGGGCGCTGAACCTGCTGCAAAATATGGGCAGATACGTATTCGGCAGCGGCAATGTCTTCAGATCGGGCGATTATATGGACGCGAATAGCCCGATCGCGCTGGAGCATGACACGCAGCTGACGGCACTTGCGTTCATAGATGACCCGGATCTTCCTGAGATCACCACGCCGAATGGCAAAGTGAGCTTCCTGCAGATGGTCGGAATCACGCATGACGAGCTGGAATCGATGCAGGCCTGGAACACTACCGCGGTGCTTCGGGAGGCGGCGGAATCGGGAAAGCTCCCTCTCTATGTTACGGACCTGTTCAGGCCTTCCCTTCTAAGCGATGCGGAGCTGAGCGAGAAGATTCGGCTGGGCGCAGCCAAGGACGGCTCAAGCACCGGATTCCTGTTCGTGGATCAGCTGGACTGGCAGGAGCAGAAAGGGCTGTTCCGCGGAACTACATATACGCTGGTCATTGGGGCGAAGCAGGCCTCTGTCATTAGCAAGGTTCTGCCTGGCCGGTTACTGAAGGGGAATCCGCTTACCCTGTCATCCTCCGAGTGCAGGGTCGCCTTCCGCCCGGGGGAGAGCTTCGGCGTAGATGTGCAGGAAGACGGCTTGGACCTGATTCTGAATGAAGAAGCTGTTCGCGAGCTGAGCGGAAGGCTTGAGCCGGTGGCGCAGGAATTCAAGCTGAGCACCTGCAAGGGACTTACCGTCAAGATCGTGCGGACCTTGATCCGGGACCAGGATGGCCAGATCGTGGAGACGATTGGCTGAGCGGAGAGTATCGCGATTCTTTTATGTTTATACCATCTTAGTAACGGTCTGCTGTTATATAATAGATTCTATGAAAATATTACCTGGTATCAGGTTTAGGAGTGTTCAAGCGTTGAAGAAAAGCTATACATCTCTACTTGCTATGCTGGCCCTAATGGCAGCTCTCGTCTCCTCGGCCAGTGCAGCCGGGTCCTCCGTGGCAGTGGCCCAGTCAGGAGCAGGACTAGGATCAAGCTCAAGCTCAGCTGAAAGTACTCAAGTCAAGAAGACTTATGTCATCTGCATTGACCCGGGGCATCAGCTGAAGGGGAACAATCAAAAGGAGCCGATTGGACCGGGCGCTTCTGAGAAGAAACCGAAGGTCAGCTCGGGAACGCAGGGCGTAGCCACCAAGAAGCCAGAATACGTGCTGAATCTGGAGATCTCCCTGAAGCTGAAGAAGGAGCTGGAGAAGCGCGGCTACAAGGTCGTCATGACCCGCGATAAGCACAATGTGAACCTGAGCAACAAGGAGCGTTCCGATATCGCCAACAAGGCCAAGGCGGACCTCTTCATCCGCATTCATGCCGATGGGGATAACTCCCCGAAGACGGAAGGGTTCAGCGTGCTGTATCCGGCCCAAGGCAACAAGTACACCAAAGCTATCTATGCGAAGAGCAAGCTGGCGTCCGAGTATATCCAGCAGGAGATGAAGAATGCAACCAAGGCCAAAACCAAGGGCGTGGTTCCCCGCAGCGACCTAACCGGCTTCAACTGGTCGAAGGTTCCGGTAACCCTGGTCGAAGTTGGGTTCATGACCAGTCCGTCTGAGGACAAGCGGCTGTCGACCTCCGCTTACCAGGACAAGCTGACTGCCGGGATTGCAGGTGGCGTGGACAAGTACTTCCACAAGTAGGTGAGGAAGCCAGCGAGTGAGTAAGTGTTCTGCGCTAAGTGGGTGGGTGAGTGAGCGGCAAGGAATGAGCCCATTCATATGGTATCTACATTCAATGAATCATTCGGCCCGCGCGGTGCGCGGGCCTTTTGTATGTCCGGGGCTTGTGGCATGTCTGAAGCACTGGGCTTCGCTTCATCAGCAATTCAAGCAATTCTATGGGCTGACAGATAGGGTTCCCGCCTTAGTAGATCATCAAGAAGCCCTGTTCCAGCAGCGATTAAAGGTCCCTCGTCTCTCGTACCATGTTGCGGCCGGACAATACGTCAGATACCCGAATATAGAGGGTGAGCTGTAATTTCGGGAGAAATTGTATACTTTTCATGCTGCACCAGCGTTATAGTGCCGGAAGGAGGGAAGAGATGACCCCTGCGCAGAGGGAATGGACCCAGAATCAAATGAACAAGATGCACAGCTATCTAGTGAAATTGGGCGCTTCAAGCGAGGATGCCAAGGACATTGTACAGGACACGTTCACCAAGGCGCTCCTATACGAGGATTCCATCAAGCCGGACAAAATGTCCGCCTGGCTGTTCAAAGTAGCCATCCATGCCTACTACGACTTGTGCAGGCGCTCCAAAAGACAGGCCTCTCTTCCCTCCTTGGAAGAGCTGGTCTCCACTGAGCTTCTGCCAGAGGAATGGCTCACTAGCCAAGAGGATCGCCAAGAGGTGCAGGAAGTGCTGGAGAAATTGTCTCCCGTGCACAAGCAGGTGCTGGAACTCAGATACAGGCAGGAAATGAGTTATAAAGAAATCGGCGAAACCCTCGATCTGAAGCCAAATAACGTAAAGACCTATCTATCGCGGGCCAAGAAGCAGTTCGCCAAAATATACAGGAGGTCGGGTAAGCATGAGTGAACATGAGCATGACAAGCTATCGCCGGAGAAGGCTTTTGACGATGATTCTGTGAATCAGATGTTTCGCAAAGCCAGATGGAAAAGTATATTGCGAAACACCTGTATTTCAGCTGTTGTCTGTATTGTGCTGTTCCTGGGTGGTTACATTCTAAATCTTCAAATAGCCAATAAGGCTGGCTGGGATGCCTATACTCCCATTGAATTAAATAAACGCATCACCGGTCCGAACTTGTATGTTGAGGGGCCTCGATTTCAATACAGTCTTCTTGGAGGAACATTCGACTATCGAGAGTTCAAAATTATCGAAAATCGTGTCATTCCCTGGAATGATAATTTGCTGAAATACAATGGGTTCCAGGGCAGCGCTACCGTTTTTCCTGGTAATACAATGAGAGTTGTTCAGGTCAGGGAGGATGGACAGAACCGCTATTTTAATAACCAGAGCGGTGAACGTGAGATGCTCTTTTATCATCCAGCTATGAAATATGATCATTACTTTAATGACTTGCCTCTATTGAATAAGATGAGAGATGACCAGTATATCGAGATGGGATTATCTTTCAATAAGGGATATACGCTGAGCCAAGTGGATCAGATGCTGCCTCAGGGTGTGCATGCATCTTGGTACTGGGCGGACAGCTATAACGAAGATGATTTTAAGCTTTTGAAGTTCAAGGCTGAGCCGGAACAGGCTGAAGAGTTGTATGGGTTCCAGGCTTACATGGAACCAGGCGATTATACAAGAAGGACTACCGAGGAGAAGTTCCTGATGGATATCCAGACTGTCATAGATTCCAATAACGATTACTATTCAGAGCAAGCTGCCCATGCCCTTGCAGCCGTGAAGTCACACCAGCAGTCGGGCATGATTATCGGCGTCGTCGTTACAGGAACTAGGGATCAGCTGAAATCCCTTCAGAAGCTCCCTTTCATCAAGGCAGCGACCCTTGGGGCGACAGTCGATATGTATTAATCCAAAAAAAGCCGCATTCTCTGCGGCTCCCCATCTCTCTAGCACAAGTTGGGCTGTCTCTCTGCATTCGTGTAGTAGCAGCTGAACTTGTGCTTTTTGCATATTTTCTTGATTCGGGCGGATTCGCTTACAATCTCCTCAATACTTGCGAATTGGCGGAACTCATTGGTGACCACGGCGATTGAGATGCTGACCAGCGGAATGGACTCGACCTGGCCGGATCGGTTCTCACTGATCACATACTGGCGCTCCAGGTCCTCTGCGGAATAAAACCCTTGTATCGTCTCATCGAACTGCCGGATGATATGGTTACAGACTTCCTCGTAGGCAAAGTCATTCAGGATCGCAATGAAGTCATCCCCTCCAATATGCCCGACAAAGGCATCAGACTGGGTTACACTGCTGCGCACAATGGAAGCCGTAGCCTGAATCAGCCTGTCCCCTTCCTTGAAGCCGTAGGTATCATTATATGCTTTGAAATGATCAAGATCGAAGTACAGGACACTAAAGGCCTCCTGAGCGAGCGACAGCTTCAATCTCTCATCAATGGTAAGGTTGCCTGGAAGTCCCGTGAGCGGATTCAGGAAGCTGGCAATGGTCGCCTGGATTTCGGCAAAGTTCAGCAGCAGGTTACGGATGCTGACTACGCCGTGAAAATGACCACCGCGCGTCACAATCACATAGTCATAGAGCTCCTCTTCCTCCCGCGCCATGGCGAGCCGGCTTACTTCGGTAATATTCTCGCTGTACTCTACAATCAGCGGACTTTGGTTCATGACCAGCTCCACCGGACGCCCCATATACAGATTGTATCCGTACAGCGTACCAATCTGTTGATAGAATCTGGCCCTCATCACCAAAGCAGCCGGCTGGCTGCCGTTCTGTACAACGACACCCTGAAGCTTAGGGTTATTCTTGAAGATTTGATCCACCTTCTCACATTTCGTGTTCACGTAGACGTGGGGTATCACTTCCGCAATCTCTCCAATTTGTGAAATCATTCTAAGCCCCCTTGTACAGTATTTCAAAAAGAAACGGCCGCCTGTGCCCCGGAACCCGGGACCGCACCCAGGGTCAGTTCGCGGCTTGGCCGGCCCAGCGCATAGCCCTGTCCCATATGCACTCCCTGCTCTCGCAGGTAAGCCAGCTCCTCCATCCGCTCAATTCCCTCGGCAATAACCTGAGTACCCGATTTATTCGCATACTCGATAAGAATCATCACGATCTGCTGCTGCACCGGATTCAGATGGATATCCTGAATAAGAGAACGATCCAGCTTCACATATTCCGGCTTCAGATACACCAGTGTCTTGAGGCTGTTGTAACCTGAACCGGCATCATCTATTGCAATCCGGAAGCCTTGAGCCCGGTAGGAGGCCAGGACCCCTTCGTAGGATTCATAATCGGTTACGGCCTGCTTCTCGGTCAGTTCAAATACGATCTGGCTGGGTGATAGTCCATACCCGGCTACTAATTCAAGCAGTTCACCGCTTGTAATATGCTCCTCGCTCAAGGCGTACGGATGAACATTCATGAAGATCAGGGAGTTATTCCTCTCTGGCAGACCCGCCGCCTTCTCCCGGAAGCTTCGGAGTGAAATATGTCTGCAACCCGTCTCGAACAGGGAGACCTGGTCGGTCTGCCCCACAAAGTCATAGAACTGCTCGGTTGTCGGGAACAAATCCGATGCGGCAGGTCTGTTCAATATTTCATACCCCACGTTCTCCCCCGTATCCAAGTGAAGTATAGGCTGGAAGAAGGTGGACAGCGCCTGATTTCTCATAATGTGATGGAAGGCTGCGAACCTTCGATATTCCATAATCTCTTTCTTCCGTGCTTGATTGAGATATTGGAAATAGGTGAACAGACTGCTGCGAGGTAGTCTGGAAGTATGGGGCTTGGCCATCGTGCACTCCTGCTTTCTTCTGTACAATTATACTCCTATAGTAGTACACGTCTGATTCAGAAGATGCAGCGGAATGTTATCCGAATATTAAAATTGTGAAAATAGTACCATTTTGATGAGTGCTTGTCATGTCTGCATTATAAAAATTCAGCTTAGGCTTGCACCAATATACTCCTTGGCATACCGATAGAACAATCTTAGGAACAGGAACTCGGCTATAATAGTGAGCAGCGCGCATATAGGCAATATAGTGGCGGCCCACATATAAGTTCCATTCAACAAGAAAGGCAGGATGATCAGCATACTGACATTCACAATCAGATAAAAGGTGCCGCGCATAGCCGTGATATGCCGAAGGTCGCGAAGCTCATAGGTCCAAGCTACGGCAATAAGAGCCTTAAATATCCAATAGACTAGCAGCGTATGCAAGAGCAGCAGGGCTGCCGGGATGAGGTTCAGCTGCATCGAATTTTGATTGATGTGCAGGAAGTTGATCCCACTCCCTTGAACGGCCTCGGGCAGTGAGGCGAAGATCAGCACGTAGGATGTCCATTTGGCCTTGGTGAAGAAGGCCAGACGGCGGCTTATCTCCCGCAGAGCCAGCGCTATCATAATATATCCAATGAAATCAGGCAGAACATCAACCCCGAATAGAAAAATATTAAACAGGGTGAATACGAATCCCCAGCCAAGCTGGCGGAAGGCTCTGGATAAAGGTGGAGTTATCCCTATCATTGTGGTTCACCTCCTGAACGGACAAGCCGCTTCATTTGTTCATCAGTTAGGTTGAAATTGGTGTTGATCACTACAGACTGGGTGACTCTTCGGCCATCCTTAAGACGAAATTCAAGCCTGCACTGAGGCTGATAATCGGTGTACGACACCTGGCTATCCTCAGGAATTTCCCATTTGTAGGAGATAGACAAGCCATCCCCCTTCTGCTTGGCAATCGGGTATTTCAGAGATTCAATGGGCTTATCGGACAAGTAGAGATGCAGGTATGGCTTCAGGCGGTCACTATAGGTGAAATCGATGCGTTCTAATACAGCTGGCTTCATCATCGTTCCAAAGTTATATCCCGTTCCATCCGAAGAGGCCATGGTTGAGGAAAAGTTAACCAGCTGAACATCCGAATCTGGTAGAATTCTAATCTCACCAATCGGGACTTTGTGCGGCGGGCCCTCATCATAGAAGACGGTCGCCTCCTTAATCGTAATGGGAGTCTTGATGGGCGAGTCCGGTCCTTGGAAGTTTAAGCCCGCGTAAGCCTTCATTACAGTCTGATAGGTCCCGTCCTTCCAAATAGATAAATTGAAGCGGAGCTGGGGCAGTTCATCAATCTGCACCCCCGTCACTTTCTTGGAATCATGCTTGTTCTCCAAATAGACCAGCTCCAGACTTCGGCCCTGCTCAGCGTTCATACTGACGTAACTCTTCAGGAATAGCGGCTCCTCCAGCTGCATGCTCCGGTAATACCACAGATTCCCGCCCCAGCTCCCGAAGATGAGCAGGAGAATAACGGTCCAGGCTGCTATTTTCTTCGGTGTGGATATAGTTCTCACTTTGACACTCCTCATGTATTCACCCAGTCCAAGAACATCTTCCCGATCAGCAGAATAAGAATCACTGAGCACAGACGCAGGAAGCTCTTTCCTCTCCAGCCTAGCTGGCCCTTATTGTAGAGCTTCAAGCCGAAGTACAGCCATTCCCAGAACTTCTGGGGAAAGATCAAGGCAAAGAAGCCAACAAAAAAACCAAAAGCAATAGTAACTATAACGAAGCCCATAGCTTCCCTCCAGAATAAATTACTTTGCGCCAAATCGTCATGTCATCTTGATAATTTTACCATTAAGTAGAGGGTGATATCTTGTATTATCCAAAATAAAAAGCGGCCATGTGAGGACATGACCGCCTTCTTATATGCCTTAAGCTAATTTCTCAATTACAATCGAAGCACTTACTGTTGGTGTACCACCGCCAATTGCATTTTGCAGTGTCACGGTACCTGTAGGATCGATACGGTTCAGTGTCAGAACTCCACCGGCGGATAAAGCAGTAACTACTTGCCCTGTGTATGGGTTATTTCCTGCATTTGATCCATAGTTACTGCATAGAACCAACGCTGCTGGTGCTGGCCCCGCCGGATCGAAGAACAATCCAAAGGCACTGTTGCCCGCGGTCGGGAATACCTCCCAGGTAATCTTGTAGATCCCGCTTGTATTGATGACAATCGATGAAGGAGGGCTAAAGGTAAGCGCCGTAGCATTGATGAGCGAGTTGTTGAACGTAACCGCTCCTCCCTCACCACCTGCGGTTGGAGCGGGAGCTACGGTCTGCGCCTCATCACTGCACAGGAAGGCGAAGTCGGAAATGCCGCCCGCCGGGCCGGCTGGTCCCGCTGGGCCGGCTGGGCCTGTTGCCCCGGCTGGACCGACTGGACCCGCTGGGCCTGTTGCTCCGGTCTCCCCTTGAGGTCCGGCTACGCCCTGTGGACCGGCAGGTCCCGCTGGGCCTACCGCACCTGGAATCCCCTGCGGTCCAGGCAGACCCTGCGGTCCGGCTGGGCCCTGGATTCCTTTGGGTCCTTGCGGCCCTTGGGGCCCTGGAGGACCTGGTACAGGGGTTACTTCTACAACAGGTGGCGGGCAGCTCACCTGAACGACTTTCTTTTTCACAATAACGTTCTTACAGTGCTTAACTTTTCTTCTACAGATATTACACGGTCTGCCATGTCTTTTTCCATGTGACTTAACGTGGGATTGCTCAGTGCTCATTAGGACACCTCCTCAGGATTAGAGTACATCCTACGTGCATCCGCCCCCCATGGCATGTGCTCCCACCCAGCACCCGGCCGGGCATCCATCCATTTTCCGGATAAAGGGGCTTCAGCGGATCAAGGTTTGTCCTGAGAATCCAAGCAACCGTTGGCTAACCGGGAGGGGAGGCGTTGATTCGCTCGGGTGCCCTCTCTACCTCTCCCTGCAGCCGTTCTAGGAAATGTATAGCAGCATGGCATTGCCCCGCCGGACCGCCTCCATATAGTATTCTTTCAGATCTGCATAGTAAAAGAGAACATAATCCATCTCTTCTTCACTGGACCAGTCTTCAGAAGGGTAGATCTCAAGTTCATTCATGGCAGCCGAGTCAAAACGCTGCTTCAGATCCTCTTCGGTAATGTTCACCAGGGTCAGCGCCACCTCTTGTACTTCCTTCTTCGTCAAGTACCGGGTCTTCCCGTACCCGAGATCTTCACCAACCTCCTGCCCGCCAAAGATGACATTGAACAGGGGAGGCTCACCCTCCCAGGCGCTTCCGTTCAAGAGGTAATGAATCGCATGCCAGGATTTATCCAGATCCAGCCCCTCTACCTCCTCATCAAACACTACGGCCTCCGGATCCACCTCTCCCTTGATAATAAGATCCAATGTTTCCTCAGAGATTTGCTTCAGATTGCCAATCATGCCCACGGTTTGCTCCACTCCTTTGTGTTCAATGTAGCTGTTAGCCGCCGAACAGAATATCCATAATCGTGCCAAGTGTCCCCGATTTGTGCCCTCTAAGCACATCGGGATCATAGACCTCAACGAACCCGCAATGCGTACAGGAGACAAACAGGAAATGATTATGTTCAATGTCAAAAATCTTACTCAGACCCGTCCCGCTCATCGCCACTTCCCTTACACGGCAATCGGCATTGCCGCATTTCGAGCATCTGTAATTATTGATAATCGTCTGTTCAATATTCATGATCTCCGTGACCTCCTGAACTAAATTTTGGGGCAGCCCATTTCGAATAAATTAGGGATCCCGCAGCAAAACCAGCCGTATTCAGCATAACATCATCCACATCGACCGACCGCGGGTAGATCAGGTGCTGCTCGGTAAGCAGCCATTGGAGAAGCTCAATGCCTAACGATAGTATCAACCCGGTCAGGATCAGGTTCACCTTATTCCCAAGCCTCCATCTATACGCCGCGTAACAGCCAAGCGGAAGCAGAAGCAGCACGTTTCCTCCAATGTTCTTCATTCCCTCGTACCAAGAGCTGCCGAGCAATTCCAGCATTCCCCTGAACGGAACCAGATTAATGATGGCTTCCTGTCCATCCGACTGCATGTGGAGGATAGCTCTTGTACCCACTGGAATGGGAAAAAAAGCCACGGCCACCACGCCGCATCCATATAAAGCAGCCAGAACGCTCTCCAGCATACGGATCACCGGCCTGCGGAGGATTAGATTTATGAAGATGACGATAGGTATAACGAACAGAAGACCTAAGAGCATCGCTTGGCGGGGGCTAACCATAATTGTTCTCAGCCCTGTATCTCACAGTTTCACCTCTTTACTTATACCCGTAGGCCAGACTCTGCACCACATATTCTGGAAATACAGTTATGGCACGAGCTCATAGGACTCGACCAGATTGACCGGGGCCGTTCCCGGATTGTCGCGAAGGTGACGGCCTTCTTGAACGATCACGGCTGCACCTAGCTCCTTGATCCAAGTACCCTGGGCGTCTTTATCCTTGGAGACCGAAAGCGTGTATGTCTTACCGTCAAGGGTATTCATCTCACACTTGAAGCCGCCTCCCTCCGTTATATCGACATCGGCTGTGAGCTTTGCTGCCGAGAACTGCTTATCTTTCTCCACAATTTGAACCGCAGAGTAGACCTCTGTGCTGTGCTTGGTGATCAGCAGCTTGGGACCTTGACCTATATTCAGCTGGATTACCGTCCAGCTGGCCATGGGCTCACTATGCTCATACTCCTGAATGGCCTGACCCCTGGTCTCGAATAGCTTAAGCGGTTCGGTTACTGTTCGTTCTGATGAACTGCACCCTACTAATCCGGCTAACAACAGAATAGCTCCAAGCCACAACTGTCTGATAACAACACCTACTTTATTGGATTGTCAGGCTGAGGCTGCAGCCTCATATAAATAGAACACGGCCCGGCTATGGATCGTTATGCTCCTGGCCGGGCCGTGTGTGTGAAATTTTGGGTACCCCCATTATAACCGGATACCGAGCTAACTTCTGCGCTATTCTTCACATCTTTGCAAATTCCCGCCGGGCACACCCGCCGGTACATGAACGTCAAGGACAACCAGTCCTACGTGGATGCCGCAGCCTTCACGCCTTTGATTACGGCCGAAAGATTTGCCGTCTTATCCCCGTTACCAAGCTCCGTTCGCAGGGGTAACGCCCCACTCCAGATAAAATTGTCTCAAATACCCCTCCATGAACTCATGTCTGCTCTGTGCAAGCTCTTTGGCATACGAAGTGTTCATCAGGTCTTTCAGCTTGAGCAGCTTATCATAAAAGTGGGCAATCGTAGCCTCGCCCGAATTTGATTCAGGGTCATACATCATCCGCCCCCTGGAGCCTCCATAGGCAAAAGTCCTGGCAACTCCAATCGCACCTATCGCATCCAGGCGATCAGCATCCTGGACTACCCGCCCCTCCAGGGTCCGCATGGGCGGATTACCACCGCCGTTATAGGACATGGTTCCAATGATCTCCATCACCTCATCGGTGATTCGCTGCTCGGTCACATGGGCTGTGAGCCACCTATGAACCTTGTCCAGCCCAGCCTGCTTCGATTCATTCAGCTTCACATCGGCAATATCATGGAGCAGTGCTGCAAGCTCACAGATATAGACATCAGCCTGTTCCCGTTCCGCGATGTCCAGTGCAAGCTTCCTCACCCGGTCAATATGCCACCAGTCATGTCCGCTGGGATCTGATCCCAGTTCTTGTCTCACATACTGCTCGGCGGATTGAATTACGCCCTGTTGGTCCATGGTTCACTGCTCCTCTATGCTCTAATATATTCTGCTCTATCAATACCGCTGCTTGAATCTATCCAGCCACCAGTCTTTGGAGCCCAAATAGGGGCCGTCAATCGGCATGATAATATAACCTTCCACCGGTTCCAATGGGGTAGCTATCCCTGTGTAGACTAAGTTCACGCTCAGCTCAAAAGGCTTAACCTTTCTCCCCGCGAGCTCTTCATACTCCTTGACATATCGATTCACCTTGGGGAAGTTCTCCCAATAGTACATGGCCACCTGACCGCCTGCGGGGCTATTCCACCAATGCTCAAAGGCTGGCCAGGAATCCATGCAGCATTGCTGTAACAGCTCCCCGTCAATATCACTGAAGTGGTATTCGGCTAAGCCTATTCCCAGAACAGGCCGGTCAGTTTTATTCCTATAGCTGCTCGCGAGCAGCATGACCACTTGATTCCACCATTGATCCCACTGCTCTTTAAGATCCAGCTTGTCCTTTTCGTCCAGTCCTGGATCTTTCGGTGTAGGCCATAGCCTCTGGTGTTCTTTACCGGAGTCTACAAATAAACCATACACACAACCAACATAGATAGGAAAATTTAATATATATTCCCCTGACAGGCCTATAGTCCACCCGCTTGGCGATTCCATTGCCTAAGCTCCTTCCGTAGGTGATATAATACAAAATTAATACTGAATCGTTTACCCTGAAGTATCTAAATGGAATGGGGGCATAGACATCTTGATATCTTTACGAAAAGTTCAAACTGCCGATCTGCAGCAGCTGTTAATTATTGAGAATGAGGGCTTTTCGAAGGAAGAAGCTGCTACCAAGGAAGCTTTTATAGAGAGAATCAAGTTAATTCCGGATACGTTTATTGTGGCGGAAGAGGATGGTTCTATTCTTGGCTACGTTAATGGCCCGATCATTGCCCAGCCCTATATAACGGATGACCTATTTAAGGAGATCAGCGAGAATCCAGAGCGCGGGGGTTACCAGAGCATATTAGGACTGGCCGTGTCCAGCCAGACTAGAGGTCAAGGCATTGCTAAGCTTCTAATGGCGTCAATAGAAGACCTTGCAGTAGAGAATGAAAGAGAAGGAATCACACTCACATGCAAACAAGAGTTAATATCTTTCTATGAAAAACTCGGATTTGTTAACCACGGCTTATCGGAATCACAACATGGTGGGGCGAGCTGGTATAACATGCTCAAACCAAGAGAGCGTATGAACTGTCGTTAAGCCAACGTACAGTAATTCGATCAGACAAGCGGCAGCCTGACTTTATAGTCCAAGGCTGCCGCAAAATTCACTTGTGTACAGCGCGAACAGTACCGTTATTTCGCTCCATTTCACAGTCTTTTCCCATAAATCAAAACCGGCTTGCCCCCCATTTCGCTGCTCTTCACCTCTTCAAATCCTTGTCCACGCCAGAATCTGTGCGCCGGCTCATGGTCTACAAGCACTCCGATTCTGAGCTCCGCTACACCCCGCTTCTTCATCAGATCATAGAACTTCTCCAGGGCCTGCTTCGCATACCCATGTTCCTGATACTCTTTCTTAATAGCGAGCAGTCCGAGCCATGGATATCCGTCATTCGGGTTCTTCATCAGCCAGTCTATAACCCCTACATAAGTATGTTCCACTTCGATCAGGAATCTTTCCGCGCCGATCTGAGCAGATTCGTTCCTCTCCTCCAGGATCTCCTGGATAGTCAACTCTTCCTTGCCATTCGAGACCAGGTTGAATGACGGATTAGAATTCATAATCGCAAGCTCAGCCTCTAAGTTGTCCGCTGAACATTCCACAAAATTCATCACTTCAGTTCCTCCACGCTCTAATTCCTAATCTATTAAAGCTTTCCCATAACTGTGTCTTGATATAGTGTTCTTATCCCAAATGAAGGTCGAGCAACGTCTCCCCTTCATAGACCTCACCCGTCTCGACAAAGCCAAGCTTCTTGTATAATTCATTAACTACCGTATTATCGGGCACATGAGAGATTCTCAGGTGGGCGGCAGGATCCCGCTGCCTGATGAGTTCGATGATCTCCTTAAGCGCAGCTTTCCCATAGCCATTTCCCTGGTATTTCTCATCGACCATAAATCTAACAATCCAATAACAGCCATCCTCCGGATAAGGCTCCTGATCGAACAGCGCAAAGCCCACCATGACATGACCATGATAGATCCCGAACGGCTTGGAGGAGGGTTCCTCTTGAGCCTTTTGCAAAGAGTTGACGTTCGGAGCCACAAACCGCACCTGATCTTCTCTCGGCTTAAGACGAATACACTCTGCCTTATTATCTTCGGTAATCGGGATAAGCTTAATCTGATTCATAGCTGGCCCCCCTCACCGTTGTCCATGTAACTCCCGAACGAATCGTCAAACTTGGTAATTTGAAACTCCGTAATCTCGTATTCGGCGATTTTGTGCTGGTAGAAGGGGTCTTCTTGTATCAGCCTCTGCACTTCTTGCTTGCTGGAAGCCTTGGCGAGGATGATTCCCCCTGTGCGGGGGACCTTCCTGCCGGAGAAGATGAACCGCTTCGCTTCATACTGCTTGTTCAGGAACTGTACGTGCTCCTCAATATACTGATCTACAACCTCCAGTGGCTGCAGGTAATGAAGACTGATGATGAACATGGATGACTGCCTCCTATACGATTACTTTATCGAATCCAGCAAGGAATTCACCTCAGGCTGCGTTTTTAATGACCGTAAAATAAGCACTAGTGATTCTGCGCGCGTTGCAGTATTATCCGGAGCAAAGCGGTGGTTGTTCATCCCCTGGATAATTCCTGCCTGTGCGGCATCCTCGATAAGGCTCTGTGCCCAGTGTTCTGTAGTGTCAGTGAATTGTCTAGACCCGCTTGTCTTCAACTCCTTAAGATTAAGCAGACCTGCTATCATACGCAGCATTTCAGCACGCGTTATATTGCGGGAAGGCATGAAGTCCCCGTCCCCATAACCGTGAATAATTCCGTTAGATGCTAGCGTGTGTATATAATCGGCTCCCCAGTTACCCGAGGTGTCTGTGAAAGATATATCAACATGCCCGGGAGTGAGGTTAAATGCCCGAACAATCATTGCGCTGAACTCGGCTCGCGTAATTGCGGCATCTGGCCTGAACATGTTGTTCTCATCTCCTTCGGCAATCCCCAGCCGAACTGCAAGTGAAATTTCCCCGCTCCCCCAATGTGAAGAAGTATCCTTGAAAGAAGGCTGAGCTCCTGAAGTTAACGCCTTCTTGATATAATCCAAGATTCGATTCACATCTACAACCTCGCTAAATGCGTGACTGACGGGAGCCGCAGGTACCTGAGGAACCTGTGGTGGCTGTGAAGGAACCGGAGTTGTCTGGGTTGGAGGGGTATATCCGCCACCACCGCCGGTATTCGGGTTGGCTGCCGGAGTGATCGTCAGATTAATGCTCACCGATTGTCCCCCGAAGTTAGCCTGCAGAATCGTGTTTCCCGCTGCTGTACCGCTGATTAATCCATTTACTACGCTGGCTATAGCTGGTGATTTCACAGTCCAGGTTACCTGGGGAGTTACATTCACTTGTACCTGATTCGAATACGTTGCCGTGATCACCGTCTTGGCCGATTGGCCTGCCTGGATCGACATCGTATCCGGACTGGCACTAAGCTTCACGACCGTTGGTTCAGCAACGCTCACCATTCGTTCTGCTGATGCGCTGTCTGACTGGCCATCGTTCACAGAGAAACGGATTGTCCGGCTAGCAGTATTTGGAGTGAGGCTGTTATTAGCGTAGGTTACCGAACGTAGCGCAGACTGCCACTGGGCAAGGGTTGCCGCCCCCCCTTGGGAAGTAAGCGTTAGAACTCCGTTCGCTGCATCGTAATTTTCCGCTATATTTCCCATCTCTGCGGGTTTGTTGACGAAAGCCAAGCTATCTTCCGAACCATGAAAGTTACCGGATATTGCTACTTTGGCGCTGGCAAGACTCGTATTGTCCAGGTCAGACACCGTGACTTCCGGATCAACAATAACCGGGAAAGATTCACCCGATGTTGTTCCCCCGCCGGTAGTAACTTTAGGAGTCTGATTCGTCGCTATGACCTTGACAGTCCGGGTCGCTATACCGCTGTTGGAATTACCATCGTGCGCTGTAAAAGTAATGGTTCTATCCACTGTACTAGGAGTAACTGCGGTATTTGTATACGTTACCGATTGCAGAGCAGCTTGCCACTCCGTCACGCTAGCAGTGGAATTTCCTGAAAAGAGATATAGGACTCCCGTATCTGCGTCATAGGTAGACGAAATATTCCCCATCGTGGCTGGGTCATTATGGAAAGCTAACATGTCCTCTCCAACTTTGAAATTGTCAGTTATATCCACAGTTGCTGAAGAGAGGGAAGTATTGTCAAGCTCGGTAACAGTGATCCCCGGATCAATACGGATCGGAGTGGAAGCCTGGTTATCCCCGGATATGAAGCTGGATGTTCCGCTGCTGGGAGTCAGAACGAGGGGCTGATTCTTTTGTCTGAGTAGCATCCTAGATCCATAATTGCTGTTGTTCATACCATCATTTACGATAAAGCTAATAAACCGGCTTGATGCACTTGGTGTAATCGCCGTATTAACGTAGGTTATTGATCTTAGGGCAGCCTGCCACTGAGCAATAGTGGCTGTTTGACTCATAGAGATAAGTGTTAGAACTCCCGTAGAGGAATTATAAGAACCCTTGATATCTCCAAAGTTAGACTCATTTTCCGTGAAAGTCAGTGTGTCCTCGGAGCTATAGAAGTTCCCGAATATAGTGATCGTTGCACTGAAGAGGTGGTCACTGTCCACATCGGAGACTGTAAGACCGGAATCAATAATAACCGGGTCTGACGAGAAAGTTACGCTGCCACCGCTGGACGTTAGAACAGGGCTTTGGTTGGTTGCAGTTACATTCAGCGTCCGGGAAGCGGCCTCGCTAACAGAGACACCATCACTTACCGTTATGCTTAGGGTTCGGGGTGCTGTATTCGGAGGGGGCTTCATCGCCGTATTGGTATAGGTCACCGCCCTTAAGGCAGCTTGCCACTGAGCCACCGTTGCCGTAGCCCCTGAAGATGTCAGTGTCATTACCCCTGTTCCTAAATTATAACTGGCCATAATATTACCCATAGTTGACCCGTCATTAATAAATAACAGCACATCTTCATTAAGATGGGCGTTACCTGTGATCGCAACTGTAGCGCTGGATAAGGTAGCGCTGTCTGGATCCGAGACCTGAATAAAAGGATCAATCTTGACCGGAGTGGATAATGCATTATCGGCCTGAACAAATTCAGCAGACCCCTCACTCGCAGTTACAATGGGTATACTTCCTGCTGCATAAATGGATTGGGGATAACTCATCGTTACAACTAAGAATACGAGCAGTACCTTCCAGACTAGAAATATCTTTTTATAGTATTCTTTTCTCATAACACACACCTTAATAAGAGATTGATATTACATCAGGCAAATCTTTAGGATAGATTCCCTTTCCCTCACACATTCACTTTATAGTTCAGCTGAAGCTCGTCCCCGGGCAATCCCCGGATTCCCCAATTATGCTTGGGCGTCTCAAATATCGTGATCTCCACATCGTTAGGCTCGATCTGCAGCTCGCTCGATATCCGCTCGAACAGCAGCGCGATCAGCTTCTTCTTGGATTCCACCGTTCTCCCCTCAAAAATACTAATCTCGATAATCGTATATTGATCCGAGCGATCCTCCGAGAATAGGAAATCCTCCTGCTCCAGATGAATAAACCGGTGGAATCTCTTCCCCGCCGGATACTGAAAGGCGTCAACCACGCAGCCATGAATGATCGAGGAAAGCTCCGCCTGGATCGGCTTCAGCTGCTCCTTAATTCCGTACACCTTGATCTGGGCCATGATTAGCCTCCTTCTTCTGCATAAGATAGACGAAAATAGAGTATGTATCCTAAATGCCCAGCCGCTCTCTTAAAGCCGTAATATGAGCGGTATGGTGCTTGCCATGCCAGGCATACACGCCCAGCGTATAGTCCAGCCGGCTCGATTTCTTTGCTTCAGGATGGTAGAACTCCCGCTGATAATCGGATTCGCTCATAGAGTTCAGGACGATCACCCATCTCTGATGCAGTGCCTCAAGCAGGCTCAGCGAAGGCTCAATATCTCCAGTTAGGGAGTCTTGCAGATTAGCCCAGCGGTCCTCGTAATAAGGCTTGATCGCAGGGTTCTCTTCGGTAAGAGCCAGCTTGAACCTGATATAACTGTTCATATGGCTGTCAGCTACATGATGAACCACCTGTCTGATCGTCCAGCCTCCATCCCGGTACGGAAGATTCAGCTGATCTTGACTTAGCCCCTGAACCGCTTCCCTGAGCTTGGCCGGAAGCTCTTCAATGTCCCGAATCCAGTCTGCTCTCTGGGCCTGTGAAACTTCCCCCTCGAATGCAAATTTGCCAATTGGATATCTCATGTCCATTACAAACACCCTTTCTGAAATCACGTTAATTGGGTACTTCCTGTATCTGGAATCTATATAACAGTGTACCAGACCCCCGCCCGGCAGGAAATAATGAGAATAATCCCGCAGCTCAATATCCCCTTGTCGTTTAGGAGGAACCCCTTTTCGGGTAAGTTAGGAATAGATCGATTCTGAAGAAGAAGGGAGGGCTTCGCATGAAGGTTATTATTACCCAGCAGGAAGCCATGGAGAAGGGCGTGTGGAAGGAAGTCGCCACCCTATTCGGGGTTGCCCAAGAGGACGATGTCTGGCCTAACGAGACCTACATACTGACTGAGGAACAGGCGCGGCAGCTGGGATTCATCAGCTAAGTCTCTTTGAGCTCAGAAATGAGTAATTTACTTGTATAGCCAAAATTTATAACCTCTTCACCTATCCCCTATGATAGACTTGGAAAGATCGGGTCACCCATTTATTACCATGTCAGGCCTGATTAATATGTCTATATCAATTATGGGGGATTATTATGAGTTCGTTACAAGTTACACCGGCCCGTATGGCTGATGCCCAGGCCATCACCGATCTTATTATCGCTTGCGATATCGATGAGTACGGCGTGCCTGATATTGTACTTCAGGATACGCTGGATATTCTTCAAGGACTTACGCTGGAGACGGATACGTGGTTAATCCGGGACGACACCTCCGCGATGATCGGCTTCGCCTTCTGGGAACAGCAGGCCGAGGGGAAGCTGATCTCCTATGGTTATGTTCATCCAGAACATAAAGGACGCGGAATAGGCTCAGAGCTGCTTCGCCATCTTGAACAGCGGAGTAGGGCAGCGATGGCTTCCTCAGGTAGCTTTGATGGAACATGGACGCTGTCGAACGTCATTCCGGCCTTGAACGAGCAGGCAACAGGGCTGCTGACGAACCGTGGATATCAATTCGTGCGCCTGTACAGCCGCATGAATATCGACCTCACGGAAGCCCCTTCCGTACCCCTGTCTGTGCCGGGGATTGGGATTTCACCATTCCGGCAAGGTCAGGATGAGGCCTCCATCTTCGAAGCCTACCGGGAATCTTTTCGGGGCAGCAGACTCTATACCGAGAAGACAATGGAAGCTTGGCTGGAGGAACGAACCGGAGCGCACCACGACCGCAGTCTTTGGTTCACCGCTTTTGAGGACCGTGAGATAGCCGGGTTCCTGACCAGCAAAAATTTTGGAGATCACGTCTATGTCGATTTCCTGGGAGTAAAGCCTTCTTATCGCAAAAGAGGCATTGGCCTCGCGCTTCTGCAGCACGTGCTGCAAGCAGCCTACAGCAAGGGCATCACCAAGGTGATGCTCAGCGTGGATGCGGCCAGTCTGACGAACGCGCACAAGCTGTACGCCCGAGCTGGCATGGAGGCCTTATTCCAGATGGCCATGTACAGCAAAACACTTTAATGAAGAGAGCTTAGGCTGAGGGGCCCTTCATACAGGGGGGCTCATACTAGCCGGGCTATTGTAAATTTGTGGAGGCCAAGGGCGCTCGCCGCCTGCCTTGCAGAAGCCAAATCTCTATACTCTTTCAACTCTCTGGAGGCAATAACAAGGCCGAGATTAAGTCTACCTCCACGTCAACAAAGGCTGCTCCCCCAGCCAGCTAGTGCTAACCGGGAGCAGCTTTATTTTATCGGACAATTAACATTTTATTCCATATACGAACGAAGGAGTGGACCCGTTCGTCTATCTGCTTAACTAAACGTGTTACAATAATGATATAGACGCTTGACAGATCCACCGAAAGGAGTTCGTTATGGCTGAAGATATACTTAGACGTAACAATGTAAATTTACAAGGCAGCGGTACGACAAGTATGATATTCGCACATGGGTTCGGTTGTGATCAGAATATGTGGCGGTTCGTTGCTCCCGCTTTTGCAGAAGATTACCAGACTATATTATTCGATTATGTTGGCTCCGGGAAGTCGGATGCATCAGCTTATAACCCTGTCCGGTATGGGGACCTGAACGGCTATGCCCAGGATGTGATCGAGATTTCCGAATCACTCGGCCTGAAGGGGGCCGTATTCGTGGGTCACTCTGTCGGTGCCATGATTGGCATACTGGCTTCAATCCAGAGGCCGGAGTTATTCAGCCAATTGATCCTGATTGGCCCTTCGCCCCGGTATATTAATGATCTTCCCGATTACATCGGAGGATTTGAACGAAGCGACCTTGAAGACTTGTTCGACTTGATGGACAAGAACTATTTCGGCTGGGCCGGCTACCTTGCTCCTGCCATTATGGGGAACTCAGAACGCCCCGGACTTGCTGCTGAGTTAGAGGAAAGCTTTTGCAAAGTGAACCCGGCTGTTGCACGTCGATTCGCGGAGGCCACCTTCTATGCGGATAACCGGGAGGATCTCCCCAAGGTGACGACTCCTTCCCTTATCCTGCAAAGTACGGAGGACATTATTGCCCCGCTGGAGGTGGGGGCGTATGTCTATCACCGTATTCCGGACAGTACACTCCAAATCATGGAGGCGACCGGCCACTGTCCGCATATGAGTCATCCTGAAGAGACGATCAGGCTGATCCAGGAGTATCTGGCCAGCCATAGCAGCACGCCTACCCGCCCTCTTGAACAAGGGAGGATCTAATACTCATGGATGAGCGGTTAGACCTTGCCCCCTGCGGGTATCTGTCCTTGTCGGAGGATCATACGATCCTTACCGTGAACAAGACCCTTCTTCAATTGCTTGGATTCGACCTGCACGGGCTGCGTGATTGCCATATTGAATCCATCCTCACAAGATCCAGCCGCATTCTGTTCCAGCTCTACTTCATGCCGCTGATCAAGCTGAACGGGAAGATTGAGGAAATGTACCTGGTTCTTCAATCCGCAAGCGGAATTGAAGTGCCGGTACTTCTGAGTGCCGTTCGGCGGGAAGAGGACGGCAGACCGGTCCACGACTGTATGCTAATGGTTATGCGGCGCAGAATGGAATACGAAGAGCAGATCTATGCGGCCGAACAAGCCGCCAAGAAGGCTGGCGAGGAGCTCGGGCGTCTTCAGGCCGAACTTACGAAGAAGCGGAATGAGCTGAGCAGCCAACTGTGAACGGCTGATTGGCCCGCGATGCAATTATAGATAGAGTCAAGCTGGCTGTCGTATTTTCACGATTCCACAGCAAAAAGGCGGTGTCAGACAAGGTCTGGCCCGCCTTTTTGCTATGTGTTGATAGCTGCCCTAAGCTTACGGGCTCCATCGATCCTCGTTAGTCTCTCTGAACTTCAGCCACAATCTCCGTTACCCCACGCTTCTGGCTCTGCTCCTGAGATCTCGATCCAGCCAGCCTCGCCCGCTGCTTCCTTACGGCACCAGAATCGGCCGATCCATATGATACAGCTTGCGGTAGCGCGGATAGCGCTTCATCAGCTCTTCATGCGTACCTCTCATTTCAATCCTGCCGTTCTCCATAAAAATAATCTCGTCCATCTTCTCCGTCCCCGCCAGATGGTGGGTAACCCAGATCAGCGATTTGCCCTGAGTGGACTCCAGAATCGTCTTCATCAGCTCCCGCTCTGTCCGCGGGTCAAGTCCTACGGCCGGCTCATCCAGAATGACGACCGGCGTATCCTGAAGCAGAATACGCGCAAGGGCCACCCGCTGGCGTTCTCCACCGGAGAATCGCTGGCCGGTCTCCCGCATCGGGGTGTCATATCCGGCAGGAAGGCTATCGATTAATCCGGCAAGCTGCGCCTGCCCGGCCGCACGGCGGATCTCCTCATCCGAGGCCTCAGTCCGGCCCAGCCGGATATTGTTCGCCACGCTGGTATCGAATAGATGCGGGCGCTGATTGAGCACGGAGATGACCTCCGGAATATGGTCTTCGAGGTCATCCGCGGCCATCCCGTTGATCCGCACAGCTCCCGCATCCGGTGTCAGCGTTCCCTGAATAAGCCCGAGCAGCGTGGACTTCCCCGCACCGCTGCGTCCAATCACCGCGATCCGCTTGCCCTGCGGAATATCCAGCGAGATGCCGCAGACCGCAGCCTCAGCAGCTCCCTCGTAGCTGAAGCTCACTTCATCCAGCCGAATATGCGCTGCTGCCGGCTTGGCGAAGCTGTCGCTGGCAAGAGCACCGGCTCCGCGAGCGGCTCCCGGCTCAAGGCCCCGCTGCGAGGCTTCGGCGGCTCTGGTTGCGGCGGCCGCTTCGGCAGCTCTGGCGGCTCCGACGGCTTCGGTGCCTCCGGCAGCTCCGGCCACAGAAGCCGCTTCACCCCGGCCCGCGGTCCGAGCCGCTCCCTTACCGCTAGCTGCGGATATTCCACTCAGCCGGTCCAGTGAATTCCGGTACCGGGGCAGCTTCTCCACTGCCTCAGATACGGGGAGGAAGACGTCCATCAGCGGGAACACAACCAGCACAAAGGCGGCGATCAACGTCCCATTCATGCTGCCCTCGGCCGTTCGCCCAGCTGACCAGATCATCATGAGCAGAACGCCGCCCAGCACGACAAGCTGTCCCAGCAGGGCTCTTACTCTCGCCCATCTCTTAAGCGCGCGATCCGCCCGAGTAATCCCGGCTTCATCCGCTTCATAAGAGGCCAGGAAGTCCCCCGTCCTTCCGCTGACAACCCAAGTGCCCAGTCCCATGACGGCATCCGTCAGCGTCTGATACAGACGGCTGCGTTCCTGCTTCATCCGCTCCTGAGTCCTTGCGGTCATGAGCAGAGAGGCGAAGGGAAGCACGCCTAGCAGAATTAGGAGCAGTCCCGCCGTCATCAGCGCGAATGTAGCATCGAACCGGCCCAGCGCAGCGATTACGGCCGCATACATAACCACCGCAATTGCACCCGGAAAAGCGGTGCGCAAATATACATTTTGTAGCTGCTCAATGTCCTCTGCCAGTACGCCCAGAATGTCTCCGGTCCGGTACTTGGAGCGAATGCTCAGCGCATCTGGCTCCAGCGTGTCATACAGTCTCACCCGCATCTTAGACACAATGCGCAGCACCGCGTCATGTCCGGCCAGCCGCTCCACATAATGCAGAACAGCCCGGCTTATGCCGAATGTCCTTACCCCCACGATGGGAACATACACGAGCAGGATATTCTCGGGGCGAAGCGCCGACTTCGAGATCAGATACCCGGAGGTGAACATCAGCATCGATGCCGCACTGGCTGTCAGCACACCAAGGATAATAATCAGGATGAACCGCCCCAGATGGGCCTTAATATACGGCTTCAGCCAGCCTTCACGTCTCATGCTGCCCCCTCCTCCTGCTCTCTAACCAGCGCATAATAAGCACCTCGCTTAGTCATTAGTTCATCATGGGTTCCCACTTCTGCCACCCTCCCATGGTCCATGACCACGATCACATCCATATCCGGCATCCAGTGCAGCCGGTGGGTCGCTAGAACAACTGTCTTCCCTTCAAAAAGCTCCAGCATCGTCGCCTTCAGCTCATACTCGGTCTCTATATCCAAATGAGCTGTCGGCTCATCCAGCAGGATGACCGGGCGATCGCTGAGGAAGGCCCGGGCAAGCGCAACCCGCTGCTCCTGCCCTCCGCTGAGTCGCCTTCCCCCGCCGCCGATCATCTCTTGGTATCCTCCGGGCAGACTCTCCGCAACCGAGGTAAGCCCAGCCGCCCGGGCAGCCTGCTTCACTTCATCCAGAGAGGCTTCAGGAGAATAGAACTTCACATTATCTTCAAGCGTACTGCTGAAAATGTAAGGCTGCTGCGGTATATACATGGTCTGCTTCCGCCAGACTGCCTCTGATAAGGAAGGCATGATCCGTCCATCCAATTCCACCCTGCCTGCGGTCGGCCCGAGGAATCCGCCCAGCACATCAATTAGCGTGGACTTGCCCGCTCCGCTCTCGCCAATGATCCCCATCTTCATGCCAGCCGTAAGCTGAAGGCTAACCTCTTCCAGCGAGGGTTCTGCCCCCTCCTCGTGAGTCACGTTCAGCCCGGACAGGGTCAATCGGCTCTGCGGAGTCCAGCTGTAATCCGGCTCAAGCACGCCATGCTCGCTCAGTTCCTCGCCGGACTGGCTGTTCAGGATCGCCTGCATGGCCTCCCCAGCCTCCTTGCCGTCCAGGGTAGCATGGAAGTCGGCCCCTACCATCCTTACGGGAAGGAAATACTCCGGTGCCAGAATGAGCACGGTCAACGCCGGTAACAGCACCATATTGCCGTTAACCAGGCGCAGCCCCAGGCTTACCGCAACGGAAGCGACTGACAGCATGGTGAAGAAATCCAGCGCGAAGGAGGATAGAAAAGCAGTGCGCAGCGTCTTCATCGTAGCTGCCCGGTAGCTGCTGCTTACACGGTCAATGGACTGACTGTGCGTCCGGCTGCGCCCCAGGAATTTCAGGGTTTCCAGACCACGCAGGGAATCCACAAAGTGGTTCGACAAGACTTTGTACGTCTTCAGCTGACCTTCCGTCTGCTTGCGCGCGGCGAGCCCGACCAGGATCATGAAGACGATCAGGATCGGCATCGTCAACGTCAATATAACGCCCGATGCCGTGTCCAAGGTGTAGATGAAGCCAAGAATCAGCACCGGAGTGAACCCGCCGGCCAGCATGCGCGGCAGCAGCAGTTCAATATAGGTGCGGAATTTAGTGACTCCCTCCAGCACCAGGGTAACGAGATTGCCCGTCCCTTCCTTGCCGGCATATCTCGGTCCGAGCGCGAAGAGCTTGGCCATCAGCTGGCTGCGCATCCGCGCGCCTGTGAGCTCGGCGAATCGTGCCGCGATAGCCTGCTGGAAGTAGACCGTAATCTGACGTACGGCAAAAGCACACAGGAACAATACGGCTGTGCCGTATTGTTCCTGCAAAGGTTCGCCTGCGAACAGGGCTGAGACAGCTTCTGCCAGCCACTTGGCCTGCAGGATAATCGAGAGAGTCTGAATCAAGGTCAGGCCGGCCATAGCTGCCATGACCGGACGTATGCCCTTGAGACCCAGCAGTTCGCGTCCCATTAGTACTCCAGATGTTCTTTCTCGTGAACCCGCTTATGGAACACGAAGTAGCTCCAGATCTGGTAGCCGAGAACGAAGGGCAGCAGGGACAAGGCAACGATGGTCATAACTTTAAGCGAATAATGTCCGGAGGCCGCATTGTCAATGGTCAGGCTGAAAGCGCTGCTCAGCGAGCTGACCATGACCCGCGGGAAGAGTCCAAGGAAGACCGAAGCGATGGACAGGGCAATCACCGTTCCGGTCATGCCGAACGCCCAGCCGTCTCTTTTCCCCGATATGAACCATCCGGCCAGCAGGTAGGCCGCAAGCCCAAGAACCGCCATTATTGCGAGCGGTACTCCCCGCACTTCGAACACATCGGTCATCGTATACGTTAGAATCGCGAACAAGACAAGCAGCACGGCCAGCGGAATCAATGCAGTCTTCGCCTGCTTACGCGCACGGTCCCGCAGCTCTCCAGTCGTTCTGAGCACTGTGAATAGAAGTCCGTGAACATAACAGAGCACTACTACCACGATCCCGCCGACCAGCGTATAGAGATTGACCATATCGAAAAGGCCGGCCTTCATCTCCATGTTCTGATCGATCGGCAGTCCCTTCAGAAGACCTGAGAAGACCACACCGAGCAGGAACGGCGGCAGGAAGCTGCCGGCGAAGATGGCGATGTCCCAGGTCTTCTTCCACCGCGCGGAATCCACCTTGCCTCGGAATTCGAACGCGACCCCGCGTCCGATTAGGGCAAGAAGGAGCACCACCAGCGGGGTATAGTATCCACTGAACATGGTGGCATACCAGTTCGGGAAAGCCGCGAAGATCGCGCCCCCGGCGGTCAGCAGCCATACTTCGTTGGCATCCCAGAATGGGCCGATGGAGTTAATCAGAACCCGGCGGTCCGTGTCACTCTTGGCCAGCACCTGCGTGGCCATGCCTACGCCGAAGTCGAAGCCCTCCAGGAAGAAGAAGCCGATGAACAGCACCGCAACGAGCACGAACCATAATTCATTAAGAGACAGCATGATATTCCTCCTTGCCAAATGGATCATGAGTATGGGAATCCGTCTGCTCTCCGGCATTCGGGCCCTTCTTAATCGCGCGGACGAACAGATAGACCAGCACAGCGGCAAGAGCCGCATAGATGAGGCAGAACGCGATCAGGGAGAACAGCACCTGCCCCGGAGTGACGCTAGGGGATACACTGTCCTTGGTCTGCATAAGTCCGAAGACGGTCCATGGCTGGCGTCCGAATTCCGTCATCACCCAGCCGGATGTATTTGCAATGAAAGGCAGTGAAATGCTGAAGAGCATGATACGCCAATACCAGGTGTTAAGACGTTCCAGACGTTTCTTTGCAGCCAGATACACCCCGTAGGCACTGAGCACAATCATCAGACAGCCTGCGGCAATCATGATGCGGAAACTCCAAAAGGTTGTACGTACCGGCGGAATGTAGTTGCCTGGACCATAGGTCTTCTCATATTGGGCCTGCAGCTCGTTCATCCCCTTCACTTCTCCGGAGAACTTGCTGTACGATAGGAAGCTCAGCAGATAGGGAATTTTGATCTCGTATTTGTTCTCTTTGGTAGTCGGATCAATCGAGGCCACGACCGTCCACCCTGCCGGATCTCCGCTCTTGCCCCACAGACCTTCACTGGCAGCCATCTTCATTGGCTGCGTCTTAACCAAATATTGAGCCTGTTGGTGACCGAAGATCGCGGTCAGGAAGGAAGAGACCAGCGCTACAATTACGGCAATTTTGAATGATTTCTTGAAAAAATCCACATCCTGCTTCTTCAGCAGCTTATATGCGCTCACCCCGGTAATCAGGAAAGCTCCGGTTGCAAAAGCGCCCAGCACGGTATGAGGGAATTCCACCCACAGCTGTCCGTTGCCGATCAGCGCGAAGAAATCATTCATTTCCGCCCGGCCGTTATTTATTGCGAAGCCCACCGGTCTCTGCATAAATGAGTTGGCGGCAAGAATCCAGAAGGCGGAGATGGTTGTGCCAAGGGCCACCAGCCAGATGCTGAGCAGATGCACCTTCGGGGATAATCGATCCCAGCCGAAGATCCACAGTCCAATGAAGGTGGATTCCAGGAAGAACGCGAACAGCGCTTCCACTGCGAGTGGTGCACCGAACACGTCCCCGACGAACCGGGAGTAATCCGACCAGTTCATCCCGAACTGGAACTCCTGAAGAATGCCGGTAACTACCCCGACTGCAAAGTTAATCAGGAACAGCTTCCCCCAGAACTTCGCCATTCTTTTGTACTCTTCTTTCCCCTTGACTACATACATCGTCTCCATCATGGCGATCAGCAGAACCAAGCCAATCGATACTGGAACGAAGAAGAAGTGAAAAATTGTGGTTGCAGCAAACTGGATGCGTGCAAGCAGTAACGTATCCATTTCTCTCTTTCCCTCTTTCTGAATTTTGTTGGTTGTTCAGGTGTTGCTTCTGGTGTTGATTGGGTCTTAACTGAGGCATCATTGGGCTTGAATTCATCTAATTCAGGCAAAAGTGACGCCGTTCTTGGTGTAGTTCTTGCATCACGTGTGATCCTGGTCACTATTTTCGCAAAAATTTTCTTTTGCGCTTGTGATAATTATCACATCCATTTGCTCAATTCAGACAGATTTGTGACAGAAATCACATAATGCTGCATAAATTAAAGCTGAAATGCTTATATTTTGGCATTTGTGTTAACTCCGAGGAATCCTTGAACTTTCGGCCGCTGTTATCTCAAAGGCGACCCTATATGCTCCTTCAGTTCCAAGCTTCCCCTCCGTTACTTATGCCCTGTATGTCAATATTTCGAACGCTTTATATGTGTTCTTGTCTAAAAGAAAAAAACTGCCCTCCAGCAGATTGAACTGCTTACAGGACAGCCTATATCAGGTGTTCACAGATGTACCTCGCTAAGAGACAGGATAATTATGCTTATGCTTGTCCCCGCGCTGATCCAGCAGATGCCATATCGCAAGCACAGGATGGCTCATCAGCATCCGGGGACCTGAGTACCTCATCACTTCTTTAATCTGCAGCCGCTGCTTCGGCTTGTAACAATGGACCGGGCACTCTACACATGTCGACTTCTCTTCTCCGAACTGGCAAAGGCTCAGCCGCTTCAGCGCATATTCATGCAGTATATAACACTCTCGGCACAGTCTAATGGTGCGGCTGCCGTTGTCACACAGATGGTAACGGCTTGCCCGGTCATGATGACCGGAGCAGTACCGTTCGATCATGAAGCTGACGGTCAGCTTCTCGCGCCTGATTCGGGGCCCGTTATTCTCTGCCTTACGCACCGGATTCGGCTTGGCCGCAGTCGGCCGCACTGGCTCGCCCAGCCGGCCGCTTGCTCCACTTGTTCCGCTTGCTTCGTTTCTTCCGCTTACCCCGATTGCTGCACTTTCGCCACTTGTATCGCTTGTTGCTTTCGCTCCACTGGTTCCACTGGTTCCACTTGTTCCGCTTGTTCCGTTTGTTCCACTGGTTCCGCTAATTCCACTGGTTCCATTTGCTCTGTTAGTTCCGCCAGTTCCATCTGCTCCACTTGCTCCGCTCATTCCGCCGGTTCCAGTTACCCCGCTTAATCCGCCTAATCCGCTTGTTCCCCGTCTATGTTCCATACGCTCCTCCTGGGCAATTAATCTGACCTTATCCGCATTGTATCCGCTTATCCCCAGGAGGGCTGTGATTCCGCCAACATTCCTCTCGGCCCACTCTGCCAATTACATGGCAGGATGAGGAAAGGCATGGTCAATGTAGGATTCAAATTGAGCTTAAGACGTAACAAAGCCGCCTTCCCGAAGGAAGGCGGCCTGGACCATCACCCGTCTACATCTTGCCCGTTATTCATATGCAAGAACGGACTCCGGCGGAAGACCGTCCTCCAGCCAATCACATTCAGCACCAGCAGGAGTCCCATGTAGATATAGACTCCGTAAGCCATCCATGAACTGAGGTAATGAATTCCGGCAAAAACACCCAAAATCAGCATAAGCGGAATCGTCAGCATTGCTTCCTTTTGCTGGGTGGCCTCAAAGGCTTCCGAGAACGGCAGCGCCTTCCGAAGCACCATGAAGCAGATCAGCGTATACAGCGGCAGCATCAGCAGCACATCCAGCAGATCCGGCAGGATTCTCATGCCGAAGATGGCGAGGAAGATGAGGCTCTCCAGAATGAACATCGGAATCAGCAGCCTAGCCAGGAAAGCCTTGAGTGTTCCCTTATAGATGGGTGCCGTATGGCTAATCGGGGCGATCTGGTAGATCCATGACCCTTTATATCTGCCTGAATACTTCAGCATCATGACGACCGTGGGGACAAGCAGCGCACAGAAATAGATGAATAAATACATCTGGCTCGATGCAATCCCCTGGAGTCCGCCCTCATGGATGTTCATGAAGAAGAAGATGAACGGGAAGATAATGGAGAAGCCCAGTGTCGGATACACCTTCAGCTTGAAGTCCCGCTCCGTACTCATCATTTTGGCGGCGAATCGGAAGAAGGTCTCCTCCTCCCGACTGCCGCTGACCCATTTGGCTATCAGATCGGTCAGCCTTCCCCCTGCGCGACCTGCGCGGACGCTCTGATCGGACAGCTTCTGCAGATTGCGCTCAAAGGCAGGCATCATCTGGATATAGATGAAGAGCATGAGCACGGGCACCAGAATGACCAGCAGCGTGAAGATGAGGTAGTGGCTCTCCCTTGCCCCATGCAGGACGGCCTCGAACGGGGAGCCGAACCAGATCGGGAACAGGAAGATCTGCCACCACTTCGGCTGGAAGTGCACCGTGAGATTCACCAAGTTGAACAGCCGGCTGACCAGCTGATAACCGACCGTAATCCCGATCGAGAGCGCAATTTGCACATAGTTGATCATATCCTTCAGCTTTTCCCCGTCAAAGAACTTCAGCACGAAGAAATAGAGCACTGCGGTCAGCACCACAATCAGAATATCCATCAGGATGATCTCGACGAGATAAATCAGGAAGAACAAGACACCGTGCCCCACAAGGCCAGCAATGAGCGACGGAGCCGCCAGTGTCCCGGTCACGAAGAACATATAGATGAGGATATGAATCAGCTTCGCCATATTGATCGTCTTCCGGTCCACCGGCTTGGTGAACAGGATCGTCTTATCCCGGATATCGAGCAGCACGGAGGAGAAGTCCGAGATCAGCGAGGTCATGACCAGGAACATCATAATGCCGAACACAATACTCATTTGAAAAATATAATTATCGCCAAGCAGAACAATAGGCACCAGCATCAGCCCCATCAGCCCATACAGCCAAAGTGACCGTATAAAGGAATTACCCTCCGCTTTATTCTGATTGCCAAGGCTGGTGTCCCTCTTCTTCATGCCATTCCCGCCCGCCACAATCGTCGGGACTCTTCGCGCATCCATCATTAGCTTGATCTGCAGGATGGATCTCATTATCGGATAGTCAACACCCGTCTTCTCGAAGACCCCTCGGAATAGATCGAGTCCTTTCAAAATCCGGCTTTCTATCATGCGGCTCAAGCCTCCTGTACGGCAGCGACGAACGCTTCCGCAATCTGCCTGTGCTCATTAAAGCCGGTCAGCTGATTGAAGATCTGCTCCAGCGACCCTTCCCTGCTCCGGTCCTTCAATTCGCTAAACGTTCCATCGGCCAGAATCTGTCCCCCGCCCAGCAGAACGATCCGGCTGCTGATCTTCTCGACGACATCCATGATGTGGGAAGAGTAGAAGATCGTCTTCCCCTGCTCTGCCAGCAGAGTAAGAATTTCCTTCAAGACCATCACGCTGTTCGCATCTAGGCCGCTCAGTGGCTCATCAAAGAACAGGATATCCGGATTATGCAGCAGGCTAGAGATAATCATCACCTTCTGCCTCATCCCCTTGGAGTAGGAGCTGATCCGGGAATTATAAGCTTCCTTCAGTCCGAAGCAATCGACCAACCTTCTGGCCTTCTCATCTGCAGCCTCCCGTGTAAGTCCATATAGCTCTCCGATGAAGGTCAGGTACTCCTTAGCCGTAAGCGTGTCGTAGATTTCAGCAATCTCGGGTACGTAACCGATTCTCCGTTTGTAGCTGATATCTCCGCTTGAGATATCGGTTCCCAGGATCTTAACCTCTCCTGTATATCCTTCAACAAGCCCGAGCATAATCTTCACGGTCGTGCTTTTTCCTGCTCCGTTGGGTCCTATGTATCCTATAATCTGACCTTGGAATACTTCCAGATCAATGCCGTTCAGTACATACCTGTCCGAATACTTCATCCGCAGATCGCGGATCGTAATCACCGGTTCTCTATTGTCCATTACCAAGCTCCTCTCCCTTCACTTCAGCTATTTTACCATATGTTTCTAAATATATAAGTGAAACTCTTAACCTACGTTCCATGTAATTTCCTGCTGGGTTGGCGAATTATGTTATATACCTTTATACTTATTGAGGTTGCTATTAAGTAGGAACATAAGACTATCCATAACTCTATGGATTGAAGTTTTGTCCGTATTACTAACCCGTTTGGAAATAATAGCAACTTTTCACAATTTTGCGCGTTTATATATTACATGATGAGAAAGGGAGAGTTCTGATCCTGATGCAATCTTTTTGGTCTAAGTCTTATCGGGGCAATAAACCTGCTGTAATTATTCTGCTGCTTGTTATTTTTATATTAGCAGCTTATTTGAGAGTTGATTACCTCCGATCTGTCCAGCACACCGTCTCCACAGACTCCAAGCAGTACGACATTATGGTCAAGCAGATTCTGGAGAAGGGAGTCTATGGCTACCGAAGCACCGAATCCAATGCCCAGGTATCGCCAGGTCTGCCTATGTTCATGGCGGCTATCTACAAGTTAGTAGATTACAAGACCCATGATCCGGCTCCTTACATTCGTTATATTCAGGTCGTGCTCAGCCTTATAACCCTCTTTCTCATTTACCGGTTGGCTAGACGCATGGGCGGGTTAGCAGCCGGACTTTTGGCTGCCTTTGCGGGCGCCATTTACCCTCCATTCATCTGGAGTAACGGCGCGGTACTTACCGAGGTACTGTGTACCTTCTTCCTTGTCTCTTACTTGTATCTACAGATTATTGCTTTCGAGAAGAAGACATGGAAGTGGGCTTTGGCCAGCGGCGCCCTGATCGGGCTGACCGTGCTGACGCGGCCGGAATTCCTGCCGCTCATCTTTGTATGTCACGCAGTCTACTTCCTCTGGACAAGGAAATGGAAAGACACGCTTAAGCTGCTTTTAATCACCTTGATTGGAGCAGGTATTATCCTGTCCCCATGGGTAATCCGCAACATCATTACCATGAAGCAGGTCATTATCGTAGCCACTCAAGTGAATCCATTTGCTGCGGGAACCTATCCTTACAATAACTATCTGGACGGCATGGTAGACCGCCACGGCAAGACCCAGATGGAAGTAGCCAAAGAACGCCTCAAGGTGGGCTTCACCGAGAAGCCATGGCTGTTCCTGAAATGGTATACCATCGGAAAGCTGGATTACATTTACGGGAAAATGTATTTTGGAGCCGGACACAAGCCTTATTATTCGGTCTTCCCCTACGCGATCCGGAATTTGTTCCACCAGTGCCTGGTTCTATTCTTCTTAGTTGCCTTAGTTGGCACCGTCCGCCGTTTCCGCAGACCTGAATTTCTGCTGGCTTCAACTGTGGTGGTCATGTCCCTCATCCGGCTGCTGTTCGTTCCGGAGTTCAGGTACAATTACACCGCCATGCCGGTCATCATTATACTGGACTGCGTAATTGGAGTCGCCATCATCCGGTGGGTATACAACCGCTATAAAGGACGTAAGAATCCAGCCCCGGCTCTATCCGAGTAAGACACAACATCTCATCTTAACCCTATGACAATACTGGATAAGCACATGAATTTATTCGTGTGCCTCCTTTTCTATTGTCTAAAATCAGAATTTAAAGGAGTACATTTGCTAATGGATTTTAAAAAGGCTACCTTGGTCACTGCCCTCATCATCTCCCAGATCGCTGCGGCGATGCCGGCAAGTGCCGAAGCTGTATCCTCGCAGGTGCAGCCGGGAGCGGCAGCCGGGGTACAATCCCTGACCTCCACCTCACCTGTTACACTTGAGACTAACGGAACAACAAGCACGGACGGCTCCGCTTCTTCCACGGGTGGAACCCAGCAGACTCCGGCAGTTCAATCAAGCAATCAGCCTGGCGAGACCATCACTTCATCAACGACCCAGCCAGCCCAGCAGGATCAGACATCCGGTGCCCCGGCCACTTCAACTCCACCTGCGGATAGCCAGGGAAGTCAAGGAAGTGGAAGTGCTCCCGCAGAGGGGGCAGGCACAACGGATTCCGGGAACGGCGCCTCCAGTGACAGCTCACAGCCGCCAGCCGGCGGCACGCTCACGATTCCCGGTCCTGCTTCCAGCCCGGCAACCTTGGCTCCTGCCGCTGCCGGCAGCGGACAGCTCGTTCTATATATGGACAGCAGCCGGATGGAACAGGATGGCCGGGTCTATACGGCCACGCATCCCATGACCGTGAAGAAGGGAGTCTCTTACGTCGGCATCCGCTCTTTGGTAGACCGGGTCGGTTACCAGCTTGCTTATGACGGAAAGACCAAAGAGACCATTATTACTTACGCAGGGAATGAACTCAGATTCAAGACAGGCAGCAGCCTCTACCGGGTCAATGGGGTCTCCCAGAAGATGCGGGGTGCCTCTTATCAGGACAAAAATGTATTTATGGTTCCTCTAACCGCCATTACACAGGCCCTGAATATTCCTTATACCGTGAGCGGCAAAAAGGTCATTGTACAGCTGTCTACCAAACCGATCGCTACCTTCTCGGTACAATCCGGTGATATTTTTGCCGGCCAGACAGTGCTGAACTTTGTTACCACAAGCTACTCTCCAAAGGGACTGCAAATCGTGAATGAACGTTGGGAGGGCCGCCCCGATCAAGATATGTTCCAATCGGCCGGTACCTATCCAGTCACATACTCAGTTCAGGATTCCAGCGGGCAATGGAGTGCTCCATTTACTCTGAATATCAAGGTAGTTAACCCAAATCTTCCGCCGGTAGCTCAGTTCGTCACCGACAAGACTGAATATAAGATGGGGGAGCTAGTAACCGTTACCGATCAAAGTACAGATGAAGAAGGCGCGATTACAGACCGGAAATGGACGAATAAGCAGCTTGCATACTTCACCCCGGGGCCTCAGACCCTCTCGCTCACGGTTACAGATAAGCACGGGGCTACGAATACGATAGAGAAGACCATCAATATTACCAGTGAGACTCTATATACGGAAGATCAATTCTATAAGCTGTTCACACCGGTCGGACAGAACTTCCAAATCAATGGAGCAGGTGTACTGAACTACGACAAAATCCCGTTCACTTACACAACCGAGCCTTACACGCTGTTCCGCGACAGCGGACCGGAATCAGTTACAAGTGAAGGTATTCTGTATCAAGATACCATTGTGGGTCTAACCCGCTTCATGATTCATCACCGCAACCGGCTGGGTGAGAAGGCCAAAGTGTATTTGGTAGCCAAGAATATGGACTCCCAAAGCGCGAAGATTGATTATCTCAGCTATGGCACCGCCGGACCCAACCAGCATCCGGAGCTGACAGGCCGCTTGTCGGTGCAGCGTTATTTCGAGAACTATCAGACAGGCAGCAAGCAGAAGACGGTCATGCTGGCTCCAGGCGAGTCCCGGGTGATCTTCGAGGACCTGAGTGCTACCGCCCTCAGCCAGGAGGATGTCATCTCTCTGTTCGGCGACTTGTACAGCGATTCCCAGGTCCAATATACCGTCATGATCGTGAAGGCCAATAACGATCCGCTCAAAGCCCTCAATACCCTGCCATCGCTGGATCCGAAAGAGTCCATCATCCGGGGAACCTTCGCGGATTCCACTCGTGTCTTCGAGTACGGTGAGCTTGTCGGCAAGACGAATATGCGTCTTAATCTAACCGATAACACGGCAGATCCGTTCCAGACGGGAACCGATGGAATCATGGGTACTCCGGCTACGAACTCAGGCAACTACGGTGTAATGTACAAAATAATTCTTCACCGCGTGGCTCCAAACACCCTGATTACGTTCAATCCGCGCGGAGGCCTCTACATGGGCGCCGCCATGGTGAACGGCAATGTGGTCAGCTTCTCCCATACAGGTTCGGTCAACGTACCGAATCAGACCAGCGTCCTCTATAGAACGAAGGACTATGAGGAGAACGTAGAGATTTGGATTACCCCTTCAGCAGGAAGCAATATGCCATTCGCATTGCTACTTATGCCGATGCCTCCTATGAAGCAGCAGTAAAGGCAGCCTAGATTCAATCGTACATTCTTGCTCTTATCACATATATTTGCTTTATTCCTGAGTAACAGCCAACAGCCGCTCCCCTTCGCAGTGATCTGCGAGAGAGCGGCTGTTTTTGGTATGCTTGCAAAGCTGGCCGAGCCTAAGGAGCTAAGGGCTTGCCGGGTATCAATGCAGGCTGCTCTTGGCTGGAATATCCTGATCCAGAAGAAGACTCGTAAAGACCTCCACTGCTTTCGTCTTGAACTCCGTATTCAGCATAACCCAAGAGAAGTGACGGGTTACCGGGGCTTCAGGAAGACGCAGCACGGCCAGGCTCCCAAGGGATATCTCCTTGCGAACCACCCACTCTGAGAGCAGGGTTAACCCCAGTCCGGCCTCTACGGACTCTTTAATAATCTGAGTGCTGCCGAACTCTACCATCTCCGGGGGCTGGATGCCCAGGTTGCTGAACATTTTATCCGCGGCATCCCGGGTCCCCGATCCAGGCTCCCTCAGAATCCAGGGCTCGTTGGCAATATCCTGGGCGGAGACGTTACTATGCTGACAAAGCCAGTGATTACCTGGAGCAATAATATACATCAGATCCTCGGCAAAAGGCTGCACGGTCAGCTTCTCATGCGAGAGCTCCCCCTCAACAACCCCGATATCCAGCTGGTGGTTCAGCACCGCCTCTGCAATCTCCTTCGTGTTCCCGATCGAGATGCGCGGCTTAATCAGCGGATAACCGGATCTCATCCGGGCAATGACATGGGGAAGGATATATTCCCCATACGTATAGCTTGCACCGATGGACAGTTCTCCTCCCGCATGATGCATAAGGTCGTCTACCAGGCTGTGCATTTTGAAATATAGCCCCTTCATCTGCAGCGCATATTCATAGACGATCTGCCCCGCTTTAGTCAGCTTGACATACTTGTTCGTCCTGTCCAGCAGGCGGGTTCCCATGCTTCTCTCCAGCGACTGGATATATTGACTCACCGCAGGCTGGGTCATATGCAGCTCTTCAGCCGTCCGGGTGAAATTCCCGCGTTCCACAGCCGTGATGAAGACCAGCAGTGCTTGATCCATGCTGCGCCTCCTCCCTTTTAAGTTGATCATAATTAAATACTTATGCTAACTATCATATCAATTTATTTTCCTTATGATCAACTCTAAGATAAGCTAATCACATATCCCGCTTGCAGGAGGTTCAATTAATGAGACCGCTTCGAATAAGTTCAGCACCAGCTGCTTCTGCTGCTTCAGATTCATATTCAGATTTAACGTCAACTTCCAAATTAAATTCAAATTCATGTTCAAAATCAGATTCAAATACAAATACAAATACAAATACAAATTCAGGCTGGGCTTCAGCTTCCTCCCCAGTCCAAGTTCCATCTTCACCCTTACCTTCGCTTTCGAAATGGAGTAGTCTCCGGGCTGGATCTGTTCGTATGTTAAAAGGTCCGCGCTCAAGTTATCCTTCCCTGCTGCTGGGAATCGGCTTCACGGCCCTGATTGCGCTGCTGGGCTGTGCGCTCGCCCTTCTCCCCGGCCTCCAGCGGATCGGACCGATGGCCTGCGCCATTCTGCTGGCCGTCATCTACCGCCAGATGTTCGGTTATCCTAAGGCCTTAGCCGCCGGTATTCAGTTCTCCTCGAAGCGCCTGCTGCGCCTGGCGATCATCCTGTTCGGCCTGAAGCTGAACATCGCCACAATTGCCCATCAGGGCATGGGCATGCTGCTTCGGGACCTCGGCGTAGTCGCCTTCTCCATCCTGGCAACCTTATGGATCGGCCGGAAGTTGAAGGCCGATATTCCGCTCACCTTGATGCTCGGTATCGGCACAGGTGTCTGCGGGGCCGCGGCTATCGCAGCGGTATCGCCTATTCTGAAGTCCAAGGACGAGGACACCGCCGCAGGCGCAGGGCTGATTGCGCTAATCGGCACGGTATTCGCCGTGGCGTACACGCTGCTTCAGCCGCTGCTCCCGGTCAGCAGCGAGCAGTATGGCATGTGGGCTGGGCTCAGCCTGCATGAAATTGCCCATGTGGCGCTGGCAGCCGCACCGGCAGGGCAGGATGCGATGGCCATGGCCCTGCTAGCCAAGCTGGGCCGCGTGCTCCTGCTGGTACCGCTCAGCTTCGTCCTCATATATGTAATGAGGCGTTCGGGAACCGTGCAGCCAGGAACCCGGATTCAATTCCCCTGGTTCCTGGCAGGTTTTATTGGTATGAGCCTGCTAGGCTCCTTCGTGATAGGCGACTGGGTGCAAGTTCCGGTTGGATTAATGAATGCGGTCTCCAGATTAACCACGTTCCTCTTAACTACAGCCATGGTTGGTTTGGGTCTGAATGTTGACCTTGCCCAGCTGCGTTCACGGGCACTCCGGCCGCTTCTCGCCGCCGTTATTACATCGGTACTGCTCTCTCTTCTTACCTGGATAACCATTTAACTCGATCGCCTCATAACAAAGAGCAGCATGGGGAGATGCTCCCCATGCTGCCCTTTTCACGACCTTCTCCTAGCCTTCTAGCTTGATGGCTTCCTAATCCTCCTTGCATAGCTTCCATAGCTTTCATAGCCTATATATCATCTATATCATTTAAAACTCCCTTAAACTCATAGTTTCATAGCTGTTCCGTAGCTACCAAGGCTTCTATATCATCTGTATCTCCCATACCCTCAAAGCTTCCATACCCTCATAGATTCTATGGCTATCATAGCCTTTGGCTTCCATGCCCTCTATATCTCACAGCTTCCAGGGCTTCCACAGCTCTCTTTAGCCCTCATTAAACTCCACGCCCGCCTTCAAACTTTGCCTAGCCCCACATCCCGCATCCCGCATAGTTAGCGGGACTTCCGATATTCCCTCGGCGTCATCCCGGTGACCTTCTTGAATACGCGGCTGAAATACTTCTCATCCTGAAACCCCACCAGGCTTGAGATTTGAGACAATCGAAGGTCCGAGCTCTTCAGCAGCTGCTTCGCCTTGTCGATACGCAGATTCGACAGATAGTCCGACAAGTTCTCGCTGGATACCAGCTTGAACTTGCGGGAGACGTTCTCCCGGCTGATGAAGAAGCGGTCTGCAATATGCTGAAGGGTAATCTCTTGATGATAATTGGAATGGATATACTGTTTGATATCCTTCACCAGCTGACGATCCAGCTTCTTCGAGCCTGAGAACTCACTGGAAATACTGCCTAGGGTATTTGCAATCTGATCTCTCCAGTATTCTATAGAGAAATTCCCGGCTTCATCATAAGGCAGCTCTATTCGTATCAGCGGCAGTTCAGACGGCTGCCGCTCGCTGAACAGTTCCTTTTGCCAGCGGAGCACTTCATCTGTAAATTCTTGATGCCAGCTCTCCAGCTGCCCGGCTGTAATCACGTGCATGCCGCGCATATGAAGATACCACTCATGAACCGCCTCATTGATCTTCTCCGTGACACCGGATATAACAACGTATTTGAATCGCTCCATATAGGAGAGGAAGGGACTTTGAATCTCGTCTTCTCCGCTGAGGGCACGATATTCATGAATCCGCTGGTCTCTTCGCAGAAGATTACGCCCTTTGATCGCATTCTTCGCCTCTTCAAATGAGATCTTTATCCCTTCCGGGAACGCATGAACGCTGCTCCAGCCCATATCGAACTGAACCTGGTAGGTCCGCTGCATCGCTTCATTAATCCGCCGAAGATACTCCTCAACCGATTCAACGGTACCGTAAAATAAAAGAACTACATCAGCTCCTGGGTTCAGGTACCGGAACGCATGCCCGCAGCGGCCTTCTGCAAGCACTTCGTTGCACACGTTCACGGTCACATATGATGCCAGTTCTAGATCGCCATGAAGCCGATTCAGGAACCGGCGGTTCACGGGATACAGCGACAGTGCCGCAATCACTACCTGCTCCGTATGAAGGCTGAACCCCAGCTCTTCTTCAAGCCGCTGCGGGTTCAATTTGGAGTAAGGAATGGCTCCCGAGACCCAATCGGTCAGCAGCTTATCCCAGTAGATAGGGCGCAGCACATTCAGCTGGATCTCCTGCTCAAGCGAACGGACCCATTCCTCCTCCTCCTGCTTCCACATGCTCAGCGCCCGCTCTGCGGCCGCAACCAGCTGCCTGCTGCTCAGAGGCTTCAGCAAATAATCCGTACCTCCATACATAATGGCAGGCTTCACATAGTTGAAATCCTGATAACCGCTAATGACAATGGTCTTGGACCTCGGGGAGTTCTCCTGAATCCATTTCAGCAGCTGCGAGCCATCCATTAAGGGCATAACCATATCTGTGAAAATAAGCACCGGGCGTTCGGACTGAATAATCTCGATGGCTTCCTTCCCGTTCCCGGCTTCATAGACATCCTTAATACCGTAATTCTCCCAAGGTATGAAATAACGGACCGTCTCCCGTACATGCATCTCGTCGTCAACGATTAGAGCCTTCATAAGTCCCTCCTTCATCATGATCCTCACGCAGCTTCACAATAGGGAAAGCCAGCGTAACCGTGGTTCCGGCATATTCATTGCCCGAGATATGAATCCTGGCTTCTTCCCCGAAATATAACTGCAAGCGGGCCAGCACATTACTAAGCCCAATACTTTCAGATAGCCGGCCTCCGCTTCCCATAACAGCGCTTTCAATTTCGCGTATTTGTTCCACCGACACCCCTGCTCCATTGTCCGATACGGTAAGTGTCAAGTCTCCAGAAGGACTTATCGCACTACTGATCATGATCCGCCCGTCCCGGATGCCTTCATTGAACCCGTGCTTGAAAATATTCTCCACAATAGGCTGCAGAATCATCTTGGGAACTCCAATATGCCGGGTCTGCTCCGCAATATCCAGTATGACCGTAAGATTCTCTTCTCCGAAACGCCCCTTCTGAAGCAGCAGGTAATTCTCCACGTGCTCAAGCTCCTCCTCCAGAGTGACCTCCGTCTTGCCCGTCGCCATGGTATAGCGCATCATGCTTCCCAGAGAATAGATCTGGTCATACACCTTCGGCGCATTATACTTCAGGGACATCGATCCAATGGATTGCAACGCGTTATACAGGAAATGCGGATTGATCTGTGCCTGCAGCGCCTTAAGCTGATTGGTCTTGTTCGCAAGCTCCAGACGATATTCGGTTAGAATCAGGTCATTGATGGTCTTGGTCATGTCCGTCATTTTCCGGGCCAATATGCTGAATTCATCCCCGGATTCCATATCGATCTTCGCATCGAGCTGACCTGTCTGGACCTTTTGCGTATAAGTAATGAGCTGTTTGATCGGTGTGGTGAACCGGATCGAGATCCATACCGCCGCACCTATGCCAATAATCAGAAAGAACAGTCCAATCCACGCATTAATCTCCGTTATATGTCTGGCGTCACTGTACAAATTAGCGTTCGGCACCAGCTTGATGAGCGCGCCTGTGAAGAGTGGACTGGTCACCCGCTTGAAGAATACGATTCCTCCGAAATCCTTATCATTCCAGTAGAAATAACCTTCGTTCCTGTCAGCAGGAAGGCGGCTCCATCCGGCCTCCAGCTGGCCTCCACTCCCACTCTTCTCCGATGTATATAACACCTTCCGGTCTTCATTGACCAGATAGAACTTCTCCGTTCCAGGTGTGAACATGGAGCTCGCAATATCTCGAAGTTCATTCAGCTTGAAATCGATCGACAGATTGGCCATCACTTCATTACTCGGCGTGCGGTAGATCGGATAATGGACGCTGAATACCTCGGTGGTCTCTGATTTCAGGCTCGGAATGACATCCCTCTGCCCGTACCTGTGATCCAGATGGGTAGGCTCCAGAAATGACCTGTTCCTCCCGGATGGGTCCTTCTGCGGGACGTATCCAGGGTTCTTTTCTCTGCGGAACATGCCCTTAATCAGCGTATTGGATTCCTGATTGGCCCGGATGAACAAGTGAATCTGATAGATATCCCGGCTCGACTGGAATAAGTTATAGAGCTGACTCGCAACGATATCCCCGTTGTCTGTAAGGCCATGACCCGTGTCCGGCGAATCCGTAGGCCTCGTGTTCTGAATAACGGTGAACAAGGAGCTCGGCAGATTAATTCCACTGTAAATGGATAGAACCAATTGATTGATTCCGCCAAAATAGTTGGATAGGTTCGTCCCGCCAAGAGTCAGCAGCTTGTTGTTCTCATTTATCGATTTCTCCGTCACCGATTCCTTCGTATACAGGTAGGAAGCGGTTAATGAAATACCAGTTGGCAGTACGGCGGCAAGCAGAAGCAGCGACATCAGCTTGGTTCGAATGCTCTTCTTTTTGAACACCTTCCACCCACCTTTTTTTCCCAACATATTATCAGAACTCGGCCATATATTCCACCTTTATTAGCAAGAATAGTAGGGGAGAATTGCTGGTGCCTTCACGGTGATTTGGACCAAAGTATCAGTACCTAGTGAAAGAGAACTATCGCGAGAACACTAATCGGTTTGCATACCGCATGGAGTGGTTGCCCATCACGTAGACCTATCGGTTCAATAGCTGAAAATAACCCCTACAAACAAAAAGCTGCAGCCCTCTGTTGAGGCTGCAGCTTGTGTGTAAGTATAGTGAGGAAGACGGTTAAGACCGCTATTCCTCCTGCTTGCTCACGTACTCATTGGGAATATCTTTGCCCTCTGCGTTGTGGTTCTTGAACTGGCTGAGGCGGCCTGCTCTAAGCTCACCGCCGCGCACATCGCTCACGCTTTGGCCGTTATTATCCAGGCCCTTAAAGGTCTTCGGGTCGTTCTGTTCCGGATGTGTCATGTCTGCTCTCCTTCTTCACAAATTCGTGCATCATGACTGTATAATGCCCTGGTCCGGCAGAAACCATGCGTTATTCCTTAATCGTTACCGTTACCGGGGACCACTCGGCCGTTACCGTCTGGCCATGGACCGAGACACTGCCTTCCGGTGTCAGGTCCTTCTCGGTCATGATCCCCAGCGCAATCGTGAATTGATTGAACTTGATCGGAACCTGCCGCTCTCTGCGGATTTCTTCGCCGTTTAAGTAGAAGATTACCTCATCATTCCCCCGGTTATACGTGATCTTGTACGTATTGAACTCACGCGCCTTGAAGTTGGTCTCCTCCTTGAAGATGCAGAAATACTTGGTCTTGTCGCTCTCCGGCACCTGCACACCCGGGAACGGAAGCACGGCATAGACACTGGCATACTTATCATTGCCTGCGAAGAAATCCAGCGCAGCCCCAGTCGTAAAGTCCAGCAAATTCACAGATACGTATCCGTCATACAGATCCCCAGGGGCTGTTCCCTGGGTACGGGAGCGGATCTGCAGCTCGAAGCTGACTTCGCCTGCTTCCGGCACCTTGATCTCCTCTACGGAATAATACATATGCTTGGCATTATCCAGGATCTGAATATGATCATTCTGGCGGCTGAGCGGGGCACGTACATACAACATGCCATTGCGCACAATAACTACAGCTTCCGGTTCGCGATAGGCCCAGAACGAGCCGTCCGGCAGCTTGAAGCCGCCTGTTGTCCAGACCTCGCCCTCAGACAGGATCGTGTGAAAATCTCCAATTACCTTTTGATTGTCCATGTTAGTCATATCTCCTCTTACGATTGATGGTCCATATGAAGTCTGGCCGAGCATCTATCATGATTCGATCAGGAAATGAAGCCTTGCAGGAGCAGCGCCGCGCTCATTACGGCTCCGCAGCGAATAGAAGCCTTCATGGAAGCTCCCATCAGCGGCAAATATGCCGGAGAAGGATTATGCTTGCCAAGCTTCGTGTAGGCCTGATACAGCGGAATCGCTGTGATTAGGGCAAGCAGCCCGTAGATCGGAAGTGCGCCAGCTGCGACACACACCAGAACCGATGCATAGGCGAGATAGAGCAGCACTTTTGAGAACCGAAGCGCTCTCTCCTCCCCCCACACTACGACAAGTGTATTCTTCCCCGCCTGTCTGTCCGCCTGCCAATGCAGGAAATGATGGTTGAACAGCACGAGAGTGGTCAGCAGCCCTACAGGCAGAGACAGCAGTACAGACTGGACACTCATCTCCCGAGTCTGTACATAATAGGCACCCATGACCGGCAGAATGCCGAAGGAGAGGAGGATTGCGATCTCGCTCAATCCTTTTCCCCTGTAACCGAATTGAATAGGCGGGGCTACATAGAAGTACGCGATCAGACCGCCAAGTCCTGCGAATACAAGTACCGGCCAGCCGCTATAGAGCGCAAGTCCAATCCCGCATACAGCAGCCAGACCGAGCATGGTCCAGGTTATGGAGGCAAAGGTCCGCTCGGACATCACTCCACCTGCTAGAAAACCTGAATTCGTGCTTATGGCATCAGGGGTATCCCGGGCTACGGTATCCGTCCCGCTACGGTAATCCCATAGATCATTAACCATGTTCGAGAATAGGTGTGCCGCACCGGCCCCAATCAGGGTAATTACAAAGAGGAACGGGTGAAATACCCCTTTCCATACAAATGCCCCAAGTGCCCCCAGAATTACAGGCACGAGCATAACAGGTATAACCTGAAATCGGGATGCCTTCTTAAATAATGTCCACTTGTCCAACTGTGGCCATCCCCTTTCTAAATAATGCTAAGAATATGATCTATCTCACACTTACAATTATACAGGAAGCGAATTGCTTTTGAAAAAGAAAATATGCGCCAAAAGACCAAGTTCCTACGCCAAAAGTACTATATCGTGTTAAACTTATAAGACTAATTGCCGATATAAGTTGTAACTGCCTAAATGATATGGTTCTCTCTCATATAGTGATCCAGAACATAATTTTACATACTTTCAGGGGATTGGAGAAAACTGATGACCATTTTAACAAACTCTATCATAGCAGACCTGATTCCGTTCCTCTTCCTTTTCTATATGGCCGTAGAGGTTCTCTTGCGTCAGCGCAGCAACCCGCTTCACCAGCTTACCATGATTCTGATCTTCTCCTTGGGACTTATCTTTCTTTTTAATTTCCTGACACTTCAATCCCCTTTGGGCAATGAAGCCAATCTATATGCATCCCTTCGGTTTATATCCTCATTCCTGACCATGTCGCTTTCACTCTATTTCTTCTGTGAAATTGGCCGGCTTGAATCCAGAGCCTTGATTAGACATACGCTCTGCCTTTTGCCCATGTTGGGCATATTCTTTGTTATCCTTCCCATTAACGGTAAGCCTGCCATCCACATTGCAGAAATTAATCATGTACGCACCACGGAGTTCAGCAATTTCTTCATGATCGTGCTTGTGCTCTTAATCTTATATGCCCTGATTGTTCTGCCTGTAATTATCCTTATTGCCAACCGCAAGAATCGCAAGAACAAGCTGCTGATTCAGGAACGCTACCGGGTACGTGTCATCCTAACCGGCTCCACGCTGACCGTGGCGCTGCTGGTAATCTTGTTGATAATCAATCAGCTTGTCAGAAATACCGGGCTTCATCTGTTCGATTCCCTGTCCAGCTATTGTGTGTTTCCATGGATTATTGCCGTTCGTTACTCCATGGTTCGCTTTGACTTTCTGGCCTCGGCTGGCCGGCGTTATGAGCTTCTCTTCGAGTTATCCCATAACGGGATTGCCCTCCTGGATGAGAAAGGGATCATCGTCGAGACGAATCAGGCCTTCCAAAGCCTGCTTGGGTATGACTCCAATAAGTTGAAGGGGCTCTCCTTCCACATGCTGCTTCCGGAAGGAGAAGCGGACCGATTCATCGCCCTGTATCCGGATTACTTCCAGAATCTGAAGCCGTTCCACACCGAAGGTGAACTTAAGCACCTGGACGGCACGCTGAAGTTCGCCGAGATTCACTGCGACTTCCTGGAGACTAATGGAAAGGTGCTCTCTTTCCTCGTTACTCAGGATATTACTGCCCAGAGGAACACCCAGCGCGAGCTGACCGAGCTTGCCTATCATGATACATTGACCGGTCTCGGGAACCGGAGACTGCTGCAGGATCGAATGAGTACCACGCTGGGAGAAATTCATTTCAAGAACAGCAAAGTGGCGATTATCTTGATCGATCTCGATCAGTTCAAGTGGATTAATGATACTTTGGGCCATTCTTCAGGGGATCAGATGCTGCAGCAGGTTGCCGCAAGCCTCAAGAAGCATCTGCCGCAGAACTGTGTCATCACAAGGCTTGGTGGCGATGAATTTGCTATCATGATTGAGGATTTAAGAGAGGAATCGGATGCGATTGATTACTGTAATGTGTTAATCGAGGTCTTCAAGGAGCCTTTTGCGGTAGCGAACAAGCTGTACACCGTTACAGCAAGTATGGGTATCAGTATTGCGCCGCGGGACGGAACCGAGATGGACACCCTGCTCCAGAATGCGGACATGGCCATGTACGAAGCCAAGAAAGCGGGACGCAATCAGATACATATGTTCAACAAGGACCTGCAGGAAAAGGCTGACCGGTATCTGGCCGTCTATAACGGACTCTCCAAGGCCATCGCTAATGGCGAACTTAGCCTGCATTATCAGCCCCAGATTGATCTGCAGACCCAGCGGGTGCATGGGGTAGAGGCGCTGCTGCGCTGGACCAGTCGGGAGCTCGGACCGGTATCGCCAGCGGAGTTCATCCCGGTGGCGGAAGACACCGGACTTATTCTGGCCATCGGTGACTGGGTACTCAGCGCTGCTGCCCATCAGGCGAAGTATTGGGTCGACCGGGGCTACAAAAATTTTGTGGTAGCCATCAACATTTCCGCACAGCAGCTCAGGGACCCGCAATTCGCAGTGAAGGTAATTAACACACTTCGAGTTGTCGGTCTACCTGCCCGCAATTTGTGTCTGGAGATTACAGAGAGCACGGCGATCATCGATCTGGACACTTCACAGCGGCTGTGCCGGGAACTAACCGATCTGGGAATTACTTTGGCCATGGACGATTTCGGAGTAGGGTACTCCTCGCTGAGCATGCTGAACAGTCTTCCGCTTCATTATCTGAAGATTGACCGGTCGCTGGTGACTAACATTGCGGTCAGTCAGCGGGATTCAGCTGTGGTAGGAACCATCATCGAGCTGTCCAGGAACCTGGATATGAAGGTGGTAGCTGAAGGGATTGAGACGACCGAACAGCTTCGCCTTCTGGAGCAGCTTGGCTGCCATGAGGCTCAAGGCTACTTGTGCGGAAGACCGATGCCCGCAGATGACTTGACCCGGTTCCTGGAAGGCAAGTAAGAGTTGACCGCACACCGGCACTGGCTTAGAAATAAAGGGACAGTCCCATTAGCCAAAAGTATGGCTAGGGGCTGTCCCTTTGTTATAAAGTATTAGATCCTGTGCCCAAGGCTTATCCTACCAGGCATAAGCACGAGGCGCCTCGGCACCTGGGCCCGGGAAGATTTCGTCCAGCTTGCGGAGAGTACTCTCGTCCAGCTTGATCTCTACTGCACGCAGAGCATCTTCAAGCTGTTCTGTTGTCCGCGGCCCAATAATTGGCGCAGTCAGAGCAGGATTATGGAGCGTCCATGCCAATGCTACGTTAGCCTCGGTCTCCCCAAGCTCCTTACATAGAGCAGAGAATGCTTCCAACTGAGGACGAAGCGATTCAATTCTCTCCTTCTGATGAGAGGTCCGAGTCCCCCGGTCGGACTTCAGTGCGCTTCCGCCAAGCATCCCGCCATCCAGCGGACTCCAGGCTATGACGCCGATCCCCAGGTGCTCTGCGGCAGGAAGAACTTCAAGCTCGGGCAGACGGCAGAGCAGGCTGTATTTGTGCTGCTCCGATACAAGGCCGAAGAAATGGCGCGACTTCGCAGCGCTCTGTGCCAGCGCAAGGTCCCAACCGGCAAAGTTGCTGGAGCCCACATAGCCGATTTTCCCCTGGCTTGCCGCAACCTCAAAGGCTTCCCACAGTTCATCCCAGCTTGCGCTGCGATCTACGTGATGCATCTGATACAGCTCAATATGATCCGTCTGAAGCCGGCGCAGAGAGTCCTCAAGATGTCTGCGGATTTTGTAAGCGGACAGTCCGGCCGCATCGTTCGGGCCATCTGTCTTGTCACTCATCTCACCATATACCTTGGTACCAAGGATGACTTTCTCCCGTCGGCCTCCGCCCTGCTTGAACCAGCGGCCGATAATTTCCTCGGTCCGTCCGGCATTCTCGCCCCAGCCATACACATTGGCTGTATCGAAGAAGTTAATTCCGGCTTCCAGCGCCATATCCATAATACGAAAAGCATCCTTCTCGTCTGTATCCACGCCAAAATTCATCGTTCCAAGGCATAGACGGCTTACCTTCATTCCACTTCTACCCAGACTCCGAAACTCCATTCTCTGCACGCTCCTTCTTGATAGTAGAATCATACATATCCTATTATATAGAGCCTAAGAGCCATATTCAAAAATTAATATAACGCTTACATCACCTTCTCCATATACACGAGTTCGACCTCCGCAGCGAATCCGGCCTCGGTCAGAACCCCCACAAGTTCCGTATGGCTCTCCTTAAGATTAATAACTACCTTCTTGGCGTCTCCCTTACCCGGATCGAACACCTGACCCAGCATATATTTGTAAATCTGCAGGCTGCTGGCCTGGTCCGAATGAACTTCGCATTGGTACAGCGCAATGGATACGAGCTCGCCTTGCGGATTATAATTATGTCTAAATATCGCGTAGCCTACCGGCTCGCCGCCGAGATAGACAATCAGAGATTGGCCGCCCTTCGCACTCTGCCACTGGGTCTGCCAGGCGCCGGCGCTATTATAGAACGGAAGCCTGGATGCCGCGATCGGCATATCTGTAATGGTAGTCAAGGTGGAGTCTATGCCGGATTCCGTCTCCAGATCGACCGGGCTATTGCTGCTCATATGCAGAAGCTTGTCCTTGATGACATATCCGAATTGCTCATACAGCTTAATAGCCCCTTTATTTTGGACAAAAGCCTCCAGTGTCGCCAGGTGCACCCCTGCCTCAAGATACGCCTTCATGCTCTCTTCCATCAAAAGCTTGCCCAGCCCCTGTCCCCGGTACTCGGGAGCAATTCCGATGCCTCCGTTCCAGCTGGCTATTCTGCCATCTACAGTTCGGATTCCATTCAGGTTAATGCCGACCGGCTTATCGCCATCCAGCATGATGTTGGATAGATCCAGGAGCAGATCCTCATTAATTAATCTGGTAACGAAAGCCTGAAGAGGCATGGACACATTCACATAATACCCCTCAAACCCTTTCTCCCAAGCCTCCAGCACGATCTTCATCGGCACCTCATGCAGTCTCTTAAATGTAACCATGCTCCCACCCCTTCAGCAGATATGGATTCCCGTGTAGGAATCTTTATTCGTGTCGTTCATTCGTATCTGTTCATTAGAATCAGCTTACAATACCGCTCCGCATAATTCCAATCCCCTGCTCCCTTTCCTCCGGTCCAGCCTGGTTCAGCAGATTGACGGATAGGGGAAGTGACTATATAGTAGGGAAAGTTGACAACTGGAATATTTTAACGGTTAGGAGCGATCCTTGTGAACACTCGTCCATTTCAAATCTTTAAGTCGCGTCCCATTCTAGCACCGGCGCTGCTGTTCGCCCTGGCCTTCGCCCTGCGTGTGATTTATGTGTTCGTAACTAGTACCCAGAGCTTCCTAGAGGGGGATGCCGGGCGGTACTTCACTATGGTTGAACAGCTGCTGTCCGACCAGGTCTATGGGTACGGGAGCGAGGAATCCAATGCAAGGGTGACCCCTGGCTTCCCCTTGTTCGCCTATTCCATCTACTCGGTATTCCCCTTCACGCCGAACGTCTTCAAATGGATACATATTCTGATCGGTGCGGCTACCATTTTCCCGGTATATTCGTATGTAAGTTCGGTCTCACGTCCCCTGCTGGGATGGCTGGCCGGGTTATTCGTGGCGGTGTATCCGCCCTTCATCTATATGACCAACCTCTTCCTGACTGAGACACTGTTCATCTTCCTGCTTGCCTGTGTCTTCGCCAGTTGGCAGTGGATGATGAACAAACCTTCGATCGGGCTGGTTATCTTAAATGCTGCGTTGCTTAGCTGGGCTATTCTAACCCGTCCAGGAATGCTGCCAGTCCTGATTATGGCTGTGCTGTTCCTGCTGTTCACCAAGCCTGCCTGGCGTGTACTCGTTCCTTATCTGTTAACCGTAGGGGTCTGCTTCCTCCCGTGGGTCCTCAGGAACTGGATTGTTCTGGACGAGTTCACCCTGCTAGCTTCCGACAGCGGCAATGCCCTCTTGTCCGGTGCCTATCCCTATTTCGTGGAGAACCCCAACTACAAGGAAATGTACAGTCTCGGTATGAGTCAGACACAGTATGGGGTAAGGGTGATTCTTAGAGGATTTAAGAATCATTTCCTGGAGTATCTCAGCTGGTTCTCTTTCGGCAAGCTGATCTATACGTTCAAGTCCATGTGGGTCAGCAGCACGCTGAACTTCCCGCAGCTCTATATGTACGGCGGGGTTCTGCTCCATTATCTGACCTTACTGCTGTCTCTCATCTCGGTTCCTTATCTGCTCTTCAAAAAGAACTTTCTGGCCTTTGCCTTCACCGGCATGCTGCTGTTCCAGTTGCTCTTCATCCCGACTGCCCGCTATGGTGCGCCTTTCATGCTCCTGATGGCGATGCTGGTCTGTGCGGCAGGATATACATTCTGGATCAGCCGCAGTCGCAAGCCGAATTACAGGGTGCCTGCCGGATCGGCGGGCTAACCTTTGCACGAAGGCGGCTTTAACGAGAGCCAATCACTGTTCAGCCGATCAGTGCGAGAAGGGCCACTATGAGGAGGTTTACTATTAAGGCACATCCTTGTAAGACCAGCCTCACCCGAAAAGAAAAGTCTCCGGGCCGCGTTTACTTCCGCCGGAGACTTTTTGCATCAATTTTAGTTCATCAATAGATTTGAGTACGTCACCTTACCTGTCCTTACATATATATATCTACGGTCGTGCCTGCCGTAGAGCGAAGACGTTCGAAATCCGCCCGCCGAATACGAAGGCCGCCGCTGCGGTAGCGGTTGTCTGTCTTCAGGGCAGGAACGTCTTCTCCCCCCACAGTAACCTTCCGCAGGACTCCATCTGACCAATGATATTGGAACTTTACCGGCTCTCCGCCATATTCATAATCGAACTCCAGTCCATCCAGCTCAGCTGGGAGCACCGGATCAACGACCAGGTCGCCCCCCTCCTGGCGAATGCCCAGCGCATTCGAGATCAGTTGATTCATGTAGATTCCCGGTCCGCTGGAGTAGATTCTCCAGCCGCCTTTCACAGCTACACCCCCGTCCCTCAGCTCTTCAAATCTCTGCTGCGCTTCATAGCGAGTAGCAAATTTGCCGTCGGAGCTGCTGAAGTACGAATTACTCTGCCTCAGCTCCGCATTCGGTACAACCTCCTGAATGCCTACAGGGTTGATGGCGGCAAGTCCGTGCCAGACCTGATCCCCTTTTCCCAGCTTAGCCATAGCTTCAATGTAGCGGATATGCGCATGAACATACTGAAGACCGATCTCCCGCCCGAAATTGGCAGCCTGCTCTGCGCGCTTAAAGTGGATACTGATTCCACCCGTATACTGGGCCGGGCGATTCATCAGCCTCACTCCGTCCGGACAGAGAAGATGCTCCTGGATCAGCCTATAATGCGAATCTGCCTGTTCTGGAGTCAATAGCTCACTAATCATCCCCCTTGTCATCGGAAGCAATCTGTACTGAATCCCTGTCTCCTTGTCAGAAGGGTGCACCATCAGCTTGGCTTCATCTGGATTCTCCAGATAGACAAATCCCGGAATCACTCCGGTATTCAGCATATAGGCGTTAAAGTCCCGCTGAATTCCTGTCGACATCTGTTCCAGGCCGGCTGCCATATCCTTATCGGACTCCTGCAGCGCCTGAGAGAGCTGGCGAATGGCCTGATAGGTTAGCGCTACAGTCCAGCTGCTGACCATATACTGCTTAAGCTGCTCGTTCGCGGGCTGCAGGGTGTCATCCCAGTCCCCGTCGCCATAGGCAGACAGATGTGTACCATGCAGGAAATGCTCCTGAATATATCGCAGCTGTTTATTTACATGCTTGCGTAGAGGTTCAGTCTCTGTAAATGCAAAGCCGGTCTTCCGGGTAAAAGGAACCTGCTCATCCAGGATCCCATAATCTTTGGTGGCTGCTAGGTAATCACTCAGGACTTTGAGCGGCCAGACAATAATATCCCCGTGGCTTTCTTCCTGCTGGATCCGGGTATACCTGTCGAACATGAACCACTGCGGCCAGTTGCCGTCCTCTTCATATTGATGCGAATATACCGTAAGCAGAATTTCACGGACCTGCTCATACTTATGCGCAGCCATGAAGAACTCGGCCGGCCCCTGACATACATCGCGGGTCCCCCAAGCAGCGCCGCCGTACTGTTCGAGTCCATGCGGAACCGAATAATGGACCAGCATATTATGCGTGTACCACCAGGCCAGCGCGTTAACCTTGAATAGGTCGCCTTCGCCCTCCTGCCCCCGGGACAGCCGGAAGCCATTCATGACCCCCGCATAGAACCTTCGGTACTTCGCAATCTCTTCCTCCACCTTGCGATACTGGGCTGGCAGCTCATCTCCATGGAGCTGACCCTGCATCGTGATTGCCCATGCTGCGGATTGTGCAAGCTCCAGAACGACCAGGGAAGCTGCACCTTGAACCTGCCCTGATAGGAGTGCACGCTCATCCTGAACAGCAAAGTCTGTACCTTCCACTACCATCCGGTAAGCCAGATTCGGATAGACCTCTACGCTGAGAGATGCCCGATTGGCCTGGAAGACTATCTGATTCCCTTGATGAGTCATGTGATAAGGAACCTCATATTCGGCCACATTCATGGAGATTTGGTTAGACACCAGATAACGATAAGCCCTGCCGCTGACCGAACGAACACTCAGAATGACTTCGGGCGAGTCCACTACCGTGTAATTAGTGATGACGAGCGTATCTGCAGCGGTCTTGTAGTACCACCGAACATAATTGAATCCTATCTCGAATAGAGAAGGCATGGTAAGAAGACGGTACACCCCATCCAGCTCTACATAGATCCGCTGGCCGGATGTCTTTGGAACATTCAGCGCGTTCCGGGCATTGGTCATCATTTTATTGAAATTGGTGTTCCCCACAACTAGCTGGGAGTTAAAAACTCCGTACATGTAGGAAGTCGTAGTTATCACCTGATCATTCATCCGTGCATTATCGCCGCTCATCAGAATATGACCATGCGGTCGCTCCACACGCAGCTCCTTCTCCTTCAACACTACATGCTCATAGGTATCTGTGAAGAAAGATAACAGTGTCTCTCCCTCATATTCTTCTTGACGGCGATTAGGGAACAACTCATCAAGCTCTTCTTGGAGCAGCGGCAGTACCTGAACGGGTTCACCAAATCCCGCATGCCTCTTCACCTCTTCAATAGGCTGCATGCTTTCTTCATGAAATGATCCGCTCACCTCATCCCAGGCCTCACGAATCTCATCGATATATTCAAGAGAAGAGGTGGCAGCCGGATGATCCGGCTTGAACAAGCCGTAAAACACCCACTCGGCCTTTCCTTTCAAATGTACCCGCTCAGATTGCAGGGCAGTATAAGCGAATTCATACTGATAAATTTCATTAGCCAGCTTCGGTGCAGACAGTACCTCCGGTCGATTGGTCTCTTTGTAGGACAGCCCGAAGAACTGGAATCCGTCTGTAGAGAAGCCTGCTGTTCTGGTAAGAGAACCTTGCTGGATATACGGGAATCTGCCCCCCTGCGGCTGGTTCTGCCTTGAGCAGATGACATATCCGAGCTGGTCATCTTCAAACACATTATGGTCAATGTACTGTGACAAGTAAGCTTCGTTACTGCGGACGGCGGCGGGATCAGCAATCCCGATATCCTGTCCATAAATGACATCCACCTCGGCCTCTAAGCCATTTCCCTCCAGCTGTACATCCCAGAACCATATCCCCCGCTGAGCCAGCATGAATTTAACCTGGTAGGTGAGCTTCCCCGTCTTCCCATTCTCTCCCGCGATGCTTGGCTGTACTTCCCCTTCCCATACAAGCTGCTGCTTACTCAGCTGCCGGATACGGCCTCCCGACTGAACTCCCAGAAGCGGAAAGACCTGAATTCCATGTTCCTCGTGTACCCTCAAATACAGATTATTTAACGATCCATCAACCGGATTGCTTAACCATTGATTAATCATAGTTTCGCCGCCGAGAGCTTGATAGAGATCCCCACTATTCAGAAAGGTGAACTTCAGCAGCTCGGTCTCCAGGAGAAGCTTTGTCACTGATGTCGTCGTCAATCTTCTCACATCCTATTCTCTCTTTATCAATTCTATTTCAGAAGCCTGAATTCAGTTCCCGTCACGTCCCGGCTGTTAGAGCCGATATAGACTCCGAATCTTCCGGCGTCACTCTTATACTGCAGATCTGCGTGATGGTATCTAAGCTGCTCCTCTTTTAAGGTAAAAGACACCTCGGTCATCTCGCCCGGCTCAAGGCTCACTTTTGCCCAGCCCTTCAGTTCCTTGAGCGGCCGTACAACCTCACCGGACCAATCCCGCACATACAGCTGCACAGTCTCTTCACCCGCAGCGCTGCCTGTATTAGTCACAGACACCTTAACCGTTAAGTCTTCGTGTCTGGTTAGCGTCTCGGACGAAAGCTTCAGCTCACCATAAGCGAACGTGGTGTAACTAAGTCCATAGCCAAAGGGAAGCAGCGGCTCATTCGGGATATCCAAGTACTGAGACACGTAACGCTCCTGCGCATCCGGTGCCCCTTGGGGGCGTCCTGTATTGAAATGGTTATAATACACCGGAATCTGCCCAACGGAGTAAGGGAAGGACATGGTCAGCTTCCCGGTAGGATTTACCCTGCCGAACAGAATATCGGCAATGGCCGCTCCGCCTTCGCTTCCGGGATACCAAGCTTCGAGCACCGCATCTACCTCTTCATAAATACCGTGAAGATCCAGAGGCCGACCATTAAAGAGGACCGCGACCATTCTTTTGCCAAGCGGCTTCAATCTGGCAATCAGCTCCAGCTGGGCCTCGGGCAGCCTGATATCCGTGCGGCACCCGGCTTCACCGCTCCACTCGGAATCTTCACCGAGCGCAAGTATGATGACATCGGCATCTGCGGCAGCCTCAATAGCTTCGTTAACCTGATTCTCATCGATCATCTCCAGGCTGCAGCCTGCGGCTACCTTGAGTCCTCCGGCAGTAACGATATCCTGAATGGCCGTATCCAGACGGACGGCATCCTCCTTGGAACCAAGCCAAGACCAGGGGCCAAGAATATCTCCGCTTGAAGCCAGTGGGCCAATCAAGGCAATCCGCTCCTTCGGATTCAGCGGCAGCACCGCCTCGTTCTTTAGCAGCACGCACGATTTGGAGGCCAGCTCGCGGGATACACGCCGATGCTCCTCACAGAAGATGATCTCGCGTTCCGCGTCAGGATCTGCTCCGCGCAGCGGGTTCTCGAACAAGCCCAGCTTCTGCTTAAGCTTCAGAATTCGTAGTACCGCCTCGTCGATAAGTCCTTCGTCGACCTGTCCGCTTTGCACAAGCTGAGGCAGATGATGCGCATAACAGCCGGTCATCATTTCAATATCGACTCCCGCCTGAATCGCTTTGTAAGCAGCCTCTGCCTCATCCTCGGCAACGCCATGCGGAATCAGCTCCTTCACCGCACCCCAATCGGAGATTACTACTCCGTCAAATCCCCATTCCTCTCGGAGAAGCTCCCTCATCAGCTTCCTGTTGCCGCTGGAAGGTATTCCGTCCACGGTGTTGAAGGAGGTCATCACCATTTCGCAGCCCTCATCCAGCGCGGCCTTATAAGCCGGCAGATAGAATTCGCGAAGCTGTCGTTCTGACAAGTCCACCGTATTGTAATCACGGCCGCCTTCAGACAGCCCATATGCGGCAAAATGCTTCACACAAGCCGCTACCCGCTCCTGTTCTCCGGCAAGATCACTACCCTGGAACCCTATCACAAAAGCTCTCGCAAACTCGCTGTTCAGATAAGGGTCTTCGCCGGTTGACTCCATTACCCGTCCCCATCTAGGGTCACGAACCAGGTCTACCATAGGCGCAAAGGTTACATGTACGCCTGATACAGCTGCTTCCCTGGCAGCAATCTGTGCGCTCTTCTCGGCAAGATCCAGATCCCACGAGCAGCCAATCGCAAGCGGTACCGGAAAGATCGTCTTGAAGCCGTGCACAATGTCGGCCATCACCAGCAGCGGAATTACATGAGGATTCTTCGCCAGATGTGCCTGCTGGATGGCAATAACCTCCTCCGCGCCCGCCAGGCCCAGCACAGAGCCCGCTCCCTGGATCATAGCTTCTGTGATTCCGAGTGATTTCATCGGTCCTGTGATCTGCCCTCCGCCCGCAGCTCCCTCGAAGAAGGGAACAGCTAGCTGCATCAGTTGAGCTATCTTCTCATCCAGTGTCATTTTGTCGATATAGCCGTGCAGATCCAGGCCATGCCTTACCCGCTCAGTCATATGTAATACCTCCCCGCTGTGCAATTCTAATTAAATTCCTCTTATGATTTTGAATCGTTTTCATAGGAAAATTTACCAATTTATAAGAATTTAATACACTATATTGTTTGCATAATTCGAAACGTTTCACCTGTAAGACGACGAAAGCCCTTATCAAGACTCAGGACGGCTTTGGTTCTACTCTCTTCAACTGACACCGCTGCATCCTTTATCTCAATACTGCGCCCCTTCATACCGCATCCCTTGTGTCTATGACCCAGCCAAATTGCCGGAATCACCTTAGTGCTTCCGGCCTCTAAGCTACAGTCTGCGTACAGAATCTCGTTCCACGAGTTCAATCTTCAGTTTGTAGGAATCGTTAACTGCTTCCCCGTCCAGCATCTGGAACAGCAAATGTCCTGCTAGGGAGCCTGCCTCCTGCTTGGGCTGGCGAATCGTAGTCAGCGGAGGGTGTACATATTCGGCAAGCTGGATATCATCAAATCCAATAACCGAAATATCCCCCGGCACCGAAATTCTACCTTCTTGAAGCGCTTTGAGTCCCCCAATTGCCATTTCATCATTCGCGTAGAATACAGCGGAGGGCAGCTCGCCCTGCATCATCATCATCTTGGTAGCATTGTATCCGCCCTCACGCACAAAATTCCCGCTGAGCCGCCATTTAGCTTTCTCCTCAAGACCTGCTTCGTGCATGGCCCGTAAATAACCCTGATAGCGGAGTACATTGTCACTTGAATTAGATGGCCCGCTAATATAGGCAATTGTGCGGTGGCCAGCCTCTATTAAATGCCGGGTTGCATCGTAACCTCCCTGTTCACTGTCCACCCGGACATTGATCAATCCACTGCCGATCAGCTCCCGGTCCATTACAACGATCGGGAATCTCTCACCAGCGGACTCCATTAGAATTTCATCAGTCATGTTATGAGCAAGCACTACAGCGCCGTCCACTCTCCGCTCACGAAGAAATCTTACCGCAGTGGAGTCCTTACCGCCCATAGAGCTGCACGCAATCAGGTCATATCCGTTAGCCAAGGCCACGTCCTGGATACTGCGAATCAATTCTGAATAATAAGGTCCGGACAGATCCGTCAGAATGAGGGCTATCGTGTTCGTACGGCTTCGCTTCAAGTCCATGGCAAAACCATTCTTGCGATAATTCAGCTGCCGAGCTGCCTCGAGCACTTTCGCCCTTGTCTTCTCCGCCACCTTGATATCTCCATTCAGCGCATATGAGGCTGTAGAGAGTGCAACTCCCGCTAGTTTAGCCACGTCCTTAATCGTTGCCATTTGCATAGTCCCGCCCTTCTTATTTCATACCGGAAATAGTAGCACCTTCAATAATATGTTTCTGGAAGAATGAAAAGATAATAATAATTGGCACAACCATAAATGCCGCGCCTGCCATTTGCAGACCAAAGTTGGAGCTGTATTGACCTTTAAGCAGGTTGAGTCCAACCGACAACGTATACAGACTCTCATCATTAGCTATGATCAGCGGCCACAGGAAGCTGTTCCAGGCTCCGATGAATGTCAGAATCCCCTGTACCGCAAAGACAGGCTTCACAATCGGCAGGATCAGACCAAGGAAGATCCGCAGTTCTCCCGCACCATCCAGCCGAGCCGCTTCAATCAAATCCGAAGGAACAGTAGACATGAACTGGCGGAACAGGAATATGCCGAAGGCCCCGACCAGCCCTGGGAGAATGATTCCGGTCATGGTGTTCACGAGCCCCATCTCATTGATGATCAGGTAAGTTGGAATCATGGTAACCTGTCCTGGAATCATCATGGTAGCCAAGATTAGATAGAATAACGTGTTCTTGGCCGGAAAGTCGAACTTGGCGAACGCATAGCCGGCAATCGCATTCAGAAACATGCCGACAAAGGACCAGAATACGATGAGCAGTGTGTTTTTGAGATATACGAAAAATTGAATTTTGACGAACAGATCCACATAGTTATTCCAAGTCGGATGATGTGGGATCAGGGTCGGCGGGAAGACAGTGAACTCATTCTCCGGCTTGAAGGACGACGTGATCATCCATATGAACGGTATCATCATAAGCAGTCCGCCCAGAATGAGCAGTGCGATCATTACCCCTTTTTCCAATTTCCTAGCTGCCATTCTCGAAGCCCTCCTTTAAATTACACAGACCTTAAGCTGCGGAACCGATTAATATTCCACATCCTTCTTCTTGACCACGAATTGAAGGATCGTCGCAATAATAATGAAGATGAACAGCACGAACGAGCCTGAAGCCGCATAGCCGAAATTGCTCAATTTGAATCCGTTATTGTAAATAAAGAGTGCCATGGACATGGTTGCATTAAGAGGTCCACCCTTCGTCATTACAAAAGGTTCTTCAAAGAACTGAATCCAGCCAATCAGTGTCGTAATCGTCACGAAGAAGGTAGCAAATCCAAGCAAAGGAACGGTAATATGAGTGATCTTCTTCCATCCTGTGGCACCGTCAATTTCTGCGGCCTCATAGTACGTACGGGGAATACCTTGAAGTGCAGCCAGGAAAATAATCATATTCATGCCAATCCCCTTCCATACGGCAAGCAGGATCAGCGAGTATTTGGCAATATGAGGGTCCAGCAGCCATTGCTGGGCCGGCAGGCCGAGCAAAGACAGAATATAATTGAACAATCCGTAGGAACTGTTGTACAAATAACCCCACACAACAGCTACCGCTACAATATTGGTGATCGACGGCAGATAGTAAACCACGCGAAACGTTTTAAATAACCAGCTTGTGCCGTAATTGAGCAGCATTGCGATGCTCATGGAAAATATAACCACAAGGGGCACACCGATAATAACATATATAATTGTATTATAGATAGACTGTAGAAACTCAGGGTCTTTGAACAAATTCACGTAGTTGCGGAACCCGACTCCATTAATGCTGGAGTGATCGGCGAGTCCGATAATATCCATATTCGTAAAGCTGATGACCAAGGCAATGACAATGGGAACAATTGAGAACATCAGTAGAAGTAGGATCGCAGGTGCGATGAACAGATAAGGGTATTTATATTTGTTAAACTGCTTGAGCATATGGTTCACTACGATTCACCCCCGGGAGCCTTATTGAATTTGAAAAATGCGTATAGCCGGGACCTTCCTTGCAGGCCAGTCCCGGCACGCCCTAGCCATAACGGATCAAGGAATGAATTACTTGTTCCCCAGAATTTCGTTAGCCTTGTCGTTCAATTTATTCAGTTCAGTCTCGGGGTCTGCTCCGCCAATGGTGATCTGCTCGAAGGTAGCAATAATGGCTTGACCAATGGATTCCCATTCTTTGATTGCTGGTGTTGGACGGGCATTCTCAAGCTGCTTACCGAAAGCGGCAATCAGAGGATCTTTGAATCTGTCGTCTTTCCATGCGTCCTTAACAGAAGGAAGAGCTTCATGAGACTTGTCATACCATTTGAGCTGAGTTTCCTTCTCAGACAGGAACGCAATCAGCTTCACTGCCTCATCCGGATTCTTGGAGTATTCAAATACGGACAAGTCCGAACCGCCGATGGAAGACATGTTAGTCTTCTTGGCAGGGAGTGTGGTAACAGCCCATTTTCCATCGATCTCAGGAGCCTTATCCTTGATTCCCTGCATCATCCAAGGGCCACTGATGAACATGGGCAGTGTGCCGTCTTTGAAGGCTACGTTAATATCCATGTCAGAACCTTTGGGTGTCAGTCCTTCATCATAGAAGCTCTTCAGGAACTTAATCGCTTCCACATACTCTGGCTTGTTAAACTGCGGCTGACGGTTGCTGTCAATCACTTCACTGCCGTTCTGCCAAGCGAAAAGCGTGGTATATAGAGAGTCCTTATCCATAGGCATCGCATATTTACCAGGTCCGCCTTTAGCAACCAGCTTCTTGCCCGCATCCTTCAGCTCATCCCAGGTCTTCGGACCTTCCGGATAGCCTACATCAGCAAGCAGATCTGTACGATAGTACAGCGCGCGTGTCTCCACATACCATGGGATACCGACGGTCTTATTATCGAACTTCGTTGTAGCGATTGCTCCATCATAGAAATTCTCCGGCTTCAAGCTTGGATATTTATCGATGTAAGGTGTCAAATCTTTCAGCGCTTTCGCTGCCGCGAACTCCGGCATCCAGGTCGTACCCATCTGTACTACATCCGGTCCGTTCTGTGAGGCTACCGCAGTCAGAAGCTTATCATGAGCCGCATCCCACGGAATAGATTGAACAGCCACTTTGATTCCCGGGTTCTTCTCTTCGAATTCCTTAAGCAGTACAGGAAGGGCTTTATTCTCTCCGCCCATAGCCCACATTTTGAGAGTCTTGGTGCCACCTGCTCCTTCTTGTCCTGAACCACTGTCTTTGGAGCCGCCGCAGCCTGCCAATACGAATGAGAAAGTGAGCAATGCAGCGAATGCAGTCATCCATGATCTTTTCTTCATTACCTTCACCTCGACTGTAGTATTTGCCTTGCCAAAAGATAAACATGTAAACACTTACATCGAAACGTTTCGATTTTTATCGAAAAAAATATTCGATTCTCTTTCTACCCGACAACCCTCATTAACCCCCTTGAAAAGGCTTGTTTACTGACTTTTACGGTCTTTACTACTTGGTTTTGAGTAAGAATGATACACATAAAAATCTAACTTATGAGTAACACAGTTGTAAAAATTGAAACGTTTCAATAACCACATTATAATCTGCCTTGATAGCGATTTCAAGAAGTATTTTATTGATTATAAAAATTAGTTCTTTCTTATGTATTCCAGTGAATCCTGCCATAACAAAAAAACATCCCTTAACCAATTGGTTAAGGGATGTTCGTTAACTGTAAGAAATATTACAGTTTTACAACGTTCTCAGCTTGTGGTCCACGGTTGCCTTGAACAACGTTGAACTCAACGCGTTGGCCTTCGTCCAAAGTTTTGAATCCTTCGCCAGTGATTGCGGAGAAGTGTACGAATACATCGTCGCCACCTTCAACTTCGATGAAACCGAAACCTTTGTCTGCGTTAAACCATTTAACTGTACCTTGTTGTGCCATGTGTATTACCTCCAATAATTTATTTAACATGTTTCTTTTTATTCTTTAAAATAAAAAATTCACACATTGTAAAAGGTTCATGCATTTGTATGATAACCCTTTACAATGTGTAAATGAGGTTAACGCGCTCAAGTAACCTCATTATAGCTTATCCATTTTTAAAAAGCAAATCGGTGCAAAAATAAAATTCTCAACCTGGATTTACTTGAACATCAGCTTGTTTACCGCTTACATGGATTCCTGAATTCGGCCGCCCCAGAGGCTTCAAATCACGGAGCAGCTCTTCCAGAAGCGCCTTGGCCGCCGCCCCTTCCTTACCGGAGATCTTAACCACCAGCTGAACAGAATCGCCCGATTTCAAGATGCGCTCGGCCTGCTGCTTCTTGGTCTCGTAATCATGCTCCTCAATTCGCGGGGTCAGCCGAATTTCCTTGACCTTGGAGGGCTGGCTCTTCTTGCGCTCCAATCCAGCTTCCTGCTTGGCGGCACCTGCCGAGATCAGCCGGCATGGCGGAGGGCTGCTCATCATGGAAGTACAGACCAGATCCACTTTAAGCCGCTTGGCCATGGCAAGCGCTTCAGATGTGGGCATAATTCCGAGGTCCTCGCCGTCCACACCGGTGAGCTGGACCTCGGAAGCCTTTATTTTATGATTCATAATCATTGTGATACCACCCGCCCTTTGGCTATAATATACGTTACCCAATATTAAAAGGAGCTATTCCCACTATGAGCCGTAAAGAGATTGAAGAACAAATTATACAGAACTATCAGCGTGACGAACAGATGATGATCCTGATCTTCGCACAGTGGTGTGTGAATCATGGGCTTGACCCGGCAGAATTGTATGGTCGGGCTTACCCGCAGCAGACGGCCAACGCGGCTCTCCAGCAGGGGATTGAACTGACAGTCCCTAAGGAAGAAGCCGGTGAAATTCCGCATGATACCCTGCTAAGCGTCCTGTCCCTATACGGGAACGAGGACCTTGCCTTTGTCGTTACAGAAGAGATCGAGAAGCTTCCTAGGAAGAATAAATAATAAGAGCTATAACGCCTTACGCACACTCAAAATATACTTGGCCTGATCGAGCGGGTTCACCCCGCGCCGAGGCCGCTCCGCCTTAATATCCGCTGGACACTCCTCATAACCGTCAAAGAAGGTTATGATCGTGCCCCGGCCTTTCGTAAGCGAGCCTAAGGTGACCGGATATTCCATCGATTCGGCCAGCGGCACCCTGCCTTCAATCGTCATCCGGTCACCGCGAAGCTCAGGCGCACCGAATACGGCCCGCATCTGCACAAGGTCGTTCATGACGCGCCCACCGAATTCCTCGGGGACCACGATGCGGAACTGAAGAACCGGTTCCAGCAGCCGGGTTCCCGCGGTTGCGAGCCCGTTCATCAGGCCCATCGGTGTGGCTACGGCGAAATCCAGCGGATGCGTGTGCCAGACGTGGTGCTGACCCTCGACCAGTGTAATCTTGAGGTCCGTCACTTCCCAGCCGTACAGCCCCTGCTGAAGTGCTTCAGGCACCCGGCGGGCCACTTCGTTCTGGTACTGCGGCAGGAGATCCTCGGTACGAACAATCGCCGAGTACTGTATGCCGCTTCCCCGCTCCCCGGGTTCAATAAGGAACCGAAGAATCGCCCAGCAAGGCTTGGGCATCGTATATGCGATGTATCCCTCTGCCGATTGTATGGGCGTTTCTTTGTAGATGACAGACGGCTGGCTGAAGGTCACGTTCAGCCCGTATCTTGAGCTTAGCAGGCTTGTCAGCATCTCCAGCTGAATCGGCCCCATAATCTTCACATGCAGCTCCCGCTCATCCTGCAGCCACTGCACATCCAGGAGCGGGTCTTCATCCGACAGCTCCTGAAGTGCCTGTACCACTCCCCTGTAGTCCTGTTCATTCTCCCACTGGGCTTGAACTGTAAGGAGCGGCACGGCAAGCCGTGCCTCCTCCGGAATCGCTTCAGGACTTCCGAGAATATCCCCGATCTGAACCCCGGTTAGACCGCAGACCGCCGCAATATCCCCGGCCTCCAGCAGGCCTACATCCTCGGAGCGGTTCCCTTCGACCCTTCGGATCTGGGTAATCTTCTCCTGAAGCTGCCGGGTATGATTGCGAATCACATCGCGATTGCGCATAGATCCCTCATACAGTCTGACAAAAGCCATCCGGCCCATCGTCTTATCCCGCTCAATCTTGAACACGATACCTGACACCGGGGCTTCAGGGTCTCCTCCTGGCCCCGGCAGATACGCTGTAATCGCATCCATTAATGCGTGAATGCCAATCCCCCGGGCAGAGGCGCCGAATAAGACCGGATAGGCCGCACCGATGCGGCTGAGTCTCTCCGCTTCTGTCTTCCACCGGTCAAGCGGGAGGCTGTCCCCGCCGAGGTAATACTCCAGCAGCGACTCATCCTTGTCTGCTACCGATTCAATCAGAATCTGCTGAGCTTCTGGATCAGATTCGCTGCGCCATAAGTCATTCACCGCTCTGAAGTCCTGCTCACTCCCTACCGGAGCCTGCACAATCAGCAGATCCCGGGAGAGATACCGGCGAATGTCTTCCAGCACACGGCTCGCATCGGCTCCGATTCGGTCCATCTTGTTCACGTAGAGAAGGGTAGGAATGTTCAGCTTACGGAGCGCATTCCAGATCAACTCCGTCTGCGCCTCTACCCCTTCGACTGCGGAAATAATAAGTACCGCACCGTCCATTACACGCAGGGAACGTTCAACTTCGGATAGGAAATCGACGTGCCCCGGTGTATCAACCAGATTAACCCGAACGCCTCCCCATTGATAAGAAGTCGTTGCTGCCCGTACCGAGATCCCGCGTTCCTTCTCGATATCCAGCCAGTCGGTCACGGCTGTACCCGAATCCACACTGCCGAGACTGCGGATACGTCCGCTCTCGAACAGAATATGCTCGGTCGTTGTTGTCTTGCCTGCGTCCACATGGGCGAAGATGCCCACATTACGCCGATTCTCGGAGGGGTTGCTCATGTGAATATTCCTCTTAGTCCCTTTCTACGAGGTACTTGTTCGTCATGTAGTGGGCATCGCCTTTATTCGTCTTCACCGGCGGCTTCTTCTTATCCAGGAAGACGATCTCCTTGCATTTGGTACAATACCACTTGGTCCGGAAATAAGGGGACTCGGTCGTATACGTAGTACCGCATTTACAGTCAATATGTATCCATACCGAATTCTTCTTGAACTCCTCTGACAGTCTGTTGTAGACGACTTCCTGCTGCTTGGGAAGGACCACTTCCCGGTAGCTCGAGAATACATTTTGCACTTTGAAATCCGCCACCAATTCAGGGTTCAGACCAAAAAACTCTTTTCCAATCTCGGTTACAAACTTAGTACTGCTTCTATAACTGTCCAGCCACTCACCAATCTGGGCCGCAGAGAGGGGGACGGTTCCCTTAACCCCGCTGTTCAGTGTGTACGTCATTATATGTAAGTTATCTTCTTGTTTGCCAGAATACATTATTATACCTCCACTAAAGAACCGAATTTGGGATTATTCCCTAGGACTATTACACATTAATGTACCACTAAGTAAGAGCTAAACAAAGTCCGTTTATGTTGGAAAAATCATACTTCTCCCTCTGGGAGTTCTATTAATATAGGACTGAGCGGCGTAAAAGGAGATCAACGTACACCTCAGCTTAACAAAAAAAAGAAGAACACTTGGCGTGTTCTTCTTCTTGAAGAAATGAGCGATGGATTAGTAAGCCAGGGCGAAAAGGCCGTGGATATGGGACAAGTAACGGATATTACTTGCTTCTTTCATAAGGGAAGCCGGAGTTCCCTTCAAGCGGGTCTGGTTCGCACCCAGCATCGCGATTCCGTCTTTACGTCCAAGGCTTCCAAGCGTACCTGAGAATACAGGGTTGAACGCTTCAAATGGAGCGCCTTTGATCATAGCTGACAGGTTGTACCCAATGGTCTCGCCCATTTGCCATGCCAGCTGAGCCGTTGGCGGATAAGGACGCGCGCCTTCGCTAGGAATAACAACCGCACTGTCCCCAGCGATGAATACATCCTTGTGGGAAGTGGATTGAAGAGATTCGGTAACGGATGCACGGCCGCGGTTAACTTCGATGCCGCAGTTCGCAACAACGGAATTCCCTTGAACGCCGCCTGTCCATACCAGTGTTGAAGTTTCGATCGAACGACCGTCCTTCAGGATAACCGAGGTCGGCTTCATTTCTGTAATTGGCACGCCAGTTACGAACTGAACGCCGCGCTTCTCAAGACTGGTTGTTGCGCGTTCCACAAGCTCCGGCGGGAATCCTGCCAGAATCGAAGGACCTGCCTCAACACAGTACAGGGATACTTCATTGAAGTCGATACCTTTTTGACGGCAGATCTCAGGAAGCTCATCCGCGAATTCACCCACAAGCTCAACGCCAGTCAGACCGCCGCCGCCAATCACGAATGTAGCATCTGCTTTATTCTTGGATTGCTTGTAAGCATTAAGTCTTTCTTCTACATGAGCGCGGACACGGTTCGCATCATCCACAGATTTCAAAGTGAAGCTGTATTCCTGAAGTCCTGGGATTCCGAAGAATGCAGTCTCACTGCCCAGTGCGATGACAAGTGCATCGTATCTGAGGGTATTTCCGTTGCCAAGAACGACTTGCTTGTCATCCGGCTTGATGGTTTGAACTGTGTCAATCACCAAATTTACATTCTTGCCTTTAAGCAGCTTCTCAAGTGGAAGTGCTACTGCTTTCTCATGAAGATTGCCTGCAGCAAGGCGGTGAAGTTCAGTAATAATCTGGTGTGTAGGGTAACGGTTAACCACGGTAATGTTGGCTTCATTCGCATTAAGATACTTGCGTGCAGTCAATGCGCTCAGCAAACCGCCGTAGCCGCCGCCCAAAATCAAAATTTGCTTTGACATATCCATCCTCCGTTCTGAATTGTGTTGGTTTGAATTAACGTTGTCCTTTTTGACGATCGTTCAGCGTGTCCAGGAAAGCCTGGGCGAAACGAAGTGATTTTTGCACATTCGGATCTTTAAGGATTTTGAGCAGGCCAAATACGCCGATCGTTGAAGTGTCGGCTTGTGCGCGCTCGTTCGCTTCGATTGCTGCAGCAGCAACGCCCTTAACCTTACCTACTACTGGAGTAGCGAATTCTGCGAACCCGTGCTTAAGGTCGTTAACGAATACCGGATCCTTGGCGATGCTTTGAGCGAAGTCATAAGCTGTAGTAAGACTGCTCATCATTTCCGTGAGCTTTGGCAGCTGGTCAACCAGCACCAATAGGGATTGCTGTACCTCCGGCTTCATCAGCTGATCCAGCAATTCTTTACCAGCTTCAGGAGATACCGCTTGAGCAGCAACTGCCTCCTCAGCAGCAGCTGTCTCTTGTTGATTAGAAGTTTGTGACATTTGGAACTTCCTCCTTTACATTGAATTATACAGCGTGAATTTTGGAACAAGAATAGGAATACTCATCTTCGGTTCACTCTGTATAGCAGTCCGTTATATACGTAATACCTGCAGACCTTACTAGCCCGGCTTAGTTACCCGGCATAGGCAAGGGACTGTTTTCTTAACGTTTCCGAGAAGTTGAACAGGCCGAAACGGAACTCTATACTTCTATATTACACCACTTGTCAAAGAACTGAAAAATAATTTTCATAATATTTCAAATATCGCAATGAAATTTAGCTTAGACATGCTACAATTTGGTCATCATGTGCGTCACACATGCAACAAAACTAATCCAAGGAGGCGTTAGAATTATGAAACAAGAGGCCTTGCTCCGCCTTCTTTTTGCTATTGTCCTCTTCACGCTTGTCCCGTTCCTGTATGAATATCGTCTGGTTGCATCCTTATTCACAGTATTGGGCATTTACTTCGTCGTGACAGGGGCCTCCAAGTTCACCAAGCAACGTCCCAAGAAATAATCTACCCGGTCTTCTTGCCCGGTACTCTAGGTTTCCCTGAACCCCATAAGGTATGCGTGTGAAGTACTGATTTTGTCACAAAAAATAAACGGCCCTTCTTCTCGAAGCAGGGCCGTTTATGGTTTAGTTATAAGCGTAAGCCTCTTCCATCGTATCCATGAATATTCCTGTGTAGGAGATGGACTGGGCCAGCTTCTGCATTTGATTCTTGGCGATAACAGAAGAAGGATTAACCATCAGAATTTTCTTGAATCCATTCGACATGTACAGGTTGAAGCAGCCCTCAAGCACAGGCAGCATGTCCTGCTTGGATACAGCAAGGTCCGTGGAATCAATGATCAGCTTGTACTCAGATGGCTGAATGGAATTCACATTCTCCTCATATTCCTTCAGGAATGCCTCGGCCTCGTCTGGCTTCATGAATCCTCCAACCGTGATGACCAGAGCCTTCTCAGCCTGCTTCTTCTCAAATTTAAACATGTTGATTCTCCTCTGCATAATAATATTTAGTCTACCTGGCTAAAATTGATATAAAAGTGCGGACATGGTATATCCGATTCCCACCGAGCAAAAGACTACTTTGTCTCCAGGTGAGATGGTGCCGGCTTCAATGGCTTCCTCTAATGCGAAGATCGGGCTCGTCACCCCGGTATAGCCGTATTTCTCACCGACAAACGTATATTTATCCAAGCCTGCATTCATCTTCACCAGCGTCTCCTCGATCTCCGGACGGGAGAATTGGGAGAATAACCAGTGATTCACATCTGCGGCGTTCATCCCGTTCCGCTCCAGCATGACGGAGATCATATCTCTCCACTCATCTGAGAAATAGCTAACATCATGAGGGATGAAGCGCAGTCGCTTGTCCGATTCCTGCACGCCTTCACTGAACATCTTGGACAGGCCTACCGCCGGGAAAGTCACCGTATCCCCAAGCTTGGAGTCTGTCTTATAGTTCGCATCCAGGAAGCCTCCAGGGATGTCCTGCTTCTCCAGGATGACCGCCGCCGCCCCATCCGAGAAATTCGGATAGACTACAGTATCATCCTTCCGGGCAATGTTGCTGACATGCACACTGCCTACAATCAGCGCACGCTTGACGAAGCGGTTCCCTGTAAGGTACTGACGCACCTGATCCATGGCTGTGAGCATTCCAATACAATTCGTGTTCAGATCATAGACAATATGGGCATTGACCGCCCCAATCTCCCTATGAATCAACAAAGCGTTGCTTGGGTAGGTGTATTCAGGCGTATCCGATACGAATACCACCATATCCAGTTCTTCCGCAGATACCTTCGATTCAGTGAGCAGCTTCTGTGCTGCCGCTACCCCCATGGTCAGTGAATTCTCATCCTCGGAGCTCACCAGATATCTGGTCTTTCTCCCCAGGTGATTCATAAGATTTTCCGATTCCAGGCCCATCTTGTTAAAATGCTCTACGAAATAAGCATTGTCATAGGCCGTAGACGGATGGTAGGTTGCAATTCCCTTGATGTGAACCTGCTGCACGTGATTAACCTCCTAATAGAGTAGGTCTCTCCTTATTGAACCCAGACAAAAGGCCTACTCCGAAGAGTAGACCTGAGGTTATAAAACCTAGTATTCATCCTCCTGCTGGTAACCGGCTGTCTTAGCGAAATGCCTTAGACCCGTGGCTTTGCGTCCTTGCCTTTCAGCAAGTTTGCCTTTTTCAAGTTAGAGAGTGTTTAGACCTGTTTTGCTATTCTATTATAGTTCTATTTTCCTGCTATGTAAATAAAACCCTAGTATTTTTCATAAAAATTCCCTATCATTCCTAATCCCAATTCGCTTCCTACCCATGGAAGTGTAAAAACGGAGCGGTTCGGGGTATTATTATAGAGGTGTGAACTAATGAATGGACTGGAGTGATTCAAGATGGAACTTACCGGGAAGAATGCCCTGATTACGGGCGCCGGAAAAGGGATCGGGCGAGCCGTAGCTGTCGCCTTGGCCAAAGAAGGCGTAAATCTTGGCCTGATTGCCAGAACCGAATCGGACCTGAAAGACCTCGCCGTGGAGCTGCAGCGCGAATATAGTATCAAGGTCAGCATCTCCCCTGCGGATATCTCCAATTCCGCTGAGGCAAAAGCTTCCGCTGCCAAGCTCAAGCAGGAGCTGGGATCCGTGGATATCCTGATCAATAATGCGGGGATCGCCAAGTTCGGAACCCTGCTGGAAATGGATCCGGAGGAGTGGAAAAGAATTCTGGATGTGAACGTGATGGGGACTTATAACGTCACCCGTGCGGTTCTCCCTGATCTGGTCGCCCAAAATAGCGGCGACATTATCAACGTGGCTTCCACAGCAGGTGAGCGCGGCTTCGCCACAGGCTCAGCTTACTGCGCATCCAAATTCGCCCTCATGGGCATGACCGAGTCGCTGGCACAGGAGGTTCGCAAGCATAACATCCGCGTCACCGCCCTGACGCCGAGCACGGTCAACACCGACCTGGCCTCGAACGCCGGACTCAAGATCGGCGATGAAGACCGCATGATGCAGCCTGAGGATGTGGCGGATCTCGTTCTCGCTGCACTCAAGCTTCCTGCTCGCGTCTTCCTGAAGACGGCCGGGATCTGGACAACGAATCCGCAGTAAGGAACGGATTGGGATGAACGTGGGCCCCTCTGGAAGCGGCGGTGCGTTGTAAAGTAACAGGCTGTGAAGTCTGGCGTACGTTGCCACCCGTAATATCATGTAGTAATATGGGTATAAAGATAACAAGCGTAAGATACTATGAAATAAGGGACTGGTGGCGACCAGTCCCCGGTACAACAACTTGAGTGGGGTTACTCCTCCACGGTTGAAGTTACAAGCGGAAGAAGTGACCTGCACGGTTTGCCGACCTGGAGCAGGTTACTTCTTTTTTCGTTCGATGTAGGTCAGCAGCGCGACTATAAACGCAGCAAAGCCAATAACATCTGCAAAAGAGAAGTTCATACGCCTCACCTCCTTTCCGGAGGAAAGCGCACCCACTCAAGGCGTGTTGTCCACGCCTATTATATCAGACCGTTCCTTTTTATGGATACGGTCTTTGTTTGTGTATACCTAAAGTTCTAATGTCGGCACCGTGAGCGCGTTCTTGTCTATTTCTGAACAGTTACAGGAATCTTCTTGGACCAACTCAGGCCCCCTGAATCCTGCATATAAGTCACTACGATAAATGTATTGTCTGGACTCGCCAGAGGCGCGTCTTTCCGAGTGAAATACATGGGTCTAATCGGATAGCTGGCCTTCAAGTAGGCAAAGCCTGTGGATTCCTTAATTAAATCCCACTGACCAGCAAATCCGGCTTTCTCAACCTCCTTCTTAACAAGGGCCAGACTCGCTGAGCTGCTGCCGATAGAGAAGTCATATGGATTGCCAGATACATGCGTTCCTGATCTAAGAACTGAATAGGCGCAAATCGGATATATCATGATCGTGTAATGATCGGCTGTAAGCGGGATATTCTTTTTATTATCAATTTCCATCTGGATCGCCTGCTTGTAGAATGTTTTGGTCGGTATATCGGTGCCGGGCAGTATGGAATTGGGATCTACATCTTGGAGATAAGCCTGAATCACAATATCATCCGGATGAATATGCATTACCACTGTGGTTCTGGTTAACCAATATGTAAAGATAATGACGAGTAATAGAATCACAGTAACACTGAAAATTCCCCTTTTATGGCTCAAAATAAACCTCCCTCTTGATCAAGAAAGCTTAACATGAATTGGTATCCAAAATTAGGATATGATTACATTATACAGCTTATTAAGGGATCGCCTTCTGATAATTTCGCAAGGATGAGATTATTTCAAGCAAAATAAAAAAGCCCCAGTCCGGTTGAATCCGAACTAAGGCTGCAAGTTCTTGCATAATGATCTGTTTGACGCGATCAGCTGCTATTGACTATACTCTTTCACGGTTGTTAACACCCGCGAGGAATTTAATGCAGTACATGGCACAGAGTCCAACAATTACGTAGACCAGTCGGGATAACCCGCTATCTGCTCCTCCGAAGATTGCAGCAACCAGGTCGAATTTGAATAAACCTACGAGAAGCCAGTTGAGTCCGCCCACGATAAGCAGAACAAGAGCAACAGTATCTAATGTTTTCATATTTGAACCTCCATCTATCCGATTTGCGAAGCAGTTATCTTCATGCATTATCTTTACCCTTCAAGGACTTTCCTAAACATATCCATTTCTTTATTCAGAAAGGAGTCATACTTATGACCATGCCAGAAGCCATCCCCCTTCAGTTCGCTGACGACGGCATCATCCCAGGCAATCCAGATCTGCCTGTTCTGGTGTATTCGAGAGCACTGAAGAATAATCCCCAGGACACTGAGGCTGTCTTCAATTCCCATGGCTGGCTGAACAGCTGGACGAATGGCGTGTTCGATTACCATCACTATCACAGCAACAGTCACGAAGTGCTTGGCGTTATCCGCGGCACCGTCCTGCTTCAGCTGGGCGGCGACCAAGGCCAGCAGATACAGCTGAATGCCGGAGATGTCGCCCTGCTTCCGGCGGGAACGGGGCACAAGAAGGTATCAGCGAGCGCCGACTTTCAGATCGTCGGCGCATATCCAGGCGGCATGAAATATAACACACGCCGGGCAACCCCGAACGATCGGCAGAAGGCGCTGGCCGAGATCCCGCAGGTGCCGATACCGGAGACCGACCCGGTCTATGGCCGGGTTGGGCCTGTTCATAGGCTGTGGAGGAAGGGTAACCGGCAGGACTAAGACACTTGTCCAGGAGAAATACTTGTCCGGGACAATGCCGAGGAACGGCCTCTTTAGCTGTATTGTGAGTGATTGCGCCATAGTCGGCGGAGAGAAGAACGATTGCGGACAAGCGGCAGCGCTCGCCTTTGTGTTCGGATATCTTCCACCAATCATCATTCAGGATATCCGAACACAATAAGCGATGGGAGCAACGTTCTTTTCGGAGCGGTTCGAACGCTAACCAACCTCTTACCGCAAAAAGCTAGGGCCGCCCCTTGTGGGACGGCCCTCTGTTATATTTTCATATTCGCTTCCTTAAGGAACATACTGCTGCACGATCTTGATCACTTGACCCTCTTTAATCGTAATGTGATACGGGAATGCCCGTACGTCCATCAGCTTGGTATTACGGTAGATCGACTGAAATTTCTTAAGTGATACATGCTCATTCCATTTGATGTCGATGTCTTCTGCCTTACCGGTACGGTCATAAATCTGCATCATAACCTTGGCATTCGCTGCTACCGGGTAGCTGACCGTGCGCTTGCTGTCATTGGTAATGTAGTAGCCGTCGGGGGCTCCCCCAATCTCCTTATAAGCCTTGGGCTCGCGCTCCTTGAACTTCAGATCCGCATCCTTGCCCATATACCAGCCGATCGGGTCCACCGTGATGCGCACCTTCCCGTCCGCACTCTTCATCTGCTTGATGTATACGGTTCTCGTCTGCGTCTTGACTGCTTGCTTGGAAGCCCCTGTTGCTGAGGCTGTACTTGTTGACGTACTAAATACGGTAAATACGGCTAAGCTGAATAAAGTAAGTATTATCGCTGCTGATTTTTTCACACTGCATCCCTGCCTGTTTCTTAGTGGTATATCATTCAATAACCAATTTAACGCGCTTCAAACGCCGGATCGGTGTTTTCTTTAATTATATATGTGCAGATCTGGAAATGGATAACAATATCGTTACAGAGAAACGCCTGATTTGTCATAAATAATTGCAAAAAAATACCGCGCTGAAGCCTAGCGCGGCGGATTTGTAAGTATGACGGTAATGCTTTGATCCAGCTCATCATCCCAATCCATGAAGCAATCGGCAATGGTTCGGCCAAGTGTGCTGCTGATCTGAGTGCTGCTTGTTATGTAGCCCTTTTCGAGCCGTCTTTTCACATCTCTCAGAAGCTCTCCACACTCCAGACGGATCAATTCCTTCTCCAGCTCGCCAAAGACCCCTCTGCAAAGGATTAGCAGCGTTCTCGGATTAACCTCATAAGAGGAAATCTCCAGCGGTTCCTTCTGCACCCGCCCGCTGATCCGTACCCATTCACGTTCGATCTCTGACTTTCCAGGGTAATCCTTCGGCTGCATCTGTGCATCATTTACACTTATAACTTCAGGGAAGATGGCCACCAGCATTCCGTTCTTGCTGCCGAAATCCCAATCATAATAAAGCTTCTCCGGCTCTATACCAAGTACGAGCTTGAGATAGCTTGTAATCTCGGGGATAACGCGCTGCATGATCTGGTCTCTGATTTGACGGATAATAGATTCATGATTCTGTTCCAGCAATACACGCTCTGAATTGATCAGGAAGTTTCTCAAGTAAATCGTAGTGAACTTATGGCTGATCGAGACGACAACGGATTCAGGTCCTTTACCGAAGTGCTCTCTGAATACTTTTCCTGTAAAACTTGCGATTAACTGATATAGCTGCTGAGATTGTATATGATCCATTAACAACAGACTCGCCTTCAGCGGCGGCCAGACCGGCCTATGCTGCATTCCGGGCCTCGTACTTACATGCTGCCGCGAGTCATTCTATCCCTCCCTTAGCAAACATAAAAAGGCCTAACATCCCTGTTCATAGAGAGGTTAGGCCATGAAATTGACTTTTATCCTAAGATAGATTCATTCATTTACCTGACAATATAAAGTTCACGTTCTGCTGATGATATATAATCCGTCAACCCAGTAAACTGCGAGCATTGGGGTTAGCCTGCAACTTTCACTAACTTATACACACAGTCCTCTTTATAATATCACATTCTACTTGAGAATAAAAATACCAATTTTTATAAATTAAAAAAGTTAATTTAACGGGACACAATCATTACTACAATGCTAGCGCGCGGCCGCTTGATGGAGGGCATATTCATTCAGAGTCATCTGCAGTCCGTCTACAAGGGAATGAACAGGCTCCCAATTCAGCAGCTTAATAGCCTTATCATTACTCAGCAGGCTGTGAACAATATCGCCCTCTCTGGGTGCCTGATAGTCTGGCACGATATGTAGGCCCCTTAGATCACGCAGGGTTTCGAACAGCTCAAGAATCGTCAGCGGCTTCCCGCTGCTGATATTCATCACTTCGCTGGATCCACCCCAAAGGGCGGCAATATTGGCTAAGGCTACATCTCGCACAAAAATAAAGTCTCTCGAATGCAGCCCATCCCCGTAGATAACAGGGCGCTCGCCCTCCAGCATCCGGTTCACAAAGGAAGCAACGACTGCCCCTTCGCCCTTCACCGTCTGTCCGGGTCCGTACACGTTGGCATATCTCAGAATAGTATAGTCGAGACCGTGTTGATGGGAAAAGAATTCAATATATTTCTCCGAAGTCAGCTTGGAGAGTCCATAGAAGGAGAGGGGATCTACCTTATGATCCTCTTCAATCGGGAGGCAGAGCGGATTGCCGTAGACGGCTGCCGTAGAAGAGAAGACGATTTTGCGGACATGATAATCCACACACTGTCTCAGCACATTGACCGTACCCAGAATATTGTGCTGAGCATCGAGGTAGGGATGGTTCAGAGAGCGCTGCACACTGATCTGACCAGCCAAATGAATAACCGCATCCGGCCGCTCCGTGCTGAAGATCTGCGAAAGCATGCCTGAGCATATGTCCGTCTGATACAAGGTAACTCTCTCATCGAAGTAGGACCTGGTCCCGTCCTCCAAATAATCGATAACCACGACCTGGTGGTTCTGTTCCAGCAATGCCTCAACCGTATGCCTGCCGATAAAGCCGGCGCCGCCTGTTACTGCGATCTTCATTGAATCTACTCTCCCATTCTTATAAGTACATGTACATGGAAGTGAACCAAGCTCGCAGTTCTCTCTTCCATGTGAGTCGATTCAATGTATGAAGACGGCAGTGAAAATATGACTTTTATTTTATTTCATATCATATATTTCTTTCATCTGCGTTAAGTCGGGTATCCAGTAATACAGGTCCTTCTTGACCAATGGATCGTACAGCTTGTCACTATGTCCCGGGATTTGATAGTATTTCATATCTTCCATCTTCATCTCTTTGGCCAGCAGGGATAAGCTCATTATATCGCTGTCGCTCAGATTCGTATCTAGAATATCCTCTCTCACCTGCTTGATCAGAGCTGGAAGGTTCGCAAGATTCGCCGGCTGCAGCAGAGTCCGCAGAACGCTCTTCAGCACAAGGGCCTGATTCTGCTGACGCCCCTGATCGCCTTCGGCAAGCGAATGGCGCTCTTGTACCAGCTTCAGCGTCAAATCCCCGTTCAGCCGCTGCTCGCCTGCGGGCAGTGTCAGGTGAGCATAGGTCAGCTTCACCGGGGCAGGAAGCGTGACCTCAAGCCCGCCCAGCGTATTAATGAAATGTTCAAACCCTTCGAAATTGGTCTTCACATAATAATTGATCGAGCAGCCGCATAAGTTGCTGACAGCCTGAAGAGAGGCCTTCGTCCCTCCATGGTTGCCGCCGCCGTGAAGCTCTCCGAGCAGATGGGCATGGTTAATCTTCGTATATCCCACTCCCGGCAGCTGAACCCGGGTATCCCGCGGAATCGAGACAAGACTAACCTTCCCCTCGTCCACGTTAACCTTGGCCAGCATCATCACATCGGTCCGGGAATCTTCAGTTCCTCTGGCGTCTATGCCCAGAATTAGAATAGTAAGATGGGTCTGTTCCAGGCCGGACTTCTTCTCCTCCATCTGCGAAGAGCCCGAAGAGGCGGCCGCTGCCAGCGATCCGGTGCCAGAAGGTACCGTGCTCGGGTTGCCTTCTCCTGCTCTAGCGCCCGAGTCCGGGGCAGCCAGCACGGGAATCTCCGAAGAGCGGAAATGATGCGCAGGCTGAAGGGACCAATAGAAGGCATAGCCCCCAAGAGCTGTGCAGAGCAGGAACCCGGCTATCAGCATGTATACTCTGCGTTTTCTCATATTTCTGCCCTTACCTCCCTTCTCCACCTTAACCATGCAGCTGCTTCGATGCAGCTGGCAGTTCGGACGCTGCGGTGTTCAGAATTTGCTCCAGGCCAAGCCGGGCTGGCTTTGTCTCCGCCTTGACGCCCCGGGATTGCTCCCGCTTCAGCACTACCATAATCGTCTGGAATAGAAGGCGTAGGTCAAGCAGCGGGGAATAGTTCTTGATGTACAGCAGGTCGTAGCGCAGCTTATCCTCCGGAGAGGTCGTATAGTTCGCCTTGACCTGGGCTAGACCGGTCAGACCCGGCTTGACCATAAGCCGGTACGTATAATGCGGCAGCTCTAATTTGAAGGCCGAGATGAAGAAGGCGCGTTCGGGGCGGGGGCCGACCAGACTCATATCGCCTTTGAGGACGTTGATCAGCTGCGGAAGCTCATCAATTCGGGTGGCCCGGATGAATTGGCCCAGCTTCGTTATTCTGGCATCTCCATCCCCGGCAAGGACCGGTCCTGTACTCTGCTCCGCATTGTCGATCATGCTTCGGAATTTGAGCAGATGGAAAGGCTTCTCATGATGCCCTATCCGCTCTTGAACGAATAGCGCTCTGCCCTTCGAGGTCACCGGAATGAGAATGAACATGAGCAGCATGACCGGCGAAGCGGCCAGCAGCAGCAGTGACGAGATGAAGAGGTCGATAGACCGCTTCATGATGCGCTCGAGCAGGGTGAGGTGCGGCGGCATGATGGAGTAGACCATCAGATCATCGAGCTGCTGAGGTTCGGCATTGACGAGCGACAGCTCGTAGAAGTCCGGAATCAGCAGGACTTCGATCTGCCGAGTCCCGGCTGCGCGGATGAGGGAGGACTTGGTTTTTGCAGGGAGAGCATGGGCGAGAAGGACGACATCAATCTCCTCCCACATGCTGCCTGGCAGCGCGTCTTCCTCCTCATCCATGGCCATGACATACTGAATATCCAGCCAGGCGCTTCCCTTGGTAAGCAATTGCTCGAGAAGGGGGATATCCGAATGCTCCCGGCTTACGATCACCATGGCTCTTTTGCGACCCGTTCCCCTGGACTGAATGAAGAAGATGAGCAGACGCAGGCCAAAGGTAAGGATAAGCTGGATGACAAAAGCGATAATAACTACACTGCGCGGCAGGCTGAAGGTCTTCAGCCAATAATTCAGCGCAATCAGCTCGGCGACAAAGACAAGGTGAGCAAGCACGAGATTATACAGATAGGCTGCAGGCTTCTGGCGCCCTGCGAAATCGTACAGGTAGAACATATAATAAGGCACTACGGTGAACAGACCGAGCCAGGGGGCATAATCCAGAAAAGAGCTCCATTCGGACTGTGGAATGTCTCCGCGAAATATGAGCTTGTAAGCCAGCAGGTAGCTGGCATAGACAATGAAGCAGTCCAGCAGCAGTATGAATACCTTCATGCCCTTGAAGCGAAACAGCCTGATCATCTGGAACGCGCAGCTCCTCTCTCCCCGGTTCTATCTTCAGTCAAAAGATCATCATACACTTCTCTCATCATGGAACGAATCAGCTTCACATCATAACGGGAAGCCATCTTTCCGCTGCGCTCCCCCATCTGCGGGCGGAGCTGTGGATTCTCATACAGCTCTAGCAAGGCGTCGGCGGCTGCCCCGGCCTCGTCAACCGGAATGACATAGCCGTTATCCCCGTGGATAACAAGGTCCCTGCTGCCGCGCACATCTGTGGCGAGGATCGGCTTCTCGGCCGCAAGGCCCTCGAGCAGTACCTTGGGAAGGCCCTCCCGCCTTGATACCAGGGCAAGCACATCAGCTGCCTGCATCAGCTCCTGGATATCCTGGCGGTAGCCAAGGAACTTCACCTGCTCCTCTACGTCAAGCTGCTGACACAGCTTGATGAGATTTTCTTCCTCGGTTCCCACGCCTGCAAGCAGCAGAGTCGTGGGTACCCCCCGCTGTATAAGCCTATGTACGGCATGAATAAGCTGCTGCTGATTCTTGTTCCGGTTCAGCTCGGCGACACAGAGGATAACCAGCGCAGCGCTGCTGATACCCAGTCCGCGCCTTAGTTCCTCCGACTTCACATCCGGATTCGGGCTTAACGCACTCACATCCACACCTACGCCAGGTAGGTAGATAAGTTGACCCCGCACGGGGAAGCTGCTAGCCCGGTCGTAATCCTCCTGATTAATCGTAATCAGGCTGTCCGTGAATCTGGACATGAACCGCTCCAGCGGATAATAGATCAGCCAGGCAAGCCGGGAAGCTCCCGTATGGAAGTGAAACCCGTGGGCGGTGTACACCACCCCCCGGCAGCCTGTCAGAAAGGCCGCTAGCCGGGTGATCAGGCTGGCATTCGGCGTATGCACATGGATGAGATCATATTTCTCTTTGCGAAGCCATCTGATCATCTGGAACAGGGCCCGCGCATTGCCCCAGGACAGAGGCCTGCGGCTGAAGGAAATGTCCCTGCATTCAAAGCCCCTACTACTAACCTTCTCCCGTCTGGGATCAGGGCTTCCATAAGCATGAACTTCAAAGCCTTCATGCCGGAGATCCTCCATGAAAGGAAGGTGGAATGCGGCCAGGTGGGAATACACGGTTGCTACATAAGCGGCTTTCCTAGGAACTGGTTGACTTGCTTGCCTCTTGCCCATAAAGGTTCTCCCATCGTTCAACAATCGTATTTATATTAAAATGGCGGCTAACATATTCCCTTCCGGCACGGCCCATATTCGACCGAATCTCTTCCGGCCTCGTCATCACCTTGATCATGCACTCGGCCAGCTGGTCCGGATTGGATGCTTCAGCGAGATAACCGCTCACCCCGTCATGGACCACCTCCTTATTGCCGCCTACATCCGTAGCCACAATCGGCAGCCCGCTTGCAGAGGCCTCCAGCAGAACCATGGGCAACCCCTCCCACTTCGAGGACATCAAATAGCCATCCGCCGCACTCATCAGGCGGGTCACATCGGTGCGCATGCCAAGGAACTGCACAGATTGTTCCAGTTGAAGCGTCCGGCACAGTTCTTCAAGCCGGGCACGTTCCGGGCCAATGCCCGCGATCAGGAGGTGGCTTGCCGGACAAGCCCGAAGCGTCTCCGCAAAGGCACGGAGCATCGTCTCGTAGTCCTTCTCCGGAACCAGACGGCCCAAGGCCAGCCAGATGAACCTGTCTTCGAGGCCCATCTCGCTGCGCAGAAGCAGCCGCTCCTGTTCTGACCTGCTGAAATGCTCCAGATTGATGGCGTTCGGAATGAAGATGATTTTGCGTCGGGGGGCGGCTTTAATTTGGATATACCGGTCTACAGCTTCCTGACTGACATGGGTCATCAGATCACAGAGCGGATCTGTAATCCGGTACAGAAGATTGCGCAGCCGTCCCCCTTCATTAATGCTGTGCGCGGTACAGATCAGCAGCTTCATGGGCACGAATAAGCGGGTTACCCGGGCCAGCAGGTTGGCATGGACCATGTGACTGTGAATCACGTCCGGCTGGAAGGAACGAATGAGTCTACGCAGACGGAAGATGGCTCTGGGGTCGGGGATCCCTTTTCGCATGTTCAAGGAGTGGACCTGGGCGCCCATCTCATCCAGTTCATCCAGATAGGCCACAGGCCGCACCATGCTGATCAGCTGAACCTGGTAGCCCTTGCTCTTAAGCGATCTGCACATGTGTACGAGCTGGCTCTCCGCGCCGGCATAGTCAAACCCGGTAATAAGATAAAGCACCCTTTTCACTTCGTTCCGCCTCCTCCTTCTGCCTCACCGGCACGAATGCCAGTGACACAAATGCGATCAGCATATATTCGTAGTTATAGCCAAAGTCACCGCTGAGCAGGGCGCAGCCGAGCGACTGAAGCAGCAGCACCATCAGCACTGGCTGGCTTCTCGCCGACCACAAGGAGAACAGGTACGCCAGCCCCCACATGAACAGCCCGGCAATGCCCAGCTCGCTGGCCATCTCTATAATGACGTTGTGTGGGAACTCATCCTGAACAGGCGGGGTATTGCCTCCAAGACCCGAACCGAAGAAGGGATGCTCCTGAAAAACCTCAAACGCCTTGATCTGCAAATCCATGCGTCCGAGAAAATTATCATCACCCTTCAGCTGACTCTGGCTGAACAGCACCGTGAACCGGCTGCTGCCCACGAGCTGCCCCAGCTGATCCGCGTAGAGGCCGGCAGCGCCGGCGGCCAGCAGAGCTACCCCTGCGATTACTGCGGTGTACCGCTTCAGCTTGCGGAACTCCCCGCTCTTATACTTCCTGTATAAGAAGTAGGCCAAGATGAGCAGATTGGCAGCTGCAAAAGAGGCAACGGGCCCCCTCGACTGCGTAGCAAACGCAGAGGTCAGGGCCGTCCCGAGCGTGGCCAGCCTAATCAGCCAGGGGATGTTCCTCCCCCAGATCGCGACCGCGGCCGCCATGAGCGAGATTCGGGCATTGAAGATCGGATTATCTCCGGGAAGCGTTAATCTTCCGGGATATTCCGGGTTATATTCGCCGAAGAGAAGATGGGTCGCCGCATAGGCAAGTCCGAACATGGCGACTACGGTCCAGGAGAGCTTGCCGTATCTTTTGTAGACGATATAGGTGTACAAGCCGGGAATAACCGCCCGGGTCATCAACAGGAGCTCTTTGGATAAGCCGCTGGAGTTCATGGAAGCCCAGGCAAAGGACACGGTGCAGTATCCGAAGAACAGGACCCACAGCCATAGGCCTTCATTGCTGAACATGTCCCTAAGAATCGGCGGTTTCTGGAAGAGAGCAATGATCACGAGGAGTAGAGGAGCGCCGACCAGGAGGATGAGGGAATTGATCGGGATGTACTGCTTGTAGAAGTACCCGATCGCATCAAAGAAAATGCTGAAGCCGAGCACATAACCCGAATCCAGCTTAAGCCCAAGCTGAAGAATGCACTGCACGCTGAAGACCAGAATCACGAAGATTAATAGGAGAATCAGAATAAGCTGGGCGTTCACGATCGTTCACCTTGTTCCCTGATCAGCTTCAAATAACTGAGCCGCTGCGACTCCTTCACCCGGGTATCCAGATGGCTGATCGCCTTCCTTGGAACCTTCCTCCCCCGCCATGCGCTGGCGAAATCGTCGATCCTTGCAAGACCGTCCCTTACATTGCCGGGGCTGCTCGGGAGCTGAAGTATGAACGGTACCGGCTCCGGAAAGTCTGTCTCCGTGTATGCCGTAATCACAGGCAGGCCGTTCGCCAGATACTCCCGGACTTTCAGCGGCGAAGCCTCCTTCATCTGCTTGCGGTACAGCGCAAGCGTACCGATCGCAAGATCCGCCCGTTCCAGCAGCGGCTGGTAATCCCTCCGGGCAAGCCTGCCGTGAAAGGTCATGTTCGCGGGCGCAGGCTCCGGCAGTTCAGACGCATCCACCCCGATGAGGTCGAAGCTCCACTGCGGCCTGGCCTCCGCGAGCTCAGCGATCGCGTCGACCCCATGCCAGGCTTGGCCTGGGGAGCCGATGAAGACGAGCTGCACAGCATCGGCGGCTGCCGGGCCCTGCTGGATCGACGGGTCGCCTAGCTGCTGGTCCGGCAGCTGATCAGAGTGAGGCGTCTTATGGAACTGCTGCTCGGAATGCTCAGGCTGATGAGACTCGCGGGGCCGTTCGGGATCCTGATGCCCGAGCGGCGCAGGCTCCTGATGCTGGGGCTGTGAAAACTCGTGAACGGCCTGTGACTGAGGGGACTGATGAGTAAGCTCAGAATCATTAGGCTGCGGCACAGGATGGAATAGCTCAGGCTGATGAGGCTCGCGGGGCCGTTCGGGCTTCTGATGCCCGAGCGGCGCAGGCTCCTGATGCTCCCGCATGTGCTCCCGCCCAGACGGCCCGGACTCCTCCAGAACCAGGAGGCCGGCCATGGCTCCCGCAGTCCCAAATGCACCAGAGGCGGAAGTCTCGGACGCGCCAGAGGTGAGAGCCTCTTCAAATCGGCCATCTCTGCTGGAGAGGCCGTCTGCAGCGACCTGTGCGGAGACAGCAGCAGACGCCGGGGGCGCGCTGGCAAGGCTTTTGCTCACCAGATAATGATCCAGATTGATGCCGTTGCCAATAACCGTGCCGAGCTTCGTATAGCGGCTGAACTCCGGCGCCTCGGACAGCTCCCTGCTTACGAATACAGCCCCTGCTGCCGCTCTCAGCACCCGCGCTCGGGTCAGCCGGTGAAAATGATAGCGCAGATCCTTGTCCATCCTCATTTCCGTCAGATCATTGCTGTTGATCTCAAGTACCGAGGGGAACTTCTTGAGAAGCGCCGGTAGTGAATAGTAATAGTGGTCGAACCGATGATACAGGACCTCCGGCTTCCACTGCCGGACCCGCTGGGCCAGCTTGCGGAAATCCATCAGACGGGACAAGCCTCCTTGATAGGACTGGACAACCACCTCAACCCCGCCGAGCTCACGAACCCACTCTTCCCCGCTTTCGCTTGTGAACAGGAAGAGCGCCACCCGGTGACCCAGCCGCGTCCACTCCGTGATCTGGTCAGCTACCTTCTTGAATACACCGCTGCGGGGACCTTCATTCCAATGGATTAAGTATGCGATTCTCACTGGACACTCACCTTTTTCGGATTGTGGATACTGAGCTTCTCAAGACATGCCTGATAAAGCTCCCTGTCAGAAGACCTCATAAGCTGGCTGTTATGCCACAAAAGCGTGAAGTCCCCCTGGTACTTGGCACACTGCTTGTAATAGTGAAGAATGGTCCGCAGCGCTTTTTCCCCGGTCAGGCCCATATAGCTCTGGTGGACAATCGTCTGATCCATGACGATCAGCGGACGTTCACGAAGCTGAAGCGGCTGCCGGGTCCGCAGATTGAACACGGGAAATTCATAACATACCCCGCAACGGAATCCGGCAAGGTCCGCATAGATCAGCGTGCTGTCATAATGCAGACCCGCATCCTCCCAGTGCTGCCAGGTATCCGGAGCGCGCCATCTGAGGTAGTGCTGTCTGCCGCCCCAGACCTGCTGGGAGATGCCGCATTCCTCGGCTGTGCTCCGCAGGATCTCGTACTGCCTGCGGATTCGCTCCGGATTCAGATAGGTCTGATAAGCCGGATGCAGCCCGATCTCGTGGCCGCGATTGTGAATTTGTCTCAGCAGGGCGCGAATATTCGGGTCGGCCATCTGGTAATTGCCATCCATCCCCGGCTCGGTCTCCTGGGTAATGAAGTAGAAGCTGCTGCGGATTCCATTCCGCTCGCTAAGATCCATAAGCCACTCGAATGTGTTAAAAGGATCTGCGCTTAAGTCACGAAGACCCCGGCGGAGCATGCCCGCCTTCTTCAGTGCGGATTCCGTATCGAAACGCCGGAGCATATCTCCGGCACTTTCCTTCGCTACACTGAGGAAGCTGCGTCCATATACGAAGAAGGGCGCGTCTACATCATGACTGATAAGCTTCCTAAGCTCCCGTTCCTTCCTTCTCAGCTCCGGCCACAGCCGGGAAAGGCAGGTGTAGAGAATCTCCAAGTATTCGTTGACAATCGGACGATCCAGAAATCCGGCCTGATAGGCAACGGAGCTGTAAGCCGTGAAGCGGTCATGCTGGTCCCGGTCTGTAACCACCAGCTCCTCGTACCTGGCAAGCATGAAGAAGGAGCCGCCGAACAGGTCGATCCCGCAAGTAATCTTTTCTTCATCTGTGTGAATAAAAGTCCCTTTTCGGTTAGGTCTGCCGTACAATACCGGGACCGAGCCAAATCCGGGGATTACCGCTTCATCCAGGGGCAGCTTCGGCATCGAAGCGGGCTTCAGCCACTCTGCGTCTTCCGTTCGAAGAAGCACATCGGCAATAATCAGCTGGGCCCCGGCCGAGCCCCAGGCTTCGGCTTCGGTAATCTCAACATCCTCCCGCTCTTCGTAGGACACGATATAATCCAGACCGAGAAACTCTTCAAAAATAACCCGGTAGATATATTCCCTTTCCGGCTTGCGCTCTATTGGAGAACGTAGCATCAGCATTGCAATCTCGTTACCCTCGTTCCTTTATATTTTCGATGCTGGAGGAGCCTGGCTCCGGCCCTTCCTCAGACAAGCCAGATCCGGGTTCCAGCAAATCCTGCTTCTGAGCCTCTTTCTCCAGTCTGGCTGCTCTCACGATATGTCTGGCTGCTTCTGCATAAGTAAGCCTCTCCTGGGGCCTGGTATCCCAGGCCTCCCGCTGTTCCCGAAGCCACTGAAGCCTCGCTCTATGCAGCTCACGCTCCCGGATTTCATGTTCCTGAAGCACCTCGGGCTGAGCTTCTGCCCCCGAAGCAGAGAGCTTCGCCTGACCCTCTTCCGCCTCCACCGTGCGTTCGCCGGGAGCGTCCGCACCTGCACTTGGGCGAACGTCCTCGTATTTCCTAATCGACAACCAGGATAATCCCAGATGAAGAACATAACCCAGTGTGGAGGCCAGGCTGAAGAACAGAATAACCATCTCCGGCGTCTGCTTCGTATATAGAGCCAGGACGAGCGCGGAAGTAATGATGAGCGTTCGGATGATCTCCCGGTACAGATGAAGCTCCTGCCGCTCCATAACATCGATGGTGCTCCCAACCGAGTTGGCTACGAACTGGCTTAAGTACATGATCGAGAGAATGCGGATGTAATCCCCGGACTCCCTCCATTCCTCCCCGAACAGGAAGGAGAACGCCGCGGGGCCAATGGTGAAGAATACCGCAATAATAGCAAGGCCCAGTACGAATACATGCCGCACGGTCTTAAGGAACAACGGCCGCATCTGACCGGGGCTTGAGATCATATATTCGGAGGACTCGGCTAGATATACGTTGCGGATCGAGCTCATAATCAGCGTCATCGGCGAGCCCAGAATACGCTGTCCCAGCGCGAACCAGCCAGCCACATGAACGCCGTAAAAGGTCGCCAACCAGATCGTCGGCAGATAAATGACGACACTGTTAAGCATGTTCGACGCAAGCGACAGCTGGGGAAAGCGCCGGTACCGATAGGCACTTTCCCGCAGATCCAGCCACTTCAGCCGGATGGCACTCTGACGCATATCCCCGCGCCACTGCTTCCACTGGGGAAGCAGCCCTCCGAACCTTCCCAGGATATCTCCCGCGATCAGCCCTAGCGGCCCGAAGTGGAACAGGCTGAGGGTGATCTGGGAGGATACCTGCCCGATGCTCTGCGTATATTTGGTTCTGGCGAGCTTGCGGTAATGCTTTTTGCGGATCAGCCAGTAGTTCAGGATCTGATAACATCCTCCGAAGAACAGGCTGATGGCGAACAGCAGAGAGTAGTGGGGCAGGTCACGGTCATGCAGCCAGACGGAGAGCGGCTGCTGCAGGAGGAAGATGGCGATCCCGCTGGCCACGCTCACTCCGCTGCAGATCAGAAGGCACAGCCCAAGAACGCTGGAGGCCGTCTTGTCATCTTCCGGCAGCGTAACCGCACTTTCATAGGAGAAGGACACCAGCATCAGCAGAATGCCGATGACGGACAGGTAGATCGAATAGGTGCCGTATTCAGCCGGGGTGTATAGCCTTGTCACCAGCGGCAGTGTCACCAGAATGATCAGCTGGCTGATCAGCGTGCCGCTGGCAAGCACAAGAACACTGCGCAGAAATTTATCCAGCACTAGCTTCCTGAAGTAATTCCGCATGTGATTCTATCGAAGAGCCTCGATTACAGATTCAGCTACGATCTGCTGAACGGAAGCCTCGATCTTCGGACCGATCGGCAGAGACAGAACCTCTCCGGCCAGCAGCTCGGCGATCGGCTGGCTGATTCTCAAATGGTGATAGACTGGCAGCTGATGAACGGGGATCGGATAATAGATCACCGAGCTGATCCCCTTCTCCGCAAGCTTCGCCTGAACCTCATCGCGCCTTCCGTCCTGTACCCGAATCGTGAACTGATGATAGACATGTCTTCCGTAGAACTCCTCGGCAGGGAGGAGGACCCCCGGAATTTTATCCAACAGCTCCCGGTATGTATCGGCCGCTCTTCTGCGGGCTTCATTCCATTCTTCAATATAAGGGAGCTTCACTCTTAGAATGGCGGCCTGAATTTCATCCAGACGGGAATTGTAGCCGACCAGCTCATTCATATACTTCTTCCTTGATCCATGGGCTCTAAGCATGGAGACTCTCTCGGCGAACACAGCGTTGTTCGTTGTGATCATGCCGCCGTCCCCATAGGCCCCTAGGTTCTTGGAAGGGAAAAAGGAAAAGCAGCCAAAGTCCCCGATCGTACCGGCCTTCCTCCCTTTGTATTCCGCTCCAAAGGCCTGCGCGGTATCCTCCACAACATAGAGTCCATAACGGTCAGCCAGCTCCAGAATCGGGTCCATATCCACGACTTGACCGAATAGATGAACCGGAATGATCGCCTTGGTTCGCGGGGTAATCACTTCTTCGATCCGGTTCACATCGAGATTGAAGGTCAGGGGATCCACGTCAGAGAAGACGGGAGTGGCGCCTACATGGCTGATGGCTTCCGCTGTTGCGAAGAACGTAAAGGGCGTGGTGATCACCTCATCACCGGGACCCACCCCAGCCGTAAGCAGCGCGAGAACCAGCGCATCTGTGCCTGAATTAAGCGCGATCGCATGCTTCACATCCAGATACTCGGCGGCCTCCCGCTCAAATTGTTGTACATTCTCCCCCATGATAAATGCACCTTTGTCCAGCACGTCCTCAATCGAACGCAGTAGCTGGGGCTTCAGTTCCGTGATCTCGGGGCTGAGATCCAGGACCGGGATACGCTTTAAGGTTACAGGCGGCTGCTCCATCTTCTACACCTCTTTCGTTAGATAAACTTCGTTCTGACTCCATTCATATTCACGTCCGCAGGACGTGCAGACCGCGCAGGCCGGGGATACCGTGCAGGACGTGCAGGCTGTGCAAGCCGAGGACGAACCACCTTCCGCAAAATGAAGCGTCACCCCGCACCGGCACACCCAGCCAATCCGGCGGGCCGGAACTCCGGCATAGAGGGCGTAAGGCGGAACATCCCGGTGAACCACGGCCCCGGCCGCGATCAGCGCCCACTCCCCGATTGTCACCCCGCACACGATCGTGGCATTTGCCCCGATTGAAGCCCCGCGCCTCACGAGGGTTCTGCGATAATCTTCGCGGGTATTGCGGGGAAATGCCGCCCTCGGCGTGAGCACATTCGTGAATACCATGCTGGGACCGCAGAAGACGTCATCCTCCAGCACGACGCCTTCATAGACCGAGACATTGTTCTGGATCTTCACTCCGCTGCCGATCGTGACATGGTTCCCGATGTAGACGTTCTGCCCGAGACTGCACCGGCTGCCTATGACCGACGTGGGGGATACGTGTGAGAAATGCCAGATTTTCGAGTCTCCCCCGACGATAGCTCCATCATCGATCACCGCGGTGGGATGAGCATAATAAGTCATGACTACCTCCAATCCAAGTCAAAAGCTACAGCAAATAATAATGCTCCGGCTTATCCATCGCCCGCATTCCGTTACGGGTATCGAACAGGCACCGGCTCGCGCTGCCAATCAGCCCGTAATCAAATCCGGAATGATCCGTCGTGATGACGGTCATATCCGCTTCCGCAAGCTTCTCTGCGGTCAGCTCTACACACTCATAATCCCGGCCGCGGTGTCTGAACGCCTGAACATGGGTATCGCTCACCCACACCTCAGCGCCCCTCTCCTCGAGCAGTTCAATCATCTTCAGTACCGGCGATTCTCGGTAATCGTCGATATCCTTCTTGTAGGCAACGCCAAGCAGATAGACACGCGAACCGCTAATCGGCTTCTTGTACCTGTTCAGAATCTCGCTTATTCGCTGCACGACGAACTCGGGCATCGCATTATTGATCTCGCCGGCAAGCTCGATGAGCCGGGTATGGTAGTTATACTCCCTGGCCTTCCACGTCAGGTAGAACGGGTCGATCGGGATACAGTGTCCGCCAAGTCCCGGCCCGGGATAGAAGGCCATGAAGCCATAGGGCTTCGTCTTGGCCGCATCAATCACTTCCCATACATTGATGCCCATCCGGCTGCACAGCACCGCCATCTCATTGGCGAGGGCAATGTTAATGTGCCGGAACGTATTCTCGTAAATTTTCTCCATTTCCGCCACAGAGGGGCTGGAGACGACATGGACATGACCATCCAGCACCTCGGCATACAAGGTCTGCGCTACCCTAGAGCAGGCGGCCGTGATCCCGCCCACCACCTTGGGCGTGTTCTTCGTGTTGAACGATCTATTGCCCGGGTCCACCCGTTCCGGTGAATAAGCGAGGAAGAAATCCTCTCCGCATTTCAGCCCAGTGGCCTCCAGGATGGGCCTCACCAGCTCCTCCGTCGTTCCCGGGTAGGTAGTGCTCTCAAGCACGACCAGCATGCCCGGATGAAGGTACCTGGCAATTTCCCGGGTGGAATTCTCTACATAGCTGGTATCCGGCTGCTGGTAGGTATCCAGCGGGGTAGGGACACAGATCGCTACGGCGTCCACCTCCCGGAGAAAAGAGTAGTCCGGCGTTGCCTGCAGCTGCCCCCGTTGGACAATACTCCGCAAATCCTCGTCAACCACGTCCCCAATGTAGTTGACTCCGCTGTTCACCATATCGATTTTGCTCATCTGTACATCCAATCCGATTACGCGGTAGCCTGCCTTTGCCTTCTCCACAGCCAGCGGCAGGCCGACATAACCGAGACCGATCACCCCGATGACCGCTGCTCTGCTCAGCAGCTTCTCCATTAATCCCTCGCTGTAATCCTGCAGCTTGGCCTTATCCCCCAGCATGATTAACCTCCGTCCCCATATTCCATCAGGTATGAATCTCCTGCCGGCCAGCGGCCGTAATAATCTCATCCACAAGGCGGACGGCCCGGATCCCGTCGTCCACCGTAACTGCGGGGCTCCGATCCTCTTCAATCGCCCGGATCATATCTTCGATAATGCGCTGATGCCCGGGTACCCCGTAAGGGTCAAGCTCTACACGCTGGGTGATCATGTCAATCTCTCCCTGCGTCATGGAAGAACACTTCCACTGCTTAATCCAGTTCGCCGTAGCTCCGCCAATCACCACATATCCATGCTCACCGAAGACACTGATCGACTCCTCAAGATTGTGCTCATATACGGTTGTTGCCGCCTCCACGACCCCCAGCGCTCCGCTGCCGAACCGCAGCGCCGCGATCGCTACGTCCTCGGTCTCGATTCGGCGCAGTCTTGTATCCGCCATAGCCTGCACCTGGGTTACCGGGCCGAACAGCCAGAGCAGCAGATCCAGGCTGTGAATCGCCTGATTCATCAGCACGCCGCCATCCATCTCCCGTGTGCCGCGCCAGGCGGCCTGGTCATAGTAGGCCTGGGACCGGTTCCAGCGGACGGTGGCATTTACATGACTGATCTTGCCGAGCAGGCCGCTGTCCAGCGCCCATTTCAAATAGCGGATCGCCGGCCGGTAGCGGTTCGGGTGCACGACGGCAGCTTTGACTCCGCCAAGCCTGACCGCTTCCCGGATCGCTTCGCCATCCTCCAGCGTCAGCGACACCGGCTTCTCGATGATGAGATGCTTGCCCGCCCGCGCCGCCGCCTCCGCGAGCCTCGCATGGGTCCCGCTCGGCGTGCAGATGCAGACCAGGTCAATCTCCGGCATCTGCCGCAGCATTTCGTTCATGCTGGTGAATACGGCTGCGCTGCTTCCAGCCTGAATCTGGAGTGCTTCGAGCTTGGCCGGGTCCGTATCGCACAGCGCCACAAGCTCTGCGCCTTCCAGTGCCCGAATGGCCTGCATATGCTTCAGGGCAATGTGCCCGCAGCCTACAATGGCGCACTTCATCATAAGTCATCCCTCCATGGTCATTTGATCAAGCAGACTTCTCCATCTTGCCGCTCTTCATACCGCTTCTGCGGCGGGATAGACGCCGGTTCTCCAGCAGCAGGCAGAGGCTTAGGGCGGCGAATAGGCCGATTAGAACGCCGAGCGCCAGATTGAACAGCTTCTTGGGGCTGACCGGCTCAGAGGCCTGATCCATATCGGCATAGTCGAGCACCGTTACCTTGGCGCTGGAGACAATTCCCTTCGACTTGCTGATGAAGGCATCTGCGAAAGCATTCACAATCGATACCGCGCTTTGCGGATCCCGGTCGGTGGCATACAGGTTAATGACCAGCGTGCCGGGGTCGGTGCGCACCTTGATCTTCCGCAGCAGCAGGGTTGGCGACTCACTCAGTGCCAGCTTCTTCTTCACTTCACCCGCCACGCTGCGGCTCTGGATCGTATCCTCGTAGGTCTTGGTCAGCATCTGGCTTGCCAGAAGCTCGTTATAGGTGCCCGATTCATTGGCCTGAGCAATATTCGCCATTAAGCTGGCAGAGGCCTGATACTGCGGCTGTACGAACACATTGATCAGATAGGCTCCTCCCACACAGATAAGGAGAGTTAGAATAGCGATGATAAAGTGCCTTTGAACCGCTTTGATTAGGAAAAGTAAATTCAACACGCTCACCCTACCTTTTGCTTTTATACCTGTATAAAATGGATGCTTTGCCTGCCGGTCCTCAAGCCTTCACTTCCCGGGTCCATTCCACCGGGCTCGTCATTAATTGCGGTTCACGAACCGCCGCAGCGCCAAGGATCTGGTCGCTCAACTCCTCCATATTGCGGCTCTCCATGCCATACATTGACTGAAGCTTCTTATAGTGCTGGATAATCTCGCCCAGCAGCTTCATATTACGGTCTTGTTCATCCACCAAATTGTAGGGATGGCACCACAGATGATAGACTTGATTGTTCCTCGCCGCATGGGTCATCCCCCTAAGGATCCGTCTCAGCCGAAGCGGCTCCAAAGGTGCAAGCTTCCTGGAGTAGGAGCGCAGGAAATGGCTCGCCGGCAGATTGACGGGTTCCCCCTGCCTCGCTTCTTCCATAGCATAACTATGAAAACCCGACAGATTGAGATATGTATCCGCGAGGCGCAGGGCCCGCCGGAGAAGGGAGTCGCCCGTGCTGTATCCCCTCTTGTACAGCCAGTGCCCCGGATTGCCCCGGTAAGCACGAATGCCTTCAGGCCAAAGCAGCTTTAGATAATCGGGATTGACCTGGTTGCGCGGAAATACAATACTTTCAAGCTGAATGCCCTGACGCTCGGCGGCCCGGACTGCCGCCCGCAGGTCTGCCAGGAACTCGGCCGAGTCTTGTCCCGCTTCCAGGCAGTAGTAGTGAGAGAACGTATGCGTGGATACGCGCTGATACGGGGTTTCCTCAATCCGCCTGATCAAGGAAAGGCCATAGTGCGAGGAATCCGTCTGTTCATCCGCACCTACTTCGCCGCTCGCCAGGTGCGGGTAAGGGGATAGATTGGCATCCTGATAGACCGGAAGCTTCGCGGGAATCCCGCGCAGCATCTGCTCCTTGGATTCGAAGAACATCAGCCCTACCGTTGCCCAGGTCGCGTGGATGCCGCTCTGCTCAAATAACCTCAGCACTTTCCTGATCGTCTCTCTTTCTCCGGCAAAGTGCTTAAGGTAGTGAGATCTCGGGCAAATATCCCGAAGCCCCCAGTACAATTCCAAATCCATGGATATAACGAATTGGCCATGGTTCATAGGCATCGCGTTACCAAGTCCCCCTTAATGGATTGAATCCTATTCCTGCACGCTTGCTGCGGCACTGCCCGAACATGAACGGGTTCATTCCCTTGTCCGTCAGAAGCAGCCCGGTGTGGTTCTTTCGTTCGCAGCCTTGGTCTGTATTTCATAGATATACAAATAGAGCGGCCGTTATGCCAAAAAAGTAGATTCAGCATAAAGACCGCTCTGTAGTTAGCTTGGAATTAAGCTCTGACTGTAACATTCCGGTTGGTTGAAGCCAATTGAATGTTAAAGGTTGAAGCTTCAATTATATTCCCGCGAAGGGCCAGATTAATCTGGGTATATCCGTCCAGATAAGTAGATAGATCGATGCCCCCGCCATTTTTCATAATCAGGGTGTTATCCTTGATGACTCCGAAATCGGCATTCTGCCAAAGCCAGATTCCCCGCTCGCCGTTCTCAATCGTATTGTTCTTGATTGTAAAGTTATAAATATTGCCCAGCCGGATTGCCGTTGTACCCTTAATCGTACTGCCGCTGCCCATAACAATTTTATTACCATAAATCACGGTGTTGCGCACGGTTTCGAACGCACTGACCTCAATGGCCGCATAGAAGCTGCCGATCCCGTCAATGACGTTGGAGGAAATGATGTTGTTGCTTCCGTACACACTGATGGCAGAGAACATATCAGGTGCCAGGTTGCCCTTGTTCACTCCCTGATAGTAGTTGTTGTTCAGATAGGAATTCACAATATGGTTGCCGTTCACCTTGACCCCCTGGGCGTAGATCTTCATTCCGCGCTTCGCACAGTACTCAAGCAGGTTCCCCGAGATCACACTGTCCGTATTCTGGCCGGCATTCTCGTCCATGGCCGGGTCTTCATAATAAATCCCGTCGCCGTCGTCGGCTGGACCGATATGATGAATATGGGAATTGGTGATCATCACCTGTCTGGCCGCGGCCTCATTCGATCCCCAGGTTGTCGTAATATAGATCCCCCGGGCAATCATGGAGCCATTCGACTGGTTAATCGCATAGATATTGCTCACTTCCGAGCTGTCAATCTTAATCAGGCTGGTATTGCCGTATACGACGATGCCGGCCACCACTTCCGAGTAGCCCTCTTCATCTGGATTCCTGCTCTGCGAAGCATTGGCGGCAGTTACTCCGGTTATGTTCACGCGCTGCACGCCCCCGCCCACGACAAGGACCCTGTTCACCTGCTTGTTCCCGTCGAGAATGAGGTTACAGATCTCCACATCACTGCCCGTTACCCGCATCATCTCCCAGCCGAACCTCTTGCCTGACGCCTTGATTACCGAATCGCTGCCCTGTCCAACCAGCTTGGTCCTGCTGCCGATCATCAGCGTGCGGTTCGGATCGATCACATAAGTCCCCTTGGGGAAAAATACACTGGCTCCCTTTCCGGCAGCCTGATCAAGCGCCTTCTGTACAAAGAGCGTATCGTCGTCCCGCCCATTGCCCTTGGCCCCCAGCTGTCTTACATTGATCACACTGCCGGAGCCGCCGAGCTGGCTGATCACAGCCTGCTGAACCGTATCTCCTGAATTCGCCATAGCGAGGATGGCAATCATAACCTGTTTGAAGAATCTTTTCACACGGCATCCCTCCATAACAAAATAGCCTGGCTGCCCTCGTTGTAATCGTTTGCCGCTGCAGAAATGGGTAGGCTTGGATGCTTCTTATATACTTAAATTCTAACATCCCCGCCTGTGCATTAAGAATCAGTATTAGCCTAAATCTGGCTGTATAAGCAGCCCGAAAATGTACTGGGCATAAAGTGACGGAAGATGAATATACATGCTGGTATGGAAGTATGGGAAGACAAGCTTGATATTTCTGTAAGATAGGAGAGTAGGAACCACATGTACGATATAAAGCTGCTGGAGCGCTGGGCAGAGTTCAACCGCCAAAAGTGGGGATGCCGCACGGTTATTCGCAGCTTCCAGGCTCCCGGCTCGAACAGCCGCTGCGAAAGCCTGTTCTTCTTCAACCGGAGGGGAAAGCTCTACCTCCCCCCTCTTAATCCATATCATCCCACTCTGTTCTATCCTACGCCCACGTCCAAGACGCACCGGATCAGTACCCAGTGGCACGAGACCGCCGGGCAGATGATTCCGGAAATGAGTACGGCTATGGGAAGCGCCGGCTTCTGCCTGCCGCCTGAGTTCACCGATATACGTCCATTTATCTGGCAGGGATTCGAAGGGAGGGTGAAGTATACTTACTATCTCGAATTCCCCTTCTGTCTGGAGAAGGCCAGCGGAGATATTCGCGGCCGGATCAAGAGGGCTGCTTCAGAAGGCTATTATGCCCGGCGTACGACAAATATGAGTGAGGTGCATCCATGCCTGACTGGTACGGAGACCAGACAGGGCTTCTCTCACCAATTGTCGCTCGAAGATTTGGAGCTGGCCCAGGAGCTTCTCGGTGAAGAGGCTTTTCGCTGTTATGTATGCTACTCCCGTGAGGGCGAGCCGGTCAGCGCAAGCGTCGTTCTGGTGCTTGACCCGGACCGGCCGCAGGGGTGGATTGCCGGCAGCAAAGTGGAGCACTTAAGCAAGGGCGTTGTCCAGCTGCTCCAGAGTGTCCTGCTTCAGGATCTGTCGGACCGCGGAACGAAGGGCTTCGACTTCGCCGGGGCCAATATTCCGTCAGTGGCCAAGTCCAAGGCCCCCTGGGGAGCCTATCTTGTGCCCTATTATCTAATCAAAAAGCCGGTATTCAAGGATGTTCTGCGCGTCACTTGGAACTGGTGGAGATTCGGCAGGCTTAAGCACCGCTTTACACAGACAAAGACGCCATCCGGTTAAGGACGGCGTCTTTGTCTGTGTAAGTGATGACTGTGTGGTGATGTTATCGTGGGCACGGCTCCATTCATTTATCTATTCCCTTAAGGAATTCCTCCGCATCCTTGTCCGCCTTCAGCTGGTTGCATAGGTTACAGGCACAGACACAGTTGTCCGGTGTCGTATGCCCCCCTTTGGCCCGCGGAAGCAGATGATCGATCGTATCCCCATACTCCCCGCAGAAGTAACACGTATAGTGATCCCGGGTCAAAATAAACCTGCGGAAGCCCTTGCTCGTATACAGCCGGCGGATCGTATGCGGATTCACGACGACGGCGGCATGCTCCCTGACCAGCGTTACGGCGAGCTCCAGATCAATCTCCTGCTGCCAGCCTCTGCCGCGGTCGGTCCTTCCGCGCATGCGGACAAGGCCCTGGTGATTCGGACGCAGCCGGGAAGGATCGGACGGATCCAGGCCGGGTTCCGTCTTCTTCGGCTGCCGGTTAGAGACTGGCCGGGAAATTGGCCCCGGCCTCGAAGAGGCCCTGCCGCTCTGCGGCTCCGCGGGAAGCGCTGCATGGAGTGCAGCGGAGGGCCCGGCGTCCGCTGCGGACAGCGGCCCGGAAGAAGCTGCGGCGGGACGCCCCGCAGGCTGCGGACGGCTCGGGCCCGCAGCAGGACGCCCGGCGACGTATGGCGGGCGGCGGGAACCTGCCGCCGCCGGCTTCGCCTGCCGCGGCTCGCCTGCATCTCGAGCAGGCCCATGCGGGGGATGCTCCCGGCTCCCAGCATGGGCGCTCTCCTGCTCCGCTGCCTGGGCACTCCCCTGCTCCGCTGCCTGCACACTCCCCCGCTCCGCTGTCTGCGCGCCCTCCCGGCCCCCAGCATGGGCGCTCTCCAGCTCCGCTGCCTGCGCACTCTCCCGCATCCCAGCCTGCGCGTTCTCGCGGCTCCCCGCATGGGCGCTCTCCAGCTCCGCCGCTGCCGTGCTCTCCTGCGGAGAGGAGGCCGCCTTAAGCCTCCGGCGGCAGTCGCGGCACATTCCCCGGCGGGCACCTGGCCTGCTCCCCCTGCCGGTTCGGCGGAGAAATTCCGTAACCGGCTTTTTTTCATGACAATGAGCACACTGCTTATATGTAGTCGATTCGTTAGAAGTCATTGTATTCGGGGCAATCTGTAGTTATGGATAAGTAGGATTATCCGGCCCCTTTCGTCACCTCGTATGTTCATTTATTAATAGTTAAGTGTTCCGTTCAACGCCTCTACACTTATACCACTTTTCCAGGTTATTGAAGCTGCCAGGAAGATTAGCCGCCGCACAGAGGTGTGAATATATATGGATTGAACTAAAGACTGTGTGATCGATTTCCTACCGCAATAAGCGGTTGCCAGAATCTAAACATTCATTTCTTTAGTTCATTCCATATAGTTATAACTATACTGGTTTTTCTCACAAGAACCCAATTCCTAGACGGAAATCCAGGAATAAGGTTACAGCCTGCTTGAAACTCGGGTGTATTTTTGTTTATTTACGTAATTTTTCAGAAATCTTTGGCTTTACTGGAGCTTGCTAGGTTAAAACTTGCGGGTGAATGGGTAATGCTTAATTATGCAGGTTTAAGCACACGAGTCTGTGCTGATGGAGGAGGAGTGCAAGTTGAAAAGAAATCATACGATTATGCAGTTTTTTGAATGGCATGTTGAACCGGACGGACAGCATTGGAATCGGCTCACCGAAATCGCCCCTGAACTCAAGGCTGTAGGTATTGATGCCGTATGGGTGCCGCCTGTTACTAAAGCCATTACAAATAAAGATACCGGCTACGGTGTTTATGACCTATACGATTTGGGTGAGTTCGACCAAAAAGGAAGTGTTCGCACCAAATACGGAACCAAGGATGAGCTGGTTAAGGCCATTGCAACCTGCCAGCAAAATGGAATTCTCGTCTATGTGGACCTGGTTATGAACCATAAAGCTGGCGCAGATGAGACCGAAAGCTTTGAAGTGATTGAAGTGGATCCAAATAACCGGACCGAGGATATCTCCGCGCCTTTTGAGATCGAGGGATGGACCAAGTTCACTTTTCCGGGCCGCGGAAATACGTACTCTCCTTTCAAATGGAATTGGACGCATTTCAACGGAACGGACTATGACAATAAGGAAGGCCGCAATGGCATATTCCGGATTCATGCCGAGAACAAGCAGTGGGCCGAGAATGTTGATGATGAATTCGGCAACTATGACTATCTGATGTTCGCGAACATTGATTACAGTCATCCGGATGTACGTCAGGAGATGCTCGAATGGGGTAAGTGGCTTGTAGACACGCTGCAGTGCGGCGGGTACCGACTTGATGCGATCAAGCATATCAACCATGACTTTGTCCGGGAGTTCGCAACTACGATGAAGAAGAAGCGCGGAGAGGACTTCTATATCGTTGGGGAGTTCTGGAAGGATGAGCTGCAGGCGTGCCAGGAATTCCTGAATACCGTCGATTATAAGATCGACCTGTTCGATGTCTCTCTCCATTACAAGCTGTATGAGGCCTCTCATGCTGGAAATTCTTTTGACCTGACAACCATTTTCCACGATACGCTTGTGGGCTCTCACCCGCTGAATGCCGTGACCTTCGTGGATAACCACGATTCCCAGCCGAATGAGGCACTGGAGTCCTGGGTAGAGGATTGGTTCAAGCCAAGCGCCTATGCCTTGATTCTGCTGCGCAAGGATGGTTATCCGGTTATGTTCTATGGCGATTATTACGGTATTGGCGGGGAGCATCCAATTGAAGGCAAGAAGGATCAGCTCGATCCTCTGCTCTGCGCCCGTTACAACAAGGCGTATGGGGAGCAGGAGGATTACTTCGACCATCCAAATACCATCGGTTGGGTCCGGTTCGGTGTTCCGGAGATTGAGCGCTCCGGCTGCGCGGTAGTCATCTCCAACGGGGATAACGGCGAGAAGCGGATGAATGTCGGAAAAGACCGGGCCGGTCAGGTATGGGTCGACCTTACGGGAACGCGTGATGAGCAGATTACCATCGAAGAAGACGGATTCGCCGTATTCCCGGTTAACGGAGGCAGTGTATCCGTCTGGGCGCAGCCGGACGTCGATATTGAGCAGGGTGAGGAAGTTCCTGCCGATCTCATCTGCGGACAGCAGGAAGGGGAACACTTCGGGCTGGAGGAGCAGGCGTAAGAACTGCCCCCGATGTTCCCGCGGAGATCCTCCCGCCCCTCTGATTGATTATTCCCGTATCGGGTAAGTACTCTATACACTAACCATAAGGAGTTGTTGAATATGAGTCACGATAACGGGCTAAGCGATAAAATCAAAGGCGGCGTGTCCAAAGCCAAGGGCGAAGTGAAAGACCAGGTCGGGAATGCGACGGGCGATGCTTCACTTCAGGCAGAAGGCAAAGCAGACAAAGTTAAGGGCGCTGTTCAACAAAAGGTCGGCGAACTTAAAGACTAAGATTGTCTAAGAGTAAAGCTGCTGGTTCAGCAGCTGACATAGCTAATTAGTAATACCCCCGCTCATCTCAATATGGGCGGGGGTATTTGCGTAGGTACAAGACTCATTGCAAAGCTGTAAAACTATAAAAGGCCTATCCCTCTCACAGTGGTATAACAACCATTTAATGGTATAATCATTATAATATTAACATTTGCGAGGTGGACCATGAGGCTTTTGAAAAACTTCGTTGTTGTTGTACTAACTTTGGTTGGAGAACTATGGGCAGGCATGTTCAACCGAAGTCCGGAGTTTTACGATAAACGCACAGAGACTAAGACAAGAAGAGGTTATGTGTGGTTTGTGTTATTTGCCTTTGTTGCATCTGTAGGAATTGTAACCTGGATGTATAAAAGGGTTTACGGCTAGTTGTGGCAGAAAGTGTTCTCCCCCTTTACTTCTCCTCCAAAATTAGGGATGATGGACTGAACTAATGTTCAGATTCACGGAGGGATGCGTCATGACCAAAGGAGAGCAGACGCGCAGGTTCATTATCAAGCAGTCGGCAGAGCTCTTCAACCAGCACGGGTATGCAGGTTCTTCACTTTCAGATATCACCCTCGTTACCGGGATTAAGAAGGGGGGATTGTACCGCCACTTTGCCAGTAAAGATGAAATTGCCGTTGAGGCATTCAATTACGCCTGTCAGGTCGTCGGGGGCACAATTGGAGAGGCTGTCCAGCGGGAGAGTACAGCGTACGACAAGCTGATGGCCTACTTCCTTGTCTATGAGCATGCGGCTGAGTCACCGCCCTTCATCGGCGGCTGTCCCCTGCTTAATACCGCGGTAGAATCGGACGACTCCCATCCGCTGCTCCGGTCCAAGGCCCAGGAGAGCTCCCGGCGAACACTGGACGGCATCCAGGAGATCGTGGAGCAGGGCAGGGCTAGCGGAGAGTTCAAGGCGGACCTTGATGCCGAAGCCGTGGCCATGTTCACCCTGTCACTGCTCGAAGGCGGGATAATGCTCAGCAGGCTTGAAGGAAGCAACCGTCCTATGCAGCTCAATATAGAGAGCTATTCCAGTTATCTTAAGCAGTTCTGCCTTAAGTAAAGGCGGCATGTAAGTGTATGCCGCATGTGGCCCTACTCGTTCGTTAGACCGAAGACCCGGCTGTGCAGGGATTACGATTCCGCGCATGGCCGGTTTTTTGTGTTGTCTAAAGAGAGTTCCTTTGTGTGACTGCAACTATGCCTCAAATTTGCGCACCTTTTTTGTATAACTTTACTTTACTTTTTTTAAAGTATGATTTACTATTTTATTGGAAGGAGTTGGGTATTATGGAAAATTCACCGGACTCTATTATTAACAAAGTTTATGAATTTAGAGTGTTAAGGAAGATGTCCCAGAGTGAACTAGCCAAAGCCGTTGGCGTATCCAAACAGACTATTTTTGTCATGGAAAAGAATAATTATTCCCCATCTCTGCTGCTGGCTTACCGAATCGCCAATTTCTTCGGAGTACCTATTGAGGAAATCTTCGCCTATACCAAAGGAGGTCATTAGAATGATTAGCAGTCTGGATCTGTGGCTTAGCCATGTCAACAACTTTAACTTGTTCGTGGGAATCGTCATCTTCATCGGGATATCCAGTATGGCCGCTTATACTTACTTCCTGAACAAGATTGGCAAAAAAGATGAATACAGTCTGCAGATCAGACTGGGCGTGACGAATAAGATGTTCATATCGCTCGTAATATTGCTCATGATGTTTATCTTTGTGGTACCAAGCGGCCTGGTGTATTACAAGCAGCTCATCGCCCTGTGTATATCGATTACCGCTCTCGTGGGCGCTATATCGGCAGCCTACTATTACGTTAGAGACTTCAAAGGTTAAGATGTTCTAGCGTAAGCATAACCACACTCACCAATCCTCCAAGCACGGCCATTTCACGTGCAAATCAATGCAATTCAAATGCAACTTAAATGCAATTCATAAAAAATCCCAATTTCCCCCTTGCAAAATGAACCATGTGTCATTTATATTAATGACACATGGTTCATTTATTTCAGTCAGAAAGGATATTGTCATGTCACCCAAAATATCAGACGAAGTCAAAGAACAGCGCCGACAGCAGATTCTAGATGCGGCTGAACAGGTCTTCATCCGCACCGGCTATGAGCTCGCGACGATGAAGAATATTGTGGAGGAAGCGGAAATGAGCCGTGGCTGGATTTACTTATATTTTCAGACGAAGGAGGAGATCTTTGAGGCCCTGATCAAGAAATATGAGCTGGAAAGCGAGCATATGTTCAGTCAGCTGATCGCCAGCTGCCCCAGCCTCTGGTCAGCGCTTGAGACGCTACTGAGCGAGCAGAAGAAAGCGATGAACACCCTGGAGAACAGCCTGGTTTCCGCCTACTACGAGTATTTCCTCTCCGGTTACCGCGACAAGGAGCGGCGGTCTCGGCTGATTCGGCATTTTGAGACGTCACTTGGCCTTATTACTCGTCTTATTGAGACCGGGATTGCCAAAGGGGAGTTTCACCCCACTCTGCCGACTGAGCTCATCAGCAAGATCATAACGTCCAATTTGGAAGGCATCATGAGTCTGGCCATGGCGGTCGGTACAGAACAAGCGGAGGCCGCCGCACAGGTTGATGCCCTGATTCCCTACTTCAAGATGCTGCTGGGCATTAACGAACAAGCAGGTTAAAGTAAAACCATTTCGTTAATGAAGGAGCCTACTATGATGCAGTTATTCAAGAATTTAACGTTCACCAAAATGTTTCTCGCACATTTCGCCTCCCAGCTGGGTACCGTGGTTGGCAATATGGCTTTTGTCTTCTACCTGCTGGATCACTTCAGCACCCAGCCCGCATATGCCACGATTGCCGAGCTAATGTACTCGCTCCCTACCCTTGCCGTCTTCCTGTTCGTAGGCGTACTCGCCGACAAGCTGGACCGCAAGCGGATTGCCATGAACAGCGACTGGATCCGCGCTGGACTTACCGCCGTACTGCTCCTGGCCGTTCATGAGGAGTGGATTGTAGCGGCCTTCGGCATCCTGTTCCTGCGCAGCGCGGTATCCAAATTCTTCGTGCCTGCTGAGACGAGTCTGCTGCAGGGCATCATGAGGGAGGATCAATATGTGCAGGCCGCGGGCCTGAATCAATCGGTAGCAGGGATCTTCATGCTGTTCGGAACAGGCCTTGGATCGATATTTTACACCTACCTCGGCATCGAAGGAGCCGTCATTATGGATGGAGCCAGCTTCCTCATCTCGGGGCTTCTCATCGCCAGATGCAGGTTCGAACCTGAAGTTCGCCTTCCGAACGGCAAGGTGAGGCTTGGCGATCTGCATATCCGCATCATCGCGAAGGATTTCTGGCAGGGTCTGACGTATATCCGCAGCAACCGGCTGCTGATGGCGATCATCTCCGGCTTCCTGGTATTCGGCCTGATTAATGGAGTATTCGCAGTCCTGCTAATATTTACGATGAAATATAAGCTTAGCCCAGAGCATTATCAGACCTATTCTGCCCTGATCACCGTATTCCTCGGAATTGGATTCCTGATTGGCAGCTCGGTTGGACCTCTATTGATCAAGAAATTCTCCAAAGTATCTGTCCTGATTACCGGTCTCATCGTGTCTGCGATATTCACCATTCTGCTCGGATTCATGGATGAAATATGGTTCTATCTCGCACTTGTCCTTATCGTCGGAGCTATTCTCGCCCCCGTTAACGTGGTCCTTGGCGGATGGCTGCCTGAGCTCGCGGATCCGGGTAGTATGGGGCGTGTCAGTGCATGGATCGATCCTCTGATGATGCTCGGCCAATCCATCTCGCTGGGGCTTATGGCCGCAACCTTCCCTAAATATGTATCCATCGAAACACTGTACATCCTGCTGGGAATCTGTATTCTAGCTGTCAGCCTGTACTACTGGTTCGTTCTTCCCTCGCTTGACCGGAAGCATAGGGCTGCAAAGCTTCAAGTCACCGCTGCTGCGGTATCTGCTGATTAAATCATACATCGCGATTCAACCACAGGGGCCAGTGGTTAATAATCGGGGCCGGGATATGAGATAGCTGGCTAGCTTCCGCTGAATATTACGAAAACAAAAACAGTTTAAATATGTCGATTTCGTGCTTTTCAGCTTAAACTAAGGTTCGGCGCATATAATGACCTTAAGTTACAAATTCACCTGAACAGAAAAGCTCAGGAATGTAACTTTTACCGGAGTCATTCGTAATATACACCATGACGTTGTCGCCTTACCCAAGCCAACCATCGTGCCCTGTACATACAAACAACCCCGAAACGAGGTTATTTCTACATGCATCCGAAACGTATTATTATTAGTGGAACCATTGCCGTAGTCGTGACGATCAGCACAGGTCTGCACAGCGAGAAAATATACGCCAGTCCGCTTGTTAAACTCATTAGCATCAACCTGGATAAGATTAACCCCCAGCTCAAGAAGAGCCAGGCCCAGGCCGATCTTCCCGCGGGAGATCCGCTGCATGCGGCGCTCGGCACTGCATCGGACGAGGAGCTGTACCAAGCTGTGTACAGCGGCCAATCGCTGGCACAGATTGCAAGTGCCAACCAAGGCGATGTGCAGCAGGTCATTGACCTTCAGCTTGCGGAGCTTACGCAGCAGCTTGATGAACGGCTTGCCGCCGGCAGCCTGACCCAAGAACAGTATGAAGCGCAGAAGGCTGAGCTTCCTGCTATCGTGGCCAGCAGTGTGCATGGGCAGCGGTACAGCTAACCTGGGGGCAGCTCGGTGCCCAGGCGGCGGTGCTTCCCGCCACCCGGGCCAGCAGCGTGCATGGGCAGCGGTACAGCTGACCTATCCTTATGCAGCCAGCCTGGCAGACCAGGCGGCAGGAGTAGCCAGCTTGCGAGCCGACAACTCCGCCAGGATGGCTCGGCTCCATGGCCTCGCACAGCAAGAATCCCCAGCCAGTACCCGGCTGGGGATTCTTTTTATACCATTCTACGATTCCATATCCGCATACAACTGACCGTGCTTGCCGTAATTGTCTGGCGCGAGGTCCTCGAAGAAGATGAACACCTTGTCAGCCGGGATCCCCATCGTCTCGCTAGCTGCCTCAGTCACCCGCTTAATGAACTCACGCTTCTGTTCTTTGGTCTTGCCCTCAAGTATTTTTACCGTTATAAATGGCATCTTTCCTTCATCCTTTCAGTTACGGAGTCATGGAGAAGCTCAATTCAACTGGTTCTTCACAACATGTTACACCATCCGGCGCTCCTATTCCAGGTTCGCATGCCTTCCGAACATCTTGTTCGAGCTCTGACCCTTCTTCTCCATTAACCGTAAAATCAAGGCATCAAAAAAGATTAGCAGCATCTGCTCGAATAACGAGCCCATCGGCTGAATGCTTTGACTTGTCCCATCGGCTTTGTCCTTCACCACGCCTGGAAGCTTCACCGTAATATCAGATAGCACGCCCAGCGTAGATTCCGGGTTAATGGTAACAGCAACCAGCGTTCCACCAAGTGACTTCGCTTTCTCTGCCATAGGCAGAAGGCTCTTTGTCTCTCCGGAGCCCGACCCGATTAAGAGTATATCCACTTCTTCAAGTCCAGGTGTGGAGGTCTCTCCAACTACATACGCCGGAATACCCATGTGCATCAGCCGCATGGCGAAGGCGCGTGTCATCAGTCCAGACCTGCCCGCACCGGCAACGAATACACTTCCTCCAGCTAGAATCCGCTCGGCAAGAATTTCAGTCTCAACTGCAGGCAGGTGATCCGCTGCCTGCTCCAGCTCGCGAATGATCTTGTCAGCATAATTGACTATGGTCATCGCGGGTCTTAACCTTGGCTGATGAGTTTTTTCATTTCGGCAGCCGTCGCCTTTTTGTCAGCTTCACCCGTAATACCGCCGCCAACGATCACAAGATCAGGTCCTGCCTGTACGACCTCAGGCAAAGTGCTCAGCTTGATGCCTCCGGCGACTGCTGTCTTGGCCTGCTTGACCACTGACTTGATGGTGCGGAGATCCTCGAATGAGCTTTTGCCAACCGCCTGAAGGTCATAACCTGTGTGCACGCAGATATAATCTACGCCCAGTTTGTCCACTTCCTCCGCTCTCTTGGCAATATCGCTGACATTGATCATGTCGATCAGAATTTGTCTGCCTTGCTTCTTAGCTTCTGCGACTGCACCTTTGATGGTCTCATCGGTTGTTGCACCCAGAATCGTGATAATGTCTGCACCAGCTTCGGAAGCCTTAATGACTTCGTAACCACCCGCATCCATTACTTTTAGGTCAGCCAATACTTCAAGCTGCGGGAATGCGTCTTTAATGGCTTTTACCGCATGTAGACCTTCGTTAATCACGATAGGTGTACCGATCTCAACCACATCGATATATTCTTGAACTTCTGCTACAACTTCCAATGCTTCAGGTATATTTACAAGATCAAGTGCCAATTGTAACTTCATGAATGATTCCTCCCAGGAAATATAATTGTATGATGCCTGCCTTGATCCGCACAGCTTAATATGTCCTGGATCAAAATTAGGTATTCTTGCTCGGAATCTATATTACACCTTGAGTATCATTGAAGTAAGTAGGCACATTAAAAGCATATAGTGTCGTGAATGATACTGTTATGATATACTCTTGTCATGAGGTGATGGTAATGGCAAGGGATTATGACAGAATGTACAATTGCGAGAAGGAAGTAACCTTGTCCGTGATCGGCGGCAAATGGAAGATGATTATCTTGTGGCATCTCGGAAAAGAAGGAACCAAAAGGTTCAACCAGCTTAAATCGCTGATTCCGGATATTACACAGCGCATGCTTACTACACAGCTGCGGGAACTTGAAGAGGATAAGATCATTAACCGGAAGGTCTATCCGGTCGTTCCGCCTAAAGTGGAATATTCGCTTACTGCGTATGGAGAAAGTCTGATTCCCATCCTCGATCTGATGTATGACTGGGGCAAGAATTATATTAGAGATGCCATGGATAATAAGGTGAATATACGGGAATAGCTGCTCTTTATGAAAAATAGACAAGCCCAGCCAAGTCGGCCGGGCTTGTCTATTCTTATTTCTATGCCTGCTCCGCAGCATCCCACTGATACACGGCCAAGTCTACCCGATTGCCCATGAGCAGTTCAACGCCCTCGCTCTCCAGCAGCAGCATCTGCAGCGACTTCGACTCGTCCTCCTTCAGCGCGATCTCCCCCTGCTTGTTAACCACCCTGTGCCAAGGCAGCTGCAGCTTGCCGCTCATGGAATGAAGGATTCGCACAACCTGCCTGGCTGCTCGGGGTGACCCTGCACAGGCTGCAATCTGGCCATACGTCATCACTTTGCCCTCTGGAATCGATTGAATGACCTGGACCACCCGGGCCGTGAATGGAGTCATAGGACTTCACCTGTTTTCTGTATTAAAATAATGGTTGTCTATATATGCGTCTGATCTAATTGGAATGGTAGCCCATTTCAGCGAGAATTACCACTTCAAATGGTGCCCTGGTTGATAACTCGGGCCGCCTTAACTATCCTTAGAGTAAGCCTACCCTAACACTACGACTGGAGATGAAGGAAATGAAGGACGAGATTATAAAGCGGTTCACTTCCTATGTGAAAGTAGATACTCAATCAAGCGAGGACAGCGAGACTTGTCCGTCCACGCCTGGGCAGCTTACGCTTGCCCGCATGCTGGTTGATGAGCTGAAGGCCATCGGAATGGCCGAGGTGACTATGGATGAGAACGGCTATGTGATGGCCACGCTTCCTTCCAACACCGATAAGGATGTGCCGGTCATCGGCTTCCTGGCCCATGTCGATACCGCGACTGACTTTACAGGAACCGGAGTGAAGCCCCAGATCAGGGACAACTATGACGGCGCAGATATCGTACTGAACGAACAGCTGAACGTTGTGCTCTCCCCGAAGGATTACCCTCAGCTGTCCAATTATATCGGGCATACCCTGATTACCACGGATGGCACTACCCTGCTCGGGGCCGATGACAAAGCCGGGATTGCCGAGATTATAACCGCGATGGCTTACCTGATTCAGCATCCGGAGGTGAAGCACGGAACGATCCGGGTCGCTTTTACCCCTGATGAAGAGATTGGCCGGGGGCCGGAGCGCTTCGACGTCGCTGCCTTTAACGCGACCTACGCTTACACGGTAGATGGCGGATCCCTTGGGGAGCTGGAGTATGAGAGCTTTAATGCGGCGGCTGCCAAGATTACGTTCAAAGGCAACAACATCCACCCGGGCTCGGCCAAGGGAAAGATGATCAACTCCGCCAAAATCGCGATGGAGTTCAACCGCCGCCTGCCTGCCAGCGAGGCGCCCGAGTTCACGGAGGGCTACGAAGGCTTTTATCACCTGCTATCCGTACATGGCGACGTGGAATCAACAACCCTGTCCTACATCATTCGTGACTTCGACCGCGCCAAGTTTGAGGAACGCAAAGCGATGATCCAGATGCTGGTCGAGGAATTCCGCCAGACGTATGGAGTAGATGGTGTCCTGCTGGATTTGCACGATCAATACTACAACATGAGAGAAAAGATCGAGCCGGTCAAGGAAGTGGTTGACCTTGCCCACCAGGCTATGGTGAATCTCGGTATCCAGCCGGACGTGAAGCCAATCCGGGGCGGTACCGACGGTTCACAGCTGTCCTATATGGGCTTGCCTACCCCGAATATCTTCACTGGTGCCGAGAATTATCACGGCAAATTCGAGTTCATCTCGGTTGACGTTATGGTCCAGGCCGTGAAGGTGATCGTTGAGATCGCTCAGCTTTTTGAGCAAAAAGAAGCCTGAAATCATTTATTCAGGCCGTATATCTGAAGGGCAGGTAAGCCGCCGGACCTCCGGCGGCTTATTTGCTGCTCCGGGTGACTAGCTTGCTCCAAAGGCAGATAGGAAATCTGCAGCGCCAAATACCTATCTTTCACGAACAAAAACGTGCAGACCTGAGTCTGCACGTTTTTGCGTTCTGCTATGAGATTAGCTTTCCCCTTAGACTATTCTACCAATTGAGCTTTAACGAGCAGCTGCCAAATGGTTGCGGCTGCCATCTCCCGGCTTGTAATAGCACCTGGACGGAAATAAGAAATTCCGTTAGCGATCTCACCACGCATCAAGCCGGCTTCGGTAACCGCCTGGACACTGTCCTTGGCATAGCCGGACACTTTGGAGTTATCCTCATAAGTGGTATGCGATGGATTGCTGGTAGAGATATTTAATAGAGAAATTGCTTTTGACAAAATTACGCTGAGCTGCTCACGGGTAAGCGGTGCGTTCGGATCGAACTTGCCATTTCCCGTACCTTTGAGCAGGCCTGCTTCATAGGCAGCAGCTACATCGGCTGCATACCAGGCTCCTGACGGAACGTCGGAGAACACGGCCTTATCTTGGGATACCAGGCCAAGCGATCTGGCAAGAATCGAAGCGAATTCTGCACGTGTAACATTCGCCTGCGGTGAGAAGGTAGTGGCAGAAGTTCCGTTGATCAACAGCTTGCTTGCCATAGACTGAATCTGGGATTTAGCCCAGCTTGTACTAATATCCTTAAAGTTCACCGGACGAGTCACTGCCGCATAGGTGGAGAAGCCTGGACGGCTTACCGTGACAATCGTTGTTCCGTTAGCCTGCGGTGTGAATACCGAAGCCACCGGACGAATGACACCCTCCTCTTCATACAACACTCCGGCTGTACCCGGCTGGATAGTTCCGTCTACGGTAAAGGAGCGCTTGATCGGAGTCTTGTTCACTTTAATCGGTGTGCTGCCTTGGCTGCCTACGACGTTCACTTCATAGCTTATTGGGCTGCCTACAACGCTGCTGCCCGCTGCTTGAGATGTGAACTGTGTCTGCTTGGAAGCGTTCGGAGCAATAATAACCTCCACTCCTGAACCGCCTGGTACATTGCCCATCAGTGAGACTGGCAGCGAGACGGAGGAGCCTCCACTGTTCACAACCAGCGTACTTTGAGCTGGTGCTTGGGTCAGAGCCTGCACTTGGGAAGGGCTGATCGTTGCCTTAAGCTGCTGATTGTCGGTATCAGCTGCCGCCAGGATGAACGCAGCTGCCGAATTGCCAGCTGACTTGATGGAGCTGACCAGATCCTCATCTTTCATGGAGAGGGTAACCCCAATTCCGTTCTTCTCTGTAGTAGTACCCACTTCTACCTTGTTCTGCCCTTTGCCGATAACAGCTGGAATCGAAGGATTCACACTAGTATTAGGCTTTGGCTGTGTTACTGGTGACGATGGAGCTGGAGACGGCGCTGGTGCTGCAGCAGGCTGAATAGTCACAGGTACTCTGACTGTAGTGGATGCGTCATTTCTCTTAATTTCAACCTTCAGCTCTACTTTAAACGCTGGCTCGGCAGTTGCCGGAATCTTCTTAAGTACCCCGTTGTCATCAATATAGCCTGTGTTGCTGCTTTTAATGACCTTATAAGAAAAGCCGGTATTTTCCGGGAACTTCAAGACGTCTTGATTCAGCTGTGTTGTGTTGACAATATTAGCATGGAAGGTCTCTGCTTCAGCCAGGACCGCTTCCATATCCGTCGAGGTCACACGGAATGCAGTGTAGGCTGTATAAACAATATCGTTATTGGCACTATCCTTTACCACAACATAATTTCCATTGCTATCTACTGTTAATTGAGCAGCGAGGACTTCCAGTTTATAAGTACCTGGCTTGAGATGCTGTACACCTTCTGCAGTAGTATAAGTTCCATCAACCGCATCAAAACTGTAATCTCCAGGCTGAACAAATTGATTAAAATACTTGTTGTCGATCGTACCTATAGTCTCATCATCCAGACCGAGTACGTTCAATTCCATATAGTTCGTATTATTGGCAGTTAACTTGTACTTCACATCCGTAGTCTTGATTGTTCCGTCTGTCGAGATGATCGAGTGATCAGCGACCACATCCTGTACGCCAAAACCATTAGCCGGTCTATCATTGCCTACGTGTACGACAAATGGCAGGTGAAGCGCAGGAATTCCTTGAGCCTCCAGACGAACCTCTCCCTCATAGACACCTTGGATAGCATTCGCCATAGGAGCGACATTCAGTGAGAAGCCTGCCGTACCGGCAGCTTGACCCGTAGCCGGATCTACCGTGATCTTGTCCCCATCTGTAAGCCCTGACAGCTCCGCTGATATTTTGCTAACATCCGGCGTAGGAATCGGATTACCAGGGTCTGAAGTAACGGAAGGATGCATCACAACTGAAGCTGTATACTCCACAGCTGTGTCCGAGAAGTTCTTCACCTGAAGCTTCTCTTCCTTGGCAGCGTCTCCCGCGGCCATAATTCCAAAGCTTGCCGAGGAACTGTAGTTATCTACCTGTTTATCCTGCAGGTATTTGTCCTTAATCGTAATCTTATCCACTGTCTGTAGAACAGCCGGCGTATCTATCGCTTTAGCAATATCAACCCGTCCCGCACCTTGGGAATATACATCGTAAGGGACAGGGACATCCGACCCATCACTGATCTCGTCTGCCGTATTCGCCAGTGCAGCGCGAATGTCGAACGGAGTCCAGTTCGGATGCTCCTGCTTAAGCAGCAGCGCTAGTCCGGCAACATGCGGTGTAGCCATACTTGTTCCGCTGATCCGGGAATAAGCTTCACTATACGAAGCGTTCGGATCATTCAGCCCGTATGCCGGCCAAGTGGACATAATATTCACACCCGGTGCAACCAGATCCGGCTTAATGCTCAGATTCGCATCGGAGTTAGGTCCCCTTGAGCTGAAATACGCCACTTTATCCCCAGCTTGGGTTGCATTTGTATAGTCACTGCCAAAGGTAAAGGTAAGAGGCATCTCCGGGTGAGCCATCAGCTCTCTCGCAAGCGCTCTACCCTCTATTCCCGGCATATCAAAAGTAGGTACAAACTCAAGGCTATCGCCGAGATAGCCACTGCTCCCAATGGCACCATTTCGGCTGTCAGAGACACTCGCCTCATCTAGGTTAGGCACATCTCCCGCGTTAATGCCATTGAATAGAACAACCGCCTTGGCCCCATGGCTTTTGGCAATGGCTACTTTATCGGTAAAATTAGACTTACCGCGGGAAATAAAGGCTACCTTGCCCTTGACAAGGTCATTCCCTTCCGAGTCTTTCGCGTAATCATCTTCAAGTCCAAGGCCAACATAGACGCCCTCAATCGGATCGGTTCCAAGTACCGCATGGAAGTCCTCCTGTGCAGTACGCCAGGCCATCAAATTCATACCAAGAGATCCCGCGTCAGCAGAAGGTGTAACGGATGGAGTTACATTCGCTTCTACCTGTGCTGATGCGGAAGGCGTGCTCTCCTCGCCTGAAGCAGTCTCAGATGCAGCTGCATCTGATCCGGAAGAGCTGTCCGTGCCTACACTAGCCGCTTCCTGACTTTGCTGTGGATCTACAGCCGCTGGTTCCGCGGCTGCCGGCTCTGTGCCCACCTCGGTTCCTGCCTGAGCACCTGAAACCTCGCCTGCATTAGTCAGATTCTGTGGAGGTTGGGCTAATAACCAGCTTACGCTACCTGAGAAATGCTTGCTTTCGCTCGATGCTGCTCCAACGGAAATGGCAAGCTGGGAAGATGCTGGCGATCCCATGGAGTAATAATATCCATCTCCGCCATCGGTTGCTGCATTTCCGTTCGCAATGACAGCCGTAACTCCCGCCATAACTGCATTGTTGATGGCAATGGAATCGGGCGTATTTACGTCTTTCTCTGAATCTGAGCCAAGCGACAGGTTAATGACATCCATGCCGGCTTCCACGGCATGCTCGATCCCGTCAATAACTTGTGCGGAGGAACCGCTGGCTCTGCCTGTCTCAGGATTGTAACCGAGCACTTTATAGGCATACAGATCGGCATTATAGGCTATACCCTTTTGCACAATGTCTGAAGTGGTATTCGCTGCCCGTCCGGCAATTGTACCGGATACGTGTGTGCCGTGCTGGGAACCTTCCGAATCCTCGTCAGGAATGTCCTCATACGGGTCGTCATCTTGGTTGATGGAGTCATATCCTCCCTTATAAGCGCCTTGCAGGTCTGGATGCTTATAATCAATACCGGTATCAATAACCCCAACCTTCATATGAGACCCATCGAGTCCCTTCGCCCAGGCTGCCGGAACCCCAATCTGCTCAAGCGGATTGATATCAAAATAAGGGCTGTTCACATCAAGCCCATTCTGTTCTTCACGTGGAATACTAAAGTAAGTGTGGTTCTCATTGACCGACTTCACACCGGGGAGAGCCGCAAGTGCTGGAATCTGATTCGCAGGAATCGTTACTTCCATTCCGTTCAGTACGGTATTAAATTGATAATTCACTTTGAGATTAATGCCATTTGCCTTGGCTCTGCTGATCAAGGTAGCCTGCTGACTGTCAGTTGCCTGCTCCGCAGACTCGGCGGTCAAGCCGGAGACTCCCATCTCACTTGCATACATCCCTACTGCGGCCGGCTCAGCGGTAAGCTGCACGATAACCCGGACCATTTTGGTAGAATTCGTATTAATTTCTGGTGAGATCAAAGCTGGTTGTGACAATGAGGCAGTGAGACCTGATAACTTCAAAGGGGCACTGTTCTCGGCAGAAGCCGCAAATGCCTGATAAGGCGCTGCTCCCCCTGCAATCAGACCAACGACAAGTGGAATCGTGGCGACTTTGCTGAAAATACGCGATCTGTTCAATGTGTTCCCTCTCATTCTTTTTAGTAGAATCAATATCTACCAGAATATCAGGGACCACTGAACCAATTCTGAACCATTGGAACTACGGACCGCATAGGACCTATTTACGACAAAAAAGCATGCCCGGCCTAGAAGACCGTGGACTACACTCTCTCCACATTCTTCAGGCAGGCATACTTACCTGATATATTTCACCTGATGAAAAGCGCCTATTAGCACATCCAGTGCTCATAACAGGATCTCGTCTCTTCCTCCGGGACCGTTCCAAGCTCCTCATCAAGCAGTCTTTCATACTGCACATAGTATTGCTGAAGCTCCTTGTATTCTCCAAGTCTTCCGTAAGCTTCGATGAAGAGACGGCTGATGGAATCCGAATAGGGGTCCAATTCCGTGAGAGTTGAAAGTCTTCTAAGCGCCTGCCTTGCCTGCCCAGAGTCAATCTCATAGCGAGCTAGATCCAAGTTGATTTCCTTGTGCTTCTTGGCCAAGCTCTCTCTTCTTGGCTTAACCCAGTCATATTCATGCTCTTCCAGATACCCTCCCCGGTAGATGGATAGCGCTTGTTCTGCGAGCTCCCAGCGCCTAAGTCCACTTGCTTTGGCGTACTCCTGATGAATTTGCTCGAACTGATCCGCATCGGTCATGATCTGTCCGGGCTTCAGCCGGTAGTTCTCATGAGCATACTCCACTTCTGCCGACGCCCCCCAATCTCTAAGCAGCTTGCGGATCTGGTAGACTCCCGTATGGAGATGGGTGGCTGCCTTATCGGTCGGGTATCCGCTCCAGACCACCTCCAGAATACGATCCTTGGATACCCATTCCCCATTCAGATTTAGCAGGAATGCGAGCAGCTCCTGAGCTTTGGCTGTTCTCAGCTTAAGCTTCTTCCCTTCGGCTTGCGTCTCGGGCAGAGCCATTCTTCGGAACAGCTGAATACGATACAGATCTGTCTCACCGCGGGATTCTCCCCGTGCTACTATTTGCATAATACGATCTATCGTCTTGGTCAGCCGGGCAGGCATTACAGGTTTCAATACATAATCCAAGGCATATAACTCAAATGCTTCAAGAGCATACTCTGAATAGGCCGTAACATATACGATACGAGTATGGGGATCGATCTGCTGAATATATTCCGCTGCCTCCAGGCCATTCATCTCCGGCATACCAATATCCAGAAATACCACATCGGTCTTCTCCCGGCTAAGGTAGTTCAGGCCCTCCTTAACGGAGGTGAACTCGCTTGAGACAGTCACGCGCCCGTCACTCGCCAGCAGCCGCTGAAGCTGCATAAGTGCTGGCTTCTCATCATCGATTAGAACAGCTTTCACCCGCTACTACCTCCTGATTCCTTATATAAAAGAGTTGTTCCCTGCTACCCTAGGCAGCTCGAAAGAAACCCTCGTGCCCCGTCCCGGTTCGCTCTCAATCCGCAGACCGCTTCGGTTCAGAGCCCGCAGCCTCTGGTGAATATTCTTCAGACCGACACCACTGCGCTTGACCTGGTCGGATAGCAGATTGTCCAGCTTTCCGCGCGTCATGCCGACACCGTTATCAATCACCGCTATAATTACCTGCTCCTTCGTTACCTTGATCTCCAGACGGATCAAGCCCCCAGCTTCCTGCTGCATGATGCCATGACGAACTGCATTCTCCACGAGTGGCTGGATGCTCAGCGGCGGAATCATCACAAGCATATCTCCTTCCAGACTAGTCTCCATCTGCAGCCGATCCTCGAACCGGGCCTTCTCCAGATAAATATAAGACTCTACCAATTCCAGCTCCTTCTGAATAGGGATGAACTGTTCCCGGTTCCGAAAGTCAAAGCTTCCCCGAAGATACTGACTGAGTTCCAGCAGCATCCGCATGGTTTTATCCGGGTCTACCGGACATAACGCAATCATCGTATTAAGCGCGTTATACAGGAAATGGGGCTTGATCTGCGCCTGAAGAAAGGCCATTTCTGTGCGCACGGCACTCTGCACGGATCGTCTTAGCTCCAGCAGGGTTCGCACACGTACCCGAAGCTCCAATGAATTTACCGGCTTGCTCAGGAAGTCATTGATCCCTGCTTCAAAGCCTGTTTGTATATCTTCAGGGCTGCTCCGCGCCGTCAGCATCAGCACCGGAAGCTCAGATAGCAGGAATCGCTCTCTCAGCTTCCTGCATAAATCGAGCCCCGACATCCCCGGCATCATCCAGTCCAGAATCACAAGGTCAATCTTCGGATTCCTGAGCGTCTCCTCCCACGCCACCTGTCCATTATCCACCGTAATCACCCGATAATTCTCCGTATACAGCATACCGTTAAGCACCTTGAGGTTCATAGGATCGTCATCCACGATCAGGATCGTGAACTCTCCAGCCTCCCCGGGCTTAATCTCACCCGGATCCTGAGTCTCCTCCATCCTCCCGGCTGGCGGGAACGATTGAGCTTGAACTGCTGCACCAGTGTTCTCCACCACCATTAGGCCCGCCGCCCCCTCCGTTAGTTGGCCCGCATCCTTGGCTGCGGGAAGGTGAATATGGAAGGTGGAGCCGCTTCCTTCAGCAGATTCTACCCTTATCGATCCGCCGGCCAGCATGACAAGCTCACGGGTAATTCTCAGCCCTAATCCGGGGTATGTATAATCACTCACCGGCTGGCCTTTTCTCTGAAAGAACTGCATGAGCTCCTGAACCTGAGAGTCAGGCATACCGAGACCCGTATCGGACACAGACAGGGTTACCCCGCCTCGATCAGCCTTGGCCTGGGCAGCTATATAGCCATACTCGGTATATTTGACACTATTTCTCAGCACGGAGAAAAGAATCTGCTGTAGATGGTTCTCATCCATATAGACGTAAGGCAAATCTGCTGAAGAATTCTGTACGAACCGGATGGGCTTCCCGTCGATAGTGTGACTGATCACCTCCCACACTGCGGCGACTGCATCAGCAAGATTCACAGGCTTGGGTTCCATGCTAAGATCTCCGGCCCTCAGCCTGGTAAATTCAAGGATTCCCTCGATTTGAACCGTCAGCCGCTTGCTTGTAGAAGCTACGAGGGACAGGTGCTCTGTCTGGGCACGGCTTAAAGGGCCCGCTACCCCTTTGATCAGAGATTCCGTAATATTAACGATCGCATGGAGAGGAGTTCTGAGCTCATGTGAGGTCGAGGCCATGAACTCATCTTTTAATCCATCCAGCGTGAGCAGTCGGTTCGACAGGGCCTCTACTTCCCGATAGGAGCTCGTGAACCGCCTGGACATAATCAAGGTCTGGACCATGACGAAGATCAGAATCTCATAGACCGTGTAGACTTCACTAACCTGAATCCCCATTACATTCAAGAGCTTCAGGATAATGATGGCGAGAATACTGAGCCCGCCTGTCAGCATGAGCAGACTATTCCCGGGGTGAAGCCGGACCCCTCGTAACAGGGCATACAAGACATAGGACACACACATAAATCCGTAAGCGAGGATGGGTCCCTCCCATACCGAGAATATTCGTGCCGGAAGCAGAATCCCTGCCGCAAGCTGAGCAGCGGACAGAATATCCAAGAGAAGCAAAGCCCATTTGGAAATGACCTGCGGAATTGAGGCAGCAACATACCGGAGTATGAAGAAATAGACCAGTGTTGAAGAGAGGAGCTGGATTTTCATAATAATCTCGTACGACATACCCGGCATGATGATGCCAATTAACTTCTGGCCATGGGTCAGAACATACACAAGTCCGGCTAGGCAGAACCCGCCAAGGAATAGAGAGGCGTACTCCTGCTTGCGTACCCGAAATACATAGAATAGATGCAGACTGAATAATAGAAAGCCTAGTGCCGTGATCAAGTCTACCATCATATTTATTTGATATGATCTGGAGATCGATGCCCAATCCCCCAGAATAATAGGGGTAATCATTCCCCCGGAGGCATAGCTGTAATTAGCTACCTGGACGAGAATCTCGGCATTGTCTCCAGACAAGTGAATAAAGGAGGAGAAAGGAATATTACCCGAAACCCCCGTGTCTGCAGATCCAGAAGGAACTCCACTTCCTCCGACCTCTTCCCCATTGATAAAAATACGGCTAGCCATTCGAATATTCGTAGTCTGAATGCCGTAGACATCCTTGCCCGGGTGATCCTTCAGCCGGATCACAAGCCGGTAAGTGCCATAACCGAATGAAGCCGGTCTTCCATTTGGAGAAATATAAGAATTCCATTCTCCCGGAATTCGGACAATCCCGGATAGCTCGGGAGCCGAAGAAGAAGCGCGCATCTGGTGGAAATCCCCCGGTTCAAGCAGCTGATTACGATAGAACTCCCACTCGCCTGTCAGCTCAACTTTGCCTTCGGAGTGGAAGTCCCAATTGCTCAGATTCATAACGCCCTGCCGGGCTTCCGGTTTCATGGGAGAGGAATAATGTAGAGTAATCATGACATAGAGTGGAATAACAAAAACAAGTCCCAAACTGCACAGGACCTTCAATCCGCGTGTTCTCATAGATGCTCCTCGGCAAACTTATCTCTAGCTACTAGTGTTCTTACTATAGGAATTTTATCTAGTTTTTACCAAGGATACAACACATTTTGATGAAATATGTATATTATCGTCGAATACTAGCAAGGAATACTTCTGAATATATGTAAAACAGCGGCAGTCATGGGCTGGGTATTCAATCCCCTATGACTGCCGCTGTTTCTATAATTGATCTTCGTGTATTTTTGCCCCAGCCTGGACAGGACTTCTTCTACAAATTCAAACTCATGCCCCGAGCGCCTGAATCAGCCGTTCCTCTTGGAGCAGATGATGACGGTAATGCATCTCGGTGAGGGCGAACCACTCCATGGCGGTTAGCGCGCCCAACCTAGGATGACGTACTTTGCGGTCCCCTGTGGAATCCTTCACCTGAGCTTCAAGCTCCTCCATCTTCGCTGCTGCCTGGTGAAGACCAGCCTTAAGCTGCTCCTTGCTCTCCGGCTGGGCAGGCGTATATTGAGGAGAAGGCGGGACCTGGATTCTCATAGGCGGGAAGCCCCCGAGCTCGAATATTTTGGCCCCGGCCTCCGTCTTGTCTGGCCCCTCTACCTCATCGCCATCCCCGGATAGACAGCGCTCCGCATTCCCCAGCTGCATATGTATGGCGGATCCGATCAAGTGCATATACATCTGTCCTAGGGACCATTCGCCTTCGGCGGGTACCTGCTGAAGCTGCTGCAGACTGAAGCGCTCCACATTCTCCAAATAGTGGTTAGTTAACTGCTTCAAATCCTCTACAATCACTGACGTATCTTTTATATTCATAGGTTACTTATCTCCCTTCTTTATGAAGAAGAACCTGGATTCTGATCCATAGCTCATCTTTCTAATCTCAATATATACGATCGCTCCTGACAGCATTATGTCAGTAGTGTTTGAGAATATTCACTACCTCTTCGCGTACGCGAATTCTCAGCGATTCCGGCTGCAGCACGCTCATATTGGCTCCATAGCTCATAATCCATGAAAGAATATCCTCCGGTCTTCGCACACGCAGGGTCAGGATCAGATGGCCCTCCTGCTCCTCTATACTGTCCAGATAGAAGCTGCCTGTCTCCTTGAGATGATCGGCTATCGCAGGACTAGCCTGAACGATCACCACTTCATTCCGATCATCGGGAGGCGAGTAAGCCTGCAGATCGAAATCCTCAGGCAGGGAAAATGGCTCTTCCAGCAGAGTCAGCTCCGCAATCCGGGAGACTCGGAAATGGCGGATCTCCTGCCGGAGCTCGCAATAACCGAGCAGGATCCACCTGCCCTGAACCAGCATAAGCCCATAGGGCGAGACCGTCCGTTCGCTGCGCTGTTCAAGGTGGGTTCCTGGGGTGATGCGGATATACTGGAGGCGAACCTTTCGCTGCTCCAGAGCAGCAAGGCGAAGCTTCCCAAGCAGCTCATACTCTCCGGACGTGTCATCTCTGGATTTTGACAGCAGCCGGATTGCCGCTCGTATTCGATTCGCCTCCAAGCGTGTATTCTCCGGGAGGATGGCTTCAATCTTCCTCCTTGAAGACTCCGCCCGGCTTCCGTAGAGATCATCGAAATATCGCCCGATGAAGTCTGTCCCGATTAGAAGGGCAACCGCCTCCTCGGAGGTAAAGCTCACAGGAGGCAGAAAGTAGCCCTCCATCAAGGAGTAACCCATGCCCGGTGCTCCTACGATAGGAACCCCAGCCTCACTGAGCGCCTGCATATCCCGGTAGATCGTCCGGACACTGGTCTCAAATTCAGCGGCCAGGTCCTCAGCCCTCAGGCTTTTTCTGGACTGAAGTGTAAGCACAATGGCTAACAGGCGATCGGTTTTGTTCACAATTATTCCCCTTATCCTTAGGTGTGGCAGTTCTGTTCATCTGAATAAGATTTGACTACTCAGAGTCTCATTATTCAACTGCCTCATTCAGCTAAATTTTACCACATACCGATTCAAAAGGGCCCCTTAATCTCAATCAATATCCCTTCTCATGCAAAAGAACCCTCCATGCCCATTCGGCAAAGAGGGTTCTTATATAGAGAACTGAGCTTAGTACGCACGTGTGTACGGCTCAGGAATATGACGATCATGATCGCCGTGCTGCTTGGCTACGGCTGCGTGGGTCGCCCAGTATGGATCACGGAGCAGGCCGCGCGCAATGGCTACAAGATCGGCGTCTTCATTACCCACAACATACTCAGCCAGCGCCGGATCTTCCAGCATACCCACCGCAATAACAGGAACCTTGAGCGCATCCCGGATCTGACGGGCAAATCCAACCTGGTACCCGGGGAAATTACCCGGCTTCCTTGCACCGGCAGGGCCTTCCCCGCCAGAGCTTACATGAATGACATCTACTCCAGCCGCCGTATAGGCCTTGGACAGTTCAATCGCATGGTCGATGTCATAGCCTCCGTCGGCATACTCCACCGCCGAGATCCGGAAGATCAAAGGCATTCCGGCAGGCATTTCTTTTTTCACAGCCTGGATCACTTCAACCCCGAATCTGGATAGCTCCTGACCGTAGATATCGTCCCGCTTGTTCGTAAGTGGGGATTGAAACTGGTGGATCAGGTATCCATGAGCTCCATGGAGCTCAATGGTGTCTACTCCTGCCTGCACCGCCCGGCGCGCCGCATCAGCGAAGAGCTGCACCTGCTCCTCTACCTCGCTCGTTGTCAGGGCACGAGGCATTTTGTAGGAATCCCCCGGGAACTTAATGGCTGATGGAGCCACAGGCTCAGCAGCGTCCTCCGCCTTGCGGCCGGCATGGGCAATCTGGATTCCCACCTTGGCGCCATTCGCATGGATGCCTTGAGCAATGCGGGCAAATGCCGGAATGTGCTCATCTGACCATAACCCAAGATCATAATCTGTGATCCGTCCATCCGGCTCCACATCCGTCATCTCGATAATAATCAGTCCGGTTCCGCCAACAGCCCGGGTCACATAATGAACATAATGCCAGTCATTTGGAATCCCGTCTTTGGCTGTAACCGAATACTGGCACATCGGGGCCATAACAATACGATTCTTAAGCTGCAAATCCTTAATACTAAATGGGGTAAATAATGAATGGGTCATGGGTGACCTCCTTATGTGATAGTGAAATCGAATACACCTATTTTTCAGATACTATATTTATTATTAATAAATACATTACTTTATGCAAGTACGTACATTTTTGTAACTAGGTATATTTAATATACTATCGTACATCATCCACCGCATTCATTAATGTAACCCTTCTGCCCGAAAATCAATCAAGGACGCGCACCTATCACACCACAGCTGACGGCATACAAAAAAGCCAGGAGCCCAAGACTCCTAGCTTGATCTGCTGCGGACCACCTGGTTGCGTCCGCCTCTCTTGGCCTCGTACAAGGCCTGGTCACTGATCTGATACAATCGGCTGACCCGGGTATCCGTGCTTGCTTTTACCGTAACAAGCCCCATACTCACTGTGAACCGCAGGGAGAATACCGTAGATGGAGTCGCGCTGATAGACATGCGCAGCTTCTCAGCTAACTTCTCCGCCTCCGCCTCATGGAGACCCGGCAGCAGAATCGCGAACTCATCCCCGCCATAACGACCAAGGAAGCCCATCGTTCCCAAATTGTCCTGCACAAGCCTGCTCATATACTTCAGTACCTGATCGCCCACATCGTGTCCATAGGTATCATTAATCGTCTTATATTCATCAATATCGAACAGGATAAAAGATACCGGCTGCCCCCTGCCCGCTAATTGCTTGATCTCAGCCTCGGCCTTCTGGATGAATGTCCTCCGGTTGAATACTTCCGTCAGATCGTCGAAGCTGGCCAGACGAAGCAGACTGTCATCGGCCCGCTCCTTGGCGAGCAGTATAAACCCGGTGTTACCGAGAATCATAATAATATACAGGGAGACAAACTGAAGACTCTGATAAATGCCCGGGTAGAACAGACTCATCATCCCGAATGCATCCATCGTCATCACGGCGCGCCCCACCAGCGACAGAGCCACAAATCCGTAGAAGCAGCCCATTGTTCTCATCAGCACGGAGGCCGAACGCTTCGTGATCATTCCATAAGCGGGATACACAATCAGCGCCGCTGTACAGAGGGATGCATACACGATGCGAATACTCTCATAATTATAGAAGTAGTAGATTCCCGTGAATCCCACGATAAAAAAGACCGTCAACCAGAGATAGAACCGCTTCACTTTCCTGGTAAATGCATCCTGAACCCGAATCAGCGCAATCGTCTCGAATGCCGAGCCCACGAACAAGATGGAGTTAATCAGTGGAATAGCCACGCTCTCCGGGAGAATACCCCGGAAAATCAATGTACCCCACGCGATGGACTGAAGGCATCTGGAGACGAAGAACCAGTTCACTGCGATGTCTTTCATATGCTTGTGCCGATATGCACTTATCAGAATAACCGTAAATAGATTTCCAATTACTATGGATAAAAATACAGTTGTCATGTCCAGACTAACCTTCATGCTTGCTTGTTCACCATCTTTTTTTGATCATGTTCTGGCAGTACTTGGTTAATTATAGCAAAGAAGATCAAGTTTTGTATAATAAAAGATAGGGCCTGCGGCTCTGCCGCTGAGACTTAAAGCTTTACAGCTGAGGAGGGACTATACATGCATAACGAACAACCGGATCATCAGCCATCATCATCGCGGACTGGTGTCCGCCTATCCATACTGGATCTGGCCCCTATTATCACTGGGGGAACACCCGCAGATTCTTTTCGCAATTCATTAAATCTGGCGCAGCATGCAGAGCAGTGGGGATACCACCGCTACTGGCTCGCTGAACATCACAATATGCCGGGCATTGCCAGCTCCGCTACATCGCTGGTCATCAGCCACGTTGCAGCCGGCACGAAGACGATTCGTGTCGGATCAGGCGGGATCATGCTGCCGAACCACGCACCGCTCGTGATCGCCGAGCAATTCGGCACACTCGAGTCGCTGTATCCCGGCCGGATCGATCTCGGCCTTGGGAGAGCGCCGGGGTCCGACCAGCCGGCTGCCCGCGCCCTTCGGCGCGGCGCGGCAAGCGATGGCCAGGACTTCCCGGAGCGTCTGGCCGAGCTTCGCGCTTACTTTAATCCGGCCATGGGATCCGGCACCTCTCTCGTACGGGCCGTGCCTGGCGAGGGAATGAATATCCCTATCTGGCTCCTTGGATCCAGCGGATTCAGTGCACAGCTTGCCGGTCAGCTTGGCCTGCCGTTTGCTTTTGCCAGCCATTTTGCTCCTGATTATCTGCTGCCCGCACTGGATCTTTATCGCACGAACTTCCAGCCCTCCGAGCATCTAAGCGAGCCCTACGTTATGGTGGGCCTGGGTGCGGTAGCTGCAGATACGGAGAAGGAGGCTCACTTCCTGGCTACCTCGCAGCAGCAGCAATTTCTCAATCTGATTCGCGGCCGTACAGGCCCGCTGAACCCGCCGGTAGAGGATATGGAGCAGCTGTGGAACTCCCGTGAGAAAGCGATTATCCAGGATATGCTCCGCTATACCGTGGTGGGAACCAAAGAGACCGTTCGTACCCGGCTGGAGCAAATTATCCAAGAGACAGGAGCGAATGAACTGATCGCCGCCGCCCAGGTGTATGATCATGAAGCAAGGCTTAGGTCATACGAGCTGGTTGCAGAAGCCATGGATTTGAAGAAGGGTTAATGAATAAAGGGGTGTCCCACAGCGTTCTTTGAACCCGGGGCACCCCTTAAGACTGGATCTTGTTTTAACACAATTTATGAAACCTCTGTAACGGCAAGCTTTAAAAGAACCGTTCAGCTATGTAAAGATCTTCTCTATTAAACTGATTACGTATATGCCAATTGAATGTGAATAAACTGAACGACCATTTGGCAAATTTCACCGGCTTGATCGTACCCCCAATAAACTGGATAAGCGCCATCGCCAAAACCGGATTGTAACATGGGGATATGGTAATCGGTATCAGGAATCGTCCAGTTCAGCCAATCGCCTCCATTACGCTGATACTGCGGATTCTCGCGGAAACTCTTTGCAAACAGGGCGGCAAAATAATCATCGTATAGATTACCATTAGGATGTTCTTGATGCCACCGACTAGCAAAGTCGCAAAAAGCTTGATGCGCCTGCTTATCGCAAATACATGCGAGACCGGCATCTACATTGAACCCAAAAAACTCCTCGTCCCCCATCCCCAAAATATCTTCATGTCCAATCAGAGCTTCCTCGAACCTGACGGCAGGAACATCGGAGAAACGCAGACGAACGGCGGCATAGCGGGCACTGTCACCATCCTCGTCCGGTCGCACCACACAGACTTCAGTTGAATAGGTTCCAACAGGCGACGTTTGGAAATAAGGCTGCTCTTCAATATGTCCCAAATAACATAGCGGATCTCGGACAAGAATTTGGCCGGTAGGAATGGAAGTGGGACCGATATCTAAAACTGCCAGCTGCTTGCCTGCAATTTCAGGCAAAATAAAATAGTCATTCAGATCTACAGGGCATTTCAATCTGTCACGCTGCTGCTCCCACTGGGACAGCCATTCATTTGTTGGTGCCATAGGTATTCATCTCCTTAAGGTACTGCTATTTTAATGCCGGAATTTCACATTCCCATGTATTTTCGCGTTCGTTGATATATCCTGAGAAGCGGTAGGTCGGTTGATAAAACCCTTTTGTGTCATAGGTATAATCAAGTTCATAATTCTCTACATATAATTTATCATTTGTCTGGAACGGCACGTACTGCTCAAACTTACCAGCCTCTACCTCTGAGAAGGCTTCCTTCGGGGAAATAATGTTTTCCGTTGCTACATATTCATTCCAGTAAATATCGTACAAGAGGGAAGCTGTGTTACCTTTAGCACCAAACTGCATGAGAACGGAACCCGAAGCAAATGCCGCTGTATTCGTAGCTAAATCTTTTTTCACAATGGCATCCCATCTTAAAGTGTCGTTATTCTGTACGGAGAAGACGGCAGAATCGGGAAGCAGCCCATTCTTCTTGAACCAGTCCTCATACCGTTCTCGATTAGATTTGACGTCAGTCTTCGCAAGCGAAGCGGCGTCCTCCCATGTCGTGAAACTCCAAGTTCCCGTTCGGACAAAGAAAGTAAGCTGCACCGCATTGCCCTGAGCTGACTTGCCCGGATACACCTTGTTATCGCCCTCACGCCGAGTAGTGCTGGAAAAAGTTATACCCTCCGCATCTGCAACAGCAGCTGCAACGTTCTTAGTATACGAGTTATCTTTGACACGAACATTTCGATATACGGAAGCAGAAGAGGGGGTTGCAGGCAGGGTCAAATCTATTGTCAGATTGACTTTGGTCATATCTTGTTTTGCGGCAGGCAAAAAGGCTAGATTGCCATAGGGTTGACTTTCATAAACCCAGAACGCCCCTCCAATAATTATTGCAATCAAGCAAGGAAGTATTAGCACCTTGGCAATAGGAGTGAAGCGGATGCGTCTTTCCCGGATAATAGAAAGGATGGCCATCATACAGAAGTAACCGAATAGGCTTCCTAAACAGTTGTGAAACAGATCGTCGACTTCAAATATGCCTTTTCCCGTCAGTAGTTGACCAAATTCGATAAAAGCGGTTGTCCCCAGGGATGCCAGGAATGTAACCTTAAATCGTTCTGCTTTGTCCCATAAGAGGGGAAGTAAAAAGCCGAGCGGAACGAACATCAACATATTAAAGAGGATAAGCTGCAACTCGCTGATTGACCACTTATTCCAGGCGTTGATATATCCACTAAAATAGTCAATGTTGACATTGCCGGTATAGTTTGCTCCACGGCTTGTTATAGTAAGCGCCAATACCAGTAGCAGCCAGCACGAAAGTAGAAAAGCGGTGACCCCCTGTTTTTTTGTCATGTTTTTTTCTCCGTGAAACCCCTTTTTGTAAATCGCATAAACAATCCAAATAACAAGCGCAATCGAAGCTCCGCCTACTAATGCCAACACGCCCCATCGAAGCAGAGCATGAATAATCGTAATAATATCCATCTTTCTATGGCCTCCTAAAGAGAAAGCAGAAAACAAACTCCCTGCTTTCGTTTCTTTTATTTTAACGAAAGCAAGGAGTCTATATTTTAAGATTACATAGATAAAATCCTAAGAAAATCTTAAGAATCGGCTTCCCGGGGGGGTTTGTGATATAATCATCAGCCCCAAGCGTAAGACCAGTGATTTTATCCGTTTCCTCATCTTTGGCGGTAAGCATAATAACGGGATAAGTATGACTATCTCTTTATTTTCCCATTACACTACCCGCCTCTTACACACGAGCCTGCGGCTCTTCTTCGCCTAACGTCTTCGTCATATAAGTCTCGCCCCACTGCTTCATACTCACAATGATGGGTTCCAAGGTGCGTCCGAAGTCAGTGAGTGAGTATTCCACCTTGGGAGGAACCTGATGGTACACCTCACGGTGCACAATACCGTCATGCTCTAGCTCTCTAAGCTGCAGGGTCAGCATACGCTGCGTGATGTCCGGGCAGATTTTGCGAAATTCATTGAAACGCTTGGTCCCGTCAATCATGTGATACAGCAGCACACCCTTCCATTTGCCGCCTATGACATCGAGTGTATATTCAACGGGACATCCTTCTTTGTTAGGACAGGTCTCCCCATATCCGGTCTTGCGGGTTCTCATTCCAGTCATCCTCTCTCACGGTATACAACTTGATACTACATAACATAAATGTGCGTACTTCCTTATACGCTTGTTATCCCATATAATTGTGCCAAAATCAATACATAAAGAAAGGAATGAGTTATATGAGTAAAATGAAAGCCGTAGGACTTCATCAATATCTGCCTATTGATCACCCGGACAGTCTGCTTGACCTTCAATTGGAGAGACCGGTACCCTCAGGGAGGGATCTGCTTGTTCAGATTCACGCCATCTCCGTTAATCCGGTGGACACCAAGGTCCGCGCTCCCAAGGACAAGACCGAGGAACAGCCGCGTGTGCTGGGCTGGGATGCGGCCGGAGTCGTCGTCTCGGCCGGGCCGGACTGCCAGCTGTTCAAGGCTGGTGACGAAGTCTACTATGCAGGGAGCATCACGCGCCCGGGAAGCAATAGTGAGTTTCAGCTCGTAGACGAACGCATTGTCGGCAGGAAACCGAGCTCTCTTGGCTTTGCTGAAGCGGCCGCCCTGCCGCTGACTTCGATTACGGCGTGGGAGGGACTTTACGATAGGCTAGGGATTTCACCGATTAGGGAAGATAATCACGGGAAATCCATATTAATTATTGGCGCTGCCGGAGGCGTCGGCTCAATCGCAACCCAGCTGGCCAATTTAGCCGGATTAACCGTGATCGGCACAGCTTCCCGGCCTGAATCCGTTCAGTGGGCACATGAGCATGGGGCTCATCATGTTATCAGTCACTATGAGCCATTCCTGGATCAGCTTCAGCAGCTGGGACTGCAGGAAGTGGACTATATTTTCTGTCTAAACTATACGAATCAGCATTGGGCTCACATGGCCGAGGCCATAGCTCCCCAAGGGATTATCTGCTCTATTGTAGAGACTCATGAACCCCTTAATTTGAACCTTCTCAAAGACAAGAGTGCCGCCTTCGTATGGGAGTTCATGTTCACCAGAGCCAAATACGGAACTCCAGATATGATTCAGCAGCACCAGCTCCTGAATGATGTCGCAGATCTGATTGATCAAGGCCGCCTTAAGACCACCGTGACTCGCCGATTGGAGCCGATTCACGCCGCTAACCTGCGCACAGCCCATCAGCTTGTGGAGTCTGGAAGCATGATCGGGAAGGTCGTGCTGGAACATTGGTGACTGGACTGTTCCCAAGCTCGGCAACCTTCCCGGGCATCGGCATCCAGCTAGTCCATGGCAAATAGATGTACAAAGAAACCGTCCCTTTACAGATGGTGTGTGTTACTTCACCCCATCTAGGGACGGTTTCTTTGCGTATGATGCATGTAAATCAATAGTTCATTTTATATTTGGGAGCAATTGTCTTACTGCTCTTTGGTACTAATTAACTTGTTCATCTTCAGCGAACCGTCAATGACAACCAGCTTGTACACCGATTTGAACTTCTTGTTCTTGGTCGTACCGTCGTTGTAGCTAATGTTGTACTCCTCGGCAGTAGTCACTTCATAGCTCTTGCTGTCCGCACTGGCCTTGAAGTCGGTCACGGTCTGGGAGACCAGCTCTTCCGTGATCCCCTTCTCGTTCAGGTGGTCGATATAGCTGGAAGACTCCTTATAGGCAGGACCTGAAGGGTCGATGTAATAAGCAACCTCTTCAAAACTGCGGTCATTAATCGCACTAACGGAAGTTGTCAGATAATCGCTCATAAAAGACTGGATGGCAGAGGCGTCGGCTTGTCCCGCCGCGGACGTCGTATTTACGGATGAAGAAGCTGCTGATCCGCTGGTGTATACCTTTGGTGACTGCTCCTTGATTTCCTTCACATTCTCATCACTGTAGCTGTAGGTCTGTTCCTCGGAATCCACCAGCCAGGCCTTCTTGGCCGCATCATACGTAAGGATGAAGCGCTCATCATGGGTAGCATCCTCCAGCACCGGAACCTCCCCTTCGTAAAAGGTATCTTCATTGTACTCACCCTGAACGAGCACCGAAGCATGCCATTGTCCATTGTCGTTATACAGGTTGAATGAACTCATATCGAAGCGGGTACCCAGATATTTACCTTTATAATAATTGCCGGACTCTTTGTTATACAGAATTCTGGAAAGTTCATTCTCTTTATAGCTCTGCGTAGCCTGAGTAAAAGCCGCCACATCCCCAGACGTATAAGCCTTGAGTCTTTCTTCTGAATGCTTGGTGATAACCTTCATAATGCCACTCTCAAAATCACTGTTCGCCGCCAGGTTGACTTCGACATAACTACCGTTAATCGGCACTTCATCGGTTCTCATTTTGCCCCAAGGGTAATTCCCCTCAACCGCAAGCTTCACGGAGCCGTCGGTCATGACCGGTCCAAATGAGGACTGGGCGAACGGGTCAAGCCCTACGTCTTTGCCATTAATGATCAGGCTTCCTTTCAGACCGGTCTCTGCCCCGAGACCTGTAGAGATGGTGACATCTTCGCCTTGCAGCTCGAGATTCTCCGCGTATTCACGGCCTGATCCGAACAGGTCGACCTCTTCGGACTTCACCAGATCTACGAAGTCGGTCTTCAGTCTTGCCTCCAGCTTGTAAGTTCCCGGTACATATGGACCGACCGTCTTCTCGTAAAACTCTTTGTCCGACTTGGTAACTTCCTTCCCATCTACAAGCAGGCTTACGTCTTTATAATTCGTGCCGAGCTTCAAATATACCGGAGTTACATTCAGCTCGTAGTTATTGTAGACAAGCAGCTTCTTGCCTTCCTTCTCCAGGCTGATGGAACCTGAGGAATAGGCCTCATCGGACTGTTTGGCCTGAGTTTTGAGATCCTGGATCAGACTGCTCTGCTCGTCCGGGTGCTTCTCCAAATAACTCATCAGACTCTTAACCGAAGCTTCGTTGATGACCAGCTGCTTGTCGTTGGAGGTTAGAAGCGAGGCTACCTTCTTGCTGTCTTTCGCTTGGAGAGCTAACTCAAAGCGGCTGACCAGCCGCTCCTTGGACAGCAGATACTCCCCGGTCTTGTAGCCGGCAATCAATATAACGATCAGTGCTCCAGCCGAGATTAGAGTCCACTTCGTTCTCTTTGACATCGGCTTGGACGGAATAGATTGACTTACCGGCGCAGCACTGCGCTGGAGCTGGGCTGGCACTGCAGCCTCCCGCACCTGTCCGGCCCGGGTCCCGCATTCCTTGCAGAAAGCCGCATTCTCTTGAAGCGTTGATCCACATTCTTTGCAAAAAGCCATTTTCCATACTCCCCCACTCAAAAACACCTCCAAGGCCCCTATTACTGGAGTGATGGAGGTGATCTGATTATTTATTGTGTTGATACAGACTGAACTAAAGGTGTCCGGACTAAATCGGCACGGCTCGGTGCCGCGCAGCCCTAGTTCAACCTAAGCTCATACCTTACCAGAACATGCTGCTAGGAACAACGTCATCCATGATCTTGGTGATGGCCTTGCCCATGATATCCAGGGTGATGAACGTAGCAATGTAGGTTAACAATACCCCGTAGACTACATCCAGCCCTCTGGCATCCTTCTTGACCCAGCTGGTGATTACAAGAGGCGGCGCAATGAATAACAATCCCAGAAATGCCCCCACCAGGAAAATAGCAAAAATCTCAAGCTGCAGAATGGACAGTACGAAGGCAATGACCATCAGGCCTAGGAAGGGAACCAGCAGGGCGCCGAATCTGGCTATAACATCCCGGTAACCCGCATTCGTCTTCGCCAGCTTAATTGCACCAAAGCAGAACGTAGCGATCAGCAGGATCAGAATGGCCAGCGAAAGGGTCGGCTTGATTACAACCTCAACGAATGAAATACTCGGATGCGCTACATTATCCAGAAATGGACTATCAGAGAAATACTTTCTAGCTACGGAGCTAAGGTAAAAGTAGAGCATAAGCGGAGCCAGCAGGCTGAACAGCACCATCGTAATAATTCCGTTGACCAGCTGCTCTCCGCCTATGTTATGAATGCTTGAGAAAGGTTTCTTCAGAATCGCCCCGAAATAGTTAAAATACAGCCGCGATACATTCTTGGCATTCTGCAAATACACATTCGGCTGAGCCGGAGATTGTCCGCTGCCCGGGTATCCCGCATGCTGCTGATAAGCAGGCTCCTGCTGCTGTGTATATCCGGGCTGATCTTCAGGCCGCCCCGGAGGCTGCACCCCAGGCTGCAACGCAGACGGTTCTACCGTCTCAGAGGCTGCTGCGACTTCCACCGGAAGCTTGGCTCCGCAGTTCTCGCAGAACTTCCCGCCCTCGTTGTAGTGATTACAATTTGTACATTGCATAGCATCTGTTCCCCCGTTTTGATAAAATTATGTACTTAAATCCACTTCTTCTTATGTCGAAGCAAGTCTTATAACCTATAAAATTCGGATATTTTTGCCGAATTTAGGTCTTTATGTCTATGACTCTTTCAATATTATCATATAACTTATAGGATTAATCAACCCTGTTTTCTTTCATGCGTTAAAGGAGACACTTGCATTTTCGCCGCCTAGCTGCTCATAAAAAAAAGGCCCTGCTCATGGAAAATCCACGAGCAAGACCGCCATAACCTCTATTAAATGGTAAGGGAATCCTCTTCCATATGAATGAATTCGTCGGGGTGACTCCGGATATATGCAGCAATGCGCTTCACCACTCCGGGAACAACCTCCTGGTATCTCTCTTCAAGAACTTCGATTGAGGCAAGCAGCTTTGGATGCTGCTGTAGATGCTCTCTGGAGAGATCGAACTGCTCCAGGCTCAGAGGATGCCCCGTCTCTACCAGCACCTTCTCCGTGCTCTCCAGAATATCCAGAAGCTCATCTTCTCCGAAGAATCTAAGACTTGCCTTTAGCCCCGACCAGCGCGCTCCGGTTGCCAGAAAGTATGCACTCCACCAATAATACTCTGTTAAAGACTCGGACGCATGCAGGTAATGCGTCTGGAATACAAATAAGGCCTGCTGTCCCGGGGTAAGCTGATTGAACAAGTTAGTAAAATCATTCCCCAGAGTCTGCTCCTCTTTGTACCTCTGAATTAGCGGGTCAAAACAAGCTTTCCCTAGCTCTTCGTCATTCAGCAAACGGAACGTTACTCTGTTCATATGGACCAATAGAATAAGAATCACTCCTTCAGAATGATTATATAATATATCTATTCAATTCATCCATAATTTAACAAAATAATCAGATTTCCCTTTGTTACTTTCCCCCTGAATGTCTTCACTCTAAGCTCATTCAGTACAACGGACACCTTACAGCGTATCCTGCCCGGTCCGCTTGAACTCGTGCTTCTCTACAACTGCAGATATCTTGTCCTGAACGGCTTGCCGCTTCAAATCGCGGAATCCGATGAATTTCTTCTTCTGCTCACTCCAAATCCGGAAGCGGAGCGACTTCAGACTGGTTAACAGCGTAATCGTCTGTACCTTCTGAAGCTGAGGGTTCTGATTATGAACCTTCTCCAAATAATAATTCGGCACCCTGGAGCTTAGATGATGTATATGGTGGAAGCCGATATTGCCGGTAATCCAGTGCAGCAGTCTTGGCAGCTTATAGAAGGAGCTTCCATGCATTGCTGCCTGAACATAATCCCAATCTTCCTCCGGCTCAAAGTAGCTGTCCTCAAATTGATGCTGGACATAGAACAGCCAGATACCCGCTACACCGGAGACGAAGAAGATCGGAAGCTGTACAAGGAGAAATGCCTGCCAGCCTATCGCCCAGATCAGCAGGGCAACAGCCGCGGCAATCCCCGCATTAGTGATATATGTGTTCATGCGTTCCTTCGGCTTCGCACCCTTGCGGTTAAAGCGGTAGGCAATAAGGAATACATATACCGGGCCAATGGTGAACATAATTAACGGATTGCGGTACACCCGATAATAGAACCTTCGAAGCGGAGAAGAGGCCAAGTACTCCTCCTCGGTCAAGGTCCAGATATCACCGGTACCCCGCCGGTCAAGATTGCCATTAGTGGCGTGGTGGACCGAGTGGCTATGACGCCACTGATGGTAAGGACAGAGGGTCAGAATCCCTGTCAGCGTGCCCAGAATTTCGTTGGCCGTGCGGCTTTTGAAGAATGAATTATGACAGCAATCATGAAATATGATAAAAGTTCGGACCAGGAATCCCCCCGCTATAACGGCAAGAGGCAATGTAATCAGATAAGAGACAGACAGACTCAGATATGCCAGATACCAAAGTACAAAAAAGGGAACGAAAGTGTTAATGATCTGCAGGATACTACGTCTTAGCTGTGGTTTCTCATAAGGAGCAACCTGCTTGCGCCATCCACCTTGTTCCTTGTTAAACATGCTGATACTTATCCCTCTCTCTTGGAAGCTAAATTTTATAGATATACTCTCTACGTATTACGTAAGGTTAACAGAAAGGTTTCAATATTAACTCAGGTAAAATATTCTGTCGCCTTATTGAAATAGGTACTCGGGTGCAGGGCGGGATGCTTGAAGAACACTTTCTCGTCCGTCACCTGTTCCGAGACACTTAGATCATAACCAATGATCCTGCGGACCTTGTCGGCGAAGGGCCTTCCTTTGACCAGAATGCCCAGTTCGAAGTCATGGCATGCGCTCCGCTCATTAATATTATAGGAGCCATGAAAGACACAGCTTGATCTGGCATCATAAGTGATTTTCCAGTGGGAGAAGCGTTCGGTCTTGCTGTAATCATAGTAGGATACCCCTTTCTGAAAGGGGCCGTACATATGACTCTGGACCGCGGCTTTGTTGGTCGGATGATCGTTCACGTTCAGCGGATTGCAGATGATGATATGCTCGGCCTGCTCTTCACTTAGGCTCCCCAGCATCTCCCAGAACGCATTGTCGATCAGATAGGGATTCACAATGATGGTCTCATCTTCCGCATATTTAAGCAAATCCAGATAGTATTGCTGAATCAGATTCACCGGGTTGCCGGGGAAGCTGGCGAACAGGGTGCACTGCTCCTCCCCGAAGCTGCGGTCCATCTCGGGATAGTAGAAGTCATCCGCCGGATCGAACACCTCCCCGCCCAGCACCGTCCACTGGAATACAAAAATCTGATTCAGCGAGTAAGCCGCCGCCCCCCGGATGCGAAAGCAGCCGTCATGCCACTCGTCTTCCAAGCTTGGATAACCGAGCTTTCTGCCGTCTATCTCCTGGTCTCCTTCGGCGATAACCGGATTCTCGAACAAATATTGATCCCCAACATTAATGCTTCCCACAATAGACGTAACTCCGTCGATTACTAGGAACTTCCGGTGATTAATCACATTGAGGCCCGTTGTAATCTGCTCCTGCACATAATCTTGAAGGAACAGACCGTGTTCTGGTACTCCGGCTGCGGCAAGCTCTTCCCTCTTGCTTTTCCAATCCACATTGCTGTAACTGGTTGTAAACGTATTGATAAGCTGACAGCCAGCGGCCTCAAGCTGCTCGGCCAGACTGCCGAAGTCACCAAACTTCAGGTTGCTGTTATACCCTACGGCGGTAATGCCGTAGTCCACCATCACCCTTACAATAATCCCTCTAGCCCGTGCGTCCAGCAGCGCCTGAACTACCTTTTTGCCGGAATTATCGTTGAAGAAAAGCATGACAGACAGGTGAATATAACGCTCCGCCTGGTTAATCTCCTCCAGCAGGACCCGCAGGCAGTCAGGGCCGTTCACATAGGCGTCAACCTGATTGTTCTCCGTTGTTCCCGGAAGCAGGGCGCTCAGCCTGCCCAGATCCAGCTTATCTACCAGGTAAGCCAGCTGCTCCAGAAGCTCTAGCGTCATACCGGGCAGCTCCTTCAGCTGCTCTGGCGAGGTGAAGAATCCGCCCAGCTTCTGCCGATATCGGACTGCTTCTTTGAACGGAATATGAGTATCCGCGAATACTTTGGCCAGCTCCGCCCCTTCTACAACCTTGTCAACCGGGCCGCGGGACAGATAGTAGTTCATGAAATTGATCATCCCGTCCTGCAGCTTCCGATCCCACTGATCCATGGATACAATCTCCGTGTGCTCCATTACGCAACCCTCCTCCCGTGCAATTCGTCATCTTGGTAGTATATTAAACCGAACATGCCTACTATGACCCGGGATGAATGAAGAAAGAGACTATGCTCTTAAGTCTGGTGACTTGGAGTGTAGTCTCTCGAAGCTGCGTTACACAGGTGTGGTAATGAAGGAAAGAGTTATAATCTTATCGGTTATAGTTATCCTGTAGCTCGTTATTGTAGCCAACATAAACCACTATAGTAACTCCTGTTTGTGTATGAACAGTCGAGCCTTTTTGGGGATCAAGGACATATTTTCTCTAACAGCCTATTTCCCTCTCAGAAAAGCCGCCGCAAACTCGATCGCCTGCACGACCTCTTTCACGAACTGCGCGTTCTCCTTCTCCCAGTTGGCGGGATTGTCCATCTCATACTCCTCCACCCAGTCTCGAAGCTGGGCGGCAGCTTCCTGGCGCTGAGCGGGCTTCGCAGCTCCGCCTTTGCCGCGCAGAGCCTGGGCCGCGAACTGCATCGCTTTACAGGTGTCTTTTACAAACCCGTACTCGTCCTTGTCCCATGCCTTGGGATTGTTCATATCATAGAAGGAGATCCACTTCTCCAGCAGCCCGGCTGCCTTCACAGGATCCATTTTCACGCTCGATTGTGCCATTTTCAACTTAGCTCCATTCTTTTGTCATATAATATATAAGATGCAGTTAGGATTTTCACATTTTGGGTACGGTCGTAACTACGGGGAATGCTTGGACTTCCGGCCGCTGTTGTCTCCAGATTTCCGATTTATACTATTGTGTTGAAATCCGGAGACAAAGCATATGCTTCCGATGTAGCTTTCCTTTAGAAAGCTTGTAGGCGGTCGCTTCGCTCCTACAGTTCCAACCTTCCCCTCCCTTACGCCTCTTCTCCATGTCATCTTTTTAACTACATCTTATATAGTCACAGGCCGCACCTGTAATCGCTCCCCTTAGTGTACCACCCCGGCGGGGGAGAATTCCTGTTTTTTGCATTTTTACGGCCTAATTAATTTGAAATATACGTTAGACTATGTATTATACTTGAGGCATTCATTTAAGAAGATGCGAAGGAGATTACATTTGAATACACCTGAATTCATATACACCTATGCCTATCCTGAGGAGGAAGTCTCCTTGTGTCAGCTTGAGATGCGGGCCCTCTTCGGGTTCGTGCCTGAGACCAGCCTGCTGAAGAGCACCACCGAAATCGACCCCAGCCGCAGCCCCTTCATCCGGGAGCGCATTGATGTGATGTACGAGGGGGACAAGCTTGAGGATATCCTCAAGCAGGTGGAAGAGATCGAACTGAATGGAGACACATTCAAAGTTATTTTCGTGAAGACGAACGATCTCACCGGCGACGACAAAGTCGAGTACGATGAGCGCCGCGCAATCGAAAGAGAGATGGGGATGCATATTGAGGGAGAGGCGGACGTGAACAAGCCCGATCACTGGTTCGGCCTGGTTGCCATGGGCGGACGCTGGTACTTCGGCCGCTACCAGAAAAGCACTGCCGTATGGCTCCATCATATGAAAAAGCCACGCAGCTACTCCATCGCCCTGAGTACGCGGGTAGCCCGGGCTGCGGCCAACATTGCCGTTCCGAAGCCCGAAGGCGTACGGGCCATCGATCCCTGCTGCGGCATTGGAACGGTCATGATTGAAGCCCTGTCCATGGGCATAGATATTATCGGCCGGGACATCAATCCGCTGATCGCCCGCGGTGCGCGGGAGAACATTGCCCATTTCGGCTACAACGCGCCGGTAACCCTCGGTGATATTGCGGACATCACCGAGCATTATGATGTCGCGATTGTCGACATGCCGTACAATCACTTCTCGAAGGCCTCTTCGGAGACCCAGCGATCCATTCTGAAGCACGCCCGGCGGATAGCGGACAAGGTCGTCATTATCAGCGTCGAGTCGATGAATGAGATGATTGCAGAGTCCGGGCTAACTGAGCTGGACCGCGGATTTGTTCGGAAGGCGGGATTTACCCGTCAGATTATTGTCTGCGGGTAATTGTAATTACCGGAGACTGCTTCGGATCAAGCCTGCCCATGACCTTGAGAAGGTTCGCCTCTGACATCGCCATACAGCCGGCGGTAGGCTTATCTTGACTGCGCCAGATATGCAAGAAGATGGCGCTGCCTTTTCCTTTTATAATCGGATTGTCGTTGTACCTGATTACCACAGCATATTTGTACTGCGGGATATACAGACGCTCGAAGGACTTCCACCTAGCAGCCGGATTGCCCGTATAGTGAACCCATTTGTTATACTGCGCTGAGGTAGGATCATCGATCCAGTAATCCTGCCGGCCTGCCAAGGCATAGGTCATCTTCAGCCCTGCTGGCTTAGCTGCCGTGCCAAAGGCGTGACCGATCGGGAAGGTGCCGGCAGGCGTCTTCCCATCGCCTTCGCGCGACTTGCCAATCCCGTTCTTGCCGAGTACCACGGAATTCCGCTGAGTGTGGTCTTCCATTCCCCGTTTATTTTCTCGCGCAGAGACAAGGTTCCCTTGAATGAGGAACTGCTTGCTGCCTCAACCAGAATAACCTGCCCTTCCGAAGTCTCCTGGCGAACCGGAGGCATCTTATCAGATGCACCTTCTGCGGATACGCCAGCGCACAACACCATCGTAGTTACAGCCATAAGAAGCAAAACTCTTAAAACTCTCACCCGTTCTCCCCCTCCGAGATGCCAATTCTACCAAAGCCCTCTTCCTCTCATTACCCCCTATTTAACGACAGAACTTCAGGCTTTTCTAGACAAAATTTAGGGGATTCCGGGTTCCTGGGAGATTTGTTAGCGAGAGTTTCTTACTTACTTGCGATTTAACTATACCTGGAAAAAATTGTTGACAACTTGCGGCGATGCAGTATATTTATTAATTAATAAATAAATGAAATCTTGGAGGACATCAAGAAGTGGCCAAAGAAGATCGCAAGCAGCAAATTCTCGAAACAGCCATAACCGTCTTTGCCGAACAAGGGTATTACAAGACCACGACCGCACAAATTGCTCACGTAGTAGGGATTACGCAGCCCTATGTATTTCATTTTTTCAAAACGAAGGAAGATCTGTTCATCGCAGTGCTGCAGCAGTCCGTTAAGCGTATTGCAGGCATATTCAGGGAAGTTGAGGCGCCGGCGGAGCAGCTGATGGATCAGATGGGCAGAGCGTTCTATGATTTGTTAGAGACACACCGGGACGAAACGCTTCTGTCGATGCAGGCGTTCACGACGGCTGAGCCGATCATTCGCCAAAGGGTCCAGGAAGGCTTTGCCCATATCCATCAGGTAGTTAAGGAAAAATTCGAGCGAGCAAAGATCCCCCAACCCGGCTTCCAGGCTTCTAGCTTCATTGGACTCGGAATGACTGCGGTCATGTCCAAGGTATTGGAGCTGCCCCAGCTTTCACCATACTGTGAGGAGGAGTAACATCCCTTATCCTGTTTTTGATTACACCAATTAGTTAACAACCCATTGTTGAAGGAGATGAATTTCAATGGCAAAAGTAACACCTGGAAGATACACAGCTCGTATAGAGGGGGACTTCGTCGTCTTCCTAATCGGCATGCGCGTCAACAAGCTTTGGGCCGTGCACAAATGGCTACCGGTATTTCTGGCCATGACGCCTATGGTGCGGGAACTTTATACCAATCGCAAGCTTGGCTTCCGTGGCACGGAGTTCATGCTGGGCTGGCGCAGCATCCATCTGCTTCAATATTGGGATTCATATGATCAGCTGGAGGCGTATGCCCGAAGCGGGCAGCATCTTACCGCATGGGGAAATTTCAACCGCAAGATCGGAACGGATGGAACAGTCGGAATCTACCATGAAACCTATAAGATCCGAGCCAACGAGTATGAGTGCTTATACGGCAACATGCCGGTGTTTGGGCTTGCGAAGGTGTCGGAGCATATTCCGGCTGTGGGCCGGATGGAGACGTCGCGCCGTCGTATGGGAGGGGAGAATGATCCCGCCGTGCCGACTCCGGCAAACCCTCAATAATCGTTGCAGTTAATTACCTAAATACATATTATGGTAATGTGGTTGTGAAAGAGGGACGGGGCGGGGGGTTTTTGAATGGGAAGTGCAACATTAGGAATTATAGCTATCACTCTATCTATTTCTTTTTATTTGTTAAGACGACGGCTGGTTGGAATTTATCATTATCACCCTTATCCTGTCGGGTGGTTTTCGGGCCTTTGTAGATTGGAAATATAGAAAAGGCTCCAAAGAGTATCTGGCTTCACTTATTGTATTAGCTCTTGGTGTAACGTTAGTCTTATTGCTTATGTAATTTATCAGCAGCTGAGTTGAACCTTCTGAGCGGTTTGAATCTCGATCTCAAATATCTATGTAATGAGATTACAAAAATTTTGATATAGTTGGGAGCTGAACATGATGATAAAAGGTTTTGGGGGCGTTTTTTGGAGAACCAGGGATCTTAAGACTACCAAGAAGTGGTACAGCGAAGTGTTAAAGCTTGAGATTGGTGACTGGAATGGAACTATAATCAAACCTCAGTCAGGAAATGAGACTATTCTTTCCTTCTTCACTGAGGAGGACAACTACTTCCCAACAGGGCAACAAGTGATGTTAAATTTCCAAGTACATAATCTGGACGAGACGCTTAAGCATCTTGAACATGTCGGAGTACCTCTTGCCAAGCAGCAAGAGACTAGTGATTTCGGAAAGTTTATTTGGATTGAAGATCCCGATGGCCGGCTGATCGAGCTTTGGGAGAAATAACAATAAAGAGGAACCTCAGATTAAGTTTTTTAAGGGAGGACTCTAGATGTCTTTAGTTAATAAATTAAGAATAGTCAGCGCTTTGATCATGAGTGGTGGAGCCCTCTATCCCATGGGATATGCTCCAAAAAGCGTGTACTTTTTCACACTTGTACCCGGACTACTACTCCTCTTCGTTTCAACCCATCTCGAAAGCAAGCAGAGGCGTTAGCAAATGAAGATGATAATAAGGGCAGTCCAGGACTTTATCTATTCGGTCCACGGCTGCCCTGCTTTCATTTACTTGAGCCTACTTTACGTCTAACCACTGCATACCCGCTGCTACTGTACGTCCAAGCACCACATACCCGCTATTTATTCGCTTTATGCACCTTCAGCTGCTTGCCCTTAATGGTGGTATGCTTCATAACCTGAAGCACGAGCGGGCCCTTGCCGTTAAGAATCTCTACATAGCTTACATTGTCCTGTATGGTAATAATGCCGATGTCCTCCGCCGTAACGCCTTCGATCCGGGCCAGGGTGCCGACAAAGTCCACGGCTCTAAGCTTCTTCTTCTTCCCGCCATTGAAGTAGAGCTTCATGATCTCCTTGTTGATCTCTTCACTCTTCTCTTTCTTGAGTGCGGTCCGCGAATAGATTTTCTGTTCAAAAGCTTCCATCGCTCCGCTCACTTCCTCCTCGGAGGGCGCCTCCACCCGAGGGATCTGGAATCCGATATACTGTTCGATCTCGGCCAAATACTTGTCCTCCCGCGGCGTCATCAGCGTAATAGCCTGTCCGGTGCGTCCCGCACGGCCTGTACGGCCTGTCCGGTGAACATAGCTCTCCTTGTCCATGGGAATATCGTAGTTAATGACATGCGTGATGTTCTCAATATCGATCCCGCGCGCGGCCACATCGGTGGCAACCAGATAGCGGAATTGACCCCGGCGGAACGCATTCATGACCTCGAACCGGTCCTCCTGCACCATGCCCCCATGAATCCGGTCACACGGATACTCTGCGTCGGCAAGCTGCCGGAACACCTGGTTCACCAGCTCCTGAGTCCGGCAAAAAATCATACAGCTGTCCGGGTTCCTTGTAATCAGCAGGTTCTGAAGCACTTCAGGCTTCTCTGCTTCCGTAACCTCGATAAGAGAATGCTCGATCTGGTTCGTCGTGATCCCGCCGGTTCCTTGAACTTCGATATATTCGGGATCCTTCATATACTTGCGGCTCAGGTTGTCGACATCCTGAGGCAGCGTAGCCGATAGCAGCACGGTGACCCGATCCGCCGGCACGGCCTGAATGATCGCCTCCACCTGATCAATGAAGCCCATGTTCAGCATCTCGTCCGCTTCGTCAATCACAAGGTATTTCAGGCGCCCAAGCGGCAGCGATCCCCGCTGAATATGGTCCAGCACGCGTCCGGGAGTGCCTACCACAATGTGATTCTTCTGCTTAAGCTCCAGCTTCTGCACAGCATAAGGGTGTCTCCCATATACGGCCGCGGCCTTGACCCGCTTGAAGCGGCCAATGTTCGTGATGTCCTCTTTCACCTGTACGGCAAGCTCCCGGGTCGGTGTCAGGACGAGCGCCTGCGGCTTGTTCTCGTTCCAGTCCACAAGCTCACAGAGCGGAATGGCATAAGCGCCCGTCTTGCCGCTCCCCGTCTGTGACTTCACTACAATATCCCTGTCTGCAAGCAGCAGGGGGATAACCTGACTCTGCACATCGGTGGGACGGTCGAACCCGAGGCCCTGAAGGGCACGGACAATCTCTTCACTTAATCTGGCTTCTGCAAAATGTTCTATGTTCATGGCTGCAACCTCTTTTATCCTAAGTTATGTTGGCTGGTAATCGGGCCAGATCCTGGCCTGGCATCTGCTCAAGCTTATTCTAGCACAGTCCCGAGGAGGCTCGTTAGCCCGCGAGCTAAGGAAGTCATCTCGCTTCAGAGCATAATCCTGCTCCTTGTACATATGGTAGTTACAGAGGAGGAGATGTCCTATGACTTTTCAGCTTAGTGTAACGCTCATCGCGGTGGCTTTTGCTGCCCTGGCTGCCGTTGGCATTCTGACTTTGCGCAAGACGATGACTTCTCTCGACGAGACGAACAAGACGCTCGGGGAAGTCCGCAACGCCGTCCACGGACTAACCCAGGAAGCGCAGGTACTGATCCGTAATGCCAACCAGATCACCATGGACGTTAAGGGCAAGATGAAGGCCGTCGACCCGATTGTGGAATCCGCCCATGATGTGGGTGAGGTGCTCCATAATGTGACAAGCACGGTCAAGCAGGCGGCCTCGGCCATCGGGCAAAAGGTGACTGAGCAGCGCGCCCACGGGCAGAAGGTAAATGTGAAGGTGAAATAGCCTAGCGTGCATGAGATGTGAGCCAGGCTGAATGCCATACAGAAGTCAGTCTGAGTGCAAGGCGATGCTCCCAGCGCACAGTGCTCAACGTCACATGACGCCCATAGCGACCATAGGCCGCCCTTTGCGTAAGGGCAGCCTTATTTTTATGCCAAATTAGCTCGCGCGCATTTATACCCTATGCTCCTCGCCCTCGCCCATCACTGCACGGATATGGCCAAGTTTATCCGGATTCACCACAATAAATACCCGCTGTATAAGGTCAACTTCGGGCGACAGCTCCAAGGTGATCACCGCTCTCGCCGTATTCTCCTCATGAAAGACCAGGCTCAATCCTCCATTCATCTCCATAAGGCGCATATTCCAGATGCGCAGCTTCTTGAAGGCACGCTGTGAGGTCAGCAGAGCCACAACCCGTTCCCGGGTGATGATCGGATTGATCGCAGCCCGTACCCGGCCGCCGCCATCGGAGACGAGCACCGCATCCTCTGTAAGCAGGCTCACCATCTCGCCGATATCATAATGCTGAATGGCGTCCGCGAACCTGCTCATGAGTGCTGCCCGGCGATCTAGGGAGCCGATGGTTAATGCGGAATTTGGAGCCCTGTTACCCAGGCTTTGCTTGGCCCGGCTGAAGATCTTGCGGCAGCCTGCCTCCGACTTTCCAACTACCTCGGCAATGAATCCATAATCATATTCGAAGACCTCCCTGAGCAGGAATACCGTCCGCTCGGCCGCCGTCAGCCTCTCCAGCATGACCAGGTAGGCATAGGAGAGGGTATCCGTCCGCTCAGCTGCTTCATAAGGCCCGTCGTAATGTGCCGCATAGGCATCAGGCAGCGGTTCCGGCAGCCATTCGCCAACATAAGTCTCCCGCCTCCGAGAGGCAGACTGTATGAGATTAAGGCAGCGGTTCGTAATGGATTTGGCCACATAGGCCTTCACATTTCGAATGCCGGATAAGGACCGTCCGTGTATCTCCGTGAACCAATCCTGGACTATGTCCTCCGCGTCCGTGACGGACCCCAGCATCCGGTACGCGACCGAGAATGCATAGGATCGATACGCAAGGTACAGCTGCTCCATCTCAGGCGTTCCCAGCTGAGCTTCCATGACCCCCCGGTTCTCATTCGCATTCAACTGTGCGCCAGTGCCCGCTCCTGTATTTGTCATGTTAACGCCCCCCGTTTGGATATAGTCTCCTAACGCCTAGACATCTAACTCCATATATGCCAAAAGGAGCCCGATTAAGGCTCCCGAATAGATCAGTCCCGCTGCACCAGCCCCCTGGACCTTCGATCAGTCAAAACACCCCGGGTACATTCCGGTGGCAATGGCTATCCGATTCCAGCTGCAGATCGCATTAATGGCCATGACCAAATCGACATACTCTTTCTCGCTGAAGTGCTCGCGCACTCGTTCATAGACGGCCCCTGGAACACCCGAATCCGCTACCCGCACCAAGTATTCCGTAAGTTCCAGCGCAGCTTTCTCTTTATCAGAATAGGTCGGCATCTCCCTCCACACACTCAGCATCAAAGCCCGTTCCACAGGCTCTCCGAGCTTTAGCAGGTCTTTCACGTGATAATCGATGCAGTAGGCGCAGCCATTAATCTGAGAGGCACGAATCTTAATTAGTTCAAACAGCACTTTATCCACCCCGCTGCTGCTTACCGCCTGCTCAAATGCCTGCATAGCCTTCAGCGCTGCAGGGTTAACTTCCCGATAATTAAATCTCACACTCATCAGTGTCGCCTCCTTAAGTTCTCTCATTAAGAAGACAGATTACTGATTGAATTTGTGACACCCACGATTGAAAATTTAACCCGAGTCTCCAAAGTTTAGATGCCAACAACCGTCAAGGCTGAGTATTTAATACTGTATGCCGTCCTGCACAAGGGATGGGGCATCCTCTATCGAAAGGTTTCATTCAGTTCGTACAATTTCGTGCGTTTCCGTCCTACTCGGCCTCCCGCCACCAGGCAGCCGAGATGGGGTTCTGCAGCTGCCCCACCCTGACCGTCTCTCCGATCCGAGGCGTAATCATCTCGACTTTCCGTTTGGCTGCCTCACGTAGGGCACGCTCCACGGGTTCCGTCCATGGGTGCAGGGCCAGCGTGAAGGCAGCCCAGTGAATGGGCATCATCACATCTCCGCGCAGATCCAGATGAGCCTGCACCGTCTGCTCAGGCATCATATGAATGCTGGCCCAGCGCTGGTCATACTGTCCACACTCCATCAAATTCAGGTCAAAGGGTCCATACTTTGCTCCAATCTCGGCAAAATGAGGCCCGTACCCGCTGTCCCCGCTATAAAAGATTCTGGCCTGCTGCCCATGAAGAACCCATGAGCACCAAAGTGTCGTATTGCTGGTCAGGCTGCGGCCGGAGAAATGGCGGGCTGGCGTACACACCAGCCTGATGCCCTCGAATTCAGCCTCTTCCCACCAGTCATACTCTTCAATCCGCTCCGGGTTGACTCCCCATCGCTCCAGATGCGCGGCCACCCCAAGGGGCACGAAGAACCGGCGTACCTTGTCCCTAATCTTCAGTATGGTGACATAGTCGAGGTGATCATAGTGATCATGAGACAGAATCACGGCATCCAGCTCAGGCAAATCTTCAGCCTCACAAGGAAGCTTATCGCTGTATCGCTTCCCGCCCACAATGGGGGTCGGCGAGGGAGCTCTGCCGAGCATCGGATCCAGAAAGATCCGCTTCCCGTCAAGTTCCAGGAGCAGCGCCGAGTGTCCGAACCAGGTAACCTTGGCTTCCCCGGAAGACGACATCTGAGAAGGCGAGTAAGGAACCACATTGAGCGGAAGACGGGGTCTTCGGCCGGGTCCCCCCTTAATCATATCGATGAGGATGGACAGGTTCCCCTTTAAGCTGTGATCGACCGAGGTCTCAATTTGGTTCACGAATTTGCCCTTCACGCGGTTCTTCGAGCGGTTGATGTGTTCCAGTGACTGCGGCGAAGGCTTCCCGCCAAAGATCGGGTGCAGCAATATATACAGATAGACAATCATAACCAGGATTAATATGGCTGAGACCACGTACATCCATGTAGCCATGCAGATGACCCCTTTTCTAAGTATTCTCACTATGTAATATTCTGGATGTTACCTATAAATCATACTACTATGCCGTTCAGAATCCAAATCATGCTCCCGGGTAAAATTAACCCAACCATATCAGAAGGAGGAGGTTCAGCATGCCTAATGACTTAACGCATCTTAACTGCACGGCCTTTTTGGGTACGAGAATCGTTGCTCGTGGTTCTTTACATCACGTGGTATCTGAAGTAAAGGATGCCTTGGATAACGAGGAACTCACACAGCTGCTTGTATTTGACGATATCACCGGGAAGCAGATCGATATTGATTTTCGCGGGAACACAGAAGATGTACTCACACGGTTAGGAGAGCCGTCTGGCGGCTTGCCCGGTGCGGAAGTAAATCCCGAGCCTGCAAGGCGAATCGGCAGGCCCAAGCTGGGGGTTGTATCCGGTGAGGTTACGTTACTGCCACGGCACTGGGATTGGCTTAAGAGTCAACCTGGAGGGGCGTCGGTAACGCTGCGCAAGCTCGTTGAAGAGGCCCGCCGTTCTGGAGAAGATCAGAGCCGGGTACGGGAGTCCCAAGAAGCAGCCTATTGCTTTATGACCGCGATGGCCGGGAACTTCCAGCATTACGAAGAGGCGCTGCGGGAGCTTTATGCTGGGGATTTGGAGCGATTTAACCACTTTATTGATGACTGGGCACCTGATATCAGAGACCATCTCAAACGCTTAGCCGCTAATGCCTTCCCAGAAGAGAATGTATGAGTAAATGAGAGGAGATCTATAATTATGAATATCGTGAAAGTGAACGGCATTGATCTGGCCTATGACAGCTTCGGCCGTAAGGATGACGCAGCTGTTCTCCTCATTGCCGGGCTTGGAACCCAGATGATCCGGTGGACGGATTCGTTCTGTCAGGTGTTAGCGGCGCGGGGCTTTCACGTGATTCGCTTTGACAATCGCGACGCAGGCTGCTCGGCGCATTTTACCCACTATGGGGCGCTGGACTTTGACACACTGGCGGCTACTCTCATGTCGGGGCAGCGACCGGACATTCCTTACACCCTGGATGACATGTCCAAGGACGCTATCGGATTGCTTGACGCCCTTTCCATTGACCGGGCCCATTTCGTTGGCAGGTCAATGGGCGGAATGATCGCACAGCTTGCAGCCAGTGAATACCCTGAACGGGTTCTATCACTCACCTCCATTATGTCCAGCTCCGGCAATCCCGAGCTGCCGCCATCTTCCCCGGATGTCATGGCGATGATGACTAAGCCGGCACCGAGCCCCTTTGAGGATGAAGAAGGTTATTTGGCGCACAGCCTCTCTTTTGCAAAGCGTATCGCCGGTACGGGCTATCCGTTCGATGAGGACGCTTACCGGGCGCTTATTCTCGAGGAGGTCCAGCGAGCCTATGATCCGGGCAGTACCGGGCGACAAATTGCTGCAATCGCGGTCTCCGGTGACCGGCGTCCACAACTAAATACGATAGCAGTCCCAGCGCTTGTTATCCATGGGATGGACGATCCCCTGTTCGTCCCGGCATGCGGCGAAGACACCGCTTCGGCCATCCCGGGCGCCGAGCTCATGCTGGTTGACGGCATGGGGCACGACCTGCCGCACCAGCTGTATGAACTAACAGCTGACGCCATAGAGCGAACGGCTCGCCGCAATGGACGCGCGTATCGTTAATAGCCACAAGCTGGGGTCTCACGGTGCCCCATCACCCAACTAATAAGACCTCCAGACCCTTCGCTTAATGATAAGCCAAGGCAATCAGGAGGCCTTTTGCATGTGTTGGTACCAAAATCAGCATCTGCCCTTGAAATCACAAACAGCTCCACCTATGCTAAATTTAGCAAGATGAAGCTGTTCTCTAACTCTTCGATTAGGCCAAGCCCTTAATCTCAAGCAGCTCGTATTCGATCTTCCCCATAGGGGCCTCTACGGTGATCTTGTCTCCGACGGATTTCCCCATGAGCGCTGCGCCCAGCGGGCTCTCGTAAGAGATTTTGTTATCGGCGACGTCCGCCTCTGCGGGTCCTACGATTCTGTATTCGATTTGTTCGGCGAATTCCACATCATTCAGAATGACGACAGAACCGACCTGAACGACGGAATTGTCGATTTGGTCTACAATCCTTGCGTTTTTCAGCATTTTCTCAATCGTAAGCACTCTCGTCTCCATGAAAGATTGATCATTTTTGGCCGAGTGATACTCACTGTTCTCTTTAAGGTCTCCGTAGCTGATTGCTGTCTTAAGGCGCTCTGCAAGCTCTCTGCGCTTGACCGTGGTCAGCTCCTCTAGTTCGCGTTCAAGCTGGGCATAGCCCTCACGTGTCATAATAATTTCGTCTTTAGACATTTCCGTACCTCCTGAATAGTTTCAAACTTATGATACTAATTATTGTAACCGATTTACAGCGCCCGTGACGGGTTAATCCGGACTCAGGTGATTTTTAATATCATGAGCAGCTGCCCCCCGGTGCTATTCACAGACCGCACGCAATGACAGGAATTCCATATTTACCAGTGATAAGATCATGTACAAAGGAGGTGATGCGGTATGGATTGGCTGAACCGGATGAACAAGGCTATTGATTTGATGGAGAACATGATGGAAGAACCCTTTGATATAAGCGAAATAGCCAAAGCGGCTTACTCCTCCCCTTTTCACTTCCAGCGCATGTTCCATATGCTGACCAGTATGACTGTAGCGGAGTATATTCGCAAGCGCAGGTTGACGTTAGCTGCACAGGAACTGGCCATTTCCGGCTCCAGAGTGCTCGATATTGCGCTGAGATCCGGTTACGAATCCCCGGAGTCCTTCTCCAAGGCCTTCCGAAAGCTGCACGGGGTTCCTCCATCCGAGGCGCGTAGCCCAGGAGTTACCCTCAAAGCCTTCCCCCGCATCTCTTTCCATCTATCACTGAAGGGAGATCAAGGAATGGACTATCGTATTGTGGAGCAAGAGGAGTATCAGGTTGCAGGCAAGTTAATCGAGGTCACTACAAGAGACGGGGAGAACCACCGGGTGATCCCGAAGTTCTGGGTGGCCTGTAACGCCGATGGCACATCTGACAAGCTATTTTCGATCGGACTGGACAAGAATCTGCTCGGCATCTGCCTGGATATGCGGCCCGAGCAGGAGCTGTTCAATTACATGATCGGCACCCGGGTAAGCCCCGGAACCTCTCTGGAAGAGGAGTTTACCGTGCGGACCATCCCCGCTGCGACCTGGGCGGTATTCACTTCAGCCGGACCAATGCCAGACGCGATTCAAGACGTATGGAAAAGGATTTTTCAGGACTGGTTCCCTTCTACGGGGTATGAACACGCCGAGGGCCCCGAGATTGAACTCTATCCCATGGGCGATATTTCATCTGCAAGCTATCAGTGTGAGGTCTGGATTCCTGTAATCAAGAAATAATTCCAGACTTTCCCCGGCTGCCCCGTACGATCTCCTCCTTGTTGGCACATCAGGCAGATTGTGGCGCAGTAGATCATATCTTTAATTAGGCGGACTCGCTTACAATGATCCATATTCCCAATCGCTAGCACGAATGTCCGAACTGATGGCATTCGGTCTGAGTCAGCCAGAGAGTCACGGGACCCAAAGGAGGAGTTACCATGGCAAAAAAGATCGCTTTAATCAACGGACATCCAGATCCGGCAAGCTATTGCAGCGCATTGGCCGAATCCTATATGAAAGGAGCCGCCTCCAATAAAGCGGAGGTTCGCTGCATTGAGCTTGGCAGGCTCAGCTTCAACCCCAATCTTATGTACGGATACTCAAAACGGATGGAACTCGAGGAGGATCTGCTGGCGGCACAGAAGACGATCAGCTGGGCCGATCATCTGGTCTTTGTCTATCCGACCTGGTGGGGCACGATGCCTGCCCTCATGAAGGGCTTCATTGACCGCACGTTCCTGCCGGACTTCGCTTACCAGAATGTGCCCGGTTCCCCACTTCCCAAGAAGCTGCTAAAAGGGAAGACGGCACATCTCCTTGTCACCATGGATTCGCCGCACTGGTACTACAAGTGGGTGGCGAAGCAGGCAGGACACCATATTATGAAGCGCAGCATTCTCGGATTCTGCGGAGTTGCTCCTGTCCGAATTACTGAATTTGGCCCCATCAAGACATCATCCGCCGAGCGGCGGCAGCAGTGGCTGGATACAGCTCTGCAGCTTGGCACCAAGTTAGCATAGCCTAAATGGCTGAACCGGAATCCTCCCTATGCCTGCGCGTTAGGGGTGCACCGATTTGTGCCGACTCCCTAACACCGTCCCCTTCGCAGACCTGTACTCCTTGATAATCGGGACATTTATGAGTGCGATCTTCTGAGCCTAATGCGGATAAGTATGCAAAAAGCCTTCTGTCCCACGCTGTGGACAGAAGGCCTTCTTCATATCAGGCTAGTCTTAGCCTACGCTCTTACTCGGCCGACCCCGGCCTTTATACTTTAAATCTGCTGACCAAGGCCTGAAGCTCCTGCGACATCTTGCTTAACGCTTCCGCCGAGGAAGCCACTTCCTCCATGGAGGCATTCTGCTCCTCCGCAGATGCGGCTACGTTCTGGGTATTCGCAGAGGACTGCTCTGCAATCAGCGCGATATTCTCCATGATCTCGACCATCGCGCGGGCACTTGCATTCGCCTGCTCCACCACCGCCGATACGTCCCGCGTCTCGGAAGACACCTGCTGGATAGAACTCAGGATATCGGTGAATACCTCCCCTGTCCGGTCCACCTGCTTAATTCCCTCCTGGAAGACCTCGGTGCCTTCATTCATGGACACCACAGCTCGCTCCGCCTCGCTCTGGACCTCCATAATAAGATCCCGGATCTGTGCAGCGGCATCCGTCGTCTGCTCTGCCAGCTTACGCACTTCACCTGCCACGACCGCGAAGCCTCTACCCTGCTCTCCTGCCCGGGCTGCCTCAATGGAAGCGTTGAGGGCCAGCAGGTTCGTCTGGCCGGCAATCTCCGTAATTAACTTCACGATCTGTCCGATCTCGTTAGACTTCTCACCCAGTGAGTTGACCACTTCAGCCGAGGTCTTAACGGATTGCTGAACCAGGCTCATCTGCCGGATCGCCTCGGTGACTACCGCATTTCCCTGTCCTGCCTTCTCATTCGCAAGGTCGGTCAGTCCGGTGACTGCGCGAATGGAGGACTCGGCCTGATCCATGCCTTTGGAGATCTCGCCTACAGCCTGTGTGGCATCATGCGCGCTGCTTACCTGCTTCTCAGATCCGGTAGCCGCTTCCTGCATCGATATCGTGATCTGTTCAGTTGCGCGGCCGGTCTGCTCCGCATTAGCGGCAAGCTCTTCCGCAGTTGCCGCGACCTGCTCGGTATTGAATCCTACCTGGGAGATGACATTCCGCAGATTGAGTTTCATTTGATTGAATGAGCGGGCCAGATCGCCGATCTCGTCACGGCTCTTCACAGCGATATCTTCCTGATCCAGATAACCTGCAGCAATCTTCTCTGCGCCTTGGGCCAGCGCCTTCACCGATCTGGAGATCAGCCGGGAGATGATAATCCCAATGAGGGCAGCTAGCAGGATCGAAATAAGACTGACGATAACAAGCGTAGTCTTCACCGAGTCTACAAGTGCCGTCGTGTCCTTGCTTCCCTGGTCCATAAGTTGTTCCTGACTCTTAGCGATCTGATCCGCTACTTCCCGCAAATCCCTCACAATAGGGAAAACCTTCTCTGTCGAAAATTGTTTCGCCTGGGCCACCTGCCCCGACCTCATGAGGGCGGCTGACTGATCCGCCGTAATCTTGAACTGTTCGTTCAAGGCATCCATGCGCTTTAGCCGATCTTTATTTGCCGCAATCGTTACAAGATTTCCAGTTACTTTGATATTATCCTTAAGCTCTTTATAGGCTGAGGTCAGAGCATCTGCGGCCCCTTCCTCCTGCAGCAGCAGGCCTCTTAAATTACTAATTTCGCGTGAAGCAGAATTCTGCATATCCTTGGTATTCGATAGAATCACAGCCCGCCGGTCAACCAAATCCGAATACGTCTCATCCACCCTTTGCAGCTGAGTATAAGAGAGAAAACTTATAATACCAAGCAGTACGGCAATACTTAAAAAGCTGGCAACCAACTTCTGTCCAAGCGTCAATTTCATATCTTGTTGTCCTCCTAGATGATGTTCCTCTTATAGTAATGAAATTGGAAAGAAAAAACAATAGTGAAAACGGATTCAAAGCTGCCAACTTAGCAAAAAGCAGACCTATCATCACGGAGTGAAATGCCCGCACTGCAAGGTCTCTTGCGAGGTTTGCCGAATTCCTGTCCGGGGTATTACCTCTTATGAAGAGACAGCATCCAAGCTAGGAGTGTTGACATGACCATAAAGCCCTTCGACTATTCCCTGGATTACAAACAACTCAATATCCGCGAGCACCCCGAACTATATGCCGTTGGACGCGGGGAGCAGGGCGTGCTGCTGGTGGAGCCCTACAAAAGCGAAATCCTCCCCTACTGGCGCTTCGCGACACCGGAAATCGCACGGAAATCTTCAGAGAAGATATTCGGCCTGTTCCTGGATTATAAGCAGGCGGGTGACTTTATTGGAATGGACATGGCCCGGAAATTTCTGCAGATGGGCTATACCCGGGCCCGCCGTTACACGAACCACAAGGGCGGACGTAAGTACGGGGAGGATGGCCGTGTGCTTCCTTTTCAGAACGATCCGGTTAAGGCTGAGGCCGCCGCTATTTTCAAAGCTAAATGGCAGGAAGCCAAGACCGATCCGGATTATATCCGCATGAAGGCGGAGCACCGGAGCAAATACGAAGCTCCAGGTTCCAAATAAACCTGCCTTAACCGGGCAATAGCCCAGCCCTGATCCCACCCTTCTACATACATTACATTAGCCCACTACCTAGAAGGAGTGAATTAACTATGGGATTTAATCCACCGCCAGGACCGTTTAACCCGCAGAACCCGCAAGGATCACAAGGACCATTTGGGCCCCAAGGTCCATTTGGACCACCGGGGGCATTCACGCCAGGACAGCCAGGACCCGGGATGCCGCCAGGACCGCAGGGTCCCGGAGGAGCACCGCAGCCTCCCTCTTCACCTCCGCCCCCATTTGTCCCTCAACAGCAGGCATCAGCCTTTGCGGTTGACCCCGGATCGATTGTCCGCTGCCTGTTCCGCTACACTTACATTTGGCAGACGAATGGCGATCAATACTGGTTCTATCCGGTCTTTGTCGGCCGTACCTCCGTATCGGGCTATAGATTCTTCGGGGGCCGCTGGATGTTCTTTGGTGTTGACCTGAGAAGAATCAGCTCTTTTACATGCTACTGATGACCAGGCACGAATAAGTGCAGCGAAATTCTCCATAATAGGGAGGTAAACTTAAGGCCCGAATGGAGGAACTGCCATGATTGAGAATCTTGAAAGCAGCTATAACTGTGCCCGTGCGGGGGATGATCTGCATCAGCTTAAGCAGGAGCTTGCTTCGCTGCGCGCCCAGGGGACACAGACCCAGGAACATGAAGAGAACATCAATCGGCTGGAGAACCAAATTTCGTTCATTATGAACAAATGCGGCATTAACCACTGATCTGCACAGCTCTTCAGCACTTAAGCCCTCCCTCACCTTAAGGTGAAGAGAGGGCTTATTTCGGGTTCATTTATTCAGAATACTATCCTCCAGCACCACGGACTTATCTCCGTACTCCTTAATAATATGCCGCTCTCCCCAAGAACAGAGTGAATCGAGAATCTCCTTCAGGCTCCATCCATACTCTGTAAGTTCGTACTCCACTCTGGGAGGAACCTCGTTATAGCTGATCCGATTCACAATGCCATCGCACACCAGCTCTCGAAGCTGCTGGGTCAGCATCTTCTGGGTTATCCCCGGCATGAGTGCCTTCAGCTCGCTTGTCCGGCGCTTGCCATGCGTCAGGTGGCACAGAATCACGCATTTCCACTTTCCTCCGATGACCTCCAGGGTCGCTTCAATCGATATATTATATTTTTTGCGGGCTTCCATCCTTTATTCCTCCAATAGTTACTTTTTAGTGACTATATAACTTGAAAGTACGTACTATTCATTTCGAATCAGTTCATACATAATAACATTTGCCGCTTGGCAATGACTATACTTAGGAGTGGATGAAATGTCTTTAGATAAAAAAAGAAGCACGTTCGCGCTTCTGGCGCTGGCCATTAGTGCGTTTGCCATTGGTACAACGGAGTTCATCAGCGTAGGTCTGCTGCCTCTGATCGCAGGCAGCCTGCATATCTCGGTGCCCCTTGCCGGGCTGACCGTGACCCTGTACGCCCTTGGGGTCACTTTCGGTGCTCCGGTACTGACTTCCCTAACCTCGGGAGTTCCCCGCAAGACGCTGCTCATGTGGATCATGCTTGTCTTCATTGCAGGCAACAGCCTGGCCGCGTTCTCGGGCAGCATAACTCTGCTCCTTACCGCGCGCGTGATATCGGCACTGGCCCACGGGGTATTCATGTCGATCGGCTCTACGATTGCCGCAGATCTTGTGCCGGAGAACCGCAGAGCGAGCGCGATCTCCATCATGTTCTCAGGTCTTACCATTGCCACCGTAACCGGGGTGCCGCTGGGAACCTGGATCGGCCAGCATCTTGGTTGGCGGGCCGCGTTCGTGGCCATTGCCGCTGTCGGTATTATTGCCTTTATCGCCAACGTGATCCTCGTTCCTTCAGGACTTCGCAAAGGGAACCGGACGCCAGTGAGTGAGCAGCTTAGACTGATCACCAATGGACGGTTGCTGCTCTCCTTCGCCATTACAGCACTCGGCTATGGCGGGACATTTGTGGTCTTCACTTATCTGTCTCCGCTGCTGCATGACATTACCGGCTTCAAGGAAGGCATGGTAGCCTTCCTACTCCTGCTCTACGGCATCGCCATTGCGATAGGCAACGTGATCGGCGGCAAAGCCGCGAACAGGAACCCGGTCTCCGCCCTGTTCTATATGTTCGCCGCCCAGGCCCTCATCCTGTTCATTCTCATGTTCACGGCACCCTTCAAGGCGGCGGGCCTGATTACGATCCTCTTCATGGGCCTGTTCGCTTTCATGAATGTGCCTGGCCTGCAGATCTTCGTTCTGACGCTGGCCGAGCGGTATGTACCCAAGGCGGTAGACGTAGCCTCTGCACTCAATATTGCCGCTTTCAACGCAGGCATTGCGATTGGGGCTTATCTTGGCGGCATCGTAACCGAGAAGCTCGGGCTCATTCATACGACCTGGGTCGGGGCGCTGATGGTGCTGGCCGCCGTGCTGCTGACTGGCTGGAGCCGTGCGCTGGAACGACGCGAACGTCCTGCTGTACAGGCCGTGTCTGGATCTAACTGCTAACTCCATCAGCAGACTAAAGAGACCCTTCCGCATGTCCATTTGCGGAGGGTCTTGTACATATTTACTGCTCGGGAGCCGGGGATATCCCGCCCTGTTTGATCTGGCCTCCTCAGCCATTCCCCGTTCCGTCGCCCGGGTCCGGCGGATCAGGTGTTTTTGCGAACAAAAGCATCCAGCAGATCAGCCACACTAACATCCCCGAGCTCTTCGGCTATCCGGTCCGCCTTCGTCTTCCTTCTGATCGATCCTGTCAAGACGATTTCAATGTTTTGGTCTTTGTCCAGCAGGATGGAGTTAACCTCAAGCACATTCGTAAGCAAGCCGACAACCACGGCGATCTGCTGGGGGGATAGCTTGGCGGGAGTGTTCTTCTTTTTTCCATTGCTGCCATTACCATTACTTCCATTGCCACTGCCATTGCCGCCCTTAGTCCCATTACCACCACCGTTGCCGCTATTCCTCACGGGCCTCTCCCCCAAAATTTACACTATAATCGTATTTCCTGTATCCACGCCACCTTCCTCTTTACCAAGCCCCATTGCAAAGGCAGCAAAAATAACAGCCATCACAATCGCAGTGATTAGTATCTTACTGTTCTCTTCATCCATATATGGACCACCTTATATTCAAATCTATCCTGCTTCATCATATGACAGCTTCTTCAAGAGGTGCACCTCTCCGCCCAGAGATGAATACACTACAGCACAGGCATATATAACATTTTGAATGAGGCGGTGTTATTTGATTATGTATTACCAACCTTATGTGATTCCTCACCCTGCAGCTTTTCGTTCCGTGTCCTATTATCGCAACAGCGACCTTGTAATCAAGCTTGTCGGGGAGTCGATCCAAGGTGAACGAAATGATGAACTGTTCTATGACGCTCTTATTAAAATGGCTCCTACTCAGCAAGAGAAGGATGTTATTATCAGTATCCGTAATGATGAGAGAAAGCACCGGAAAATGTTCCGGACCCTGTATACCGAGTTAACAGGAATGGCTCCTCCCGCAGGCGAGAATCAACCGGTAGAAGCCCTGCCCGCTACTTATCTGGAAGGAATCGAGAAGGCGCTTATGGGAGAGTTGAAAGCATTTGAGAAATACCGCACGATTTATTTGAATATTGATCCCAAGTACCGCGATTGGATATTTGAGATCATGACCGACGAACTCAAGCATGCGTCTTATTACAACTGGCTGTATGCCAAGAACAAGTGATAGCAAGGGAACAGGGTATTTGAGCTTCGCCTGAATTGTGGTATATTTAATGCGTTCATTATGAGCAGAAGATAACCTCATACGTCTTAATTTCACTAGGGGAGCCTGCCGGCTGAGACGAAGTAACCGCTTCGGACCCTTGGAACCTGATCTGGATCATACCAGCGTAGGGAAGTGAAGCGCCTTTGAATCATGTCATTCAATCATGAACTCAGCAAAGTGTAGGCCCTTCATCCTTTTACGGGAATGAGGGGCCTTTTTAGGTTGTTCTTAAGTGGTACTTTATGGGTGTGCGCAGCTTGGACAGCCCACGCCTGTCCCTGGTGGGTCTCACCTTATTCGGTATTAGGGAGGTCATCTTTATCACGCCAATCCTATTTCTTCATCAACTGTCATACTCTTATGCGTCCTCCCCCGCATCCAGACCCGCACCCATTCTTGATCGTCTGTCCATGGAGGTTCATAAGGGGGAATTCGTATCCCTCATCGGACCCAGCGGCTGCGGCAAAAGCACGCTCTTCAAGGTGATCGCCGGCCTGCTAGAGCCGACCGGCGGGGTCATCACCTGGACAGGCGGTGAGGTATCCAAGCGTCTCGGGTCCATCTCCTACATGCCGCAGCAGGACCTGCTGCTTCCGTGGAGAACGGTACGGGACAACTGCCTGCTGCCAGGGGAGCTGCAGCGGCGCCCAGCGAACCGGGCCGAGCAGCTTGCCTTCATCTCGGATATGCTTGAACGGTTCGGCCTCGGCCGCTGGGCCGAGGCCTATCCTCATGAGCTGTCGGGAGGAATGCGGCAGCGGGCGGCCTTCCTTCGGACGCTTGCGGCAGGCGGCGATCTGATGCTGCTCGATGAGCCATTCGGCGCACTCGATGCGCTGACCAAGCGGGAAATGCATCACTGGCTGCTAAGTCTGTGGGGAGAGCTGCAGCGGACCATCCTGTTCATCACGCATGATCTGGAGGAGGCACTCCTGCTGAGCGACCGGATTCTGCTCATGCCGCACGGGGGCGGGGCTCTGGAGGAGATCCACGTTGATCTACCGCGTCCCCGTCAGCCTGGGATACATGCTTCGCCACGGTTCCTTGAGCTTCGGATGGAACTCGAGCAGCGGCTTACCGGAGCTGATCGCCGATGACGACTGCCTTCATCCATTACCTTCGCAAGCTGCTGCGCAGCTACGGGCCTTTCCTGCTGCTGCTCATCTTGATTCTAGCCCTATGGGAATGGCTTGTCCGCAGCGGGACAGTTCCCGCTTTTATCGTGCCCGCTCCGAGCTCCGCCCTGGCGGCCCTGATCCATAACCGGGGGCTGCTGTTCGGTACGCACCTGCCGGTCACGCTGGCCGAAGCAGCGCTGGGGTTCGCCCTGTCTGTCCTGCTGGGGACCGGCCTTGGCACCTGGATGCATATGTCCCGCACGGTCGAGAGAGCCGTGTATCCCTTTGTCATTATCAGCCAGACTCTGCCGCTCATCGCCTTGTCCCCCATCTTCATCATGTGGTTCGGCTACTCGATCTGGAGCAAGGTCGCCGTGGTCATCCTTACGGCCTTCTTCCCGGTCGTTGTGGGCACCTATGATGGACTGCGAACGGGAGGACAAGCGTACAGCGATCTGCTGCGCACGATGGGCGCAAGCCGAATTCAACTGCTGATGAAGCTGCAGGTTCCGCTTGCACTTCCCTCCTTCTTCTCGGGACTTAAGCTCTCCGTGGTCTACTGTGTTATCGGGGCCACCATAGGAGAGTGGCTCGGCGGGAGCAGCGGACTTGGGTATTACAGCCGCCGAATGGCAGGAAACCTGCAAAGTGATGCCCTGTTCGCGGCCGTACTCCTGCTATCCCTGCTCGGCTTGGCGCTGTTTCTGGGAGTTGCCCTAATCGAGAGGGCTGTCCTCGGCCGGGGCGGCTTTGCTGCTATGACAGGACGGAGCCGCAGGAAGAACAGCTAGCAGGGAATGAACTAAAGTAATGAACTGAACGTTTGAATGCATTTCATATATCCACACCGAAAAGAGGTCGTAATTTCATGTCTAAATCCATTAAAATCTCCCTTCTGCTGCTCTCCCTAATGTGGGTGCTTGGCGGATGCAGCTCCAATTCAGGTTCCGCGCAGCAGGAAGCGGGTTCCTCAGCCACTTCCAAGGTAAAGCCGCTGCAAAAGCTCAGCATCATGCTCGACTGGTATCCGAACGCTGTACATTCCTTTTTGTACGCTGCCAAGGAGAAGGGTTACTTCGCTGCTGAAGGATTAGATGTCGATATTCAAATGCCTGCCGATACGAATGACGCACTGAAGCTGACTGCTGCCGGCAAGATAGATCTGGCTCTCAGCTACCAGCCGCAAGTCCTTATGGCCCGGGGGGAGCAGATCCCCGTCAAATCGATCGGAGCCGTGGTCCGGCATCCCCTCAATCACCTGATGGTAGCTGAGGATAGCGGGATCAAGCGTCCCAAAGACCTTGCCGGCCGTACGGTAGGCTTCTCCTCCATTCCGCTCTATGAAGCCATGGTCAAGACCATGGTCAAGCAGGACGGCGGAGATCCGAATGCCGTGAAGCTGGTTGACGTCGGCTTCGACCTGATTCCAGCCTTGTCCACTGGGCAAGTGAACGGACTCATTGGCGGCTTTATCAACCATGAACAGCTTCTGCTTCAGAAGGAAGGGCACCCGGTCACTTCCATAGACCCTACCCAATACGGAGTGCCGGACTATTACGAGCTTGTCCTGGTTGCCAGTGAATCGGGACTTACAAATAAGCAGGATGAGCTGCGGCGGTTCATGAAGGCGGCGGCGGAAGGCCAGCGGTATGTGAGCGAACACCCGCAGGAGGCTCTGAACATCCTGATGAAGCACGAAGACAGCACCTCTCCGCTGGATGCGGATATTGAGAGTAAGAGCCTGAACATTCTGCTGCCGCTTATGGACGCAGGCGACAAGGCCTTCGGCTACCAGGATCCGGATTCCTGGACCCGTGTACAGAAATGGCTGACCGACAATGGACTGCTTAAGCAGCAATCGGGGACGAAGGCCCAAGATGCTTTTGTTAATCTGTAGACCAGAACTCCCTCGCGGCCCTGGCCGCGCAGGCGCATTTAATCTTAAGGAGGACTTATCATGACTTATCTATCCAAAGTACGGGAACAGAATCCCCTGATTCACAACATTACGAACATTGTCGTAGCGAACTTCTCGGCCAACGGACTGCTGGCCCTCGGCGCCTCGCCGTTCATGGCAGACTCCCACGAAGAGGTGGAAGACGTAGCGCAAATGGCGTCTGCTGTCGTTCTGAATATCGGCACGCTGAATGAATATGCCATTCAGTCCATGCTGCTGGCAGGCAGATCAGCTAACCGGCATGGCGTGCCCGTCGTGCTGGATCCGGTCGGCGCTGGTGCCACGGCTTACCGCACAGAGGTAACCGCGCGGCTTACCAGCGAAATCAAGCTTTCAGCCCTAAGGGGCAACGCGGCGGAGGTCGCGAATGTGGTTGGCCGCGCCTGGACCAGCAAGGGCGTAGATGCCGGCGAGGGCGATGGAGATGTTGTCAGCATTGCCGAAGAAGCCGCGGCCAAGCTCGGTGCCATCGCGATTATTACCGGCAAGGACGATGTAATCGCAGACGGTGACAGCACTTATATTGTAAGCAATGGTCATCCGATATTGACCAAGGTTACGGGAACGGGCTGCCTGCTCAGCGCCGTAGTCGGCGCCTTTCTGGCGGTAGCGGAAGAGGGTAAGGCCGAGGCCGTTGCCGAAGGTATCTCCTTCTACGGCGTGGCCGCCGAGCTTGCTTACGAGCTGACGGAAGGAAAGGGGCCCGGCAGCTTCCAGACCGAGTTCCTGAATCAGCTTGCCGTTCTTACACCGGAACGGTTCCAGGAGCGTTCCAGAATTGTCCGGCACAGATAACAGGCGAGGATGGAATTGGCTATTATAGCTAAAAGCAATGGCTATTAGCTATGAACTGTTATGAACTGGAAATAGAAGACAGCAAGCAGCAGGAGTACAGAAGAGGAGAGCAGAATCCCACATGCAGTGCTGTCTGACACACGCATCCACATGGCGGGCGACTCTCCGGGCTCAGCTGGCAGTGCAAGAGTTAAGATTACCCGATAAGAACATCGATCAGAAACACCAGTTAGAATGACTAACATTGTAGGAGGTCTCTAGAGCATGACCATCAGGAAAGCATTGACCATCGCCGGCTCGGACAGCGGCGGCGGGGCTGGTATTCAGGCAGATATCAAGACTTTTCAGGAGCTGGGTGTCTACGGGATGTCCGCTCTTACGGCGGTAACCGCACAGAACACGCTCGGCGTGCAGGGGGTCTATCCTCTTGAGGATGAGGCCGTTGCTCGCCAGCTCGACTCGATCGGCGAGGATTTAGGGCCGGATGCGGTCAAGACGGGCATGCTGTTCAGCCCGGAGATTGTCCGCATTGTGGCGGACAAGGTGCAGCAGTATCATTGGAGCAATCTGGTCGTGGATCCGGTGATGATTGCTAAGGGTGGGGCTCCCCTTCTGCAGCAGGAGGCTGTGCGCACAGTGGTTCGCTACCTGCTGCCGCTTGCCATGGTAGTCACCCCCAATATCCCTGAGGCAGAGCTGCTCACGGATATGAAGATTACTACTCTGCAGCAGCGGGAGGAAGCGGCAAGAAGGTTGGTGCAGACAGGCGCCCGTTATGTGGTTATCAAAGGCGGGCATGCCGCCGAGACTGAGTCTGCGGTGGATGTTCTCTTCGACGGGCATGAATTCATGTACCTGGAGAGCCCGCGGATTTCTACGCGGCATACGCACGGGACAGGCTGCACCTTCTCGGCTGCGGTTGCGGCAGGACTGGCTCAGGGACACACGGCCTACGATGCAATCCGAACCGCAAAGCTGTTCATTCAAGCAGCCATTGAGGACGGCCTGCATATTGGCGGTGGGCATGGGCCTACCAATCATTTTGCCTATCAGCGCAGAGAGCGGGGTGCCGGGAATGTCAGACCTTAACCGGATTCCATCAAAGGCCATACGCAGTCTGCTCAAGGTCTATTTCATTATGGGCAGTGTGAACTGCCGCCTCGACCCGGCTGAAGTACTGACAGAGGCCCTGGCCGGGGGAATTACGTTATTTCAATTCAGGGAAAAGGGGAACGCCTCCCTGACGGGAAGCGCGAAGTTCGAACTAGCCAAGAGCCTGATGCAGCTGTGCCGGGCACATGGCGTGCCTTTTATCGTGAACGATGATCTGGAGCTGGCCATCGCTCTGGATGCGGATGGCATTCACGTAGGCCAGGACGATGCTCCTGCCAGCATGATCCGAAGCAAGCTGGGACCAGGCAAGATCATCGGCGTCTCCGCCCATACCCTGCAGGAAGCGCAGCAGGCCATCCTAGACGGCGCCGATTATCTGGGCGTTGGTCCGGTCTACCCGACCAACTCGAAGGCGGATGCCCAGCCTGTGAATGGAACGCGATTAATCGAGGAGCTGCGGGCGCGGGGGATAGATATCCCTTTGGTCGGCATTGGAGGCATCACGCTATCTAATGCTGCGCCGGTCATTGCCGCCGGGGCGGACGGCATTTCGCTGATCTCTGCCATAGCACAGGCAGATCAGATCAGCGAAGCCGCGATGGGATTCATGAAGACGGTGGAAGAGGGATTACGCCACCGGGGGTAGGAATGGTTTATTTTATAGCGATATAGATCTGGACTACAGCACCATCCGGATTGAACTCACGCGCGTCATACAGCTCATAATCCCCGGTGTACGACCGCTGTTCCTCTGCATGCTGAAAGTAGGACCAGATTCGGCCCCAGGCCTCGCCTACGACCTCCTGTACCGGTCCCCGGTTCGTGGTGAACACCTTGTACTTTGCCGCTGGTACCACGGCTACCGTAAGTCCGCTGAGGTCCGCAGTCTCACTTCCGCTCAGCTCATGGCCGATTAGAAGCGTGTAGGCTCCGGACGCATCACTCTCATAATCGGTATACAGCGCATAGATGAAATGGGGATGCTCTGCTTGAATCTGGTCTGTAATCGCGCTCTTGGAGTAGGTTTCCCACAGCCCGGGGATTTGGCCATTTGGGCCGGCCTCTTGGCTGTTGGTGGTTCGGCAGGTGATCCCCGCAAGTCTAAGCTCGGGTCCGTGTATGTAATCTTGGCTCATCTCTCATCCTCTTTTCCACATTAGTATGAATTCATTCTACTTGGACAAAGTGGACATCTGTATGTCCGGGTTCGAATAGAGGCTGAGAATGGTCTGAGCCCGGTTGCAGATTTCCTGCGCTGCCTCGATCGGCTGCTCGATACGCACATGCCCGCCGAAGCTGAGCATCATTCCATAGAACCACTCATCTACCGGGTAAGGGCCTTCCATCCTTATCGTACCGTCAGGACGCTGTGTAATCAGCTCAGGGGCGAACATATCCTGGACCCGATACCGCACTTCAGGACTGAAGATCAGCACCACGTGCCGTTCGCTCGGTCTTGACCATTCCTGATTCCACTCATAGCGATCCAGCGAAGGGGTCTCTCTGCGCACGAAGAATTCCTCCAGCACCTGGGGCTCCTGCATCCGGGTTAGACGGAACATCCGAAATTCCTTTCTCAGTCTGCAGAAAGCATGCAGGTACCATAAGTGCCCTTTCAGAATCAGGGAACACGGCTCTGCAATCCGCTCGGTCTGGGCCCCGTTCATACTACTGTACTTGAACCTGATCAATTGCAATCTCTCTATAGCTGTCTTCAGCAAGCTCACCTTGGTCTTGGCGCCGGGGCCTTGTCCCCATGGATTGAAGTCAAATACCATTCTGGCGCCTTGATCAGATGCCGGAAGATTAGTCCTGCTGAGCAGGGTCTGTACCTTCTCCAGCAGATTGTCGATGCTCTTGTCCTCGATGGCAGCCCCCACCCCTTTGATAGCCGCTACGACGGTAGTAATCTCCTCCAGCGTAAGGAACTGGCGGTGAATGGTGTAATGCTCCATAATCTCGAACCCGCCTGTTGTCCCCTGATGGGCCACGACCGGGATTCCTGCCCGGCTTAACACATCCATATCCCGGTAAATGGTCTTGGTCGAGACCTCGAACCTGCCCGCTAGCTCGGCGGCACTAACTCGTCCGCGATTGAGCAGCAGGACGGTTGTAGCCAGCAAACGGTCAATTTTCATAGAAGTTCTCCCCTCTCTATCAACGCCCGCCCGTATAGTCGGTCAGGTACGGCATACGGCCTCATCAACAATACGTCTAGGAACAAGCTTCCGGCTTGCTTCCTATCTCCTGGCATCAAAAAAGCAGACGGTTAGCCGTCTGCCTGATTGTTCCTCATGTGCATCCCTAAGCCGATCTAACCTACGGTAACCGGGTCCTGATCTTGCCTGATCTGCTTGCTTCTAAGCTGTCCGCAGGCCGCATCAATATCGGTGCCGTGCTCCAATCGCACACTGACGCTGACATTCTGCTTCTTGAGCGTATCGTAGAACGCACGGATGGTCTCCCGCTCCGGCCGCTGATACTGACTGTGCTCATCAACCGGATTGTAAGGAATCAGATTCACATTCGCCAGACTACGCCGATCCCCGATCAGCTCGGCCAGTTCCAGCGCGTGCTCTCTCTGGTCATTGATGTCCTTAAGCATAATATATTCCAGTGTGATTCTGCGGTTAGTCCGCTCCAGATAGTAATCAATGGCCTCCATCAGCTTCTCAATCGGAATGGCCCGGTTGATCTTCATAATCCGGGAACGAATCTCGTTATTCGGCGCATGCAGGGAGATCGCCAGATTCACACGCAGATCGGTGTCTGCGAATTCCTTGATCTTGTCGGCCAAGCCGCTGGTGGATACCGTGATATGTCTCGCGGCAATCGCAAGCCCCTTCTGATCCTTCACAACCTGAATGAAATTCACCATATTTGCAAAGTTATCAAACGGCTCGCCGATCCCCATCACAACGATATGGCTGACCCGGTCGCCCTGCCCGGCGGCATCCAGATACAGCTGCACCTTCATGATCTGCTCCACAACTTCCCCGCCGGATAAATCCCGGCTCTTCTTCAGCAGGCCGCTCGCGCAGAAGCTGCATCCGATATTGCAGCCCACCTGGGTTGTTACACATACCGACAGGCCGAACTTATGCCGCATCAGCACAGTCTCAATCAGATTCCCGTCCTGCAGCCTGAACAAGAACTTGACCGTCCCGTCCTTGGACTCCTGCTTCACATGCTCGGTCAGCGTCTGAATGACGAAGTGGTCTTCAAGCAGCTGAATACACTCTGGATTCACATCCGTCATCTGGGCGAAGTCCGTTACCCGCTTCACGTAGAGTGCTTCCCATACCTGGGAAGCCCGGAACTTGCGGTGCCCGCGCTCTTCGAGCCAAGCGGTCAGCTGCTCGAACGTCAAGCCATATATAGTCACTTTATTTATCATTATTTATCCTCTTTCCAAACGCTTGAATTCTGTCTTTCTGGTTCCTAAGAAGCCACGACTCACGCAGTCTATATTATTGTCCCAGACTTTTTTTGTGAACACAAGAGCCCAGGAATTATTTCCGGAAAAGTTGTGCTGTTCAGAACCGATTTACCCTCCCTTAACAAAATGGGCGGACGGTGCAGCAGGTATCCGGCCATTCGCTTGGTTCCTTCATGAATACACTAACTCTATATGATCTGTCTCGGATGAAGGGAAGCGAGGTCTCGTATGCCACACACCTTTACTCAAAAAGAAATCAGCCGGGTTACCTGCCACTTCGGTCTAACCCCACTAAGATCCGTACCTGTATCCTCCTTATACCGCCGGAACGCTGTATTTCGGGTGACAACCACTTCGGGCACATATGCCCTGAAGCCATTTAGACGGAGTGAAGCTTACCGAGCCACCACAGGCCAGCAGTTAAGAGCTGCGGTACGCCACGTCAAACTTCTTACGAGCAAAAGATACTCCCACATGCCCCGCTGGGTCCGGACAAGAACCGGGCGATTCTGGATTGAGTTCAAAGGATCTCCCTTCTATATGACAGAGTGGATCCATGGCCGGGGACTGGGGCTGGCTCAAGATTACACAGCACTTGGCCGTGCGCTTGCTGAACTTCATCTTATCCGGCCAGTCTCCCGCTCCAGAACCAACTCATCCATTCTCACCTACATCCCCCAGTGGAAAGCTCAAGCCGGTAACCTCCAGCAATATATGGCAACCGTGATCCGGCACAAGGGCCGCCATTCCGCTTGGTACAAGGCAAATGGTCCCGACTGCACCCGCTTGGCCAAGCAGGCTTGGAGCTGTTTCAAGAGACCCGGCATGACGAGACTTCTACTAAGGGACGCACGCCATCCCTCCCTGGTTCACGGAGATATTACCTCACTTAATATCGTGATCTCGGAGGGCGGCGGGCTTTACATCATTGATTGGGATCGGGTCAAGACGGGTTCAAGTTATCTTGACATGGTTAAGGCACTTCGAAATATCTGTCAGTACAAACCTGAGTTTATTCGGTCTTTCCTCCAGGGTTATGAAGAAATACGCCCTCTATCCAGATCTGAACGCAGGTTAATCACGGTCTTGTTCAGCCTTCCCCAGGAAGGCTGGAACGGTGCGCGATTCCCTCATCGTTCTATGAATCGGGCCATGATGGATATATTTGTACAGACTTGGCCTGAGCGTAAGCAGGCTATCCGGGTAATGCAGCAATGGTCCCTCAGTTAATCCCTGTCCACACTTACTTTGAAATGCCAAAGAAAGACGGGTGCTATCCTGCCCCGTCTTTTCCTTAGAACAACCCCCTATCCCGTAGAAGGCAGTGTCCTCTTATGAGTTTTGTACAACCGCAGCGATCAGGATGGCCCAACCTGCCAGCCAAGCAAGCCCGCCAAGCGGCGTAATTGCTCCCAGCTTTCGGATGCCCGACAGACTCAGTGCATATAAGCTGCCTGAGAACAGAATAATCCCGGCGAACAAGAACCAGCCGGCAAGGATCACCTGCGAAGACCCATTCATCTGACCTGCAAGCACGCCCAGCAGCAATAGTCCAATACCATGAATCAGGTGGTACTGAATTCCCGTCTGATACACTTTCATCTTATCGTCAGACAGCTTCTCCTTCAGGGCATGCGCGCCAAAGGCACCGAGAGCAACCGCGAGGAACATCATAATTCCTCCAAGCAGCAGCAGTGTATTCATATCCAACACCTCCAAGACAGATATTACCGGGTCCATATAAGACCGTCAATTTAATCAGATGGATTTTGGACAGATTGAAATGCTGGCAGTTGTTCCGCTTTATCAAGTTATCTTTTTCTAACGCGAAAGAATAAGAGAAGTGTAATAATTCCGATTACAAGGTATGATGCAAAAAATATGTAAAAAAGAGATGGATACTCCACTCTAAAGCTTGGATTACAAAAGATTGTAAAAAATCCATATAACGGCATAAGGATAATTGGCATATCTATCTTTCGTCGGTCTTTAAATAATTGAATTATTAGTAAAACAAATACTATAGATGCCGAAATAATAATGAATTCATTCATGACCCAACTCACTCTCCATTAACTAAGGGCATTTTAAGTAGTATAAGTATTTACATTGCAATCACCTATCAATTTGTGACAGGTGATTGCACATGAACAGTAAAAGCAAAAATGAAAGTGATTTGTGAAAGTACTATATCTTATCGATATAAGCGCAAGTTTTTTCTAAAGCTGATTTACAAGATTCGAACGAACTGTAGCATGCAACAGCAGCTGATGCTCCCGCTACGCCAGCAGCTATTGCGGAAATGAGACCTACGACCGTAACAACATTGCTGTAATTAAAAACTCCCTTGAAATGTTTTTGAGGTGTTTTTCTTGTTTCGCGCTAAGAACCGTGGGAGATTGGGTTGAGCCCCGGACCCAATAAAACTCTCTTGTGATTAATAGTTTAATATAACAGTATACTATTTTGGAAGCGTATTCCAATATTACAATATTTTAATAATAAATTTGTTTATTTCTGGTAGAGATAGTGGTATTTTAACAGTGTAGTAGATAAATATATAAATAGGAGATGGTAGAGAATGCTAAGAAGAATGAAGAAGTACCTGTCGGGAGTGGCTTTTTTAGCGATTTTTGCGCTAACGTTTGCACAGTCCGCTTTTGCAAGTGATCAACCGGCCCAATTGATTTCGGCCAATCTGTATGCTTACAAGTATGGGTACCTGTCATTCAGCGGTAATGTTGAAGTGAGCAACCTGGCTTACCAGAAGAACGTAACCATCCATTATACTCCAGGAAACGGTCAATGGTATGATACGCCTGCTTCCTATCAAGGTCCGACAGACTCCACGCATGAGAAGTGGAACTTCGCAGTTTCCACTTATAGTGGGGATACTGTGAACCCGCAGCTCCAAGGCGCACAAACTGTTCAATTCGCAATCAAGTATGAGACTGGCGGCCAAACCTATTGGGATAATAACAATGGGCAGAACTATTCCGTCAGCCGTTATAACACAAGCTCCACTATTCTGGGTAAGCCGAACGTTCTTCGTGCTTTTGACTCCCTGTCCCAGAACACCTTCTCAGGTGGTGTATATCTTAAGAACCTGGACTACACCAAAACCGTTAAAGTCCTGTATACCACAGATAACTGGAATACAACCAAAGAAGGTATCGCTACGTACTACGCGCCAGCGAACTCCGACGGCAGCGTACAAGAGTGGCACTTTAGCTTTGGCAACATTGACTCCAGTGTGTCCCAGATTAAATACGCCATCTCTTACAGCGTAAATGGTCAAACGTACTGGGATAACAATTACGGCACCAACTACACGGTTAACCGGTAATTCATACAGACCTATCCAATTACTTACAATCGCCTTCCGACTGCCTCCTTGGCATATCGGGGGGCGTTTTCTATTATTATGGTAAAATAAGGAGAGCACACAATCACATGATATATAACGGGGTGTTAGGATGGGTCAAAAGATCGTTATCGCCGGAGGAACCGGCTTTATAGGCCAATATTTTCAAGAAAAGTTTCAAAGTCTCGGCAAGGAGGTCATCCTCATATCGAGGCAGCCCGATCATATCTCCTGGAGTGATCTCCCCGGGATAACGGATGCGCTGAACAACTCGGAACTACTGATCAATCTTGCCGGGAAATCTGTGAACTGCCGGTATAACCGTAGAACAAGGAAACGATCATGAACTCCCGAACGGAGACGACACAGATTCTGGGCAATGCCCTGCTGGCATGCCAGAACCCGCCTCCGCTGTGGCTCAATTCGAGTACCGCCACGATCTATCGGCATGCAGAAGACCGCCCCATGACAGAGGGTGACGGTGAGATAGGTTCCGGGTTCTCCGTGGAGGTAGCCAAGGCTTGGGAGGAGTCCTTCTTCTCGTTCAAGCTGCCCCATACCCGCCAAGCCGCCTTGCGAATCGCCATTGTTCTTGGAGAACATGGCGGCGTAATGACCCCCTATCAGAACCTCGTCCGCTTCGGGCTCGGGGGCATCCAGGGGTCAGGCCGGCAGAAGTTCAGCTGGATCCATATCGAAGATTTGTTCCGAATCCTGCTGTTCCTTCAAGAGAGAGAGGATCTAAGCGGGGTATTCAACTGCTCTTCACCTAACCCGGTAACGAATCGGGAGCTGATGACGCAGCTGCGGACCGCCATGAACCGGAAGCTCGGGCTGCCTGCAGCGAAGTGGATGCTTGAGATAGGCGCCCTGCTCCTCGGAACAGAGACCGAGCTAATCGTGAAGAGCCGCTGGGTTATTCCCGAGCGGCTTACGAGAGAAGGATTTGTGTTCCAATTTACCACTCTTGAGGATACGGTTCACGATATATTACATTAACTCCATGTCAGCCCGTCTCCATACTTCCCATCTGCCCAAAAAAAAGTGGCAATCCCCCTACCACAACCGGGGCTTTGCCACCATTAACCATAGCATGATTAATAAGATTACAAGATACATCCATACTGAACGGGTAAGCTGCTGTACCAGCAGACTCTTGTTGTGTTCCGGCTCGGCAAATTGCCTGAGCTTTGGAGAGAACGCCCGCGCCAGGAACACAATCGAACCGGCCATGATAAGAACGGTTGCGACAATCCAGGAGGTATCCCAGGCATAACCTGCGGCATATGCCAGCACGATCCCGGAACCTACCAGGACATGACCCATATGCTTAACCAGCCTGGTCGATGACCGGAACATCTGGATATAGGTACCCAGCTCAGGCCATTCTGCCGTCCGCATCCTCCGAACTAGGGAGATGAGAACGAAGAAAGGCCCGATGGATGCAACTGCACTGAGTATATGAATATAAAGCAGCAGTTTATAAAGTAGAACCACGTTTGTCGTTAGTCCTGAACCGGGCTGAACTCATGAACCCATACCCGCATTTGCGGCAGCCAAGGCATTCCTGGATGATAGGACAGAATCGAATTCTTATATTCCTCCACTGTGGTAAATCCCTCTTGAACGGCATGCTCATCCGTTAATTCGCCAAGAGACTGTGAATAGACCTTGTTCACGACAAAGCTGCGGCCTTCGAGCGTCATAATCTCGCCGACATCAGCATACCGGCCATTACGGCGTGTAGCGGTCTTTTGCCCTGCAAGGACCTTGTCAATATCGGCCTGCTGTGTAATCAGGCGGTCAACCGTGCATGATTTCGGCGGCAGAGCATCATGATTGTTCTGTTCCATATTGAAAACCTCCCTATAGTTAGTCCACAACTCACTTTAACATAGATCAGGGGCGAAATCACACAAGTAAGGCCACCCCCGAGAGGATGGCCCTAACTGTACTAAAGCGTATTAATGATGACAGGCCTAATCCCGGCTGAACACCTTGGCAAGCAAGCGAAGCATCTCCACATACAGCCACACGAGTGTGACCACGAGCCCAAATGCTCCGTACCATTCCATATACTTGGGAGCACCCAGTTCTGCTCCTTGTTCAATGAAATCAAAGTCCAGTACAAGATTGAGCGCCGCCACGATCACGATCACAATGGATATTCCGATTCCGATCAGACTGTTGTCGTGCAGATAAGGAATGGTAATGCCGAAGAAGCCCAGGATGAAGCTAAGCAGATATACCAGGAAAATCCCGCCCGTAGCCGCGATTACGCCCAGCTTGAAGTTCTCGGTTGCCTTGATGAGCCTGGTCTTGTAAGCCACAAGCAGGGCAATGAATACCCCCATAGTCAGCAGCGCTGCCTGCAGGGTAATCCCATTATACAGCGTCTCATACCTCGCTGAGAGTCCGCCCAGCAGCATTCCTTCCCCAATCGCATAGATAGGCACCAGATAAGGGGCCGTTGTAGGAACGAAGCTGATGATCAAGGCCAGGATCAGCGCAGCGATGGCTCCCATCACCATAAATGGGACTGCATTGCGTCCGCTGAAATACATGGACCAGGTCCCAAATGCCCCGCCTAATAATATCACCAGCGTAATTATAGTCTTGTTCACGGTACCGTCAATCGTCATTTGCGTCTGTCCTGTATAATGCCTGCTTCGTTCAAAAGTCTTGTCATTCAATGTCGGGTTGCCACTACGTCCGATCAAGAATCATCACCTCTTGGTTAATTTGTCCTAATTCTAGCACATCTCATGCCGGAATCCCACATATTTCCTGCCAAGCCAAGACATGCTCTATATCTATGCATTTCTTCCCGAGATATGTTTGACAGCCCATACCTTTTCCTTAAAAATAGGTTCCACACGGACCCTAATAAGCACGACAGCCGGTCAATGTGTATAACAATAAGGACACAAAAAGCCGGCTGCTCAGAAACAGCCGGCTTTCATAAATTCTGCTCCGTCCCAGTTAGGATGGGTATTTATTTTGAAGAAGAGGAGGCAACCTCGTTACATGCGGTTACACAGGACTTTGCCAGTGAACAGCCTGCGCACTTGCCTTTCTTCGTCTTGCGTATATAGGAGGTTAAAGTCCAGCCTGCGTATCCAAAAATAGCTGCGCCAATCACAATACTCGCTACCATGGTATCACTTCCTTTTGCCCGAGTTTAGTTGTAACCGAGGGCTCTTCCGACCAACATGATGATATAAGAAATTATATAGGCAATGACCAAAGCATACAACACCGAGAACCAGGTCCAACGGGCGGACATCGTCTCTTTACGAATAACCCCCACCGTTGCCAGGCAAGGTACATAGAGCAGGATGAACGCCATGAAGGAGTATGCCTGCAGTGCGGTAAAATGACCTGCCAGCAGCCCTTGCAGCGTTGCTGTATCAGGTGCGGCATAGATGATATTCATCGTGGAGACTACCACTTCTTTGGCCAGGAACCCGGTGATCAGAGCGGCGCCAGCCTGCCAGCTTCCGAAGCCGAGCGGGGTAAGCACCTGTCCGATCAGACCGCCAATCTTGGCCAGGAAGCTCTGATCCATCGCCACATTGAAGCCCTGTGGGCCTGTATAGCTTAACAGCCAGATCAGCACCGATCCGCCAAAGATAAAGGTACCGGCTTTCCGAACAAAGCCTTTGCCCTTCTCCCAGGTGCTCCGGGACAAGGTCTTCCACTGCGGAATCCGGTACGGGGGAAGCTCCACCACGAACATGGACTCCTGCTGCTTCAGGATCGTTGAGGAGAACAGCTTCGCAAGAACAAGGGCCAGCACAACTCCAAGCACATATAGCGACAGAACGACCAACGCTTGATTGGACTTGAAGAAGATACCCACGAAGAGGCTGTAGACCGATAACCGGGCTGAACAAGACATCAGCGGGGTCAGGATAATGGTAAGCAGCCGTTCCTTCGGCTGTTCTATCGTCCTTGCGGCCATAATCCCGGGTACATTGCAGCCAAAACCGATGATCATCGGGATAAAGGTCTTGCCGTTCAGGCCGACCAGCTCCATCAGCCTATCCATAACCGAAGCGATCCGGGCCATATAACCGGAATCTTCAATGAATGAGATGATGAAGAACAGGATGAAGATCTGCGGCACGAAGACCAGCACGCCACCAACTCCGGCAAATATACCGTCAAAGATAAGGGCTTTAATAAAGTCCTGCGCGCCCATGCTGTCCAGCAGCCAGGTAGTTCCGCTGCGAAGCGGACCGTTGATGAAAGCATCCAGCAGGTCGGATAACGGAGTTCCTATCCACTCAAAGGTAAGCTTGAACGTAAGATACATGAACAGCAGGAAGATCGGGATTCCAAGGAACTTATCCGTAACAATCCGGTCAATTCGCGCCGAGAAGGTCTGGTAGCCTTCCTTGGTATTCGTGAGACACTGCTCAAGATATGCGTGAATGTGTTCCGCCCGCTGCTTGCGAATATATTGAGACAGCGTCCTTACACCAAAGGTGTGGCGAAGAGACTCCTCTGTAGATTTGTACAGCTGCTCTAGCCAGCTCGGATCGATGGCGGCTTCCAAGGCAGTACGAACGACCGAGTTGCCTTCGAAGAACTGAATCGCCATCCAGCGAGGGGATAGCGTATCTCGCGGCATCCGCTCCATCAGCTCGGCAGCGGCATTCTCCAGCAGTTCTCCATAAGAGATGAAATAAGGCTTCAGCTCCTCACCGGACGCAGACCCCGTTATAGCCTCAAGCACCTGATCGGTTCCCTTGCCGCTTCTGGCTACAACCGGAATTACCGGTACACCCAGCAGACTCGATAAGCGGTCTGTATCAATCACAAGCCCGCCCTGCCTTGCGACATCCATCATATTTAACGCGATGATCAGCGGCTTGCCATATTCCAGCAGCTGTACGGTCAGATTCAAGTTCCGTTCGAGCTGTGAGGCATCTACCACATTGAGTATGGAGTCAAAGGACTCACTCAGCAGGAATCGGGAGGCGACCTCTTCGTCATGGGACAAGGGATTAAGTGAATAGAGACCTGGCAGGTCGATCAGCGTTCCCTTGCCTGCCTTCAGCGTGCCAACCTTCTTCTCTACGGTCACGCCAGCCCAGTTGCCTACATATTCGTACGAGCCGGTTAACGTGTTGAATAAAGAGCTCTTGCCTGTATTGGGATTCCCGGCCAGGACGATTTCGCTCATACCGCTTCAACTAGAATCTGAAGCGCCTCGCTCCGGCGGATCGAAATCCACTGGTTGCTTGCTTCTAAAGTAATCGGTCCGCCGAACGGGAGCCGTTTAATAATGGAGATTAATGTGCCTTCCATGATCCCGAGATCGTTCAATCTTCTGCTTACAAGCCGATTGCTGCAGGCCATGTCAGTGATACGTACTGGTTTGCTTAGCTCGATCTCTGTTAACTTCATTGGTTTCACCCCAAATAATAATGATAACTATTATCAACTGACTAAATTATATGATAATGATTCTCATAATTCAATGTATTTTATATGGAGTAATTGTTACAAATCGCACAGAGACCTTAACTTAGGAATGAAGATGCCCTAATTGGAGATAAATGGTGTCTTTCGTATGTACTGTCTGTCTAGGGTCTGCCCCATTACGAAAACTCCGATATCCGCACTGCGGATCCTGGTGCCCGGCATATCCCGCTCGTTAACTTTAATCTTACCGGATGCTTCACCTGGTGCAATAAAAGGAAGCCGCAGCAGCGTCCAATCCGCATCACTGCTCTGTAACAGAGCCAGCTCCTTCTCCTTGTCGGCCACCAAGGACGGATAGATTAGGCGGAATACGGCGGATACCATACACTTTCATCAGGTCCAGAATCTGGCCTGTCAATTGAGTATATATCGGATATTTCTCCCGGACCGGCTGGCCGAAGGCGTTGATGACCACATCGCAGCCCTTCAGCACCTCTGCAACAGCCTCTGGATCACGAGCGTCCCCCTCTATGATCTCCAAATATTCCGAACTTGCCGTTAACCTTGCCCTATTGCGGACAAGCATTCTCACTGTGTAGCCCTCTGCTAAAGCATGCTCCACGATACCCCGTCCTACGGTACCTGTTCCGCCAATCATGGCAATCTTCTGCCGAGTATTCACTGCTTCATCTCCTTCCATGGATCCAAATAGTATGAACTAATGTACAATACGCAGCAAAAAAGACTCCGTTCCCAGGAACGAAGTCTTCAATCTGTATGGAATGAATTAAAGAAATGAACGTTTGTTCAATCCATCTAATTATTTAAGATAGAGTCTTGAGAGCCTCTGCCCTGAAAGGAACCAACTCGTCCAGCTTACCCTCGCGAACCTTGTTCGCCCAAGCCGGGTCCACAAGCAGCGCGCGGCCGACGGCAACCAGATCGAACTCCCCGCGATCAAGCCGCTCCAGCAGTCCGTCAATATTGGTGTTACTTGCCCCTTTCCCTTCTGTAAAGCCGCTCATAAAGTCATTATCCAAACCGACAGAGCCAACGGTGATTGTAGGCTTGCCGGTCAGCTTCTTAGTCCATCCCGCGAGGTTCAAGTCCGAGCCCTCGAATTCCGGCTCCCAGAAGCGGCGGGTCGAGCAGTGGAAGATATCCACGCCAGCCTCTACGAGCGGAGCAAGAAATTGACCCAGCAGCTCAGGCGTCTCGGCCAGCTTGGCTGTGTAGACTGAGGATTTCCACTGCGAGAATCGGAATACAATTGGGAAGTCCGGTCCTACCGCTGCGCGGCACGCCTCTATGACCTCTACAGCGAACCGGGTGCGTCCGATCATATCGCCGCCATATTTGTCGGTACGCTGATTCGTTCTTTCCCAGAAGAATTGATCGATCAGGTATCCGTGCGCGCCATGGATCTCAACGCCGTCAAAGCCAAGTCTCTTCGCGTCCGCAGCAGCCTGGGCATAAGCAGCTATGACCTGCGCAATCTCTTCCTCCGTCATAGGCTCCACTACCTTCTCGCCAAAAATATTGATCCCCGACGGTCCAATCGGCAGCGCCTCCGGATTAGGGGAATCCCCGATCTTACGGTCGGTACCCACATGCCAGATCTGCGGAATGATACGTCCGCCTACGCTATGTACAGCATCCACGACTTTCTTCCAGCCGTTCAAGGCATCCTCACCGTGGAATCTTGGAACGTTAGGGTCCCCCGTTGCCGCTGGGTGATTAATTACGGTACCCTCGGTCACAATCAGACCTACGCCATTCTCTGCCCGGCGCTTGTAGTATTCTGCCACATTCTCCCCAGGTACACCGCCCGGCGACTTAGAACGTGTCATCGGAGCCATCACAATTCGGTTCGAAAGCTCCAGAATCCCGGCATGAAAAGGTTGGAACAATGGATTAGTCATTTGATTACCTCCTGGTTCACTATTTATAGTTAGTATCTGAAATTTCTTGAAGTATGCTCATGTAGTTGGATGGATCTCCCACGTCTCTATTATATCGGTATTTTCCGAAATGTAAAACTTAGTACCCTCTCCCTCCGTCTGCACAGACAAAAGCCGCCCCTTTACGAGCGGCTTCACTCTTATCTATTTTGTCCGATATAGGGTCTTCTCAATCGCATCCTTCATCAAGAACCCAGCCCGGTTCCATGTCCACCTAAGCATATCCTGTCTGCCCTGGCGACCTTTCGCTCTGCACAGCTGGGGGTGCTCGAAGGCGTAGCGCATCTGTCTCTTTAGGCTGCCTATGTCTACTTCTGCCCACTGCTGGCCTTTACCCGCGAAGAGATGACGGAATTGGCGCGAGATGGAGTGACTGCTGTTCATGCTCTGGAGCGGGCTGCTTAAACGGTACGGAACTATGAAGGAATTCCTTCTCGTCAAGAAGTCCATATGACCGCCCCACCCTGTAGCCATCACGGGGGTTCCGCTGGCCAGAGATTCCAGGAACGGCAGCCCCACGCCTTCCCCGCGGGTAGGGAGTACGAAGACTTGGCCGAGTCTGTATATGCCTTGAATTCTGTTGGACTTTAAATGCCGGCCGATGACCACTATCGGTGCCGTCGGCTTTTGGATGCCAAGCCTTTTCTTGTATTGCCGTATCCGCTCCTTAATCCATTGCTCAGTCTCGTATGGGGCGTAACCATTCGTCTTTATGACCAGCAGCACCCGATCTGAGGCAGAGAACTCCTCCCAATAGGCTCTTAAGAGGGCCTCGGGGTTCTTCCGGTGCTGGAATCCGAATACGGACACAAATGTGAATCTTCCCTTCGATTGGGCGACAGACAGCTTCCGGCTGCCGGGTCCGTACTCTCTGGCATTCACCCCATGGGGCACAATGAAGATAGGTACCCTCACGCCGCTGTTCCTCAAAGCCTGCTGGTTATGGCGCGAAGGAACACAAATCGCATCAAATTTATTGATGTTCGGGAACCAGCGGGCAGGGATTCTTGTCGTCTCCCAGACCGTATTGAGAATAATGCAGTCATAACGAGCTCTTGCTGCCCTAAAGTTAATCTGACTCGGAGGATGGTGATAGATCAGGACCTTCTTACGGTCAGATTCTCCCCTTCCTCCGGCCCTGCCGCTGGGGCCAACCCTTACCTTCACGCCCTGCCGCCTCAGGGCCTGAACATAAGCCCGGCTTGCAATTCCAAGTCCACTGGCCCGCTGAACGGGACCTTCCCACACTACTTGATACCTGCTGTTCAAGGGCATACTCCCAACTCCAATTATCCTTTTTTCGCAGTATCATATGCCTCAGCCATGGATTGGGATTGGACCCCTGCAGATAGAGCAATAGTTTCATATTTAACCTGCTGCAAAAGGCCCTCCGGATGGTATGATATAGGTGAATGGTAGACTTAACGCACCCAGCCTAATTTATGATAACCGGAGGATAACTTCTATTGAGATTACAACTTCGCAAAAAGCTATATTTCAGCTTCCTCATCATTATCGTCCTGTTTCTGGTTACGGCCTCCATATCCACACTACTGACTCAGAGGATCGTTCGTCTAACAAGCGATATCCTTATCTCAGAAAAGCGGCTTGAGGTCGTTCAGAGACTTAACCTATTTGCCCGTACAGCCAATGATAACGGAGCCCACTATTTACTTGCTCCGCTTTATATTGAAGAGGAATTCAAGTCCAAGTTCGAGGCCAACGTCAAATATCTCGATCAGGAGTTTCAGCAGCTTGAAGCCATTACAACTGCGCCGTCCGACCTTGCCCAGATCCGCCAGTTCAAGGAGAAATGGGCCGATTATGTCGACGACAGGCGGAATATTATGAATTTGAAGAAGTTCGGCGATGTTACCGAGGCTCAGGAGAACTACACCAAGGACAGCTACGATCCGATTGCCTTCGCTCTTCATGCGTTCTCCAAATCGGAGCAGGCTCAGATCAACAGCTATAACAGCCGAATTGAAGCCAGCGGACGAACGATCCAAGTCGTGAACCTTCTGATGGGTTCCCTGGCTACTGTACTTTCGCTCCTCATCGCCGTGGCGCTCTCCAATTCCCTGATCCGCAGAATTCTACTTCTGCGGACCAATGCCCAGACGGTGGCCGGCGGCAACCTTCGGGTTCCGGATCTCCACTTCAAGAGCAAGGATGAGCTTACAGATCTTGCGAATTCCTTCAATGCCATGACAGAGTCCCTTCGGGCGGTCATAGACTCCAACCAATTCCTGCATCAGCTGTCCCGCAGGGATGGATTGACGGGAATCGCCAACCGCCGCTGCTATGACGAGTCACTGGAGCAAGCCTGGAGCCTTTCATCGGCTCAGTCCAGGCCGATCTCGCTAATTTTGTTCGATATCGATTATTTCAAGAGATTTAATGATATTTACGGTCATCAAGCAGGAGATGGGTGTCTTAAGCAGGTAGCAGACATTTTACAAGAGCAGGTAAGGGAGACGGGCGGACTGGCTGCCAGATATGGCGGGGAAGAGTTCGCTGTCTTGCTGCCGGATCGGACAAGTGACGAGTCCTGCCACATTGCAAGGCATTTCCAGAGTGCCCTGGCAGAGCAATATATTCCTCATAGCGGCTCCGATATCAGTGAATTTGTTACCGTCAGCATCGGGATATCCACGCTCACGGCTTCGGAAGGGACCACGCCGGATAATTTGGTAATTCAGGCCGACAGGGCGCTGTATCAGGCCAAGGAGAATGGAAGAAACCGCATATGCATCTATGAGGATAATCAACGAACAGAAGGTGATCTTAACCGATGAGAAGACGGCTGGCATTAATCGGAATCATTGCAGTATTGCTGGGTCTCGTGTCCTGTTCAAGCCCGGATTCCAGTGAAGCTCCTGTCACATTGACATTCTGGACTACCACCTCAAGTCCCGAAACCGCGTTCTTTCAGGAGCGGATTGCGGTCTTTGAGAAGGAACACCCCAATATTAAGGTAAGTATGGCAAGGCATGAGTTCCCTTTTGCAACCAACGAATTCAAGACTGCCGTCCTTGGTGATCAGAAGGTGGACGTATTCCGGGCAGATAATACCTGGATCCCTGAATATGCCAATCTGAATATTATCAGCCCCCTGAACACGCTCGCCCAAGGCAAGGACCTGCCTGGATTCGTGGATTCTGCACTGAACGCAGCCACCTATCAGGGGAATGTCTATGGATTTCCCTCCGTTATGGAGGTCCCCGCCCTTTTGTATAACAAAAGAATACTTGGTGAGGCCGGATTCACACATCCTCCGCAGACGATGGATGAACTGATGAAGATGGCTAAGGCGCTTACGGGCAAGGGGAGATACGGAATTTATGTAACAGAGGACTCCTACTTCGCGCTGCCCTACCTATGGGCATTTGGAGGGGGAATGATTACGGACCAGAGGCAGATTCAGATCGCCTCGGATCATTCCAGACAGGCCTTTGCCTTCATGCTGAAGCTGCGCCAAGCCGGCGTTACCCAGTCTTACCCCGACTTTAATAACTGGTACGCTACGATGATGGATGATTTCACCCATGGCCGGTCTGCCATGATCATTAACGGTCCATGGGCCATTCACGACCTGCTGAGCGGTGCGGAGTTCAAGAATCCAGACAACATTGGCATCGCCCCGATTCCAAGGGGACCGGTTGGGCAGGGGTCGCCTATCGGCGGTCACAGCCTGGTGATTAACAAATACACCAGCCATCCCAAGGAAAGCTATGAGCTGATCCGCTTTCTTACAAGTACAGAGACTGAGGTGCTTCAAAGCCAGCAATTCAAGACTCTTCCGACACAAAAAGCCGCCTATACCGATTCAAGACTTGCCTCCGACCTGCTTGTTCAGGGCTTCCGGACCCAGCTCGATGTAGCCAAGCCGCAGCCGAAGATTCCAGAGAGCGCCAAGCTGTTCATGGATTTCACCCCGAACCTGAACGCCATGCTGCTGGAGAAGGAGTCCGTTGACGAAGGGGTGAGGAAGATTGAGAACTCCTGGAGGAGCCTTCTCAAGGTAAAGTGAAGCGATCTAAATGGATTGTAGAAGCGTGATCCGTCGAGCAAGGACATACTGGGTTGGCCGTAAGCGTGTTGACCGGGATAGATGGGATGATGACGCTCTAGTAAATTTGGAGGTCCTTTGACAATTGGGGGATCTTCCCGTTTTTTTGTTATTGTAGAGGGGAATACTCGGAATTACTATAGGAAGTTAGCAAGAAGGAACGGCCAAATTTCGGCATGACAAAAGGACGCCAGTGGCGTCCCAGAAAGCGTTGCTATTACAAGGTATCTGCCAATACCTTGGCCTGTGAATCGAGCTGGCGTGCCGCCTCCCCGATACCCAGAAATTCATCGACAGCCTGCTGAATGCAGGTCTGACTCTCTGTGATGGAGGACTGGGAACGCTTCGTCCCGCTCAGCGTCTCCAGCACTTTGGCGGTAATGCCTTCAGTATATGAATTCACTTCCTGTATAGCTTCTTGTACCTGCTGAGCCAGATTGCGGACTTCTCCTGCAACGACATTGAATCCCCGACCATGTTCGCCCGCGTGAGCTGCTTCAATTGCAGCATTTAGTGCGAGCAGATTGGTCCGGTTCGCAATGTCCTTTATCGTCTTCACAATCCCCCGTATGGAATTGCTCTGCTTCTCTAACAGCTCGAATGATATCAGGTTATCATGGGATTCCTTCGCCACCTGCCCCATGACGGCTTCAACCTCCTGACTCCGTGCAACTCCCGCTGTTGCCCGGCGCAGCAAGTCCTCCGCCGTATTCTGCAGCTCACTCGTTAACCGGGTAGTGGCATTCTCCCGGAATGTAATATCGGTAGCGATCTTAAGAACAGCATGGACCTCCCCTTCATCGTTATAAATAGGGGTGTAGGTGGCCTCCAGCCAAAGGATTCTTCCATCCTTGGCCACACGCATGATCTTCTCCTGAAAGGCATAGCCCTTCTTAAAGTTAACCCAGAAGTTAGCGTATTCCGGGCTGCTTATGAACTCAGGAGTACAGAATCTCCGGTGATGCATACCCGGCATTTCTGCTGCAGTATAACCCATAGCCCTGGCAAAATTCTCATTTGCCCATAATACGTTTCCTTGAATATCGAATTCGATCATAGCTAGTGATCGTTCAATGGCCGCAAGAACAGACTTCTCATTTAGCACCTGGGAGCTTTCGTAGATAACTCGATCTTTAATCATGTGACTATCTCCTCTTGGGTTGGCCTGACTTCAGGGAGATGTCGTAATCCATCTGTCAAAGCTCCAACTCATCTCTTATGTTCCTTTATACAAACCTTTGACTTAGATTATACAAATATTATACGAAGTTTGCAATTTATTTATTATTCTCCGTACTTTCCTTAGTATATCGGCAATTATCTCTATAATCTGTGTATAAGCTTACTGTAGTCACTCTGTTGTGTTGTTAGCCCGGTTATATTATAAAGAGCTTTGCCGCCCCCTCGGTGCGACAAAGCCCTTATTCGTCCCATTAGTAACACTATTGAGAATTCTGTAACCGTTCTCAGATACGTCCTTCCTCTCTTAATATATCCTCAAAAGCATCCACCACAACCTTATCGTAGTGGCTGCCCGTGAGTCTCCGAAGCTCATCCATGGCCACCTGTGCCCCAAAAGCCTTACGATAGGCACGGTCCTCAGTCATCGCATCGAACGTATCACTTACCGCGATAATTCGAGCCTCCAGCAGGATCTCTTCCTCTTTCAATCCACGCGGATATCCGCTCCCGTTGAGCCGTTCATGATGCTGCTCAATAATAGGCGCAATCTCACCATAGTAGGTCTCCTTGATCATCTCTGCTCCATCTCCCGGATGCTTCTTGATCATTTCAAATTCCTCACCGGTCAGCTTGCCCGGCTTATTCAGAATCTCTTCGGGAATATGAATCTTGCCAATATCATGGAGAATCGAGGCGATAGACAGATTCTCCAGCTGCTCTGTATTCAGCTTGAGCTTCTTGGCAATCTTCACCGCATATTCAGCGACCCGATCACTATGCATATAAGTGTATCGGTCCTTCTTCTCCACTTCCTTCACCATGCCCATCAGCTTGGAAATATCCTTGCTGAGATGGACAAACGTTTGCTCCGTGATGACCCAGAGGTACGTAATATCAGTCAGCGCGGTGAAATGGATCGGATTCTTAAGTCCTTTTGCCGTGTAATAATCATGCGGACCCAGTTCAATCTTCTGGTCATCCAGTTCACACACCAGTTGTCCGGACAATATATAGAAAAACTCCATTACATTTGGATTATCGCTTGGATATACATAGAATAATCTATCCTTCTCAATGGTCTGGAGCAGAACCTCTACTCCGTCCCCCCGTGAAAGCAGCTTGATTTCATTTTTGTCGAAATGTACTTCTTCCAGAAAAGATCCTTTCCTTCCGATTCTGAACCCATCCATTATGATCCCCCTTATATGAGAAAAAACGAGCTCGTAAAAAGAACTCGTTTTTTCTCTAGATTATACTATTTTGTGGATGGTAGGAAGAGTTATTATTAATTTATTCCGACAACCCAAACCGGGTCGATCCAAACTTCTTTGTCCGCGAAGCGAACCAGCTTCCAATAACGCTCCACCACAACTCCCTGCTCAGCAGCCTTGTTGATGGCATTAGTCGCCAATGCATAGGTTGTATCATAGACATCCGTGATAATCTTGTTCAGATCATCCGTATACTTGCGGGTTAATTCTTCGTAGTCGCCTGTTCTCTGATTCAGCTTGTCCTCAAGCTGTTCAATACGCGCTGCGGCAACACCTGCATCCTTGGCATCAGGCGTGATAAGCTGGGTCGTAGCCTGATCAATATCCTGTTTGATGACCAGAATCTGGGCGTCTACCTTGCTTGTCTCATCCTGAATCTTGGCGGTCAAATCTGCAGATGCAGTACGATCAGCTGCTGCAGATGAGCTTGTCGTAGTCTTTACCTGCTGGCTCTCTACCAGATCAGATACCTTATCCGCCACTTTCAATTGGCGAATATCCGACAGATACTTGGCTTCCAGCTTGTCAGCCGCATCTACTCCATCCTTAATCTTCTCCTCAATCTGCACATTCGTCTGGTTAAGCATCTCGTAAATGGCATCAAGATTTGAGGTTGTGCTTTCTGCTGCAAAGGCGCTTGTCCCAAAAGAGAATACCAAGGCTAACGAGAACAGGACCGCTAAAGCTTTCTTCATTATTTCTCCTCCAAATAATATGTATTTTGACTACCTGCGAAATAAATTCTACTAAGTGTCACTGTTACCAATATACCAGTTCTACCCAATTTAGGATAGAACAAATATTGTCGAATTTTAATAAAATATTATGTTTTAATAGATGGGTTCCAATCTGGTAAGGGACAAGAATCCCTTCAAGAGCACCGCTTCGTAAATCAACAGGAACTTCGTGCACTGCTCTAGTGTCCGAATGGGGTGAATTATGATAAATTAATACCGATTCAATTTTTCAGGAGGCGTTATCTATGGACAATATAGAGCAGAAGCCGATACTGCTAACCAAAGGAACACCGGGTGAGCCCTGTCCTATTGCCAAAACCCTAGACGTAATCGGTACCAAATGGACGTTCCTGATTGTCCGGGATCTTCTGCTCGAAGGCACGATGAGGTTCAGCGAACTACTGCGGTCCATGGAAGGGATCAGTCCCAAGACATTGTCCCTTCGCCTTAGGGAACTGGAGAATCAGGACATCATTACAAGAACCGTCTATCCAGAGATTCCTCCTCGCGTGGAATATACTTTAACGGACAAAGGAAAGAGATTGGAAGGCATTTTTATTGAATTAAAACGGTTTGGCCTAACCTTATAATTGGATACCACACAGAGCAGAAGACCGTCTTTAGCCATCAGGCTGAAGTCGGTCTTTATTATTCTTGGATCTTGAATCCCTTGTCCGAAGTTAAACTATCCAAAAGGTAACTATATGAATTATTAATCACTACTTCCCTAATGGAACTAATGGAGCTAAGCTAACTCTACATTCTCATAAATTCAGAATTTGGAGGGATTGCTTATGTTAAAGAATAAGAAAATTGTAATTATCGGTGGAAGCTCGGGAATCGGTCTGGAGACCGCAGAACTAGCTATTGCTCAGGGTGCGGAAGTAATCATTGCAAGCCGCTCCGAAGAAAAATTGAAACAGGCTGAGGAACTGCTCGGCTCCAACGCCACGTCTTACCGGCTGGATACAACCGTGGAACAGGATGTTCGGGCATTCTTCGAGGCCGTAGGCTCGTTCGATCATCTGGTAGTCAGTGCTGCGGAGACCTCGGGCGGTCCCTTCCTTGACACGGAGACTTCCAAGTTCCGGCAGCTCTTCGACAACAAGTTCTGGGGCCAATACTATGCTGTTAAATACGGTGCTCCAAAAATATCTCCCATGGGCTCCATTACCTTATTCTCCGGGGTGGTTGCCTACAAGGCGATGATTGGCTCTTCTATGCTTGGCGCAGTTAATGCTGCGGTCTCAAACCTCGGTCAGACCCTTGCGCTGGAGCTGGCCCCTATTCGGGTCAATGTGGTATCCCCTGGCATCATCGATACCCCTTCCCGCAGTAAAATGCCTGAGGAGGCTCGCCTTCAGTTCTATGATACCTTAGCCCGGAAGCTTCCTGTGAAGCGGGTTGGCCGTGCCGAAGATGTTGCAGAGGGCGTTCTCTACCTTATTCAGAACGGATTCGTTACTGGAACGGTCCTCCACGTGGAAGGCGGCCATATTTTAACCTGATGCTTCAGACAAGCTGATCTCCATGGGCCTCCTAGCAGTAGGCCATAACTTGGCGATGATGTTTCTCATCTTCAAAGCTGGGCAGACTCTAGAGTAGAAGTGAGGATGGGAGGACATCATCTTGAATTTATATAATGGCAAGCTGCTGTGGGCAGAGGAGAAGAATCCTGAGGCCCCATTCATCCGAAATGAGATCCTGGGCCATTATGACCTCATTATTGTAGGAGGAGGCATATCGGGAGCTCTTAGCGCTTACTCTCTTGCGGCTGAAGGTCTTAGCATTGCAGTGATCGACAGGGGTAAAGTGGGGGGCGGCAGCACCTCAGCAAATATGGGGTTGCTCCAATATTCAAGTGATGTCATGCTGCATGAATTAATAGATCAGATCGGCGTGGACAAGGCTGTTCGGTTCTATACATTGTGCCAGCAGGCCTTGAATCAACTGCACGAGATTGTGGATACACTGGCTGTTCCTGCGGACTTCACCCGCAGGAACAGCCTCTACTTTGCTAGTGAACGATCCCATGTGGACCGACTGAAGAAAGAATATGACACCCTGGCCGCCCACGGCTTTAAGGTCGAATTCTGGACCCAGAATGACCTGCTCTCTCATTATCCTTTTTCAAGGCCGGCGGCCTTGATCACTTACCAGGATGCTGAAGTTAATCCGGTCAGACTCAGCAGAGGCATTCTCCATAAATTGAACCCGCGCCAAGTGCATGTATTTGAGGATGTCCATGTCATTGGAGTTGAAGAGGCCGGTCATCATCTGAGAGTGCACACTTCGGCGGGTCCTTTCAAGTGCTCTCAGATTTTATTTGCGACGGGTTATGATATGGCGCCAGGTCTTACCGGAACCAGGGTGAACCTTACGCGGTCATATGCCATGGCTACGGAACCTGTTGATGATCTCTCCTGCTGGAAGGATCGGGTGCTGATCTGGGAGACAAAGAGACCTTACCTCTATTTAAGGACGACTTCAGACGGGCGGATTATAGCTGGCGGACTGGATGAGGATAAGCCGATCACTCCGCATAGTGAAGCCCTTATTCATAAGCGGGCCGAGAACATCAAGCGGGAGGTTCACCGGTTATTTCCCATGCTCAACCTTAAGATCGCCTTCGCATGGGGAGCGGTCTTCGGGCAGTCGGTGGATAGTCTGCCTTTTATCGGGAAGCATCCTGCTAAAGACCGGATTTATTATTTGCTGGGTTATGGCGGCAACGGAACGATCTACAGTATGGTAGGCGCTCATATATTGAGAGATTTGATTCTTGGGCGTCCAAATCCGGATGCCGATATTGTGAAGCTGGCTCGGGAAGACAGCGCAATCAACCCTAGATAAGCAGCACTTCCAGGATTCCAGCAGAGGCAGGATTGAGCCACCAGGGCTCTTCCTGTCTATTAAGACTGTGCTCCGCTATCGCTAAGCCACATCCCCTGCCTTTATGTACGCGAATCAAGTATAATTTTGAATATAAGGATGAACGATTTGCATAAGGCGGGTGGCAAAGTTGACGGATAGAGTAGTCATAGGAATCGATGGTGGAGGTACGCATACCCGGGCTATGGTGTGTGATCTCCATGGAGAGGTGCAGGCCTACACGGTGAAGGGTCCTGCTTCGATATATAAGGATGCTTCTGCCGCGAGGAATGTCAGGAGTGCTATAGAAGAGGCGCTAGACCAAGCAGGCAAATCGCCGGAGCAGGTGGTAGGTGTTGCCGCAGGGATTGCCGGATATGACACGGAATCGGACCTGGAGTGGATTGCGCCCCTAACCGAGGTGCCGGGGTTAATCTGCCCGATAAAGCATGTGAACGATGCTGTTATTGCACATCAAGGCGCTTTGCTCATGCAACCGGGAATTGTCGTGATTGCAGGGACGGGTTCAAATATATTAGCTATCACGGAAGACGGGCAGCAGCTTCGAAATGACCAGTTCCGACATTATGCAGCCAGTGGTGCTAGGTTCCTGGCCTACGATGCTGTGTACGAAATTCTTGCCGGCAATACAGACCCTACCGACGATAAACTTATCGCAGCTCTCAAGGCCCATTGGCATGTGGAGACCCTGTCTGAATTCTACCAGCTGGCGAAGAGGGGATTCGAAGATGATCCTAAGGTCCGTGACCGTACCTTTGGCGGATTCACGCCTCGAATTACAGAGGCTGCTGCTGGGGGGAGCATGGCAGCCATGCGTGTCTGCGATCGTGCCGTTAGCGAGATTAAAGTGGGTATCGAGATTTTGGCAGGCTCTTTTGCAGATGCTACGGTTGATGTCGCTTTAATTGGAAGCGTAGCCAACTCCGCCTATGTGCGCAGTGCTCTGACTGAGCAGCTTCAAAATGGGGCTATTCGGCAGTATCAGGTACACCCGCCCGCATTCTCTCCTGCAGCCGGAGCTGTGCTTCTTGCTCTTCATGAGCTTCAGGTGCCCATCTCGCCTGAGATCATTGCGAATCTACAGGCAAGCCCCTATGCTGCGGGCAGCAGACAACAGCCTGCGAAGCTCTAAAGCTCCGCAGGCTGTACCTGTGACTCACTACATGTAGAGCCATACATGACTGCTTGGACTCATCTCTCGAAGCGCCGTGCCCAGTTGCTTCGGCTCACTACTCTGTATGTCGTGCCCGGTTGTTTAAGTTCACTGGCCGCGACCATACTGCCTCGTATCCTCACTGCCCCTATTTTACATACAGCTGCCTCACTCGGCTCACTGCTCCGAGTGCCGCGCCCGGTTGCTTAGGGAAGCCAGCCGGTGCTTCTCTTCAGCCAGCAGCTCCTCGGCCAATTCAACCCCTGACCGTCCAACGGCCATATCAGCCTGCTGCACCGCCTTCTCGGTGTGCTCAAGGCTGTTCTCGGCCTGTTCAATCATCTGGTCAGTCGGGTGGCTTAAGGCTGACGATACGGCATAATGCAGCTTGTTAACTGAATTCAGAGCCTCAGCTACCGTGCTGTTTGCTTGTAGACTGGAATCATAACGACTCATAAATAAGACCTCTCCCTTCTGAGATGACTTCAGTTCGGTTCCCTTTTAGCATGGTTAGGGAGAGGCGATCTTATGCGCCGTACTAGCCCTGCAAATGCTGCACAAGAAATTGATACAGCTTAAAGTCTGCCGCCTTAAGGGAGCTTCCCGAAGTACGGCACAGCATACCAAAGGTCATATGGATGAGACTTCCCTCAATTCCCCGAATAACCATGCCCGCGGGTACGGGATTCATCATAATGGCAGGGACCAGCGCTATCCCGAGTCCGCTCTCCACATAGTATTTCAATGCAGTCATGCTCCCTATCTCCATCGTATCCAGAGGCACTCCCCCCGAGTCCCTCATCACGACCTCCAGCTTGCGGCGATAAGGACACACCGCCGAGGTAATCAGCAGACGATGTCCCTTGAAATCGCCAGGCGAGAGAACCTCCTTATAGGCCAGAGGATGGTCCTCTGGCATAAGCACCACGAATTCCTCCTGAAACAGCGGCTCAAAATAAAGCTCTGAAGAGAGATCCGGCGCGGTACACAGCGCCATGCTGATTTCTCCCTCAAGAAGACGCTCCATCAGCACAGGAGTATTCGCAAATTCCACGGACACCCGAATCCTCGGGTACTGGTCCAGAAATTGCTTCAGGATGCCGGGCAGGCGGTAGCTTGCGGTCGGCTCTGTAACCCCCAGCCGGATATGGCCTGCATTCCCAAGCTGAAGCTCGGACATATCGCCCTGCAGCTGCTCCATGCTCTTCACAATCAGCAGGCTCTGCTCATGGAAGAGCCTACCGGCCTCGGTTAACCGGATTTTCTTGCCCCGTTCAAAAAGTTGAATCCCCAGGTCCGATTCCAGCTTCTGAATCTGCATCGTGACGGTGGACTGCGCATAATTCATCTCTTCGGCAGCCCGTATAAAGCTGCCTTGATTCACAATGACTTGAAACGTCTTCAAGGTCTTCAGGTCCACTCTTTCCGATCTCTCCGTTCTGTGGTTCAAGATAATTGAACCCTTTATTCATATAGTTCAATTATACAGAATGTGATCAATACTCTACAATCGGAATTAAACAGCCACTATTCCAACCTTAAACACAGGTGGCGACAGAAAAAGGAGCGGTGCAGGATGGATTTGATGAATAAAGTGGTGCTTGTTACAGGCGGAGGCACAGGAATCGGCCGGGCAACCAGCCTTACTCTCGCGAAGAGGGGGGCTATCGTGATCGTCAACTTCTCCCGTTCCAGGGAGGCAGCCGAAGAGACCGCTCAGCAGATCCACAGCAGCGGAGGACAGGCCATAGCCATACAGGCCAATGTGTCCCAAGACCACGAGGTCAGAGCGATGATCAGCCGGATCGTGCAGCAGTTCGGGACGCTGGATGGACTCGTAAATAACGCGAGCATCACGAGGCACATCCCGCTGGATGATCTGGAGTCGGCAACGGATGAAGTCTGGAACGAACTTATGAATGTGAACGTGAAAGGAATGTTTAACTGCGCACGGGCTGCAGCTCCTTATATGAAGGCAACCCGGCAGGGAGCCATCGTGAATCTGGGAAGCATCGCAGGGCAGACGGGCTCCGGCTCCTCACTTCCCTACGCCGTATCCAAGGCCGCGGTGCATGGCCTGACGAAGTCATTGGCGCGTGCACTGGCTCCCGATATCCGCGTGAACTGTGTGGTTCCAGGTGCCGTATCTACCCGGTGGTGGGCTGGCCGGGAAGAACAAATGCAGCTTCTGGCTCCCCAGCTGCTGCTGAAGCAAATTTCACAGCCCGAGGACATTGCCCAGCTGATCTGCGCAGTCCTGGAGCAGGAAGCCATGACTGGACAGATCATTACGGTCGACAGTGGTCAGACTCTATAATTCAGACATGAACCTTATATATCCCCGAGATAATTAAGGCAGTGCCACCTGTGGCGCTGCCTTTAATCTTTTTATCCACTGATTCCTTAACTCCAGACCTCCCCCCAGATCGCTATGAGGATTGGCGCTGCTGACCTAATGTCTTGTTGATTCTTATTCGAAATAAACTTGACTTCAAATTCATTAAGTGGTAATTTGTTAAATGCATTCATAGTTTAGTACTAAAATATTATGTGCTTAACTACTATACGTATATCCTTCTGAACTACGAAGGGTGAACAACTAGAATCTATCCCAGCTCTGGAGGGACACCTATTGGCTGAAAGTGAACTATTGTTCGAAGTAGCTACCATGTTCAGAACTTTGCTTAAAGGAATATCACAGGAGTGGAACAAAGAGAACCGCATCCTAAGTCTGCCCCAGTTCAGAGTGCTCTATGTTCTGAGCAAGGAGGGCCCAAGGAAGGTATCCCAGCTGGCCCATGCACTCTGCCTCACGCCTGCGGCGATCACAGGCATTACCGATAAGCTGCTCGAAGAAGATTACATTAAGCGCGAGCGAGCCGAACAGGACCGGCGGGTGGTTAACATTTCAATTACGGAGAAAGGAGAGGCAATCATTCAAGAAGCACAAGCAGGTCATAGTGAAGCGCTGCACTCGTTCTTCAATCTACTGTCTGAAGAGGATATGGAACATTTGAGAAGGATTTTTGGCACCATGCTGAAAGCCATAGATAAATAAAAATATTACGGAGTGAAGAAAACGACGATGGAACACTTATCACACAAACGAAAAGTCACGATCATGTTCGGCATTATGGCCGCCATGTTCTTTGCCGCGATTAATCAGACGATTACAAGCACAGCGATGCCGCGGATTATCTCAATTCTTGATGGAATGGATTACTATACGTGGACCATTAACATCTATCTACTTACGTCTACCATTGCGACGGTTCTCGTCGGCAAGCTGTCCGATATATTTGGCCGCAAGCCTTTTATATTAATAGGGATTCTGTTGTTTATGATTGGTGCTTTCCTGACAGGCACCTCCTCTGATGTGTATCAGTTCATTATCTATCGCGGGATTCAAGGGATTGGCGCTGGGATTATTCAGTCTACGGCATTCACGGCGGTTGGGGATTTGTTCGCTCCGCGTGAGCGCGGTAAATGGATGGGCTTTATGACCGCGATCTTTGGCTTCTCCAGCGTACTTGGACCCACACTTGGCGGTTATCTGGTTGATCACATGGATTGGCACTGGCTGTTCTGGATCTTCCTTCCGCTTGGGATTGTCGCCTTCATCATGATTCTCATGCTCTTTCCTAAAGTGGAACGCAGAGCGTCAGAAGGGATCGACTATCTTGGCTCTCTCTTCATAACAACAACGATCGTCCCTCTTCTGCTAGCTTTCTCGTGGGCAGGTACAGAATATACGTGGGGATCACCGCAGATCCTAAGTCTACTTGGCGCAACCGTGGTATCTGCTATTATCTTTGTCTTTGTGCAATCTAAGGTGAAGAACCCGATTCTTCCTCTTCATCTATTCAAAAATAGTGTGGTCACCATCTCAAATATCATCGGCTTCATTATGAACTTCGGCTTGATGGGTGCCATGATCTATATTTCGTTCTTCGTTCAAGGTGTACTGGGAATTACACCTACACTTGCCGGCTATGTCACCATGCCTATGTCCATCGTTATGGTGGTCACCAGTGCTATTGCAGGGCAGCTGATTGCCAAGAAAGGCAAATACAAGCGGTATGCATTGATTGGGGTACCAATTATGATCGCCGGTATGGCCATTATGATCGTGATGAACAGTGTCGGAATCGCCATTCTGAGTATGGCTGTGTTCGGGATGGGCCTTGGGCTTGCCATGCCGGTCTTCTCTCTGGCTACGCAGAATGCCGTATCCCATAAGGAGCTGGGCGTCGTTACGGCATCTACCCAGCTCTTCCGGAACCTTGGAGGTACGATCGGGATTGCCGTCATGGGTACGGTAATGTCCAACAACCTGACCACCAATCTGAAGAACGCTCTTCAGTCACCGGATGCGCCGGATTTCAGCAAAATGGATCCCAAGCTCGCCAAGGAAATGCTCGCTTTCGCGAATCCGCAGACGCTTATGAACAAGCCTCTGCTTGAGGCGACCCAGGCCAAGCTTCCAGCAGAAGCTCAGCCTTTGTTCGCGCAGATGATTGATAACATTCGCGATGCGCTTGGCACTACATTGTCCACTGTGTTCCTTGCAGGAACACTCGTGCTCGTAGTTGCCTTCGTCCTTGTGTTCTTCCTGAAGGAGCTGCCGCTCCGCACCACGAACCAGGCTGCGGGAGAGTCAGCTCCGCAAGACAGCAACAACAGCGAGGGCGGTACCCGTGAGAGCAGCGCTCATGAAGGCGGCGCTTCACCAAAGCTGGTCACTGAGTAGGCTTAAGCCGGCACCAGCAGTACTAGAGGATAGTGGAGCCTAACACATGGAGCTTCGAGCTGTATGTTTCATACAATGAGTTGAAAAGTCCATACGGAAGGCCTCATACTCCACGCTTCGAGCTTCAATTCCCAAAAAGGCCATGTCCCGGATCACCGCGGCATGGCTTTTTTGTGTGCTTGTATAATTTTTGCAGTCAGCAACGCCACCCATTGCAGTATCCGATCCCGGCTGCTGGTTCAATCGGATGTAGGATGTGGGCTTGACCTGCTCCAAGCAGCTTATTGCAGCATGGCCTCCGCGATGGTCAGAAAGTCTTCCTTTTCAATCTCAAGATGACCAAAGCGGAAGCGATAGCCCCAATTGGTTACGCCCCTGGTGAAGCTGAGCTGCTGAAGCAGGGTGCTGATCTTCACCTCTCTGCACGGGGAATAACGGATATCGCGCCGGAAAGGCACGAAATTCTCAGACATCCGGTATTCGTACACTCGATCATCGACGACTTGTCCGATCGCCGTAAAAGCTTGAAGCGGCTGCCCATTTGCCATATCCGTTCGAGGTGAGTAATAGATAAGCCAGTCGCCGGGCCGCATACGCTTGAGCGGGGCTGACTTGCCATGGCAGAGCTGGGCGAACCCGCCTTCGACCCCCCGGGCCACATGGGAGGCCGCTACGACGCCGATCCAGTAGCGGCTCTGATCCTGCAGCTGCAGCTCCAGCTGCTGTAATTCATTTTGCATGTCTAACTCCTCCTTGTTCTCAATTAGTTAGAGTATATAAAAGGACTACTGACACCATTCTGTCAGTAGCCCTTTTGTAATTCAGTATCTATGCCTAATCATCTAAAAAACACGTTGTCCACATTATATTTCGCTTTAAGCTCATTGATTATATACGTCTCATAAATCTCCCTATGGACCGGATTCTCTACAATGCACACCTCAATCCGGGTCACTTCATCCCGGTGCAGCTTGATTGGGGACACCGTATCCTCAAAATGCTTCTTGATTCGGGGTCTCAGCTTTCTGGCTTTACCCACGAACAGCAGCTCATCCTGGTCATTGTAGAACATAAATATTCCCCCAACCTCTCTAGAGATCAGGTGAAAATCCGTGAACCCGTAAATATGGCTCAGCTGGGGATTCTCCTGCTTGTGGATCGTCACGTCCGGTTCCGGAATTGTAATATTAATCATTAGGTCAGCCCGCTTTCTATATTTTCTTAACAAATTCAGATTTAAGCTTCATAGCGCCAAAGCCTTCAATTTTGCAATCTATATCATGGTCTCCATCAACCAGACGTATATTCTTCACTTTGGTCCCGATCTTCAGGACAGATGAGCTTCCCTTAACTTTGAGGTCCTTGATTACAGTTACCGAATCCCCATCGTTCAGCACATTTCCATTGGCATCTTTGATAACTCTCTGATCTTCCCCATGGTCCATTTCAGATCCTGGGGCCCATTCATGAGCGCACTCCGGGCATATAAATAGGCTTCCATCTTCGTATGTATATTCTGACTTGCATTTTGGACAGTTTGGTACATTAGACATAACAGCTTGCTCCCGCCTCTAATAAATTACCCTTTCATATAAAAAGGGCATGTAAGTGTTTCCTTACATGCCTTTAATAGTGTCACAGTATTCTCCCATTGACAAGCGATCTATGCCGCTAATGTTAATTGGCTGACTGCGGGCCAATTCTGCACTGTGCTAGGCTTCCCACCCGAGCCTACGTGCTCCATGTCATGCTGAGCCCGCCCGTCGTGGCTTACTTGCCCGACTCGTGCTGCGCTTCCCACTTGGTGATCTCCTCGCGTACCCGCGGCGCCACCTCGGTGCCAAGCAGCTCAATCGCGCTCATGACCTCTTCATGCGGCATCGTGCCGACCGGTACATGCAGCATGAAGCGGGTGATGCCCACATGCTTGCGAAGATGAATAATTTTCTCGGCGACCGTCTCCGGATCGCCGACGTACAGTGCTCCTTCAAATCTGCGCGCCGCATCAAAGGTGGCACGGGTATAAGCTCCCCAGCCCCTCTCCCGACCAAGCTTGCTCATGGCCGCCTGCGTGGAAGGGAAGAACTTCTCAGCGGCAGACTCGGTGCTGCGCGCTATGAAGCCGTGCGAGTGCGAAGCAACCGGGAGCTTTGAGACATCATGCCCGGCATGAGCCGCAGCCTGCTTATACAGCTGTACGAGCGGGGCGAACTGCAAAGGGCTGCCCCCAATGATTGCAAGCACAAGCGGCAATCCGAGCAGTCCCGCGCGCACAACAGATTCCTGGTTCCCTCCGCTGCCAATCCATACAGGGAGCGGGTTCTGAACGGGACGCGGATATACACCGAGGTTGTTGATAGCCGGACGGTGACCGCCGCTCCAGCTTACTTTCTCGGATTCACGGATTTTGAGCAGGAGCGCAAGCTTCTCCTCGAACAAGGATTCATAATCATCCAGATCATAACCGAATAAAGGGAATGATTCGATAAAAGAACCCCGGCCTGCCATAATTTCCGCACGACCGCTTGAGAGCGCGTCAAGTGTGGCAAAGTCCTGGAATACCCGGACCGGATCCGCTGAGGACAGAACGGTAACCGCACTGGTCAGCCGGATTCTGGAGGTCTGCGAAGCAGCCGCTGCAAGCACGACAGCAGGTGAAGACGCCGCATAATCTTCGCGATGGTGCTCGCCTACTCCAAATACATCTAAGCCTACATGATCAGCAAGTACAATCTCCTCGACGACTTCGCGAAGCCGCTGGGCGTGACTGATTACCTCCCCGGTGTGAACGTCCGGCGTTGTTTCAACAAATGTGCTAATTCCAATCTCCACTTAAATCCCTCCTGCATTCTGATGTGTATAATTATTGGTCATCTACAATCTAATTAATAGTTTTATAGTTACATTATATTATATAGTGACTTACCTTATTACGAAAGTGTAAATTTAAAGAAGCTGCTAGTACTTGAACTAATTTTGAGATTTCGCGATATTTATGATAACGTTTACAGTGTAGGCATTACGGATTATTATCGTAATTATTACCCTAAACCCGAGGAGGAAGTCTATCATGAGAACGATCAAGCTTGGAAGCAGCACCTTGGAGGTGCCTGTCATTGCTGTCGGCTGCATGCGTATCAATTCGCTGGAGAAGCCGGAAGCTGAGCGATTTGTGAAGACGGCATTGGATGAAGGAGCTAACTTCTTCGATCATGCTGATATATACGGCAGCGGCGCATGTGAGGAGATCTTCGCGGATGCGATCCAAATGAATGCTGATATCCGGGAGAGGATCATTCTCCAGTCCAAATGCGGCATACGTCAAGGGATGTTCGACTTCTCCAAAGAGCACATTCTGGAGTCCGTGGATGGAATCTTGAAGCGTCTGAGAACCGATTATCTGGATGTCCTGCTTCTGCACCGTCCCGATACCCTCGTCGAGCCGGAGGAAGTTGCCGAGGCTTTCGATCAGCTGGAGTCCTCCGGCAAAGTTCGCCACTTCGGGGTATCGAACCAGAATCCAATGCAAATTCAGCTTCTCCAGAAGTTCGTGAAGCAGCCGCTTGTAGCCAACCAGCTGCAGCTTAGTATCACCAACGCTACGATGATCACCAGCGGATTCAATGTAAATATGGAGAACGAGGCTGCGGTGAACCGGGATGGCAGTATCTTGGACTTCTGCAGACTGAACGATATCACCATTCAGCCTTGGTCTCCTTTCCAATACGGATTCTTTGAAGGCGTGTTCCTTGGCAGTGACAAGTTCCCGGAGCTCAATCAGAAGATTGATGAAATTGCCGGTAAATACGGTGTCAGCAATACGACGATTGCCGTCGCGTGGCTACTTCGCCATCCTGCCCGCATGCAGCCGGTGATCGGCACGATGAATATAGAGCGCCTGCAGGACTGCTGCAAAGCCGGCGATGTCCAGCTGACCCGTGAGGAATGGTACAGCATTTACCGCGCCGCGGGCAATGTGCTGCCTTAAGCAGCTGACGAATAGATCAAGACGCGGTTCATCTTGAACCGTACTTGAGATCTTGTTCTCCGCCGTCCATCCAAAGAGAGGCTCCCCCGATTCTGCGGGGGAGCCTCTCTCTATATGTCTCTAGCTAAGACCCATCTGACTGAGGATCAGTGTACCTGATCCAGCAGACGGTATGCCTCTTCCTTCGTCTTCACAGCAAGCAGCGCTTCGCGGAATGGATCATAGCCCAAGCTGCTGCACTAATCTATCATTCAAAGACACATCTTCAGTGAAAATTCAGCTTGCTCCGATATGATCAGACCATAGAACTGATTAGGTGGGGGCAGATTAATGAAAAAAGTGACTTATGTAAAATTTATACTGGATCTTCTCATGGCTCTGACATTTGTACTGCTGTTCAACAAGAGGGTGCTCGGGGGACTAGCCTTCCATGAGATTGCCGGGCTGGCCATTTCCGCTGCCTTTATTACGCATATTCTGCTTAATCTGAACTGGGTGGTCAAAGTCACCGCCAAGCTGTTCGACCGCAAATTACCCGGCATGACCCGGTTTAGTTATCTCTTGAACTTATTATTGTTAATTTCTATGACCTTTATTGTGGTAAGCGGAATTCTGATATCGGAGATCGTATTTCCTGGCTTTCACATCGGAGACACACCCTGGTTCAAGATTTCGCATATCTCGGTGTCCTTCTTTGTACTCATATTAATCGGGGTTCACGTTGGCCTGCACTGGAAGTGGGTCGTCAATGTCGCCAGGAAAATCGCCAGAATCAAATCCTCCAAAGCACCGCTTGGCATTATTGCCAAGGTGCTAACAGCCCTTATTCTGTTATTTGGCGGCTATCAGATTTATTCGACCCAATTCATCTCCAGAGTCCAGGGCATCGGGACCGTGTTTAATATGACTGAGTCAGGAACTCTACCCGCAGGCTTCAAGCAGCGCGGAGGTGACCTGCGCGGCGAGAATCCGAACTCCGGGGAGCGCCCGAATTCCGGAGAGCGCCCGGTTCGTATGGAGGGTGGCCACCGGGAGGGTGGATTCGGCGGCAGCAGTCCAAATGCGCTCGGAGTAATTGCCACTTACTTCGGCATCATGGGGGTCTTCGTCATTCTCACATATTATTTAACCAAACTGGCCAGCCGCAAAAAACGCAGTACTGCAGCCGCACCAGCAGAATTGGATGCCTAATACACAGAAGAAGCCCCCTGTTAAATACAGGGGGTTTAATATGATCTTCAGCCAGAGCTCAGCGTGCCATCTCTAACGTCAAGGCAGACTCATTCAGGCTCAGCAGCTCATTCAGTGAAATTTGATCTACCACCTCGTATCCTTTGCCGGATCCCTTCGGTCTAATTACGACGGTACCCAGGTTAGGAATCTCACCGAGTCCAATCCCTTTGGGGAAGCTGTGGGCAACGATGACCTTGTTGGTTCCAAGAGGCTGCGTCTTCTCCAGCACTGTAGTAAGGGCCGCAAGCGTGCTGGCCTGCTCAGCCGGCGTGGTCTGGCCGCTTAATTTGTAGATCTGCACCCAGAAGGGGTCGACTTGAACATTGCCTTTGCCAAAAGCCAGCTCCGCAGACTCCCTTGTGCGGCAGAAGGGGCTTGCCTGAACCGGAGTTTGAACGGGGATCCTTAAGCTTCTCAGCACTTCCCCGTACAGCTTGGCCTGCCTTCTGCCTTCTTCTGTGAGATTGCTCTGGGTTCTGCAATCCCGAAAGTCGAGATTGGGCTGATCCTCGCCCGCTCCAGCTTCCCCGTGCCTGACGTACAGAATATATCCGCCCTGACGGAGTGAACTTAGCAGCGAAGGGTTTACAGGATTCCCCTTCGCTTTACTTCCTTCAGCTTCGATAATCGGCGCCTGAAGGATAAGGAGGATGGACAGTATACATATCCCTACCAGCCTTGTCATCCCTACATCTCCTCTGCTCTAAATATTTTGTCAAAGATATAGTGTTCATAAGAAGGCAATAATAAACACTTGTTTTCTATACGCATGCAATTTGACAAATAAAATCATTTAAGATAATTTGTATGTACAAGCAAAACATAAGGGGTTTTGATTTTGATAGATGACTTTTTTGATAATTGCCTATATTTCACTGTTAACAAGCTATCTCGTGCGATAACCAGGATGGCTGAAGAGTCATTTAGAAAGACGGGGTTATCTCCTACTCATGCCTTTCTGATGATGCTTGTCATTGATAAGCCTGGAAGATCACAGTCAGAGCTGGCAGAGGCTCTGCATCTTAAGCCTTCTACAATTACTAGATTTGTCGATAAGCTGGTTGAAAAAGGGCTCATTGAACGAAAATCTGAAGGCAAAAGATCGTTAAATTATCCGACTGAGCAAGGTATAGCGATTCTTGCAGAGATTAAAGAGGGCTGGAAGATCCTGTTTCGTGCTTATTCCGATATTTTGGGCGAAGAAGAAGGCCGGGTCCTCAACAAACTTATCCATGAGGCAGGCAATAAGCTAGAAAATAATAAATAGAAGCCCTTGAGTAATACTAAATGTATTAGGCAAGGTTTCTCCCCCTTATTTCATTTGCTTGTACAAACAATAAATATTGGAGACGTGATAAAATGAAAACTCTAGTCATTACAGCACACCCAAATTTGGAGCAGTCCAAAGTTAACAAGGCATGGATGAACCGGCTTGAGCAGGAAGCAACGGTTACGGTCCACAATCTATATGCACTATACCCAAATTTTGAGATCGATGTAGAACAGGAACAACAGCTATTATTGGAGCATGACCGTATTGTTCTGCAATTCCCCTTCTATTGGTACAGCTCTCCCGCCTTGTTGAAGCAGTGGCAGGATGCTGTGTTAACGTATGGCTTTGCCTATGGATCAGCAGGAACGAAGCTTCAGGGAAAAGAGTTCATGCTTGCTATTTCATCAGGAGGGCCGGCTGAAGCTTACCAGGCTGGTGGCTACAATCATTATTCCATGAGTGAATTAACTCGTCCCTTCCAGGCAACCGCGAGCCTTTGCGGCATGCATTTCCTGCCTTCCTTCCTACTGCAAGGAATGATGACACTTACGGAAGAGAAACTTCAGGATAGCGCTGAAGCCCTTGCGGCTTATGTAACCAATCCAAGTTTGCGGGCAGGCCGGTAAAAGACTGAACATGATTAGCAGACGCCGGGGTCTACTCTTTTAACATTTCACATACATTACGAAAACAATTCTCTTCTATACTTGGAAAAAAAGTATAAAGGGGATTATGTCAACATGTCGAAAGTCAAAGTTCTGCTCGCTTCTACTCTACTCGCAGGGATGCTGGTACCTGCCGCGAGCGCTGCATCAAGCAATACAGACTATGTCGGTCTGCGCCAGTCACTTGAGAACATCGGGGCCAGCATTACCTGGGACAGCGAGGACATGGCAGCTTCATTCAAGCTGTCCAACGGCATCACCGGTCTCGTTACGATTGATAAATCGAAATACCGCCTGGCTGGACAAGAAGCCCAGCTGGCCCAGCCGGCCAAGCTGGTTAACGGCAAGACAGTGATTCCCGCTTCCCTTCTTCAAAGCATCCTAGCGGAGAACAGCAAGTACCGGGATTCCAAGGACGCGATCCCTACGTTCACCGTAAAGGCTAAAGGGGAGACGGAAGCCGTGGATTCCAAGTCCGGCGAAGATGCGGCTGACGATCCGGCGATCTGGCTGGATCCGCAGAACCCTGCTGGAAGCAAGCTTGTGGCTACGAACAAAGCCGGGGGTATTCTCGTATACGATATGAACGGTAAGCAGCTGCAGTCCTATCCGGTCGGCAAAATGAACAACATCGACCTTCGTTATGACTTCCCGCTGGGCGGCCAGAAGGTGGATATCGTGGCAGCGACCAACCGGACGACGAACACGATTGATGTATTTACCATCACCGGCGCAACTGGCGAGCTTAAGAATGCCGTGGCTGAGCCAATCAAGTCCAAGATGAGTGAAGTCTATGGCTTCAGCTTGTACCACAGTCTGAAGACCGGGAAGTTCTACGCCCTCGTACTCGGGAAGAAGGGTGAATTCGAGCAGTACGAGCTGACCGATAACGGCAGCGGCAAGATCGCCGGCAAGCTGGTTCGCGAGTTCAAGCTTGGTTCCCAGTCTGAAGGGATGGTTGTCGATGACGAATACGGCAATATCTATATCTCCGAGGAAGACGTAGCGATCTGGAAGTATGCTGCAGAACCGGACGGCGGAAATCAGCCTATATCGAAGGTCGACATTGCGGATGGACGCCGCCTGCAGGATGACATCGAAGGCTTGACCTTGTACTACGGCAAAGACGGATCTGGTTATTTGCTTGCTTCGAGCCAAGGCAGCAACAGCTATGCCATCTACAAACGTGAGGGAGATAACGCCTACATCAGCAATTTCACCATTGGTGACGGCGATCAGATTGATGGAACGAGCGAGACCGATGGAATCGACGTGCTGGGTGTGAACCTCGGAGACCAATACCCGAACGGTGTCTTCGTATCCCAGGACGACGCCAATATGCAGAACGGCAAGAAGCTGAACCAGAACTTTAAAATGGTGAGCTGGGACCAAATTGCTAACGGTCCTGCCAGCAAGCTGGACTCCGGAAACGGTGCGAATCCTAGGCAGCTGGTGAACCGCAATACGAAATAACTGAGGCCAGTCGGCCTTAGCTAGAATAAGAAGGACATATACTCCAACCGCCCGAATTATAATTAGAGATTCGGCGGTTGGAGTATTTTTATAGAAGACAGATGACCTGGAGGAAAGTCCTATGCTTAGCGTACGCCAAAAGTTGAAGGATTGGCTGCTGGTGCTGATCCCATTTACTATTGCCCTGCTTGGGTTCTTAGCCCTGTATGACTTTCCGAAGGAAGTCGATATCGGGTATCCGGCTGTAGAATACCAGGGCGGGAATCAATCATCCTCCACCATCACAAGCATCCGGATTAAAGGAACCTTATTCAGACCTCTCTGGCGAGACTCCCGCTTCAGCGGCAAGATCATTATTGATTCCTATCCATTTACGAAGAGTTATTACCTCATTGATATTGAATTCAATAAGAAGATTTCGAATGGGATAGGTACCCTGTCATATACCCAAATCCTTAACGGTAGGCCTGATCTGCAAATGCTGGGCGCGATTTGGATTTCAGGCGATTTTGACAAATTAAATATCTGGGGTATCAGCAAGACAGGAGCAGCGGATAAATCATCCTTCCCCATTATCTCGGCGCCAGCCAGAAGCTATGAAGAAGCCGTATCCATTAACCGTTTGTTTCACCCAACGATTCGACAAAAAGACTGAAAAAGTTTCACGTGGAGCAAATTTTGTTATGTAATCTTCCAAGTGAGATGACCCGGGAATATAGCTTTTACCGAAATGTCCTCTCTGCTAGATCAGATTGATTACCAATATTCTTATAGTTAGGATTGGCGGAGCCTCCGCGTGGGCGAAGCATGCCTCCAACAAGCCGAAGGCCCTGCTTGCGTGTAACAAATCGTGATAACTGCGCGCCGATATAATTCTGCATACCTGGGACGAGGTATATTTTGCCTTCCTTCAACGCTCGAAATGCAGCCTCTACGACCCTTTCTGGTGTATCTTTCTTACCGACTGAGGCATCTTCCGTTCCTACCACATTAAAGAAGCTGGTATCCGTGGCGCCCGGACAAAGTGCGAAGAATCGGACCCCCCGGTCGCGGTTCTCCCACCATAACGCCTCCGTGAACGACAGCACAAAGGCTTTCGTCGCTCCATATACAGCCATGTAGGGAAGCGGTTGAAATCCGGCTGTTGAAGCTACATTGATCACAGTACCAGAGTTTTTGCGCAGCATATTGGGTAAGAATAAATGGGTCATATCTACAACCGCGGCGACATTGAGCATCACTTCTTCATGTTGACGCTCACCCGACACCTGTTCAAATAAGCCATGTGTAGCAAAGCCTGCATTGTTGATGAGCAGTTCGATATCCACATTCAAACGCTGGCACTGCTGATATAACTCGCTTGGCGCGCCTTCTTTCGAAAGATCTATAGAGATCACCTCCGCTTTGATCCCGTACCTCTTGCTCAGCTCAGCTGCCAGGCTCTCAAGCTTGTTCACCGACCTGGCCACGAGTACCAAATGGCTCCCTTGTTCGGCTAATTGTCTCGCGAATTGTTCTCCAATCCCGGAAGAAGCTCCCGTGATGAGTGCCCATTTTCCTTGAAAAATCATAGTGTTGACCTCCTATTGGGTACATAGTTATGGTTAGAAAACATTGTTACCGAGCGGTTAAAGGTACCCTCAATTCTCAAGGGATTGCGAATCATCGTCCACTCAATTCTCAAGGAGACTGCGAGTCATCGCTCATCCGGTAACGGTGTTTCTAATTAAAATCATTGTAACTACACTATTTTAGAAAGTCAATACGATGGTCGGCACACACCCTACGTCACATTGACAACGATCTTTACACTGTATAAGATTCTTTGTAAGAAACTAGGAAACATTGTTTCCAATATGGAACTATAGAAATAAAGTCTTGGTTCAACCCATATAACGAAAACATGATAACCGAAGGTGACGATGATGAGCGACCAGGATAACTCCGTTAATACCGATACACGAGTGTTGAAAACTTATAAAGAGGCTCGCCTAGAGAATACTGAAGCTCTACGCAGGCTCGTTGTTGATGCGGCAGCCACGCTTTTGCAGGAAGAGGGACCGGAAGCCGTTACGGTGCGTAAAGTGGCGCAGAAAATGGATTGCTCGACAAAAATCATTTACAGCTTATTTGTCAATAAAGAGGGCTTGGCCCAGCAGCTGTATCTGGAGGGCTGCAAGCTTCTCGCTAACCAATTTGAGGAGGCGCCGCAAGCCGCCGATCCCGTGCAGCAGCTGCTGTATTTAGGGGATGCCTTCTGGCAATTTGGGCAGCATTACTCCAGCTATTATAAGCTCATGTTCGGAGGAGCCTTCGCCGATTTCAAACCGGACGAGGAAAGTCTGAATGGGACCGCAACAGCCATGCGACAGCTAATGACCTTGATCCGTCATGCAGAGGAGCAAGGACGGATCCCTGCCCAGTACGACACGGAATCCGCTGTACGGACAGTCTGGGCCTCGCTCCACGGCGTTATTCATCTGTACATGGGTGGACACTTGGGAGATGTGCAGTCGGCTCATGCCGTATACAAGCAGACCCTGTCCATGATCGTCAGCTCGTTGCTGCCAGACCGTTAATACGCGTCGAAGATTTTTTACCATCCGTAATCCCATTAGGGTCTGTAGTATGTATTTCAATCTCTGTAATCTTCTATGAAGAATAGTAAAAGTGGCTTGACGGTACTCCGTCAGCCACTTTTTGTTGTTGAACCTCTTATTAGGCTAGACGCTATAGAAGCTCCAGCTGTACAGATAGACGACAAAGGCCGCAGTGGCTGTTACGAACAGAATCTGCATAATCGTGATTCGTTGCTTGCGGACAATCCTGACAATCGACCTCACGATCAAGACGGATACCAGAAAGACCGGCAGGTAGAGAAACAGGTAGGACCACCCTGGTATCCCATTAATGAATAGCTCCTGAGTGGATATGGCAAACAGGAAATAGACGATAAATAAGACAGAGACCAGCGTGCTGAGCCAATCGAGACGGTTCTTCTTGCGGCGCAGGATTCCCACCAGCCATAAGATCAGGGCAAGGATCACCTGCAAAGGATAGATCAAGACGAAGCCAAGCAGGATAACGATATTAAGTGTAGGGTTATAGATTGGCGAGTTCTGGCGTTCGTACTCCATCGTTGGGATAGAGCTTAATGCCAAAGTATGGTGCTCGGCATCCACGTAGATCAGCTCTTGGGAGTGTTCATTCCGGAACAGATTTGGCCCGATCTGCAGATAACGTTGATCCTTCATGGTAATCACGCCGTCTTCCACAGCCTTCACGGGAACTGCGGACAAATTCTGTCCGAAGTTGAGCGGACCCTGAAGATGCGCACGGTTGGGAATATAGTAGCCTTCCATGCTCTTAAGTTCCTGGACTGTTGCCGGGCTCACGGCTTTCGTGAGCTTGCGGCTGTCCGGGTAGAACCGGTCCAGATAAGAACCGATAAGCTGTTCGATCACGTTGGTTCCTTCCCCTGAGTTGGTCGAGATGAAGATGCCCGTATGCTCCGAAGGAAGCAGATACATGTACGACTCGAACTCGTCAATGCCGCCGTCATGCTCGATCAGCCGGAGGCCATTCTGATAACGTTCATAGAAGCCATAGGCCATCCCCGGCATATTTTTATTCATGGTGAACTGTGTCTGATGCATGAGCTCGGCGGTCTTGTCCGAGAGAATACGGCTGCCCTCATACTGCCCCTGCTGGAGATGGGCGATCATATAATGGGTCATGTCCTCCGCCGTTGAGTTCAGGGCTCCGGCAGGGAGATGGTGGATATAGGTATAGGGAGCTGCCTTGTACGTCCCATTGTCATAAGAATAGCTTCTTGCCAGATTGGGATCTGATTCTTCAAAGTGAACGCTGGAATGATTCATTTGAAGCGGCTTGAAGATCTGATCACGGATCACTTCCTCATACGGCTTGCCCGATAACCTCTGCACCAGATAACCAGCTAGCGAGAGTCCCTGATTACTGTAGGCAACCTGTTCCCCGGGCTTCCGGCACAGGCTGGGCATCCCTGTCTTAATCGCTTCCTCAAGCGACACCTGCTGGTCCCGGTCCCGTCCAACTGCATAGATGGACTCACAGAAGCCCGCTGTATGCGTCAGCAGTTGATGCATGGTGATCAGACTATCATCGATATAGGATAATTTAAGATCCGGAATGTACTGCTTAATGTCCTTATGAAGGTCAATCTTCCCTTCCTCATACAGCTGCATGACCGCCGTAGAGGTGACGGATTTTGAGATCGACCCTACGCGGAAGATCGTCTTGTAAGGATCGGCTGGCACCTTGCGCTCAAGATTGGCATATCCGTACCCCTTCATGAGAACAGCCTTGCCGTCCTGCACCACCGACACCACGGCACCAGGCACATGATACTCCTTCATCTTGCTATTCATGAACTCATCCAGGAAAGCCTCCAGCTGCTGCTTGTCTGGAGCAGAAGCGCTTACGGAAGCAGGAAATACGGAGCATAACAACGCTGCGAGCAGCAGCCAGCGAACAAATCTTAATTTGATGAACACGAGAATACCCTCCCATAGGATGAACCTGGAAATCATAATTTAGTTCAGTCTATCAGAGTGGTCTTTCCCTCATCTGTCGGAATTCTTAAATCTATCTTAAACCCGGTTACTTACACGACAAAAAAAGGTCATGCCTGTTGGCATGACCTACTTAGCCCGGTGAACCGTCAGATTGACCTTGTTGGTCTCACACATAAATGTAGAAAGGTGAACAGGCTCGTCACTTGCGTCAAAAGCAATTTTCAAAATCCGAAACAGATTGGCCCCAATGTCACATTCCAGCAATTTCGCATAGTCCTTGGTTGCCCCAATTACATCAATGATCTTATCGTTGCTCACGATTTCGGTATGATATTCTTCTGCCAGGATCTTATAAGTCGATTCTTTCATAGCAATCTTCTTCTCCAGGTCAGGGAACCGGGTGAGTGAATAGTGGGCAATATCATAGAATAAGGGGCGATCATCTACATACATTAGCCGCTCCAGCTCCAGAACGGGACTGCCTTCTTCAATGAGAAGGTGTCCAGCCACCTCTTCAGACGCCTGGGTCACTTCACTTCTTAGTATCCGCGAGTTCGGGATCATACCCAGCTGATGGCTGAACTCGGAGAATCCGCTTACAGACAACAGTTCATTATGGAACTTGTTCGAGGTTACAAAAGTACCTCTGCGGGGAATCCGCGTCAGAGTTCCCTCCCGTACCAATTCCTCTATCGCTTTCCGGATGGTGATCCGGCTTACATTATAGATGTCACACAGCTCCGCTTCCGTCGGGATCTGCTCATCCGGTTTATATCGTCCGTGCTGAATATCATTCTTCAACATTTGCCTGATCTGCATGTACAGGGGTTGGGGGGTTGAAGGATTTAAATTCATACTGCGTTCATCCTTATCCATCAATGATTATTTACTATGTATTATACATTGATGGACACTTCCAGTCACCATGCGCCAAAGTAAGCGATTGTCTTCGCAGCCCTTGCCGCACCAAGTTCAAGGCAGTCTGAAATGGACCGCTCTTTCAATATACCGGTGATGAATCCCGCTATGAAGGAATCCCCTGCTCCCATGGTATCCACTACGCTGACCTCGCCGACTCCATAGGTGTAGAACTGTTCACCATCATAGGCAAGTGACCCATTCTCCCCCAGGGTTGCCACAGCAATCTTGGCGCCTCTTCGCTTCACATCCACCAAGAGCTGCCGAATATATTCGTCATCCCGGGTATAGGAGAAGAACGGATAATCCACATAAGGCGTTAACGTCTGCACCCGTTCGTCTTCCAGCTGGTCGGAGAAATCAAACGAGGTGAGCAGCCCCTTTTCTTTGAAATAGGGAAAATGCTTATCCGCGTGCCCCCAAATCCCCGAGTGTACCAGCTGATACCCTTCGGCAAAGCGAAGCTCTTCCGGCGTAAGAGTGAACTGTGCCATCACACCCTCGTCATAATCGCCGAACTTCCGGTCATTCCCGATCATCTCCACTTGGGTCACTGCCGTTCTGCCTTCTTTTCTGGAGATATGGGAAATATCTACACCCTTGCCCTCAATGGCCTGAATCATCAGCTCGCCGTAAGGGTCGGTGCCCACCCAGCCTATATAAGCGGTCTTCGCGCCCAGTTCGGATAAATATACAGCCACATTGACGGGATTACCTCCAGGGTATGCCTTTTTGCTAGATTGATAGACATCCATGCAGTTATCCCCGACTGTCACGATTCTCATCTTGCTCCCGCCTTCCCAGATGCTTGAAGAATGAGCACTACCTCGTAGTGCTCAGATCAGCTTAGTATTCCATTTTACGATAGTATCTTCTAAGCGTTAATGGATGGTTTCTCTCCCGCTCCATGTAGACGCTGATCCGGCTAAGTACAGACCAGTTGATACTTACGGCAAAATGCTTTCTGAACTCTTCACTGATCCCTTCCATCGTGAAGTCCCTCGTATCAATCACGGTCAGCTGATTCGTAATCTTCTCAGCAAATCTCTCTACGCGGTCTGTCAGAGGTCTCGTCTCATCTTCCCCTTTCAAGAGAATGACACTAGTGTCCTCAACCACAAGTTCAAGCGTGCCGTGGAAGAATTCTGCCGCATGAATCGACTTCGCATGAATCCACTGCATCTCTTCGAGTACGCACATAGCGTAACAGTAGGTATTCCCCCACAAGTTGCCAGAACCAATCATCATGTGGTAGTCAGTATCCTTATGCTTGATCGCGAATTCCTCTGCTTTTGGATCAAAGGTCTTCACCGCATCCAGAATGGCGCGTGGCAGCAGGGCAACTTCCTTCGTGAACTGCTCATATTGAGGGAACTCGTTGTTGTTATACATAAAGCGGAACACGACCATGTACAGGAGCATGAAGAATGTGTCGAAGGAGTGCTTTTCAGAGCCGGTTGTGATGCAGTAATCTACAATTTGGGTTAGTGGCGTGTTCGGCTCAGCTACCAGGGCAAAGGTAGTTGCTCCCCGCTCCTTACAGAACTCGGCTGCAGCAACGGTCTCCTGGGTGGTCCCGGATACGGAGGTGAAGATGCATACCGAATCCTTGCTGAAGTGTCTGTTGTTCATGACCATGAATTCAGAAGCGATCTCCGCGTGCACATCAATGGTTGAACTCGATTTCAAAATATACTCATAAGGATACATCATGGCAATCGTACCGCCCGCACCAATCAGAAAAATATTGCTGTAGCCTTTCTTGGCAATTCCATCTACAATCTCTTCAATTTGTCCCCGGTAGGCCAGTCCCTCTTGTTCCACAAGCTTAAGGAATAACTGTTCATCAAAATTCAACATTTATGTTCCCTCCCTATACTGGAGTGCATGGACTCCAATATCATCCATTTTATTTGTTATATCTTGTATCGTAATATAATAGTACAATTAGTGCAATTTCTTGTTTCATCTGTAGGAAGCCGGCAGACAGCCAGCTCCCTTTCTCATAAGTTTAGGCGACGATATCGCTGCTGCTGTTCCTGCTTTTGGAGCCATATTTCCTCTCCCAGTAGTAGTACACGGGCAGACCTGTGGCGATGACAATCGCCGCGGCAATCATGCCTTGCACTGGAGCCCAGGTAAAGGTTCCCCACGCAAGCCAGCCAGCCCCAAGAATAGCCAGTATCGTCGTGACTCTCCATACCGGCATCCGATAAATCGGGTTGTAGTCCTCTCTCTTCCGGCATTTATAGACCGCAGCAAAGTCCAAAATGTTGATGACCAATTGGATGAGTGTAAAGTAACCCAGCAATTCCGTTAAATTGCTGAAGAACACAAGAATACAGGCAAAGGTAACCTGAGCAAGAATCGAAAAGCTTGGTGTTTCGAATTTGGGATGGACTTTCGCAAAGCGCTGGAAGAACAGCCCATCCTTCGCCATGGCATACTCCAGGCGAGGCTGAAACATGATACAGGAGCTCAAGGAACCCAGTATAACGATAATTGCCGTAATAGCCACAAAGGATGAGGCCATGCCCGACAGTCCAGGGATATATTTAACGGCATCGGAGACAGCGGAACTTGAACCCATCAATTTATCAAACGGCATCAAGCCAGTGACACAAACGGCAAGCAGTGTATATAGACCGAGTACGATCATTACCGAACTAATTAATGCCTTAGGGAGAACCTTCCCTGGATTTTTGAATTCTCCAGCCATAAAGCAGATGGCTGCCATCCCTGTGTAGGCCCATGTTGTAGCAGATACCCCGCCGATTAAGCTCGAACTTGCCGCGCCCGCCGCAGGCGTATAGCTGAAATTGTCAAAGTTCATATACATGAATCCCAGGACAATAACGATGATGAAAGGAATGATCTTCACCGCTGTGATTATGACCTGAAAGCTTCCGCCCGCCTTTACACTTCGGTAGTGAATCGCCGTGATGATCAGAATGATGGCTACTCCCAGCAGCTTGCCGGCGATCCCGGCGAAGAACGGGAAGAAGCTTGCCGTGTAAGCGACGATGGCCAGAGCCATAATCGAGATGGATGGGGGGTCCAGCGCCCAGAACGTGGCCCACCCGTATAGAAAGGCCAAGGGCCTCCAGCCCGCCTTGTTCAAATACACGTAACCGCTTCCATTTTGCGGGTAAGCCGTCGACAGTTCCGCGAGTACCATAACCTGCGGAATCGCGATAACCCCACCGATAATCCAAGCCAGAATCGAAATCGAAGGGATACCCGCAGCTTTTGCAACATCCCCGGATGAGACGAAGATTCCGGAGCCTATCGTAGTTCCAACAGCGATGGCAAGGGCCGACCAGAAGCCCAGTTTTCTTGTAAGTGCGCCATTACTACTCATAACGAGTTCCTCCAAATCAAGATGATAGGACTTGCAAATTCCTTATTTTCCTGATTGATTCCATAAGTGCTTCGTGCGGGTTCTGATAGTAATGAAATCCCATGATCTCTAGGGTACATGCCCCCTTGTAACCGTGATGCTGCAGACCTTCTAAATATTTTCGCCAGTTCAGCACCCCATCATCCAGAGCTAGATGCGCATCTGACTTCCCGTCTCCATCAATCAGATGGAAATGGCATATTTCGGGGAGGATGCGGAAGCAATCCTCCGGGGATTCACCCGCGAGCTGCATGGCTACAGTGTCAATCATTCCTTTTAACGATGGGGACCGGACTTCCTCAAGCATTCGCTTGACCCCTTTGGAATCGATAATAAGATTCGACTCGAACCGGGTTAGTGGCTCTAATGCAATCGTCATGCCTTCACGCTCTGCCACCTCGCATACCTTGTGGATGGAGTCACTCGCATATCTCCACGATTCCTCTTGTGATACGGCGAAGTCTCCTATTCCGGAGGTCATCAGCATCATATCCGTCCCAAGCTCTAGCGCAGCGTACAGATTGTCGATGAAATAATCGACACTCTTCTTCCGTAAGTCCCGGTCTGAAGCCGCAATGTTGTAAGGATATACGCACTGTTCAGGTGTATAACAGACGACTTTTATATTTCGGGACCTTAACTGCTGCCTGATCTGCCTCAGATTGCCAAGGACACTGCGGTAGACATATAAATGGGGCTCACCCGCCCACAGCTCGATATGGTCAATCTCCAATTGGGTCACCGAGTCCAGGAAGTGCTGGAATGGAAAATGCCTGTACGTAATATTCATGCCTGCAAGTATCAGCTGCTTCACCTCCTTCTCTTGAAAGCGTTTTTATATTTGTTATGCTTTGTATTATAACTAGGAGTTACAAAGATTTCAATCCCTTTTTTGAAAAAATAAAAAGCAAACCGAAACGCGCTATATCGCACGCTCGGCTTGCTTTCAGAGTCAATCTCACTCTTCACAACGCTGCTTCCCCAGGAATTGGTTGAATCTGATAAAGCCTGCTTTAAGCTTCGAATCGCGAAATGACAAACACTCCGCTGCAATGAGAGATGGGATGATACTCCAACTGGCAGCACCCCGCCAGCCTAACGCTCATATCTTCATGGACAAAATAGAACTCCTCATCGTCCCACAGTTCTCCGCTCTCGGTTCTACAACACTCCAGCTGCTCGCGCGTGCTAAAGGAAATATCTCCGATGAGCAGTCTCCCCTGCTCCGTGAGCAAGGGAAGCAGCGCCTGAATAAACGCAACTTTATCCTCATCCGGCAAATGGTGCAGGGCATACGTGCTAACAATAAAGTCGTATCTGTTGCCCAATATACAGTCTGGAATCCCTTCCGAGATATCCCATTCCATCAGATTGGCCAACGGCATTTTAGACTTGGCTATGCTGATCATTTTGGCTGAGAAATCCAGGCCATCCATCGCGTGGCCCTGGTCGTATAATTTACTAGTTAATATGCCGGTGCCAAAACCGATGTCGAGAACCCTTGATGGCCCTTTTTGCATAATTTCTCCGAAAATAAGATTCAAAACCTTCCTGTACCCAGCGAATGGATACGAATTCCCCTCATCACTGAGCTGTACCTCCGTATCATAATCACTTGCCCACATATCAAACCCCTGTCTGTTCAGCATGCATGCCTCTCCTTGTCTCAAGCTTATCTCTGGTCAGTTGCACGAGCCACATAACCCCTGCCTCCCCTTCGAAATCGGCTTCTGTCTGCAACATTTTCCAATATTCAGAGTCTAACACTTAAATACCATAAAAGGAGAGATTTGTAAGTGACCAAGCTCAGAAAATGCACCCTTTTTCTTCTCGTGCTCACCTTAATGCTGTGCACAGCTAATAGCAGCTACGCGGCAAGTCCGAAGGGCACGACACCCATTCTTCTAAAAATGAATGATTACTATGTTGCCTACACTTATCCGAAAGCGCCTTATATCGATAAGATGAACCGCCTCATGCTGCCGTTAAGAGCAGCAGGCGAGCTGTTAGGTGCGTCTGTTACGTATGACCCTGCATCACGCTCAGCTGAAATTAGGCAGAATAATAACCTTGTTAAAATTCAAGCAGGGAGTAATCTCGCCATTGTGAATGGGACAAGGGTGGACATGGACACGCAGCCTGTAATAGAGAAAGGATCTATGATTATTCCGGCTCGCATCCTGTTCGATGCCTTTGCCTACAAGGTCACTTTGAATCACGATGTGCTCACGCTTAAGGATGACCGGCTGCTGCGGCAGGGCCTGCTAAAATATCTTCTGGATGATGACCGTGTAGCCATATCCAGAACGTTAAATCCGGATGCATTCGAGCCCTTGTATTACACACTCAGCACGTCCATTAGCAAGAACATGACCCATTTCAACTTTAATCTTACAGCCCGAAATATCACCGGAACCGATATCCCGCAAGGAGAAGAGAATTTATCTACGATGATTTATTTTGATGAAGGCGGCTTATTTGATATTCCTTATAACTCGGTGGACATTAAGGATCGAAGCAGACCGGCTGTGAAAAAGGACGCCATCCTCAGCAGGCATATTGAAGATAGCGGCCATGTTCTAACCACCAAGCCAAATATGCTGCGCTATATTCTGATATCCGGAAGAACGATTACTCCAGATAAATAGCCCCACCAACACAAAGAATCCTGAAGCTCATGCGCTATAAAGTGCGGGAGTTTCAGGACTTCTGCTGGATGCTGGATGAAGATGGGCATGTGTCTGGCGTGGTTTGGCAGGCTGTACTACAGCCATTAATTCAACACGGAGAATCCGTATTTAACAAAGACATTCAGTGCTGCCTTGGACTGCAGATAGGTGTAAAAGTCCTCCGCCTCTTTGCTGTGCCGGGTCGCCTTCACAATCCCGATGGGATACACAATCGGCTTATACGCCTGGGGGGCTACAGTGAAGGCGACCTTTACTTTGTGAGAGCTCAAGGCATCTGTCTTATAGACGAAGCCGACATCTGCATTCCCCGTTTCTACATATTGAAGGACCTGTCTTACATCCTTCCCCTGAACCATCTTGGGCTGCAGCGCATCCCACAGCTTCAAGCTGGTCAGCGCCTCCTTGGCATAATTCCCTGCCGGTACACTCTCAGGAATGCCAATGGCCACGTTCTTCACGCCCTCCTTGGTCAGGTCTGATGCGCTTGCAACCTGAGCCTTCCCGTCTTCAGGAACAACGGCCACCAGCTGGTTGCCGAGCAGATCCTTCTGCTGACCGGGGTCTATTAGCTGCTGATCTACCAGGGCTTTCATGTTCTTCGCCGCAGCAGACAGGAATAAGTCCGCGGGGGCTCCCTGCTCAATTTGATGCTGCAGGGCGCCGGATGCGCCAAAGTTAAAGGTCAATTTGACGTCAGGATGGACAGCCTCGTAATCCTTCTGGATATCCCTAAGAGCATCGGTCATGCTGGCTGCCGCGGATACAAGCAGTTCGGCGGTCTCCGCCCGCTTGGTGGTTGATGTGCCTGCGCTTTGGGCTTGCGTATCTCCGCTCTGGGTTGCAGCCGTATCCTGCGGCGTACCGCAGCCTGCCAATGCTACCGCTAAGGCTAAGATAATAGACAAGGACATACTGATCTTTATTTTTCTAAACATGGTTACCCTCCAAGATTAGTATTTAATGATTCCTAACTATATCTAGTTATACTTAAATATAAAGAATGAACTAATAAAGGCATCATTTAACGATGGATCATACTTAGTCCCCCAGGATTCGGGAGTGATTAAGAAGCTTATGTTATAATTAGGCTCGGAAACCACGCGACTTATGCAGCTAGCTGGGAGGGTCTCACTATGTCCACCGATATGTCATATACAACTGAAGAAATCGCCAAACTATTGAAAATATCCAAGCTTACTGTCTATGATCTGATCAAAAAAGGGGAACTCGCCTCTTATCGGGTCGGCAAGCAAATGCGGGTCGATGCTTCTGAGCTTGAAGCTTACAAACAACGGGCAAGAATGGTCCCAGCAGCAGAACGCCCTATCCCCGTGCCTTCCCCTGTCCAGGCTCCCGCCAGTCCGGCAGGCTCTGTGGTGATTACAGGCCATGACATTGGACTCGATATATTAGCCAAGCACATGGAGAAGAAGCTTCCGGGCATACGCCCTCTGCGTTCTTTTGTAGGCAGCCTGGACAGTTTGATTTCTATGTACAAAGGCGAAGCTGACATCGTCAGCACCCACCTGTTAGATGGAGATACTGGCGAATACAATATACCCTATATCCGGAAGATCCTCGTGGGTTCATCTTATCTTGTCGTCAACCTGCTGATCCGGAATGCCGGCCTGTATGTCCAGCAGGGAAATCCCCACGGGCTTAAGGCTTGGGCCGATTTGGGCCGTACGGGGCTTCGGCTCGTGAACCGGGAGAAGGGCTCTGGCGCCAGAGTACTCCTGGACGAACAGCTTCGTCTTCACGGAATCAAGACAGGGCAGCTGATCGGGTATCTCAACGAGCAGACCAACCACCTCGGTGTAGCCACACAGATTGCATCGGGCGAAGCGGACGTCGGTGTAGGAATCGAGAAGACGGCTTCTATCGTCGGACAAATCGAATTTATACCCCTGATTCAGGAACGATATGATCTGGTCATGCTCAAGACTCCCGGCAATGAGCTCTGGATTCCTGCACTGCTGCAAATCCTTCAATCCGAGGCCTTCAAGAAAGAGCTTCAAGCAATTTCAGGCTATGATCTGTCTCGTACAGGAGAAATCCTCTTTGAAACTTAAGGTTTTAACGCCTTTTATTATGTTTAGATATAATTAGATATATCTAGTTATATTTAATATATATTGTTCCCCAATGAAACTCAATACTGTTAAAAGCAAAAACCTCTTCTCTCTGGAAGAGGTTTTCTACTTTGCCGCATCAAATTAAATATGGGTACGCACCGAGTGTTATATGAGTGATCAATCAATAACTAGATTGCATAACTTTTTTACTTTCGGTTTTGCAATTCTTTTATCGTTGCCGAGATTCCCTCTTGGAACGGTGTTGCCACGACGGGGCCGATTAGCCTTTGGTACTTATCAGGGCTTAGTGTTAGCGGTTCTTCGGTTAAATACAGCATCTCAACGACTTCCTTCATTACGGGAAGACCCAACCCAAGCAAGGATAGACCCAGCTTCTTAAGAGGAATCACCGGCTTGGCAGATCCGCTGGCGGCTTGCGCGATGCTTACAATATCACGCCCGGCTATCAATCCCGCTCCCGGTATGTTCCAGTTCTGTCCGTAGGCAAAGTCCCGGCCTGCCACCTCCACGACCATGGCTGCCGCATCAGGCAGATAGATGAACTCGCGGGGCGTGTGCATGTTGCCGATGAAGAAGGCCATTTTGCCGGCAGCGATGGCCTCTAGGGTTGAACCTAAATACGAAGCTTCGTTAGCTGTAGGCCCGTAGTAATCGGGTAACCTGGCAATCAAGACCTGGGCTCTGCTCCACCGCTTACTGAACAGCATGTGCTCGAATTCAAGACGGACTCTTCCTTTCTTGGTATGGGGCTGTTTGGGATGCTCTTCTGTTACCAGGTCGGTCTGCCTCTTCCCATAAGGGTAGATACCGTCTATCGCGACCACTTTGGTTCCTAACCGCTCGGCTGCCTCCATCACCGACTCTCCCAGTGGAAGAAGCCTGCTTGTCATCTCATGATAAGGAACGTTCGCACAGTGGAACAATACATCTACATCGCCAGCTTGAGCTACAATATCATCGGGATGCATGGCATCCCCTACAGCCAGCGATAAATGTGCAGGATGGCCCATCCTGGCGGCGAATTGCTCCAGCTTGTGACGTGAACGTCCAAATGCTACCGTCTGTATACCGCGTCTTACCAGCTCTTCCGTAATGGCGGCTCCCGTGCCGCCCGTTGCTCCAATAACCATTGCTTTTGCCATAGCCATCTAATATCAACCTCTTTTCAATGATTTGTGATTGACCAATCACTAACTTAACATCATCTTATCTCATAATTAGTGATTGATCAATCACAAACTTAAATATATTTCTCTTTTTTAGGGAATATCTGTATGTTATAGTAATGATACCAGTCGGTATCTTTTTTTAAAAAGTACGCCTTGGTTGGTTGTATGCAAAGAAAAATGGGGATGTTCCCCGATAGAAGGAGGAATATGATAATGCTGCTAAATGAAGTCCTGGGTCAAGCCAAAAAGCAATTTGTGGCCAAGACGCCTAAGGAGGTGCACGAGGAAATGTTCCGCATGATTGGTCAGCAGCAGGCATCCGGTACGGTGTACGGGTTGCAGCAGGGACAACAGGCCTTTGACTTCACCTTAATGAACTCGGCAGGCACTCCTGTTAATTTATTCGAACAGCTGGCTCGCAGTCCTGTCGTATTAACGTTCTACCGCGGTGGCTGGTGCCCCTTCTGCAATCTGCAACTGCGGGCTTACCAGAATATACTTCCGCAAATTGAAGCGCTGGGTGGGCAGCTGATCGCTATAAGTCCGCAGACTCCGGACCATTCGCTCTCCCAGCAGGAGAAAGAAAACCTTAGCTTCCAGGTTCTTAGCGATACGAGCGGTCTGGTGGCTGACTCATATCATCTGCTTTTTGAGCTGCCTCCAAATATTCGAGAGATTACGGGGAATCGGCTAGGCGTGAACCTGACAGAATACAATGCTGCTGATAGCTGGGTCCTTCCTATTCCCTCGACCTTCATCATTGACCCGGCGGGCGTTGTCCGGTTCGCTTATGTGAACCCGGACTTCATGCAGCGGCTGGAGCCCCAGGAAATTCTGAATCAATTAAGAGAGTTGGGAACTTCGGCTTCCCTATAGGTGCTCTTCGCACCCCATGGTTGTATGCTAGTTCTGCTTTGTTACTTAAATAAGGGGAAAAGGGCTCGCTGCTAACACGAACCCTTTCCCCTTCTCTTGTCACATGGAGAGCCTCTAACCAAAACCAAGTAAGGCATTCGCTAACGGCATTCTCCTAGATTATGATGCTTCTTGTGTCTAACTCCCTCTTACATTCCTCTGATTAACTCCTTGATGGAGCTGTCGCTCTCCAAAGCGCGGATAATGAGTGTCACGGCTTCGCCGCGAGCCGCCGGGCTCTGAGGTGCGAATGTAGAAGCGGCTACCCCCTGAATCAAATTGGCTGAGGATGCCTGCTTAATTGCATCGGCCGCCCAGTTCCCGCTGCTCACATCTGTGAAGCTGGCAGGTGTGCTTGCCTGAAGCACACTGAGGTTCAGCAGACGTGTAATGATCGTCACCATTTCAGCGCGGGTGATCTGCGCATTGGGTCTGAACGTGCCATCTTGGTATCCGTTCACCACGCCCCTTGACGCCAAGGTGCCGATATAACCGGCCGCCCAGCTCGAGCCTGTATCCTGATACGTCGCGGCCGAAGCCGGGCTAGGATCCAATCCGAAGGCACGGGCAATCATTGCTGCAAATTCAGCTCTTGTTACGGGTGCATCGGGACGGAATGTGCCATCTTTATATCCGCTGACAATCTGCAGCTTCGCGGCTACAGCAATGGTGCTACCGCTCCAGTGACCTGAGGTATCGCTGAAGCTCTTGCTCACATTCTTCGTTGCGGCGATGGAGTTGCTGACCGCCTTCACTACGGCCTCCTGACTGACGACGGTGGATTGGAACGGATTGACCCTGGTCGACGGCTGTTCAGCAGGAACAGGTTGCTTCACCGGTGGTTCAGCTGGAGTCACTGGAGTCGTACTGCCACCTGACGACCCGCCCGGGGAAGGATTGGAGCCGCCCGGATTCGAGTTGCCGCCACCGCTGCCTGGAGCCGTCTTGTCCGTAATGGCTAGAGCGATCTGATTGTTCTGATAGACGACCTGAGCGCTGTACTTGTCTGGCAGTCCATCAATCTTAGCGGAGGCAAATTCTCCGGTCCGTTGATTAGCCCCGTAGGTCACAAGCGGGATTACCCCGCTGCCAGGCACATAATGATTCGCAAAAGTCACGTGTAGCTTCCCGCCTATATTCACAGCTCCCTTAATCTCCAGTACGTCTTGGGCACTGGCAAGGTTAAGCTCCAGATTACCTTCTGACGACTGAGTGAAGCTTCCGCCAATAGTCATCTTACCTGATACATTCTCTACAACTGAGCCTTTGCTGTTAGCCACATCCCCGCTGCCGAAGGCCGCTGCCGAATCGCCCTCAAGTATCCCGGCGTTAATCTGGGTTCCACCCGAATAGGTATTGCTGCCCTGCAGCTTCAAGGTTCCGGTTCCTTCCTTGGTCAGCTTGCCTGTGCCAGAGATATCGTTCCGCCAGCGATCCAGTGCATGGAACCCGCCTTTGTCGGCGTCCATGGTCACTGTTACGTCACTATTCAGGGCACCAAATCCGTCAGCAGCAGCGAACAGGTTCAGACGTCCCCAGCCTTCCGGATCGTCCAGCACCGGATAGCCTGATGGAAGGCCTGTCGTAGCTAGAACCGCGCGGCGCTGCTCAGCGCTGAGGTAAGGCAATCGGGTCTCCAGAAGTACCTCAGCACCCTTCGGAACAACGACGGGCTTGGTTGCTTCATTAATCTGAGGGAACCCATAGGTCAAGCGCTGGGTGAACTCGGCTTTATTTCTCTGATAATCACTGAACCGGTCTTCTGCTGTACCTGTCTGTTTCAATAGAATATTATGCGCCTGGTCATAAGCAGCTTTCTTCAACTCGGCATTATCCGCATCAGCTAGAGCAGCCGCCGCAAGAGCCGTTGCCATGACACGTCCGCCCATCACATCCAGCGGCGAATGCATGCCGGACAGGATACGACTGTTCCCCATCTCCGAAGCCCGGGTCAACAGCTCCTGAAACCGCTCTGGCACAGCATAGGCCAGGGAGAGTGCGGCCAGATACGATGCGTTGGTATGACCGCTTGGGAAGCCGCCATCCGTAGCCGGAGTCGGGCTGATCGCGGGTACCAGGGTTGGAACAATAATAGAAGGATCCAGCCAGCGAAATGGACGTTTGTAGTTGTAGAAATTTTTGGCGGGTGTAGTAGAAGCGTAATTACCCCGCAGCGTTCCGATGAGGTCCACCATCTTGCCGAGCTCCGAATTCGAATCGCCGCCTTTATTCTCTCCGTTCCCGTCATTGTACTTTACCGTGGTAGCGTCAGCCGGGATGCTGGTAATTGTGGTGAACGTTCCTGACTTGGTGCGATACACTTCGGATAAGGATCCCAGCCCGTCGGCCGCTCCATAGGTTTGATTTCTCCGGTCATCATAATAGGCTGCTTCCTCCTGCTTGGGCGTGCGGCTGGCTGCAAGATCGGCTACATACTTAATGTTGGCATCCAGTACGCTGCTGTTCAGCTTGGTCCCGTTATCCCAGGAGGTTCCTGGTGTCCAAAGCTCTAAATATCCGGACAGCATGCCAATTGTCGGATTGGATTCCACGGTCTTATTCATAGAGGTATTGTTCTTGTAGCTATCTACGAAATACCCCCATGCCGGCGCTGCAGGCAGTTCGGTCCCTGGCGCGGTGGATGCGGCCATGGCAGGGTTCAAGGGAATGGAACTGGAGATGAGCGCCAGGCCCGCAGCAACAGATAACCATTTTGTGAATTTCACTTTCAATCGTCTCTACTCCTATCATATGGGTATTGGGATTTGAATCGGTCCCAAGTGTAGCACCCGCCCGCGCCGCGCCTCAATATGACAATTTCTCTTTTCTATTAATTTAGGATCATTCGGGTCCGGTATGTAGAATTTAACACTCGCTTAACATAAATCGTGAATTAACTTGTCTTCATGTACTGTATAATCGCGGCGGGGAGGAGAGTATATCTTGAAAAAGTGGAACACCGCCTTTGCCAATCTGGCTATTTCATACATTTCTATTGTGCTCGTCATCATACTCTTGCTCTGCTCTGTCTTCTATATCTACTTCTCTAGCAAATATAAGGAAGAGCTCCAGAGCCGAAATCAGCTCATTCTTGAGAATACGGCCCGCACGATTGAGAGCACCGTGCTTCAGCGGGTTCAGCAAATCTACCTGGACCTCTCTCTTTACAGCACCGCTGATCTTCGTACATTTGCAGATTCTCCCTTTCATACAAATACAAGCAAGGTCATTGATCTTCAGGAACTGCTGAAGTCAGAGGTGGCCAGCCACTCGGACATCGTTCAAGCCGTGCATCTCTATGATCCCAGACAGAATGTAATGCTCTCGTCATTGTATGGGCTGAAGTTTAATGCCGATCAGGGGGACAGCGGGGTATTTCTTGCAGATTGGATGAGCGGGATGCGCAGCAGCAAGCTCAGCAGCATATGGACGAAGGCCCGCCTTATTCCGGAGGACATCTTCTCCAGACTGCCGGGGACCCCTACAAATGCCTTGATTACCTACGCGCACAGCTACCCTTTTCAATCCTCCGGTGAGGCAAGCGACCTGATTATTGCGATTGATGTGAAGGAACGAGCGGTAAGCGGGATTATTTACAATATGCTGCCCACACAATATGAAAGCACGTTCATCCTGAACCCGTCAGGGGACGTAATTATGGGACCGGACCAAGAAGCACTAGGTCAGCAAGGCAATTACGATGCCAGCATCACTAAGGTACTGAGGTCTGAATCTGCGGGCGGGAGCTTTGGAGATCAGATCAGTAACACCTCCTATGTGGTCTCCTATCAGACGCTTCCATCCACCGGCTGGAAGATTTATAGCGCCATGCCTGCCAGCTTCTTCTATGAGAAGTCGATTATGGTGCAGAAGCTGATCCTAGGAATCTGTCTTACTGCCATCCTGCTAGGCATTGTGCTATCCGGGGTATGGGCCAGAGCCAGCTACAGCCCCATCAAACGGCTGGTCCAGAAGATCGGGGACCTCTCCGGCCCTTCTCCGGAGCAGGGAACGAATGAATACAAGCTTATTGATACCGCCTTCATCAGGCTTAGCGATAAAGTCAGCAATTTGGAGGAGACGCTGCAGGCCAACAGCTCGATTATCAGGCACAACGTAGTGATAAATATGCTGCAGGGCACGTACTCCCCCGAGGAACTGACTGAAGAGCTGAAGTTCTTGGGCATCTCTCAGGCCTATCGTTACTTCTGCTGCCTGCTTCTGGATTCGGGGGAGACCGCGGCCGGTCTCAGCTCCAAGAATATGGAGGTGATTACGTACCGGATGATTCAATGGCTGGAATCTGTGCAGCTGCCGGGGTGCCACCTGATGGCCGAGGAGCTTCCGGGCAAGCGAATTACCCTGATTCTCTCAACTAACGAAGCATCTGATACGCTGTTAGACCAGTTCTCCCAGAAGGTATTGTCGGAGGGCAAGCAGCTCTTCCATCTGGATCTTCAACTCTCGTGGGGAGCCTGGGTGGAAGAGATGACAAATATCCATAGGAGCTACACCGAAGCACAGACCTTGATGAAATATGGCTACTTCCTGCCGGAGTGCTCTATTCTGAAGGACCGCCGTCTCCTGGATCGGGAGAACAGCCTGGACGAAATTCCCCAGTCCCTATTACTCAGGTTCAGAGATAAGCTGCATGCCCGCCAGTTAAGCGAGGTAATCCAGGCTGCCGATCAGCTTGTCAGTACGATGCGGGAAGGGAATTATCCAGCAGATTACTGCCATTTCATTCTGGCGAATACCGTATTCGTCTACTCTGATTATTTAAAAAGCGTGCGTTATAAGCATCCTGGACTAGGACATGTGGATTTGTATCATCAATATATTGAAATTCACCATATCCAGTCCTTCCGGAATTGGCTTGTAGATTCGGTAACCACATTCCTCGAGCAGACCGGGAAACGCAACAGCGAACGAGCCCTTACAACCATTGAATTGGCCAAGCAATATATCGGGGGCCACTTGTCTGGCGATCTGTCTCTGGAGGCGGTATCCGCCCAGGTATTTATCAGTCCCAAGTATTTGAGCAAGCTCTTCAAGGAAGAGCTCGGAGTCACCTATACCGACTACGTCACAAGCCAGCGAATGGAACGGGCCAAGATGCTTCTGGAGAGTAATAACATGACCGTCGAACAAATTGCCAGTACGGTCGGCTATGGGACTGCCGCTTATTTTATTAAAAAATTCAGGGAAATGTACGGCTGCACACCCGGGAGCTACCTGCGCCATTCAGTTAGGCAGATGTAGCCGCCCAGGTCTGCCGAGGGAAGCAATCATGAGGTAAGGAAGGTTTCGGTATGCACAAAAGGAGATTACGGCATTACCCCGCTATCATTGCACTGCTTGTTATCATGATTGGAACCGGTATCGTCAGCGGCTGCGAGATGGGGCCGAACAAGACTTCTGCAGCCGATGAGCCGCAGGGCTCAGCCGCTTCCAGCCGCCCACGTTACCATATCTCCTGGACCATGCATCAGAACTTGCCGGTGCCGGAGAATGCGGAGATGGTGCGGTACATCGAAGACAAATTCAATGTGGACCTGGACGTATGGAATCTGGAGAACAACAACTATGAAGCGCTGCTGGATATGAAGCTCGCACAGGGCTCCATTCCCGATCTATTCAGGATCAGGCAGCCGCAGGACCTGCTTAAATACCAGCAGCAAGGCCTGCTGGCCGAAATTCCGGAGGACATGCTCAGCAAGTACGCACCCCATATTATGAAAGCCATCCAGGAATATGCACCCGCTTATCAGAACGATGGTCGGATAGGCGGAGGCTACTATGGCATTCCTGTGATCAATCCTACGAACATCTATCGCATACCTGTAGTCTATAGACAGGATTGGCTGGATAAACTGGGTCTGCCGGTGCCTAAAACGCTGGCCGACTTTGAGAAGGTGATCTACGCATTCACTAATGAAGACCCCGATGGGAATGGCATCAAGGATACCTACGGATTGTCCCGCGAGGGGATGAATGTCGTCTTCGGTGCGTTCGGGCAGATCGTCTTCGCGGATCAGCTTTACTTCGGCGTAAAGGACCATCGTCTGGTCATCGGCGCTCTAGAGCCGGAAATGAAAGAGGCTCTTCGATATCTTCGCAAATGGTATAAGGACGGCATTATCGATCCAGAGTTCATTACCGGGGAGAATAAGGGAGGCTACAAGCACCTGTCCCATCCTTTTATTAACGGAAGAATCGGGATGACCTCGATGGGTAATTACTATCACTGGATTCAAAAAGGTGACTACTTGGCCTGGACTTACGATGACCAGGGGAATGCCAAGGAGACTCCAGTCGAAGCACAATTTAACATGAAGGAATTGACTGCCAAGAACCCGAACGCCCGGGCTGTGTTTGGCCAGCCCTTTAGCGGGCCTGGTGGCAAGCGTGGCTCTAAAGCCTATGATATGCTGATGAGCTTCACGGCAATCGGGGCCAGTGTCGCCAAAGAGCCCGGGAAGCTTGCGGCGATTCTGCAAATTCTGGACTATGTCAGCGCTAATCCGGATCCGGATGAGAATACTTCAATGAAATATGGAGTTAAAGGGAAGCATTGGATTTGGGCGGGGACATCGAAGAAGGATGTCATTATACTTCCTCCTTACAACAGGATGTTCAGCTATGAGGATGGGATTGGTGCAGATCTTGGTATGACCGTGCCCCGGATGCCTACAGAACGAAGAGAACAGTGGGCCTCCACCTTGGGCCTGGATCAGGGCGGCATTTACAATGCCTTGGAAGTAGCGACTCCCGCCTTGATCCAGAATGGTCCGAAGCTGATCAAGCTGCGAAATAAATCTTATACCTCTTTCATCACAGGCGAGCAGCCTGTGGAGAATTTCGACGATTTCGTTCGCGAGTTCATGGCAGCCGGTGGAACTGAGGTGCTTGAGGAGGCCAATGCTTGGTACCAGCAGCATGCAGTAGAGAGGTCTAATGAAAAGTAAGCAGGCGTATCCTGACATTGATAAGTCTCAGCCACTCTAACAGTAGAGTGGTCTTTTTGTATTCCACCAATCAAATCTATCCTTACAATTATATAAAACTAGTAAATACATAATTGACCTCAAGATACAAGTCTTATACACTTTAAGAAATAAATGGAATAAAAAGGGAGATGTATAGATGTATGTTAGCCGACTCAGATGAACTAGTGGGGCCTGTCGAAATAGATACTTTGATCAGCATGCTGAAAATGGCCTATTCCTTCGAGAATTGGGACAAAGTTATCTCCATCTCAGTTGAACTGTATAGAGCGGCCAATCGCATATACAAAGAGCACATCCAGCACAAGTCCTTCGGCAGACAGATTACTCATGAGCCTATGAATCGGCCCTTGGTCTACTATTTCGGTTACAGCTATTTAATGAAAGGCCTGGCCTTCCAAAAACTGAAATTATACGGTAAGGCCAAGGAATGCGTCGCTTATTATTCAGATCTGAATTGGCTTGATGATTCGAGCGAAGTTAGCCAGAAGACGATAGCTGACTTTCATTTTTTTGCCGAGGCCAATATGCTTGCCCTCGAGGTCCTTACAGGCAATTTCGACTACCTCCCACGTTATGTCGATTTTCTGCTGAATAACCCCCAAGAAGTCCTGCCCGGACTAATCACGATTATCGAAACTGCGATAACGCATGGCTATCATGTGGACGCCGAAATAGACCTGCTTACTAATGCTGAACGTGATTTCCGTACATACGATGACCGCGTCGAATCCGCCAACTATCTCTTTTTCAAATATCTATTGTCGTTGTATCGGTTTAAGCAAGAAGACTATACTGAAGCTATAAATACTACTTTACAAATTTTTACATTATCTGATAAAATAGGTGATGATAAGTGTTTTAAAAAGGCAGTAGCCTTGTTTGAAGCACTTAGAAACCACGCATCAGTCTCCCAGATTGAACAGTATCAGGATATTCAAAAAACTATTTTTAAGGGAGCGATTGAGGATGAAGAAGGTATTAATCTCCGCACTCATTTGGGCAGGAATCTTGAGCAGTCTACCCCAAAGTTCTCCAACAGGTGATCCTACAGTGATCAAGCAACTAAATCATGGTGCTAACTACTAATACACAAGTAATACGAGAGCGCATCAAAATAGCGAATCACGACAAGTCGTGATTCGCTATTTGGTGTCTGCGGGGGGTGGGCTCCATTCTGACAAATTAAGCTGGATGACGCCAGCTTCACTTCTTGCAACTTGTTAGCCATGGGGCCACAGATGTAATTTCCACATGGGTTATCACTTGGTTTTCTACATAGCTTACTTAACGACCTTACTCAATGGTCTTCTTCATGGCCTTATACATATTTGCAACATGTTCGTCGGCTTCATCTCGGGACATACGCAAGCGATCTACAGAGCTTCCATAGCCAATTTCCTGTTTCCCCTCTTCTAATCCCTGGAAAATCCCATCCGCGAAGGCATCCAGAGGTTCTCCTTGTGTATGCAGTCCCGCACCACCCAAGTCCGTATTCACGGCTGGAGGGGCAACTTCAATGACCTCTACAGATGTATCGGACAGCTGATGTCTCAGACTCACTGTAAAGGAATGAAGAGCCGCCTTGGTTGCTGAATATATTGGAGCAATAACGAGTGGGGTAAAGGCTAACCCGGAGGTCACGTTGATGATCGCCGCCTCCTCTTTGGCTGCAAAGAATGGAGCGAACAGCATGGAGAGATGGATAGGCACTTCCATGTTCGTGGTGATTTCTTTATTAAAGTAACTCCAATTCTCCTTCGCCTCGGCTTTAAGAATATTGAAGCGCTGCTGGATTCCTGCATTATTCACCAACACATTCACTTCCGGATAGTTCGCTGTGACCCAGTCGAACAATGCTGCGCGCTCGGACTCGACACTCAAGTCACTTACCCGAGTAATAAGGTCCGGAAATTTCTCCTTTGCCTGCTGAAGTGCTTGTTCACGCCGTCCGCAAATAATCACCTGATTCCCAGCCTTTAAGAACCGCTCTGCAAAGGCAAGCCCTATTCCCATGCTTCATGTGAAAGCTTCATGATTATCCCTCTTTCCCTTGTTGGGCTCTGTTTGTCCCCGTTCTTACCTAACAATAAGATCCGTTCCGTTAATATCATGGAACAATTTGAGTATGGATAAGAATGAACTAAAGAAATAAATGTTTAGATTCTGGCAACCGCTTCTTGCGGTAGGAAATCGATCACACAGTCTTTAGTTCAATCCATCTAGATACATTCATTTTCAACGGTGTGAATTAGATCTTTTAGCAATTCTACTGAATTGTCCAGGGTAAGATGATAATACCGCTGTGTGCCTCTTTGTTCACTCTGCACAAGATTTTGTTCGCGCAGGATCTTTAAATGATGGGAGATAGCTGGCCGCGATAAAGTTGAATGTTCGGCAATTTCATTCACACTTAAGTTTTCCTTTTCCGCTAATAATAAAATAATATCTTGTCTGGCCGGGTCACTTAATGCAGTAAAAAGCGGAATACATGAACGAAAAACTTTAATTGCTTGTTGCCCCATTGAACGCTCTCCTTTATTCCTCTTTTAAACTTATTTAATCTTATCTATGCTTCTTTCGCAACATATTGGGCTATTTTAGCCGCCAGGCTTCTTGGAAGGAATTTCGCTGTGTAGGCTCCTAGTTTGTTGGCAGTTCCAGTAATAACTACGCGCTTGCCAGCCAGCATTCCTCGGTAGCCTTGTTGTGCGACGTCATCTGATGACATGGCCCTGCTGAACATCTTTGTATTTGTAACATTCGCCACGGAAGCGAAGCCCGTCTTAGTTGCTCCCGGACAAAGCGTGGTAACCGTTACATTGGTGTCCGCCAATTCTTCAACCAGAGCTTCTGAAAAAGATAGCACATACGCTTTAGACGCATAGTACACCGCCATTAAGGGTCCAGGCTGGAATGCAGCGGTACTCGCAACATTTAGAATTCTTGCATGGATAGGGTTACTCTTCAAATCAGGCAAGAAATAGTAGGTCATTTCTGTGAGGGCAGCAATATTCAATTGAATCATTTCAGATTGCTGTTGAATTTCGAGCTCTTCAAATTTACCCATCAGTCCAAAACCAGCATTGTTCACTAAGATATTTATTGTAATCCCTGCCGATTTCACCTCCTCATACACTTCCTTGGCTGCATTCGGCAGACTTAGATCCTTGCTAATTACTGTCACTGTTAAGTTGGGATATTGAGACTTAATTTCTTCCATTTTGGCTCTATTACGGGCCACCAGTACCAAATCATACCCATCTGCAGCAAACTTTTTTACAAATTCATAACCTAAACCACTAGTAGCGCCCGTAATTAAAACAGTTTTATTCATGATTGTACCCTCCTACAATTTGATTATATTTATAAAAAAGAACTAACGTTTATTTGTTCGAACGTTTAAACTCTTAAACATTTAAAGGAATTATATAACCTATATTTATAAAAGGCAAGTCTAAATCCACTTTTAATTTCAAGGGTAGAACCCATTAAATTTATGTGTTGACCATATACTGTTTATAACATATACTGTGTTTATAAATTACAGTTTGTACCATAAACAGTAGGGAGTGGTTTTTAATGATTCATGCAAATTCAGCCCACGTCAAGCTCGCAGGCCACAAGGAATGGATCGCGCTTTGCGTGTTATGCCTTCCCTTGATGGTTGTATCGATGGACGTCTCCGTTCTTTTCTTCGCTGCACCGGACATTGCCGCGGATCTGCGTCCAACCGCGACTGAGCAGTTATGGATATTTGATATCTACGGATTCATTCTCGCCGGTCTGCTGCTAACCATGGGGGCGATCGGTGACCGAATCGGACGCCGGCGGCTGTTGATGATGGGCTCTATCGGATTTGCTCTATGCTCGCTGTTCGCTGCATTCGCCCAGACGGCCGGTTCCCTGATTCTAGCTCGCGGCATTCTTGGAATTGCAGGAGCTACCCTCATGCCATCGACACTGGCCCTCGTTCGCACCATGTTTCAAGACCCTAACCAGCGAACCAAAGCCATGGCGATATGGAGCGCCGTCATGGCCAGCGGTGTCACAGTCGGGCCGATTATTGGCGGCCTGCTTATTGAGTCCTTCTCTTGGGGATCTGTGTTCCTGATTAACATCCCCGCCATGGCGCTGCTGCTTATGATCGCACCCTTCCTGCTCCCCGAGTCCCGAAGTGCTGTTCGCACCCGGGTTGACCTTCTCAGCTCTCTTCTTGCTCTCGCCACCATCCTGCCCATTACTTACGGAGTCAAGACACTCGCCGAAGACGGATGGGCCACACTTCCAGCCTTTATACTCGCGGCAGGTCTGATCGCCGGAATCATATTCGTGCGGCGGCAGCTGACTACCCCAAGCCCTTTAATCGATATCCATGCGCTGATGGATCGGCGCACCGGGGGATCGATCTTGATTAACCTGATCGCAATGTTTGCCCTTATGGCCAGCGCACTGGTCAATACCCAATTCCTCCAGTCGGTCCTTGGGTACTCCCCATTCACGGCCGCCCTTTGGAGCATGCTGCCTTCAGTTCTCGTCGGGGCAGCGGCCCCGGTTGCCGCCAAGCTGTCCATCTCGTACGGAAGGCCGAACATCATGGCCGGGGGCTTCCTGTTGTCTGCGATCGGGTTCCTCATCTTAACCCAGGTACGGCTGGACGGCTTCTCCCCGCTGACCGTCATGTTGACGGGTGCGGGACTGGTCGCGGCAGGGATCGTGTCCGTCATATCCCTCGTTACCGATTATGTCGTTGGGGTGGCCCCGGCAGATCGGGCGGGAGCAGTCGGTGGCCTCATTGAAACTTCCAGCGAACTTGGAGGCGCCTTCGGCATTGCGCTGCTCGGCTGTGTCCTCACAGCGGTCTATCATCACAGTGTGTCGCCGCTTCTGCCCAACAGCCTCTCGACAGAAGCAGCTCTTGCAGCTGGCCAGACTATTGCCGGCGCATCAGCCGCAGCACAGCAGCTGCCCTCAGTGTTATCATCCCAGGTCATGAATGCATCCCGGGAAGCCTTCATAACCGCCATGCATGTCACCAGTCTGGCAGCCGCCGCCATTGTACTTACCACCTCAGTAATTACGGTAGTCATGCTTCGTGACAAGAAAAGCGTCGTTCGCAGCGCCGCCTAACCAGACAATAGAACAAAAAAAGGCTATTTTTAAGAGTCCATGACCCTTGAAAATAGCCTTTTTATTATTTGGCAAACTTGACTTATTGGTCCGATCTACCGGTCTGAATCCGATCCAGATACAGTTCAATTCCGTCCAGAATCCGCTGAAGTCCGAATTCAACATCGTCACCGACGCCGCTCTCACTCTCGTTCTCCCCGGTATAGGCACCTGACATGATGACCGGGTGCAGATTCGGATACTGCTCGGGCTTCACCAGCGCTTTCAGCGCAGCCGAGTAATGGAGCCCGCTGAACGCCTCCACGCTGGAACCAGCCTGAACGGCACGGTTGATGTCCCGCTGCAGCATTCCGCTGGACCGGGCGTAGCCGCTCAGCAGCAGCACAATGGACATTTTCTCGTAATCACTCAGCGGCAGATCCCGCAAAGGTTGAAGCGCCCAATCCACGATGCGCAGATTGTTAGGTCCAATAGGTACACTGGAGATCGGGATGTCTCCAAACCAAGGATGCTTGCTAAAAATATGGATCGTCCCCATCACGTATTCCTGCAGACTCTCCCGCCATTCGTGGGACGGTCTCTCTGGCGGCAGCGGGATATCGCACGCTGCATCCTGCATAAGGAGCAGCAGATCCTCCTTGCTCGGAATATAGCGGTAGAGGGACATTGCAGTAAATCCGAACTCCGATGCAACCCTGCTCATCGAGACGGCTTCCAGTCCGTGCTTGTCCGCGATGTCAATGGCTTTCGCTACGATCTGGTCTATGCTCATCTCCCGCTTCGGGCCGCGCTGTGGCGGCTTCACAAGCCCCCATCCGAGCGCTGCACCGGCTGGGAGCAGCTTCCCCAATTCAGCTTCTTCTGGTGTAATATCCTTGTTAGCCATCCGCTCTAAACCTCCCTGTTGCTTTAAGCTGGCCTATGGAGGTATGCCTCGGCATAGCCGGCTTGAAAATGCTTATATAATAAACAGTATACCATACTTAAGAGCGCTGAGACAAAGAAGCAGTTACTGCTCAAGCGAACAAAGGCGGCGGCTCAGGGGAGCAATCAAAAGGCACTCCATTAAGAGTGCCTTTTGATTTGCAGTATTTTGTGACCTTAATTTATTAAGGTCTTATTCAGATAGAGATCCATCACCCCAAGTGAGATGTCTCACCCCTCGCGGATAGGTCAGGCTCCCAGGCTCCCAGGCCCTCTAAGCCTGTGCCCCCATGCCGCTCTCCGGAGCGGACACCGGCTTCACGAGCGCTTTCTTCTCCCAGGCCCGGCTTCTCCAGCGAAGCAGCATAAGAATTCCGCGCAGCCATTCATCTACCGTGAACGCGATCCACACCCCGAGCAGCCCGATCCCCAGGTGAACGCCCAGGAAGTAAGCCAGCGGGACCGAGACTCCCCACATGGAGAGCACGCCCATCAGCACAGGGAAGCGCGCATCCCCAGCGGCTCGCAGCGAATTGATAATGACAATATTGAAGGTACGGCCCGGTTCAAGCACGATGGACAGCAGCAGGATGCCCGCTCCGGTTGCGATGATCTCACGGTTCTCTGTGAACATGCCGAGCATCTCATGACGGAACATGGCAGCCGTACCGACAACAGCAAACGTCAACAGGAAGCTCATCTTCACGCTTCTGATCAGTCTTCGGTAAGCCTCCTTCATCTCTCCCGCGCCAACCATTTGACCGACAAGGATCTCAGTTCCTGCCCCGATCGCCATTGCGAACGCCATGAAGTAATTCGATATATTCATGACGTAGACATGAGTATTCAGCGCCGTGGAACCGATCATGTTAACAAAAGTGATAATCATGAGATACTGCGAGTGCCAGGAGAGGTGCTCGCCTGCAGCAGGCAGACCAACACCCAGTATCTGCTTCACGTATGAACCATTCCACGTTACATAGTCTTTCCGGCGAATCGGTGCAGGAACCTGACGGTACAGAATCACGAACAGAACTACAATGCCGAGCAGGCGGCTGATGACTGTCGAGATGGCCGCCCCGGTAACGCCCCACTGAGGAAAGCCCAGATTACCGAATATAAGCAGGTAATTCCCTGTCACATGAATCAAATTGACGCCTAATGTCACGAACATCACGCTCTTCGTGTGTCCGCTCGAACGGATAACGGAGGATACCGCGTAGGAGAGCGCCTCGATCCATATGAAACCACCGATGATTTTCAGATAATGACTGGCCATTCCGACCTGCTCGGGACTGAGTCTCATCATCGTCAATAGGGGCTCGCTAAAATTGACGAGCACGATACTGACGAGGATTCCGAAGACCAGGTTAATGGTGATGGCGAGCGCCGAGATGCGGCTGGCCTCCTGCTCTCGGCGGGCACCGAGGTATTGGGAGACTGCCACACTCGTGCCGATGCCGACAAATCCGAACATCAGGATGCAGAAGAAGATAATTTCGTTGGCGAGCCCGACAGCTCCGGTGACCTTGTCGGATATGCGGCTTAGCATGAATACGTCTACCGTACCCAGCATCATCCGCAACACGGAGTCTATGAAGATGGGCCATGTAACCGCAAAAAGACTAAGTTTTTTCCATGATGGAATTTGATCTGATATCGTCACGTTCATGCTCCTATTATGCCTATTTACTTTCGCTTACCCTAGTGTACCGCCTGGGGGCAAATACGTCTATGGCGCCCCTGCCTCGAACCCATATGGGCATTCGTGCATATTTTGTAGCGAATATGAATGGGGAGGAGCATGAAGAATGCTAAAGCAAGTAAAATCCGTCCGGACTTCTGACAGCGGCATTTTTGAGATAACCGGAATTGACTCCGTAGATAAGTACTTAAAAGCTGTTGACCAGATTTTTAATAAGGTGTGCCCGCCCGGCATGCCTAGGTCGTGTGAGCTATGGTTCAGAGGAGTGAAGAGCACCACCTTTCATTTGGAGCCATCTATCGCCAGAGGCCTTGGAGCCCAATCCGAAATTGTCTATCTGTCCAAGTTCCGCTCCCTGGCCTATCCTTACCTCGGAAATGTCCCTTATTTCCCTTACTCGGAAGATAACGATCACTCCTATTGGGGCTGGCTCTTCCTAATGCAGCATTATACCGTTCCTACCCGCCTTCTGGACTGGTCCCGCGAAGCCTTGGTGGCGCTGTTGTTCGCTCTCGGGACACCGACAAGCGAGATGGAAAGAACGAATGACAAGGTGGTCTGGCTTTTGGACCCTGTCACGCTGAATAAAGCCTTCAGGTTTTATAACTTCCTCAAACCAGGCTATATCCCCAATGTGGTGGAGCCTGCCTTTACCGCACGCTTTGGACCGAATGCCAAGAATGACAATGTGAAAGCTGCTGCCGCCATCGGCCCGCTCAACAATCCGAGAATTATTAAGCAGGCCGGCACCTTTACGGTATTCCCCATTTCATCCAAGACCGTCCCGCTGGATCTGCTCCCGGACAGCTCTAATTACCTGTACAAGATTGTCATCAAAAAGGACGCCCGTGAGCGCATGAATGACCAGCTGCTTCACTACGGGTTGACCGAGCACGACTTGTTCCCGGGAATTGAGAACGTAGCCGCAGATATCAAACAGGAGATTGAGGCCGAGAGCCTGACTCCAAGTAATCCCTAATTCTCCTTGAAACACCCCCTAAGGATGCTGGTAAAGGTTAGATCTTTCCCCGTAGCTGGAACATGTAGGCCTGGCTGGCGGCCCAGCAGCACTTGTTGTTCTCAAAAGATAGCCTTCACGGACTTACGCCTCTCTCTACCGCACTCCCCGCAGCCAGACGTCCCGGATCGATAACGTGTCCAAAATATTCGTTGTCGGATCGCCGTCCACCAGCACCAAGTCGGCCTTGCCATCACACTTGGAGTATCAAGCGGCTTCTTTGAAAAAGATTTTTCTGAAGAAAAAGTATTACTTAGAACTAGAAACATTCGGAAAGGCTAAAAGTCAGCTGGGAAAAATGGGCATAAATGAATCTGATCACAGTGAATATCGAGAGAGCTTGGAGAACTAAGTTACTATAACTTACCAATTCAAGAATAATCTTAAGCCAAATAAGGAGAAACTGTACAAGTTGTTAGAGTTGGAGATATCTCTGAGACTCAGGAGTTGTATGCTGCTTCCTTCATCTAGAAAAAGTCGGCCACCAAGAGTGGTATCATTTGTTTTTTAACGGTTCAACACCGATTGTGGTACCTGTATCGCTCGGGTCTTTCATTTTAATATTCTTAATAAACCAGCCTTCATAGCCTTTAGATGTAATTTTCTCAACGGTAACAACCGCGGACCCCTTGCCCTTCCAATTAGAAGCGATAAGACCATAATTGAATGAGAACTCTGTTGTCGTTTTATTCAGTGACTTTGTTTTTAGCTTTTCTATCGTAGATAGATGTGGACTTGAGCCCCCAGTTGTCCAGTAGTGATCTTCAAATTCCTTCTTGGTTTTGGTACGTAATTCAGGTGAGAAAACAGCGAACTGTAACGCTCCATTGCGTGTCTGAATACCTTTAACCCATACCTTTAGGGCTTCTTTTGCTGTTGAGGGGACCATCGCTCCTTCCAACCGTTCAATCTGCATCGCTTGTGGAGCGGATTCCGGTAGAGTCACTTGAACTTCATTCTTATCAGCATCGTAGACCGCTTTGCCCTTAAATGTCTCAGCAAGACGATCGATCGGAACCAGCACTTTGCCATCCTTAACTTGTAGATCCAGATTGCTCGTCACAACACCTTGGCCATTGATAAGCAAATTCAATTTAGATTCTGCATAAACGGAACCTGCAACAACCATCGCCCCGAGTGCGGTACACAGCACAACTTTTGTTAGAGACTTCACAGTTATTCACCTCTTCTTCTTGGTATAAGTATAGACAATTAATTCCGGGGGAAAGTTCCCATATTTTTATTAAGCACTGAAATCAATTGAAACTTATTAATACAAAACAAAGTTAAAGCTACCAGATATCTGGATTTAATTATTATATTAATGTATATTTTTGGTAAATGAAAAGGAGGATGAACCATTTATGAAAAAAATTGGTTTATTATTATTTACAGGACTGCTCAGCGTAATAATGACAGGAGTTAGTTTCGCGACGTCTTCAGCCCAATATATTACCCCGATGCAAAAATCAATTGATTTTCAACCAGTTGTTCCTCAGAGCGACGCTCAGTTCCATGACGGACTGTTATTTGCCAAGCAATCGAATGGAACTCTGGTATATTACAATACGAAGGGTGAAAAGGCATTTGATCTTTCCTCTGGCCTCAAACCGGTTAGCGATTATTCAAGACAACGGGCACTGGTAATGGATAAAAAAACTAAGCTGTACGGTTATATCAATACCAAAGGAGTGCTCGTCATTCCGTGTAACTATGCTGAGGGGAGCCCTTTTTCAGAGGTGGGAGCACGTGTGTCTATTCCTAATACCACACAATCATCCTTCATTGATCCTTTTGGAAAGGTTATTCATACATTTAACAAAAAGTATAACTCCGATTATGTCTTTAATGACGGCTTAGCTTTAGTGTACGAACCAGGAAGCGGAAAAATCGGCTTTATAAATACTTCCGGCCAACTTGTCATTCCATATCGGTACACCCATGCTAGAACATTTTCGGAAAAAGTGGCTTCTGTACAAGACGCAAGGGGGAAATATGGATTTATTAATACCAAGGGTAATACAATCATTCCTTTCAAGTACAGCGGAGCCGGCGATTTCTCAGAAGGATTGGCAGCTGTTAAGAACGCACATGGAAAATGGGGCTACGTTAACCTTAAAGGAAAACTTGTAATTCCTTATCAATATAGTACCGCAGGGAGATTCAGTGATGGATTAGCATATGTTACTAATTCCAAAGGTAAATACAGCTATATCGATCGAACAGGGAAAAAGAAAATTCCTTCTCTTTCCTACAGTAAAGTGTCTGATTTTAATGAGGGCGTTGCTTTAGTTGGGATTAGATCCGGATCAGGGGCGGAAGAGAAATTTGGCTATATAAATCGTAGCGGAAAGCTCCTTACAAAATTAGAGTTCGAAGAAGGCTCCTCCTCTTTCAACGGGAAGGTTGCGGTTGGAATAAAATCAATGGATAAGGGAGTTGGAGTAATTTTAATACAGACAAAGAGCAATTGATAATAGTCAATTTATTTAGCTAAAGAGCGCCCCATTCTATTACATATCAAAAATTGAAGGCACCCATAGGGTACCTTCTCTTCTCTGTGCTGCTTATTCATATTCTCCCTTGATCACAAAGAACGAGCCCCGAATTGTCCCCGCTAGCTTGGACTTCTGTCTGGCGAACTTAAACTTCTTCTCTTCGAGCTCCTTGGGAATTTCCATTCCCTCAGAAAGCTTGAAGCCGACAGCCCGCTTCTTGGGATCATCAACCGTATACATCACATTAAGTGCAAGTCCGTCTTCATAAAATACGTAGGTAAATTGGATGTTCTCCACTTGAAAGCGTGATGTCTCCAGGGGCCTCGCCGCGAACTCAATCCCCCGTTCTTCCTTCAAAATCCGGTTCGCGTAATCCAGACTCTCCTGACTTTCGCTGGCCGGTACAACCGTAAATTCATGCTTGTATTTGTTCATAAAGTAGCGGGCTTCATTCGCCCGCAGACCCGCAAGCGCTTCAACTACAGGCGAAGATTCCAGACCAACCGTAGATACATCTTTGAAATCAACAATATAGGACATGGATAGAGCTCCTTTTATTTTAATTATTTGCGGACAACAGGAATCCACACTTCACCTTGCACCAAGCCATCTTGCTGTCCCATCACCACAGCTGCATTCGGGCCGCCGACATAGGCGAAATCGTTCGCTTCCGGCAACACTTGACCAAAGGCGATACCGGCAAGCTTATTCCCTAATTCGTCAACCGTCGCCCCTTCCCCTTTAACAACCAGGTACTCTCCCTTAGGGAAATGAATCACCCTGCTGTCCTCTGCTGGGACCGCTGATTCTGCTGCTTCTGTCATAACTCCGGCATAGTACATCATCTTGTTGTTCACTGCTTCATTCACGGTAAAAACGTAGTTATTCACGGCCAGAGCTTTTAAAGTATCCAGCCTCCCATCCTTGCTAACCGCCTGCCAGAAGTCGGACTTTTCCTTGTTGATGGCGGCGTAGTCTGTGTAATGGCTCCGCAGCTCCGTTCCAAGACCAAACACGATAAAGCTTTCTTTTTGTTCCAGCGTATAATTTGCCATACTCTCAAACCTTCCTTCTCTTAGAATAATTTGTAATAACCTCGATCTGGGTATATCATAAATCTTAAACGTATCAAAAAATGAAACCTTTTAGGAGCGCTGATGAACAAAGTTGAACGGATTAACACCATCATGCGGTATATCAACAACCGGGCTCAGTTTACCATCACTGAGATTATGCAGGAATTTAAGATCTCCCGTTCGACAGCGATCAGAGATATCCGGGATATTGAAGCTCTGGGGATGCCGCTTGTCGCCAAATCCGGAAGGGATGGCGGGTACTATGTCATGCGCAACTCCCTCCTGCCTGGCGTGCGTTTTACCGATGATGAAGTCAAAGCGCTTTTTATTGCTTTTATGGCGACAAGAAATGCACAGCTCCCGTATCTGAAGAGCCGTCTATCCTTAGCCGAGAAGCTGCTGGGCCTGATCTCAGCTAATCAGCAGGATGATCTCGTGCTTCTGAATCAAATTCTGCTGTTCGAAGGCACGAATCCTCATAATCCCGACCTGCTTGAACTATCGGACCTCCCTCACCCCATGTTGGAAAAACTCATCCAGAACCTGCTTGCCGATCCTTATCTATGGATTACAATTGAAGAAGAAACGGGAATGAAGTCTTATCCTATCTATCTGCTGTACCTGTATCATGAAAAGGGCCTTTGGCAGATGGAGGGCTTTGACTTAAAGGAAGAGCAGAATAAAATCGTTCCGATCAGCAAGCTTGTCCAGATTGATTCCTACACGCCGAAGAAACGGCTAAGCCGGAAGAGAATTCTGGAAAAGCTCAGCAGGCTGGAGGAAAGAACCAACCTGGTTCTTGAGCTTGGTTTTGAAGCGATCGGACAGTACAAGAGATATCACCCTCTAAAAGCCTTTATTTCCTATACGAGTCCTTATCAGACTACAGCCATTGTAAGAGCTTTTGTCCATATAAATAATCCTGAAGAATTAATGGAAGTTACGAATTGGATCCTGTTCCTCGGGGAAGAAGTCAAGATCAGGGAAGCGCCGGGGGAAGTCCTGGAGAGTATACAGAAGAGATTAACAACTATCCTACCACCATATTAGGGGTGAACGAACTCGTGAATACGGAATTTCTAAAGGGCTTCTTGCAAACCGCTCAGACCAAAAGTATTGCCAAGGCAAGCGAGGCTCTGCATATTTCACATACCGCCCTTAGCAAACAGCTTAGGAGCCTGGAGCAGCAATTTGATGTGCAGCTGTTCGTCCGCTCGGCGCAGGGGGTAGAATTAACCGAGGCTGGCACGGTTTTGTATCAATCCGCAAAGGTACTGCTTGATCAATTAGATGAACTAACTACATCTCTTGAGCCTTATAAGGCATGGCGGCGTATTCGGATTGGGTCCGTCCCGGATATCGCTTCCCAGTACCTGCTGGCCTCCTTACATAAATTAGAGGGAAGCGGACTGGAAGTGGAACTTATGTATCGGTCATCTACGGCAGAGTTATACAAGATGCTCCTAAATGGGGAGGTCGAGCTCCTGGTAGCTGAGCGGCTCTCCCAGCACCCTTCCATCTGGACGGGTGAATTGCTTCGGGAGCCTTTACACGTGATTATGCCGAAAGACCACCCATATGCCGGGCAAACATCTGTCACCCTGTCCGAGCTTAGCAGTCAGCCCCTCGTCCTCTATGCGGAGGGCTGCACTATTCGCGCCAAGATCACGGAATTATTCGCAGCCATGAACCATCCCATGCACATCAAAACCGAGGTTAACTTCAAAGAAGTTATCCTCGGTTATGTGGATCATGGCGGAGGGCTCACGGTGCTGCCGGAACCCTACACGGCGCAGCTACCGCCAGACCGGTTAGTCAGCCGGCCCTTGGAACACCCGGATGCGCAGCGGACGATCGCCGTGTTAAGCATGAACCGGGAGAAAGGACGAAAGATTCATAGACTGCTTCGTTAAGTTAGATGGCTGCCAGAGCATCAGCCGATTCCGCTGCTTCCTCAGCTTGCAGGGACAGCTTCCTTGATCCCGAACAGCTGAAGGGAAATGTAAGGGTAGGTTCCATACCGTACGGCAAGCTCCAATTCCAGCAGCGTAAAGCGTTCAATCGTGCGATTATTGGCGAGCTTCCCTGCATGAATGAAGCGGAACGGGAGCGGCTTGAAGCGCTCGATGAATTGGGATACAGCCTCTTCATCATCCCCCGTAACGAGCACATCGCTCTTCTGATCCTCGAACACGGGATTCTCAAATACTTTGAAGAACGTATTCTTAAAGGCGCCAATCACTTTCGATTCCGGCAGGATGGACTGAAGGCGTTCGGCGGAAGATTCGCCCCACTGGGTTGTGAAACCGCTGAAATCTTCATTGAACGGATTTGAAATATCGACGATGATTTTGTTCCCCAGCTCCTCCCTGTGGGTGAGTGCCCAATCCAATATGGCTGCTGCGGGGAAGGCCGGAATTATAATGTCTGCCTGCAGCGCCTCTTCATAAGTCACAACCTCGACTTGATCTGCAAGCCCGAAGCTTCTCGCAAGCTCGGCGGCATCCCCCGGGTTGCGTGAACCCCACAACACTCGGCCCTCTGTATAAGCTGCTGCTTGCTTCACCAATGCTTTTCCCATATTCCCTGTTCCTAGTACGCTGATTGTCATGTTTACCACTCCTTCTTTGATTTGATACCAGCATACCAACAAAGGAGTAGTCTCAGAAGTTCCACAAAATCGCAGCCATCCCACTTTTGGTTTCGGCCGCACCGGCAATCTTGTACTCTCCTGCTAATTACAAATTACAACCTCTCCCTCGTCCCTTGGTTCCTCGAACCCGTTCAGGAAAGTCGTTAACAACTCCTCGTTAATCGTAAAAGGAGCGTTGGCATCAAAGCGCTGGCTTCGGATTTGGAGACGCCTACGCAGTTCATCCGGATGAACCTTCAAGTAGATGAGTCTCCATTGCCCGCTGGCCTGCTCAACAAGCCGCTTGTATTCATTTCTTTCCGACCTTCTCCAAAAGCTTGAGTCCACCACAACCCGTTGTTTATCTTGAATGAACTGCAGGATTTTATCATGTAATCGCAGATGTGCTTCATTCAAGTAATCCCTATACTTCTCAACGGGATAATCAATGCCATATCGTCCATTAACGGCCCACACCTCCTCATCAATGGAAAGGCGTATATACCCGTACTCCTCCATTTTGAGGGAGAAGGTAGACTTACCCGAGCCGGCTATGCCGCACATGAATACCACTAGTGATCTATCAGGATCTTGCTCTGAATCAATCAGAAGCTCCAATTCCGCTTTCTCTAACATCAGTTCAGCCCTCCCTTGAATAATCGCCTAGACAAGCCTTCCGATCTCAGCTGGCGTATAGTCATAGGACTTCCCGCAAATGCGGCAGGATATCTCCAGCTTCTCCCCACGGCTAATTGCCTCAATTAGAGAGTTCCGGCCCAAAACGTACAGCATGGGGGTCATCATTTCCTTGGAACATCCGCAATAAGATTGCAGCGACTCCATCGCCATCATTTCAAAGCTTGGACAAAGCTTATGAATAATCTCGGCGGACCCGTGTGCGTTGTATTCAGCTGCCTGCGGGGCAAATGAAGGCCAGGCGTCCAGTGTCTCTTGGATACAGGTGCGGATATTAGAATGGTACCCCGGCAGGACCTGGATCATAAGCCCGGAACTTCTAAGAAGTTCCCCCTCTTCATCTATCATGAGATCAGTGGCAAACCAGGTTGGCGTCTGCTCGCTCTGCTCAAAATAATGGGACAGGTCCCCGGATATATTGCGATAGGGCATGTCTGTAATACCTGTCATTGACCGGTACATACCGATATCTTTCACCATCTGGATCGAACCCTTGCTGCCAATCAGCTCATAAAGGGATATTTCATCCAGCCGCTCGGACGGGAGTCCAGCCAGGTTGTCGCTAAGATACCCGCGAACATTCCCCTCTGCATCCACATCAACAAATATGCTGTGTGGTGACTGACTGGTCCGAATGGTTAGGCTGAGGCGCTGTCTATCTTTTAAGGTACCAATCAACAGACTTCCGAGAGTCAGCGTGGAGCCGAGGGCATGACGCAAGAGCCTGTGCCCTACTCCCTGCTGCTGCATAAGGGTTCGGACCAAATGCGTATTGCTAACGAATACCACCCTTGCTTGCCGGTCATAAGCCATCCCTTTTACTAAAAAGTTATTCAAGTGTGTTCCCTCCCCAAGTCATGAATCACGGACAATGCGATCATTATAATTCCTTACGCTACGTCAGGTTCAACCTTTCCCTGTATAATGGAAAAGAAGAATTGAATCACAGAAGGAGCGTGACATCGCGTGCCCATAGATAAGGGATGGAAAGTTGGGGAGCTGGCTAAACAGACCGGATTAACCGTCCGAACCCTGCATTATTATGATCAGATCGGGCTCTTGATTCCCTCACAGCATACGGAATCGGGGCATCGCCTATATTCGGCCGCAGATTTGAGAAGACTTCTCCAGGTTATTTCACTTAAGCAGATGGGCTTCCCGCTTGATGAAATTCAGTCGATCCTCTCCAAGCCAGACCATGATCCTTCCCAGCTGTTGTCCGCTCAGCTTGAACGTCTAGATGAACAGATTCATACGTTGTCTGCTCTGCGCCAGACTATTGCTGATTTACAACCTCTAATCCAAACGGAACACGAGGTGTCCCAGGAGCTTTTTCTTTCAATTATCCATATGTCCCAGCTCATGAAAAGCCCCTATTTTCATTCGGATCAGCTCAGGAAGCTGAGGAATCAGTATCTATCAAATAACGAACCCTCTTCCGCCCAACAACTCTTAGACCACTTCCGAAGGCTTCAGGAGAAGGGCACACCAAGTAGAGATCCAGAAGTGCTCATGCTGGCCCAGATGTGGAAGATGGAAATGCAGAAGCATGCTTTAACGGACCCTTCCTTGATTGAATCAGCCGAAAGATATTATCGTGATCACCCGAGGACCGCAAGTTACTTCGGTATGGATGAAGTTCTATATCGCTATATCAAAGAAGCGGTTGCTTTGATTGATTAATTAGCACAACGGTCCGCCCATGAGCTACATGTACGCAGGCGCTTTAGCTATTTCTAAGTGCCTTGATCACATCGGCAACCAGCCGGTCGGCACCAGCGATAAGGCCGTCCGGGTGGTGGGACATGCCCAGTCGTACGACGACCAAGTGCTCTGAGGGGACTATCACCACGTGCTGCCCCATGTTGCCCATGGCGAAGAAGGCATCGCGCGGCACATGGGGCATTCCCCATGGGAGACCATACGGCGCATTGCCGCTAACTGCGCGGTTAATCCAGAACCCGGCTCCATATCCGGTATTCAGTGTCTGGGAGGAGGAGTATTTAACCCACCCCTCCGGGAGGATGCGCTCCGAGCCTGCCATCCCATCGTTCAGATACAAGAGTCCGAAGCGAGCCCAATCGCGCGCTGTGGCCAGCATAGACATAGCCCCGTTTGGCGTGCCAGTTGCATCGAACTCCAGCGTCACGTTCTTCATCCCCGTAGGCCCAAAAAGTTCGCTCTGCGCCAACTGCCGTACATCCGAAGCACGGCCGCCCACGGCGTCTCGGATTATGCGCGAGAGCAGGATATAGTTGCCGTCCGTATAGGCCCACTCGCTTCCGGGCGCAGCGGTCAGCTTCGCCTTTTCTGCGAAGCCCGCCATGTCTCGTTCGATAAAGACCATTCGAGATGCAGGGTCGAAGCCCGAACTTGTCTCTTTAAGGGCGAGACCGCTTGTCTGGCGCAGCAATTCATCTATCGTGATCGCGTGGCGCGGGTCCTGTTCATTGTGCCAGGCTGCAATGGGGGCCAATTGATGGACACCCAGCTTTCCCTGACGGACCAAAATGCCGATCAGTGCGTTGGTAACGGACTTTGTCGCCGAGTATCCGAGCAAGGGTGTGTTCACACCTACGCCCGGAGCATAACGCTCGGCAACCACTTTACCATCCTTGACTACGACAATGGCCTGGGTGCGGATAAAAGGGGGCTTCTCTCGCTCAGCAAAAGCCCGGTCCAGCGCGGCACGCAGCTGCTCGTTCTTGGGCATGGCCACGTTCGGCCCTGCGATCTCGGCAACCCGCGGCTTCGCCTGACCAGCAGGAGCTTTAAAATCAGCGGTTGCAGCCAGATTCACATCCTCTGGGCTATGAATTAACGTGCACCCTATGCCCTCACCGTACGCCGCCCGGGTTTTGTACATTCCCGCGATGGTCGTCGTTACTTCGCGTGTCTCATGGTCAACGTTGTATTCCATCAATCCGCTAATGTACCTCATGGCCCCTTCGGGTTCGACCATGTCGTTATAAATCTGATCCGCGTTGAGGCCCGACACAAAGGTCCCCGAACAGATCTCCTTGCTGGCGAAGCCGGAAGCAACCTTCAATGGCTGATCAAGCACAATTAACAAGCAGGCGAATAAGGCAAGCAGAACTCCGATAACAAGCAGCGTTACTCTGCGTTTACTTCTAAGAAAAGCTCGAACAGGATTGTTTTTGCGAAATCCCTCCAACATCATCAAGAACAACTCCCCATACTCATTGTATACACCGTATACTAGATATTATATGTATACAGTGTATACCCGTCAACTTGTTTGCGGTATACTAGGATTATCTTATTCTTTCAGGAGCGTTTAACTGTGAATTCTAATAAAAATGATGATACATCGAAAAGTAACCCTACCCGGAAAAGTTCTGTTCGCCTTAGCCGGGAGGCTGTTGTCGAGCTTGCCCTCCAGATTGCGGATACAGAGGGAATGGGGGCCGTGAGTTTTCGGCGCTTAGCCCAGGACTTCAAAGTAACACCCATGGCTGTCTATCGGCATGTAAGCAACAAAGAGGATCTTCTTGAGGCCATGACTGAACGGATGCTGGATTCCTTCGATACCTCAGCCGTGCAGGCAGCCGATTGGCGGGAACAAGTACGAGGCTTCCTATATGCACTGCGTCAGGTATTGATCATTCACCCCTCAGGCAGATCTTTGCTGTCGAGACGTTCTCTGCCTTTGGCCAACAGGCTCGCTCTCTTCGAGACCTCGCTTGGCATTCTTCGCAGAGCTGGCTTTGCGCCTGAGCAAGCGTTTTTTATTTTCGAGCATCTGCTGAATCAAGTCGTGTCATTGGTTATTACTGGGGATGGATACGTACAGGGGTCGGAGGAGGAGCGTAAGGTGTGGGGAGCCAAATTGCTGGACTTCTATGGCGGCCTTCCTGAGGAAAAGTACCCCTCGGTCGTGGAAGCAGCCCCGAGTATTGCTGCCTGCGTCGATACAGATCTCCACTTTAAGTTCGGTGTCGATCTTCTGCTTGCCGGGCTGGAAGCCATGCTCACTTCCCTGCAATCAAGGAGGCTGGAGGAAGATTAGCCTCGCGTACTCATAAAATCCTTGTAAGCGGATGTTTTATGCTCAAGCATCTCACCCGCAGCTTCTAGGATTCTGATCTGATTTTTAATGGATTGTTTATGTTCCTCTAAAAGGCTTAAGCGCTCCTCGGTAGTGTGTTCCCCTTCAATAACCAATGAAGCATACTTCCTGATTTTTGCGATAGGCATCTGTGTTTCTTTAAGCTTAATCACAAATTGCAGCCATTTCAGATGAGTATCATCGTATCGTCTGTCTCCGCTGGCATCTCTAAGAGGGATGATGATTTCTTCCTTTTCGTAAAACCGCAATGTATGAGTGCTAATCCCCAAAATTCCGGCAACTTCCCCAATCGTGTACATAAGAAACCTCCATTTATTTAATACTTGACTTAGAGTTTACTCTAATCAGTATAATCAGCTCATAGTTCGTTCACAATGGAGGAGGATTCATATGAAATATACGGTTATTACAGGCGCAAGTTCAGGAATTGGTTATGAATCAGCTCTTGCTTTTGCGGCTCGCGGAAAAAACTTGGTTCTAGCAGCCCGCAGAACGGAGGAGCTTGAGAAGTTGAAGTCAAAAGTGGCTGAAATCAATGCAGAACTGGATGTTTGCATTCGAAGCGTTGATCTATCTGTTACAGCCAATGTGTATGAGTTTTATGATAGCCTTCGGGATTACGAGATTGAGACGTGGATCAACAATGCCGGATTTGGCAACTTTGCTTCCGTGGGGGAACAGAACCTTAATAAAATCGAGACCATGCTTCACTTGAATATCGAAGCTTTAACTGTGCTGACTTCTCTCTATGCTCGAGATTATGCAGAGGTGGAAGGAACCCAGCTCATCAATGTCTCATCAGGAGGCGGATACGTGATTGTTGCCGATGCGGTGACCTATTGTGCGACCAAATTCTATGTAAGTGCCTTTACAGAAGGACTTGCACAAGAGTTAAAAGGTAAAGGAGCCGCTCTGCAGGCCAAAGTGCTAGCTCCTGCAGCAACTGAAACGGAATTTGCTAAGCGTGCTTTGGATCTAGATGATATTCAATATGAAGGTGTAGTTCCTAAATATCATACTGCGAAAGAGATGGCTGGGTTTATGCTAGAACTATATGATAGCGAAAAAGTGGTTGGCATTGTGGATGGCGAGACCTATGAGTTTCAGCTAAAAGACCCGCTTTATCCGTATGTGGCAAGAACGAGAAGTTAGGCTTCAAACATATGGGTGTTCGGGACAATGATCAGTGGTGGCTGGATTGCTTGGAGGCATTAACGGCTTATTCTGAAAGAAAAGAATGACTCATGTACTCCCTTGACATCTGCCGCAATTCAAGATTATGATTAAATAACCAAGTAATTAGTTATTTAGCTGATAGTGAACTGGAGACGATACACCCATGGAGGCCCACAATTCAACACAACTTGAGACACTCGTCCATCAGCAGCTGAGGGAATGCAGTCCCGTCTTCCTTGCCTTGGCCGATCCTATCCGGCAGGATATTATTATGATGCTAACGAAGCATGAGTCGCTCAACGTCGCTCAGATCGTTGAACGATCACCGATGTCCAGATCCGCCATTTCCCATCATCTGAAGATATTAAGACAGGCCAAGCTCGTCACTTCAACCAAAATAGCCACCGAGATTTATTACAGCCTTGATATTGAGGGACCCGTACAGCTGCTCAAGGATTTCCTTGCAACAACGGACCGGATCATCGAGATGAAGACAGATGGGGCCGAATAAGGCCCTTTCTTCTCACTCTAAATAACCAAATAATTAGACGTTTAATTATTTGGTCTTTAGATATATTTTATTATTAGGAGGCTATCTACATGAAAACTGTCCTGATCACAGGCGCGTCCAGCGGCATTGGCAAGGCATTCGCCGAATTGTTCGCCAAGCAGAATTACCGCATCATTCTGGCATCCCGTAATGAAGAGAAGCTTGACCGTATTGCACGGCAGCTGAAGGAAAGCTATGGGGTCTCGACGCTTACCATACCCGTTGACCTGGCGCAGCATTCGGGTCCTGTCCTCCTACACGAGCGGCTGCAAGAATTAGGCATCCAGATCGATGTCCTCATCAACAATGCAGGGATCGGCTCCTTCGGGCCGCTCCATGAGATGGACGTAAGCTCCGAGCTTGAGTTGCTGCAGCTCAACGTCCATTCGCTCTCTCATCTGATGATGCTGTTTCTTCCAGCCATGGTGCAGCGCGGAAGCGGGCAAGTTCTGAACGTAGGCTCGACCACCTCGTTCTACCCTTGTCCGCTCAGTGCCAATTATTCCGCTTCTAAGGCCTTCGTCCTCTCGCTCACCGAGGCTGTCGCGAATGAGCTGCAAGGAACAGGGGTCACCGTCACGGCATTATGCCCCGGGCCTACCGGGACTGAATTCTTCCGGACCTCCAAGATGGATGGGCAGAAGGTTGCCAACCCGAAAGGCCTCATGAGCCCGCAAGCCGTTGCCGAGATTGGATACAAAGCCTTAATGGGCAAAAGAACGTTCGTCGTCCCCGGCTTCCAGAACTGGATACTCACGCAGGTGCCGCGCTTATTTCCAAGAAAGTTCGTCACCCGGGTTACGCGAAGTGTACTGGAGCAAAAGCTGTAACATGCCAATGTAATGATATCTCAATTACTTTGTTGATGAGCCAGTGTTTCCTTCAAGACCTCTCTGAAGCTTGTTGGGGTATGACCGATGAGGTCCGCAAGAACCACGCTTGCTTGCGCGAAATCCCCGTTCCGACTTGCGCGGAAAATACCCAGCAGCATGTTAACAGCCGCTTCAGGCGTGCCTTTGGAAATGAGGCGCTCCCGGTATTCCTCATCGGACACCACGACTCTGCGAATGGGGCGGCCGACCAGATCAGAAGCCATGGACGCAATATCATCCATACGAATGGCTTCGGTGGCAGTCAGATTAGGCGTGGGGCCATCGAATTTGTGTTCCGTAAGAATTGCCGCAGTAGCTTTTGCCAAGTCAGCGTGAGTTGTCCAAGCAATCGGGCCGTCCGCCGGAGCGATCAGTTCTCCTGTCTGGATGGCCTCGCTAAATAACGGAAACGCTGATGCGGCGTAAAAGCCGTTGCGAAGCGACGTGAACGCAGCTCCTGAATTGGCAAGCATCTCTTCTGTAGCAGCATGGTGAATCATAGGTGGAAAGTACGACACCGGAGAGACCCCCATGTGGCTTGTGTAGTACACTCGCCTTGCACCGGCTTTCTTTGCCGTATCGATCGCCGTCTGGTGATGACTAATGCCTGCCTCTCCAAGGGTGCCTGAAGACACGATGAGCACCTGGGATGCCCCCTCAAAAGCATGGAGAAGACCCTCGCTATCATCGAAATTACCCTGCCGTACGCGAACTCCCATGTTCTGCAGATCCTGCGCCTTAACCACATCACGAACACTCACGCCAATCTCCCCAGCCGGCACGTGCTCAAGCAGCTGCTCTACTACGGCCCGGCCTAATTTTCCATTGGCTCCAGTAACGATAATCATTTCACCAAGCACCCTTTCTTTTTTTAATTGAAGATCTTGCAGAGTTGCTTAATATCCAGTTTTTGTGTAACGATTAAGTAGGATATGTACAGGATAAAGGGCCCGCGCCCCGGGAACAACCAACAAAAGAACGCGAATGTTGCTTTCCTAACTTTTTTACTTTTTTGTCTGTTTTAGATTCCATGAGAAAGCGTGGTATAACATGCCGGTAAACGTTAATGATCCGCGTGTAAGGAGAACCCGTCAATTATTAACTGAGGCCTTTTATAGTCTTCTGGAAGAAAAGAAAAACATCTACTCGATCTCCGTGCATGACATTGCGGCTCGGGCAACGGTGAACCGAGCAACCTTCTATGCCCATTTCGAAGACAAGTTTGCCTTTCTTGAATATTGGATGACAGAGAAATTCGAATCGATCATACATAAAAGAATACCGGTTGACACAAAGCTCACTTCGGGCAATTTGCAGATCCTTGTTCAGACTATATTTGACTTTCTCTTCCGATTTCGGCATTACATCACCTTGGGTGATAGACAGTTTGAACCTTTGTTTGAAACTGCTATGCAGAAAAAGCTTTACCAGCTCCTGCTTCATTGGCTGGGTGAGGCCGATGTTGAAGGTATTTCACAAGAGAGCATGGAAGCAACGGCTAACGTTATGAGCTGGGGTATTTTCGGTTCAGCCCTGCAGTGCAGCCGAGACCCCCATCAAGAGAAGACGGACACATTAATCAAGAACGTGTTAGAGGTTGTCATGCAGAATTTAGCACCCTATCTTGAACCGACATAACCGATAAAGAGCAGCGTTACACATGAAAAGGACTCCCTGAGCATCAGCTCAAGAGAGTCCTTTATGTTTTGAAGCCTATTCGTTAATGAATTTGATCACTTTCAGCATTCTTTCCAGCATAACGGTTCCTTCGGCACGAGTCGCAGGGGCTCCAGGATGAAGCATTCCGCGCTCATCTCCTTTAAGAATCCCCAGCTGAACTGCTGCCGAGATCGAAGGAGCGGCCCAGGCTGAAATGCTGCCCTTATCCGAGAACGATAAAGTCGCTGTTGAACTTGGCACGGAGGTTCCGGCAAATTTCAACGCACGTTCAAAGATTGCCGCCATCTGCTCACGGGTAATGTTATCGCCAGGATTGAACTGATCGCCTTCACCTTTAATCAGCCCTGCGGATACAGCAATACCTACTTCTTTGTAGAACCAATCCGACGGCTTCACATCCTTAAAGGATGAAGTTCCGGCACTATCAGACAATCCAAGCGCTCTAACTACCAGACTGGTGAACTCTGCGCGAGTGATGTTCAGTTGAGGTTCGAACTTCGTATCTGTTACGCCGTTAACCAGTAAGTGGGAGGCCATCTTGGAGATAGTTGCTTCAGCCCAATGACCTTTAGTATCCGCAAAAGATTTATTCCCGGACACAACCGCATAGGTGCTGTTGCTCGTACGATTAATTACGGCGGAGATCCCAGTTGAATCTTTAGTGAAATAGGTTGGAACCGGAATCAGACTGCCGTCCGCATTCACTTTAACAGCTACAGCATTAGAAGTATCGATCGTTGCACCGACATGAATAGAACGCGGCACATACACATTGTTAAAGTTCTCAATTTCCTTCCGGGTGCCATCAGCAGACACACTTTCCACAGTAAAGGTCACTGGCGAACCAAGCAGCGTTAAGCCTTTTCCAATTGCCTTATCGCCAATTTGCTTCTCAGTCGTATCATTAACCTGAGATACGGTTACCACAATCGTATCGAATTGACCGCTGCCCAAAGCTTTGAGCGGCAGGTTATATTCGCCAAACGAAGTCACAACCACGATGGACGCCCCGCTGCCTCCCTTGTCCAGAACGGCTTTGGATACTTCGGCAGGAATGGACACGGCCACCGCCTCAGAGCCTTTTACCTCTGGAACTGTGATAGTAAATGCCTTGGCATTATCCTTGCTGCTTTGAATGGCAGCGATCGCCTTATTGCTATCTACAAGCACTTGACTCACTCCGGCAGCACCCGGTTGAACTGTCACCGCCGAGGAGATGTCGCTGATTACCGCACCTGCCGGAACCGTTGGATTCATTCGGTCTTTGTCACCTGTCACCGGAGTGGACGGCACGGTGGTCGAGCCACCGCTGCTTCCAGTTCCACCGCCACTGCTAGATGGCGCAGTTACATTAAAGGTTGCTGTTTTGACATCCGTTCCTTGTCCTACTACTACTGTGTATTGACCTACCGGCCATCTTGAATCATTTGCAGGAATCATAAAGGTATCTTGATAGGCTCCGCTGACCACATCCAGGACATCGAAGAACAGGTTCAACTGGTTAGGCCCGATCACTTTAATACTGACTGTCGACACAGGGGAGCTACCGGAAATAACCAATGAGCTTCCCTGAGCCACATTCGCAGGAACCAGGACGTTGAGACCCGTCACCGACTGCTGGATCGGGGTTGCATACGCCGCTGAAGCGCCAGTCATCGCGACCATAAGGGATATCGATAAGGTTGCTAGTAATTTTTTGGGCACAGCAGATTTCCCCTACTTTCTTAATTATTATTTTGAAGCACTAGTGGTTCTGCCAATACATTTCCGATATTTGTGGTGCTACTGATTTGGTATGAATCTACAACGAATACTTTCAGCTTGTAGTTGCCACCGGTAACATTAAAGAACGTAGACACATCTTGGGCTGCTGAGCCGGATGCGCCAACTGCATTAATACCTACAGGCGTGTTGCCGTTCATCAGCATGAAAATAACGACCTTATTCGAGATGTCTGCTCCACTTGGAGTTGGCGCCACATTTACAGATGCCGTTACGCCACCTGTGGTGCTGAACGATTTTTTCGTAACCGTGAAGGCATACTCTTTTGCTGGCAGCTGCAAATCTGGCACTTTATCGATAAGCTTCTCACCAGAAAGCGTTTGGGAATTCGCCACAACGGTCATTTGAGCCGATTGACTTCCGTTAACAACTTTCAAGGTATAAGTACCTCTTGGTACTTCGAAATAATACTTCACTTTAGACGCATCATTGGCATTTGCAATTAGTCCGTAGTTGCCGTTACTGGATTGCTTTTCCTCACCATAGTTAGCTGTTAACACTTCGCCGTTGGCGTCTGTCAAGCTTACAGTTGTACCTGCTGGCGTTGATCCGTTCAATACGACATCGCCGGAAATATAATGCTTATGTGAATCATCTTGATTTGTTTTTTGCACATCGGCTTTAAACACGGCTATGCCGCCTGGGATATAAGGGACGGTCCAAGTTAGGTTAGGGTCTGCTCCCCAAATCGTAGCATTAGAGGCATCTTTCCGGATTGCCTTGAATTCATAAGTTGAAGTTGCTTTCAAGTCCATATTAACCTGCCAGTAGCCATTGCCCAGATACTCGGCAGGAACTGCATTAGCCGGATTCCAGCTTCCGATCGAATTGCTGTTACCAACAATAAATACTTTCGCGTTGACTGGATCTGCCTCTGGATCATAGATATTCATCGTGACGTGCTGCTGAGGCAATTGGCCTAAAGTAAGTGTCGTAACAAACGGATCGAGCAGGTTAGTTGGCTGTCCATTTGCCTGTACAACGTCCTGCATACGTAGCAGTGTAAAGATATCATAATTATATTTCTTCACAACGTTATAGATCGTCTGATAGTCCTCGGCATTGCCAACAGGCAGCGCATTCTCGCCCTCCAGCTTAATGCCTTTATCTACTGCCATTTGTGAGACCTCGTCAATCAAGTCCTGAGGTTTACTGTAATTTGGAGCCTCACCATTGCCGTTTGCCTGATTCGTCATTTCCAACATGGTAAAAGTCAGATCAACGTTATTTGCCTTATACAGGTCGAGCAATTTCGAGTAATCATACAGCCCTGTTGCCTGTTCAGCAGCATGAGGCGCGTCCGGGTTGCTGTACTGCCAGTGAATTCCAGGTACCTTCGCACTCAGGTGAACACCATAAGAGTCAAGATCTGCATGGGCTTTCTCGATAATGCTTGTAAAATGGTTCTCAAGTGTGGACTGATACCAGGTTAGGAAGTCTACACCATAAGGTTTCTTATAGTCACCGCTGGAATAGAACAGGTCACCATTTGCAGGAGGCTGAACTTCAGAGAAAGATGTGAAGCTAGTTCCCCATGCTGTATTAAGCCCAGCAATGTCTGTGTATTTTTGTTCCATCTTGCTCTGGAAGTCAGCAACCGCTGCTCCGGAATAAGCTTGGAACAATCCGCGTGACGGATACTGCCAGTTATCAGCAAAGTTGTAGCTCGGATATCTAAGCTCACCGGCTGGTCCAAGTCCGATATGGAATTTCTCAAAGGATGATTCAAATTCTGTCATGTTCGCAGCGAACGATTTAAAAGCCCCGTCGTAGAGATCAACTGCTCCATCAAACCAAGGTGCGATGTACTCTTTGTCGTAATAGCCCGCCTCCGACTTGAATTGCATCTCCTCTTTAGTGCCCAGATCCCACACCCAAGAAGGAATTGGATAGTTACAAGTATCTCCTACGTTACCTCCGCATTGGTGGAAGGAGAAGATTGGAGCAATTTTCAAACCAGCAGCCTGAATATGTGTAAAGAGATTTTTGTAGTAGCTCCAGTCATACTGTCCTTTCGCAGGTTCAAAGTGGTTCCACCACATGTCTACTTCTACCCCATAGACACCCCTACTCTTCAAAGTAGCCATCTGCTTGTCGAATGCAGCAAAGTCAGTTACATCCTGCAAATTAAGCATGACAACAATCTTCGTGCTGCTGCTTGCATTCGTGACAGGCGCCACGAAGGCACTGCCTAAAGTCATAACGACTGCTAATATGAAGGCCAAGATAAACTGGACGGGCTTCAGCCGCCGGGTATTCTGAAATAACAACTCTATCATCTCCTCATTTTCAATTGTCTTAATACATGTAATCCCGAGAAAATCAACATGGTGCGCGATGAATCAGGTTCTTGCTTGTGCATGCTCGCTAGGCAATCGTTTGCACATATAGGTAGCCTACTGTGCAGCATACTGAAAATGAGAACGCATTCATAAATGCCTTTACCGTTTAAACCCTATAAATTTACATGGTACGCGATGTATAAGGCTTTTTGTCACCTCCAGCCGTAATTTGAAGCAGCCTATGGGTTTGAAATGATCACACTGCTATCGGTTGTTAATTCTATGTGCATCTTCTAAGTGCAATCGTTTTCATAAAAGGCAGCCCATCGTCCACAGAGGAAATATTTTCCCTAGTTAATCGAATTATATGAGAACTCTATTTCTGTGTCAAACTTAATATTTTTAATTTTGAAAAATATGATATAGGGAGTCCGCCCCTCCTTAACTGGCTGAAGCGGTATCTACACCCTACATTCATCCTACATCTCCTGTTCCTTGATCACCTGCTCAATCCCGAGCAGAATCAGCTTCAATCCGAACTCAAAAGCATTGTCCGTCCCCATCAGCTCAAACAGCCCGTTCGTGAACATCCTCCGGAACAATCCCGCTTCGGCCTCGCTCATCGACTCCAGAAGGTGTGTCATCTCCTCACCCGGAAGCTCTTTCTGCTCTTTAAGAACAGCAGTGACATTGCGCTGATGCTGATAATGGTCCAGAACAAAGTAGTAGACATAGTTCACCAGAGTGACAACGACTTGCATCTTCTGCTCCTGGTCAAGCGGTGTCGACTCCACACAGAGCAGCATGCGATTGGTGAACCGGATGATGTCCGGTTCATGAGGCAGCGTCATCATCATGAGCTGTGTCGAGCAGGGATACCGGCTGAGCACACTCCGTACCGTAACCGCAAGCTCCGTTAGCTGCTCTTTCCAGTTCCCATCCGAGTGGAACTCCTCCAGAATGATTCTCGATACCTGACCCGCCAGACGCTGATAGATATTCTGCTTGCTCTTAAAGTACCAATACAAAGAGGGAGCCTGAATCCCCAACCGGTCAGCCAATCGCCTCATACTAAATTTCTCTATGCCATCCTCTCCAAGAAGCACCCACGAGGTTTCAAGTATTTTATCCTCAGAGATCTGAGGCTGCTGTTTCTTCATCGTTATCCGCCCTTTTATCTAACAGTGTAAGTTTGTGCTTTACAGGCCCATAAGTCCATGATATCATCTAACACTGTAAGGCACAAACTAACAGTGTTAGATAGTAAGTCAAATCAATAGAAAGTGGTGATCCACATGGATGCAGAAAACCTCCATTATTTTGAGAAAGCCCCCATCGCCAAAGCCGTAGCTCACTTCGCTGTGCCGATGATGCTAGGCACGTCAATGAGTGTCATCTATTCCATCTTGAATGCTTATTTCCTTGGTACGCTTCATAATACGGCCATGTTGACCGCACTCGCGCTAACCCTGCCGCTATTTGCAACTATTATGGCACTTGGCAACTTGATTGGCATCGGCAGCGGCACATTCATCTCCCGCTTGCTGGGAGAGAAGAAGTATGATGATGTGAAGCACGTATCTTCCTTCGCTTTTTACAGCAGCCTGGTTCTCGGTCTGATCGTAATCGCAGTCGGCCTCCCATTAATCGATTCCATTGTACATGGCCTGGGGGCGACGCCTGAATCCTTCGGCTTCACCAAGGACTATGTCACCGTTATGCTTATAGGATCACCCTTCGTCGTACTCTTCTTCACGCTGGAGAATATCGTGCGCTCGGAGGGGGCAGCCATCACATCGATGGTCGGGATGATGCTCAGTGTTGCCCTCAATATTATTCTCGATGCGCTAGTCATCTTCGTGTTCCACTGGGGTGTAATCGGCGTTGCGTCGGCTACAGTCATTTCCAACCTCGCTGCGAGTGCCTTCTACGCCTTCCATATGGGGGTTAAGAGCCCATTCTTAACGGTCTCCATCAAGTGGTTCAAGGTTACCCGGGACATTCTGGGCAATGTATTCAAAATCGGAGTTCCCGTCTTTATTATGAGTATCTTCCTCGGTGCGATGTCGCTGATCTTCAACCACTATCTTGTTGAGTATGGGGATCCGGCCGTTGCGGCTTACGGGATTTCATCCCGTCTGCTTCAGCTTCCTGAATTCATTCTGATGGGATTATGCGAGGGGGTTGTGCCGCTCATTGCTTTCTCTTTTACAGCGAATAAGCTGCGGATGAAGCATACAATTGGATTTACGATCAAAGTCATTGTGGCGCTGGCTGTTCTGTTCGGCGTTATCATCTATCTGATATCTGACCACTTAATTGGTCTCTTTACGAACGACCCGCAATTAATTCAAATGGGCAGCTACATTCTTCATGTGACGTTCTTGTCCTTGTTCATTACGGGAATGACTACGTTGTTCACAGGGATCTTCCAAGCCACTGCGCAGGGAACGGCTGCGTTCGTCATGTCAGTTATCCAAGGAATTACTCTGATTCCTGTGCTCTATATCGCCAATCGCATGAACGGCTTCCACGGGGTGGTCTGGTCGCTCGTTATTGCGGATGCCGCCGCGTTCCTTGTTGGGGCTATCATGCTATATGCCCTGCGTACCAAGCTGCAGCCGGACTTGGAGAGTTTAGTGCATTAGAATATAGTCTTCACAAAAAGAAAACACCTCGCCAGCAGAACAAGCCCCTTCCGCCAGAACGGCAGAAGGGACTTTTGCATTTTTCGCAAGCTGTCACCCATCTCGGTTGCGGAGTCAGTACGTCATCCAGACTTACTATAAGCTGCGTATGGCCTTAGGCGCGCCCGCCAAGGAATTCGGAGTTGTAAATCTCACTAATTCTGCCCAAAATGGGGTCCGCCTGATTGGTGAACTTTAATCTTGTAACCTGATCTTTCATCAAGAATACGCCCGTCTCATTGCGGTATTCTCCGAAAGCTCCCTTATACAGCCGGCTCGCACCCTTGGTTGGCGGAGAGAAGAACAGCTTCATGATCAGTTTAATTCCTATCGGCAGGCCGGACTCCTTCCCTTTCCTTAACGTATTGTTGCCGCCGGGGTCAACACTGCGAATCTTGATGCCCTCCTTGGCAAGCTGTGGGGCGATGGCCTGAGTCCACAGCGAAAGCGCAAGCTTGGAGCTTGCGTAGGGACCTGTCAGCTTGCGGAAAGCTGCTGGCTGCTCAAGGCTTTCAATACTAAGCTCCTTCGTAAAATTAAACGCCGAGGATGAGGTGTTGATCACCGTCCTTAAGCGGCCGTTCCTTAAGAGCTCCTTCATTTCCATCAGAATAATATACGGCACGACTGTCATCAGCTCGTAATGCTTCTCGCGCCCTTGCTTTGAATAGCTGAGTCCCGGAAGACTCCCGCCGGCGTTGTTGAACAAAATATCGATCCGAGGCTCCTTGCCTTTAATCTCTACCAGAGCACGTCTCAGGCTGTCATAATCAGCGAGATCCGCTGACTTATAAATACGAAGCCGTCCATTCTTAACTGCCTCTTGAATCTTCATATCATCCGCTGGAAAATCTGAACGGATCAAGGCAGCCACCTGCCAGCCCTCAGATAGCAGTCGCCGGGTTAATTCCAGCCCGATCCCGGCGCTTGCGCCTGTAATCAGTGCGATACTCCCCTGTTGGTCCATGTTCATTTCACGTCTCCTCCCCAAGTCACATTGTCCTTCATAGCGCACATTCTATAACTTGGAGTCGACTCCAAGTCAATGCACGAAATGTTTAGATTTGTTCCAAGGATAAGAGACTTGACCTGGAGTCAACTCCAAGATGTATAATGCTTCCAATAAGTAAACTTCGGGAGGGAACAGAATGAATGCAGAGATGACTTTTACGATCAAGCAGACCGCCGAACAAGCCGGAATTTCCGTGGATACGATCCGATATTACGAGAAGATCGCGCTACTCCCCCGGGCAGACCGGCAGGATAACGGGCACCGCCTCTACCGGATGAAGGACATCGATACGATCCGGCTGATCTCATGTCTGAAGAAAACCGGTATGCCGCTGGAGGAAATACGGCCCTTTTTGGCGGTCTCCGCGAACAGTGACCCAGGGGAATACCCCGAGCTGGTGGATCGCATAAGGAGCCACCGGGAACATATTGTCAGCCAAATCGCATCGCTGCAGCAGGTTGTCGACTTCATCGACATGAAGCTTGAGGAAGGCAGATACCGGCAGGACTGCCCGGAAGGGAGTCAAGCCGGTATGGGTGAGAACAAGTCGGGGGAACCTAAGTCAAAGTCTGTCTCCCCGGCCGAAATGGGCTATTTTCCCGTATCAGCCAAGGCAGGCAAGTGACCAGATTTCTGAGAAATTCTAAGTAGATTCGGCCATGCGCTGACAGTTACTTGGCAGCAGGTAGACGGAAGCCTTTCGCGATGAGCCACACCGCCAGAATCATTTCATTGGCAAAGACCGGAACCGCGAGGATCCCTCCCCATGTGGACAGTTGATCAATGACGCCGAACATTTCCAGCAAGGCAGCCAGCATAATGAGTATGGACCCTGTTATGCCTACCAAGGGAATGAACCTAGGAACAAGTCCGGACTTATAAAAGATATAGCTGTACATCATCGTGTTAATTCCTAGGAAGAAGTTGGGCCCGAGCAAGAAGGTCCAGTCATGAACAGCTTTGAGCAGGCTGCCTGATACATGATACATCGCGGTATCCAGTGCACCCGCAGCGATATACTCCTGGCTTAAGGTAAGCAGGGACAATACACTGATAACTCCTACCGTGATTACAACGGCCTCCATAAACCGGAAGCACACGTGCCATATCGCTATCGTCCGGTTATACGTCTTCAGGAATGGGAACATGACGGTGGCCGTCCCTACCGCAGACACGACAAGAAGCAGCTCCATAACCGCCCCCAGCACCACCTGACTCGCATGCGCTGGGCCTTGAATTAGATAATCCGCATCGTTCAGAAGCGGCTTATACAGAATTACCCCTACTATAGCTGTTATCGCAGCAATAATGAACAGAACCCCTGCGATTCTTGACGCTGTCTTTACCTTGAAATCCATCTTCTCAATCCTCCTCTGAATTTTGACCGTAAAAGAAAACCTCTTCGAGCGGCAAGTTAAAGGCGTGCGCAATCCGGAAGGCCAACTCCAGGGACGGGGAGTAATTTCCCTTTTCGAGAGCCACGATCGTCTGTCTCGTTACCCCCACCTTGTCGGCCAGCTGCTGTTGAGTCATTTCATCATAATTGAATCGCAATTTCCGGATGTGATTGCCAACAAGAACTTTACCCATCTTAGACTCCTCTCCTATAGTGATACATTCTCGATAAAGAACCGGTGACGTCGGAAAGAAATCCTGAAGCGATAAGGATGATGAACATCACCTCCAAGGGCCGGTCGATCACCAGGGATCCCATAGCCAGAATAAAACCGATGACGAAGACTAGAAAAGAATTCCGGAAAGCTAACAAGTCAATCCGCTTATCCATCTCATCCGCAAAGGAAGGCTCCTTTTCCCCTGTCGTTATTCGAAAGACGATGTTGAATATAATACTGATCACGATGTTCGCTGCGATGGACACGAGCGTCAATACAAGGACGAAGGATCCCCAGTAATGAAGCAACTCCTTGGAATCCGCTGCCCCTCCGGGATACTGCATGGACCTGTACAAGCCGTATACTGCAAAAATGAGAATGGAACTGAATAAGGACAAAATGCTTTTCTTCTCCTGATAGGTCATGAACATTACCGCCTTTAAAAGTAAAGTATTTTAAACATAATGTATACTAAACTATACATGGTGTCAACTACTCTATACAAAAAAACCGACCACCACCTGAATAGGTTGTGATCGGCTAAATTAACTAGACTAGCGGGGTACATACCCCCGCTAAGTATTACAGCAGTTCCTTGCGCAGCTGTTCCGGCGATTTCGGCGAGAGCAGGCCGAACGGAATATCGAATACGGTATGCGCGCCGGACTCTCCCTTTTGCGCCAGACGGTAGGCCGCGCGGGCATAAGCCACCAGCACGCTGGCCGTAAATTCAGGGTTGCTGTCCAGCTTCAGACTGAACTCGACGATCTGCGTATTCCCTGCTCCTGTCCGCCCGCTTCGGATAACATGACCGCCATGCGGCATGGCGCCATGTTCTGCGGCCAGCGTCTCTTCACTCACAAAGTGAACCACAGTCTCGTAATCCGCGAAGTAGTTCGGCATAGTGCGGATCGTCTCGGCAATCGCCTCGCGGTCTGCACCTTCCTCTGCCACTACATAACACTCACGCAGATGCTTGTCCCTAGTGGACAGCACCGGGTTCTCCCCGCTGCGTACGCGTTCCACCGCTTCTTCGCGCGGGATGGTGTACTGGATGCCGTTCTTAACACCGGGAACACGGCGAATGGCATCGGAGTGGCCCTGGCTCACGCCTTTGCCCCAGAAGGTGAACTCGCTGCCTTCTGGAAGCATGGCTTCTGCCAGCAGACGGTTCAGCGAGAACAGACCCGGGTCCCAGCCCGTCGAGATGACGCTGACCGTCCCCTCTGACCGGGAGCTGGCATCCACTTCCGCATAATACTCCGGAATTCGCGCATGGGTATCGAAGCTGTCGACCGTATGGAACAGCTTCGCCAGAGCCGGGCCTTGTTCCGGCAGATCCGTAGCGGAGCCCCCGCATAGGATCAGCACATCGATTTTTCCCCGGTAAGACTCAATATCGTTAATGGACACCATCTTCGTGCCCGCTTCTAATGCCTGAGGATCCCGGCGCGTAAAGATTGCCTCCAGCCGAAGATCAGGATTCTGACGGATTGCCGCCTCCACGCCGCGCCCGAGATTGCCATAGCCGACGATGCCGATAGAAATAGGTTGGGTCATAGTTATCGTCTCCTTTTCATAATATGCCGGATCAGATCCAGCCGCGGGCGCTCATCGCTTCGCTAATTCGTTTGATGGAGATCATGAAAGCAGCGGTCCGCAGATCGGTTCCATGCTCACGGGATAGGGCGCGGACCGCATCATAGGAAGCGTACATCCGCTGCGACAAGCGCTCAAGCACCTCTTCTTCCGTCCAGTAGAAGTTGGCCAGATTCTGCACCCATTCGAAATACGATACGGTGACACCGCCGGCATTGGCCAGAATATCGGGAATGACCAGCACGCCCTTGTCCTGCAAAATCCGGTCTGCCTCCGGCGTGGTCGGGCCATTGGCCGCTTCCGCGATAATCCGGGCGCGGACACCCGCCGCATTGGCGCCGGTAATTACATTCTCAAGTGCTGCCGGGATGAGGATATCGACATCCAGCTCCAGCAGCTCTTCGTTCGTAATCACATAACTCTCACCGTAGTCGGCCAGCTTGGCCTGGTCCTTGAGTGCAGTAACCTTCTGCAGGTCAAGACCTTCCGCCTGATACAGTCCGCCTCTCGAGTCACTGACCGCAACTACCTTACAGCCTTGCTCGGCCAGCAGTCTAGCCGCAATCCGTCCGGCATTGCCGAAGCCCTGCACCGCGACTGTCGCGCCTTCCACAGACATGCCCAGCTCCTTGAGTGCAGCGAGTACCGTGTATACGCAGCCTTGTGCGGTCGCTTCATTTCGCCCTTTGGAGCCGCCTAGAATGAGCGGCTTACCTGTGATGATGCCCGGCGTATTAACGCCCTTCAGGCGGCTGTATGTATCCATCATCCAGCCCATAACCTCAGGTGTCGTGTAGACATCCGGTGCTGGAATATCTTTATCAGGTCCGATGAAATCGGCTATAGCTTCCATAAATCCGCGGCTGACACGTTCCAGCTCGCCCTTGCTCAGCTTGCGCGGGTCACAGATCACTCCACCCTTGCCGCCGCCGTAAGGCAGACCCACAACTCCGCACTTGAAAGACATCCACATCGACAAGGCTTTGACCTCGTCCAGTGTAACGTCAGGATGGAAGCGAATGCCGCCCTTTCCCGGACCGATCGCATCGTTGTGCTGGGAACGGTACCCCTCGAAGACGACCACGCTGCCGTCGTCCATCTTAACGGGAAAATTGACGGCCAGCACACGCTTCGGTTTCTTCAGAATATCGATAACATGCTCCGGAAGCTTCAAATAGGAAGCCGCTTCATCAATCTGCTTTTGTACAATTTCAAAGGGGTTTAAGGTCTCTGGTGCCGATTCTACAATCTCTCTAGTGCTCATAAACTTCAGCCCTTTCTCCATCTGTTTTTGCGATTTAACGCTTTAAAGAAGATCAAATTACATCTTACATCATATGTCAGTTTTATAAAAGGCTTTTTTGGAAAATTGCTGTATTCTTCTCAAGTAATGGGGGGGACTTTTTGTTATCTCATATGCAAATCAGTCGCTTCACGCTGCATCGTCTCTATTCGCTTGACAATAAAGTCCAAGCCATACTATGATGACCATGGTCATTATTTGACTATGGTCATCATAAGGATGTGGGAAGAGAATGCTTAGAGAATCGCGTAAAAGGGAATTAAAAGAGCAAATTTTTTTGCAAGCCCTTCAGCTTTTTCACGAAAAAGGGTTTGAGCAGGTCACCGTGCAGGAGATTACAGCCAAGTGCGGCATTGGGAAGGGGACTTTTTTTAATTATTTTGCTAAGAAAGAAGACATCCTGCTGTATCTTGGAGAGTCCCAGATCGATCTGCTGCAGCAGAGTGTAGAGAAGCACCGGAACATCGATCAACCCAAAGAACAGATTATGCTCGTATTAGGCGATCTGCTTCATAACTTTTCAAGACATAGTGAACTCATGAGACTGGCTACCATGGAGATTATTAAGTCGGCTCACCTGGCCGAGAAAGAGTCAAAAAGCGTTAACCAATTGCATCAGCAGGTAGCTTCCATGATTGATAATGCCAAGCATAAGGGGACACTGCACAGCCGTTGGGACACAGATGTCATCGCCACGACCGTTATTGGTGTCTATTTCCACACGATTCTGTCATGGACACTGACCGATGTTCAACATACCACCATCAGCGATTCATTCAGCAAACAGTTGGATGTGGTATGGGAAGGTATTGATCGTAATTAGGAGGCCCAAATAAGTTATGTCACAGACCGTTCTGATCATGGGTGGCGGAATTGCAGGTCTATGCACCGCAATTACCCTGCAGCAAATAGGCCTGAAAGTTAAAGTGTACGAAAAAAGCACCGAACCGACAGTGGCAGGCGCGGGCATTATTATGGCTCCGAATGCTTTACAGGCGCTGGAGCCCTATGGCATTTCAGGCGAGATCATTCGTCAAGGCTTTCCCAGTGACGGCTTCCATCTGCTATCCGATCGGGGCAAGCTTATCACGAAGCTCGCCGTTCCTTCTGAATATGGCAGCTTGCATTCCATCCATCGCAGGGACCTGCATCATATCCTCCTGTCCGCACTCTCTCCTGACACGGTAGAATGGGGGAAAGCATTTGCGCAGCTTGAGCAAAAGGAAAACCACGTACAGGTTATGTTCAGTGACGGAAGTGAAGCGGTGGGCGACCTCGTCGTCGCTGCGGACGGTATTCACTCCAACCTTCGCAAACAGCTTGTTCCACAGGATACGTATCGCTATGCCGGCTATACCTGCTGGCGCGGTGTTGTCTCTGCCCGCGACCTTCCAGGTTTGTCAGATCGGTTTATTGAGACCTGGGGAACGAAAGGCCGCTTCGGCATGGTCCCGCTGCCTGATAACCAAGTGTATTGGTATGCCCTTATCAATGCCCGCCAAGGTGACTCCCGCCTGGCAAGTTATACTGCGGAGGACTTGCACCGTCTCTTCAAAAGCTATCATGATCCCATACCCAATCTGCTGCTCAGCACGCAGCCCCAAGACATTATCCATCGTGATATCGTAGATATTTCCCCTATGGAGAGCTTTTACTCCGATCGGGTCGCCTTTGTCGGCGATGCGGCTCATGCGATTACCCCCAACATGGGGCAGGGAGCCTGCCAAGCCATTGAGGATGCGCGTGTCTTGGCCGAATGTCTTCGCATACATAGCAATAACCAGAGAGCCTTTGCCGATTACGATGCCAGACGCAGAGAGCGAATCAAGCAAATATCCCGCCAATCTTGGAAGATGGGGAAAATGGCACAATCGGAGAGCGTACTATTTACCAGTATCCGAAATCGGCTAATGAAGCATACCCCTCAAAGCATCGGGCGCAGCCAGGCAGAACGCTTGTACAAGTTTCAAATGTAATATATATTGACTCGATATATATCAGTTTGATACATTATAATTGCGTCATGCATATTTTCCCAAACTTACAAGGAGGATAAACTTTGAACAGTCAGGATGTTATTTTAGGCATGCTTATGAAGGAGGCATTAACCGGCTACCAAATCAAGCAGTTATTAGAGGAGGTCTTCTCAAATTTCTACAGCTCCAGCTATGGAACCATCTATCCTACGCTTGCTCGAATGGAAAAGGAGGGGCTCATCACTAAGGAGAGTGTGCTCCAGGACGGTAAGCCTAACAAAAATCTAATCAACATAACGCCTAAAGGAAGAGATCGCTTTAATGCTTACTTACTAGCCCCGCTAGAAGGTGACAGCAGCAGGAAATCAGATTTTATGATGCGGCTTTATTTTGGTGAATTCGTTGGATATGACAAGGTACTTATGTGGCTCAGGCAAGCTCAAGCGGAATCACAAACGAAGTTAGATCAATTACTTGGGCAATATTCACTTTATAAAGATGAAATGCATCCAGCGCAGATCATCTGCATCCAAATTGGGATAGAAGAGTATAAGGCTAAACTCGCAACCATCGCCGAGGGGATTGTGAACATAGGGAAGTTATTGGAAGAGCAGACTGAACGTAGTGAATCCGAATAAGGAGGCAAGGTTATGAAAACTATTTTTATTACGGGGGCTTCAACGGGTATTGGTAGAACTACAGTGAAGTATTTTGCTGAAAGGGGATGGAACGTAGCAGCCACGATGCGCTCACCTGAACACGAAACGGAACTTACCTCATTGAACAATGTGTTGGTGCTTAGGCTGGATGTTGAGAAAGAAGATACCATTCAGCTTGCGTTAGCGGAGGCGATTGGGCGCTTTAGTAAGATTGATGTTCTCCTTAATAATGCTGGATACGGAACGATGGGCCTCATAGAAGCAGCTACGGAAGATCAGATTAGAAGACAGTTTGAAGTGAACGTGTTCGGTCTGATACGAATGACTAAAGCCATGCTGCCACATTTCAGATCCAATCAAGAAGGTCTGTTGATCAACATTTCATCTATGGCTGGAAGAGTCACCTTTCCTACGATGTCACTGTATCATGCGTCCAAGTTTGCAGTGGAGGGCTTCTCAGAGTCGGTATCCTACGAATTAGCTTCACAAAACATCAAGGTGAAGCTGATTGAGCCAGGTGCTATTAAGACAGACTTTGGCGGAAGATCGATGGAGTTCTTTTTTAATGATACATTAACCGACTATAAGCGGTTTAGTACTGCATTTCGGAGTAAACTGGGTGAGATGGAGAAACAACCCTCATACGCCTCACCACCGGAAATGGTTGCCGAAACTATATATCAGGCCGCGACAGACGGTACTCCTCAGTTCCGTTATGTAGTTGGAGAAGATGCCAAGATGCTCATTCATATGAAGGAAAATACAGATGAGGAGGAGTACCTGTCGAATATAGCCCAGCATTTCGCATGAAGATCGCAGCTATGCCGGTGTGAAAATACAAAAGGTGTATGCCGCTGCACACCACGCTTCGTTCACTTCAATCAGTAATTGCGTGCCGAATTGAACCAGCGCCCCACCATTTCCTCCGTTATAGGCTGGCCAATCAGGTGATGAGACTGGATGAGCTGCCAGACTGCTTCAGCCAGGTCTTCGCGTTCGGTGGTTTCGATGCCTTTGAGCGTATTGAAGCGCACGGTGAAAGCGGTAATAACCGCCTCAGCCTCGGCATAGGTTCGGGCCTGTGCCAGGCTTGCCTGTGCAGTGTCGTAGGCCTCGTTAGCCAGCTTGGCCAGACGTTTAGGCCAGGCTGAGAACGGTCGTCCGAATTCAGTGGACCACCACTCCGGCTTTCGCAATTGGCTCACTGAAGCATGTCCGGCCCACGGGCGTTTGAGCGCGCGTGCTTTCATTTCCTTCCTCAGCCGCTTACCTGTAAGTTCTTCTACATTGTATGCGATAAACCTGTCAAGCAGCGGCCACACGTCCAAGGACGGAAGGCCATCCAGATCAGGCATGAAGCGCAGCTCCAGATTGGTTAACCGGGTGTGCCGTGCCAACAGGTCCAGGTCACAGAAGTTCCCCCACAGACTCAGTGAGCTCAGGTTCGGGAACCGGTCCAGACACTCCAGCGAGATGGGCTGCGCCAGCGGCCCGTTATGCAGCGACAGACTCGTCACCTGGTACAGTTCACCTAAGTCTGGCATCAAGAAGGGGGTATCCTTCTTGCGTCTGCTGGTTCGCGGCGATAGGGTTAGAGAAGATGGCATATCGCCAGTGGCCGAGAAATGCTCCAAATCACCCGATACACCCAGCAGGTAACACCTCTCCGGAAGCTTCAGACTTAGCCGCCCGTCAGACGGGCTCATTTGGATATGCAGACTATGTATATTAGACATACTGGCATCTACTGTGGTGTCTTCAGACAGGATCGGAGCCCACTTTATCTCTTCGATGGGACGTATCTGTGCCCAGTTGAAGAACCCCGTATCACTTCCTGTGTAATTCAAAAACCGCGGCCAAGGCGATCCCGCCGGTGTAGCAAAAGCATCGAACACAGTCCAATCGATAGGCTCACCCGGTGCGACGTGAAGATCTGCTTTTTTTCCCATATACGACGGTCCAATCGATAGACTGCCCACACCGCTGTGTATAATAAGCGTGTGACTGCCCGGGCCTGTCAGGTCGATGGGATAACGCCCATCTTCTCTAATCGAGCCTACGGGAGGTCGAGCTTGGTTATCATTTGACATCTCCATCTTCCTTTCTTCTTACCTAGGATTACCTCTTCAAAGTCATACCCTATTACCTAATTAGAGAGCAACTCACGCCTACCATCCCCATATTTTTTGCTAACTAATGGTAAAAATAGACCAAAAGAACCATAAATAATTCGACAAAATATGATAAAGTTGCACTAGAAACTCTTATTCAAAAGGCAAAGCTGTCGAAAGACAGTGACGCAAAGCTACGGGTCTAAGGCGAAAGCTAAGACAGCCGAGCTGCCGGTTGTACTAATAATCGTGAGGGGTTGTCATCATGTCGAAACGGCGCAAAATGTCTATCTTTATCCTCGTAACTTTAGTCCTAGTTAGCAATTGTCTATCTCTAAACTCAGTATCGGCTGCTGCACCTGGTAGTCCTACTGAATCATTTATCATTGGGAAGCTTTACAATCCTAACCAAACCATTGCGACCCGGTTAACTGACGGTTCAAACTCCCTAGATCCGAATATGGCAGGCGGACGGGAAGCCCTGTCAGAGTCTCTTGCGCTCTGGATGACTTATGCGGTTAGAAAGAATGACAAGTCCCTGTACAAAACAAGCTACGATCTCCTAAATAAATACTTCCTCGCACCAGAAGGAACTGTTTATTGGAAGCTTAATCAGGATGGCAGCAGCCAGGTTAGTACCAATGCCATGATTGACGACCATCTCATCATTGAAGCCTTATATAAAGGTTATTCGCAGTGGAATGTACCTGCCTATAAACAGACCGCGGATAAGCTCAGTAACGCCAGTAAGACTAAGAACATCGTTAACGGTTACTTTGTTGACTATTATGATTTTAATTCAGGGTATCAACCCAATCAACTGACGCTTTCTTATATCGTTCCGGGTGCATTAACTCAAATGTTGAATAATCAGCAGATCGACAATGCCATCTGGTCCAGACAAATCGATTTACTGAACACGCTGCCGATGGACAATTCCTTCTTCCCAAAAACTTATGATGTCGTGACGAATCAATTTACCTATGACAGCACCATCAATATGATCGACCAAGTCTATATTGCGCTTCACCGGGCAGAGGCCGGAACCTCTTCGCCTGCACTGTATAACTTGATCAAGACGGATTTCTACAAGTCTAACCGGCTGATATCGAGTTATGACCGGATAACTAAGGCGCCTGTGTCGGATCTCGAATGCCCGGCTCAATACGGATTAACGATCCTGTACGCACTGCAAGTCAATGACAAGAGCTTTGCGCTCGATCTGTATAAACGGATGATTGCACTGCGGGTATCCGACAAATCAAGCCCTTATTACGGCGGCTATGTATTCAATAATGATACCTTTTCTTTCAACAATCTATATACACTTCTAGCCGAGCAGAAATTAAATACGATGGGTCTTATCCGCTAAACAGATTGGCGCGCTTGCTGGAGCTTGATAGTTCCAGACAAAATTACGCAAAAGAGGGTAACCATGAACGCAAGACTCAGGCAGCTAAGATGGCTCACACCTCTCCTTCTCTTAGTACTATTAGCCATTGCAATGGCGCTTTACCTGATTATCGCCAATAGAACCCGGGAATCGCCGACTCTCTCTTTCGTCGAGCAGTATATGACGAATCCGAACGGTACGCTCGCCACCTATCTAGTAGATACGAAGTCCGTCAATCCGGACATCGTTGCGGGGCGCGAAGCCCTTTCTGAATCCGTAGGAATCTGGATGCAGATTGCCTTGGCGAATAAGGACCAGACCCGGTTCGATGCAGGCCTGCGGATTTTGAAGGATAAATTCCTATCGCCTCAGCAGTATATTGCCTGGAAGCTGCAGTCTGACGGTACCTCCCAGGTCCATACCAATGCACTGGGCGATGACCTAAGAATTGAGAAGGCCCTGCTTGATGCCTATGATCTCTGGCACCAGACCAAATATCTCAATATGGCCCAGACCCTTGCAGGTACACTTCATAAATCCCTTTTATCCGGGGGCTATTGGGTAGACTTTCATGACTTTAATTCGAATCTATCCGCGCATGAATTGAGCCTGGTCTATATCGATATACCGGCCTTGCAGTCCATGAAGCAGCATGGACTGATGGATCAAAGCCTGCTGGTGCGTCATACGGAGCTGCTGCGGCAAATGCCTGTGAGTGGTGTTTTTTATCCAACATCATTTGACGTAGCCAAGAAGACTTATACCACGCGGGATGACGCCAATCTAATCGATCAGCTTATCATTGCGATTCATCTGACGGAATCGGGGGAACCTGCCGGAACCTTCGCCACTTTCTTGAAGCACGAGTGGGAGACAAGAGGCAAGCTGTTCGGCCGGTATGACCGTCAGTCTCTTGAGCCGGCCGTGTCCTACGAATCGCCGTCCGTCTATGGACTTGCCCTATTGCTGGCCATGGAACTGAAGGATCAGATATGGGCCGATCAGCTCTATACCCGCATGATATCCTTCAGGGATAAGCAGTCTCCCTATGAAGGCGGCTATGTTGCGGATGGCAACTCGCATATCTTCGATAACCTCATTCCACTGTTGGCGGAATCGTTATATTTTTCTAGGAAGGGAATGTAAGAATGAATAAGAGGGACGTTCGTAACCTTGACCTTGGCTATTCTTGCTTGATCGTACTCCTCTTCATTGAGCAGGCCTTAGTGTTCCTTAGTGTATATCAGAATCAGACTTATCCAGCCTGGGCTTTAGGTGCCAGTGTTGGCGCGCTGGCCGCCATGGCTGCGGGTTACTGGCTTCCTGCCGGCTTCTCTGTTGTTATTGCCTTTTTGTTCTTTGTCTCCTATTTTGTCTGGCAGACGATCTACGGCTTCCACGAGGTGCTGCAGGTCGCATGGATACTTATCATCCCGGCCAACTTGATGGTAGCCTCCTTCGTCCGGAACCGCATCATCCGTATGAAGCGCATCCTGGAACGGCTGAATGCCTTGAAGGATCAGAATCCGGTATTAGATTTGCAGACTGGCCTGGGGAACTATGATGCCTTTGCAGATGCACTGCTGAAGCAAGCGACGTTGGCCGCACGTTACAACAATAAATATGGCTTTTCCTTGGCCTTGTTCAAAATTGACTTTCTGCCGCTGGTTATGGAATCCGTCGGGGCTGGCCGCTATGCCCAGTTCCTTGTTGAGATCTCGAATACCATGCAGCAGCAAATCCGTAATGAGGATTCCAAATTCTCCATCGACAATGGCAGATTTCTGATTCTGTGCCCTTTAACCGAGCATGCTTACTTCTCTACCGTGGTGGAGAGAGTCAAGACAGCGATGATGAATCTCAGCTTCGAAGATAAGAATGGCGAGCCGCTCAAGCTGGTTGTCCGGGCTTCACTTATGCATTTCGATAAGGAGCAATTTGACCTGTTCACCCATGCAGATCAGCTCATTGCGACACTGGATAGAAGAACAGAAATAGATCTTATCGCCGAATACGTCTAACCGACTCCAGATTTTGATCCCAAATAATAACCCTCCGCGAAAGGTTGTGTATGTATGAACAACTGGGATTGGTTTATCCCGGTTTGTATCGTCGTCTCCTCGATATTTTCTATTGCTGTCCTGGTCCTCACGGTCTTTACCCTGAGATTTCGCTCCACTGTAATTAAAAGATACGATCGGGGGAAGCCTCATGTCTGATGTTCTGCTGCTGTTCACCATCGTGAGTGTGTGGATTGCCGTGTTCCAGTCCATTGTCATTATGGCGGGTGCTATCAAGTTCATACAACGGCAGAACCGTTCCCCCCTGGTTGTTCCAACCAATATGGAGAATTACCCGACGGTTACCGTCATGGTTCCCGCCCACAATGAGGAGCTTGTGATTGCGACCACCGTTGAACGAATCTTCAATCTTAATTATCCTCCGGATAAGATTCAGGTTATTGTTATCGCGGATAACTGTTCTGACCGCACGGCGGACAAGCTTAAGGAGCTTAGGAACCGAACAGCCTACCAGGGACGGGACTTTACCATCTTCGAGCGGACCGGGAAAGGGGGCAAATCGGGGGCGCTGAATGATGCCTTCGAGTTAGCCACGGGTGAATGGATCTGCATCTACGATGCTGACGCGGCTCCCGAGCGTAATGCGCTGGCTTTCCTTGTGCAAAAGGCACTGGAGAAGCCGGAACTTTACGGTGCGGTGTTTGGACGGAACAAACCTCGCAACCGCAACAGAAATTTCCTCACCAAATGCATTAATCTGGAGATTATTACGTCCCAAAGGATTTACCATACAGGGATGTGGGAGCTCTTCAAGATCGGAACGATCCCGGGCACGAACTTTATTATGAAGGCGGACTTAATTCGTGATATCGGTGGCTTTGATACGGATGCGATTACGGAGGATACCGCCATTTCCTTCGAGATTATGACACGGGGAAAGCTTATTGCACTGGCCACGCAGGCGGAAGCCTACCAGCAGGAGCCGGAGAAGCTCAGTGTGTATATGAAGCAGCGTCAGCGCTGGGCCAAAGGCAACTATGACGTCGTTATACACAATATCCGTCATCTATTTCAACCGATGTCCTGGCGGATCAAGGTTCAGCTCTTTTATTACATGGCCAGTTACTTCTGGTTTTTGCTGGCTATTGTCATTTCCGACATTATTTTTCTGGTCAATTTTATCTATCGCGGCTTAGCACTGTTTGACCCTACGATCATTTCACCCTTTGCTTTTAGCGGTACGCTCTTTGTCTTTTTTGTGATTGCCTGGGCGCTCATGTACTTTTTGTACGTTCTGCAGATCAACTTGGCGTTAGCAACGGATATTGGGCAGAGTAACGTGGACAATTTTGTCGTGTCCTTTGTCTCCTACTTCACCTACTCGCAGCTGTTCATTATTATCTCTCTACGGGCTTTTTACTCCTTGATTGTAGACAAGCTGTTCGGCCGAAAGGCCAAGTGGTACAAGACAGAACGTTTCGGTTAAAATATAATCCCCTCCGGGCAGCCGGAGGGGATTATTTATATCTTGATATCCTCTGCCTTTATCCACTGTGTGTATCCGACTTGCTATTCGGGCCGATGAACAGTTATTCAAGTCGCACAAGAAATTGCTCTATTTGATCCATATACTCTGGCAGCGTGATTTGCCTCGGTGCGAATAGACTGATCATGAATGCCCGAAGGTCGGAATCAGCGGTCTTCTTGCTGAGCATCGAATGCTCTGCGTCAGGGAAGACCGCAACCGTCAGCAGCTCGGGCTTTATGTTATGGCGATATACACGCTCAGTCTCCTTCCAATCCACATGAATATCCTCCTCGCCTAGAAGCAGGAGTACCGGCGTATTGAAATGATGTATATCCTCCGTGGCGTCCGACAAGAAGTTTTTACTGACAAATGTCCATCTGTCCTTCGACATGACATTACTTCCCTGCGCAATCTGGAGATATTCGCCATAGTCGCCCTGTTCGGCTAAGAGCTGTCGTACTCGGTTGTCATATGCTTCTTCAGCTTGAATGTCTTGTTCCGAGTAACCGTCCTTGGTCATCTGCTGACGCGTATGATAGGCTCCTTGCCGGAGCCATTTAATGGCGGGCGATACAAGTATGCTGAAGGCTAGCTGCTCCTTCCCGGCAAGCTTCGGAATGACCCATCCCGCCTGACTGGCGCCCCATACTCCGATCCTGTTCGGATCGATCAGGGGCTGCCTTCGGGCCCATGCAATCGCCTCGCGAGCTTCATCTACCCGATCATCCATGCTCTGCTCTAACCAGCTTCCTTCGGATCCACCGATCCCTCTTTTGTTCAGGGATAAGGAGGCATAGCCCAGGCCGGCTAATCGCTCCCATAACGGCTTGTACCCATCATCGTGTGAGGCATTAATCGCCCCATCGCCATGGATAAAGAGAACTAGACCCAGCTTGCCCTCAGCATTCGTCGGCAGTACCATAGTTCCCGTTAGCTTGCCTGCAGAGGATAGGATCTCAACCTGCTGCTCTACCATGTCAAAATGGTTTTGCTCCAATATATAAATTCCTGTTCCGCCAACTAACAGCAGGAGGATCACTACATAAATCCATATTTTCTTGTTCCTCATGGTTTCTCTAAATACCCTCCCTTCCTTTGCACCATATAGTCCCACCTGGATTCGTTGAATAACAGATGCAATATATATCGATTCTCCCTGGATTGGGTCTGGAACGATAACTGGTCGTATAGCTGCCTAGCACGCGGGTTACTTCCAGAGACGTGCAGGCTTAGACGGTCCAGCGCCGGGTTCATCTCGACAACCTGCTGTGCCCACTGCAATAGAAGCTTTCCAACACCTTTACTTCGCTGGTCCGAATGGACGGCAAGGTCTGCAATGTAACATTCGCCAGGCTCAGGTCGATGATCTAGTACATATAAGCCGATCAGCATTTTGATCAGGTTCCATCTGCCCAATAGGCTGAGAATCCGCCAGGAGGGCAGCTGGTGCTTGTTTTTGTTGACGCCATGAGCCGGTCTCCATTTAATCGCTATGCTTCCGATCACCTCTCCCTGCTGCAGAGCAACCATTCTTTGGGTGGACGGTTCAGCCCCGCCGTATTCCAGCAGCTTCTCGAAAAAGAGAGCCAGATCGTCCTCCTTCATGTTCGTCAGCATTTGAAACTTTCCATGGAAGGCTTGAGCCAGCAGTCGTCCAACCGGCCCATTATACTGGGCCTGCATGGGCTCTATCGTAATCGGCACCTCCCGCATGCTCAGCTCTTCCCTTCGGCTTTGGCAACAGGCGCCATTAAGGCCTGCAGCTCATAGTGCAGCTGATGGGGACTGAATAGAGATAAATACGATCTTTCAATAACAATGAGGGGCCCCAGTAGAGGGATCGATTGGGCAGCGGCATAGTCGAAAAATTGCTCAATAAGGTGCTCAAGCTCCTCCTCATGGATGAGACATTGCAGAGTAAGGTACTCCCCTTCCGGCAAGGAAAGATCTCCCGAAGCTCGCGATTCCAGATATAAGGTTACGGTATCCGATCCGTCATATAAGTAATGGATGTCCGACTCAAACAGGTTCGGGACGGGGTCCGCCTTCTCAGCCAGCAGCGCCGCATTAAGCCTTGCGGATGAATCCAGTTCAAGGAACCGTGTAAGAAATGTGAGACCACGCTTCTTGATTAGGAATGCGTTAGGTTCCAGGCCAAAGCTTTGCTCCTCATGCAGCACTTTTAGGATGAACTGCTGAAGTTCCTGAAGGCGCTGCAGTTCCGCTTCGATGTCCTGCAAGGAATGATGAAGCAGCTGCCTATGCTGATCTGCAGAATAGGAAGTCATGCATGCTTTAATGGACTGAACAGGCACCTCCAATTTGCGGAGCAGCAGAATGCGAGCTAGCTCGTAGATTTGATCCATACCATACTTCCTGTACTGATTCGTATCCGTGTAAGCTGGCTGAAGAATACCTTTCTCTTCAAAATAACGAATTTGATGAACCGACACGTTCATCAGCTTGGCTAGCTCACTAATCGTAATTTCGCTTTTGATAACGATCACTCCTAAGGATGAGGCTTGGAATATCTCAACTCAACGATACACCCTAGGTCTGACCTAAGGTCAAGACATATTGAAAATACTAAAAAAGACAGCCCCATTACTCCAAGGCCGTCCTTTGGTCACATCTCATGATTTAAGTTGGAAAGTTCAATTCCCCATGATTACCCTCCCGCCAGTGTATCCCTCCGTGTGAGGATCCAGGCCTGAGGCAGGCCTAACCAGAAGCCCGAAACGGGCATAATGACAACCCCCATCACACACAACGCAAGCAGCATCCATCCTAAAGCCGCGGGCGGCGAAGTTTCTCTTTTTTTGATCAACCAATCCGTTATATATCCGAGCATGATAAACAGAAAACCGAACATCATGAACCAGAACGAGGTTCCCCGTTCCCACTGGCCTTCCTGAACGGTATTCCATACCCCTTCGGAGAGAATGGGTAGTAAATGCCTCGTGAAAAGGACCAGCCCAACTCCTGTATGAAGCAGCCCGGTCAACATGATCAGCACTCCGATCTGCTGCTTACTTCTGCTTATCACCATATGTTCCTCACTCCTCCTGATCAATTGGGCTGGAACGGTCATTCATTCGTAATGGTGATCTTACGAACGGTTTCGGTTGGAGAACTCGGCTCCTCCTCCAGCGTATCGATCGCGCTATCCATTACAGCCCGTGAAGCCAGCAGCCATTCCCTCATAGCATTCCGTAAATGCTTTTCGGGTTGGTTGTTCTCCAGCTGTTCGAGGAATCGTTCTACCAACGACAGACCCTCCCGAGCCCGCTCCAATCCCAGAGTGCTCTTTCTCATGTTCATCACCCCTTTTCTTGAATATCCCGTTCACCGAAACGGATAATTAACCGCTCCTCTGCGTACTTCGCGCCCGCCACCGGCCTTCCCATCAATAGTCTTGGCAGAATCACCTTGCGCTTGTAGGCACCCGCATTCACGGTCAATTCGTCACCCGCCTGTGTTAAATCCAGGTCAGCCTTATCAACGAAAGGAATCGGGAGCTCAAGCAGCAGCTCTCCACCCTCTTCCCGGATCGTCTCTGTTCTGCCGCGGTACAGCATTTCGGAGGGATCCAGAGGCCCGAACACGATATCCGCCAGCTCCTCAAGAACCGGGATTCCAACCACCTCCCGCCGCATCATGGGTGCCTTCAGAATCGGCAGGGGCTGGAAGTTCGCCACGATCTCCTCCTCATATTTCCTCTGAAGGCTCCGCCAATCTGCAAGAAAGCCATCCCCCGCTTCATCCGGCAGTATCCGGTTGACAATCACCGCATCCGTATTGAACCCGAACAGGTTCAGATAAGTGAACGAGCGCTTCGCTTCAGCAAGCACCATCTTCTCGGGATTCAGTACAATTCGGACCGAGGTGGTCTCCGGGTCCAGCACAATCCTCTGCATATCTCCCAGATCCCTTGCAAAACGCTCGATGCTGTCCAGCACATGGTCGGAAGGGAGCTCAACATGGTTAACCAGCTTCGCTACCGGCCGGACGAACTTAACCAACTTGCGTTCGTAGGGGAATATCTTCTCCAGCCACCAATTCAGCACGTTGGGGTAACTGAGCAGGCGCAGGGTCTCCCCGGTTGGGGCGCAATCCACCACTAGCACGTCGTATTCCCCGCTTTGGGCATGCTTCTTGATCTGCAGTAAGCTGAACAGCTCTTCCATGCCGGGAAAGACCAGCATTTCCTCTGTCGTAATATCCTTAAGCTGGGCCTTATCGAGCATGGCCGATATCCAGCCCTGCACAGCCCCCCAATTGTTCTCGGTCTCTCTGAGACTGTTCACTTCCTGGCCCCACAGGTTCTCGCTAATCTGTACCGGATCGGGCCCAATAGGTACCGCCAGCGAATCCGCCAAGCTATGTGCGGCGTCCGTGCTGAGTATCAGTGTTCGCTTCCCCTGCTGGGCCAGCTTGACTGCAGTGGCTGCAGCAATACTTGTCTTGCCGACGCCGCCCTTACCCGTGTAGATAATAATCCTCATACCGCTCGCTCCCTTTTAGTACGATTTCGTAGTATTTACTTGTAAAAAAACCGGTGTATAACCGGTCATTCCTCAATGTTAATTTTTCTCGCTGAGGTCTTCTTCACATCCTGCCTTACAGGACCTTCACTCTGGAATACCTTGGCTGCCTTAAGCAGGAGTCTCGTAAAATCATCTAATTCCTCTGGTGTAAAAGCCGTTTCCAGCCTTCCGAGCATTTCTTGCATAATGTGCTCCCATTCCTTAGCCAGCCGCCGTCCTTCCTGTGTCAGCGTGACGAGTCGCACCCGTTGGTCCTGCGCAGATATAGCCCGGGCGATGAGTCCCTTGCGTTCAAGCCGCGCGGCAATGCTGGTCATCGAGCTCAGAGGCGCTCCCATCTCGGAGGCAAGCTCCGACATCGTCTGGTCTCCCCGAAAGAGCAAAATCAATAGCGTGGACAAATCCGAACGGGTTACCTTCTGTTCCAACTGTAAGGTATCCGTCATGAAAGCGAACGGACGTAAACCGGTCTTAAGGAAGAGGTCATAAAGCTGCTGCATACCGGTAACTCCTTTGTAATACGACTTCGTAGTAATTTCTGTTTTTATATTAATACGACATCGTATTAATGTCAATGGAGCTGGGGGGAACCCTTGTAAATTAGAGCTTTACCCGCCGCTTTACCCGTGGTGATGGGTAAGTAGAAAGTCCAGTACCTCCGCGTTAAGCATTTCGTGGAAGTGTTCACGATTGAAGCCGGGAGGGTCTTGAGAAGGAAGAAATGAAGGGGTCCTCATCGGTTCGGGAAAAGGGGCAAGAAAGGAGAAATGCCCGGCATTCTCGACCGTCCTATATATAATCCTCTCCTGGTCCGGAACACCTCCCAATATAATCTGTGCGTGAAATGGAGGCGTATAGGGATCTTTCTCTGCATCCAGCATCAGAATGGGAATATTAACTGCATTCAAAGAACCTTTCTCCCGATACCAGACAGACGCCGGGGCCAGCAGAACCAGGGACCCGATTCGGGGGTCCGGTATAACCTCGATAAGCTTCGGTAACCCGTCCGGGTCCTCATGTGGAAATGATGTGGGTACGCCGCCCGCTGCGGCCAGTGCTGTGTACCCTCCCAGGGAGTGTCCGATTAGAGAAACCGCATCCGGTTCTACTCTTCTCTTAAATCTCTCGTTCTCAAGAAACCAATCGACGACCATCCGAAGATGTCTGGGTCTGTTGGTGAGGTTCTGTACGGTATTCTCTAAGCTGTTATTGTTACGGTTATTGCAGGGATGCTCAGGCAAACCGACGATAAATCCATTACGCGCCAAGTGCCGGGCCAGCGTCCGATAGTTCAGCGGTGAACCGCCGGTACCGTGAGAGATTAAGACCAGAGGATGCTTTCCTTCCAAGGGATCCGCGTTCCTGGCCAGTTTCAGCGGGTAAGGTCCCAATCGACCTGCTTGTTCTGGTGTAGCCGCCGGATACATCACGATCATGGGAAATGTAATTCCCAAAGAGCTGTCCTCCATCTCCACTTCACTGCATCCTGCATAGGCGTGCATCTTATTTTCCATGTTCACATTCATTTAGAGTTCATTCACTCCTCTTAAGACACCGGGTTAATGGGGATATAAATATCAAACTCCGAATCTTCATTCGTTGGACCCAGGTATCTGTGATCATATCGTGCAAGCTCCGGTGCGTTCATGCGCATTCTTCCCGATCTGGGCAGCCAAGTGTTATAAATATACTGAAATGTATCCGGCAGCCTATCCAATGACCCCCTATGGGAGAATACGGCGTAGGTGGTTGACGGGAGTGTTCTATAGACCATCCCCTCAGGAATTTGGCCCTCATGGGTGACCATGGCACAGGCAGTATAGGAGACTTCCCACTGAACTCCCGTAAGCTCAATTAATGCGTAGTAAGTGGATTCGGCTTCTCGCCTATTCTCAATTTCAGCAGCACGCTCCTTGAAACTGCTCCACAGCCTGCCGACTTCACTGGAATTAACGCCCCGTGTCTGCATTCCTACCAGATGAAGCTTGTCCGTGGTGATGAACATGGGCTCAAGAGTCATTCCAAAGTGCAAATGCTTCAGCCCGGCTTCGTCCAAGGCCTTCATCTCCATCGCCCGGAACAACGTGTCCTTCATGTCCTTCTGCTTGCGGAACTGTCCGGGCGTGATGGAGAACATCTGCCTGAAGGAACGGGTGAAGGCTTCCTGAGATTCAAACTGATATTTGATAGCGATCTCTACGATTCTGAGGTCCGTGTGGAACAGATCGTACGCCGCATGGGTCAGTCTACGCCTTCTTATGTACTCTGAGACGGAGCTTCGGGTGACGGATTGGAATATCCGGTGAAAATGATAGAGCGAGTATCCCGCCAATACCGCAATCTCCTCGGCTGTGATCTCACAGGACAAATGGTCCTCGATATAGGCAATCGCTTTGGTTACCGATTCAATGTACTTCATTTAACGCCTCCATGGAGATATTCCAACTGTACTTCAACCGGGGCTTTCAGTTTTGATAATTCTTGCGGAATTACGTAAGGAGAACCTCTGTTATGTATGAACTAGTAGACTTAATTACTTTGCTAAATCGTGATACTTGAAGCTGAACAAGCTGTTTTGCACAAAGCCGAGGTAACTTAATGATACAGCTCTGCGCACAAGCTATAGCGACAAGTCGTAGACCATCCCGCAAAGGATGGTCTGGTCATTGTCATTGGCCTCCATAAATTTAACTATCGGCTTCTGTTGAACGGGAACTGAATGATGCTACTTGTGCAGCAATCCCCTTGCCAGATTAAAACGTACTATATACATTTTCACATTCTTCCGCGGTAGGTTCATAGAAACAGTGCTTCTTCCATCGTCCTGCGAGCGGCTGATTATACCAAGTATCCGGGCAGGGTCCCGGATTTTCGAATGACCCTGGGCGGAAATACCACAGGGCGAATTTGGCTGGCCAATTCCGCTCCCCATTCACAGCTCGCCTCGCCAGACGGCGCTCCCGATCTCTTGCTTTTTGATAGTACAAGTCGTGTTGCAGTGCTTCGAACGCATGCGCCTGGTTGATCATTTGGGGAATGGTCCGGATTCCTTTAAAATCGGAGCAATTCGCTCTTATTCGGTTAATGCCGACATTGCCCACTAGGAGCATGCCTTGTTCGCCTTCGGTCTCAGCTTCAGCTCGAAGCAACCTTGCCAACATATCAATATCCTGATTCCTGGCTTTTACTACTGCCATTTACTCACCTCTTTCGATTTTTGACTAATCATATTAAAGATGAGGCGGTTGTATTACTCTGGATTAAAAGAAAATCATCATCCATTTGCTAAATCCCCTCTACAATCCGCGTGACTTAAGCGATGGGCTTAGAGGGATTGAGTGGATCAAGGAATCGCCCGATCAAACCCTCAAACGCAACATATCTTGTATGTGGGAGGTATGCCGAAAAGCGAAGGAGGGAGAAACAGTGATGAAAAAATCGAACCCCAACCGATTTGTATCCGCCCGCGTTCTGCGTGATGTTGCCAAGGCCATGCTGCCCTTCTATCAGGCCATCGCACTCAACAAGGCGTACGCCACCCGCTGGGGCAAGGCGGTCGTAACGAGCAACGTCACGGAGCTGCAGCGGCTGTTCCGGCTGGCATCGCCTTTTGCCAAAAAGCCGCTGACCGGGTCCTTCAAGAGCGGGTATAACGTGTTCTTTGAATTCAAGGGCCCCATCGATATTTATGGCAGCGAGACCCTGCTTCCGCCGGGCACACTTAAGCTCATCCGCAGGGAGACGATGGCACATCAAGCGATCGCGAGAGCGGTGGTGCCTTTGTACAGAGCATTGGCATTCAATACCGCGTTCACCCAAGTATTAGCCAAGGCGATCCGCCGCGGTGATACTCAAGCCGTTACGTTCCTGATACGCGGAGTTGTGACAACTCCACAGCTTCGTTCGGTAAAAATCCAGGGATCCGGTGTGGCGCTCGCCTTTAAGTTCAGCTTCAGTCCGGACACCTACGAACATTTGCTGTACCATCCCGTGTTCGAATGAACATGGATCGAACGTTCAATAATGATGAAAAGGCAATGGACTCTTGTTCCATTGCCTTTCTGCGTAGACCGGGTGTGCTGGGGTATACAAACACTTTATTATGAGGCGGAGTTCAAACCTCTAACTGCTCCTCGGTAAAGACACGGGGAGCACCGCCGTAGAAATTGGCGATATCCTGCTGAAGCTCCGGAATTCGGGGATCTGCAAGAAACTGTTCCATCACTGCCGCAGAACTGAAATAGAATGAAATCGTCAGTTGAAAAGGCCCCTCGCCTGGGGTGATGTCTTTACGCAGCTCGGCCCGTGAGCCCTCAAATGAGGCCAAGACCGCCTTGACTTTGGGGATGTGCTGGGACATGTAATACTCTGAATCGAGTGAATCCCCATATGGATAGGCAAATGACAACACAATCATAATTCTACTCTCCTTTTCATGAATAGGATAAAGATGACTTAGAGGTCCCCGTTACCGGTTCAAACCTCCTCCAATAATAGGGTACTGACCCCTACAATGGTATTTAATCCATATTCATCTTACACCTTAAAGCTCACTTTAAGGCAAGCATTATTTCCAGATTATTGCCACCCTATTACACCAGGCAAATTTCACCTATGCCAAGGGTATCTCATCTCCCTGATTCCAACATCCCATATCCTCTCATTTCCCTCCAGCGTGATCGTAAGCTCTTTGGCCCCTTGAAGATAAATGGAAGACATCCCCGGTTCATGGCTTGGATCTTCTGCGGAGGTAGACAGATATTCCTGGCCATCGGCAGAGATGCGCAGACGTCCATCAGCATCCTCTTGATCAGGAATTCCATAATTCAAGTAGAGATAAAGCTCTTTACTGTCTAACGTATACGTGTACGTCACCGTACTTTTGCCTTCTGTGCTATACACATTATACTGGGGCTCTACGTTTTGCCCCCCAATGTGGAAGCTGCCCCGCTTTGTTCCCTTTGATGGACTTGCACTGCTGTTCTTCAGCTCGTTCAACGCTACGAAGGGACCTGGTTCTTTCGTGAGCGCTTTGTCGACAATTCCGAAGACCCCCCAGATGCCAATGATCAGCACAACCGCGGAAATCCCCGTAACAGCAAGGTTCCTCCAGACCTTATCTGTACGAAAACCGATTCTATACGCCCCGAATCCAACCGCCGCGCCGGTCGAGTTCTGAATAACGTCATTGATATCAAAGCTGCCGAGCAAAGTGAGGGCCTGAACCGTTTCCAGCACAAGGATCGACAGGATGAATAGGAGCATGAACCGAAGAAAGCTGGTCCGATACTGCAGCGGAATCAAGATCCCAAAAGGGATGAAGGCTGCGATGTTTCCAAAACTCACAGCATCCATGAGCGTTGGATGTAGAAGTTCCGATAGACCGGGGAGCCTAAAGAAACCATCCGGTAGGAACATAAAGGTATAACCTATCCCTTGATCTAAGTTATCTGCTCTGCCGAAGGCAAGAAATATAAAATAAAGAATCACAACCATATAGGACAGAGTTATGGCAAGAATAAGTTTACGCTGCCTTGTATTCATCATCTTCTCCTTTATCGGGTAGAGTCACTTATTACCATGTTACAAAAAGACCCAAAAAAGAGCCACTATCTATGAAAGATGCCATACACGGATATTTTTTTGACCAATCAGTCAAAATATATTTGACCGTTCGGTCTGGAAAGTGATATAGTAAATCTAGATCTTCCACCTTTTGGATAAGACACCCATTCCCACAAGAAAGCGAGGCAATGGCAATGAGTACTTTGTCTAAAGAGCAAGCTGAACGGCTCATCCAACTTTTCGCAGACCGGTATATTTCTAAGGATTTTGCTGCATTCCTCGATTTGTTTGCCGACGATGTGGTCTTCGAATTTCCTTATGCCCAAGAACCCAACCCTACACGTCTGGACGGGAAGACGGCGCTACAGCAGTATCTGGAGAAGCTTGGGGAGGTGCTCGAAATAACTTCATTCACCACACCGGTCATTCATTTAGCAGCCGATGCCCCCGTGTTCTTCGCTCAGTTCGAAGCGAATGGCAACAACCGGGCCACAGGCCGATCTTACAAGCAAAGCTATATATCTGTAATTGAGGTTCAAGAGGGCAGGATTGTCCGCTATCAGGACTACTGGAATCCACTCGCTTGATACAGAACATAAATAAAAACTAAAGGGGAGATCATCGTATGCCTAATGAATCATCCACTCGTATTCTACTAACCGGAGGACAGGGCAAGACTTCCTCCCGTATTGCACAGCTGCTGCAGAGTCAGGATTATCTAGTTCGAAGAGCCGGACGTAGTGTATCTAAACTCGGAGATGAACAAGTCGGAGAACACGTCCCCTTCGACTGGTTCGATGACTCTAACCATGATGACCTCCTGCGGGACGTTCATGCCGTATATCTTGTTGCCCCTGCGAGTATGCATCCTGAAGAAGTCATGATTCCTTTTATCCGCAGAGCACTGAACGCTTCTGTTCGGCGCTTCGTCCTGTTATCCAGTGCCTCAATACCCGAGGATGGCCCCGTCTTCGGCCCTGTTCACCGTTACCTGCGTGAGCATGCCCCGGAGTGGGCCGTACTGCGCCCTTCCTATTTCATGCAGAACTTTACGGACCCCAGACACGGGCATGGACATTCCCTGCGCCATAGCGGGAACATCTATACCGCTGCCGGTGACGGCAGGATTGGCTTCGTTGACGCCGATGATATTGCAGCTGTCGGCTTTCATGCCCTGACCGACCAAGAGCCCCCAAACCGGGAGTTTATCATTACCGGACCAGAATCTCTTACTTATGACGATGTGGCAGGGGTGATCCGCAGCGTTACCGGCCTGAACGCCACGCATATCCGTATCACACCCGAGCAGCTCACGGAGAGGCATAAGGCCGCCGGCCTGCCGGAGAGCTTTGCCGAATATCTGGCTGGGATGGATGTCCGTATTCACCTCGAAGGAATGGAGGACCAGGTAACGGACACGGTACTTCGTGTCACTGGACGAGAACCGCGTTCATTGGAGCAATTCATTTTGGAGCATAAGACCTCATTTCCATCTAATTAAAGAGTACCGCCGAGCGAGATAAAAGGCTCTCCTGTCATCACCATTTAAGATGACTCTAGGAGAGCCTTTTAAGAGTTTACATTTAGATGAGGTCGGCCGCGTTGCCGCCTTGCCCTTGAATCGTCTTGAAGATTGACATGACCATCTGCATAATCCCGAACAGCCTCGGCTCATCCATTCCCAGCTTGGCTGACGTGATCAGGGCGATCCGCTCATGCACCAGGAACCGGGCCAGGTCACGGATATTCACCTCCGGGCCTATTTCCCCTTCTTCTGCCGCGCGTTTCAGCATGTTGTAAAAAAACTGCTCCGACAGTTCGGTATTCGCCTGTAGATAAGCCGCCAACTCTTTATGATGAGGCGCCTGCTCAATAGCGCTGCTAATAATGAAGCACTGTAGGCGCAGCTCGGGGTCCATTAGGACATGAATGATGGTGGTGAATACTTGTTCCACCTTGTCAACAACTGTCCCCGGTCCACTGCAATGCTTCTCCAGCTCCTGATTCTTCTGTTCCATATAATGCTTAACTGCTGCGAAGAACAAGTCCCATTTCGTTCCGTACGTATCATATATACTCTGTCGGGCAATGCCCAACCCAGTGATTAAATCCGGCAGTGAAGTGCCTTCGTAGCCACGGTTCCCGAAGACATTCATAGCTTTATGCAGAATTTCATTCGTATCAAAGGCCTTCGTTCTTGCCACGTTATCTAAGCCCCCTTCTCCAGCTATCTCTACAAGCAATTATATTTTAGTAATCGTTCCGACACGAATATCTTGTGCTGTAAAATCTTTAGCCGTTCATCCTTGAAAAGTAAATTTTAAAGACCCTTGACTTCGTGTAACACGAAGGTTCTAAGCTGATTGTAATGCAAATTGGCTATAAACGGAATCCCTGCCCTGCAGGGCCGATCCGCCAGGATTCGCAGCCGTTTGCCTCTACACATTTGGGCGATAGGAGGAATTTACATGCACACCGTAACATTGAATAATGGGATAACAACGCCGATCATCGGCAGCTAGAAATTCGATTTGTAAACCACGGCGGAGCCGTGAACTCATCATGTGTTGATTCTCATTATGTGGGTAAGGATAGGGCGGTCTAATGTGACCCCTGTCCTTCTTTACTTTAAATAGCAATCGATGGCCCCTGTGCCTTTCTAGTGTGCTAATGAAGCTCCGATTGATATAGCAATCGCATAGACTCGATTTTTTGCTTCATGTACGCAACTCCCTCCGGAGGTCCTACTAATCTTGCTTCTTCCCCCAATTTCCAGATCAAGTCCACATAGTAACCCAAATCCTCTGCCGCTATTTTAATGGCTGCCATTCCGCTGCCATCTTCATAGCGCTCTATGAATGGAGCCAGGTTAGGGTCCGATTCCATCAGCCACACCCCTTTATTCGTCATCTCCAGTTGAAGAAGCGTCTGTTTCAAATGGCCCTTATTGGGCCTATCCAACAAAGTCTTCCGGCTTATATCTTCTCGGCATGGAATCGTTCCGTTTAGCGCAGCGGATAGGATCCGATCGGCCCTGAACTGCCGGATATCTCCTCTACTGAAGCAATACGCGGGACAATACCAATAGCCCGAGTTGGCATACAGGCCGATGGGCTGAATATTTCGCTCCGATACTCTGCTACCGGATTTGTAGTTAATGGTGACTACACTGCTAATCATCACAGCCTGCAGCAGGGTCTGCAGAGTCTCCGCAGACATCGGTCGATGGGGGGTCCAGAACATGATTCTGTTCTTCAGCCGGTCAATGTGCTCCCTAATATCGGCAGGCAGGTAATGATAAAACTTATGAAGAGCGGAATCAGCCCCCTCTCCAAAAGGCAAAGAGCCGAAGTAATCCAACATCTGGCACGCGAAAAACATAGAAAGGGCTTCTCCCTCGGTAAAGCTGATTGGCGGCAAAAGTCTCTCTTGAAGAAGCCTATATCCCCCTCCTCTTCCTTGAATGGAATACACAGGGACGCCGAGTTCGCTGAGCTCTTGCAGATCTCTCGTAATCGTCCGAGTGGACAGGCCGAATTCTTCTGCCAGCTCTCTGACGGTAAAGGACTGTTTGGCATTGATCCTCATAATTAATTGGATGAGACGCTGTGACTTTTGCAATGCCCCACCTCATTTCTAACGTTTTCTTTCATTTTATCGTATAAATAAGACATAAGTTGTCTTGTTTAAATGATAGCATGATCCCGTAAGCAATCTAAAGCGACAACCAACGGGGGGCGTGATCCATATGCATAGGAATCTGCAAGACAAGACCGGCTTAGTGTTCATCTATGGAGCAGGTTTGGAGAGCCAAATTTGGAGTAGAGTTATAGAGGGACTTGATCGTCCTTGTTTAGCTCTCGAATTTCCTCTGAGGAAAGGCTCAGTTGATTCAAGAAGCCGGCTTTCTTTGGGAGATTATGTGGCCCATATGAAGAACCAGGTGGAAGAATGGGGGGTTCAAAGATTTGTCATTGTAGCGCATTCAATTGGGGGCGTCCTTGCACTTAGACTTGCATCCGAATTGACGGATCGCTTGGTCGGCATGGTCGCTATAAGCGCAGCAATTCCGAAGAAAGGCGGTTCATATTTATCCATAATGCCGTTACCCAATAGAATTCTAATGTCTGCTGTCCTACGAGCAATGGGTACGAAGCCACCAGAGTCCGCCATCCGCGCGGGTTTATGCAACGACCTCTCATCCGATCAGACTGCGGAGATTGTCAGAGGATTTACTCCCGAGGCCATACGTCTGTATACGGATCGAATCAACGTGTCCATTCCGGATGTGCCTAAGATGTATGTGAAGCTAACCAAGGATAAAGCAATTAGTCTGTCCTTACAAAATAAAATGATCTCAAACCTCTCCCCGCAATCAGTGAGAAGTCTGGAGACCGGACATTTACCGATGGTTAGCAATCCGGAAGGTTTGAGATCAATACTGGAAGATTTCTTAACAGATACGGAAGGGCTGGGCTAATTGCCCGTCAATGTCTCCCTCTAAACCGCTGAATCGCATCCTCGGTCACCGGCTGGAAGAGGTTAATCAGGTTGCCGTCGGGATCGCGGAACAGTATAGAACGGTTCCCCCACGGCATCGTGGTCGGTTCCATTACCCATTCTTCGACAAATGGCTTCAAGCGTACATATTCGGCTTCTACATCGTCCACGAGGAACTCAATAATGACAGACCGATTATGTGCCCCCACTGCTGAACCTGGGCCGAATAGCTGCGTCGTCTGGGAGCTGCCGATGGCAAGCGTGCATGAGGACACAACGAGTTCGGCAAATACCGGCGCGGGGCGCTCCGCCGAAACCCCCAAGACTTTCTCATAGAACCGGACGAGACGATCCACGTCGTCAGTAATAATGCGTATCGAAGCGAAATTCACAATTTATCATCCTTCCTAATATCTAACTCCTTTGCATGTACATGTCCAATTATAAAAAAACACTGCTGACAACGTTATGTCAGCAGTGTTTTAAAATTCATTTGGCTATCGGCTCTTCACTATCTTATTCGTTAGCCTTCAGGACCAGATGTGCTTTCCTGGGCATCCACTCTACCTCGTGAACGGGCCATTGCCCAGACCACGAGCACGGCTGATACCACGGTGAGTGACAGGCCCGCAGTCGTTACCGCCTCCCGGAACTGCGTGGCCTGCTGAGTACTCCAGTTCGCCTTGGCGATGTCGCCGTTAAATAGCACGGCCAGGACGGTCCCAACGACGGAAATACCGACAGCGGTGGTGATCTGGGAGGACGTGTCGATGAGTGCCGCCCCGATCGAGGTTCGATTCTTCGGCAGACCACGGAACACGTTAACTGCTGCGACAACACCGACCACACGCATTCCTGCAGCTACAATAACGAGTGAAATCGCAACCCACATATAACCCAAATTACTCAGCAAGCTGTAGATGGCGAGCCCGGACACAACAGCCCCTGTACCAAGCCAGGCAGCTCGATCGAGACCAACCTTTTGTACGAATGGGTTGATGAACGGGCCAGCAGCGACAAGGACAATGACCTGCGGCAGCATCCCGATGGCGGCAAGCCCCGGAGACCACCCCCAGTCAAGCTGCAGCTGCAAGGTCACCATGTAGCCAATTCCAGAGATTGCAAGCCCGGAGGCGGCTTTGTACGCTAGTCCGCTTGAGACAAGTGGACGTGCGACGATTTTGAGATCGAGGAGCGGATAGCGCGCTAATCTCTCGCGGATGAAGAAGAGGATCGCGCCTGCAACAGCTGCAGCGATAGCCGCCCATGAAATCCACGATGCGGCGCCCTTGTTCACGAATAGAGTCGGCGCTACAAGCCCAAGCACGATCGTCACTGTACTCAGTACCGCACCGGGAAAGTCTACCGGATCGCGGTGAAGTTCTTCCGCGTTATCCTCAGCGATGCCGAATCGCACACCAAGAATCGCGAGCACGGAGATCGGCACGTTCACCAGCAGCAAGGCCTGCCACGGTGCGATCGCGAGCACGAAGCCCCCCACTGTCGGACCTATCGCAAGGCCCACCAATCCAACAGTCGAAATGAGGGTCGTTGCACGGACACGCAGGCTGTCCTCCTCAAACAAACGAAAAGCCAGAGCCATCGATCCTGGAGTCGTCATGGCCGCCGCGACCCCCATGGCTACCCGGACGGCGATTAACTCCCCGGAGGTGGATACCAATGCGGTCGCCAAGCTTGCAATTCCGAGCAGTACTAGCCCGGCGAGCATGATTCGCCGCCGTCCGAATCGGTCGGCTATTGCGCCGAACAAGAGCATCAACCCGCCGAAGACAGCGGCATACGCATTCGTAACCCACTGCAACGCCAACGTTGAAGCGTGCAAATCTTGTCCGATCGTGGGGAGCGCAACATTCAGGATGGAGTTGTCTAGCATCTCGAACAAAAACACCGCCGAGAGTCCAGCCAATGCTACCCAAGCCTCCCTGAGCGATCGGGGAGAGCTATTAGATTGAACCGCCGCATTACTCACGAGATCTCCTCCTTTGTGATTATCATCAAGTTGTTACACTTCAATTTTGTTTCCTCGTCAACAATAATCATCTTATTCCCGTATTCCTTCCTTGTCAACAAAAAAGACAACGACAAAAAGGCAGCCCCTTCCTTAGAATTGGGCTGCCTCTAGCTTGAGTGCTTTACATTCAAACTTATTCTGACTTCGTGTCCGTTCCCTGTTTCTTTATTTCTGCATCCAGATGCTTGCTGTACTTTTCCAGGAAACTCAGCATGCTGTCAAATTGCTGCTCTGTGATCTGCTCAAATACGCCTTGATCCCGCTCCCGAAACTCTTTGTGCAGGTCCTTGTGGATTTTATAAATGATTCTCCCTTGCTCAGTAAGCTTGAAATAGATTTCTTTCTTATTCTCTGACTTCTGGTAGCTTTCAATAAGACCTTTTTTTATAAGTTTTTTGGTCATTTTGCTTATAGCGCCCGTAGTCAAATAAAGGCATTCCGCGAGTTTAGTCACATTTGGATCCGTATGGTTCTCTATACATTCGATGCAATGTACTTCAGTAGAAGTTTGGCCCTTGAGGCTCTCCTCCATCTTACCCTTATTGAGCCAGACCATCCTGTTATATACTTCTCTGAAGCCCATGATGACCTGCTCTATTTTCTGTTCTTTTATGTTCATGGCGTATCCTCCGAACCGTTAGTGTATTAACGGCATATAACGCAATATCTGTGGACAAGCGTCCTCTAGACTATTCTACCTATTCCATGGAGAATATGCCAACACACCAAGCTATCCTAGAGCGGGCTTTCAATCTATGAACAGACTTGAAAGTCTGGTAAACTTTTCATATGAGGTATCCAATCGATTAGAACAGGAGGGATCGCGTTGCAGCTCTCAGATTCCACTTATTCCGCAATTACGACTCTATGTGAACAAGGCGATGATTTAGTGAAGACAGGCGACCTTGATGCCGCCAAGCAGAATTATATAGCCGCCCTCCGTTTATTGCCTGACAATCATCAAGAATGGGAGGCCGCTACCTGGATCTATGTTGCTATTGGGGATGTCCACTATTCTTTGAAGAATTACGATAAAGCCTTCAAGTGCTTTTCTAATGCCGTACAGTGTCCGAAGGGGCTGGGTAATCCGTATATTCATCTGCGGCTGGGGCAGTTATATTACGAACAGGGTAACTTTGAAAAGGCAGCTGACGAGTTAACTCGGGCTTACATGGGCGCCGGCATCCAGATTTTTATGGAAGACGACCCCAAGTATCTTGAGTTCTTGGAGACAAACATAGAGATTTGAGCATTTAGGTTACGTAGGCAGCTAAGTTCAGAAATTTCACCGTCACTTATGAATAGATTAAAGCCGTTGTATATGTGTATTAGTAAATGAAGAATCTTGATATTTCAACCCAGCACCTATTGCTCTATCCATGCATACATGAGCGATCCAGATGATCGATCCTAATAATAGATAAACGTTTGAGAAATATAAGTAACCTAATGCAAAAAGCAGAGGGAAAATAAAGGTGTGTCCCAAATTATAAACCATCGCACCAATTTTCTTATTCAATGTGTACCCAAGCATTGTAAGATCAGGAACGAATAAAAGAACAACAAACAACCATATGGGAAAGTCCAGCTTCATGTAAATAAAAAAGGAAAGTGCAAAGGCAAGTGCATATTCAACATGAACGATTTGTTTATTCGTCATCATCTCTCTCCTTATAAATCTTTTTGAAATAAACTAAGCAATAGTTCTTCAATTTCTTCTATATTCTCTAAATACCTCACTTCACTCGCAAGTTCTTTAATGGTCTGCACGACTTTCAATGCCTGTTGATAAAACCGAATTCTTTCCTCAAGTTTCATTATTTTTTGATTCAATAATAATACGGTTGTATCCTTACATTCTGTTGATAGAGATTGATCTCGAATTATAAGTAATTGCTGAATCTCCTTTATGGTAAAACCTAATTGCTTTAATACGATGATAAGTTGTATTTGTTTTTCACATTCTTCATCAAATTCCCGATAACCATTCTCTCGTCTTACTGGATTCAATAAGCTCACTTTCTCATAATAACGAATGGTATCCGGTTGAATTTGATATTTGCTCGCAAAATCCTTGATTTTCATATCTGCCCCCTTTCCACAAAAATCATAACATTGGAGTAAAGTCCAGGGTCAACTATTTATTCGGCGGCAGGAATCTTAAAGGCCGTTCTTTACGTTCTTGTTGGCTCTTTCATGCTGAATGCCAGCATCACTACTTGCCGCTGCTTGTGCTGGCTAATCTTTCAGCGCATACCAAAAGGACCAAGCGTGACAAACACATCGCTTGATCCTTTTATGAAATAATTCAATTACTGCATCGTACTGAGCAGCGTCTTGATCTCGGGGTCAAGGTTCAGGGTGTTTAGAATGACCTGAAGCGCCTCTGCCCGAGTTGACCTGCTCTTCGGATCGAAGTGCGCCTTATCCTTCCCTTCGATAATCCCGGCTTCTGCCGCGGTTTGAATGGCATCCTTGGCATAAGAGCTGCCCACATCCGTAAAGTTGCCCTTCGAACTATCCTTTTTGGCATGATCCATATTGACCATGCGAGCAATGATCACAATGATTTCCTCACGAGAAATCGGCTTATTCGGCTGGAAGGTACCATCTCCGTAACCGCTAATTACGCCTGCTGCCGCAAATTGCTTGATTGCCTGGCTAGCCCAGTTGTTTCCAATATCCCGCAGGTCCACAGGCTTAACCTCACTTACATCGAAAATACGGGACAAAATCGTTACGAATTCTGCACGTGTAATCGATTCATTCGGCTTCACTGTTTTGTCCTCGTAGCCTTGAATGATATTCAGGCGAACGAAAGTATCAATGGTCTTCTCCGCCCAATGCCCTTTGCTATCCGTCACTACCAAAGCGGATGGATTATTCTTAGCTTCCTGTACATGAGCTTCAATCTTCCGTACAACATTGGCTGCTTCCTTGACTACCTCACTCTTGAAGATTCCCTGCTGATCTGCAGGTGCGGTCGGGGTCGGGGCCGGATCCGTGACTCCTGTATTTGGCGCCCCTTCACCAGGTGATGCTGGTGTCGAGACAACAGGACCTCCACCAGAACTACCGCCGCCTGAGGGGTTGTCGTTCCCGCTACCAGAAGAAGGGGCAGCGTCCGCTGGCCACTCCAGTACGGTTACAATAAAGTCCTTAGTTAGCTGAACCGATCCCCTCTGGATCTTGGCCGTTAGGGTTACCGCCCTGTTGCCTTGGCCAAATGCCGGGCGGCTAATCACTCCCGTGGCTGTCAGTCGTTCCGGGGTGTCGGTAAGCCAGCTCACGGTCGTTCCTAATATACCGTTAAGTGGAAGGCCAATGTTATGGGTTACCGCATTTGCCGAATCGTTCATGGCGTAGTTTAGTTCAAGAGCCTCTGCAGCCTCCGCTACAGCCTCGGCATCGCTCTGATTCAAGCGGAGAAAGCCTTCAGGTGAGGCGCTTGTTATATTCTGTATCTTTACCTGATCCAAGTGCACAAGCTGACCTTGGTTATAGGAATCGATGCTAGCCACCACACTTGGGGTTGGCAGAACGCCTGTACCTGTCTTTTGAATATAGTTAATTGAAGTCAGCTCGAGCTGCCCATTATTCGTTGCCAGGTCACCACTGACCAACACCTTATCGCCCGGATTAAATCCGGCCGTATTCTGGGAGATATACATACCACCCGTGTTGTCCTGCAAATAGAAGGATTGATCGCCAAAGATCCCTGGCTTCGTGGTCACGACCCCTTCAATACTGACTGTCGTATGCTCCGGTGTGCCTCTAACCCCGACAATCGGGCTAACCTCCGGAATATTCGGCGGTAAAGGCTGCGGCGTTGCCGTAGCACTTGCTGGCACCGTCTTAGTAATCATTGAGGTAGAGCCCGTCCGTACCCGAACATTAGCCGATGCCGGCGTTCCCTTAATTTTAACCCATACGTCTTTTTCTGCATGTCCTTTTGCATTGGCAGTTAAGGCAAAATTACCGCTGTAACCTGGCGTAATCGGATAAGTAACTCCACCGTCCATACTAATCAGCCCAAGTTGTGCGCCGCCCGATGGATTATATAGGCCAAGGTTGACATTAGTTAGGTTTGTGAAAGGTGCCAAATTATCAACGACAATCCGAATCTGAAACGCCTGTTCATTGGAAGGCAGCGGGTTCTGTGAGATAAATGAATAGGTTGGATTCGTAATTGCTGTTATTGCTCCGTAAGAGCCTGTCTTAAACGTAGTGGAATCGTACCAATTGTAGCCTGACACTGGCTGCGCCCAAGGTTCCGTTTGGGGCTCTGTCGAGCTCGCTGGATCTTCCATCGGCAGAAGCTGTGTCGGCTGATCTAACTCTAGGCCTGGATATTGGTCCAAACTTGTTATGCTTTCTTTAGTCGTTAACCAATCGATTACCTGGGTGAGATAGGTATTATCCTGTTCTTCTTTAAAGCCATCATAAGTCGCTTTGGCCCCACCATTCTCTTCGTTTAGATATTTGGCAGTCGCATCCCCAGCAGGAGAAGAGTCCCCGATAAAAGCGGCCTTGCCTGCACCCACCTTAGCGATCGCGGAGAAAGGTCCCTCGGCCATTCCCCCTCCATTATAGACACCCTGATCAACTGCGCTAGCCCACTTATTGCTGGTCAGTGGTACATAGACAAGGCCCTTGGCTTTCGTTGGATCAATAATAGCCAATGTCGAACCCGCATGCATCGCTACATTCGTGACACCCGTCGTAATGCCAAACGACTGATCCGGCGAAACCATAATATCTCCAGTTGTAATGTCCCCTAGAGCATTATAACGGAAGCGCACGCCAAAGTTCTGGGCCAGCCAATCTGAGCTTTCTACACCTTGCATCGCCGAAGATGCGGCCTCCTCCCCTGTCATTCCTTTCGCCGGACTGTCCCACGCACCGCGTCGATAACCGTTCAAAACTTCTGAAGCATCCCAGCGGTTCTTATTCCGGTCTGCATTATAATGGTCAGCCATAAAGAATATACTGCCGCCGTTCTGCACGTACTGAAGCATAGCGTCCTGCTCGGAGGTTTTATAAGGAATGTTGGCCTCGCCAATAACATAAGCATCATACTGCTCAAGATCACTAAGCGTAATTGGTGTTGCTTTGCGTAATTCTTTAACATAATATCCTTTGTTAGCCAAAGCATTGCCAAAGTCAGAGAATCCCCCATCGATGACCCCATCCGAATCACCAGCCGTCTGGCCATGGGTATTGTCGAATAATACCCTTTTACCGTTAGGAACACCTACCGGATTTAATACGGGTGCCGGGTCCACTGAACTCTCCGCAAATGCGGCTGGGACCCCAGCTGTGAAGCTGGCTGAAACAGGAAGCGCGATCGTGGTGGTAAGCAGCACACTAAGTAACCGATTCTTCAAATTAAACACTATTAACCCCCTAATTTACCCCTTAAATCTTTGTATAAAAATGCCTATTTGAATCGTAGCAAAAAAGTCGAAAATTGTCGATAATTTCCTTTGCATAGTAAATCAGCATTTAATTAGTAACAAAAAGATCGCCCCCACCTGGCCAAGAAGACAAAGTAGAGGGCGACCCCTTACTCGAAATCAGCTGACTACGAAAGAGCCCTCGTAGGCTCTGTTTTGGGATGAGGACGAAACCACGATGCTGCAAGGGCCAGTAGGGAAGTCCATAGCAATGCAATGATGACCCAGCGATAGCCGTGAAGGATGAAAGCAAAATCAACGTCCGAGATCACAGCGTTTTTTCCGGAATACAGCACGTTCTTCATATGGGCGGGTAGCGCCGCACTGACAATGGTTAAAGAAAGAGCCGTACTCATCACCTGGCCCAAGTTATAGAGCATGGACCGCAGCCCATTGGCCACCCCTCGGCTGTTCTCAGGAACGGACGACATGATCTCCATCGTATTGGGCGTAAGAAATAAGCCCGTCCCGATCCCGATGAACAGCATCCCGCATGCGGTGGCGCCGTAAGGGAAATTCCCTCCAATTACGAATAAGAGCAGCAGAAGCCCTGCTATGGATAGAAGTATTCCAAGCGAGGATAGGACCCCTAGGGCGATTCTCTTGGTTAACATGCCGGCAATGGGGGATATGATCAACATCCCTATCGTAATGGGAAGAATCCTTAGACCGGCATCCAGTGCGTTTTGTTGGAAGGCAAATTGGTAGTACAGCGCGAAAAGCAGGGCAACAGCCGTGCGAGCAAAGGAATGAAAGAAGGTAGCGATATTCGCCATACTGAACATCCAATTTTTGAAAAGGCTTAGTTCCAGCAAAGGTGAAGCCGATCGATGCTCATACCATAGAAATATAGGGGTTATGATCGCAAATACAGCAAAACCTCCAATCACTTGCTTGTCTCCCCAGCCGAGCTCTCCCCCCCTGGATAGAGCTATGATTAAACCAGCTAAAGCGATAAAGACCAGGATACCCCCATACCGATCGACTTGGGTACGAGGCTCTGTCAGCGGCCTCTCTCTTAGAACCCGAAGACCCCAGATGAGGCCAATGATTCCGAAGGGGACATTGAACCAGAATACCCACCTCCAGCCCCAAGCCGTCGTGACCAGGCCACCTGCGACGGGGCCAAGCACCTGCGCGACGGAAGCGGACAAGATATTCAGGCCTAGACCGGTGCCAAGCTTCGCTTTGGGAAAAGCATCGGTGATCAGCGGTGTTGTGTTCGTTACCACGAGAGCCCCTCCGGCAGCCTGTATGATGCGTAGAAGAATGAGTACACCTGCGCTCGGGGAATAGCCAAGAAGCAGACTGGTTACGGTAAAGACGGCCAATCCTATTAAATACATCCTTTTTCTACCGAAAATATCCGAAATTTGACCGAAGACCAAAATCAGAATGGTGTTGACCAGCATGTAGGAAAGTAAAATCCAGCTGGAGCTTGCTGCATCTGCGTGAAAATACCGGCTTATTTCCGGCAAGGCGACATTTAGCGTTCCGATATTGACCAGAACCAGAAACGCACCGAGACTGGTTACGGATAGGACATACCAGGGGTACATCCGATCATTCTGGGATCTTCCCCTTGGGATCATAGAGATCGACCTCCTGCAATAGCTTTAGGATTCCCCTTCAGAAAGGGCAGAGATGATTTCTTGTGTGGTCCGGGTACGCCCGATGCGCGGGAAAATATAGTTCTTCACGTAATCATGCTCGGTCTGGGAAAATCCGGTCATCGCATCAATCGCAAAAATCTGCTGATAGCCGCGCATAAACGCTTCCCGCGCAGTTGTATCCACACCAAGTCCGGTTGCGATACCGCATAAGACGATGGTATCGATTCCCCTGCGGCGCAGCTGCAGGTCGAGCTCCGTTCCGTAAAAAGCTCCCCACTGCTTCTTGGTAATGATGTGGTCTGTGTCAGCGACCCCCATTTCCGGGACGATCTCATCCCATCCCTCAGGCAGATTCAGTGCAGGTGCAGGGGTATCCAGCTTCGGTTTTGGGATATCCTTCAGATCTTTGCTGGATACCCGGACCAGGGCAACCAGAGAGCCTTGCTTACGGAATGCATCTGCCAAGGCGGCGGCGTTGGATACCACCTGCTCGGCGGAATAAGGGGCGTATTGGTTCCCTAACCACTTTTGCAGATCAATGACAACCAGCGCTGTTTTTTGCGGATCAAATAACTTTTCCATACCGACATTCTCCTCACTATTCTTATTTGACTGCAAGTCGTAAATTGTGAACTTATAGTCATTTGACTTGATGTTTTATATTTTGTACTATGATTCATAGTAAGTCAAGGAGGGAGAATCTTTTTTATGATGTTGACAAAGGAAGAGGTCGTACAATCCGCGACGAGGCTTTTTAAGGAACGCGGGTTTCTTTCGACGACGATACAGGATATTGCTGAGGATTGCGGTATTTCCAAGGGATCGGTCTATAAATACTTTCCTTCCAAAGAGGATCTCTTTAGCGAGGTATTTGATCAATGTCATAACCACTATTTTGATCAAGTCGATGAGCTGACACGCCTTCCCGGACTATCGCCGGAAGAACAGTTTGTTCAGCAGATCGTTCTGCGATTCCGCTACTTTATGGAGTACAAACATATTCTGGTCGAATTTACTGAGCTCCCTATTCAGCAGGATCCCAAGTTCCAGCCGCTCAGACACAAGGTTAGGGGCCGGCTCATCCGTTGGCATAGAGAGTGCTTGCTGCATGTGTATGGCGAGGAAATCGGGCCGTATCTATGGGATTTGGTAGCCATCTATCGGGCGATTCTGAAGGAATATCTATTTTGGATTGTATATGAGGAAAGGTCGTTATCTCTCGAGGAGACGGCGAAGTTCATCTTGGACAAGCTCCATGTGCTCGTTAAGCATATGAAGGCGTCCGATCTTAAGTCTATGCTGAACCAAGCTTCATTCGAGAGGTATCTAAACTGGGGATTCGAGGACCGGCAGGGTGAGAAGGAGCAGATTCTCTCAGAACTGTTCCGGGAGATGGATACGGCCATTAACACGATCCCGGCTGGAGCCGTTCATCGTTCGGAGATAAGGGAGCTGTACCGTTTTATCCAGGCAGAGGTTAGCAAGGAGACAGCGAATCATCCGTTGATACAGGCCTCGCTGCACTATTTGGAGAGGGAGAAGGAACTTAAAAGTCTGGTCGTTCAGTTGAGAAATATTATATTCTCAGGTATTTAGTTAGCCTGATGGATAACTAAGATAAAGAGCAAAACATCAGTTTTGCTCTAAAAATAGTTATATTTCGTCCTCTTGCCTATTTCAGCAATTCTTCATACAAAAGCCTTTAAGCAGAACTATTCAATATTGTACGTTATTTTATAACTGCCCTTAGTATCATTACCCGTGATTTCAAACCTGTAAGTTCCATCTTTGCTTACTTCAATGTTCTCCTTCCCCGACTTGTTAGTACTCAGAGCCTGAAGCAGTTGATCGTCGGGGTCGTAAAGCTTTATTCTCAATTCTCCTTTTTCCACCACCGACTGGTAATCAATAACAAGCTTTTTGCCATTATTTAGACTAACTTTCTTCTCTTCCGTACCTGTAAACAACCTGTATGAAGCCTCAATCCTAGTGCCCGTGTTGGAACCCACAAACATTAGCTTCTTGTCGCAAGCAACCAGCAACATTCCAATCATCAACACCAATACTCCCAGAAAGATTCCTTTCTTCTTCATCTGTTTAACACCCCTTAAAATTGGATTGGCTTACGGCAGTGAGGACATTGTATCGGCTTACTCCCCATTGCAGTTTCCGAAAGAGAGTCATGCTGTCTTCGAACGAACAAATATAGGAGAATTCCGATGTAATTCGGAATATAAATGACGGATAGATTAACATTGTTCGAATTTTCACAAATGAAATTAAGAAAGAATGGCTTTTGTTTACTCCATATTTTGCGTCATTTGTGATACGGCTCTCCGCCCCGTCTGTAACGACAAGTTCTAGTGTTGTGGAATTCATTTCTGTAGAAAATGATTCGTTAATTCGTTTACAATTTTCGCATGTTCCATAGTCAGTGCATGGCTTGCACCAGCGATTAAATGGGATTCAAGATTGGGAATCAAGCTTTTCGCGTTTGCTATCGCCTTATTAGCTGGATATATTACCTCCTTGTCTCCTATAAGGAGCAACGTTGGAGTGTTGAAACCATGAAATTCCTCTTTAGAAAATACGGAGGGCATTACCTGTAGAAGCGGTTTCGCATGACGATAACCCGCGATGATTTGAGAGCGAAATACAGGGTCTAATGGCTCTCCTTTTCCTGAAAACCATCTAAAGGCATTATCGATTGACTTCTCCGAATGAAACAATAATGCAGGATACATCTTTGTAAAGAACTTATAACTTATTTTATGGAAAGACCCGGCTGGGGCATACAGCATCAGTTTTGACACGCGGTCCGGGTGGGCAAGTGAAAAACTTAATGACAAGAGTCCCCCCATCGAATGACCTGCCATATCTACTTTGTTGAACTGCAGAGCGTTCAAAACTTCAAGGATCCACTGCTGCGCGGACTTCCTAGTTTTTATACTAACCACAGGTTTGCTTTTTCCGAAGTCACCCATGACATCCATAGCGTAAATGCACCGTTCTTGAACCAACTGCTTCACATTGGGGAACCACATCGTACTGCTCATTGTCATTCCATGCAGAAGAAACAATGGCTTCTTCTTCGTATCGCCGAAGCGTAATATATGCGTTTCTCCAAACGTAGTCGGGATATAATGTGATGTATAGTCCATTTCAAACTTTTCTAAACTTTTCTCGTAACAAAAGGAGTATTCTTTCTCGGCTAATTTGTTTTTGAAGATAGACTTCATTACAATGCCTCCCCATTCCCAATTCATGGAATTATACCATAAAAACTTGCCATTACTTATGATACGGTTCACCACAATGTGTCTAGCACAAAGTACAGTATGATCACAAGGTTACATATCAATATAAACAATAACCTACCCTGTTGACGGAAGTGGGTTTTTGAACAGAGCTTCCTAAGCGTCCGAACTCATTGGGACAAGATACATTTCAGTACTAAATTCCCGAACATTTGAATGTCTTCGATATAATCATATCCTGGTGGATTAGGTTCAAGTTGGTTTAACATTCTGACTGCTACTACGTTATACTCGGGAATAACTAATACAGCATTTCCATAGAAACCAAGTGATTGATATGAACCCTCTGGGAGATCATTTCCTAACTCAGATGAAGGTCGGCTCTTGTCTTTTACCCACCAAAAGAACCCATTTCGAGGTAAAGTTTCGTCGAGTTGGCTTGGAGTGACTACTGTAACAGCTTGTTCAAATATCCGACTAGGTAGTATTTGTTGCCCTTTATATTTCCCCTTATTTAGATGCAAGTTTCCCCAAATGGCTAAATCTCGCGTACTTACAAATAAATTTGCCTCGCTGCCGTGATTGCTTATGTAATCTTCATCAACCCACACCAATCTATCATTTCTCTCTTTTATCCAGTCTGTATTCATAAATCCATAAGGTACAAACACTCGATCTTTCAACACTTGTGCAAGAGACTGGTCAAATACCTTTTCTGTGATTCTAACAAGCAAATTAACTCCAGCATTATTGTATTTCCAGTCTGTTCCTGACGGGAATAGTCTTACGTTTGGATCTTGTATGCCGTGTGTATGTGTCAAAAGATGCCGTATTGTTGTATTACTTAATACGTCTTCGTTCAGATCGTCTAAATAATCAACTACATAATCATTAATACTTCTAATTTTCCCCTCATAGAGCGCAAGGCTAATAGCAAGACCAAGATATGTTTTGCGAGTTGATGCCACATTGAATTGCGAATCTTCATCAATCAATCGACTATTAAGAGATTTATCATGATTTCCAGAATAAAACTCATTTACTATTTGATTATTTTGCATGACTAAAACTGATGATGCCGATGCAGAAATTTGATTCCTAATATTCTCAATAAAATGATTAAGTTCACCAAAAGCGTTATGTGATCTAATTAAAGTCATGGTATCCGCCCTCTGTTAAAGGAATTTCCAAACAAATATTCGACAGTTTTATTATGTTAACCTGCCTGTTAGCTTATTTTGCATGCTATTTCTACGCAAAAGTACCCACAGCCCAAACACCTTTTATCAAAGTGTCCAGTCTATGGGTACCGGTTTACACAGTACTTGGATTTAGTATATAACCTGTCTGCCGTATGGGGCCTATCGGCTTCTTACTGATTCCACTTCATAAGTGATGATCTCACTTCCGAGAATTGGAGATTCTTTCTTTTCTGCCTTTGATCCTGGTTCTGGACGCTGGTGCGCCGATTTAAAGGCATCGCTATTCCTCCAAGCAGTAAAGGAATCCATGCTCTCCCAATACATATTTACATTTAACTCATCGTACTCAGTTAAGTTCTGTGTCAACAATACTTCTACTTTTACAAAGCCTTCGAAAGTGTCTAGCGGGCCTGGTGCTGTAAAACTCGGTGCCATTACCGCTCCCATTCCTTTTTGCACTTTAATTCTGTTCGTGACGACGATCATCCTTACCCTCTCCCTAACTATTCAAAATTTTAATTACTCACAAAATTAAGAGGATTCCAATGACACCTTAATGGGTCGACTCCAGCTCCGTTAAAAATAACTTGCCATCTTCCATCCGATATACCTTGTCGCAATAGGTAAGCAGCCGTTCATCGTGTGTGACCATAATTGCCGCTTTGCGGCGTGTTCTCACCTCATGGGCAATCAAGGAGACAACTTCATGAGCGCGCTTGGTATCCAGGCTTGCTGTAGGCTCATCCGCCAATATGACATTGGGATCGTTAATTAGCGAGCGGGCAATAGCGGTACGCTGCTTCTCTCCCCCGGACAGCTCCTCCGGGTAGCTCTTCAGCTTACTGCCTAGACCAAGCTCTTCAAGTAATTTTATAGCCATAGCTTTATCTGCTGCACTAACCTTTCCCGACATCCGCTTCACGAGAAGCAATTGATCAATAACGTTCAGGTATGGAACCAAATTCGAGGCCTGCATGATAAAACCAATCTCATGCAATCGGATATCGGATAGCTCATTGCCTGACAGCTTCGATATGTCCTTCCCATTTAGTATGACCTCTCCTTCGGATGCCTTAAGCAGTGCACCTGCAATAGATAGAAAGGTGCTTTTGCCCGAACCGGACGGACCTACCACTGCGACGAACTCACCTGGCTCCACTTTTATGGACACTCGGTCTAATGCCGCAATGCGATTCAATCCTTCGTTATAATATTTGGAAGCTGCTGTTATTTGCAACCCTTCAGTCATTATTCAACCCTCCCAAGTGCCTTAAGCGGATCAATTCTCGAAATCGTACGAACGGATACCAACGAACTAAGCAGTGAAATCACCAGCAATACAATGGAATACGTGAACACCATCTTCGTATCCAGCATGAACGGCATGCCTTTGGGCATGATTGCCGCTGCCCCATATGTCAATAAGATGCCAACGATAATGCTTGAAAGCGACAAGACGAACACCTGTGAGACTACAGCTTTACCTAAGAATCCATTCTTGGCTCCGATCGCTTTCATAATCCCGAACTGGTTGGACTTCTGCATCGTGAATACATAGAAAAACACGCCAATAATGAATGCCGAGATCGCAAGCAGGAACGCAAGCATCATCATGATGGTGCCATTCTCTTCTTTGTAACCAGGCATTCCTTGTACAGCTGCCGCACGAGTAACCGTATCGGTCCCCGAAAGCTGTTCATTTATAGTATTCGGGTCAATATCTTTACCTTGAAGCATGATCGCATTGACGGGACTCTTGACTCCCTTGTCCGAGCCAGGTGCGGCAAACGCGAGCTTTCGCCACTCTTCAATAGGTGTAAATACAGCTGCTACGTGGTTATACGTCTGATTCTTGACAAAGCCGGCAATCGTCAACGATTCCGTTGAACCATCCAATTGGAAGGTGTCCCCCAGCTTAAATCCTTCGTCTTTCATCGTCTCATTGACGATAACCTTCGTCATTTGGTCGGATGTCAGCCCCGTCCCTTCCATAATCGCCGGCTCAAGAAAACTCCCCGGGTCAATTCCAATAATCGCTATATCTACTTTATCCTCATTCAACTTGCTATTCCCTTTAATTGCCGATGCCATGGTGGTTCCCATAGGTGAAACAGCCCTTACATTCGGCATCTCTACTAATTTAGCTGACAAATCATTAGACAATAAAGACTTACTCATTGAGGCCTTTGATCCTTGTTGGAAAACCACATAATCAGCCTTCATCGTCTTAACCGTTGAAGCCGCAAGCGTAGATAGCCCATTCCCCAATCCTGATAATATAAACACCAACCAAGAAATAAGCACAAAAATGATCGCAATCATCAAAAACCTTGTCTTGCTGTGTCTCAATTCCTTCAATGCCAAAAACATATGCTGCTCCTCTCCTCTACACAAATAAATGACACGCGTGTCAAATTAATCACCTATCGTCCGCCTCATATTTCATTATAGGTTTTAACTGACACGAGTGTCAAATATATTTGCACTCCTTATCGGCTTCCTGCCCCTCCTAGCCACATCTGGAACAATAGCTTACTCCACTGAGGTGTAGGAATATTCATCATATTGGGCGTATCGATCAGGTTAAAAAATACACCTATAATTGCAGGAAGGGGGATGCTTGTATTCAAATGTCCCTCTTCCTGAGCACGAGCAAACAATCGCTCTAGCTGACTTTTTAAAGTCACATGCGCCTGCTCCACAAATTCAAGGTCATCGGTCGCAGCCGCAGAATTGGCTTTATTTATTTTATGTGCATATCCAAGCAATTGATGGAAGCTAGCTTCCTCCAGATATACATCTAGCAGACTTTGAAGGGCATTCATGCAATCCGTTTCATCAATAGCCGACGCCTTTTGTAATATATTCTCCATGGATCGTTTCATACAGGCCGCTACGATCTCTTCTTTGTTGGCATAATACTGGTAAATCGTGCTTCTTGCTCCAACCAGGCTCTTGGATAACAACTTAAGTTGAAACCCCTCATAACCGTATTCGAGAAGCACTCTCTTGGTTTGGTCAAGCAACTCTGATTTTGTAAAAGCCTGCTTTCTTCCCATGTTAATCACCGTCCCTATTAACTAGCCGTAGTCTACATTGTAACAAAAATTTCGCCCCATTTGTGATGCGGTTCTGTGTAACGGGGCTGTCGGCGGAATGGCGGACTTGGGGCCACAGTTGTTTGTGGTAGGGTTCCCCTCACAGTCCTTATTCCGTTTCATTTGGAGACGTTAACGGATTTTTGAGGGCAGGGAGCAGGACGCCGTCGATTAGTGAAGTGTAGAAGTGCTTGTCGAAGGTTTTGCCCTGTACGAGTCCGCGATAAGAAGCCATTGAAGTAATAACCTGGCAAGCCATCTCAATGTCCGCATGGGTGGAGATTTCACCGCGGCCTATGGCCCGCTGCATGAGCTCACGATTCCCGAAACGTCTAAGCCTGTGTCGCAGGCTAGAGCGCAGACAGCTGCTTGATCAATCCTTCCAGCTCGTCGACCAATCCTTTTGCAAGTTCGAAATCCGTATCTTTTAAGGCCGATTCGATTTGCATTTCGACTGACTTTTTCTTTTGCTCAGTTTCTAAGTAGTCTTTATCGAAATGACTGGCGTAGATCATCTGTCTGAATTTTCGCATACTCATTTTTCGAATGGTCTTATTGTCAACGATCAGCACATAATCCATCCCGTTAACGACGGAATAGAAATCGTGCGACACCATAACGATCGCACCTTTATAGTCGATGATGGCTTTTTCTAGCGCGATCTGTGTATAGATGTCCAAATGGCTCGTCGGTTCGTCAAGCAGCAGCAGGTTGGCTTGACTGGCCGCGACTTTTGCCAATTGCAGCATGTTTTTTTCTCCGCCGGACAACGATTCTATTTTTTGCTCAAGGATCTCTCCTTCGAAGCCGTAGTTCGCCAGATACGCTCTGACCTCGTCATAAGTCTTGAATCCGGCGTCGATGAATTCATGCAGGATCGTATTCGAATCTTGCAGCGTTTCGCCTTGAAGCTGAGATAAGTAAGCCACTTTCGCATCCCTATGCACTTCGATCGACTCATGATTGTTTCGGAAGATGTCCCGCAGTAAAGTCGTTTTCCCCGTGCCGTTCGGACCGATGATAGCGACTTTATCCATGGATTTGATCTCGAAGTTTACGTTTTGGAGCAGCAGCTCGTCGAAGGCCACGCTATAATTATCGACTTTTACGACAACAGCATCTTCCATTTCATGCTCAATCCCGAAGCTGATATCCGGCTGCTTGATCTCGACGAACGGCGCTTTGATTCTGCGCGCTTCCAGTCTTTCTTGGAACTTCACTCTGGCTTTTAACGCTCGGCCTCTGGATGCTTCTGAATTATAAGTCGCGATCGCTCTGAGGTTGTCGATGATGTGATCGTATCGCTCGATCTCTTCTGCTTCTGCGACGGCAATCTCCTGCAGCTCGATTTTGGTCTGAAGCAGCGAGAAATGATATTCGATATAGCTTCCGTCAAACTCTTGAATTTCCGTATTTTCCAGGTGAATGATTTTGTTGAAGCAATGGTTTAGAAGATAGCGGTTGTGCGTAACAACCAGCAGCATGCCTTTGTGGGAGTTGATTAATTTTTTGAGCGCGTTCAGATTTTCGAAGTCCAAAAATACATCGGGCTCGTCCATGATCATCAAGTCCGGATTGGTCAGCATTTCCTTCATGACTTGAATGAGTTTGAATTCCCCGCCGCTTAAGGAGGTTACGCTAACGTCTTTTAACTTCGCGAGATTGGCCAGATTCAGCTTCTTATGAATGCGGCTCTCGAAATCGTCCCCGCCCATCGATTCCAACGCGTCCAGAGCGAGTTGATATTTCTCCATCAGCGAATCCATATCCGATGTCGTCGCCATTTCGGCATAAATCACGCCCAGCTTCTCTTGGATCTTGGTAAATTCTTCACTAATATATTCAAAAACGGTCATTTCTTTCTCCGGATCCACCTGCGAGAACTGACTGACGTACCCGATTCGGCAGTTCGGATCGATCTCCAGCTTGCCGTCGAATAAATGCTTTTCCGGGTCCATCAGGATCTCGATCAGGGTGCTTTTCCCGCTGCCGCTTGTTCCGATAAAGGCGCAGTGCTGCCCTTCTTCGAGTGTGAACGAAATGTCGGTATACAGTTCTTTTTGCGGGAACGAGAAGGATAAGTGTTCAACTTTGATCATTTGTGTTACCTTTCTTGGTAGCTGAAATGGGGTTAATTAGAGGTACTGCAGAACATGAATACGGAGTCTGCCGCACCTCAGATTAACACTGATTACGGCCAAATTCAATGCCTAGACCAGGACCCGCTTACGAAGATATTCGCTCAGCTAGCACTTACTCATCTTAGGTTTTCCGTCGTTATTTGGCCGCCCAACTTGTCCGCATGAAGCCAAAGTTCAAGAACTACGCGTCCTTTGTGCTTGTTGATGCCATTTGAGAAAGTATGCTTATCCAATTGGAGAATGATCTCCTTCGCTTTTTATCATATGCTCTTCTCTATAGTTAGTGCTTACTTATGATACGGTTCCCGCGCTGTCTGTAACCGCAAGCCTCGCACAAGCCTCTACTCTGTGCAAAGGCTACTTGATCTGCTCGATCGATAGACTCAGCTTATAGTTCCCATACTTTAGTATCTCCTCTAATAGCTTGTTCAACTCCGTACCGTTGCTGATCCGAACACGCAGCCAATAACAGCCTTCTCCGCCTACGCGATGCACCTCCGCCACTGGTTCGGTCGACCGGACGAAGTTTCGAAAGGCTTGATGTGCTTGATTCGAGTTCATGAAGACAATAAGAAAGGCATGAACATTTAATCCGATCTTCTCAGGATTCCAACGCAGCGTATAACCATCAATAACGCCGCTGTCTTCCAGCTTTCGCACCCGCGCGCCAACGGCCTGCCCTGTAAGATGGACGATCTCTCCGATCTCCTTGTAGGTAAGGAGCGCATTATTTAGCAGAACTTCCAGAATCCTCAGATCTATATCGTCAATAGCTTGGTTGGCCATTTGGCATCCACTTCCTTTCACAACGTAAGCAAACCCGCCTGAAATCGTTCATCAAGCTATGTAGTGAGTCCTGAGACTACTGCTAAAATTAATATTATCACAGCTCAATTTTTCGGGAGGAATTCAGATGAACATTCAACTCATTCGACATGCAACTTTATGGATTAAATATACGGGGGTGACCTTCCGAAAAGTAACCATTCAGCGGACGATCGGTCAACATGGGACAGGCGAAGTCGGTCAGAAAATGGGGCATGTGTCCGGGCCCGATATGACAATCGTCAATGCAGGCGGGGCGAGGTTTGCCGGCGGTGGCGTGATAACGATGAATGAAAATAATGTAATCGAGCTAATCCGATACGCGCCATACACCCAGGTCGTTGCCGTTCATATGGATTCCATCAACCATTGCCATGTCACAAGGGCCGCGCTACGGACGAAGCTCTCCGGGAAACAGTTGCTCGATCGTGTCTACATCCCGAAGGATGGTGATTGGTTATGAACCGGACGAAAACAGATACCTCCAATTTGATGTTATCGACGGATAGGAGCTTGCTCGACCTACCCTTTGCCTACCACTATCTACATGAGCATATGTACTGGGCGAAAAATCTAACGTTTGACGCTTTCGAGAGAGCCGTCGCCCATTCAGCAATCGTGGTCGGTGCGTACGATTCCTCGGTGAATGGACAACTGGTTGGATTCGCTCGGGTCGTCTCGGACTGCGCAACTTTCGCCTACCTGACCGATGTCTTCGTGATATCTAAGTTTCGTGGACAAGGCTTGTCCAAGAGGATGATGGAGATCATTGTAAATCATCCGGATCTGCAAGGACTGAGACGATTCTTACTTGTGACCGAAGATGCGCAGGAGCTGTACGCCAAGTTCGGATTTGAACTACTGAAGGACACAGCAAACTGGATGCAAATATACAAAGGATAACCTTACACGGATAAGCAAAGTATGCGCCGCAAGGAATTCTCTCTAAAAACTTGCCGTTACTTGTGGTAAGGTTGAATTTGATATTTGCTCGCAAAATCATTGATTTTCATATCTGCCTCCTTCCATCAAAATCATAACATTGGAGTAAAGTCCAGGGTCAACTATTTATTCGGCGGCAGGAGTCTCTTTGGAGTCTAATGATTTCCCTTTCCATCTCCGCAAAAACCGCGCTAGACTGTGAATCTGCAGATTAGCAATGAACAAAAAGCTCCGAATCGACTTGATGGGAATCCACATTTGTCGATTGGGAGCTTTTCTTATTGAATTCTTTTTCCCGTTATTAAGGACAGGGGCGCCGAGCTGCGGCATTTCTTTCTGCAAGCAAAAGGCCGCCTTCCCTATTCCGTTTCATTTGGAGATGTTAACGGATTTTTGAGGGCAGGGAGTAGGACGCCGTCGATTAGTGAAGTGTAGAAGTGCTTGTCGAATGTTTTGCGCTGTACGAGTCCGCGATAAGAAGCCATTGAAGTAATAACCTGGCAAGCCATCTCAATGTCCGCATGGGTGGAGATTTCACCGCGGCCGACAGCCCGGTGCATGAGCTTACGATTCACCACAGCCCACGGTTCGAAAATTATTCCGTTAATGGATTCCGAATTCTGCGAAAAAAAGGAGCCGAGGCCTGCCAGTACTCGAAGTTTGCGTTCACCTTCTTCGAGCGATTGCGGCTTCAATAGCGCAAGCAGATCATTGCGCAAGGTTCCCGTATCGGGCAAGTGGTCAAGCTCTAGATGATTTCGATTCATCCAAGTCAAGGCATCTCGGACTAACTCTGCCTTGGAGGACCAGCGGCGATACATTGTCGCCTTCCCGGCCTTCGCTCTAGCTGCGACCATGTCCATGGTCATTCCATCAAAACCGGCTTCAGCCAGGATGTCGATTGTCGCTTCCAGAATTTTAGCATCACGCGTGTGATCTCGTTTACGGCCTAATGTTTTTGCTGGTTTTTCCGCTACTTCGTCAGCTAATTTGGATCCGACTGTCTCTTCATTATTATTCTTATCCATAAAATTTAACCCTCTTTTTCGATACTTTATAGTTCCGGAACTTGACAGTTCCGTATTTGGATGCTTTAATCTAAGTATCCCACACAGAACAGGGAATTTAAAGGAGGAGTATACCATGGACAAAAAAGTTTGGTTCATCACGGGAGCCTCTCGCGGTCTAGGACGCATATGGGCAGAAGCCGCACTCACGCGTGGCGATAAAGTTGCAGCTACCGCCCGCAAATTGGAGGACGTTGCCGATTTGAAGGAACGTTTCGGAGATCTCGTTCTTCCCATGGCGCTCGACGTAACGGATGCTGAGCAGGTTCGCCAGGTCGTTCAGCAGGCTCATTCCCATTTCGGCAAGCTGGACGTCGTCCTCAACAATGCCGGTTATACTTTGATGGGAATGATCGAAGAGGCAAGCGAAGACGATGTCCGGGCGCTGTTCGACGCGAACTACTTCGGTTATCTTCGCGTCATCCAAGCCGCCTTGCCACTCCTGAGGAATCAGGGCAGCGGGCATTTGATCGGCGTATCAAGCGCCCTTGGGATCGAGGCCAGACCGCTCATCGGCTTCTATTGCTCCTCCAAATGGGCGGTCGAAGGACTCCACGAGAGCCTGGCACAAGAGGTCAAGGACTTCGGGATTAAGGTGACGCTGCTCGAACCCGGCGCCTATGCGACCGAGTTTGGCGCTTCAGGTAAGCGAGTACCGGAAATGGACGTCTATGCCGATGTACGGAAGCAGTTGTTCGCGCGTCTATCAAGCGAAAAACGCGGCAACCCTCAAGCGACGGCAGAAGCCGTTCTCAAGATCGTGGACGCAGCGCAGCCCCCACTACGATTTGCGCTCGGCTCGGAAGTCTTGCCTACGGCACGCGGCGTCTATGCTGACCGTCTAGCTACCTGGGAAGCCTGGGAGACGGTCTCGAATGCAGCGCAAGGCAGCTCTGTGCAATAAGCCGTTGCAATATATATCAGATAACCAACCGGCTTTCTATTTTAGCAAAGGAACCTCTCGACTTATTCGAAGAGGTTCCTTGTTATAACCATAAATTTCGCATTACTTTTTTAAGACTTACACCTAGACAATGGTCACTGTTGCAATATCCCTTCCTGCCCAGAGATTAAATCTATAGCCTGTTTCGAGCAATTGCCAAGGTGCTTCATCAACTATAAAAGCAACATCAGCATAGGTATCCCACGTACCATCAATATGTCTAGTTATCCTAACTAGTACAGTCCATGTATCACCATAAAATATCTTATCCTTGATTTCACCATAGTTCACAACAATATCACGCATCCACTCGTTCACTGGAAACCTACTGGGGTCCTTTTTCCAACTTACAAGGGCTTTAATATACCTTCTGTTGTCCACGATAATCCACCTTCTAATAACTCGTTGAAATGTTCTACATGCTGGCAACCATCCAGCCAAAAGAAGCGCCAGGACACTGAATCAAAATCGAGAGACTAGGAGCTTGAGACATTGTACTCCTTAAGAGTACGAACCAACCGCTTTTTGATAGCTTCTCTCAGCTCTTCCGGTTGGAGCACGACCGCCTCAGCACCGAATGAAAAGAAATATTCGGAGAAAAACGGTATCTCTGACCTGGAAATACCGGCTTCTAATATCCCCGTTCCATCATGGGAAACATCAACCTTTCCCCAGGGGAAAATCCAACTTCTATCCCGAAATAATTGAATACCCTTTGCCGTTAGCTTCACTTTAACATCAACACTTTCTTGTTTGCCGTAGAAATGTAGTCCCCAGTTCGTTAAATTCACCTCCGAAATATCCACTGAAGGTGATATGGCCCCGGCATCCGCCCAAGCGGCTGACCCTATCCGATCTACCCGAAACAATCGGAAGCCTTTTCGCAAATCGCAGTAAGCCGGGCAAAACCAATATCCCTCATGGGCATATATCCCGATGGGTTGAATCGTTCTCTGTTGGGTCTCATCCGCCCGCGTTCCATAATGGATTGTCACGGGCAACCTTTTAATGGACGCTTGGAGCAATATCTCAAGGTGGTCCGCTCGTTCTTGACGTGTATGTGTAAAAAAGTCAACTCGGTGTCGCATCTCATCGATCTGGCTTTTCACATCGTCCGATAAATATCTGAGAAATTTGCGAAGTGCAGATTCTGCAGATGCCTCGAAGGGCAATGAACTGAAGTGTCGGAGAGCATGGGAAGCAAAGAATATGGAGAATGCCTCATTCTCGGTAAATGAAATAGGTAGAAGGGTCCGCTCCGTAAGAACATGGTATCCACCTCCTGCACCAACTTGAGAATATAAAGGTACCCCCATACCACTTAGCTCTTGCAAATCACGTAGCATGGTTCGGGTAGATACACCAAATTCTTCAGCAAGCTCTTTGACGGTGAATTTACGTTTACGATTTACGGCCATCATCAACTCAATTAAGCGTCTCGATTTTCCCATAAAATAATCCACCGCCCAAAATAATAGTGACAAGTTTTGTCGCATTTAGATTATACACTACGAATAGGCAGGACCGCAGGAAATAACGAACAAGAAAAGGAGTCGATTTTATGAGTAAAGAACAGCGTAGGATGGTGGATGCATTGATCCGGCGACCCCAACCCACCCAGCCTCAAAGCGTCGAACAAATGCGCAGAAGTTTCGCTGCTATGATGGCGACTATGAAAGTACCTATGGGCATACGGATCACACAGACTACTCTGGGGGGTCGCCCCTGTGTGGTCGTTGACCCGGAAAAGAATGCGCATCCTGGGATCATTCTCTATATCCATGGAGGATCGTATATTATGGGTTCACCCGACACTGCCATGTCACTAACCGCAAATCTAGTCAGCAGAACCAACATTCGGTCTGTCTCACTCGATTGCCGTTTGGCTCCGGAACACCCATTTCCTACAGCTCTTGAAGATGCTCTAGCAGCCTATCGTGAACTATTGGACGAGGGAGTAGAGGCGAATTCTATTGTATTCGCCGGCGACTCGGCCGGTGGCGGTATCGCTGTTTCGACTTGCCTAATGGCACGGGATGCAGATCTGCCAATGCCTGCAGCGGTAGTGACATTCTCGGCGGGTTTGGATAAGACGCACTCCGGTGCAAGTATGGATAGCAAAACCGGGCTCGATCCGTTCTTCACCCGTGAGAGCTTTGAATACACGGATGCGATGTACCTCGCGGGACAAGATGCGCGCCATGAACTCGTGAGCCCGGCAAGATTCGCTGACCTTACCGGATTTCCACCATTGCTGCTACAAGTCGGAACCAACGAGGTACTCCTTGACGACTCTACCCAGTTAGCCGAACGTGCTTGGGCAGCGGGCGTGGATGTAATTCTTGACGTTACCGCTGACGTGCCGCATGTTTTTCAGGCGTTCTCTGGTATTCTCGATGAAGCCGACCAAGCCCTAGACCGTGCTTCACTCTTTATCACACAGCATCTCAGATGAGGCCCTGTACTTATCCAACATTTCGCCGTACTTGTGACACGGTTCTCAGCACTGTCTGTAACGGCAAGTTTTTTGTCTCTCTTATTCCTCGGGGTCATCGAGCTGGTGTTCTTGTCACCCGACTTTCGGCGCTGGAATAATCAAGAACTCTGTCAGTACTGACAGAGTTCTTGATACACCTCATAAACTGCGAGCACCTGCTCTACAAAGCCTTTCTCGGCACTTTCAATCCATTTGTTAAAAGCCATGTGAAAAATTTCAACCGCAAATCGTGCGGCAAGCTCTGACAGCTCACTATCATATTTGACAGACAAAACGTTTGTGACAGACTCAATCAGCGCCTGGCTTTTCAGCAGCTCACGCTCCTGCAAATCAGGGTTACTTTGAATAATTTGATTCCGTGCCAGCACCCTCTCCCGCTCGCCATCAAAAAAACTAAAAACCGAGGCAAAGCCATCAACCGCAAGCTTCAGCGGCTTTTGCTCGACGTCAAAATGGCCCGTGATATAAGCCGCGACCCGCTCCCCCATCTCATTTCTTGTGTCAAAAAGCACGTCAGACTTGTCCTTGAATTGCCGGAAAAAGGTTCTCTCCGTCACACCTACAAGGCTTGCAATCTCTTGCACCGTCGTATTTTCATAGCCTTTTTCCATAAATAATTTTGTGGCCGCCGCCTGCAGTTTCTCTTTACTATTCATTTTACCATTCCTATATTTGTAATTTTATACAGTTTCGCAAAAAGGTCAGTAACTGACATTTTTTCTTGACAACAGTATCCAGCAAGCGCATAATGATCTCAAATGTCAGTCACTGACATTACTTTATCAAAAAGAAGGAGAGAACACAATGAAAATCACAGTTCTCGGCTCACTCGGCAATATCAATCGTGACTACCTTCCACGCCTCATCGCAGACGGTCACGATGTCACCGTCATCACAAGCTCCAAAGATCGGATCGCCGACATCGAAGCGCTTGGCGCCAAGGCTGCTGTCGGCTCAAACCGTGACGTTGACTTCCTCACCAAGGCTTTCACAGGCAGCGACGTCGTTTACCTCATGATTTCTGGCATCAATTTTGCCACTGGCACGGATATGTGGCAGACCGCCATCGAGCTTTCTGAAAATTACAAGGCCGCCGTTCTAAACTCAGGCGTGAAAAACGTCATCAACCTCAGCTCCGTCGGCGCTGACAACCCCAACGCCGGCATCCTTTATAGCTATCATTTTGCAGAAGACGCGCTCAACTCGCTCGAAGGCGTGAACGTTGTTCATATACGCCCTGTCGGCTTTTACAGCAATCTTTTTGCCGACATGCAAAGCCTCAAAGCCCAGCAAACCCTCTTCAGTCCAATCTCAGCCGACGTCCCGCAAGGGTGGGTCAGCCCCGTTGATATCGCGGACGTCGCTTACGCTCTGATTTCTCACACCCCAGCGGGAAAAAGCACGAAATTCGTAGTAAGCGATTGGGCCACAAGCAACGACTGGCTAAGTGCTCTTGCTGAGAATGATGTCGAAGCCAAATTCCAGCAAATTCCCGTCGAAGCTTTCTCTGAAAATATGAAGAACATCGGCTTCCATGAAAACACCGCCAACGGCTTCGCCCAATTGTACCGCGCGGGTGAAAACGCCGACGAGTTCTACGCCAGCCTCCGTGCCACCGACTACCACCTCGGCAAGATCAAGATTGGAGACTTTGCAAAGGTTTTTGCAGATGTATATAAAAAGTCAGTTTAAACCGTTTTGGAGACGGATTAAGTAAGAAAACGCGCCATAGCGCGTTTTTTCTTTCGTTAACAGCTAATTTTTATTTTGGGTACACAAAAACTTGCCCTACCTGCTTTCGTCCTGAACGTCGCGACGCTTCTTGCAATAGATGAAAAAACCCGGCCTTTGTCGGACGGGTTGATTCATTTCGTATATTTGGGGATGTTACGTTCCAAATGATTAGTTCGTCACTCCTAAAGAAGCAGCATAGCCACCATACAACACTTCTATATGGTAAGTCTGACCATTCGCCATGGTTACCTTAATCGTATTTGTGCATTGTCCAACATCCATTTGCGATCTCGGAGGGTTGCTATGTGCGGTTTGTGTAGCAATCAACTGGCCCTGCATGTCATAGATGTTAATCGTCGACCATGAGTAAGGGCTGTTTATCCGAGTCCCTACAGTATTTACCGTATAAGAATAGGTACCCGCGGCAGGTGCGGTAAACTGAAAATCGTGTTGGGAAGAATTAACTTGTACACTTGAGCCGAGGGTAACAATCGGATACGTAGTACTTGCAAAAACGTTTGTAACGGAACTCAACATGGCGAAGCATAATACCATCATAAGCACTAAAGTTTTTCTTTTCATATCAATGACCTCCTTATTAATGAAAAAAGTTGACCTTTGTCATGCACGCCAATACGGTTATTCGGTTCTTGTTTTTTCTTGCGATTTCCGTAACGAGCCGGTCTACGATGATAAATTTCCAAACGATGCCTGTCCCCAAAGGAACTTGATCCTCATTGTCGCCTCCTTCCTAGAAAGGGTCCGATGCAATTGTTATTATAATGTATTCCTTCAGCAGAATCTTAACAATTCGTGCGCTTTTGCTTAACGATTTGTGCTATGTTCTTTGATCTTCGTGCCTAATTATTTCACCCATGCCCTACAACATGAGAAGCCCACTTAGAAAAGACCTGTAAGTTGCTTAATGAAGATATTATTGATACCTCTCTCCGAAAAACGAAGAAAGAAGCCATCGAAGAGGACGCCCGGCATCCTCAAGCTAAAAGGGCTTATGGCTTGGTGGGGATAACGACTTTACTCTTCTTAAGAAGTCCGGGCATCCATCTAAGCCCCTATACCTTAAATTGGCCTAGAAGCATGCAAAGAGCCCGGCTGTGAACGACCATTCCCAAGGCGAAATATCCGCCCTACTTATGATATGGTTCACCGTAACATTTGTAGGGCGAAATTTTTAGATATTCTCAACTTAGATCCAACTCTAAATAATATCCATAATTTTCTTGACAAACCCTTAAACAAAATTTAACCTTGAAAAAAAAGACCATTCAAATAGATTGTGATTAATGTTTTTATAGCTTGTGAATATAATTCACAAGCGTGATGGAGCTACATAGAAAGGACTGAAAATCATGTTGTTGGTTGGTTTAAGAGAAATCGCTGATATATGTGGAGTATCCTCATCATCAGTAGCAAATTGGAGAGTAAGAGAGCCTAGCTTTCCAAAGCCTGTGCAGGAAATAAAAGCAGGACCTATCTTTGACTTATATGAAATAGAACAGTGGATGCTTCGAAAAGGCAAAGATACAAGTAAAATTATATCTCTTAAAAAAAAGGGTGGAACTGAAAATATGCTAACAAAAAAAGTTTGTATAGTAGGTAGAGCAAGGGTGGGAAAGTCACGGCTTATTTCAAGATTCCTGAAATACACAAGTTTAGCACGTAGACAATTGGAGTCAAGCGGTAAGGATTTTACAAAGCTTAACTTCAAGTTCTATCTCACAAAAGGACTGGAAAGGAAAAGCTTTATGCGTTATTTAGCAACTGATTCTACATTAAACGGTATTGAAGTACCATTTGATGATGAACATGAGGATGAAATAAAGAGCTTTTTAAGACGTATTGAAAAAGAAAATTATTATTCACAAAAAGCAGATGGAGAGTTGGCAGGTAAACCACGACAGTTAAGTCTTTTAACAGATAGTATCGAAATCGTAACTGAAGCGAGTTCATTAGCAAGAGAAATAATGGGCGATACTATTGATTGTCTAATTATTACAGATACCCCTGGTGTTTCAGGTGATGTGCCACTTAATGTTGCTAGTGATGCCGATGTATATCTATTGATGATGAGAGATGATAATGATAAAGAATTTCGCTTATCCATTGAAAAGATTATACCAAAGATAGCTGGTTCCAACGTATTGTTTATATATCGTAATGGTAACACTTATACAACATTAGAAGGTTATAATGAAGTATTAAGACAGGTAAAGGACGCAGTTGAAGATTTTACGGATGACTTATCAAAGTTGGTAGGTGATTCGGTACTTAATACGTCATTAGAAGTACTAAACCCTTCAGGAAAAGTAATACCTATGGGAGCATTTGATATAGTAACACTGAATTATGTAGAAGAATGTTTTAATAAAGATTTAATCGATAAGCTAAATATTATATTTTCCACAAAGAAAGGCGCTAATGAGGAACAGGTAATTATTGAATCACTTATTGAGTGTAGTAAACCAAACGTAGAAGTTAATTATACAACTGGTGATGTAATTGCTTATTATGATAAAGTTATTAAACAATTCACTTTACCAAACTTAGGTCCTTCTTGGAAAATTAACTTTAGGAAAGAAGGACATGACAGGGTAAAAACCAAGGATAATTACAGAATAGAAAATTATGCAGAATCAAATTGTAATTATGTGTTAGATAATCTGTATAATTTATATAAGGGTATGAAATACGATAGTTCTTATAAAGTACCAAAGATAACACAAGAAGCTGTCATCAAGTTAGTATATCTTAGATTAACAGAGTCCATTAAGTTTGATTGCGGGATATTCGCAGGTGGACATCCATTCGAAGATAGTGCTTGCAAGACAATGTTTGTAGAAGAAGCTATATTTGCAGATGAGTTGCTAAGTAGGGGTAACACACCTGCTTTGACCGTTTCTGATTATTGCTATGTAATGCGTGCAAATGGTGTATCATCCGCAACCTGGAATTGGGTTTACAAGAAAACACCATATAGCGGGGAATACGATTATTGTAATAACAAGTTAGATATCATAACGCATTGTGGTCTAAATAACTTGCAGTCAAATAATACACAGCAGTTGATATATAACACATATACAATGGGATTATTTAAGTTAGGGCAGTATAATCTTTATAGTTTTTTACTAAGTAATGTTAGTGCAAATGACGTACCTAATAAGCATACTGCCATGTCTTGGTTGTAAATATTTTACCTTCCATTTGAACATAGTTTTGTTGGCTTCTTAGCATAAAGTCTCCGAGTAGTTCAGCAGTCTACGAGCCCAACTGTACCAACGTTCTTCCCTGCTCTTAGAAAGCAGTTAATACGAAATTGTACTAATAACTTGCCTCTGAAAATAATATTAAATGTAAATACAGGGTACCTTGTTAGGTACCCTGTTAAAGAGATGTTTTTAGATAATCGTAACTTCAGTTTCTGTTTCAACTTTCGCTTCTACCTCTGCCCTAATCTGCTCATAAATTTCGATATCACGATTTATTGCTTCAAAACTAATTACTAATGAGTAAAAGGCCTTTATGCTAGGATCTTTGTTCCATCCAGGGTGTCCAATAACAGCGATATTAAACCCACTGGTTAACTCATGAGATTTAATAACCGCCCAATCCTTTTGAAGTGTACTAGAGTTTCTTGAAATACCGCCTATTCCTGTGTTAGCACGATTACCGATAGTCCAAGGAATATTAGATTCATCGTCCCTATCCTGATGATTTCTTCCGTGAAGAACACGATTTGTAAATGACGTCGAACTTTCACCAATATTACTACTTTTCCAGTCTAGCCATGTCGCTAGGTAACCCCTCAATTTCTTCCTCGTTCTTCTCGGTTTTGCTACATAGGATAACGTTATTTCTATTAAAATATCATACTCTTCTCCGGCAGTTCTTATTGACTCTGGGATAGGAACCTCATAAACATGGGCTTCTTTTGAAATAATTTCTATTTGACCTGATGTTGTTAAAGTTGCTCTATAAGGGCCATTTTTCGTTGCTCTATCTACATTTGGCACTCCATATCCCACGTGTCTTAAGACATTAACTTTTTCACTTTGTGGGACAGTTGAAGCCCAATCAGGCCATCTAGCAGATTGCGCTAATAAAGCTCTATATAACAGGGTCGGCTCGTCAGGTAACGTTTTTTGTATGCTCGCTAATACGTGTGTCACCTTAGGTGTAGCAAAAGAAGTACCAATATTATCTTTTGCAAATGCAGGTGGAGATGAGCGAATTAGCTCAGGGCAAACTTCCGGTGGGTTAGTAAAGCTTCTTGGCGTACCGTTATCAATGACATACGTTCCACCGTACTCTACTACATCAGGTTTCAATGTATCCCAAATACCTAGCCCTGTTGCAGAAAAAGCCGATGGCCACCCATCTCCTCCAAGTGTTCTCCTATCAACCTCCGTAATCTCCATATGACTAATCGAACCAACAGTTATCGCCTGTAAACTTTGAGCAGGACTTGGTATTCTACACGATCGCTCTAACAAATAATCAGGATAGCTCCTACCCGCATCAAGATGTTGCCTTATTCCATATCTAAATGGTCCATTGAAATCAGTCGAGATATTTCCTGCAGCCTGTACAAATAAGATATCATTTTGATACGATAGATTGTCCATCTCCGCAGGCCAAGAAGACATATGTTTGAGTCTGATTGGCGAAAATCCAGTAATTGAATGATTAAAAATACGTGTATTTGTCTCTCCTAAATATTTTTCAACTATTTCACGTAGTAGTTTTGGAGGGAATAATCTGCTAGGCATTGAGTTCCTCTCGTTTAATACTCTAGCATTTTGAATCCAAAACTCAGCCGATATTACACCAGCCTTAGGAATTTCACTTGGATACAAAACAGCGCCCGCCACTCTAGTTCCATGTCCACCACCATTTACCTTATCTGATATATCAGTCTCATTTGGTAAGAAGCACTGAGACATATTTGTCTCCACCGCAGGATTCAATAGTCTATGTCCTTCTTGTATTCCACTGTCAATAATACAAATCCTTGGGGCGTTCACTTCAGGCGGAAGTACTTCAACCTCATTTATATCATTATAATCTAATTCATCTTGATCTCTTAAAAATCCTATTTCGTCTGGTTCAACTACCTCAAAAACATATGGGAAGTTTAGAGAGATGTCCTTTAAGCCTTTTCAATTTATCTCAACTCTAGCTGTAAAGCTATCAGAAAGCGACGTTACTGCGTCACCTTCTTCAAAAATGCTAATAATGTTACCACCGTAAGCGTTAATAAAGGTTTCTAACTGTTCTTCTCTCTCTATTTTAAGTTCATCTAGTTGTATATATAGTTCTTGAACCTTTCTTTCCCAACGAGAGAGTCTTACTTGGAATCTTTCTTCACTTTCACCATCATTTTGTTCGACCCGATCAGGAATAACAAAACTACCCAAACACTCAATGCCGATATCTACAGTATAGATCTCGTTATCTCTAATTTGGGGCCACTCTAGATAAATTTTTTCAGAAAGTATTCTTTGTAGGCGAGCATCAATATTTTCGTCACCGTGCATTTGATGAATTTGTGCGGCACTTCCTGATCTCGGTAAATTTTGAGTGAATCTATTAACTTTTTCAAAGAAATTTACCATATCTATGTCTTCAGTAGCTATTACAATAAATCCATCCTCTTGCTCTGACACCACTTCAAAACCAAAAGAACGTAGAAAATCAGTATCTACGTTCGGATCTATTTCTAATAATATTGGAATAGCTCTAGGTAGATCAGGAAGACCTTGTTCATACCTAAGATTAACTTTTTGTCTCCAGTCATAATTAATACTCGTCGCTTTATTACTAAGATTTCCACCGTGTCCTGCTCTGTTGTTTCTATTAGCTAATGTAGTTTGTGAAGTATGCCCGCCCCCGGTAAGATATGCTCGGTCTCTGATGATTAAGGGTAAAGGTAAGTGATTATAGTTACCTTGTTGAACCATGTAATTATTACCCCATATTCTCGTAATTTTTTGTCTGACTGATAATATTCATTAAATTCTTGTGTGAAACAATATCACATCCGCTTAAAATAGCCTCTTTAGCGGAATTTTCCGAAATTTTCACGATTTCTGCTGCTGAATATCCTTTAAGCCGATCGACAATTTCTAGCCACTCGATGTCATTGGATAAACTAAGTAATGAAAGTGTAACTTTAATAAGTTTTTCGATCTGTTCATTTCCTGGCTTGCGAATTTCAAATGCATCGTCAAACCGACGAAATAATGCTTTATCTAGCGCACCTTGTAAATTTGTTGTAGCTATAATTATCCCATTACCGTTATATTCATCTAAAAGTTGCAACAATGTATTTACTATTCGAGGGATTTCTCCCACATCTTGACCACCATCTCTGGACCTTGCAATAAAGTCGCATTCATCTAACAATAGGACACAAGGATTACTTGCTGTACTTTCAAAGAGGTTTCTTAAATTTACTGCTGATTCACCCAAGTATGAAGATAATATTGAATCAAATCTTACTTTTAACAAGGGTAAGCCCGTGTTCCATGCAATTCTTTGGGCACCTAAGGTTTTACCGCAACCTGGGGAACCATAAAGAAGTATTTTTTTTCTATGTTTTAAACCATACCTCGCCAGCCTCTCCCTGGCTGTAAACTCTTTTTCAATAACTGCAAATCGATCCTCGATGTCTGCTGGCAAAACCATGTGGTGTTCAAGATGATTTCTTTCGATTAATGTAGCTAAGGGTTGGTTATACCGTCTATCCGTTGGTAAACTTATTAAAGTCCTTTTATCTCCTAAGTTAGTCTGTTTGTTCCGAGGTACCATTTCTATTGATCTTTGGGATACCGACACTTTATTATTTATTATTTTGTCTAATTGTTGAGCGAGAACTTCATGCCCCTTTTTTTTCTCATCTTCAATAATAATATATGCTAGCTTTTCCAAACTATCGCTTCCGTTTTCGTTGATTGCTTTGAAAAGCCTTTTCATTAATGAGGCATTCACAATATTATCGCCCCTTTCTACTTCTTAACTCCGTCGGGTTAGCTTACATCATTAGAATTCCCGATTATTTACATTATAGTCGAATCAGTTTTCTCAGTGTGTATTATTTTAAAATTTCCTTGCAACATCAGCTTTCGCCCTACTTATGGTACGGCTCCCCCCGATTTATCTTCACTGCCCGATAAATCTGCTCCACCAGCACCAGCCGCATCAGCTGATGCGGCAGGGTCATGCGCCCGAAGCTGAGCTTCGTCTGGGCGCGCTTCAGCACCTCGTCCGACAATCCGTTCGAGCCGCCGATCACAAAGGCGACATTGCTCGTCCCATAGGTGCCGAGCTTGTCCAGATGGGCAGCAAGGTCCTCGCTGGACCAGAGCTGCCCGCCGATGGCGAGGGCCACGACATGGGTGTCCGGCTTAATGTGCGCTAGGATTCCCGCGCCTTCGCGCTCCTGCACCTGGCGCATCTCCGCGTCACTCATGTTCTCGGGCGCTTTCTCATCCGGCACTTCGTGCACGGACAAGCGCAGGTAAGGCGCAAGGCGCTTACTGTACTCGGCAATGCCCTGCACCAGGTATTTCTCCTTCAACTTTCCCACACACACGATCTGTATATTCATTGCGAAGCCGCTCCTTAATTGCACTTAGTATGATGATAATTCTAACACTGCCGCAACCGCAGATAAAGGCGGTGGCTTTACGGTGGGTTCCAGGTAGCGACCAGATAGTACGGCGCTGCCCGGGGGTAAGAACAGAACGACCGCACCGGAGCATCCGGAAGCGGTCGTTCTTTTGTAAGAAAACTATCGAGTGGGGAAGACGCGGCAGACAGATAGCCAAGTCCCTTTCCGTTGGGGATATGCTTGCTTCCAGCATACTCGGCCAAATCCCCTACATCTTTTCCATTGCCCCATTTTTGCCGAAATCCCAACCCTCCCCTGCAAGGTCTGCATACACTGCATTATCAAACAGCCGGAGGTGATCATCTTGAACGATTATGGACATTGCCACAAAAAATCCCATCGTCACCACAAGAAAGTGAAAGTGGTTGTTTTGAAACCTGGTCAAAAAGCCCTTGTCGTATGTAAACACAAAAAAGAGCGTCACAGAAGATATTGGTAGGCATTTTTAGGTTGGGAAGCGAAGGCCCCTCATGGGGTCTTCGCTTTTACTATTTTCATAGAGGTCAAGCTCTTCAAGGTTCCATACCTGAAGTCCAGGTTAACTCACCTGAGAATAAGCAACCCCCGCAGCCTGGTTCCGGCCGCTGCTCTTGGCTGTGTAGAGCTGCTTGTCCGCCGCTTCTACCAGAGTTCGTGCATCCTTCCCCGGGCCAGGCACCATGCAGGCTGCACCAGCACTGATGGTAACACAGTCCAATACCTCGGATCCGCTGTGGGGAAGCTGCCGTTCCCGGATCCCCTCGCACAAGGCCTCGGCGGTCTCCATGACCAGGGTAAGCTCATAGCCAGGGAGAATCACCGCGAATTCTTCGCCGCCATAACGGGTTAGTACCGCCGCAATCTCCCTTTGCTCCAGCGATGCTTTCAGCGTCTGGGCCACTTTCCGAAGGCATTCGTCACCCTGCAGATGCCCGTAGGTATCATTGTATTTTTTGAAGAAATCTACATCAATGAGCATAACCGATAACGGCAGTCCCTCAGCCTGGCATCGCTCAAGCTGCTTCTTAAGCTGATCATCGAAATACCTCCGGTTATATACCCCCGTCAGACCGTCGATCACGGACCACTCTCTCAGCTGAAGATTAAGCTCTTCCAGCTTCCTGTTGCTCTCGGCCAGCTCACGTGTGCGATCCCGCACTTTCGTATCCAGGCTGTCATTCACGAGGGCCAGTTCTCCTGCGAGCTGCTCCGTCTTGTTGAAGGCGAGCGATAGCTTCTTGGAGAGAACGAGCGAGAAGCAGAACGTGAACGCCGCAACGCCTACAGCATTGGAGCTAAGCTCGGCCACACTAAGAATGGACCCAAAAACATCGAACAACACGGCCAAAGCGAACACAATGTACCCCGCCAAGGCATATATAGCGCCTTCCCGTTTATGCATAGCCGCCCGTACTATGGCGTACAAGGCATAGATTGCGGCCAACACCGCCAGGATCTGATAATACAGCAGGATCTGATAATAGACATCTGCCGGAGTCAAGATGGTGAATAGGGTGTACAGAGCTGCTGCAGCGGTGACAACCTTGATGAATACAGTTGAGACTTCAGCTGGGAACAGCTTCTTAAGGAATATGGCGATTAACGGAACTCCAATATAGAAGCAGATATATTCGATCCTTGAGGCCAGCTGCCAAGAGAAGTCCGGGAATACCTTCATCAGGAATATCTCGTCTACCGTAAGACTGCGCAGAGCCACATCGAAGCAGAACACGCCAAAATACAGCAGCGACGTATCCTTCCGCCGGAGAACCCCAAGCCCGATATGATAGGCACCCGCCATGATGACGATTCCCAGCAGGATGGCGGTAAAAATCGTCTTTCGATCATGGCTCGCCGCAATCTCAGTTGCAGAACCATAGCGGATCGGTTCCCACATGCCCCCGGCGTAGTTGTCATAATTGGAGATCTGAAGAAGGATCTGAACCTGATCTGACTTGGGCTGGAAATAAACCTCCTGGGTTATCTTCTGCGGTACACTGCTCCCGGGGTCTCTCCCCACTTTGCCGCTGACGGCAATCAGGCGGCCATCCACCCACAGCTTATAGTTCGAGTACATAACGGGTATAAGAAGCCCCTTCGTGTCCTCAGGGTGGCTTACCTTCAGTGTTAACCGAAAGGTAGCGTAACCCTTCCTCGGAAGCTGCTTGCCGTTCAGGGTAAAGTTGTTCCAATTGTTCGGCATCTCCATGTATCCGGTCTGCCGCTGTGCATTCGCTGCAAAATCAGCGGGTGCCAGCAGCTGGTGCCAATATAATTCATAGGCTCCTCGTAACTCGGAGAGCCGGTTCTCTCGATCTCCTGCCGTGACATCGAGCACTCCTGGTCCGCTTTGAACAGGCACTGCCGATTCACCAATCCGCAGACTACAGCCTGTGGCCAACAGCGTACTGATTAGCATGATTAATCCTAGTCTTATTATCATAGGCCGATCTCCCTTGGTACAAGCCATGTGTTAAATTTAAGTAAACCTCTTCTGATATTATCGTCTTTAGCAGCGGCCTATTGAAGATGAACAGCAGGATTCATTCCCGCCCAGCATGAAAAGGACCCATATCCCCAAGGATACAGGCTCCATTATAGAAATAGTGTACAACAAAAAGGACGCCCGAAGCGCCCTTTACAGCCAATATCTTATCCGTGCCCTTCACGGCCGGTTCATTATACTACCAGAAATACAGCCGCCTGGTCGCACTGCGAGCACTTCACTGGCGGATCCCAATCCGAGAACTCCGTCTCCTTCAAATCGACGATATCAGGGGCATCCTCGAATTCGTCCACGAACATATCAATCGCCAGTTCAACATGATCTTTGCATACTACGTACATAAGCTAAAGCGCATCCTTTCTATGCTGCAATCTCCATTTGGTCTGTCAGGGGTCAATTCCCTCTACTTAAGTTCTACCATACTCCCGGGCAAAAGAAAACCGCATCCGCATGAAGTGAGCCTATCTTTAGCTTATTGCACAATTTAACTGATCTCTTGCTGCTCCTTGCCCCGCGGCAGACCCCCAGCATCCTCCGGCACTACGGCATCGTGTAAGTACGTCTCCAGCTCCTCCGCATACCGGCTTCTCTGTTCCGGTGACCAGCCGAGATGTTCAGCCATGTAATCCATAACGGGGGCCTTCCACTTCCGAACCCAATCGATATGGAAAAAGAGGGCTCCCGTCCGCCGGATGAAGAAGTCCGCAGGTGTAACGGTCATTTCCTCCTCCAGCGCGTAGCGGAGAGGAATGAGCACCTCCAAAGGCAGTGAACCAACGGGGGAACCTTTCGCCCCTTCGGAATCCACAAATGCAAACAGGCGGTCCACATTCGAGCCATAGTGGGATGCCCAGTTCTCGGCAAGCTCCCTTGGGAGTTCGCGTCTTATGCCCTCCTCTGTCTTCTTCGAGACGAATGCCTTGAAGTGTTCAGAGCCTCCAACCTGCCCGCCCGAAATGGGCATCTGCTTGGTGGGACAAGCCGGGAATGCAGCATGCCCTTCGGCCTGGAGCTGGGCTGCTGCCTTATCCACCACCGTCTCGGCCATCTTCCGGTAGCCGGTGAGCTTGCCCCCGGCAATCGTAATCAGGCCGGAAGCCGACTGCCAAATTTCGTCCTTGCGCGAAATTTCCGACGGGTCCTTGCCCTCTTCATAGATCAGAGGACGAACCCCGGCCCAGCTGGATTCAATGTCCTCCGCCTTGATCTTCACCTCAGGGAACATATAGTTGATGGCATCGATCACATACTGCCGGTCCGCCAGGGTCATCCGCGGATGGCTGATATCCGCCTTGTATACGGTATCCGTGGTCCCCACGTAAGTCTTCCCGTCCCGCGGAATGGCGAACACCATTCTTTTATCCGGCGTGTCGAAATAGATGGCCTGGCGCAGCGGGAACCGCTTCTGATCAATGACGAGGTGAATTCCCTTGGTCAGCTGCAGCGTCTTGCCCTGCTTAGATTGATCCAGTTCGCGCAGCGTGTCCACCCATGGGCCTGCCGCATTCACGATTTTGCGGGCCCGTACCTCGTATGCTCTGCCGCTGAGCAGATCGGTCACTTTTACGCCCGCTACGGTTCCGCCGTCATAGATAAATTCCGTTACTTTCGTATAGTTCACCGCCTTGGCTCCCCGCGCCACCGCTTCCTTCAGCACCTCGATCGTCAGCCGGGCATCGTCCGTGCGGTACTCCACATAATAACCGCCGCCTTGAAGGTGGGTTCGCTTCAGCAGGGGTTCCTTGTTCAGCGTCTCAGCCACCGAGAGCATCCTGCGTCGTTCGCTGCGCTTCACCCCGGCCAGGAAGTCGTACACACGCAGGCCGACAGAGGTCGTGAATTTCCCAAAGGTCCCGCCCTTATGGAAAGGCAGCAGCATCCATTCCGGTGTGGTTACATGCGGCCCGTTCTCGTAGACGATGGCTCTCTCTTTACCTACCTCAGCTACAACACCAACCTCCAGCTGCTTCAGGTATCTAAGCCCCCCGTGCACAAGCTTGGTCGAGCGGCTGGAAGTCCCCGCAGCGAAGTCCTGCATCTCCACCAGCCCCGTCTTCATCCCGCGGGCCGCCGCATCAAGCGCAATTCCCGATCCGGTAATTCCCCCGCCCACCACAAGCACATCGAGAGTGGTATTCACCATGTCCTCTAGAATCTGTTCTCTTCCCTTGCCCGAAAATGCGGTCTTCATGCTCCTGCTCCTCCTCTGTATAGACGCAAAAGAGACCACAAGTACACCGCAGCCGCTCGGTTAGAACGACTAGAGTGTCATGTGGTCTCTCCTGATCTCCTGACAAATTATTAACTTGTAGTTATAGTACCATAATAATTATTACAATCCAAGCAGAAATCTTCCCGGTTATTTGAACGCCATGGCGGCGTGAACGGCTTTTTTCCATCCATCATAGAGCTTATTCTTCCGCTCTTCATCCATCTTCGGCTCGAATACACGCTCGACGCTCCATTTCTCGCAGATCTCGTCTTGATCCTTCCAATATCCGATCGCAAGTCCGGCCAGATAAGCTGCGCCGAGCGCCGTTGTCTCATTGATGACAGGCCGCTCAACCGGCAGCCCCAGAATATCACTCTGGAAGTCCATTAGGAAATTGTTCTTCACCGCGCCGCCGTCCACCCGCAGGGTCTTGACCGGAATGCCGGAGTCCTGTTCCATCACGTTCAGGATATCCTTGGTCTGATAAGCCAGAGATTCCAGCGTGGCACGAATAAAATGTTCCTTCGTCGTTCCGCGGGTAAGTCCGAACATCGCTCCCCGGACCTCGCTGTCCCAGTAGGGGCTTCCCAGCCCTACAAAAGCAGGAACCAAATATACGCCATCCGTCGATTCTACCCGCGCCGCGTACTGCTCGCTGTCCTTGGCATCCCGGAACATGCGCAGGCCGTCGCGGAGCCACTGAATAGCCGAGCCCCCCACAAAGATACTTCCCTCCAGCGCATACTCCACCTTGCCATTAATGCCCCACGCGATGGTTGTGATGAGTCCATGCTTCGAGACAACAGGCTCCGTCCCCGTATTCATCAGCATGAAGCAGCCGGTTCCGTAGGTGGATTTGACCATGCCCTGCTCATAGCATGCCTGGCCGAACAGGGCCGCCTGCTGGTCTCCCGCCGCTCCTGCAATCGGCACCTGCTGGCCGAAGAAGTGATAATCGACCGTATGCCCATACACCTCTGAGGAAGGGCGGACTTCGGGCAGCATCGCTTTTGGAACGTTCAGAATCTCCAGCAGTTCGTCATCCCACTTGAGTTCATGAATGTTATACATCAGCGTCCGGGAAGCATTGGAGTAGTCGGTTACATGAACTGCCCCGCCGGACAGCTTCCAGATCAGCCAGGTATCGATTGTACCGAACAGAAGCTCGCCGCGCTCGGCCCGCTCACGTGACCCCTCCACGTGGTCCAGAATCCATTTCACTTTGGTGCCGGAGAAGTAGGCATCGATCAGCAGCCCTGTTTTCTCCCGGAATAGATCGTCTAACCCCGCCGCCTTCAGCTCATCGCAAATACCCGCCGTCTGTCTGGACTGCCATACCACAGCGTTATAGATGGGCACTCCGGTCTCCTTATCCCATACTACCGCGGTCTCCCGCTGGTTCGTAATCCCGATGCCCTCGATCTGATTCGGCTTCACACCGGATTCAGCCAGGCAGGAGGCAATAACCGCCAGGATGGAGCTCCAGATTTCATTGGCGTTCTGCTCCACCCAGCCGGGACGCGGGAAATACTGCGGAAATTCCCTTTGCGCCGAATAGACGATCTCGCCCTGCTTGTTGAACAGGATAGCGCGGGAGCTGGTCGTACCTTGGTCCAAAGACATAATGTATTTTTCCATATATGAATTCCTCCAGTAATTTAAGTGATTGGATTTAACTTGCGGGTCTGGTCATGCACTGCGGCGGATTGCGGTGACTGCTGGTGACTGCTGGTGACTGCTGGTGAGTGCAGTACATTCATGCATGCCGATAAATGCTGATGGTAGCGTTGACCGCTGGGAGTGCTAATTTTGGACAATGACTGCTGTTCATCGTAATTAACTGCTGCTCTTGGCCATGACCGATGCTCATCCCCGGTGATCATTCAGGCAGCCGCCTTCTTGTTCCGGGCCGGTGAAGAAGCTTTGGGTCCAGCTAAATAAGCAATTATTAATATAATAAGGTTTGCGGCCAGAACATACCAGAACGCCTGCAGCCATACCCCTTGGAACACCGCTTTGTAGAACAGGCCAGCCAGACCTCCCCCAAGCAGTGGACCTACAATCGGAATCCAGGCATAACCCCAGTTCGACGAACCCTTTCCCGCAATGGGAAGAAGCATATGTGCAATTCGCGGACCGAGGTCACGAGCCGGATTAATCGCATATCCCGTTGTCCCGCCCAGCGACAATCCGATCGACACGACCAGAAATCCAACTAGGAGCGGATTCAGGCCATCGGTGAATTTGTTGGCTCCCATGGAGAGCAGCGCAAGCACGAAGATGAAGGTTCCGATGATCTCACTCAGCACGTTGGAGAAAGCATGGGGAATGGCGCCCCCGGTAGCGAATACGCCCAGCTTGGTGCCGGGGTCCTCCGTCTCTTTCCAATGCGGCAGATAATGCAGGTAGACGATCACTGCACCCAGAACAGCCCCAATCAGCTGGGCGAGCATATAACCAGGCACCTCACTCCACGGGAAGTCCCCCTTCAGTGCCAAGGCCAGTGTAACCGCTGGGTTGAGATGGGCTCCACTGATCTGACCTACGGCATAGACCGCTACGGCTACCGCAAGTCCCCATCCCATGGTAATGACCATCCAGCCTGAGTCAGCCGCAAAGCTCTTCTTCAGTGATACTCCTGCACATACCCCGGCGCCTAACACAATCAAGATCATGGTTCCTAACAATTCGGCTAAAAATGGCGTCACGCAATTCCCCTCCTCGTTATGGGCGGCAAACAAAAAGAGACCCCCATCAATACTCCCTCTTCATAGAAAGAAATTGATGTGGGTCTCCGGATCTCCGCCACAGTTATGAACTTAGTTCAACAATAGATCATAATGTAAGCGGTGTCAACCATTAAATTTCATTGACAATTATTCAGTTATGTAAGAATACTCTGTCCTTCCACACCCAAATGGCGAACTACCTTCATTCCAAGCTATACTGCTTGATTAACGCTTCATTCGAGGTTGTGACCGCGCTTGCCCCGGCTGCGATGGCCCTTTCTACATCGTCCACACTCCGAATCAGGCCCCCGGCCAGAATCGGAATCCCGGTCCGTTCATATACCTCGGTGATGATCTCCGGCATGATCCCGGGCAGCACCTCAATGTAATGCGGCTGCGTCTTTTCCAGCAGAGCATAGCTCTTCTCCAAGGCAAGCGTATCCAGCAGGAACAGGCGCTGAATCGCGACAACTCCCTTTTGCTTCGCCTTCTGAATCACACCCGCCCGCGTGGAGATTAGCCCAAAGGGCTTAATATCCTGGCACAAATACTCGACGGCATAGTCATCCGTCTTGAGCCCTTGAACCAGGTCGGCGTGCAGCAGCATCTTTTTCCCGTGGTCCCGGGCCATAGAATAGATATTCCTCAGCTGAGCCACATGCGTGTCCAGGAAGACGGCATACTCGTATGAACTCTTCAGAATTTTCTCGAAATGCTTCATATGCCGGGCGGCTGGCAGTATCTTTTGTCCATGAAAGGCCATACTATCCCTCTTTCACTATCTTAATTTCAGTCCAGTATAAAGCTGGTGCCTGCCTCCATAATCATGCCTATTTATTTATCATACCGAAATAGAGGCCTGCAAGACTTAATTTACGAGATGGGCGGCAAAAACATGCCTGTAGGGAGGGGGGCTGTACTTGTGTAGTACGGTTATTAAAGTTTCTCTCCGTCCTAGCCTCCACGAAAAAAACACCTCCCCAGGAACCTAAGTTCCTAAAGAGGTGTTCTAAAGTGGTGCTCTACAGCCGAAGCCGATTCTGCTTATTTCTGCGACTCTGTATCCTCAGGCTTGTCGGTCAAGGTTACCGTCAGGGTCATTTCCTTGCCCCCGCGGTACAGAGTCACTTCCATCTCTTCTCCGACCTTCTTCACATCGTACAAATATTTACGCAGGGCCAGCGTCGATTCCACCGGCTTGTGGTCCAGCTCGGTAATCACATCGTTCAGCTTGATGCCCGCTTGCTCTGCAGGACCGTGAGCCTCAAGGACAAGCACTCCCTCTGTAATGTCCGCAGGCAGCTTCAGATCCTTGCGCTGATCCTCGCTAAGCGGAGCATAGGGATTGTTCAGATCCAGGGAATACACCCCCAGATAAGGACGGATTACTTTGCCGTGCTCGATCAGGTTATTGACGGTGTTCATCACATCATCCACAGGAATCGCAAAGCCAATCCCTTCTACGCCCGTATCCGAAATCTTCATCGTATTGATGCCGATCACCTGGCCATTCAGGTTCACCAGAGCACCGCCGCTGTTCCCTTCGTTAATCGCCGCATCGGTCTGAATCACTTCCTGCTCCCAGTCGTACACGCCGTCCTGATTGAGAGACACCGGAATAATCCGGTTCGGATAGCTCACGATGCCCGAGGTGAGGGTATCTCCGAGACCCAGCGGATTCCCGATCGCAATGACGGTCTCCCCAAGACGAAGGCCTTTGGACTCGCCCATCTCGGCTATCGTACTGATTCCGTCCCCATCCATCTCCAGAACAGCCAGATCACTGACCTGATCCTTGCCGACCACAGTCGCTGTTCTCGACTCACCGTCTACCGTCACGATCTCCAGATCCTTCGTGTCCGTAATGACGTGGGCATTCGTGATAATATAGGCTTTATTATCCGCCTTCTTGAAGATAACCCCCGACCCCAGCGCAGCATCCTCATCCGCCTTGGCTTTGGAGGATGAATCTGCCTGATGATTCAGGATACTTACAACCGCCGGCCGCACCTTGGCTGCCGCCTGAACGATTCTTTCATAGGGATCGCTGTCTGTTTTGTGCAGGAGACTCCCGTTCAGTGCTCCACTTTGCATTTTGGAGGGAGGGCTTGCAATGAAGCTGTACAGCAGAACAGCCACAACCGCACTGAGTACGGAACAGATTAATGAAATTTGGAACGTGCTTAGGCTCCTGCGGCTCTTAGACCCTGAGGACCATCTGCTGCTGTCCGTGTTCGTCCTGCGGGTTAGCCTTCTTGATACTTTCGTGGAATAAAAGTCGTCGTCAAACAATCCCATGGGTGATTCTCTCCCTCCGTTGTTACACTCCCGGTACTTTCCTAGTCCTGTTATACGTCTCTCTATATGTGTGATGCATTATTGCTCATACTCTATCCTGATCAGCCGCCTCTTCGCAGCCGCATGGTATTCGTTAATTATGGAGGGGATTTACTTGTCAAAAATAGATATTCGCCTCTTCATGTTATGCCTTTTACGCACCCATGTATGATGGCGGGACTCGCTCATTTTCAACTTTTTGGGTTGATCGAAAGGGAAGGCTCTTGCCGCCCATTCTCTCTGCAATATTTGACGTAATGAGCGCCCGATAAGTTACCCGTCTCATGGGCTGATCACTGACTATTTTTTCTATGGAATGAGGAATGATTTGCCTCACAGCGGATTACACTAGTACAAGCTTCATAGATACATCCATTCTATCAAAATTAAGCGCACTGTAGGAGAAATAAATTACGGTTTTTGCTGGGAGCGCCTGCGTATTGAATTGCAGCCTGTGCTTACAGCTAGCTGTATAGACCTTTTACCCGATTCCTGGATCTTTTACCCTCTGAAAATGCCTTTACCGCAAAAAAAATACGCCCAAGGAGCTGAACCTATGGATCAGTTGTCATCCCCTATGAACGAAGTAAATATCCTGGCCAAGCTGGCCGATCTGAAAGACGAGCACTACCATACCCTGCTTGCCCTCAGCGTTGCTATTGAATTATTGATTGAGAAAGGTATTCTGTCCCGGGAGGAAATCGCCATAAAGGCCGCGGAGCTTGATGCCTTTATGGTTCCCCCACCTTATCCCACGGTGTAGGTTGGTCATAATAGGTCCCGCACAGCTTGAACTCGCTGTCCTTATAGAAGCAGCCCCGGTCTTCCATCGCGCCCCGCACAGAGAGCTTGGCCAGATCGAGCATATTATGCTCGCGGCTGAGATGAGCCAGGTACGTCCGCTTCAGACGGCCGTTCATTAGCTCACTTAGCGCCTCACCCGAGGCCTCGTTGGATAAGTGCCCCATATCGCCCAGAATTCTGCGCTTCGTATTCCAGGGGTACCGGCCCATTCTAAGCATTTCGATATCGTGGTTGGCCTCAAGCACGAGTACATCCGAGTCCACAATCGTCTCTTTCACTTTATCACTGGCGTAGCCAAGGTCAGTCACTACACTCAGCTTATGCTTCCCGTCCTGGAATACATAACCCACCGGCTCCGCCGCATCGTGGGAGATCGCGAAGGATTCTACCCGCAGAGAACCGAAGTCACGGGCCTCCCCCGTTCCAAATATGATCCGCTGATCATCAGCGAGCTTGCCGACACTGCGGCTCATCGCTTCCCAGGTCTTCTCATTGGCATATACGGGAAGATTGTATTTGCGGGCCACGGCACCGAGGCCCTTTATATGATCCGAATGCTCATGAGTAATGAGTATTCCGGTAAGCTGATCTCCTGTCAAATCGCGCATACCCAGCAGCTCATCGATCCGGCGGGCGCTGAATCCCGCGTCAATCATTAGCGTGACTTGACCGTCTGTAATGACGGTAGCATTTCCGGTCGATCCGCTGGACAAGACTGTAAATTGTATCCCCATGGTCCTGATTACTCCTTTATTTTCTCTGCGTCCGGGCTAATCACGTCTCCGCTGCCCAGCACGTAATACTTCTCTCCGCTGCCTAGCGTGAACCGCCAGGCGGGCGCGGCAACCTGGGCGTCTGAATTGAATACCTGCCCATAATACCCAAGCTCAATATCGGTAACAATGGCTTTTGGCGGTAGGAACTTGTCAATTAGAAATCCCAGCGCCTTGGAAGCCGGCAGTACCTGCTGCATCTTCTCCTCATCCATCTGAACCACTTCGATAGCCTCCAGCCGGTACGAGAGCACCTTCTGATTGCTGTAATTCAGCTCCAGATTAATATTGAACAGCGGCCACTCCTCCAGCGCAAGCGGATGAAGGACGAATACACTGTCCCCGCTGCTCTCCTGATCATAACGGTAATTGCCAATGGACGGAATCTGATCCTCAAGGGCACTCACCAAGTCCTTGGAGTTAAAGATCAGGCGGCTGTCCACGGGTTCTGCGAGCTTCACCGGCTCCTTGCTGCCCGGCTTAAGCAGCCGATAGTTGATCTTCGGCAGCGCTGGCGTCTCGGCTGGGATCTGGGCCCTGACCTGGATCTGCTTCTCGTCCATACTTTTCTGCGTACTCTCGGCCAGGGAGGTGAGGTCCAGATTGGCACTCGCCTGATCCTGCTTGTCCATCCACAGCTGGTAGCCGAGGACCAGATTCAGCAGCAGGAATGCGTAGATCAGTACATTTTTGGCTCTGCCCCAATGCATTATTCATCCTCCCTTTCCGGGTACTATGGCAATATTTCGCTGTCCCCACTCGCGAACACCAGCATCCATACCGGCACAAGCTTAAGCCCCTCATCGGTGAGGGACGGCTGATAAGCCGGATACAGCCAGCTGATCGTCCGGTCCTTCGCGGCCGCATCTATTAACGCGGTCAGCTCTTTGCCGCCCGCAAGCTGCTTCTTGACCAGCCTGCTCGTGCCCGGTCCCTTGGTATAGATCAATGAGCGTTCATAGCTGGTCACCGTACCTTGGTGCATATCCAGTCTCATCACGCCATAGTGGAATTCTTCAAGATCCAGGATGGGCAGTGTACGGTAATACTGCTGGAATGTAACGGTATCCTGTCTCCGCTTACTGTCGACGTTGTACCCGGCTTCACCAGATACCTCCATCCGATATGCCCCGCCGCTGGCTGCATCCCAGCCTCCATGCTGGTTCACAAAGTCCACGGCAGACAAGGCATTCTTGCCGAGGCTGTTATCCGTGCCGCCCGAGGCTGCCGGATCGGTATAATTGATCCAATTCTGATTCTGCTTGAATTGAAGACTGCGCTTAATATCCGTATAGATCTCGGACCCGTCCTTCTCTCTGATATTCCGGGTAATACTAGGATCGGAGAACAGGCTCTTCTGCATCTGATCCGTCGTGAATACACCTGTGTCCAGAGTAACCTGAAGCGCCTCCAGCTTCCCGTCAGGGACGTAATAACCGCTGTCCATCAAGGTATAGGAAGGCGTCCATTCCCTGCCGAAGCCGACCTGCTGCCGCACATCCTGCACGGTCAAGTCAGCATTCTTCGCCTCATAGACGGTTCCGCCCTGTGAACTGAAGAAGAAGGCACGCACCTTGTCCTCATTCTTCACATTATATATGAGAATCCGGTTGATCGTCTCATCCTGAAGCATCGGGTCGCTTGAGATCTGCATGACCCTTTGCAGCAGAGCCACCGGCACGCCTTTACCAAAACGGAGCTCTATTCCCTCGTTCTGCTGGCGTATCGTGTTCCAGTTCGTGCCCGAAGCATCATAACGCTGGAATCCATCGAACAGCCGGCCCTGCAGCCGCGTATTAATCAGCTTATAGAAAGTCGTGCCGGGATAAAAGAGGGTATGCTTTCCAGCCCCCATATGCAGGATCATTTCAGCCGGAAAGACCAGCTCCTCCGCCTTCATCTCTGTCCCCATATTCTCGGTTTTGACATAGTCACTCTCTGACTTCACTACGGGGTCATTGCCAGGCAGCCGATAGATCAGGAAGTAACTCTGCACCAGACTGCAGGTGATCAGCAGCACCAGAACTGCGGATTTCACGGTCTCCTTCACCGCTTATGCCCCCCTTTCATCTCAACCGGCAGCGTAAACGTAACTTTAGTGCCCGTGCCAAGCTCGGATTCGAGGGAGATCGTTCCGCCGTGCGCTTTTACAATTTCCCGGGCAATGGATAACCCAAGCCCCGTGCCGCCCATATTACGAGAACGCGCCTTATCCACCCGGTAGAAGCGCTCGAAGATCCGGTCCAGATCCTTCTTCGGAATTCCGATTCCTGTATCCTCAACCGAGATGGCCAGCATTCTATCGTCCGTTAAGTAGGCCCGTATGGTAATGGAGCCCCCCGAAGTATATTTCATCGCATTCGAGATCAGATTATCGAGCACTTGGTCGATCTGGTCGCGGTCGAACCATACCTGGCCGATTCCATCGTCCACTTGAACCCGAATCTCAATACCTTTCTCCTGCATTTGAAAAGAGAACCGGTCCGCCACCTCGTCCAGCATCTCGTTAATCTCCGTCTGCTGCATACGCAGCGGCGATTCCTTGGAATCGAGCCGGGACAAGTGCAGCAGATCCGTGACCAGGCGGATCATCCGCTCGGTCTCATTCTGGATGACGCCGACGAAGCGCGGCGCAAGCTCCTGGTCCTGGAGCGCGCCGTCCTCGAGCGCTTCCGTGTAGCTCTTGATCGTCGTCAGCGGTGTGCGAAGCTCATGCGAGACATTCGCCACAAATTCGCGGCGGGACGCCTCCAGCTTCTCCTGCTCCGTGACGTCCTGCAATACGGCAATCGTGCCGATTATCCCGAATTCCCGCCGGTGAATCGGCGTGAAGGTCACCCGCACGAGGGACGCGCCGCCTTCAGGCGTGGCAATCTCCAGCAGTTCGGTCGGCATGCTGCCTTGGGCGAAGGCCATGCGGCCATCCTGGGACAGGCTCAGCAGACTCTGGATGCTTGTCCCCAGCCTGTCCTCGCCTTCGGTGAACAGCATCGCGCTGGCTCTGCGGTTCATCAGAATGACCGTGCCCACTTCATCGGTCGCAATGACCCCGTCACTCATATTCGTCAGGATCGAAGCGAGCTTCTCCTTCTCTTCCTCGTTCTGGGCCAGTGCATCCCGCAGCCGGCTGGTCATATAGTTGAACGCCTTGCTAAGCTGGCCGATCTCGTCATTGCCGAGCACCGGAACCTTCTGGTAGAGTTGGCCTTCGGCCACAGCGGTCGCCCTGCGGGTCAGCTCCTTGATCGGCGATGTAATCGTATGTGCCAGAATAACGCCAAGGATGGCGGTCAGGCCTAGCGCAAGCAGAATGCCGGAGATGAAGATGCTGTTAATCCGGTCCATGGTCGCATACAGCTCACTCATGGATGCTGCGATATAGATGGCGCCAACGATTTTGCCGTCATTGACGACCGGTCTGGCCACCACTTTCTTGCGCACATTATCATCATCAATAATATATTCTTCGTTATCCTCTATGCCCTGCAGGGCCATGCTGACCACAGTCTGGGTATTCTTGCGCCCTACATAATCCGCATGAGACCATTTGGAGGTCTTGAGCACCTTGCCGCTCGGGTCCAGAACCTGAATCTCTGCCCCGGTCTGGTTGAACAGGTTGTCTACCAGCACACCCAGATTATCCAGCTTGTCTTCCCGCGACTCCGCGGTTCCGGCTGCCCCAAGATTCTGCGCAGCCAGCACGGACAGCAGCTCGGCCCTTGCCTTGAGCTCTTGGGTAAAATTGCTGGTCAGGGAATTTTTCATCGCACTGACGAAATAAACCCCGATCAACTGCATCGCGATCAGGATTAATAAGACGTAGATTATAATAAGTTTGGCTTGGATCGTCCGGAAAAAGGCGGGGAGCTTTAGCTCAAGCTTCATGCTAGAGCCCACCCGTCTTCGAGCTGCGCATCAGGTACCCGAGCCCCCGGCGGGTCAGGATATATTCCGGCTTGCTCGGATCGTCCTCAATCTTCTCCCGCAGGCGGCGAATGGTCACATCCACGGTTCGCACATCTCCGAAATATTCAAATCCCCACACAGCCTGAAGCAGATGCTCCCGGGTCATCACCTTACCGGCGTTACGCGCCATATAATACACAAGCTCATATTCACGGTGAGTCAGATCAAGCGGTCCCCCGCTCTTATATACGGTATACATGTCTGTATCTATGAACAAATCGAACAAATGAAGTCCCTGCTTGCCGCCGTTCTCCGCGTTCCCAGCGGTCTCGCCCGGCTTACTCTGGCGGCGGCGCATCTGTGCCTTCACTCTCGCCAGCAGCTCTCTTGTGCTGAAGGGCTTGGTGACGTAATCATCCGCACCTAGCTCCAACCCAAGCACTTTATCAATTTCGCCATCTTTGGCGGTCAGCATAATGATCGGGGTCTCCAGCTTGGCGCGTACCTCGCGGCACACATCCATGCCATCCTTGCCGGGGAGCATCAGATCCAGCAGGATCAGATCCGGGTGTTCAGACAGCGCAAGATCCACCGCACTGATTCCGTCGAAAGCAAGAATGACCTCGTAACCCTCTTTTTCCAAATTGAACTTTAGAATATCCGCAATGGGCTGTTCATCGTCTACCACTAGAATTTTCCCCTGCATTCTCTCTTGTCACCCCATATTTTCAGGCCTCTCGCCCACGCTTCTTCTATTTTAACATACCTGAACCCCCGCATCCTAAACTGGCATAAAAATAACCTGAAAGGACCATGCCCCCTCCCATTCTCCCATTCAGGCAACCCAAAAAGGGCACTCCGAACACATCTATCTGTGTTCGGAGTGCCCTTGTGCCAGCCTCCTGTATAAGTTGAACTTAAAGAATTACATTAGGCAAGAGTGTGAAATGATTCTGTAGAAGCGAAGCGACCGCCTACAAGCTTTCTGAAAGAAAGCTGCATCGGAAGCATATGCTTTGTCTCCGGATTTCAACCATACCGCTGTGGTTAATCAAGAAATCTGGAGGCGGGCAGCGGCCGAAAGTCCAAGCATTTCCCTGTAGTTACGACCTTACCTCAAATGTAAAACTTTAGCTGCGTCTTATGTCAGCTTAAATATTTGATCGGGTTCTGCAGCGACCCGTTCTTATGAATCTCGAAGTGAAGGTGAATACCGAAGGAATGACCCGTATCGCCCATGATGCCGATCGACTCACCGCGCTCCACCTTATCTCCCCGCTTCACATCAATCCGGCTGAGATGCCCGTACAGCGTCTCATATCCATTGCCATGGCTGATGACAATACAGTTCCCATATCCTGTCTTCACCCCGGCAAAGCTGACTCTGCCGCCGTCTGCCGCCAGAATGCGATAGTCAGCGGAGATCATGTCAATTCCCTTGTGCATCTTATTCCAGCGCTCACCGAAGGTGCTGGTGATGGAATGCGCAGTGACAGGCCATGCGAAGCGGCCGGAGCCTGAAGTGCTGGCCACCTTGGTTCCTTGAAGAATAACCTTCGGCTGTGAAGGGCTTGTGACCTGCTGACTTAAGAACTGCTTCTGAACCACCTGCCCGTTCTCCTTCACAACCCGGAAGGACATAAGCTTCTTGCCGCTTACCCCGGGTGCGACGACCTTGGTCACGCCTTTCCGAAGCTGGTTGGTCTTCCGAACTTCAATCTCCGGACTCGTGACAGCTTCCTTGGCGATGCTCTCCACCGTCTTCACGGTAAGGACAGGCTCGCTGGACGTCTGCCTCAGACTCTCACCGATCTGCAGCGCCTTCTCCTTGATCCCCGGATTCATGCTCATGAGCTCCTTCCGGCTGATTCCGGCCTGCTTTGCAATAGAGCTGAAGGTATCTCCGGGCTTCACCTCATAAGTCACCAGTTCCTGTCTGCCTTGGGTCAGCAGCTTCACCGCTTCTTCCGGAGACAATACCTTTGCCGGGTCGGTCTCGACCTGACTCTGATCGATCTTCTCTACAAAGGCGGCCGACTCCAGCCGCTCTTTGGGCTCAGCCGCTGTTCTCCTGGCCGATGCCCCGGGTGAATATGAAGTATGCACAATCTTGTTTGCAAAAGCAGGTTCATCTTCCGGTATGTACTTGTTCTTCACTTGGTTAAGTACGAAAGCTGCTGAAGCTTTATCTTTTACAATACCGATAACTTTCCCGTCTACCTTCAGTTCTACCCCCATTGCGGTAGGCTTCAGAAGCTTATCCAGCTCCCTGAGAGCCGTATCCTGATCAATATCGGCCTTATAGGCCTTCTCGAACACAGTGGTAACCTGCTCGGTATCAACCTGGATGTTGACATCCGGATATTTAAGCTTGAACTCAGCCTGCTTACGGTTATACAGCTTCGCAAGCTCTTCCTTGTGACGAACCGTGCCTACTTCCTGCCCGTCCTTGTATACACGATAATAAGGTACTGTATTCGCTTCGACGTAATGCTGTCCTGCCCAGAACAGACTTCCAGCTGCCAGCAGGCCTCCAGCCGCAGCGACTATGCTTAAGCGCAATTTAGATTTTGTATTGGAACCTTTCATGCTGTTCTCCTTTTTCACGGTTGTTTAAAAGGTTTCAAAATTTTAACCTTTTTGACACTTAATAACCTTAACATATCCAGTACGAGCATTTCAACTTTACCAAAAAAGCTAAAAACCCGCCTAAAATGCGGGTTTATCCCATATACCTCATATTGGCACGATTAGGATTTTGGTGACATTTTTGTTAATACCCTTGGGTCCATGGGTTATTTCCCCAGAACCTTCATGACTTTGGCGTACTCATTTTTGTCTAAATACTTGGACATGATCTGCTGAATCTGGATCATTTCCGCCTCCGTGAGTCCATCCTCCAAGGAGGCTGTAATCGACTGCATCTCGCTTTGCGGCAGCTTGGCCATCAAGATTTGAAAGATGTCCTCCTTGTCCTTATCCGGCAGTTCCTTTTTCTTTGCGGCCAGATCATCAGGTGTGACCACAATACTATCCTTGGCTCCGGCAGAGGACGACGAGGCTTCTTCAGTCTGGCCTCCCATAACGGGAAGGGCATTGTCAGGGACATCTCTCGTGTCCTTCGTATCTGTGGGATTACTACTTTTGTCTTCATCATTATAACTCGATCCTTTGGAAGTATGATCGGCTCCCTCGGTTCCTTGAGCGCTGCTGGAGCTGCTGAATTCGCTGCTGCTCGTGCCTGGGGATGCACTGCTTGTATTTTCCCCAGCTGCCTTATTTTCATTCGTAACTCCAGACTTTTCGCCGGGGCGGACAGCTGTCTTGTCTGCCTTTGACACTGAACCAACGCCTACGGCGCCTTGTAACAGACCCCCAAAGCCTGAGGGCTGGCCCTCCCATTTTATATTCAGACTCGTTAATAAGGACTGGACATAAGCACTCACAACATAGCCGGTTGTAAGCATAGTTATCCCGCTGACCAATACGGTGCCCAGCACGATCAGGCCGATCCTCGTAACCCATTTCAAATTGGTTCCCTCCTTCTCTCTGACATTCTAGCTCTACTTATATGGATTGAACTAAAGACTGCTTGATCGATTTCTTAGCGTTACAAGCAGTTCCCGAATCAAACGTTCATATCTTTAGTTCATTCCATATAGTAGTCAGTATGGACGGATTCCCTGGCTTTTCTACTTCCTAGCACAAAAAAAGCCCCTTTCCGTAGAAAGAGGCTTGCTGCAAATGAAGCTTATTCGTAAATTGGCAGTACTTGATTCGTCTGATTCCGGTTACGGCCTACAGAGAAGATGGCGATTGGGATCCCTGTCAGCTCGGATACCCGTTTCACGTAGTTGCGAGTAGTCTCTGGAAGGTCCTCCAGCGTCTTCGCACCCGTAATATCCTCGGACCAGCCTGGAAGCTCCTCGTATACCGCTTCGCACTCTGCCAGCATCTTCAGGCTTGCAGGGTAGTGGGTGATCACCTCACCGCGGAATTTGTATCCTGTGCAGATCTTCACTGTCTCAAGACCGGTCAGGACGTCCAGGGAGTTCAGGGACAAGCCGGTCAGGCCGCTTACACGGCGCGCATGGCGGACCACCACGCTATCGAACCAGCCCACACGGCGCGGACGGCCTGTTACGGTTCCATACTCATGACCTGTCTCGCGGATGAGATCCCCAACTTCATCATGAAGCTCTGTAGGGAAAGGACCATCACCGACACGGGTCGTGTAGGACTTGGCTACCCCGATGACCTGCTTGATCTTAGAAGGCCCTACACCGGAACCGATACATACGCCGCCAGCGGATGGGTTGGAAGAAGTAACGAACGGGTAAGTACCTTGGTCGATGTCGAGCATCACGCCTTGCGCACCCTCGAACAGGACCTTGCGATCTTCGTCGATCGCATCGTTAAGCACTACGGACGTATCTGTAACATACGGACGAATAAACTCTGCATATTCCAGGTACTGCTTAAGGATTTCCTCCACATCCAGCGGTTCTGCACCGTACACCTGCTGGATAACGTGGTTCTTCTCTTTTACCAGATGGCGGAGCTTAAGCTCGAACTCTTCCGCATCCAGCAGATCGGCGATACGAATGCCGTTTCTAGCCGCTTTATCCATGTAAGCCGGTCCAATCCCCTTGCGGGTTGTACCGATCTTGTTCGGTCCTTTACGGTCCTCTTCAAGCGCATCCAGCACCATATGGTAAGGAAGGATGACATGCGCACGGTCGCTGATCTTCAGATTCTTCGTGCTGAATCCGTTCTCGTGAATATATGTGATCTCCTGAATCAAGGCTTCCGGATTAATGACCATTCCGTTCCCGATGACACAGACCTTGTCTTCATAAAAAACACCGGATGGAATCAAGCTCAGTTTGTACTTCTTGCCATCAATCAGTATAGTATGACCGGCGTTGTTACCGCCTTGATAACGGGCCACCACATCAGCGCTCTCCGCCAGATAATCCGTGATTTTGCCTTTGCCTTCGTCTCCCCATTGTGTGCCCACAACGACTACTGTTGACATGTACATTCCCCCGCGCGGTGCACTCGCACCTTTATTTTCATTCAGAATAGACGCCTTGTCCGCGTCTATGGATGGTTCATAGCTTAGCTGTCAATCCATATAGCTTCTCGAACGTCTTGAACTTTATACATAATGTATCCATTTACTGCCCTAAAGCAGCAATACAAGTGTACCAGCCTGCTTTTTCAAAGTCAAATCAAAAACGAACAATCCCACACCTCGGTGCAGAATTGTTCGGAAATATGCCTAGTTATATGAAGATGAGTTCGATAGTTCAAATTGCTTATCCGGCAAAAGGATCCGCATGAGCCCGCTCATAGTTCGCGAACTTGTTATAATTCTTCAAGAATACCAGCTCCACGGTGCCTACCGGACCGTTACGCTGCTTGGCAATAATAATCTCGATAATATTCTTCTTCTCGGTCTCCTGATTGTAGTAATCATCCCGGTATAGAAAAGCTACGATATCGGCATCCTGCTCGATGGAACCCGATTCCCGAAGGTCGGACATCATCGGACGCTTGTCCTGACGCTGCTCCACACCCCGGCTGAGCTGGGACAGTGCAATTACGGGCACTTCAAGCTCACGGGCAATCTGCTTCAGCGTACGGGAGATCTCGGATACTTCCTGCTGGCGGTTCTCGCCAGCCTTCCCGCGCCCGTGAATCAGCTGCAGGTAGTCGATCACGATCATGCCAAGGCCTCTCTCTTTCTTGAGGCGGCGGCATTTAGCCCGGATATCCGCCACGGTGATGCCCGGCGTATCATCGATATAGATCTCGGCTTCCGAGAGAGCCGCGATACCCATCGTCAGCTTCGACCAATCGTCATCGCTCTTGAAGTCTCCTGTCCGCATCACACTGGCGTCCAGATTCGCTTCCGCACAGATCATCCGCTGTACCAGCTGAGCCGCGGACATCTCCAGACTGAAGATGGCTACAGTCTCCTTGCTTCGCACGGCGGCATTCTGTGCGATATTCAGGGCAAATGCCGTCTTACCTACAGAAGGACGCGCCGCTACAATGATCAAATCATTTCGCTGGAATCCGGCAGTCATCTTGTCCAGATCCACGAAACCGGACGAGACACCGGTTGTCGTACCCTTGTTCTGATGAAGGACCTCTACGCGCTCGAAGACTTCCATAAGCACATCACGGATAGCAATAAATCCGCTGCCGGATCGTCCGTTGGAGATCTCGAGAATCTTTCGCTCCGCATCGCTCAGCATTCCGCCCACATCGTCCCCGTTCGTGTACCCGTCACTTACGATCTGGGTCGCGGTACGAATGAGCCGGCGAAGCATCGATTTCTCTTCTATAATTCGAGCATAATAATCTACGTTCGCTGCTGTCGGCACGGCATGTGCTAGTCTAGCCAGGTGGCTGACCCCGCCAATTTCCTCGAGCTCGCCTTTATCCTGCAGGCGGGAGGTCAGCGTGATCAGATCAATAGGCTGGTTCGCTTCGCCAAGCTCGATCATGGTCTCATAGATCATTTGATGGGACTTATCGTAGAAATCCTCGGTACGCACCCGTTCCATCGCTGTAATCAGCGCTTCGGACTGGAGCAGAATGGCACCGAGAACCGCCTGTTCCGCCTCTAGGTTCTGAGGAGGAATTCGATCGACAAATAACTCTGTGCCCATGCCCATGTTATTCCTCCGTCACTTGGACCTTGAGCGTTGTTTTCACTTCAGGATGAAGCTTCACCGTAACCTGGGTTACACCGAGTGTACGAATAGGATCGTTCAGTTCGATCTTCCGTTTGTCGATCTTCACGCCAAGCGCCTGCATAGCTTCCGCAATCTGCTTGCTTGTGATCGCTCCGAACAACCGGCCGCCTTCGCCCGATTTGGCCTTCAGTCCCACGGTCATCTCTTCAAGCTTCTTGCCAAGCTCTATAGCTTCTTCCTTCTCCTGCTGTTTACGCTTAAGCTCTGCTGCAGATTGATTCTCAAGTGTCTTCACATTCCCCTGTGTTGCTGGCTTAACAAGACCTTTAGGGAGCAGGAAGTTCTGTGCGTAGCCTTCCGATACTTCCTTCACCTGTCCCTTTTTACCTTGTCCCTTTACATCCTGCAAGAATATTACTTTCATTCAAATAACCCCTCTTCTTTTTCGATTTCATCTAATACTTCAAGCAGCCTTCTCTCGGCTTCAGCCTGTGAGCATTCCAGCTGGGCGGCTGCATTCGTGAGATGTCCCCCGCCGCCAAGCCGCTCCATGACCACCTGCACATTCATGGTACCCAGCGATCTCGCGCTGATCCCAATCATGCCGTCAGGCCGGCTGCTGATAACAAAAGAAGCCAGCACGTTCGTCATATTCAGCAGCGTATCGGCAACCTGGGCGATCAGCAGCTGCGGTATTTTGCGATTCGGCTCGGTTACCGCAAGCGCAATATGCCCATGGATCATGCGGGCATGCTTGATGATCTCTGCCTTCTCGATATACTCCTGAAGATCTTCCTTCAGAATGCGCTGCACCATTACAGTGTCCGCACCCCCGCGCCGCAGGAAGCCCGCCGCTTCAAAGGTCCGTGATCCGGTATGAAGCGCAAAGTGCTTCGTATCAACGGTTATTCCCGCAAGCAGCGCAGTAGCTTCAAGCGGACTGAGCTCAACTTTCTCATGAATATACTGAAGCAGCTCAGTCACCAGCTCGCTGGCGGATGAAGCATAAGGCTCGAGATACACGAGCACCGCTTCGTTAATGAATTCCTCACCCCGGCGGTGATGATCCACAATGACTACCCGGCGGGCTTCCTCCACAAGTCTAGGCTCCATTGTCATCGATGCCTTGTGGGTGTCCACAATAATAAGCAGTGTATTCTCTGTCATAAGCGCCATGGCTTGATCTGGGCTGATGAACCTTCTTCGTAAAGCCTCGTCCTTCTCAATACGTTCCATAATACGTTCAATTGCCGGGTTATCCCCGTCCAGCACAATATGGGACTCGACATTGTACATATCCGCTGCCTTCAGAACTCCGATCGAAGCTCCAATCACATCGAGATCCGGCACCCTATGGCCCATGATGATGACGCGGTCGCTCTCCTGCATTAAATCGCGGAGCGCATGAGCAATGACACGTGCCCGAACCCGGGTGCGCTTCTCTACCGCCGTCGTCTTGCCTCCATAGAAGCTCAGACGCTGGCCCGACTTCACAGCAGCCTGGTCACCCCCCCGGCCAAGGGCCATATCCAGACTGGATTGGGCAAGCTCCCCAAGCTCACTGATACTGCCTGACCCAAAGGCAAGCCCGATACTAAGCGTCATCGGTACCTTCAGATCCGCGGTCATTTCCCGCACCTCATCCAGAATCACGAACCGGCTCTGCTCCAGCTCCTTCAGTGACAGATGATTGAACATCATCAAGTACCGTTCGGAGGACAGACGGCGTAGGTATACCTTATACTGCTTGGCCCAAGCCGTCAGGGAAGAAGCCACTCTTGCAATCAACGCAGCACGCTGCTGGTCGTCCATTCCCTGGGAAGCCTCGTCCAGATTGTCCAGCATGATAATGCCTAGCGCCAGACGCTCGTCCTCATATTTCTCCCGCAGAACAGCAAGCTCGGTCATGTCCTGTACATAGATCATCCGCTCATCGGCTTGTATCGTTAATTCATAGTTACGGTCATTGATAATAACCTCTACCGTAGAACGATTATGGTCGCCCTCCCGCTTGTCTCTGGACAACTGGGGAAGAGGAGGCAGCAGCTCGGTAAGCGGCTGCCCTACCACAGTTCCCCGGCCGAACATGCCGGCCACGAAGCGATTGTGCCACTCCACCGTCTTATCCTCAGCATACAGAATAACACCGAACGGAAGCCGGCTGATGGCTTCGCCCTCCACTCTTTTGATCCGAAAGGTCAGATCCGTAATGTACTGGACCATCTCCTTGCGGAATCTGCGCTCTGCTTGCAGCATTACATAAGCCAAGGCTCCTACCAGACACATACTTACCAGACCCAGAACCCAATTGTAATAGGATACGAAAATGACAAGCAGCAGCATGAGCATGAACGCCCACACGGTCTGATAGCCGTACCAGCGCTTTTGCAATAAATTTGGCATGCCTTCTCACCCTATCGTCTTGATCTAGTAACCATGTCCCGCAGTGGAAATGCAATGTCGAACAAACCGATAATCCAAAGTGGGTGAATAAATATAATCGCTACCGTCAGCAGGATAGGAATGACCATATTCCACTTCTTCACATAAGCCAGATAGAAGAAGAAGCCTGCCGCCTGAATAATAAAGCCGAATTGAAGGAGCGGCATCAGGTTGAAGAGCACGGTTCCGAGGAACCCTTCTCCTGCAGCAGCACCTGCAAATAGCTGAATAATGAGCCCAATGCAGTAATACCAGACCAAGGAACGAGGCAGCCTAAGCTCGCGGAACGGCTTCATTTTGGGGGTGATTTGCCCCAGACTGCTTAAGGTTGGTCTTGAAATAGCATGCGTTACCGCAGCTATAGCCAGCGAAGTCACCGTCATGGTAAAAGGAATCGTTCTTACCAGATCCGACAGCAGCTCTGTCTTCTTCTCCGTCCAATCCAGCCCTGATGCCAGATTACTGCTAGTCATATCCCGCAGCGGAGTCGCAGCAGAGTTAATGACATTCTCAATGGTCTGTGCGAGATTGAAATCGAAGAACACCGTGCTGACCAAGAGCAGTAGAATGAACTCAGTCAGAATCGTCGCAGCTCCTACAAGGAGCGTACGCGCGGCCGACGCACGTGTCTTATACAGATGTCCCATAACAATAGAAGGGATCAAGAAATACAGCGGCACCAATATAAAATAAGGACCTAACAAATACATCAGTAGCAAGAGCACAGGTACAACGTGCAGTATAAAAGAAATCCTCGACAAGGTCGTGTACAAGATCACGCCCGGCACCAGAAGGAACAATACCGTGACCATAGTCAGCGGTGTTACCAGAGATAGCAGGAGCAGAAAATAGACTATGCTCCAGGCAACAGATGTCCAGTGAAATTTCAATAGGTTCACCTCTTACGCATATGTTCTTCCAATGCAGAAATATCTTGATACCAATCTTCAAGCTGATGGCCTTCCTGTTTATGCCTTTTCAGCTTCTCCATAATACTCTCATCCAAATCACGGAATGAGATCCCAAGTCTTCGTCCCAGAATATACCCACTAACAATCAGACTGGCCAGACTATCCGTGATCCGGGTCGTGCTGCCTTCCCATAGAGCTTTGAACAGACGGGACACGTGATCAACCACTTCGGTTTTTAGCCATTCAATGACCTTGGCCCTCTTGGCCACATCCATTTCTTTATGCATGGTAGACCGATCACTCTCTCTCCTAGAAAAAGCTTTATTCTCCATTATAGCATAAAATCATTTCCTGCCACCTTAGCCCGGATGGGCCGGTAAGCGGGCTGCTGCCCGGTCCTATGGTCTCTGTGCCGTCTCACTTCGGGACACAAATTTCTCACAATATTCGATGATCTGACTCCGTCTAACTATACCTATGAAGCGGTTCATATCATCCACAACCGGGACAAAGTTCTGTACCTTCGCCAGATTGATCAGATCCTCCATATCTTCATCGATCGAGACCGGTTTGTTATCCACCCGAAGCGGGATATCTTTGAGCAGGAACTTGGAAGCGTTCTCGAAGGTTATCTTTCCTTTGGAATTCTTCATATACCAGAGCAGGTCCCCTTCCGTTACGGTTCCTACATATACTCCCGTCTTATCAATAATAGGAACGGCCGTATATCGGTGGTATTCCATGCGCTCCAAAGTCTGTCTTAAGGTTGCATCCAGGGTTACCGAGACCACATCACTTTTCGGGAGCAAAAAAAATGCAATATTCATTTCGAAAATAATCCTCCTCTATCCTTTCTCTGCACAGGAGAAAGTATAAGTCCCCCTATTGGTACGTATCAGGACGGACATTGTTCCGCCCAAGGCGAAAAAATCGGCAGCCGGTACTCCGGACTGCCGAATAGATGTCTAACTTGCTCATATACAGAATGGATCCAGTCCAAGAGTCGCTTCTGTATATATTATGGCATCTCATGAACAATCATTCAATTACTTGCTTCTCCGGAAGCAGAAGCTGTGCGTCTGTCGTATCTGGATTTGACCAGCTTTCTATCAGTTTCTCGGCATAGTCTACATCTTTCTGGTCTGCCAGATCATAGAATACATTATTAATGCGGGTTCCCTTACCCATAATCGTATAACTATAGATCTGAGGCGGATTATCTCCGGTCAGCAGCTGCTTCGCAAGATCAATAATATTGTTTGGCAGAATATCTGTCTTGAAATTAGCGCCGGCGATATCCATAAGTTCAGGAATTTTGGACACCTGATCGAGCTGAAGCACTCTTTTTACCATGGCATTTAAGAAAAGTTGGTGTCTCTTAGTCCGGTTAAAGTCACTATCCTCACGATAGCGTACAAAGTTCAAGGCATCCTTGCCGTTATAGATCGGCTGGTTCGCTTTGATCGTAAATTTCTCGTGGTCCTTATCCTTATTCACAATATCCTTGGTAATCGGGAGCTCCACCCCGCCAAGGGCGTCCACGACATCCCGGAGTCCCTTAAAGTTAATCGCGGCGTAATACTCGGCCTGATGTCCAAGGAAAGCTTCCACCGTATCTTTGGACATCTTCTCCCCGCCAAATGCGTAAGCGTGATTGATCTTATCCTTCTTGTTCCGGCCGACAATCTCGGTATACGTGTCTCTCGGAATCGAAATAAGCAGAACCTTGCCTTCTTTAGGACGTATTACAGAGTAGATCATCGTGTCCGAACGAGCAGGCTCATTGTCCCGCTGGTCTACACCCAGCAGCAAGGCTGTGAACGGCTTGGTCTGATATACCACCGGCTTTGGCTGCTCTCCTTGCAGAGGTGCATAAGACTTCTGCAGCTTCTTCTCCACATGATCAGATAAAAACAAATCAAAAGCCATAACTGCCAAAGGTTTCCTATATACATATATACCCGAGCCGAGAAGAACAGCAACAAGGAGAATAATTCCCCAGGTTCTCAGCCGGTTTCTCTTCTTCGGCTTTAATCTTGTCAATGATTGTTCCTTCATAAACCTGCCTCCAATTATATACTGCTTGAAGACGACTAGTCTTCATTTAGATCTATGTCTTACATGTCCGCTGACATCCGCATCCTACCTGGCAGCCATGATTACAGTCGTATTCAAGGAATCCGTCAAAAGTAATTGTTGCTATATCTATACCTGTCTATATCAATCTATTTCTCTATCTCTATAGGGACTTACACCGCTTATACCGAAGCTCAGTTCGTTCCGGCCTCCGCCCTCCCTTAATTTCCAAATACAACTCTATTCTCCATTGTACCTACCAGGAATCGCCAAAACACTACAAAAAGGTTAAAATCGCCTTACCCATCGACCAATATAACCTAAGTAACTAGCATCTATCAACTATTAAACACTGGTAGTACTGCTAAATGGTATACAGTTGTTCACTTTAGCAGCAGCATGAATCCTTCTTGCCCAGCGGGTAATTCTTAAATTCAACTTATGTAGAGCACTTCTAATTGATCACAAAAAAACGGGCAGAGAATCTCTTCTCCACCCGCTACACTGACCTTGATTACAACTATTGAAGATTCTTCAATTCATTGCCTTCAAGCAATGGGAAGTGGCAGGCAACTTGTCTGCCTGGAAGGACTTCTTCCAGCAGCGGTTCGACCTGACTACATTTCTCCTGTGCAAGCGGACAGCGAGTATGGAACCTGCAGCCGGAAGGCGGGTTCGCAGGGGATGGAACATCCCCCTTCAATACAATACGCTCCCGTTTGCGGGTTGGTGATGGCTTGGGAATGGCAGACAACAGCGCTGCTGTGTATGGATGAAGCGGATGAGCGAACAGCTCTTCCGTCTCGGCTACCTCGACCATTTTACCAAGATACATAACCCCTACCCGGTCGGAAATATGACGAACTACATTAAGACCGTGGGCGATGAAGAGGAAAGTAAGGCCCAGTTCCTTCTGCAGCTTCATCAGCAGGTTGATAACCTGGGATTGGACAGACACGTCCAGGGCAGACACAGCTTCATCCGCCACAATGAACTGTGGATTGAGCGCTATTGCCCGGGCAATGCCAATCCGCTGACGCTGACCGCCGGAGAACTCATGCGGGTACCGATTGCGTCGAGTTGGGTCAAGACCAACCAGTTCCAGCAGTTCAACCACACGTTTATCAATTTCTTTGGCAGACATATGGCGGTGAACGCGAAGAGGCTCACCAATAATATCTTTGACCAGGAAACGAGGGTTCAAAGAACCGAATGGATCCTGGAATATAATCTGCATTTCCTCACGAAGCTTACGGAGCTCGGAGTTGTTCAAGGAATGCACATCTACGCCATTGAACAGAACCTCGCCCTCTGTAGCGCTTTGCAGCTTAAGGACAACACGGCCAAAGGTAGACTTACCGCATCCGGATTCACCTACAAGTCCGAACGTCTCCCCTTTACGAATGGAGATCGACACATCGTCTACGGCTTTAACATTTCCGACTACACGGTTGAATAGACCGGCTTTAATCGGAAAATACTTCTTAAGGTGCTTAACCTCAATCAGATTTTCTTGGCTTTCAATTTTGGGTTCCTGCATACTCATTTTGTCTCGCCCCCATTTCTGCCAAGTACCACAGGTGCCTTATCCTCATACAGCCAGCATACGGCAGAATGATCATTGCCTACCTTGAAGTCAAGCGGCTCTTGGGTCTTGCACTTATCCATAACATGCGGACAACGAGGGTGGAAGCGGCAGCCGCCTGGAAGGTTGCCGAGACCTGGAATTGTACCTTTAATGGTATACAGCTCCTTGCCCCGAGTCCCTTCGAAACCTGGGATAGACTGGAGCAGCCCTACCGTGTAAGGATGTGAAGGGTTCGCAAAAATCTCTTCTACCGTTCCCTCCTCCACAATGGCCCCAGCATACATAACCGCAATCCGGTCAGCCATCTCTGCCGCTACACCCATATCATGGGTGATCAGCAGAATGGACATGCCCAGCTCCTGCTTCAGCTTCTGAAGCAAATCCAGAATCTGTGCCTGAACCGTTACGTCCAGAGCCGTAGTAGGCTCATCCGCGATCAGAAGCTCAGGATTGCAGGCCAGAGCTACCGCGATAACGACACGCTGACACATCCCGCCTGACAACTCATGCGGATACTGCTTCGCCCGAATTTCAGGTGCTGGAATACCTACCATCCTAAGAAGGTTAATGGCCTCTTTCCATGCTTCCGAATCACTCTTGTTCTGATGAAGCCTAAGACTCTCTGCAATCTGCTCCCCTACCGAGAATACCGGGTTCAGGGCTGACATAGGGTCTTGGAAGATCATTGCAATTTTGTTGCCGCGGATCTTGCGCATCTGTTCTTGATCTTTAGCGGCAAGATCATCCCCGCGGAATTTGATCTTTCCATCCAGAATTGAACCGCCGGCATAATCGATTAGACGCATAATTGATAAGGACGTGACACTCTTCCCACTACCGGATTCTCCTACGAGGCAGAGTGTCTTTCCTTTTTCTATAGTTATAGAGATATTGTCCGTGGCTTTCACGAACCCCTTCTCTGTCATGAATCCGGTTGTCAGATTCTCTACTTCGAGTAATCTTTCCGCCATTTGTTCAGCCTCCTCCGGGATTGCTTCTTCTTCTGTCTAGGATCCAAAGCATCACGGATGCCGTCACCTACAAAGTTAACAGCCAATACCACGAGCAAGATACATAATCCTGGGTACACGGCCTGCAAAGGATCGATCAGCATGAACTCTTGAGCATTGCTGAGCATCTTACCCCAACTCGTATCTGGTTCTTGTACCCCTAGGCCAAGGAATGACAAGGCAGATTCACTAAGAATAGCTCCACCAACCATCAAGGTTGCATTGACGATAATCGGAAAGCTGGCATTGCGTAGCAAATGTCTGAAAATAATTCCCCAGCTCGACACCCCGATTGCCTTAGCCGCTTCCACATACTGTGTCTCACGCAACTGCAAGAAGGTTCCCCGTACCAGACGGGCTACGCTCATCCAGCTCGTGAACACCAAGATCATAATCATATAACTAACTTTTGAACCGAAAATCGCCAGTACGAGTATGTTCAGGAATAGCAGCGGGATTGAGTTCATCACGTCAACAAAACGCATGAAGATCGTATCGAGCCAGCCGCCAAAGTATCCGGCGAGCGAACCAATCAGGGATCCAATAATAACCGATGCTGCAGCAACAGCGAAGCCTACCAGCAAGGAGATACGTGAACTGTACAGCAGTCTTGAGAAAATGTCCCTCCCCAGCTCGTCTGTTCCCAGCAGATGGTTATCTGTTCCTGCCGGCAAATTTGCGAACATAAGGTCAATATGTGATGGTTCATATGGAGCAAGTAAAGGTGCTAGTATAGCAGCAATAACAAAGATGAGTACTACAACCAATCCTGTCATCGCATATATGTTACGCGAAAATTTCTTCCATACCGTCATCCATGGACCCGGCGGCTTCTTGAGGGGAGCAGTCGGCTGTACATCCTCTCTCTGAGGCTGTACGCTAGGCTGTCCACCCGGTGCAATATCATTATTGAGGTTCGCACTCATGCCGATCTTCCTCCCTTACCCAGCTGAACCCTTGGGTCAACCACAGCATATAATATATCGGCAACAAGGTTACCAATGATCACAACCACCGCCGTGATTAACGTAATTGCCATAAGAACCGAATATTCCCGGGCTACAGCCATGTCTATGAACAGGCGTCCCATCCCCGGCCAGTTAAATACACTTTCTGTCAGAGCTGCGCCGCCGACCAGGATTGGCAGATCCAGACCCAGGACAGTAATAATAGGAATAAGAGCGTTGCGCAAAGCATGCCGGAAGATAACCTTTCTTTCTTTTACCCCTTTTGCACGAGCCGTACGGATATAGTCCTGTTCTAATACTTCCAGCATACTGGAGCGGGCATACTTGGAATAAGCAGCCAGGAAGCCCAAGGTCAGCACGGTGACAGGCAGGATTAGATGCATGAATAGATTACCGATATCCCCCTCTTTTCCCATAGCCCACATATCTGAAAGCGGCAGCCAGTCCAATTTAATTGCGAACAGCTCCTGCAGGAGAATACCGAACCAAAATGTTGGCATGGCAAAGCCTATATAAGAAACAAATGATGCTGTCTGATCCGAAAGTCCGTATTCCTTAGTACTATTGTAAATTCCCCACGGAATTGCGATCAGCATAGACAGAAACCAAGCCACGCCCATGAGTACTACCGTGTTGCCTACCGTAGGCCATAGAATCTGTCCTACTGGAAGATGATTCTTAAATGTATACCCAAGGTCACCTTTCAGAAGTCCGCCTACCCACTTCACGTATTGCACGGGTACCGGTTGATCGAGCCCTAGATTGTGTGCCTGTATCTTTGCTGCTTCCTGCGACAGACCCGGTGCCAAGAAAATTTTAGTAGGTCCACCCGGAGCAGCATGAATCAGGCCAAAAGTAATGAGTGTGATAAGAAACAGAACCAAAATAGACTGCAGAACCCGGCGAATGAAATATTCAGTCATTAACGATCCTCCCAGGATTGCACATTAGTACAATCAATTTAAGCCTGAAAACAAAAAAGGGAGAGGAGAAGATTCTCCTTCCCCCTCGTTTGTGATCTTGCAATTATTGAGTTACCCACCAGTTCTGAATGTGGAAGAAATAACCGTAAGGTAATGATGCTTCTGGTGCGTCTGCTTCAGCATATTTCACGCGTGATCCCAGACCTTCTGGCTGACCATATTGATACAGGAATACATATGGAAGATCAGTAGAGATTTCTTTACCAACTTCTTCGTAAATCTTCTTACGTTCTGCTTGGTCAACTGTTGAATAACCTTCTACCCAAAGCTTATCGAGCTTCTCGTTCTTGTACCAGCCCATGTTTTGACCAGTTGGCGGGAAGTATTTGGAAGAGAAGGTTTGCTCGCCATCTGGGTCCGGGTTGTTCAGGGACCAAGACAAGAGTACTGCTGGGAACTTACCTGGAGTCAAGTTATTATCAGCCCAGGAAGAGAAGTCAATTGCTTTAGGTGTAACTTCGATACCAACTTCTTTCAAGTTCTGCTGAATTACAGCAGCAACCTGTTGACGACGGCTGTTACCTGCGTTGTATTGAAGCTCGAATGAGAATCTGTGACCATCTTTAGTCAAGATGCCGTCGGAGCCTGCAACCCAACCATCTTCAGCAAGGAGTTTCTTAGCTGCAGCAGGATCGTATTTATACTCAGTAACTGCAGATCCTGGATCAGCCCATGTACCTGGAAGGAACGGTGCATTGAGTTTAGTACCGGTACCCTTAAGAATATTATCAATCATACCTTGGCGGTTAAGCGCGGTAGCAATCGCTTGTCTTGTCTTCTGCCCAGTGAATGGTACAAATTTGTCTGGGAAGTTTTCTGGTTTGAAGTTAAAGGCTACATATTCATACAACGGACCTGGGGCAAGAAGAACTGAAATTCCACTTTTCTTCTTCACGGCCTCAATTTGAGTAACAGGGATAGCTTGGATCAGGTCAGTGTCTCCCTTGATCAATGCGGATACCTCTGTGTTCTGATCCGCGTAGATTTTATATACTACTTTGTCGATATGCGGCTTTTGACCCCAATAGTTAGGATCTTTATCAAATGTAAGGTACTGCTTTTGTTTCCACTCTGTCCATTTCCAAGCTCCGTTAGTAACCGTCTTGGCAGGATCCTTACCGTAAGGGTTGTCTTTCAGCTGCTCAGGCTTCACATCTTTAAGAACGTGATAAGGAATCAGTTGGTTGAACAAGCTGTATTGGAATGGTGCAAAAATTTGCTTAAGTGTAATCTTAACCGTTTGATCGTCAACTTTCTCGAGTTTGTCTACCTTATCAAATTGCCCGATACCCGGTGAACCTGCTTTAGGGTCGCGGAAGGTGTTAATTGTAAAGATAACGTCATCCGCTGTTACTGGCTGACCATCGCTCCATTTCGCCTCTTTCTTCAGCTTAACAGTGTAAGTTTTACCATCAGCTGATACTTCAAGAGGAGAAGCTGCAAGAGACCAAGGCTCTGCTGTAAGGTTACCTTTACGATCCAGGTCATACAGATTGGCCATTACAAATCTCGCTGCATCTGAAGAAGCGGAGTCAGCTACGAAAATCGGGTTAATCGATACGATATCAGAGAAGCTGCTGAAAGTCAGTGTTCCACCATCAACCGGTTTATCTGTAGATTTGCTAGCATCTACTGCGGAACCTGTTGGGGCTTTAGTGCTGCCCTCATTTGATTTGTTATTGCTGCATCCTACAAATAGCGCTCCAACCAACGTTAGTGTCGCCAATAGGGCAATCCATTTTTTTGTTTTAACCATAAATGTTCCTCCCATTTCTCAATTTTGAAAGCTTTCCTTACTGCCCTCCGGGTCGAAGCTAACCTCACGTGTTCCTAATTCTGTCTACGATATGAATGAACTGCTTCATCCATAAGCTTACGTGGGCTGTGGGACCCCCCTCATGTTTCAGAATCCTAGAAATGTTTAATTAACTTCTAATATATTGTTGATCAATATATCCTAATAAAAAAAGCAATAATATACATAAGTTTACTCGGAATTATAATTTTACTGGCAATACTTGGCTGTCCCCCACCGGTTTTTTTGTTAACCATGGGTCAATTTTAATGTTAATGCCTTCCATTATGTTTTCCAAATAAAAACAAGTATATTATTAATGCTATGATTCATTATTAGTAAATAATATACATTAAATTTACTAAAATTCCAACTATAATTACAGTTTGTCTTTAATTTTTTTTTAATGTAACGTATAGAAAATACTTTTCACTCTGCTTTTTAGTGTTTTACAATCTTAATCAGAGCTTAAAATTAACTTCTGCATAACAAAAAAAGCAGCCAATAAATTGGCTGCTTTCCGTAATTCATACTACTCCGTTGTGTAAGGCAACAATGCGATTTGACGGGAGCGTTTGATTGCAATTGTCAACAAACGTTGGTATTTTGCGCTAGTGCCGGTTACACGGCGTGGCAAAATTTTTCCGCGTTCGCTGATAAATTTCTTCAGCAATTCAGTGTCTTTATAGTCAATGTGAGTAATTTTGTTCACAGTGAAGAAGCACACTTTACGACGTTTGTTACGGCCGCCACGGCGAGCCGGTCTTTTGTCGTTGTCTCCGCCTTCTCTTGGTTTAAAAGCCATGCTGTATCAGTCCTTTCCAATATTAAAATGGCAAATCGTCATCCGATATGTCGATCGGTTTTCCGTCATCGGAGAATGGATCTTGATTGCTTCGGGAATTGTTGTTGCCGCCACGGTTCGCACCGCCGCCGCCTCCACCAAACGCTGGAGCTTCTTCCCGTTGACCGCTTCCGCCACCTTCTCGATTCGACTCCAAGAAACGGACATTATCGGCGATGACTTCGGTCACGTATACACGTTTACCTTCGTTATTATCGTAATTCCGTACTTGAATGCGTCCTTCGACTGCGGTCAGACGACCTTTACGCAAGTAGTTGGCACAAGTCTCTGCCAGCTGTCTCCACGTAACGACCGGTATAAAGTCCGCTTCACGTTCTCCGCCTTGTGAGGTGAATGGTCTGTCTACCGCAATGGTAAACTGGGTGACCGCCACGCCCGCAGGGGTATAACGCAGTTCTGGATCACGGGTAAGTCTTCCGATGAGAATGACACGGTTCAACAATCTGGTCCCCTCCTCTGAGCGATAAATTTACAAACACATATTAAGCAACGTCTTTTGTAATGAGATAACGGATAACTTCGTCGGAAATTTTCAAAATACGTTCCAACTCGTTAATCACTTCTGTAGTCGCAGTAAAGTTCACTAGAACGTAAACTCCATCACGAATCTTGTTGATCTCATACGCAAGCCGGCGTTTGCCTAAAACATCATGCTTTGTAATTTCCCCGCCGTTTTGGATGATGCCTTGGAATTTTTCGACTACAGCTTGAAGAGCTTCTTGTTCAAGATCTGGACGAATAATGTACATCACTTCGTATTTGCGCATATCTTTCACCTCCTCTTGGACTCACGGCCCCCAATGCATTGCTTGGGAGCAAGGAGCGAGCGTAAACTCGCACCATAGTAATATAACAAATTTGAAAGCCCGATGCAAGTGAAACTGAATGAAATAAAGAATATATGTTCCTAATCCGTTATGAACTTCCATGTCTCTTTCACCGCTTCTTCACATGAACAGCCAGTAGAGCGAGCACACTAAGGTGGTCTGACAACTACTCCAATAATGGAAGGGAGATCATTGATTATGGGCGAACAGACTGAGTTTGAACCCGGAGATAAAGCGCCTAACCCGGGCATTTATACGGAGGTGGGTGAAGCGCGCAGCTTCCATACCCAGATTCAAGATCCGAAACGTGTTGAGCTGGAACGCGGAGACATCTTCCCGGAGACAAGCAAAAAGAATCGCAAATGGAAAAAGGCCGAAAAGGCACGTGTTCACTAATGTATTTTTTTACCATTTGTTACAATGTATAAGCTTTAGTCATTCTGCACATTCTATCTTTAGACGGCGTACAAGAGAGGTGTGGTTCCGTTGGACGTGTTCAGCGAAACATCCGTTAGGAGTCTTATTCACAACTCGATGTACAGTGTAATTTAAAGAAATATCCGGTGCTTCTTCTGTGAAGAAGGAGTTACGGGGTAGGCTTTAGTTCTCTGGTTAGGAACGTGAGGTGCCCAAGGAAGACCCCTCTTCCTGGAGCTTCCAGCGTAAGGTTGCATTTGCCGAATGTCTCCTGCATTTGTGTGAGAGAAGAATTCCGAATCGTGCGCCGTCTACCACAAAGAGGTCCCCTTTTGGGGGCCTTTTTAATTTGGCTTGTTAACTAGCTAATGAATTCTGCAGCAACAAAAAAACCTCCGCAAATTAACGGAGATTTGTCTAATTACTTATTAATATTCTTGTTAAAGTCAGAAGTGGCGGAAAGAGTGGGATTCGAACCCACGCACGCCTTGCGACGCCTAGCTGATTTCGAGTCAGCCCCCTTGGGCCTCTTGGGTACCTTTCCGCAGCAATAATGATTTTATCATATTGAAATCCAGTTTGCAATATAAGTTGACTGGGTTTTGTCTCCACAGACCTTACTCTACCGGTGTTTTCTCGCTGCCAGGCTCCCCTTCTACTGATCGGAGTACCTTCTTCATATTCTTCTCGAACTTGGCCCTTGGAATGAGCACACTATGCTTGCAGCCTACACATTTAATTCGTATATCCATACCCATCCGGATAATCTCCATTTCATTGCTGCCGCACGGGTGATTTTTCTTCATTTGAACGATATCACCAAGCTGAAATGTTTTGCGTTCCAATATATACAACTCCTTCGCTCCATGTTAGGCATAGGTTACTTTCAAATATCCCTTACGCCTCAGCTGCAAGCCCATTCTTGTCTGCATCCAGGGCTTCCTTCGCATAAGTCTGGATCTCCCGCTCTACTTCGGAACGTTTGCCAGGCAAGCATTCCGCTGCGATTCTCACGACGTATTCACTCGTTGTAATGGACTGAACTCCTAATACGTTAGGCACATTCGCCAAGCCTTCTGTGTTCTCTTTTAATTCCGTCATGGACTTTCTTAGAATTTCGAGGCAATCATCCAGCTTTCTCTGGTTGCTTATTGGAATATCAACTACTGCAAGTGCATTATTAAGCGAATAATTGGTTACATTCGTAATCATGCCATTAGGAATAATATGTACCTCGCCCGTCCAGCTAACCAGTCTGGTTGTACGCAGCCCAATAATCTCTACAGTCCCTTTCAGGGTACCCGTCTGGATCACATCTCCTACTGCAAATTGATCCTCAAGTATAATGAAAAATCCAGTGATCACGTCTTTGACCAGGCTTTGTGCACCGAATCCGATGGCTAGACCGAATACCCCTGCTCCCGCAAGCAGCGGAGCCAACTCAACTCCAAACTCTCCGAGCAGAAGCATGATCATTATAAAGTTACTCGCTATCGATATCACATTCTTGAGCAGCTCACCTACGGTCACGAATCGGCGGGGATTCACATTGATACGGCTTTCCTCGTGGCGTTGAAGAGAATGGTCAATGAATTTGAATACAATTTTGATAAATAAACGGGTAATGATCATGATGACTATAATTCTTATGCAGGAAAATAGTACGCTCTCCCACATATCTATATTCGTGAACCAATCCCAAATTTTACTTTTCCAAGTTAACGCTGCTTGTACCGCTTGATTTGTTGCTCCGTATGATGCATCTGCAGCGAAGAACATGGCACTCCCTCCTCTATCCATACAACCAACCTTGACTTAATTAATGAAATTTCATTCCGACTCTATATCCATCGTAACATAACCCTGCTTCTCTTTCGAATAGATCCCTCTAATCTCTACCCTCTCTGATTTTATAATATTCTTCACCACAGGCAAACTCTCAGGATCAAATTGAATAGACAGCGCACACCCCGCTGTGATCTCCTTCGGTGTGGGGAACAGATCCATCTCCACTTCGGAATATTCAAGCAGCATCTCCGCGCGCAGCGCCTGCTGGGTAGAATCAAAGGCCATCACAAGCCAATTATCCATCATTATACGTTTCTCCTTCTTAAGCGGAATAGCAGGCGTTCCTCCAAGTATAAAATCTTTCTAATCTTCATATACTAACTACTATCACCAAGTCCCGTCCTCATGTTCTATTAGGCCCATCCTTATATGAATTCTACGTTACTCGTGTCAGTTCGATAGCGCTCTCCTATATTGAATGGAAAGGAAGATTTTATGTCTCATACAGATCCAACCCTTGCGGCCCAGGAGATCCCCTATTTGAAAATACTACATACTGAGCCCGGCATACATTCGGCAATTATTCATCGGCTTCTTCTCCATTTCGCCAAGCTGACAGCCAGGCAGGAGATTGTCATTGTCTGTATTGGTACTGACAGGTCCACAGGGGATTGTCTGGGCCCTCTTGTTGGAACAGCCCTAGCCAAGCTGCAGTGCAGCAACTTCCATCTCTATGGTACCCTGGATGATCCTGTGCATGCCATGAATCTTCAAGATACTCTTCTTCACATACAACAGGTGCATGATAACCCATTTGTAATTGGAATCGACGCGTGCCTGGGCCAATCATCCAGTGTAGGCTGTATTCAGGTGGTTCACGGTCCTCTTCGTCCCGGTGCAGGGGTAAATAAAGAACTGCCGCCGGTCGGCGATATCCATCTTACGGGCATCGTCAATGTCGGCGGCTTTATGGAATATTTTGTATTACAGAACACTCGGCTTAGTCTTGTAATGCGTCTGTCTGATATTATTGCAACTAGCCTATATGGAGCTATAAAAGAATGGGACCGCAGCTTCAGGCCTCTTGTTCGGCGAGAAGAATGGCGTCCTTTTCCTCAGGAGAGAGCGAATAAGGCGACTCCCCTTTAACGACTGGCTTCGCATATACATAAGAGCCATCCCGATTGTAGATTCCGGTTAGAACGATTCCGTCCTGCTGGCTATCTATGAATGCCACAGAGAAGCTAAGTTCATTCCCTCGTTCATTAAAGGCATTATATCGCTTAATGCCTATTTTTGCTTTTTGCTTAGGAAGCAGATTCTGGATGGATTGCAGTTGCCGCTGCTGATCCCCCTGCTCATCCTCAATAGAATCTAGTTGGACCTTAAGGTCAATCAACAGGGTCTCCAGATTCTCTACCCCAGCCCCTGCCATCATAATCTCGTACTTACGGCGCATCTTCTTCAGCTTGCTTCCCTGTACGATATTCCAGATGAGAAATAAGATAAACAATAAGGCGGTTCCCACGATGATGAATCCCAATTGCTCGCTGATAAGTTTATTCCATTCCTGCATGCCTGGCTCTACCCCTCTATAATGATCTATGCTCTATATAACTGCTGCATGGCCTCTATTAGTGCGTACACGTCTTCGGCAGTTGAAGAGTAACCTATGCTTGCTCTTACCGCTCCCGTTAAAGTAGTGCCAGCTGTCTCATGTCCTAACGGAGTACAATGGAAGCCGGCTCTCACTGCAATTTGGTACTCCCGATCAAGACGAAATGCCACTTCAGCAGCATCTTGATCCGCAACGTTAAAAGTTACAATTCCCGTTCTGGGCGCTCCCAGTTCTGGACCGAGCAAGCTAATACCTGGGATCTCGGAGAGCCCTCGCATCAGCTCCTGTGTCAACAACCATTCCCTGCGGTAAATGTTCTCTACTCCCTCTGCAAGCACCTCTCTAACCCCTTCACCTAAGCCGGCAATACCTGCCGTATTGGGGGTGCCTGCTTCATAACGATCCGGACGAACGGAGGGCTGTTCCACCTCTTCGGATTGGCTCCCTGTCCCTCCATGCAGATGAGGAACCAAATTAATCTCAGGACTTATATAGAGCCCGCCTGTCCCCTGAGGTCCAAGTAAGGATTTATGTCCCGGAAAGGCAAGCATATCTATTTCCATGTCCTTCACATGGATGGGATAAGCTCCTGCTGTCTGTGCTGCATCGACAAGCAGTACGGCTCCATGCTGATGAGTCAGTGCAGCGATCTCTTCAATGGGCGCAATACTTCCAAGCAGATTGGAGCTATGACTGCACACCACTAATCGAGTATTTTCCCTAAAGGCACTCTTCATACTTAAAAGGTCAATTTCGCCCTTCTCATTTACACATATATACTCAACCTTAACCCCCATAGTACGCTTTAGAAACTCCAGTGGACGCCTTACCGAATTATGCTCCACCATTGTAGCAAGCACATGATCCCCTGGTTGAAGAAACCCCTTAATTGCAAGGTTAAGCGCACTGGTCGTATTGGATGTAAAGGCGATATCTACGGGGTTCTCTACTCCGAGAAGAGTGGCCAGACGGCTTCTTGTCTTCATCAGGACTCTGCCGGCTTGAATAGCCATTGCATGGTTCCCTCTGCCCGGATTCGCTGCAGTTCCCGATAGCGCTTCTTGCACTGCCTCAATAACTCCTGCGGGTTTAGGCCACGAGGTCGCTGCATGATCTAAATAAATCACTACTTCCCACCCTTCCCCTCTAGGTCAGCTTTGCTTAATAAGACCAAGAAAGACATACCTCCCTTATGTAATCAAGGGAAATATGTCAATTTCTCACTGTAGCATGTCAAGTAATCTCTGCAAATCCTGCTGGCTGAAATAGTTAATTTCAATCTTGCCTTTATCCTTAGCCGGCTTGATTTTTACTGTGGTTTTGAATCTCTCGCGGAGAGTTTCCTCAACTTCCTCAATATAAGGATCTCTCTTCTTGGCAGCAATTTTCACTTTAGAAGTGTCGAGCTTTTTGCGATCCAGCTGCTGCACAGCATCTTCAAGCTCCCTAACACTCCACTCATTCTCTATGCATTGTTTAGCCAGCTGTTTTATAATAGCTGTGTCTTTCAGTCCCACAATAGCTCTCGCATGTCCCATGGATAATGTTCCACGTGAAACATAATCTTTGACCTCTTCAGGGAGGGCTAGCAGGCGCAGAAAGTTGGCGATATGAGAACGGGACTTTCCTACTTTTAAGGATAATTCTTCCTGTGTCAATTCAAATTGATCCATGAGCCCCTGATAGGCAACAGCGATCTCCATCGCGTTTAGGTTCTCACGTTGAAGGTTTTCTATAAGAGCGATTTCCATAACCTGCTGATCCGTGAAGTTGCGAACGACAGCGGGTACGGTAGTATTTCCACAATATTGTGAAGCTCTAAATCGCCGTTCACCAGCGATAATCTCATAACCCTTAAGTACACTTCTAACAATAATCGGCTGAATTACGCCATGCTGACGAATTGATTCTGCCAGATCCTTGATGGCTTCTTCATCAAAAGTCTTACGAGGCTGATAGGGATTTGCTCGAAGCTGATTAAGCGGAATTTCTACCACCTTATCATCATCACTAACAGAAAGCGATGGAATCAGCGCGTCAAGTCCTTTTCCCAGGCGCTTACTCATAAGAAATCACTTCCTTTGCCAATTCTAAATACACCTCTGCCCCTTTAGAGCGAGGGTCGTACGTAATAATTGACTGCCCGTGAGAAGGCGCTTCGCTAAGTCTAACATTGCGGGGAATAACGGTTTTGTAGACCTTTTGCTGAAAATACTTCTTCACTTCTTCAATGACCTGGATGCCCAGATTAGTTCTGGCATCGAACATGGTAAGCAGAACACCTTCAATTTGTAGAGAAGTATTAAGATGCTTCTGAACAAGACGCACCGTGTTTAACAGCTGACTAAGTCCTTCAAGGGCATAGTACTCACATTGAATAGGGATCAGGACAGAATCCGCGGCGGTTAACGAGTTGATCGTCAGGATGCCTAATGAAGGAGGACAATCGATAATGATATAGTCATACAGACTCTTCACCTGCTGCAGGGACTTCTTCAGCCGTACCTCACGCGAGATGGTAGGCACAAGTTCAATTTCCGCCCCAGCCAATTGAATCGTAGCCGGGATCATATCCAAGCCTTCAATTTGTGTAGGCGTGATAGCTTCCTTGGGGTGAACCTCATTAATTAGAACATCATATATGCAGTTAGCAACATCAGCTTTATTTATACCAATACCGCTGGTTGTATTCCCTTGTGGATCAATATCAACAAGCAGAACTTTCTTCCCCAGCGTAGCCAGCCCGGCTCCCAAATTGACCGATGTTGTAGTTTTCCCTACACCGCCCTTTTGGTTGGCAATGGCAATGATTTTAGACAACCTGTTTCACCTCAATATTATTAAGAATCTTTTTGTAGATCCATACAGATGAAATAGTCAACAATTAACTACTCCCTTCTGTATTATGTGTGGGTCAACTCAAAGAGGCAGCTACAAAAAGACAGAAAAAGCGGCTACTGCTGCCGCCTTCTTAGCGCAAACTTGTCCATTAACGTTTGGGAATCTTAATGACAATTTCATAGTGGTCTTCGTGATCAGTCTCAGCCGTCTTGATCTGTAGTCCGGATCCCGATACCATATCAATCGATTGCCGAATCGTATTTAATGCTAGACGGACATCTTTGGTAAAAGAGATACGCTTGGTTTTTTTGTTTTTAGCTACTTCTTTATAAAAAGCAATTCTTGCTTCCGTTTGTTTCACGTTCAAGTCTTTAGCAATAATTTCTTCCAGAACCTTCAGCTGAAGCTCCTCAGTATCTAATGACAATAGAGCCCGAGCATGGCGTTCAGTAATCTTCCGTTCCATCAAAGCGTTCTTCACAATTTCTGGCAGATGCAGGAGGCGAATCTTGTTAGCAATCGTGGATTGGCTCTTCCCTAATCTCTGTGCCAGACTCTCCTGAGTCAGCTGGTGAAGATCAATCAGATTCTGGTACGCGATAGCTTCCTCTATAGAGGTAAGATTCTCCCGCTGCAGGTTCTCAATTAGAGCAATGGAAGCGGCCTGGGAATCATTGAAATCCCGAACTATCGCTGGAATAGTCTCAAATCCAAGCTTCTTCACTGCACGCCAACGACGTTCCCCTGCAATAATCTCATATTTCTCATTCCGGTAACGGACTACGATGGGCTGAATAACACCATGAGTCTTAATCGTTTGACATAACTCATCAATTCTTTCATCGTCAAAAACTGTCCGAGGCTGATAGGGGCCGCCGACAATGTTATCTACCGGAAGTTGCTTTACCTCTTCCCCGCTGTTTCGTTCGGTCAACCCAAACAATTTAGAAAATTGTTCTTTCATTCCGTAGATTACCACCTAATTTCATAGTAGCATAAGGCACTACTGCCTTATGATCTTCATTCCCGAAGGAATGAGTTAATGGCATCCGATAAGGGCCTTGAATTCCCGACTTATAAGGGATATAAATCCGGTTTTAGAAGGAGATTCATATGCTTTGGATATAATCTATTCTATCACTTTTTCCTCTATAATCCTATTCTCTATCTTACCAGTTTCTTATCAATCATTCCAGACGGAAAGAACTATAGAAGAGGATAGCGAAAACCCAATATTTGTTATAGTCTGATTGGATGTTTTAATAAACTTATCAGAGAAAAATCTCAATTTCATCATGGATTGTTTCACGTGGAACACAAAAAATACCAAAAAAATAACACCTCTATATAAGAGGTGTCTTTAAAGGAGTACCTGCTTTGCGCGGATACTTTTTAGGCGTTGGGGCTGTCTTTTTGATTAAAATAATATGACGTTCAGAATTCTCTACGGGAAGGTTGAAATTATAAGTCTCAACTAAAGAGCCCTTTAGTTCCTTCATACTGTAAGCAGCTTCCCCCAGCTCATCACCAGGATTGTTACCCTTCATGGCAGCGAACACGCCGCCTGGCTTCACAAATGGGAGACAGAACTCGTTCAACACAGCCAAGCGTGCAACAGCTCTAGCCGTAGCCAAATCGTATGCATCGCGGTGTTCCGGAAGCCTCGACACGTCCTCTGCTCTACCATGGATAAGCTGTACATCCTCCAAACCAATCGTATTCACAACATGTTGAAGGAACGAAATACGCTTGTTAAGTGAATCTACAATGGTTAGCTTAAGATGAGGAAATGTGATTTTGAGGGGAATACCTGGGAAGCCAGCTCCCGATCCGACGTCAATGATGCTGACAACCTCGTTCATTCCCTTATAAAAAGCAAGCGTCAGTGAATCATAGAAATGCTTCACATAGACTTGATCCCGCTCTGTAATTCCAGTTAAATTCATTTTCTCGTTCCAGGATACAAGTTCCCGGAAGTAAATATCAAATTGTTCAAGCTGGTGTTCACTTAAGTGAAGTCCCTGGGCCTCAATCAAGCTGACAAAATTGGATTGAACTGAATCCATAACTTATCCTCCTGCAGCAGTTACTCGATTATAGTGCTCAAGATATACCAGAAGGATGGAAATATCAGCCGGTGTTACACCTGAGATCCGTGAGGCCTGACCAATCGAGATTGGACGAATGCGATCCAGCTTCTGCCGTGCCTCCATCGCTATGCCATGGATATCATCATACTTGATATTGTCAGGAATCTTCTTCTTCTCCATCTTCTGAAGTCGTTCCACATGAAGCAACTGCTTCTCAATGTAACCCGCATATTTGATTTGGATCTCTACTTGCTCCTTCATATCCTCATCCAACTCAAGCGTAGAAGGAGATAACGGCTCAATGTGAGCGTAGCTGACTTCAGGACGGCGAAGAATATTAAGCAGGTTGCTTCCATCTTGGATCGGAGTTGATCCAATGGACTCAAGAATCGGGTTAACCTCCACTGGGCGCACCTTGGTTGCTTGGAGGCGCTCAATCTCAAGCTCGACATTCTGCTTTTTATTGAGAAACTGTTCATATCTATCCTGCTTGATCAAGCCAATCTCATAACCGATAGGGGTCAGACGAAGATCGGCATTGTCATGACGAAGAAGAAGGCGATATTCAGCTCTTGAAGTTAGAAGCCGGTAAGGCTCATTCGTCCCCTTGGTAACCAGATCATCAATAAGAACACCAATATAACCCTGGGATCGATCCAGTACCACTGGCTCTTTTCCCTGCACTTTGCGGGCTGCATTAATACCCGCCATAATCCCTTGCCCTGCAGCTTCTTCATATCCGGATGTTCCGTTCAACTGACCGGCAGTGAAGAGGCCGGGTACAAGCTTGGTCTCAAGTGAAGGCCACAGCTGGGTCGGCACCATCGCATCATACTCAATGGCATAACCCGTACGCATCATCTCAACATTCTGCAGACCTGGAATCGAGCGCAGAATCTGAAGCTGGACATCTTCAGGCATACTGGTAGACAAACCTTGAACGTAATACTCAGAGGTATTCTTGCCCTCCGGCTCAAGGAAAATTTGGTGTTTAGGCTTATCGCTAAACCGTACAATCTTATCCTCAATGGAAGGACAGTATCTTGGACCCGTTCCCTCAATGACACCTGAGAACATCGGAGCCCGATGAAGATTCGAATTAATAATCTCATGGGTTTCAATTGAGGTATACGTAAGCCAGCAAGGCAGCTGTTCGTTATCCGAGCCCTTCGTTTCATAGGAAAAGAACTTCGGCTTCTCATCACCAGGTTGAATCTCCGTCTGCGAGAAGTCGATGGTATCCTTGTGAACACGCGGAGGTGTTCCCGTCTTGAATCTAACGAGCTCTAAGCCAAGCTCTTTCAAATGAGCGGCTAATCTTACGGAAGGCTGCTGATTGTTCGGGCCACTCTCATACATTAGCTCACCCATAATGATTTTACCGCGCAGATATGTTCCGGTAGTTAACACCACTGCTTTCCCGCGGTACTCTGCTCCAGTCTTGGTGACAACACCCACACACTTTCCATCTTCGATAATTAACTCTTCGACCATACCTTGGCGAAGTGTAAGGTTCTCTTCCTTCTCCATGGTTTCTTTCATGGCATGCTGATACATGAATTTGTCCGCCTGAGCACGCAGCGCATGAACGGCTGGTCCTTTCCCTGTATTCAGCATCCGCATTTGGATAAAGGTCTTATCAATATTGCGGCCCATTTCCCCACCTAGTGCATCAATCTCCCTAACTACGTGACCTTTTGCAGGACCACCAATAGATGGGTTACATGGCATAAATGCGACCATGTCCAGGTTGATGGTAACCATAAGCGTACTGCAGCCCATTCGAGCCGCTGCCAATGCCGCCTCTACGCCAGCATGGCCTGCACCCACGACGATAACATCATAATCACCCGCCGGGTATCCCATTCTTGCTTACCTCCTTATATATCGAGCGTTCCACTGCCTCATGAATCTCATCATAACCGCATTCGGAACCGTTTATTTACTGAACTACATGGATTGAACCAAAAGCACTAAAATAACTACATCCACCATCATACCACGATCCCAGCCTATATACCGATCCTCTGAGCAAATACTTTACTTATTTCCCTAAGCAGAATTGGGAGAATATCTGATCCAGCAGCGAATCCGGTGCAGAGTCCCCAATAACCTCTCCAAGCTGCTCCCAGGCCAGACGGACATCAATTTGATAAATATCAATGGGAATGCCTGATTCTGCTGCTTCATAAGCATCCCTCAAGGAGGCCGCCGCTTTGTTAAGGAGCGCAATGTGTCTCACGTTGCTAACATAGGTCAGATCGCCTGATTCCAGCTGCCCACCCAGGAAGAGATGAGTAATAGCTTCTTCAAGGCTTTCCAGCCCTTCTGAAGTTCTAACAGACAGCTTAACACGATTCTCCTCTGGAAAATAACGCCCAACCACCTCTAAATCAACCTGCTGCGGAAGATCACTCTTATTGATTAGTACAATCACCTGACGATGCTGAATTTGCTGCATCAGGGCCACCTCATCCTCATGCAGCGGCTCCGCTCCATTTAGGACAAAGAGGATAAGATCCGCTTCATTTACCGCTGCTTTGGAGCGTTCTACCCCTATTTGCTCCACCACATCCATGGTCTCCCGGATCCCCGCCGTATCCAGCAGCTTGAGCGGAATATTATTAATGGTCACGAATTCCTCAATTACATCACGGGTAGTCCCCGGAATGTCCGTAACAATGGCCTTGTTCTCTCTCACCAGAGCATTCATCAAGGATGACTTACCTACATTAGGCCGGCCAATAATTGCGGTAGTAATCCCTTCGCGAAGAATCTTCCCCTCATTCGCCCGCTTAAGCAGCAGATCGATTCCAGCCAGAGCCTGGGTGCATTTCTCTTTGATGAACTCTGAAGTCAGCGACTCTACATCATGCTCTGGATAATCAATGTTCACTTCAATATGCGCAAGCGTCTCCAGCAGAGTCTGGCGGATCTCATGAATCCTCCGGGACAGATCCCCTTCCACCTGCTTGAGGGCAACGGAGAAGGCCCTGTCAGACTTGGAGCGAATCAAATCAATGACCGCTTCAGCCTGTGACAGGTCAATCCGTCCATTGAGGAATGCGCGCTTGGTGAATTCCCCAGGTTCGGCTAGACGAATTAATGGCTGCTTCAGCAGCAGATCCATCACCCTTTTCACCGAAATGACTCCGCCGTGAGTACTGATCTCCACCACATCCTCTGTGGTGAACGAACGAGGTGCTCTCATCACCGTGACAAGGACCTCTTCAAGCTTGTCCCCCGAGTCTGGATCTATAATGAACCCGTAATGAACGGTATGACTATCTGCCTCTGCCAAAGGTATCTTGGAACGAAGGAGCCGGCCAACCTCAGCCACAGCCTCCGGTCCACTCACCCGAATTACGGCAATCCCGCCTTCTCCTACAGCTGTTGAGATCGCAGCAATTGTATCTGTAACCATCTTCTCACCTCTTCTATATAAATAAAAAGAAATGACGATTGCCGAGGCAAACGTCACTCCCATTGCATTCATTTACTTTGTCTTACCGTAATAACTACCCTACGGTTAGGCTCTTCGCCCTTACTATAGGTCTTCACTTCAGGATGATCCTGCAGTTTCGCATGAATCACCTTACGCTCCTGGGGAGACATAGGCTCCAGGGAGACTTCCTTCTGGGAACGAACCACTTTGCCGGCAAGTCTCAGAGCAAGTTCCTCCAGTGTCTTCTTCCGGCGTTCCCTGAAGTTCTCAGCATCCAGAACAAGCCTTATGAAGCTATCCGAGTAGCGGTTCGCTACAATATTCGCCAAATATTGAAGTGCATCAAGGGTCTGGCCCCTTCTTCCTATCAATAGGCCAAGATCAGAACCGGAAATGTTAAGAATCGTGCTGTCCTTGCGGTGCACAATCTCTACCTCAACCTGCAGGCCCATACTTTCACCTACATCCGAGATAAATGACGCCGCCTCTTGAAAAGGATCTTTGCCTTCATGCTGAAATTCTTCGCTGCTCGAAGCTGCCTGCTCTATAATCTCGGCATGAGTTGTTTCGACCTTTGGCGGTTCTGTTCTCGTGTCAGCCAGTAAAGTAATCTCAACCTTGGCTTCCTTTACTCCGAACAGACCCAGGAATCCTCTTGATGGCTGCTCCAACACTTTCACGGCAACTTGATTCTCGGTGGTGCCGAGCTTAGCCAATCCTTGTCTAACAGCATCTTCAATGGTTTTTCCCGACGTCACAACTTTGTTCATTTTTTCTTGTTGGCCTCCTTGTTGGTGCCTCTTGCCGGTGTACCGGCTTTCAGATTAGATCCACCTCTCTTGGATTTACCGCTAACTGGTGCAGCATCAACAACTGCCACTTCGCCAGCCGGCTTCTTATAGAGGAAGTAGTTCTGAACAATCGTGTAAATGTTACTGAAGAACCAATATAAAGGAAGTGCGGAAGGGAAATTGTAAGCCATGATAAAGATCAACACAGGGTAGATAAACATCATGAACTGCATAGGTCCCTGCATTCCGCTTGGATTCATATTGGACATCATCTTAGTCTGAACAAATGTACTAATTGCGGCTAATGCCGGCAGGATGAACAAATGGTCCGGCTGGCCCAGTTGAAGCCACAAGAACGGATGCTCCCGAATTGCCGAGTTGTAAATAATAGAGTTATACAGCGCAATGAAGACAGGCATCTGAATAATGAGCGGCAGACAGCCCGCCATCGGATTAACCTTATTCTCCTGGAATAGCTTCATTGTCTCCTGCTGCTGGAGCTGCGGATTATCCTTGTACTGCTCCTTGATCTTCGCAAGCTGCGGCTGAATGGCCTGCATCGCCTTCGAACTCTTCACCTGTTTAAGGGTAAGCGGCAAAATAATTGTCCGCACAATAATCACCATGACCAAGATCGCCAGTCCGTACTCACCGCCGAACCATCTGGCGAACGTATCAAGAGCAAGTGAGAAATAGTAAACTACATTTTTTTGCCAGAATGAACTACTGTTAGCCATGTCCTCTGTAGTGTGTGTTGGCGTTGCACTTGGTGTACAGCCGGCAAGCAGAATAAGCAATCCGACCGCCAGTGCAATAAGCAGCCACTTGCTTTTAGTTGACTTCAATCGCGACACTTCATAACCCCTCTCTTAACCAATCCATCAGCCTAAATCATACCATAATTGTACAGACAAATAAACAAGCTGTCAGGAGCGCGAAGTCCTTACAAGGCCTGCTTTTCGCAGGGCATGAAGTACACTTTTCTCGAGTTCCTTATACTCCATAGTCACAGCACCTTTTCTTACAATAAAAATAATATCCACGTGATCGCGAATTTCGCTCTTGTGCAGCCTTACAATTTCCTTAATCAAGCGTCTCATTCGGTTGCGGACCACCGCATTGCCGATCTTCTTGCTTACGGAAATGCCGAGCCGGAACTGTTCAACATTATTTTTTACAGACCAATAGACCACCAGCTGGCGGTTAGCAAAGGACTTCCCATAACGATACACCCGTCCAAAATCAGCCCGGTTTCTTAAACGCAGTTTCTTATGCACGACAAATCTCCTTGGAATGCACACCTAATTGTAGAAGAGATGTACCTTTAACTTTCATCTATTATGAACCATCCCGTCTGCCCTAACCCGCAGCAGATTCAAGAATCGGAAATAACCTAGCCTCAAATTACGTCCCCTTACGAAAAAAAGACCACCGCAGTGGTCTTCACGCGTATCATTTACGCACTAAGTACTTTTCTACCCTTCAGACGGCGAGCAGCCAACACCTTACGGCCGTTTTTTGTGCTCATTCTCTTACGGAAACCGTGAACCTTACTACGTTTGCTCACATTCGGTTTGAAAGTCGGTTTCATATATTGCACCCCCTCACAGGATTACTGTCTTCTTCTTACTTTTAAAAACACCGCAGAAAAAGCCTTTTTACATTTAACCACGAAACCCCCATAAAGTCAACCAAAGACCCTTCCTTTTCAAAACAAAAATACAAGTTTTTTGGTGGATAACTCTACAGCCAATCACTTATCCACAATAAAACGAACTTCATATGGACAAAATGGCTTATACACATGTGCATAATTATTTTAGTCGAGAGTAAAACTCTTATACATTCGAATTGATCTAGGAAAAAAATACCTGTGATATCGCTTACATTTTAAGTTTACAGATGATCAGGTCTGGGTTAATATAAGTTGTATACAAGTGTACCAAATGTCACAAAGGAGTTGATGAATAGCGGTCTTCAGGAAGCGTTCTGGAAGCCCCTAACCAATCTATGCTAAGATCGGGGTACGCGTAATTAACGTATACTCGAATTTTGAATAGGAGAGTTATGGATGATGCATTACCCTTCTTCGTGGCTTCAAGGGGCTTCACTGGGTGAGTCGATCGCTTGTGAACTCAGATTGCAGATTATAAAAGGTGCGGTAAAAGCTGGTGAGATCCTATCCGAGAACCGCATCGCAGCGGACTTCGGTACGAGCAGATCCCCGGTTCGTGAAGCGCTAAGAACGCTCTCGGGCGAAGGACTTATTCGGTTAGAACGTATGGGAGCTGTGGTATTAGGACTCAGCCTCAAGGATGTGGAAGAACTGTACGATGTACGCTATCTTATAGAAAGCTTTGTACAGCAGCGGCTGCCGATCAAGAAGTTATCAGGCCTAATTCCTTCATTAAAGCAAATTATTGACAAAATGGAGCTTGCAGCCAAGCATCGGGATGTTGCCGATTTCTCATTTCAGGATTTATCGTTCCATGAAGCCATGATTCTGGAAGCCGATCACACCCGAATTCTTCACTTATGGAAGAGTATTCGCCATATTGTGATGACGGTCATGCTGGTCACTACCGAAGAGGTATTCTCTGAGGGAGAAGACAAGGTTCAATTTGTAGTAAATAAGCACCGGATCCTTATTGAGGGATTAGAGTCGAAGAATCCGGAGCGAATTGAAGAGGTAGTTCGTGAATACTTCTCGGACTCCCACACCACCCTTCATCATAGCTTTCCTCGTCTATAACAGCCAGGTGGTATTTAATTCAGTCCAAATGGCGGAAGCGTCAGCTTCTTTCTGTCTAACTTGTCGACAAGTATACAGAATAACTAATCGAGGATTAGCTAAACCTTATTAAAGTTAATGGGTAATAATTGTAAGCGCTTTTACAACATAATGAAAAGGAGCACTACTCCATGAACAGCATCTTTGGACTAAGTCATAACGTTACATTGTTAATATGGACACTCATCGCCATTGTTTTTCTAATTGTCCTGATCTCCAAGTATAAATGGAACCCTTTTGTCACACTGCTGATTTCGGCATTAATGCTTGGACTGCTTGCCGGTATGAAGCCTGAAGAGGTCATTAAATCTCTAACCGGCGGACTTGGCGGAACACTCGGAACTATCGCGATCGTCATAGGGCTGGGTACCATGCTCGGCAAAATGATGGCCGAATCCGGCGGCGCTGAGCAGATTGCTACAACTTTGGTGAACCGATTCGGTGAGAAACGAGTTCACTGGGCTATGATGTTCGTCGGTTTTATTGTGGGTATTCCCGTCTTTTTCGAAGTCGGCGTTATTCTCCTGATTCCAATTGTATTTACGGTAGCTAAGAAGACCAAAATGTCTCTGCTTCAAATCGGTATTCCGATTCTGGCCGGTCTGTCTACGGTCCATGGTCTGGTGCCTCCGCATCCAGCACCCATGATTGCCATCGATGCTTACCATGCTGATCTTGGCAAGACAATTCTCTACTCTATCCTGGTCGGTCTGCCAGTAGCCATTTTCGCTGGTCCTTTATTCGGTAAATATATTGGAAAACGTATAAAGGTTGAGCCGCCAGCAAAATTAGCCGAACAGTTCTCACTTAAGAGCGATCGGGGTCTTCCCGGCTTTGGAATTACGCTGTTCACTATTCTTCTTCCTGTCATTTTGATGCTGATTGGATCTGTAGCCAACATTTTGGATCCTGAGGCAGCGTATGGTTTCACCCGCTTCTGTGAATTTATCGGTCACGAGATTATCGCGCTGCTCATCGCTGCAGTCTTCTCCTTCTTCTCATTGGGCTTTGCGAGAAAATTCTCCAAAGAAGATATCAGCAAGTTCACCAGCGAGTGCTTGGCTCCAACGGCAACCATCATCTTAATTATTGGTGCGGGCGGCGCATTCAAGCAGGTACTGATTAACAGTGGTGTAGGTACAGCGATTGCCGAGATGGCAACCAGTGCTCATATTAACGTAATTCTGTTCGCGTGGCTTGTAGCTGCTCTAATCCGTGTGGCAACCGGCTCTGCTACTGTAGCGATGACCACCGCTGCCGGTATTGTTGCCCCTGTTCTGGCCCTGACTCCGGGTGCCAACGTAGAACTCGTGGTGCTCGCGACTGGCGCTGGATCGATTATTTTGTCACATGTGAATGATGCGGGCTTCTGGATGGTTAAAGAATTCTTCAATATGACCGTGCCTCAGACCCTGAAATCTTGGACTGTCATGGAGACTCTGTTATCCGTAATGGGACTTGTTCTCATCCTTATCCTCAGCGCCTTCATGTAAGGTGCAGCTTGACAGAAAGAAGGTATACAGATGAATTTCATCAACTATATGATAGGTATCGATATGGGTACGACCAGCACGAAGGCAGTTCTATTTGAAGAGAACGGAAGGGTTGTTACTTCGGCAACGAATGAATATCCCCTGCACACGCCAAGCTCTTCTGTAGCTGAACAAGATCCTGAGCAGATTTTTAATGCCGTACTGCAATCTGTGCAGCAGGTTATGGCGAAAAGCGGCGTAAGACCCGAACAAGTTATGTTCGGTGCCTTTAGCTCCGCGATGCACAGTATCATTGCTGTCGACGAGAATGGCAACCCGCTTACGGCCTGCATTACCTGGGCAGATAACCGCAGTGCCGCCTGGGCGACTAAGCTCAAGCACGAAATGGGGGGTCACGAGATTTATCTTCGGACAGGGACACCGGTTCATCCGATGTCCCCTCTCACCAAGCTGATCTGGCTGCGTGAGGACCATCCTGAAATTTTTGGCCGGACAAGCAAGTTTATTTCTATTAAAGAATACGTAACGGCTAAGCTGTTCCACGAATATGTAGTTGACCACTCCATTGCTTCCTCAACCGGGCTGCTGAATTTACAGCAGCTCGATTGGGATGAAGAAGCGTTGAGTACGGCAGGGATTACGAGAGACCACCTTTCGCAGCTCGTGCCGACGACTTACAAGTTCGACAAGCTGGATCAAATATATGCAGGGGTGATGGGTTTGCTGCCATCAACCCCTTTTGTCATCGGAGCCAGTGACGGGGTACTGTCCAATCTTGGGGTTAATGCGATAGAGCCAGGAGTACTGGCTGCAACCATCGGCACAAGTGGGGCTATCCGGACAGTTGTAGACCGTCCTGTGACCGATCCCAAGGGGAGAACATTCTGTTATGCCCTGACGGATAAACAGTGGGTCATTGGCGGCCCTGTTAATAATGGGGGCATGATCTTCCGCTGGGTTCGTGATGAATTCGCAGCCTCTGAAGTGGAGACGGCCAAGAGACTTGGAATCAATCCTTATGATGTCCTGACCAAAATTGCCGAAAGAGTGCGGCCCGGCTCCGATGGCCTGCTCTTTCACCCCTATTTGACCGGGGAAAGAGCTCCGCTGTGGAACCCCGATGCCCGTGGCTCCTTCTTCGGGCTGACCCTTCACCATAAGAAGGAGCACATGGTTCGTTCTGTGCTGGAGGGAGTCATCTTCAACCTGTATACCGTCCTGCTGGCCATGAAGGAACAGATGGAGCCTTCCGTCATTCAGGCTACAGGCGGCTTCGCCAGATCGCCAATTTGGCGCCAGATGATGGCCGATATCTTCGATCAAGAAGTGATCGTACCAGAGAGCTTTGAGAGCTCCTGCCTGGGCGCCGTCGTGCTTGGACTCTATGCGCTGGGCAAGGCAGACTCCCTGTCTATTGTCTCCACCATGGTAGGGCCCACGCATCGTCACACGCCGATTCAGGAGAACGTGGAGATGTATCAAGAGCTGCTGCCGATCTATATCCGTATTTCCCGCAATTTGGAGGAGGAGTACGCAGCTATAGCCAAAATCCAACGAAAAATTTTGGACAAATGATGATCATCCTGGCTGTGTATAACTGAAAATCGAACGATTTTCAGAAAATTTTATCTCAAAAAACGAGGATTATAGCGTAAAAAAACAAACCGGCTGAACCCGATCGATTGGGGACAGCCGGTTATTTTTTTAGAACAACCTGTGCATAAATATTTTTGTTTTTCTGCAAGCTCTGTCGAAATTTAAACAATTTATAAACAATATGTAGTGGTGTGAATTATATTTATACACAAGTTATTGAATTTGTGGATAAATTCCTGCTTTACGTTGAAATATAACACTTCTTTTGCTATGATTGAATTGTTTTCTGTGTGAATATCTCTAATATTCTTATATGTTTATCAACAGCCTGTGGATAAAATTGTGAACAATTTGAAATTATACTTTGTGTATATCCTCCCGTTTCACTGATTAATGGGGATAATTCCCCCATATTTCAGTTTTTTTCGACATTCCACGCATGGCTTTAACCACAATTGGAAGATTTTAAAGGAGTGACAGTCTGTGGACAGCCATACTTCTGAAATATGGCAGCAAATTTTATCCATCATTCAAACCAAGCTAAGCAAGCCGAGTTATGACACCTGGTTTAAAGCAACCAAGGCGGTCTCCTTTACAGATCAGACTATTGTCATTTCCGCACCGACTACTTTTGCAGTAGAGTGGCTTGAGAGCCGCTACACCAAGCTGGTAGCAACAACCGTCATGGAAATCATGGGCAAGCAGGTTGATGTCTCCTTTGTCATTGAGGAATCAAGACCAAGTGAGCCCAGCCTTCCCCAGACTCAGACGCCACCTCCCGTTCCAAGTGAAGATACGATCTCCCATATGCTTAATCCGAAATATACGTTCGATACGTTCGTTATTGGTTCAGGCAACCGGTTTGCGCATGCAGCGTCGCTTGCTGTGGCTGAGGCCCCGGCCCGTGCGTATAACCCTCTTTTTTTGTATGGAGGAGTAGGACTTGGCAAGACGCACCTTATGCATGCGATTGGGCATTATATTCTGGAGCACAGCCCAAGCAGCAAAGTCGTGTATATCTCTTCCGAGAAATTTACGAATGAGTTCATTAACTCCATCCGCGATAACCGTGCGGAGAGCTTCCGTAACAAATACCGGAATATCGATATTCTGCTGATCGACGACATTCAGTTTCTGGCCGGCAAGGAGTCTACGCAGGAGGAGTTCTTCCATACGTTCAACGCGCTGCATGAAGAGCGCAAGCAGATTATTATCTCTAGTGACCGCCCGCCAAAAGAAATTCCGACACTCGAGGAGCGGCTCAGATCCCGGTTCGAATGGGGACTCATTACCGATATTCAGCCGCCGGATCTGGAGACCCGGATTGCAATCCTTCGTAAGAAGGCGAAGGCGGAGAATCTGGACATCCCCAACGAGGCCATGATGTATATCGCGAACCAGATTGATACGAACATTCGTGAGCTTGAGGGAGCCTTAATCCGTGTAGTTGCTTATTCTTCGCTGATTAATCAGGATGTGACGACGCATTTGGCTGCTGAAGCGCTCAAGGACATCATTCCTTCAAGCAGACCTAAGATGATCACCATTCAGGATATCCAGCAAAAGGTCGGCGATTATTACAATTTGAGGATGGAAGACTTCAAAGCCCGCAAACGGACCAAAGCTATTGCCTTTCCAAGGCAGATTGCGATGTATTTGTCCCGGGAGTTAACGGATTATTCTCTTCCCAAGATTGGTGATGCCTTCGGAGGCCGGGACCATACGACCGTCATTCATGCTCATGAGAAGATCACCCAGCATTTGAAGGTCGATCAGGAGCTGTACAAAGTCATTAATACCCTAACGGAGAAGATCAAAAATTCCTCCTAGACATATGTAAGTCAGCTGGTCAAAAACAGCCCAAAAATTCAGCACAAAACCACAAAAGCCTATGCACAATTTATACACATGTGAATAGGCTTCGTTTTATGTCTTTAGCCTGGTTATCCACATATTCAGGCCCCCTACTACTTCTATAATTAATTAAAAGATATACTTCTTCATAACAAGTGCGGATAAAATATCCCCAAACCTTTAAAAAACGGCAAACCCAAAAATCAGCTTAAGAAAGCTTATGCCATAGATTTCAAACTTATGCTTCATAAAACTTTTAGGAGTTGAAAACATGAAAATTCGCATCTTAAAAAATGATCTTAATGAATCCATCCAGCATGTATCCAAAGCTATATCCAGCCGGACAACGATCCCTATCCTTACCGGTATTAAGCTGGAAGTGAATTTTCAAGGGGTCATTCTGACCGCAAGTGATACGGATATTTCCATCCAGGCCTTCATTCCGGCTGAAGACGACAAGAAGACGATCGTGCAGGTGGAGCGTCCGGGTAGCGTCGTGCTCCCTGCCAAGTTCTTTGTGGAAATTATTAAGAAGCTGCCATCGAAAGAGATCGAGATGGAGGTTAAAGACGGCTTCCAGACCTTTATCCGCTCGGGCTCTACAGATATCCAGCTGGTAGGCTTGGATCCGGAGGAATTCCCGGTTCTGCCAAGCATTGAAGAGGATCAGGTCATTTCCATCCCTGGCGATCTTCTTCGTAACATGATCAAGCAGACCGTGTTCTCCATCTCCACGCAAGAGACAACGCCTATTCTTACAGGGGTTCTATGGAATCTGAGTGACAGCCTGTTCAAGTTCGTCGCTACAGACCGTCACCGCCTGGCCAGCCGCACTGCTCCGCTTGAAGATGCTGAGAACGTTAAATTCAGCAATATTGTTATTTCGGGTAAGACACTGAACGAGCTCAGCAAGATCATTCCAGACCAGAACACCCGCGTAGATATTGTCGTGGCCGATAACCAGGTCTTATTCAAAATCGACCGTGTCCTGTTCTATTCACGTATATTAGACGGAACCTATCCCGATACTTCTAAGATTATTCCGACGAACTACAAGACAGAGCTTGTACTTGATACCAAGAAGCTGAGCGAGTCTATTGACCGGGCATACCTGCTCTCTCGTGAGGAGAAGACCAATATTGTTCGGCTTCAGACGCTGGAAGATGGTACAATAGAGATTTCCTCCAGCTCATCGGAGCTGGGTAAAGTAACAGAACAGCTGGAGGTCGCTGAATTTAACGGGGATCCGCTGCGTATCTCTTTTAACTCCAAATATATGCTTGATGTTCTGAAGGTCGTAGAAAGTGAGCAGCTCCATATCGGTTTTACCGGTCCAATGAGTCCCATTATTGTGAAGCCGGTTGATGAGAGCCGCAGCTTATACTTGATTCTTCCTTACCGAACCACCAACTAAAAAAGTTATGCACCTGTTGATAACTGCAGGAGAAAGGAAATTGGCATGAAGGAGATACTTATCCACAGTGAATTTATCAAGCTGGATCAATTCTTGAAGCTGGCTGACTGTGTGCCGACAGGCGGAATGGCTAAGGCCCTGCTGCAGGACGGTGCGGTGAAGGTGAATCAGGAATTGGAAGAACGCCGGGGGCGTAAGCTGTATCCGGGGGACCTTGTCGAGGTGGAAGGCTGCGGGACTTTTCAGGTTGCTGCTAAGTAACAATCCCTGATAATCGGAGTTACTGCCTTCAGCATAGGCAGCGTAAGATGAGGGGGTAACCGTTCAATGTTCGTCAAAAATTTAAGCTTACAGCATTTCCGCAACTACAATGAGCTGACTCTGGATTCATTCGGGAGCGTCAATCTCATGATTGGCCGCAATGCCCAAGGCAAGACGAATCTGCTGGAGGCCATATTTGTACTGGCATTAACCAAGTCACATCGGACCTCCAAGGATAAAGAGCTGATCGGGTTTCAGCAGAATGCCGCCCAGCTTGCTGCTGAGGTGGATAAGAAGTATGGAGCTGTTAACCTGGAGCTTAGACTTTCCTCTCAGGGCAAGAAGGCGAAGATTAACGGTCTGGAGCAGCGCAAGCTGAGTGATTTTATCGGGGCGCTGAATGTGGTGATGTTCGCACCTGAGGATCTTGAAATTGTAAAAGGAACACCAGGAATCAGGCGGCGGTTCCTCGACATGGAGATCGGCCAGGTCACACCCAGCTACCTGTACCATCTGCAGCAGTATCAGAAGGTGCTGATTCAGCGTAACAATATGCTGAAGCAGTCCTGGGGCGGGGGCACAGACATGACCATGCTTGAGATATGGAACGAGCAGCTGGCGGAGCATGGTGTTAAAATTATAAAGAAACGGAAACAATTCATAAGAAAACTGCAAAAGTGGGCCTCAGATATTCATCAAGGAATTACGAATGGGGCCGAGAGGCTGGAATTGATCTATCTGCCTTCATTTGGGGAGGCTGTGGAAGAAGATGAAGCTGTCTTATTACAGCAGTTTATGATAAAGTTATCACAAATGAAGGATCAGGAGATACGGAGGGGCATGACTCTGGCGGGACCGCACCGGGATGATCTAGCCTTCTATATCAACGGCAAAGAAGCACAAGTGTATGGATCCCAAGGCCAGCAGAGAACAACGGCGCTTTCTCTCAAGCTAGCAGAGATTGAGCTGATCCATGAGGAGATCGGTGAGTATCCGGTTCTTCTGCTCGACGATGTTCTCTCTGAGCTCGATCCTTATCGACAGACTCAATTGATCGAGACTTTTCAAAGCAAAGTACAGACGTTCATTACCGCAACCGGTATAGAGACTATTAATGCCGGCAGGCTGAAGGACGCCAGTATTTATCATGTCCAAGAGGGACAAGTAAACAGCTAGGATGGAGGCACGGTATGTACATTCATTTAGGCGGAGAGAAGATTGTTTCGTCTGCCGAGCTTGTCGCTATTTTTGATATTTCTATCGAGAAGTCTTCGAAGATATCCAAGCAGTTCGTGACCCATGCCCAGAAGCACAAGCAGGTGGTTCACATCAGTGAGGAAGAACCGAAGTCCATTGTGGTGACCAAGCAAACGGTGTACTATTCCCCCATTTCCTCGGCAACGCTGAAGAAGCGTGCGCATCAATTTTTTGCAAATGCGTGAGTAAGAACTGAATCTCAATAAAAGAAGCAGGTGAAGGCATGTCGATGAATGAACAATCCTATGATGAAAGTCAGATACAGGTGCTTGAGGGCCTTGAGGCCGTACGGAAACGTCCAGGTATGTATATAGGTTCGACCAGCTCCAGAGGTCTTCATCATTTGGTATGGGAGATCGTAGACAATAGTATCGATGAAGCACTGGGAGGCTATGCTGACCAGATCGACGTCATCGTACATCAGAATAATAGTGTGACAGTCATAGATAACGGCCGCGGTATTCCTGTCGGCGAGCATCCCAAGCTGAAACGTTCAACCCTAGAAGTTGTTATGACTGTTCTGCATGCCGGGGGCAAGTTCGGCGGTGGAGGGTACAAAGTATCCGGCGGTCTGCACGGTGTAGGTGTATCCGTAGTGAACGCTCTATCCGAGAAAGTTGTGGTTGAGGTTAAGCGTGATGGGCACATTTATCAGCAGGAATATCACCGGGGAGCTCCCCAATATGATATCCGTATCATCGGGGAATCTGAGGAGACAGGAACGAAGACTACGTTCACGCCAGATCCGGAGATTTTTACCGAGACTACCGTGTTCGAGTATGATATTCTCCTAACCCGTATTCGCGAACTAGCATTCCTGAACAAAGGAATCTCCATCTCTCTGCATGATGAACGTACCGGGCAGTCCAATGCGTTCAAATACGAGGGTGGTATCGGAGAGTATGTCCAGTTTCTGAATCAGAATCGTGAAGCTCTTCACGAAACACCTATCTATGTCGAGGGTGCAAGAGATATGATTCAGGTTGAAGTAGCGCTGCAGTACAATGACAGCTATACGGAGAATATCTATTCTTTTGCTAATAATATCAATACCCATGAGGGCGGAACTCATGAATCCGGCTTTAAGAGTGCGCTCACCCGGATTATTAACGATTATGCCCGTAAATATAACCTGATCAAGGACAGCGATTCCAATCTCACCGGCGATGATGTACGGGAAGGCCTTACAGCCATCATCTCTGTTAAGATCCCTGAGCCGCAGTTTGAAGGTCAGACTAAGACCAAGCTGGGTAACAGTGAAGTCCGCGGGATTGTGGAGTCCTTATTTGCCGAGAAGCTGCAGGAGTTTATGGAGGAGAATCCATCCGTAGCCAAGCGCATTTTGGAGAAAGCTCTTCAAGCCTCCCGCGCGCGTGAAGCTGCACGTAAAGCCCGTGAACTAACACGGCGCAAGAGTGCACTTGAGGTCAGTTCACTTCCGGGTAAGCTTGCTGACTGTTCATCGAAGGATGCCGCCATCAGTGAGCTCTACATTGTTGAGGGAGACTCTGCCGGCGGTTCAGCCAAGCAGGGACGTGACCGTCACTTCCAGGCTATTCTTCCGCTGCGCGGTAAGATTCTGAATGTAGAGAAAGCACGTCTGGACCGGATCCTAGGCAATGCCGAGATTCGGGCGATTATAACAGCTTTAGGAACAGGTATCGGCGATGACTTTGATATTGCCAAGGCCCGTTATCACAAAGTTATTATTATGACGGATGCGGATGTGGACGGAGCTCATATTCGGACTTTGATGCTCACTTTCTTTTATCGTTATATGCGCAAAATTATCGATGCCGGTTATGTGTACATTGCCCAGCCGCCGCTGTTCAAAATTGAACGTAACAAAGTGGTGCGCTATGCTGGTTCCGAGAAGGAACGTGACCAGATTATTGCCGAGTTCGGTGAGAATGCCAAATTCAACATCCAGCGTTATAAAGGTTTGGGTGAGATGAATGCTACTCAGCTCTGGGAGACAACGATGGATCCAGAGAGCCGGACTATGCAGCAGGTATCGATTGCTGATGCGATTCAGGCTGACGCCATTTTTGATACGCTGATGGGCGATAATGTTGAACCGCGCCGTGACTTCATTCAAGAACATGCCAAGTATGTGACCAATCTAGATTTTTAATTCATAAAGGCTGCAGCCTAGGCTGCGGCTTTTTTTGTGCCGAGAGGGGCTTAAGTTGTAACCTTGCTTTTCTTAAGTCTGCCGTAATGGACCGCATACCTTCTAATTCGCTTATAAATCCTTTTATCCTTAAGCTCTTTAAAAGGGAACAGGGCGGGCATCGTATTCACCTCTAGAATCCACGCTTTAAGTTCGGCATCGATAGCTATATCAAGACCGAGCTCTTTAAGCCTGGGGTAGGCGACCTGCAGCTGGTATCCTACCTGTGTACCTAGTTGACGAAGCTCGGAGAGGATCAATTCAAGCTGTCTAACGTCCATATGGGGGCTTAGGAGCTGTTCCACCGGGTAAGAGGTACCTCCGCCATGATGGTTCGTTATAATCTTCTGAGGGGCGCCCAAGCGGGCAATATAACCTGTCGTCTCCCACTCTCTCTTCAAATTTTTTTGAACCAGCACCCGGATATCGAACTTTCGCCTTTGGTAGGTCAGAAGATGGATCCCCTGCTGGATCAGATAATTACGTTTTCTAATTTTGTCGATGAGTGCAATATATAGCTCTTCTAGGGTTTTATAAGTCTGGGTTTGGATTCCAAAGCGGAGCTTATACTGGGGATCCTTATTTTCAATCACCGGGTTTGCCTCATTTCCGACTGTCCCGTTCTCTTCCGGACTCTCCACGTAGTACTCTGCGCTCATGACTCCATTTCCATAAGTCCCTCTATCGGGCTTAATATATACGAGACCGTATTGATGGATCATAGCTCTTAGGTCCTCTAACGAGAACTTTCGAGTTTCAGGAATATAAGGCTGCAGGTTCGGCTGCTGCAGGATGATTTGCGTTTTGTTCCATTTGCTAGCTATTCGTTGAATACTCAAGGTCAGCTTCCTTCCTTTCATTTCTAGGAGAATGGTCATCCGCTGGAGATGAAAAACATAGGACAGAAGAGAAAAACAATGGTATAATTATAGGATATGGGGATTTTTCAGGTTTTTTAAGGAAATAAGGAAATGCCTATATCCTAGTGTATGTGAAAGGTGAACAATGGGAGTGGACACATCCCTATTTTTCATCAAACGCGGGGGGAGAAGAAAGCCTTCTGGCTATCAACGTTTAATTGTGCTTGATTTGTGAAAGTAATATAATAAATGTTGGAGTTTTCCTGCGTTTCAAGCTCTTTGGGGCTTTTTCTATACATAGGGAAGAATGAATATCCCGGTATCGAAGAATGAATATTTCGTTATCAGGGATCGTAATTTTTTTGTTAATTGGAGTGATTAGTCAGACCTTGTCCTCACTCCATACCATACAGCGAATAATCAGGCATGGGTAAGATATTTAAGGAGGTCCAGCATGGCGGAAGAGAATAGCTCGCAAATTATAGATCGGGATATTGGCGTGGAGATGCGAGAATCCTTTATGGATTACGCAATGAGCATCATTGTTAGCCGTGCCCTGCCGGATGTACGGGATGGGCTTAAGCCGGTTCACCGCCGCATTCTATACGCAATGAGTGATCTTGGCATGTCGCCGGACAAGCCATACAAGAAGTCAGCCAGAATTGTGGGCGAAGTTATAGGTAAGTACCACCCTCATGGTGATAGTGCGGTTTATGAATCCATGGTACGGATGGCCCAAGATTTTGCAATGCGCAATATGCTTGTCGATGGTCATGGTAACTTTGGCTCGATTGACGGTGATATGGCAGCAGCTATGCGTTATACCGAAGCACGTCTCTCCAAGATCGCTATGGAGATGCTGCGCGATATCAACAAAGAAACTATTGACTTTATGCCCAACTATGATGGGGAAGAGAGTGAACCTGTTGTACTTCCTGCCCGGTTCCCTAACCTATTGGTTAACGGGGTTACAGGGATTGCAGTCGGTATGGCTACGAATATACCACCGCATAACCTTGGTGAGGTTATTGATGGCGTACAGGCTTTGATTAAGAATCCAGAGATTACATCGCTTGAATTGATGGATTATATTAGTGGACCGGACTTCCCGACAGCCGGATTTATTCTGGGACGTTCAGGAATACGTCAAGCCTATACAACGGGCCGTGGCTCCGTAACCATGCGGGCCAATGCAACGATTGAAGAGAATAACAACAAGGCAAGAATTATCGTGCATGAAATTCCTTATCAGGTGAACAAGGCGCGTCTGGTTGAGAAGATTGCTGAACTCGTTCGTGAGAAGCGGATTGAGGGTATAACCGACCTAAGAGATGAGTCTGACCGTAACGGAATGCGTATTGTGATTGAGCTGCGCAGAGATGTCAATCCGAATGTAGTGCTCAATAACCTGTATAAGCATACGTCAATGCAGTCCACTTTCGGAATTAACATGCTGGCCATTGTCAATAAAGAGCCGAAGATTCTGACGCTGCGTGAAGTACTGCACTACTATTTGCAGCACCAGATCGAAGTTATTCGCCGGCGGACCGAATTCGACTTGAAGAAGGCGGAAGCCCGTGCGCATATTCTCGAGGGCTTACGGATCGCTCTGGATCACCTGGATGAAGTCATCAAGCTGATCCGCAGCTCCCAGACTGGGGAAATTGCCCGTGAAGGCTTAATTGAGCGCTTTGGACTAAGCTTTGAGCAGGCGCAGGCCATTCTAGATATGCGTCTACAGCGCCTGACAGGTCTAGAGCGTGAGAAGATCGAAAATGAATACAATGAGCTTCTCCAAAAGATTGCGGAATACCGTGAAATTCTTGCAAATGAGTCCCTTGTTCTGGAGATTATCGATGGAGAGCTCCAGGAGATTAAAGACAAGTATGCAGATGAGCGCCGCACGGTAATTACCATTGGAGAAGAGAGTATCCTGGATGAGGATCTAATTCCACGCGAAGACGTGGTTATCACGATTACTCATACAGGTTACATCAAGCGTCTGCCAGTATCGACTTATCGCAGTCAGAAGCGGGGCGGCCGCGGAGTCATTGGAATGGATACCAAGGACAGCGATTTCGTTGAACACTTATTTGTCACGAATTCTCACCATTACCTGATGTTCTTTACAGACAAGGGTAAGGCTTATCGGATTAAGGCCTATGAGATTCCAGAGCTGGGGCGGACAGCCCGCGGGACACCTATCATCAACCTGATCCAAATCGAACAGGGTGAGACGGTGAATGCGGTTATCCCAGTAGAGAAATTTGAAGAGGACAAACACTTGTTCTTTGCTACTAGACAAGGGATTGTTAAGAAAACGCCTCTGGATGATTATGTGAATATCCGTAAGGGTGGACTTATTGCCATCAACCTTCGTGATGATGATGATCTCATTGAAGTGAAGCTGACCCATTCCGGACAGGAGTTAATTATGGGTACGGCTCAAGGTATGTCTATCCGCTTCTCTGAGGGCGATGTTCGTTCAATGGGAAGAAGTGCAACCGGGGTTAAAGGGATTACTCTGGATGAGAATGATCAGCTAATTGGTATGGATATAGTAGATCCAGAGCAGGATGTCCTTATTGTTACTACCAAAGGCTACGGTAAGCGTACTCCAGTCGGAGAATACCGGATACAAAGCCGTGGCGGTAAAGGGATTAAGACGATCAATGTCACCGAGAAGAATGGCTCTGTAGTGGGTCTGAAGGTAGTTAAGGATGAGGAAGACCTGATGATCATTACAAGCAGCGGTACACTGATTCGTACAAGCATGGCTGGAATTTCAACTATGGGACGTAACACGCAGGGCGTGAGACTGATCAACATCCGGGAAGAGGACTCTGTAGCTACGGTATGCCGTACGGATAAGACAGAGGAAGCGGAAGAGCTTCTGGACGAGGAAGTATCTTTACCGGGACCAGAAGATTTACTGGACCTTACAGAGAGTGAAGAGATCGTTATACCGGAGACGGATGACGCTGAGGAATAAAGCTTTTTAACTTTTAATAAGGGCTCCCTTCAAGGGGGCCTCTTTTTTTGATTGTAGGCGAAGCAGGTAGCGTAATATAATGGTTATAACGGAAAAGTATTATGAATACGTCTATTCATTTATTCAAATAAGTCTAAATTTGCGAGGTATGATACCAACATGGCTAGTATCCCTGTAGTAGATCTGAAACCTGGTGTGAAAATTGCATCGGCTGTACATACTCCGCTGGGCGGGGTTCTTTTTAATAAAGGAAAAATCCTTCTCCCCCGGGACTTGGATATTCTTCAGGCTTTTCTCATTCAACAGGTTGAAATAGAGGGCAGTGAATCCAAGTTGGCAGCAGGCAAAGACGCTGTGAAGAATGGACAGGCTCAGGCCCACAATACAGCGGTAGAAGCATTGGAAAGGTCCCCACAGGATCAACTGCATACGGAGTATGACAGAATGCTTAACTTGATCAAGAGTTCTTTTCAATCGATTCTGGCATCCGAGCTGCCCGTGCTGGATCTGCGGAATCAGTTAGAGGCACTAATTGCACAGCTTAGACATTATAATATTTTGACTTTTTCACCCCGTGGCATGAATGAGTATGATTATATGTACCATAACGGCATATTATCTGCGCTCACTTCTTATTTGATTGCTCAGTGGTACGGGCTGCCTCAGAAGGACTGGATGCAGGTAGCATTTGCCGGACTTCTTCATGACATAGGCAATGCGAAGATCGATCCTAAGGTTCTATATAGTCCGCTCCCTTTATCGTCTGAAGAGATTGAGGAAATGCGTATGCATACAACTTATGGCTATCAAATGCTCAGAAATTCCGCTGCACTTAATGAGGGAGTAAGGTTAGCTGCTCTCCAGCATCACGAGAAAGTAGATGGGTCAGGATATCCGCTTCGCTTAACCGGTGATAAAATGCATATCTACTCTCGTATCGTCGCAGTGGCGGATATTTTCCACGCCATGACACTCAAGAAGCGTTATCGTAAGGCTCAGTCACCTTATATGGTTCTGGAACAGCTTCAGTCGGAATCGTTCGGCAAGCTGGATCCGGCGATTGTTCAGACCTTTATCAATAAAGTAACCCAGTTCCATAATGGAACCCGTGTACGTCTAAGTGATGATCGAATAGGAGAGATCGTGTTCTCAGATCGTAATCACCCAACTCGGCCTCTTGTCTCTGTAAATGGAGAAATAATCAATTTAATTCAGGAAAGACAGCTATATATTGAGAATATTGTTTAATCCTTGACTTAGTTAGCTAGAATGAGTTATATTATAACTCGCCCCTTTTAAGGGCAAAATGATTTTCGAGAGATTGAAACTTAATCTTTCTGAAAAAAAAGCTTGCTTTTTGCTTGGTGGCTATGTTATATTATAAGAGTTGCTGGTGAGACATTAAATGAGATGTTGAACGGTGACGATTGAGAA